>JBFLYG010000026.1:115832-257785 GCA_040756765.1 Pseudomonadota bacterium | reverse complement strand
GCAGGGGTGGGGAGCTGTCCGGATCGATTGATGTATACATGAATTGGGATTTCGTAGCTTAAATTCAAGGATCTTGCCCGACATTCGGATTTTATGTATACACAATGGATGCATAAAAAGCCGCCCGGGAGGCAACGACCATGACCCAGCCCTTTCCCATGAACGCCTGGTACGCCGCGGCCTGGGACGTGGACATCAAGTCGGCGCTGTTCCCCCGCACGATCTGCGGCAAGCACGTGGTGATGTACCGCAAGGCCGACGGCACGGTGGCTGCGCTGGAGGATGCCTGCTGGCACCGCCTGGTGCCGCTGTCCAAGGGGCGTCTGGAAGGCGACACCGTGGTCTGCGGCTACCACGGTCTGAAATACAACGCCCAGGGCCGCTGCACCTTCATGCCCTCCCAGGAGACCATCAATCCGTCGGCCTGCGTGCGGGCCTATCCGGTGGTCGAGCGTCATCGCTTCATCTGGCTGTGGATGGGCGATCCGGCGCTGGCCGACCCGGCGCTGGTGCCTGACATGCACTGGAACGACGATCCGGCCTGGGCCGGCGACGGCAAGACGATCCATGCCAAGTGCGACTACCGCCTCGTGGTCGACAACCTGATGGACCTGACCCACGAGACCTTCGTCCATGGCGGCAGCATCGGCAACGACGCGGTGGCGGAAGCGCCCTTCGACGTCACCCATGGCGACCGCACCGTCACGGTGACGCGCTGGATGACGGGCATCGAGGCGCCGCCGTTCTGGGCCGCCCAGTTGCAGAAGCCGGGTCCGGTCGACCGCTGGCAGATCATCAATTTCCAGGCTCCATCCACCGTCAACATCGATGTCGGAGTCGCGCCGGCAGGGACGGGGGCGCCGGAAGGCGACCGCTCGCAGGGCGTCAACGGCTTCGTGCTCAACACCATGACGCCGGAGACGGCGACCACCTGCCATTACTTCTGGGCGTTCGTGCGCAACCACCGGCGCACCGAGCAGAAGCTGACCACGCAGATCCGCGAAGGGGTATCTGGCATCTTCCGCGAGGACGAGATCATCCTCGAAGCGCAGCAGCGCGCCATGGACGAGAACCCCGACCGGGTATTCTACAACCTCAACATCGATGCGGGCGCAATGTGGGCGCGGCGGGTGATCGACCGCATGATCGCCGCCGAGACGCAGCGCCTGCAGGCCGCGGAGTAGCACCATGAACGAACGCGACGCCGAGCGCTCCGTATCGCAGACCGTGCGCGCGCAGCTCGCCCTGCGCGACCAGATCCTGTCCGGCAGCCTGCGGGCCGGCGAGCGCATTTCCGAGCTGCAGGCGGTCGAGACCACCGGCGTGTCGCGCACGCCGGTGCGCATGGCGCTGGTGCGGCTGGAGGAGGAGGGCCTGCTGGAGGCGATCCCGTCCGGCGGCTTCATGGTCAAGGGCTTCTCCGAGCGCGACATCCTCGATTCCATCGAGTTGCGTGGTACGCTCGAGGGCCTTGCGGCGCGTTTCGCCGCCGAGCGCGGCGTCTCTGCGCGCGATCTCGCACCGCTGAAGGAGAACCTCGCCGAGCTCGATGCGCTGGTGAAGCAGGACCGCGTGTCGGTCGAGGCGTTCTCGGTCTATGTCACGCTCAACGCCCGCTTCCATGCGCTGCTCACCGAGCTGTCGCGCAGCGCGCCGGTGATCCGCCAGATCGACCGGGCTTCCGCGCTGCCGTTCGCCTCGCCGAGCGGCTTCGTGATGGCGCAGTCGGCACTGCCGGAGGCACATCAGATCCTGATGATCGCGCAGGACCATCATCACATCGTGGTGGACGCCATCGAGAACCGTGAAGGCGCGCGGGCGGAGGCGATCATGCGCGAACATGCGCGGCTCGCTGCGCGCAACCTGCGCCTCGCGCTGCGCAATCGCACCCATCTCGACCTGCTGCCGGCGCTGGCGCAAGTCGCTGTGCGCGCGCCGCAGGGCGAAAGCTAAGGAGAGCGGCCATGCGCTTTGCTGAAACCTGGTCGTCCTGCACCGTCGCCGCCGTGCGCGACGTGGCGCCGCAGATCCGCGAATTCGTGCTGCAGCCGGACGACGGCACGGCCGCCTATCCGGTCGGCAGTCATATCAACGTCAACCTGCTGATCGACGGCCAGCCGCAGACCCGTTCCTACTCGCTGGTCGGCGAGCCCGCGTCCGATGGCTATCGCATCGCCGTGCGCCTCGCGCCGGACAGCCGCGGCGGCTCGCGCGCGATGTGGATGCTGCAGGCAGGGGCACGGATCGAGGTGTCGAATCCGTGCGCGCTGGTCGAACTGGATT
The DNA here is from genome assembly GCA_040756765.1 of Pseudomonadota bacterium. Lineage (GTDB taxonomy): Bacteria > Pseudomonadota > Alphaproteobacteria > Rhizobiales > Xanthobacteraceae > Bradyrhizobium_A. Next base: position 255,502 of record JBFLYG010000026.1, on the reverse strand, counting down.
GGCGCCGTCCCGCCTATTGCCTGATCGCCGGCGGCATCGGCATCACGCCGATCGTCGGGATTGCAGCAGCGCTCTTCCGTCACAGCGCCGACGTGACGCTGCACTACTGCGTGCGGTCGCGCGGCGAGGCAGCGTATCTTGACGAGCTGTCGACGCTGCTCGGCGATCGCCTTGTGGTCCACGCGAGCGATGAGGGGCAGCGGCTCGATCTCAACGCGACCTTCGCAGCGCTGCCCGCCGACACGATGACGGTGCTGTGCGGTCCGATGCGGCTCCTGGAGGCAGCGCGGCGGAGCTGGAACGGGCTCGGACGTCCCGCAACTGACCTGCGCTATGAGACTTTCGGCTCCAGTGGGCTGTTGCCGACCGAGGCGTTCCGGGTGCGGATTCAGCCGTCGGGCGAAGAGATCGTGGTGGCACAGGGCGAAACCCTGCTTCATGCGTTGAACGCCGCCGGCCACGAGGTGATGTCGGACTGCGAGCGCGGCGAATGCGGCGTCTGCGCGCTCGATGTCGTCGCGGTCGACGGCCAGATCGACCACCGCGACGTGTTCTTCAGCGAGCATCAGAAGCACGAGAACCGCAAGATGTGCGCCTGCGTCTCCCGCGCGGTCGGCACCGTCACGGTGGACACGCTGTACCGCCGCGACGCGGCGTGAACGTCACTGGCGAAAGCTCTTTGCTGGAAGAAAGCTGGATTGCCGGGTCAAGCCCAGCAATGACGAAGTGGGTGGGGCGGCGCTGAGAACCTACCGGACAGTCGAGGCCGTGCGTCCGATTTCGGCGTCATACGCGGGCTTGACCCGCGTATCCAGCTTCACCGCCTCGGTCATCGCAGCGGATTCGTTTCGAGCTCCTCAGCGCGGCTTCTCCAGCTGATAGCTCAGATGCGCCTTCACCGTCGGCCATTCGGCGGCGATGATGCTGTAGACGACGGTGTCGCGCAGCGTGCCGTTGGGTGCGACCTGATGGCTGCGCAGGATGCCGTCGAGCTTGGCGCCGAGCCGCTCGATGCCGCGGCGGCTCTGGTGGTTGAAGAAGTGCGTGCGGAATTCGACCGCGATGCAGCCAAGCTGCTCGAAGGCATGGCGCAGCAGCATGAACTTGCACTCGGTGTTGAGCGCAGAGCGCTGCACGCTCTTGCGATACCAGGTCGAGCCGATCTCGACGCGCTTGTTGGCGGCATCGACGTTCATGTAGGTCGTCATGCCGGCGATGGTGCCGTCGGGCAGGCAGATGGTGAACGGCAGCATCGCGCCCGCGGCCTGCAGGCCGAGCCGGCGGGTGATCTCCTTTTCCATGGTCTGCGGGCTCGGGATCGACGTGTACCACAGGTTCCAGAGCTCGCCGTCGCTGACGGCCTCGACGAGGCCGTCGTGGTGCGCCTGCGACAGCGGTTCGAGGCGGCCGTGGCGGCCGGTGAGGGTGAGAGGTTCGAGCCAGGTCATCGGGGGTCCATTCAACGATTGAGGAAGTTCAGCGGCAGGCCGCCGCGCGGCCAGTCCATGGTGACGAGCTCGCCCTTGCCCGACAGGGTGATGTACGCGGTCTTCAGCTCGGGACCGCCGAAGGCGATGTTGGTGGTGACGACGTCGCCGGTCGGCACCTGCTCCACCAGCGTGCCATCCGGCGCGATCACCGAGATGCAGCCCTTGATGAGGGTGGCGACGCAGACATTGCCGCCGGCCTCCACGGCGAGCGAGTCGAACATCTGGTAGCCGCCGAGGCCTGCGATTGGCCGGCCGCGCTCGCCGCGGTAGATTACCTCGCTCGGCTTGATCTCGCCGGGGGCACCGATGTCGAACGCCCACAGCCGTGCGGTCGGGGTCTCGGCGACATAGACGGTCTTCTCGTCCGGCGACAGGCCGATGCCGTTGGCCGGCAGCATGCCGAAGTGGCCTTCCACCACGCCGCTGCCGCCGGGCTTCATATAGTAGAAGGCGCCGACGTCCATGTCGCGGGCGCGGCGCTTGCCGAGGTCGGTGAACCACAGGCCGCCGTGCTTGTCGAACACGAGGTCATTGGGTCCCTTGAGGGGATGTTCGCCGCATTTGTCGAACAGTGTCTCGACCTTGCCGCTCTGCAGGTCGACGCGCTGGATCGAACCGCCGATGTATTCAGCTGCGCTCGGCGCGCCCGGCATCATCATGCCGCGCAGCGGCGACCAGCTGAAGCCGCCATTGTTGCAGATGTAGCACTTGCCGTCTGGCCCCATCGCGGCGCCGTTCGGGCCGCCGGGGATCTGGGCGATCACCTCCTTGCGTCCGTCGGGCCAGACCCGGGTGAGGCGCTTGCCGCGGATCTCCACCAGCACCACCGAGCCGTCGGGCAGCACCACCGGGCCCTCCGGAAATTCGAGCCCCGTGGCGATGACGCGCATGTTGGACATGAAAGCCTCCCGTTCTTGCTTTTGTGGTTTGTCGGCCTTCAGCGAAGCGGCCGGGATCAGGGGTGACGGCGGACGCCACGGACCGCGCGGCATGATCCTAGAGCACGCGCGCGCCAGCTGCCAAGCGGATTGCCGACGGCCGGTGTTTCGTGCCGTGGAATGGATTGCGCTGAGTGCATGTTGCATTAGGCGGCAAGCAATCCGCTTGCTATCATGGCCGTGCTCGCGCGGGTCGACGATGATCCGCTCGTCCGTCAACACTGCTCGTCCATCAACATTGCTCGTCCATCAACATTGGGTCCTCGATGTTTGCTGCTCTCACGCCCCAGCCCGCCGATCCCCTGCTCGCGCTGATCGGCCTGTTCCAGTCGGATCCACGTCCGAACAAGATCGACCTCGGCGTCGGCGTCTATCGTGACGAGGCGGGCCACACGCCCGTGCTGCGCGCGGTAAAGGCCGCCGAGCGGCTGTTGTGGGAGACCCAGGAGACAAAGTCCTATGTCGCGCCCGAGGGCGACCGCGTCTTCCTCGACCGGCTCTGGCAGCTCGTCGCCGGAGACGGCCGATTTGCCGTCGCGGGCGTGCAGACGCCGGGCGGCTCCGGGGCGCTGCGGCTCGCGACCGACCTCCTGAAGGCGTCAGGAGTGAAGCGGATCTGGCTGGGGTTGCCGACCTGGCCGAACCACATCGGCATTTTCAACGCCGCCGGCCTGCCGTTCGAGAGCTATCGCTTCTTCGATCACGACACTCAGACGCTGCTGTACGACGAGATGCTGGCGGCGCTGAACCGGGCAGACCCTGGCGATGCGGTGCTGCTGCATGCCTGCTGCCACAACCCGACGGGCGCGCGGCTCAGCGCGGCGCAATGGGGCGAGATCGCCGATATTCTCGCCCGGCGCACCCTCGTGCCGCTCATCGATCTTGCGTATCAGGGGCTCGGTGAGGGCATCGAGGCGGACGTGGCCGGCCTGCGGCGGGTCATCGCCGCGGTGCCGGAAGCGCTGGTCGCGGTTTCCGGCTCGAAGTCGTTCGGGCTCTACCGCGAGCGCACCGGCGCCATCTTCGCCGTCGGCCGCTCGCAGGCGGAAGCCGATGCGGCCCGCTCCAACCTGGTGTCGCTGGCGCGCGCCAGCTACTCGATGCCACCCGATCATGGCGCAGCGATTGTGAGCACGATCCTCGGCGATGCGGCGCTGAAGCAGCAGTGGAGCGACGAGCTCGACGAGATGCGGGGGCGCCTCGCGGGCATCCGCCGCGCGCTCGCCACGGGTCTGCGTGATGTCTGGCAACCGGCGGCCGCGATCGCCGAGCAGGACGGGCTGTTCTCGCTGCTGCCACTGACGGAAGCGCAGGTGCTCGACCTGCGCGAACGCCACGCCATCTACATGCCGGCGTCGGGGCGCATCAATATTGCGGGCTTGAAAGCCTCGCAGGTGCCTGATGCGGTGGCGGCGTTCGCCGCCCTGCGCCGCTGAGGCTGCCCTTCGCGTCTCACGACGGCTGCGCGATCGTGTCCCGGAAGCGGTCCAGCAACTGCTTGCGGAAGACGCGGTCGCGCTTGAGGTGCCACTCCCGGCTCATCGCTTCGTTACGGGTGGCGAACGTCTCGGTGTACAGCACGATCCAGGTTCGCCCCCGGGTCGAACGGGCACCGGTGCCGGCATTGTGCCTGGCGAGCCGGCGCGGCAGGTCGTTGGTCCAGCCGACATAGGTCGTCAGCCGCGTGCCGGCAGCGCTGGCGAGCACGTACACGACATTGATCGGATGCGAATCTGCCTTGTCGCCCATGCGTCTGTCGTAGATCAGAAACGCAGGCAGCGGAATCCTGCACGGCAGGCGGGCGCGGTCCATGCGCGGCAGGGGCGCGAACGGCGCACGGGCAAAAACGGCCTCGGCCCGCGTCGCGGAGGCGCGCGGGCCGAGCATGATGAAAGGGACCTGCAGCTTCACACCAAAGGTCGCGTCACCGCGACCGACGCCTCAGAACAACGAGGCGTATTGTGCAAGGCCGGCCTTTTGCACGAGGCTCATCGCGACCTGCCTCTGATTGTCGTCGAGGCTCGCCAGCAGCGGCGAGACCGACGGCGCCACGCGCCGCACCGCATCTTCGTCGACCTTCGGCAGGCGCGCCAGTGTGCGCAGCGCGTTGGCGACGCCCGGCCAGTATTTCTCCTGCGCCGCGGTCAGCTTCAGCGCCGCGCGGTAGCGCGCAATGGCGACTTCGCTCGCCGCGACCCGCCAGACCGACACTTTGGCTGCGGGGGCCGCGATATCCGCCTCCTGCGCTGCCAGGGGGGCCGCCATGGCAATAAGAAACACCACTGCAATCTGCAATTGCCGCATGAGTCCACCGATGTGTGATTGAGCTGCGCGCCTGCTATAGCTCATATGTGACAAAAGTGCGGTTTAAAATCGTCAGGAAGCGTTAATCCCGATTGTTCCGCCTAAGTCTCGGGAATCTCGGCTATAACTGCCGCCGAGCCATGCGCCGGCGGCGCTTTTCGCTGTGATATCATGCATGGCTTGTGGTTAACTCGCGAGGTGTGCCGGCCGTAACCAGGCGGATCTGGGCGGGCGGAAATGGGAGATCGAGATGAACGACATTGCTGTTGGCGATGAATTTGCCGAAGGCCTGGATACCCGGGCGCTGCTCGAGCGGTACTGGCGGGCCATCGACAGCGGCAATTTCGAGCTCGCCCATCGGATCTATCACGAGGATGCCTTGCTCGACGTGCCGCAGACCGGTGAGCGCATCAGCGGCCGCGACAACATCAAGGCGAGCCGCGCCGCCGATCCGCAGCGCGCTGCCATCAGCATCCGCAGCGTGCTCGGGCAGGGTGATCTCTGGGTGACCGACTACACCACGTCTTATGATGGCGATCCGGAATTCGTCGTCAGCATCATGGAGTTTCGCGACAGCAAGGTCGTGCGCGAGACGCTGTATTTTGCGGAACCGTTGCCGGCGCCGCGATGGCGCGCGAAGTGGGCCTCCCCGATCGCCTGAGCGATCAAGGAAATTATTCCCGCAGTTTAGATTCGTTCCAATTTTCGCAGGTTTTCAGCAGTTTGGAATAGCTTCAAACAGCGCTTTTTCCTTTTGCATCGGCCGCAGGGCTTCAATATCGAAAAGGGCAGCATCACTACCGGATTGCCGGCCCTTTCATGATTGTCTGCTCCTGCAACATTCTGACCGACAACGACGTACGGTCGGCAGTCACCGCCCCCGTGGGCGACCTGCCGCGCACGGCGCGGCAGGTCTACAATTGCCTGGGATGCAGCGCCCAGTGCGGCCGTTGCGCCCGCACCATTCGGCGGATCATGACCGATGCGCTTGGCGCCTGCGCCAAGGGCTGCTGTAGCGGCTGCCCGCACGGCGAAGCCCATGCCGCGCCTCACGCGCATACGCATACCAGGGCTCCGGTGCAGCGTCCCGGCGATTTCGCTCCCGAAGTCGCGCTGGAACTGGATCTGGTCGTCGCCCTGCCGGTGTGACCGATGCGGCCCCGAGGGCCGCTTTCCTCCCTTCCCGATGGCCGAGTTTGACCCACGTGCGGCGCGGTGGCGCTTGCCGCTCCGCCGCTTCTGATTTAGAAGCGTTCTAAAATATGGAAGGGCGCCAATGTCGGCGTCGAGCGGAAAGGAACCGGCTCCATGAAGGGCGAACCGAAGGTCATCGAGTATCTGAACAAGGCGCTTCGCCACGAACTGACCGCCGTCAACCAGTATTGGCTGCATTACCGCCTGCTCGACAACTGGGGCCTCAAGGATCTCGCCAAGAAGTGGCGCGCGGAATCGATCGAGGAGATGCAGCACGCCGACAAGCTGATCGATCGCATCATCTTCCTCGACGGCTTCCCGAACATGCAGGTGCTGGATCCGCTGCACATCGGCCAGGATGTCAAGGAAGTGCTGGAGTGCGACCTGCAGGCCGAGTATTCGGCGCGCGCGCTCTACGAGGAAGCAGCGACGCACTGCCACGCGGTCAAGGACTATGTCACCCGTGACATCTTCGAGCAGCTGATGAAAGACGAGGAAAGCCACATCGACTTCCTCGAGACCCAGATCGACCTCGTCAAGAGGATCGGCGTCGAGCTGTACTCGCAGCATCACATCGGCGAGCTCGACCACGACTGATCGCGACGCGACAAACGTTACTGCATCAGCCCGGCCGGACATCCGCGCCGGGCGTTTGCTTGTCCGGCCTCAAGCCGCGTCGGCGGGGACGAAGCAGTTGATGATGATGCTGCCGCCATGGCGCACATACCACACCACGGCTTCGCCGACCGGGTTGCCGGCGTCGCGCACCACCGCCTTCTCCGGTACCTGCATCCATTGACCCTCGATCGGCACCCAGTAGTTGCCGCCGCGCACGTCATAGTCGGTGCGGTGGCCGTCGGCGATGTCGCAGCAGGGCACGCCGGTCGGGCTGCGCACGGCCTTGAACCACGAGCGGATGTGCTCGGGAACGTTTTCGAACTGCCCGCGGTCGACAGCGAATGCTGTCGAGGCGAAAGCAGCAACGGTAGCACAGAGAGCAAGTCGGACCAGTCGCGGCGTCATGCACGTTCCTCCGCAGAACGTCGCACGCAGCGGGCGAATGGGACACGACACTTAACGCACCGTCGTCGGCGAGACGCCCGTCGGCCGCGATCTTCGGCGCGACGCTCGCCGTGGGCGATGCTTCCGCCCGCGTGGTACGGCGAATCCAAACTGGATCAAATCTAGCGCAGTTTGTCCGCGCGTGAAACGCGCGTGCATCCGGCGGCACGCGTGCCGCCGGTGCTCTCATCACGGTTGTGGCGCGGTATGGCTGCCCGTGGCGCGCGGCGGTGTGTGAAGGACACGCTGCGAGCCTGAAGCAAACGTCAGATCAACCGCACTAAGCCTGCACGAGCCCGGCGGCCCACAGCGCAAATGCGTAGGCCAGCGCGACTTCGTCGAGCCGGTTGAAGCGCCCCGACGCGCCGCCATGTCCGGCGCCCATGTTGGTCCGCAACAGCACCGGGCCGCCGCCGGTCATGGTGGCGCGCAACCGCGCGATCCACTTCGCCGGCTCCCAGTAGGTGACGCGCGGATCGGTCAGGCCGCCCATCGCCAGGATCGCCGGATAGTCCTTGGCGGCGACGTTGTCATAAGGCGAGTACGACAGGATGGTGCGGAACGCCTTCTCGTCGGTGATCGGGTTGCCCCATTCGGGCCACTCCGGTGGCGTCAGCGGCAGCTGATCGTCCAGCATGGTGTTGAGCACGTCGACAAACGGCACCTCGGCGACGATGCCGGCGAACAGCTCGCCGGCGCGATTGGCCACTGCGCCCATCAGCATGCCGCCGGCACTGCCGCCGTGGCCAACGAGCTGCTTCGCCGAGCTGTAGCCGGCGGCGATCAGCGCATGCCCGGCCGCAGCGAAATCGTCGAAGGTGTTGGTCTTCTTCTCACGCTTGCCGTCGAGATACCACGACCAGCCCTTGTCGGCGCCGCCGCGGATATGGGCGATGGCGTAGACGAAGCCACGGTCCACCAGCGACAGGCGGTTGGCGGAGAACGAGGCCGGGATGGCGTGGCCGTAGGAGCCATAGCCATAGAGCAGCAGCGGCGCCTTGCCGTCGCGCACCAGGTCGCTGCGGTGCAGGATCGACACCGGCACCTGCGCGCCGTCGGCGGCGGTCGCCATGATCCGCGTGGTGACGTAATCAGCCGGGTCGTGGCCGGATGGAATCTCCTGGCGCTTGCGCAGCACGCGCGTGCGCGTTGTCATGTCGTAGTCGAAGACTTCTGCAGGCGTCGTCATCGACGAATAGCCGAAGCGCAGATTGGTGGTCTCGAACTCGTAGCTGCCCATGGTGTCGAGCGAATAGGCGGCCTCGTCGAACGCGATCGCGTGCTCATCGCCGCTGACGAGGTCGCGGATCACGATCGACGGTAGCGCATCCCTGCGTTCCAGCCGCACCAGGTGGCCGGCATAGAGCTCGCTGTCGAGCACATAGACGCCAGCGCGGTGCGGGATCAGGTCGCGCCAATTGGCGCGCTGGGGATCAGCAAGCGGGGCGGTGACGATCTTGAAGTCGATGGCGTCATCGGCGTTGGTCAGGATGAACAGCTCGTCGCCGCGGTCGGCGAGCGAATACTGCACGCCTTCTTCACGCGCGGTGACGAGGCGCGGTGTGGCGTTCGGATCATGCAGGTCGATCAGCCGCTGCTCGGAGGTCTCGTGGTCGCCGCCGGCGATGACGCAGAAGCGGCCGCTCGCGCTCTCGTGCAGATGGGTGAACCAGCCGGAATCCGGCTCCTCGTAGATCAGCGTGTCATCGGCCTGCGTGGTGCCGAGCCTGTGACGGTAGACCCGCGTCGGGCGGTGGTTCTCGTCCAGCCTGACGTAGTAGAAGGCTCGCGCGTCCAAAGCCCACACCAGGCCGCCGTCGGTGTCCTCGACCGCGTCGTCGAGATCCCGCCCGCTCGTCCAGTCGCGCACGCGGATGGTGTAGTACTCCGAGCCGCGGGTGTCCGCGCTCCAGGCGACCAGTGCATGGTCGGGCGAGTGCCGCGTACCGCCGAACTGGAAGAATTCGGATTGTGCTGCGAGCTCGTCACCGTCGAGAATGACATGCTCGGCGCCGCCATCGCGCGGCTGGCGCGCGAACAGCGGATGCTGGCCGCCTTCGCGATACTTACGGAAATACGCGAACGGCCCGTCAGGCGAGGGGACGGTGGAGTCGTCCTCCTTGATGCGTCCGCGCATCTCGGCGACCAGCGTCTTCTGCAGCGCTGCGGTGTGGCCGAGCACGCTCTCGGTGTAGGTGTTCTCGGCGTCGAGATAGGCCCGGATGTCCGGCGCCAGCACGCTCGGCTCCTGCAGCACCTTCTGCCAGTTCGGGTCCTTCAGCCAGGCGTAGTCGTCGCTGACGGTGATGCCGTGATGGGTCACCGTGTGCGGACGGCGCGGGGCGATCGGCGGGGCGAGGGCGGAGCTTTTGTCGTGCATGGAAATCCAGAGCGGGTTCGAATGGTCTGCTGCATATAGGGAGCGCGGCCGGGCTTCGCACCGGCCCGCGTAAATTTGTCCAGGTGGTTCGGCCAGTGATCCGGAACCGGTGTTCCCTGTCAGGGAGCTGCGCCGATGGCGTCTGCGAACTGTTGCAGGGCCCTTTGTGCAAAGGTCCGCATGTTGGCCTGGCGGTCGGTGCTCGCGGTCTCGATGGTGCTGACCCGCTCGCTCGGCCCGGCGACGGCGATGCAGCAGTGGCCGGCGGCATCGCCGTAGCGATTGCCGGTCGGCCCGGTGGCGCCGGTCTCGCCGAGGCCCCAGGTGGCGCCGAGCAGGTCCTGCGCGCGGTGCGCCAGCAGCAGGGCATAAGGCTCGGTCGAGGCGCGCAGGCCCTCCATCTCTTCCTTGGTGATGTTGACGAGCGCCGCACGGGCGCGCGGGGTGTAGATCACGCCACCGCCGCGGAAATAGGCCGAGGCGCCGGGCACCGCCAGCAGTGCCGCGGAGATCAGCCCGCCGGTGGAGGATTCGGCAACGCCGACAGTCTCGCCGCGGGCGATCAGGCGGGCGGCGATGGCTTGGGCGAGGGGGAGGAGGGTCTGCATGAGCGATCCGGGGACGCGAGGAAGGGGCCGCAGTATCCGGCGGGCGCCGGCGGGTTTCAAGGCGCGTGGCTTTTGCGTCCTGCGCCGTTTTGCGTCACAACTGCCGGCGAAAATGCGACAGGGACGGCGATATGGCTGACTTCAAGGTGAACTTCGAGGTGGTTTGGGACCACATTCATCTGCGCACGCCGGATGTGGAGGCGACGGCCAAGTGGTTCGAGAGCATGCTGGGCGCGGAGGTGATCCGTCTGCCGCAGCGCATCGACCTTGTGCTGGGCGGCGCGAAGGTGTTCCTGGCGCCGGTCACGCAGGGCGATGGCGTCAATCCTGCGCCGGTTTCGCCATATCAGGGGCTCGACCATTTCGCCCTCTCGGTCAAGGATGTCGATGCGGTCGCCGCCGAGCTCAAGGCGAAGGGTGTGACGTTCACCACCGAGGTGCACACGCCTCGGCCCGGGATCCGCATCTGCTTCATTAGGGGGCCGCAGGGCGTGTCGATCGAGCTGCTCGAGCGCGATCCGAAATATACCTGAGACGCCAGCGGCCGCGCGGCGCCGAAAAACATAAATGCCCGGCCTGCGGCCGGGCATTGTGTCATCAGGCTTGCAATAAGGCCGGAGCGGCCAGAAGCGCGCCGCGGGCGACGTCGCCCGTCGCTCACTTGTCTTTCTTGTGCTTGCGCTTCTTCTTCTTGCCGTGGTCGTCGTCGCCGTCCTCGTCGGCTTCATCGAAGTCGTCATCGTCGGCGGCCGCTTCGGCTTCCGCACGGGCCGCCTGCTCGCGTGCTTCGTGTTCCTCGCGCTCGCGGATCTCGCCCAGCCGCGCCTCCTCCTTCTCGTGGGCGCGCTGCTCCTGATAGGCCTCCCATTCACGGAAGATCAGGTGCAGCCAGGGACGGATCTCGTCCATGGTCGGCAGCGTGCCGGCGGGGCCGCGCGGACCCGCCTCGCCGCGGGGGCCGCGCTCGCCCTGGGGGCCTTGCGGACCGGCTGTGCCATGCGGGCCGGGCTTGCCCGGGGGGCCCGCTTCACCACGGGAGCCTGCAGCGCCCGGCTTGCCCTGTGCTCCCGGCGCGCCGTGCTTGCCTTGCGGACCTTCCTTGCCGCGCAGTCCGTCCGGACCGCGCTTGCCGATATGGCCCTGCGGTCCCGGCTTGCCCGGCACGCCGGCATTGCCGCGCGGGCCCTGCGGCCCCGGTTTGCCCTGCGGTCCGGAAGGGCCTGCTGGTCCTCGCCGGCCCTGGCGTCCTGCGTCGTCGTCAGCCACGTCTCACCTCCGCGCGCTATCGGTCTGTTCGTCTCTTAACAGACGGGTTGTGACGGATTCAATTCAAGCCTCGCGCCTTGTGTGGGGACAAGGCCGGAAATTGACCGCGGTGCGACCGCGTCATGTGTTGGAGGGCGTGTCGCGGATCATGGCGGCCGCAGCGCCAACCACGACGGCGACACCCAGGCACCAGAAGCCGACCTTGGCATAGAGCAGCGCCGCCAGCGCGCATCCCAGACCGAAGCTGACGAGCGCGATCGCAATGCGGCTGAAGCGCGCGCGGAGCGCCGCGCCCTGCGCCGGGTCGCCGCCACCGCTGAGCAGGTCCACGGCATCGAGCGTCGCCTGCACCGTGGAGCCGGTCATCATCGTGGTCGGCGGCAGGCTGGCGAAATGGACTCGCTGCAGGGCATTCTGCACCGCCATCGCGGCGATGCCAGCGAAGCCGGTGAGCAAGGCTGCCGGCGTGTTGGGGTCGGGGAATGGGCCATAGGTCACCGCCAGCACGAAGAAGGCGAGCAGCAGCGCCACTTTCGCCGCGAGCAGGATGTGCTGCGCCGGCAGCTTGCGCGCCTGCAGCGCCCGGCCAAGAAGCCGCGCCAGCGCCACCACGGCGATGAATTCGGGCAATGCCAGCACCTTGCCGATGATGCCATGGCTGCCGTGCACCAGCGCGGCCCCCAGGGTGACGAAGTTGCCGGTGACATGGGCGACGAACAGGCCCTGCAGGCCGAAGAAGCCTGCAGCATCGACAAAGCCGCCGTTGAATGACAACAGCGCCACCATGACGGTCTGTGCGTCTGGTCGTTTCATCCTGTCCCCGTGAATCGCCGGTGTCTGCCGCTTGGATGCCTCGGCGGCGCGTGCGCCTACAACTGAGTTTTGTAGAGGGCCTCGACCTCGGCCTGCGGCGTCGGCGCGCCAAGGCTGGTCTGGTCGTGGATGACCTCGGTGATGCTGGGGAACGAGGTGCGCGCCACCCGCGTCTCCGGCGTCCACAGCTTGGAGCGCATCAAGGCTTTGCCGCAGTGGAAATACGCCTCGCGCACGGCGACGCGCAGCACCGCGCGCGGCGGCTTGCCGAACTCCTCCATGGTTGCCAGCAACTCCGGATCGGCCGACACCGTGCCCTGGCCGCCGACTCGCAGGGTTTCATCGATGCCCGGCACGAAGAAGATCAGCTGCACAAAGCCGCTGCCGGCGAGAATGTTCTTGAAGCTGTCGATGCGGTTGTTGCCGGCGCGGTCCGGCATCAGCAGTTCGCTCGGCCCGTTGACATGGACGAAGCCGACCCCGCCGCCGCGCGGCGAGGCGTCCACCGTGCCGTCGGGACCGCTGGTGGCGAGCACGCAGAACGGCGACATCGCGATGAACTTCGCCGAATGGGCATCGAGCGCCGGCCGCTGCTTGGCGATCACTCGTGGGCTCGGGGCGGGATAGATGGTGGCGAGGTCGTCTGAAACGAGGTCGGTCATGGCGGCTCCGCGCAGAAGAGGATTGGCGAAGGCTAGCATTGGAACCCGGCGTCGCAAAGCGCTGCCGTCGTGAGCGCGCTCACCACGCTCCCATCGGCGCATGAGCACTTTTGCGGGTCGCGTTTCCTCGCCCCCGCGACTAGGATGACGGGCTGCAGGACGACGGAGATCGCCAGGAGGCCGCCATGTGCCGCAACATCAAGACCCTGTTCAATTTCGAGCCGCCCGCGACCGAGGACGAGATCCATGCTTCGTCGTTGCAGTTCGTGCGCAAGCTGTCAGGCTTCAACAAGCCGTCGCAGGCCAACGCCGAGGCGTTCGACCGCGCAGTTCAGGAGGTCGGCGACGCGGCGCGCCGCCTGCTGACCTCGCTGCACACCCATGCCCCGGCGCGCGATCGCGACGTCGAGGCGGAGAAGGCGCGGGAGCGCTCGCGGGCGCGGTTTGCCTGAAGGCACTGAGACGCAAAACGCGCGGCCAGGGCCGCGCGTTTGACGTTTCGATAGGTGTCGGCGGGAAGGCCCCCGGGCGCTCACAGCGCCCGGTTGCTCTCCTTGACCTTGTCCGCGTCGAGATAAACCTCGCCGCCCATCTTGCGGAACTTGTCGCTCATTTCCGCCATGCCGTCGGCGATGGTGCCGGAGACCGTCATCCCGACCGAGTTCGGATCGTTCAGCGTGGCGGCGTAGTCGCGCACGTCCTGGGTGATCTTCATCGAGCAGAACTTCGGGCCGCACATCGAGCAGAAGTGCGCGACCTTGTGCGCCTCCTTCGGCAGGGTCTCGTCGTGGAACGCCATCGCGGTGTCCGGATCGAGGCCGAGGTTGAACTGGTCCTGCCAGCGGAAGTCGAAGCGGGCGCGCGACAGCGCGTCGTCACGCAGCTGCGCCGCGGGATGGCCCTTGCCGAGATCGGCGGCGTGGGCCGCGATCTTGTAGGTGATGACGCCGGTCTTGACGTCGTCGCGGTTGGGCAGGCCGAGGTGCTCCTTCGGCGTGACGTAGCACAGCATGGCGCAGCCGAACCAGCCGATCATGGCGGCGCCGATGCCCGAGGTGATGTGGTCGTAGCCCGGCGCGATGTCGGTGGTCAGCGGGCCAAGGGTGTAGAACGGCGCTTCGCCGCACTCCTTGAGCTGCTTGTCCATGTTGATCTTGATCTTGTGCATCGGCACGTGGCCGGGGCCCTCGATCATCACCTGGCAGCCCTTCTTCCAGGCGATCTGGGTCAATTCGCCGAGCGTCTCCAGCTCGGCGAACTGGGCGCGGTCGTTGGCGTCGGCAATCGAGCCCGGCCGCAGGCCGTCGCCGAGCGAGAACGACACGTCATACTTGCGCATCAGATCGCAGATCTCGTCGAAGCGCTCGTACAGGAAGCTCTCCTTGTGGTGCGCGAGGCACCACTTGGCCATGATCGAGCCGCCGCGCGACACGATGCCAGTGACGCGGTTGGCGGTCAGCGGTACATAGGCGAGGCGCACGCCGGCGTGGATGGTGAAGTAGTCGACGCCCTGCTCGCACTGCTCGATCAGGGTGTCCTTGTAGACCTCCCAGTCGAGCTTGACCGGATCGCCGTTGACCTTCTCCAGCGCCTGGTAGATCGGCACAGTGCCGATCGGGATCGGTGCGTTGCGCAGGATCCACTCGCGGGTGGTGTGGATATTGCGGCCGGTGGACAGGTCCATCACGGTGTCGGCGCCCCAGCGGATCGCCCATACCATCTTGTCCACTTCCTCCTCGACCGACGAGGTCACCGCCGAGTTGCCGATGTTGGCGTTGATCTTGGTCAGGAAGTTGCGGCCGATGATCATCGGCTCGAGCTCGGCGTGGTTGATGTTGCTGGGGATGATGGCGCGGCCGCGCGCGATCTCCGAGCGCACGAACTCCGGCGTGATGAAGGCCGGCACCGCGGCGCCGAAGCTCTCGCCGTCGGCAAGCGCGGCTTCCGCGCGCTCGAGCTGCGTCTTGCGGCCGAGGTTCTCGCGCTCGGCGACGTAGATCATCTCCTTGGTGATGATGCCGGCGCGGGCGAATTCGAGCTGGGTGATCATGTGGCCGTCGAGGCCGCGCAGCGGCTTGTGATGGGCCTTGAAGGCGGCGGCCGCGTGGGCGGCGCCGACATTGCCGTTGTCTTCCGGCTTGATGACGCGGCCGTCATACTCCTCGACGCCACCGCGTTCCTTGACCCAGGCGGCGCGGGCGCGCGGCAGGCCGGTGTTGACGTCGATCAGCACCGTGGGGTCGGTGTAGGGGCCGGAGGTGTCATAGACCGGCAGGTTGGGCTCGCCAGCGCCTTCCGAAAGGATGATCTCGCGCAGCGGCACGCGCAGGTCGGGCGCGGCCTCCGGCGTGACATGAATCTTCTTCGAGGACGACAGCGGGCCGGTGGTGACGGCGGCGCGGGTGGCATCGGGATTGGAGCGAATGTTCATGGCATCCTCCTTGGAATTCTCGGATCTCTTAAGCGGGCTGGGAAACGTGATCGAGCCAGGCGCGTACCCGCGCGTCCGGATCGGGGTTCTGGGTGACGTCGCTGACGACAGCGATGGAATCGGCGCCGGCGGCGAAGATCTCGGCGGCGTGTTCGAGTTTGATGCCGCCGATCGCGACCAGCGGAATGGCGCCGACGCGCTTCTTCCATTCGGAAATCTTCGGAACGCCCTGCGGCGCGAAGCGCATCGCCTTCAGCGTGGTGAAGAAGATCGGGCCGAGCGCGACATAGTCGGGCTGGTGGCGCAGTGCGTTGTCGAGCTCGGCGTCGTCGTGGGTCGACAGGCCGAGGGTGAGGCCCGCAGCCTTGATCGCCTTGACGTCGGCGTCGGCGAGATCTTCCTGGCCGAGATGGACATGCTCGGCCTTGGCGTCGATCGCGGCGCGCCAGTAGTCGTTGACCACGAGCTTGAGGCCGGTGCCGCGCGTCGCGGCGAGCGCCTCGCGCACCAGCGCCAGCGCGTCGCTTTCGCTCAGGTCCTTGGCGCGCAGTTGCACGGTGCCCACGCCGAGCGCGGCGAGGCGCTTGACCCAGGCGAGGCTATCGACGACGGGATAGAAGCGGTCAGGATACGGCATGCCAGAACGGGGTCCCGATGACAGGGGTGGAGGGAGAGGCGAAGTCGCGCGCGCCCATCAGGCCGGCCTCGAAGCCGGTGCGGCCGGCCTCGATCGCCTTGCGGAACGCGCCGGCCATCGCGACGGGATCGGCGGCCTTCGCCACCGCGGTGTTGAGCAGCACGGCGTCGAAGCCGAGCTCGAGCGCTTCGGCCGCATGCGACGGCGCGCCGATGCCGGCGTCGACCACCAGCGTGATGTCGGGCAGACGCTGGCGCAGCAGCTTCAGGGCGTCACGGTTGGTAATGCCGCGTGCGCTGCCGATCGGCGACGCCCAGGGCATCACCACGCGGCAGCCGGCGTCGACGAGGCGCAGCGCGACGCCGAGATCCTCGGTGCAGTAGGGGAACACTTCGAAGCCGTCCTTGACCAGGATCGTCGCGGCCTCGACGAGGCCGACGACGTCCGGCTGCAACGTCTCGTCGTCGGCGATCACTTCCAGCTTGATGCGGTTGGTGCCGAACAGCTCGCGGGCGAGCTTGGCAGTGGTGACCGCCTCGCGCACGCTTTTGCAGCCCGCGGTGTTGGGCAGCACGGTGACGCCGAGCTCGCGGATCAGCGACCAGAACGCATCGCCGGTCTTGCCGCCGGAGCTTTCGCGCCGCACGGACACGGTGACCATCTCGGAGCCCGAGGCGCGGATCGCCGCCTGCATGATCGCCGGCGAGGGGTACAGCGCCGTGCCGATCAGCAGGCGCGAGGAGAGTTCGGTGTCGTAGAACTTGACCATGGTCGTCATCCGCCCTGTCGCGGCGTCAGGATCTCGACCTGGTCGCCGTCGTTCAGCGTCGTCTCCGCCCAGCGGCTGCGTGGCACGACGTCGTAGTTTACCGCCACCGCCAGGTGGTTGCCCTCGTAGTCGAGTTCGCCTAGCAGCGCGTCGACGCGTGTCGCCTGCGTCTGTCTGCGCTCGCCGTTGACGATCAGGAACATCGCATCACCTCGTTGTCGATCTCGCCACGCGCGACATAGGCCGCGGTCAGTTCCGCGAGCGCTGGCGCCAGCAGGAAGCCATGTCGGTAAAGGCCATTCACCGCGATGGTGTCGTCCTTGATGTCGATGCGTGGCAGGTTGTCGGGGAAGGCCGGCCGCAAGCCGGCATTGACTTCGAGGATCCGCGCTTCGCCGAACGCCGGATGGACCGCGTAGGCGGCGCTCAGGAGCTCCAGCGCCGAGCGCACGCTGACGCCGCGGTCCTCGCTCTCGAGCGAGGTGGCGCCGATCATGAAACGGTTGTTGTCGCGCGGAATGAGGTAGAGCGGCCAGCGCGGGTGCAGGAAGCGGATCGGGCGCGCCAGCGTCACCTCGGCGGTCTCGACCAGGATCATCTCGCCTTTGACGCCGCGCAGGTCGGGCGCGATGTCGCGCGCGGCGAGGCCGCGACAGTCGATCGTCAGGTCTGCCGACGTCTCGGTGCGTTCGGTCTCGAAGCGGATGGTCACGCCCATCGCGGCGAGGCGGGCGTGCAGCTGCGGCAACACCCGCCGCGGCTCGACATGGCCTTCATCCGGAAAGAACAGCGCGTCGCGGAAGCGGCCGTCGAGCGAGGGTTCGAGCGCGGTGACGCCGGCGGCGTCGAGGCGCTGGTGGTGACTGGTGAGGCGCGCGAAGCGCTCGAAATCGGCGCGGTCGCGCGGATGCGCCACCACCAGCGAGCCGTTGAACGGCGTCTCCGGCAACTCGCTGCGCCAGAGATCGAGCGCGCGAACGCCGAGCCGCACAATCACCGGTTCGGAGGATTCCGCCTCGCACCACGGCGCCAGCATGCCGCCGGCGACATGGCTGGTGGCCGTGGTGAGCGCGGCGGTATCGCGTTCATAGACGGTGACACGGCAGCCGGCCTTGGCCAGCATCAGCGCCTGCCAGGTGCCAGCGACGCCCGCGCCGATGACATCGACGGTGAGGTCGTTGGACGCGCGAATCGACGATGTACGTGAATCGGTAACGGTTTGAAGCATCCCTGTCCCTTCGCCGGCATGACCCGGATCAGGTTCAAAGGGTCACCGCGCCATCTGCGGTATCTCAGCTCCTTGCCGGAGCCCCCCTCGGAACTGCGGCCGATATTAGTCGGCTGTCACGAAAGGTCAACCGCATGGCCGGATCGCGCCAGGCGCGGGAACCTGGTGCGCCGCGCCAGGCTGCGGAATGAGGGAGCTGATGCGGGTGCGACGCACCACAAGTCGTGCATGATCCCCGGAAGTTCAACGCGCGGGCGTGTCGAGGGCGTGCAGCACCAGTGGCATTTTGCGTTGGCGCTTGGCGGCATAGTAGTAGCCGCCGGCATAGTAGGACACCGCGCGATCGTGGTTGCCGTTGGCCGTGCGATAGGCGCCGGCGAGGTAGCGGATGCCGTAGGTGAGGTTGGTTTCGGGATCGCGCAGCCCTTCGGCGGTGCCGGTGTAGCCGAGGCTGCGCGCAGTGCCGAGCTTGATCTGCATCAGGCCAATGGTGCCGCCATGCCCGATCAGGTTGGGCTGATAGCGGCTCTCGCGCTTGATCACACGATGGACCAGCACTTCCGGCACGCCGTTGGCCGCCGCATGGTTGGTGATGATCGCGTCGTAGGGATGCCCCCGCGTCGTTGCGGCGGACTTCTGCGGCCCCTCCTGCTTCTGCGGTGCCTGCGGGGCGTCCTGTGCTTTTGGAGCATCCTGCTCCTGCGCGGCATCCTGCGGTTGTGAAGCGTCCTGCGCCAGGGCCGGTCCGGTTGCCGCGAGGGCGAGGCAGGTGATGAGGCCGAACAGGGGCGAGGGCAGGATGCGCATGGCGATTTCCGGAATGCTGGCAGGTCGGCCGGCGCAAGGCCGGCGATTTCGCGGCGGATGTGTCAGCTATTCGTGGCAATGATGGGGCCGGCGTCGTCCGGGCCGGGGATTGACCGCAGCAGTGGGGCTTTTCGGCGCACCGAAGGTCGGAGCAGGCCGGTTTCCAGCCGCGATTTACCTGAAATTATCGCTTCGCTGTTTGGGTTCCGGTGAATCAACGGCGAAACCCCGATCGAATGACCGTCACCAGTCTGGAGACCGTTCCGCAGAGCCGGGGGCTGGCGCGCACGCCGGCCTTCCTGCTGCTCGCCGCTGGCGCGTGGGCGCTCGCGATGCTGCTGGGCAGCCGGCTACTGCTCGACACGGACACGCTGTGGCAGATCAAGGTAGGGCAGTGGATCCTTGCGCACCGCATGGTTCCCTATGTCGACATCTATTCGCTGACCAGGGCGGGCGAGCCCTGGATGTCGTCGTCCTGGCTCGCGCAAGTGCTGCTGGCGACCGCGTACGATCATGCCGGCTGGACCGGTGTGGTGGCGCTCACGGCCGTCGCGCTCGCGACCACGGTCGGCGTCCTGATGAGCTCGCTCGAACGGCATCTGTCGCCGATTCAGGCCGGCTTCGTCACGACGGTGGCGTTCGCGCTGTCGGCGCAGCACTTTCTCGCACGGCCGCATGTATTGGCCATGCCCGTCATGGTCGCGTGGGTCGCCGGCTTGATCGTCGCGGCCGATCGCTGCGCGCGCCCATCGTTGTGGCTGCTGCCGCTGCTCGTGCTGTGGGCCAACCTGCACGGCGGCTTCGTGCTCGGCCTGGCGTTGATCGCGCCGATCGGGTTCGACGCCGTCTGGAGCGCGGCACCCGAACGGCGTTGGCCTCTGGCGCGCCGCTGGATGCTGTTTGCAGCGGCGGCGGTGCTCGCGTGCTGCATCACGCCCTATGGCTGGGGCGCGCTGCTCGCCGCGCGCCAGATCCTCGGTCTTGGCGCCGCGCTGGGCGTGATTTCCGAATGGGCGCCGCTCAGCTTTGCGCGCTGCGGTCTGTTCGAGGGGTGCCTGTTGGCGCTGCTCGCCCTTGCGCTCCATCTCGGTGTGCGGTTGGCGCTGCCGCGCATCCTGCTCGCGCTCGGCCTGCTGCACATGGCGCTGGTGCATGTGCGCAGTGTCGAGGCGTTCGCGCTGCTGCTGCCTCTGGTGCTGATGGCGCCGCTGGCCTCGCGCTTCAGTACCGTGCTCAGGCCGGCCGGGCCGAATGGGCGGCTGTCGTGGATCGGCAGCATGCTGCTGCTGGTCGCTGCCGCCGGCGTTGTCGGCGTGGTGGTATCGACCCATCCGCCTCGCCTGCCGCGCGCGGACGATCGCGCGGCCGCGATCGCGGCGCTGCGGGCGACCGGCGCGACGCGGGTCCTCAATGACTACAGCCTCAGCGGCGACATGATCTGGGCCGGGCTGCGGCCGTTCATCGACAGTCGTGCCGAGCTTTACGGTGAGAGCGCTGTCGTCAGCTACTTCAAGGCGGTCTCGCTCGAGGATCCCGATGGTCTGTTCAAGCTGCTCGACGGCAGCTCCATCGATGCGACCATGCTCGATCTGGCGACCCCGGCCGTGCGGATGATGGATCGCCTCGTTGGATGGCATCGCGCCTTCGCCAACGATGTCGCCGTCATCCATGCCCGCGACGTCGCCCCGTCGCGTTAAACTCGATTTCTCCCAATATATCAGCGGGCTCCGCCACCCTGGGGCGACTTCTGCAGTGCCGGTTTACCCGAAATTATCGCTTGGCTGATTGGATCGGGAGGATCCGGCCCTATCCGAGCGTCTTCATGAGCGTCACCAGTCTCGACAGCCTTCGTCCGAGCCGCACCCTCGCATGGCCGCCGGCATGGTTTTGGCTCGCGGCCGGCGCGGCGCTGATGGTGCTGGTGCTCGGCCCAAAGATGCTGCTTGACACCGACACGCTGTGGCAGATCAAGGTCGGCGAGTGGGTTCTTGCCCACCGCGCCGTTCCCTATGTCGACGTCTACTCTCTCTCCAAGGCGGGCCAGCCGTGGATGTCGTCGTCATGGCTGTCGCAAGTGCTGTTCGCCGTGGCCTATGCGGCCGCCGGATGGGCCGGTGTGATCATGCTCTGCGCGGTCGCACTCGCTGGAGCCGTCGCGGTGCTGGCCCGCTTCCTCGAGCAGCGTTTGTCGCCGGTGTCCGCGTGCTTCGTTGCGACAATGGCGTTCACGCTGTCGTCGTTTCATTTCTGGGCGCGCCCCCATGTGCTGGTCATGCCGGTCATGGTGGCATGGGCATGGGGCCTGATTGCCGCCGCCGATCGCGCGACACGGCCATCGTTCCGCCTGCTGGGGCTGCTCGTGTTGTGGACCAATCTTCACGGCAGCTTCGTGTTCGGCGTCATGCTGATCGGCGCGGTCGGGCTCGATGCGCTGTGGCGGGCGCCATCCGCACGGCGCCGGCCGCTGGTCGTGCAGTGGGCGCTGTTCGGCCTGGGCGGGCTCGTGGCGTGCTGCCTGACGCCCTATGGCTGGGATTCGCTGCTCGCGGCACACAAGATTCTCGATCTCGGCGAAATGCTGCGGGTGATTTCGGAATGGCAGCCGGTCGACTTCTCGATCTTCGTCATGTTCGAGGGCGCCTTGCTGGCGATGATCGGTGCGGCGCTGTATTTCGGCGTGCGGCTGCCGCCGACCCGCATCCTGCTGGTGCTCGGCCTGCTGCACATGGCGCTGGCGCACATGCGCAACGTCGAGGTGTTCGTCCTGCTGTTGCCGATCATGGTGCTGACGCCGGTGGCGGATCAGTTCGGCATCGCGCAACGGCAGGTGGAGCGTTCGCCCGGCCGTTTCGGCCTGCTGCCTGCAGTTGCCGCGGCCGCCGTGGTGCTCGGCCTGTTCGCGGCGGTGCGCGATATTCGTCCGCCGAACGAGCAGAACTATGCGTCGGCGATCGCCGCTCTTCGCGAGCACAACGCCAAGCGGGTCTTCAACGATTATGGCTTCGGTGGCTATATGATCTGGGTCGGTATGACGCCGCTGATCGATGGCCGGGCTGAACTCTATGGTGAGCGCTTTGCGCTCGATCACTGGAATGCGCTGCTGCTCCGGGATCCCGATGCCTTCTTCCGCAGCGTCGAAACCTATAACCTCGATTCCGCGGTGTTCTATGTCGGCACGCCGCTCGCAGCCCTGATGGATCACATCGAAGGCTGGAAGAAAGTCTTCAGCAACGACATGGCCATCGTCTATGTCCGCACCGGCCCGGTGACCGGCCGGATTCTGCCGAACACGCCCCGGTCCGACTGACATGGTCGCGAGGGTGGGGTCGGTCTGACCGGCTACTCGGCTGCGCGGTCGAACGGCGCCACGCGCGGCAGCACGATCTGGATCTGGGTCCCGCCGCCGACGGTCGATTCGAGGCCGATGCGGCCGCCGAGGCGGTTGGTGACGAGATTGTAGACGATGTGCAGCCCGAGGCCCGTGCCGCCCTGGTTGCGCCGCGTAGTGAAGAACGGATCGAACGCGTGCCGCCGCACCTCCGGTGACATGCCGCGCCCGTCGTCGGCGAACAGGATCTCGACGCTGTCGCTCGCTGATCCCCGCACCTTGACGTCGATTTGTCCGGGCTGTCCTTCCGGGAAGGCGTGGATCACCGCGTTCAGAAACAGGTTGGTCAGGATCTGACCGTAGGAGCCAGGATAGCTGTTGAGCACCAGGCCAGGTTCGCAGTCCACCGTCAGG
Source organism: Pseudomonadota bacterium (assembly GCA_040756765.1). Taxonomy (GTDB): domain Bacteria; phylum Pseudomonadota; class Alphaproteobacteria; order Rhizobiales; family Xanthobacteraceae; genus Bradyrhizobium_A. The sequence continues at coordinate 233,171 of JBFLYG010000026.1, read as the reverse complement.
CCGACGTTCTGCCGGCGCAGGCCGGGACGCAGGCTGGTGATGATCTGCTCGGTCAGCTCGCGGATGTCGAACTCGCGCCGTTCGGTGAAGTTGCGGTCGGTCGCGACCTGCTTGAACGACTGGATCAGCTCGGCAGCGCGGTTGAGATTGTCCATCAGCTGGGTGGCCGCTTCCCCGGTCATCTTCAGGAAATTGGTCAGGCTCGACTTGCGCAGCTCGCCGCGCGCGACCTCCTCGGCGAACAGCCGTGTCTGGCGCTGCAGCGACGAGGCGACCGTCAGGCTGATGCCGACCGGATTGTTGACCTCATGCGCGACGCCGGCGACCAGCCGGCCGAGCGCCGCGAGCTTTTCTGCCTCCACCAGCGAGTTCTGGGTTTCGCGCAGGTCGCGCAGCGCAGTTTCGGCTGCGTCGCGCGCCTCGCGCATGTCCTGCTCGACGCGCTTGCGGTCGCCGATGTCGAGGGCGACCGTCACGATGAAGCGAATGTTGTCGTCGTCATCGAAGATCGGGACCTTCTTGGCCATCCACTGCCGGGCGATGCCCTTCGAGTCGAGGTATTCTTCCTCGTAGAAGCCGAGCTCCTGCCGGCTCTCCAGCACACGGCGGTCGTTGGCATCGGTCTTGGCTGCGCCGTAGCGCGACATGATCTCGCTGGTGGTGCGGCCGAGCGCATCCGCCGGCTCGATGTTGAAGATCCGCGCCATGTAGCGGTTCATCAGCACGTAGCGCAGGTCGGCATTCTTGACATTGATGACCGCCGGGATCGTGTCGATCACCTCCTGCAGGCGCTGGCGGCTTTCGGCGAGCGCCGCTTCCGACGACTTCTGCGCGGTAATGTCGCGCACCGTGCCCTCGTAGCGGATGATGCGTCCACTCGCATCGCGCACCGCAGCGGCGCTGTCGGACAGCCAGAGCACGGTGCCGTTGGACTGGCGGACCTGGTACTCGAACTCCCGCACGATGCCGTCGCGCTCCATCAGGCGCTGGTATTCGGCGCGCTTGGCGGGGTCGACATAGACCATGGTGGCGATGTCGTCGGCGGCTGCGATCAGGTCGTGCGGCGTCGGATAGCCCATCATGCGGGCCAGCGCCGGATTGGCATTGAGCAACTGACCGGCCGGTGTCGTGACATAGATGCCGTCGACCGAGTTCTCGAACAGCCAGCGATAGGTTTCCTCGGTGTGGGGAAGCGTCGGCCGCGCCGGGCCGGGCACCGATCCGACGACACCGCGGAACGTCCGTGCCGCGGCGGAAAGCAGCGAGGAAAGCCAGGAGGTCATCGAAGAAACCGCGATGCGCAGCGCTTGGGCAGCAAGAATCTTTGGCAGCAAGGATATCGGGCAGTCAGGGTCGATGTCGGCCGATGCCGCAATCATAGCGTGTCTTTCGCGGTGATGGATACCGGTTTTCGGACAGTGCTGGGGCGGGCGCCGTGCAGGAAAGGTTACCCCAACGACAAAGGGCGCCCCATTGGGGCGCCCTTGGCAGCAGCCGGCCCTGGGGGCGCGGTCAGTGCGCCTTGACCAGCGGGCAGCCACCCTTGTCGAGCGGGCGGAAGGCCTGGTCGCCCGGAACGGTCGCCAGCAGCTTGTAGAGGTCCCAGTCGCCCTTCGATTCCTCGGGCTTCTTGACCTCGAACAGGTACATGTCGTGCACCATGCGGCCGTCCTCCCGGATATGGCCGTCGCGGGCGAAGAAGTCGTGGATCGGGGTCGCCTTCATCTGTGCCATCACCTTGGCGGTGTCGTCGGTGCCGGTGGCGTCGATCGCCTTGAGATAGTGCATGGTGGCGGAGTAGAGCCCGGCCTGGATCATGGTCGGCATATGGCCGACCTTCTCCATGAAGCGTTTGGAGAACGCCCGCGTGTCGTCGTCGCGGTCCCAGTAGAACGCGTCGGTCAGGATCAGGCCCTGGCCGTCCTTGAGGCCGATGCCGTGAACGTCGGTGATCTCGAGCAGCAGCGCGATCAGCTTCTGCCCACCCTTCATCAGGCCGAACTCGGCGGCCTGCTTCAGCGCGTTGGTGGTGTCGCCGCCGGCATTGGCGAGCGCGACCACCTTGGCCTTCGAGGCCTGCGCCTGCAGCAGGTAGGACGAGAAGTCCGAGGAGTTGAGCGGGTGGCGGACGTTGCCGAGCAGCTTGCCGCCGGTCTCCTTCACCACGTTGGACGCGTCGCGCTCGAGCGCCGCGCCGAATGCATAGTCAGCGGTAATGAAGAACCAGCTGTCCTCGCCTCGCTGCACCATGGCCCGGCCGGCGACGTTCGACAGCGCGTAGGTGTCGTATGTCCAGTGCACGGTGGTGGGGGAGCAGGCCGGGCCGGTCAGGTCCGAGGTGCCACCGCCGGAATTGATGAACACCTTGTTCTTGTCGCGGGTGAGCTGCTGGATCGCCAGTGCGACGGAGGAGGTCGGGACATCGAACACCGCGTCGACCTTCTCGTTGTCGAACCAGTTGCGGGCAATGCCGACGCCGACGTCGGGCTTGTTCTGGTGATCGCCCGACACCACCTGGATCGGCTTGCCCTTGACCTTGCCGCCGAAGTCCGCGGCGGCCATCTCGACCGCGGCCAGCGAGCCCTTGCCGGTGGCATCGGCATACAGGCTCGACATGTCGGTGAGGACCCCGATCTTGACGACGTCGTCAGAGACCTGGGCCTGGGCGGTGATCGAGGAACCGGCCAGCGCCATGGTGGCGGCGCAGCAGGCGGCGACGAGCGACTTCATTGCAGCGTTCTCCCTCTTGGAGGCCGCGCTTGGCTCTCGCGGACGGGCGTCCGATGCAGCCTGCGCGGCTTGTTGTGCGGCGATCCTGCCCAGCTTCGCCGCTCCCAGCAAGCGCAAAACTGCGGTCATCCGCATGACCGGATTGATATTCCGCTGTGCGGTCGGGGGATAATCTAGGCGGCCGATTTGCGTGCCGCGCTGCGCGGCAGCACGATGCGCACCGTCAGCCCGCTGGGCGCGCGGTTGAGCAGCGACAGCATTCCGCTGTGGGCGGTGACGATGGCGCGGGCGATCGACAGGCCGAGGCCGAAGCCGGTGGATTCGTCCATGTTGCGGGCCTCGTCACCGCGCACGAAGGGCTCCAGCATCGCCGCCTTGCGGGTGTCGTCGATCCCGGGGCCGTCGTCCTCGACCTCGATGATGGCCTGCTGGTCGGAGACGCCGAGGTTGATGTTGATAACGGCGCCGAACCGCACCGCGTTTTCGACGAGGTTGGTGATGGCGCGGTGCAGGTCGTCCGGCCGTGCGACGATGGTCGCGTGGGCGGGGCCCTGATACGTGACCTTGTGGCCGAGATCGGAGAACTGGTCGCAGATCAGTTGCAGCATTGCGGTCAGGTCGACCAGCGTCACCGATTCCCGTGTGTGATCGTTGCGCAGGAACGACAGCACGGATTCCAGCATCGATCGCATCTGGTCGAGGTCGATGAGCGTCTGTCGGCGATGGATCTCGTCCTCGATGAATTCGGAGCGCAGCCGCAGCCGGGTGATCGGTGTGCGCAGGTCGTGGCTGATCGCCGCGAGCATGCGGGTGCGGTCATTCATCAGCGTGGTGATGCGCTCGCGCATCCGGTTGAGCGCACGGGCCAGTGACCGGATTTCCTCGGGGCCGGTTTCGGCGAGCGGCGGCGCGGTGCTGTTGAGGCTGAAGTTCTCGGCGGCGGTGGCAAAGGCCGACAGCGGCGTGCTCAGCGCGCGCGCCGCCCACAGTCCGAGCAGGGTGAAACTGGCGAGGACGAACGGCAGCGTCACCGCCCATGGCATCGCGAGCCAGGGCGGTGAATGGTCCGCGCCGAGCCGTGCGGTCAACAATGCACCGTCCGGCAGCCGGATGCCGACGCGATTGTCCGCGCCCGGCAGCATGAAGGCATGAAAGCCGGGCGCGAGGCGGAACGGATAGCCCGGCGGCGGCTTGACCGGGTCGTTGCGTCCCGCGTCCGGGTTCGGGCTGGTGACCTCGATCGCCAGCAGCGGAAAAGCGCGACGGATGTCGTCGAGCACGCGTGGCCGGTCGGCCAGCGGCGCGGCGCTGATCAGTTGCGCCAGCGTGCCGAGCTCGCGCCGCGGCCGCTCAGGAGCGGGCTGCGAGTTGATGCGGTGGAAAAGGAAGAACGCCGTGATCATGAGCTGGCTCGCGATCAGCGACGCGGCGACCAGCATGGCGATCTGGCCGCTGATGCGGCGAAAGCTGAAGAACGCGAGGAATTGCCGGATCGCAGTCACGCGGGTTCCACCACCGGAGTGAACAGGTAGCCGCCAGAACGCACCGTCTTGATGATGTCGGCCTCGTCGGGGCCACGCTCCAGCTTGCGGCGGATCCGGCTGACGAGCACGTCGATGCTGCGCTCGAACGAGCCCGAGGCGCGGCCCTGCGTCAGGTCGAGCAGGTTGTCGCGCGACAGCACGCGGCCAGGGCGCTCGCAGAACGCCTGCAGCAGATCGAATTCGGCGCTGGTGAGCGCCACGCGGGCACCTTCCGGATTGCGCAGCTCACGCAACCGCAGGTCGATGCGCCAGCCGAGAAAGCTGAGCGCGGCGGTGCCTTGCACGGAGCTGGCCGTCACGGCCGCGGCCTGGCGGCGCAGCACCGCGTTGATGCGGGCGAGCAGCTCGCGCGGATTGAACGGCTTGCCGAGATAATCGTCAGCGCCCATCTCCAGGCCGACGATGCGGTCGACATCCTCGCCGCGCGCGGTGAGCATGATGACGGGAATCTGAGACGACGCCCGCAGCCGGCGGCACAGACTGAGACCGTCTTCGCCCGGCAGCATCAGGTCGAGAACGACAAGGTCGACGCGGCTGTCGGCGAGCTGCCGGTCCATCTCGTGGCCGTCGGCGGCGACCTGCACGTTGCAGCCATTGGCCCGCAGGTAACGCGCGATCAGTGCCCGCGTTTCGCGATCGTCCTCGACGACGAGAATGTGAGGGGGAACGGTCGCCATTGTCGGTCCTCGCTCCGGCTTCGCCTGCGTTGCAGATAAGTGCATGATCATTTGTATCCGAATGTTTCTGACGCGCCGCCCGCAATATGCTGCAATATCAGACGGCGACTCGACAAGCACGCACCTGCGCATAGCAAGGCGGGATTTCGCGCGGCGCGTCCACGCTGGATATTCGGCGGGATTAAGACATCCACAGGGCAGTGATGCGGGCGGGCATACGGGAACCCGGCTGCGTGGGAAGTGGGCCGCCGTTGCCTGACCTCAGGGTGTTGGAAGGGCTGTAACGGTAACTCCTGCTGTGCCGGTGGCCTCGGTGATGACGCGCAGCGTTTCGTTGTCGAAGGCGACACTGACGAGACGGATGCTGTCGATCCCGGCACGAACCTTCACGCCATCCGCACCGGTCAGGAAGTCTGCCAGCGCGGCCTCGATCCGCTGCCGGGCGCTGGCGGCAAACGGCTTCAGGTCGATGGTGGCTTTTTCTGCCAGCATGTTGCGCAGGTAGGGTTCCGCGGCCCGCGCAGCCGGGCCGAGCAGGCCGAACGCGGCCTTTGATTCCACCGCCAGCTCGATGTCGGTCAACCGCAGGATCTGCTGGGCCTGGTCGAGGGTCGGCCGGCCCCACACATGCACGGTCGCCTGGGCGCCGAGGCTGAAGATGCTCTTGGTCTCGGCAGCGTCCACGTCGAGCGAGATCAGCAGCCTGTCGCCGGACGGCGCCACGGAGGCGCTGCGCACGGTAACAGCCACCGCGCTGTCGCCGTTCTCCGGAAGCGTCCGTCCCTTGAGCTGCGCATTGACGATCGCGTTCACTTCGCTGAACGGCAGGTCGATCGGCACACCGATGGCCATGCTGCCACCGTTGGTCGGCGGCACGATGTCGAGCAGCGCCGGGAACGGACAGGAGGGCGTCGTTTTGGTCGACAGGATCCGCGTCTCGGCCTCGACGCCGAGTGTCAGGATCAGGTTCGCGGCATCGAGGCGAGGCTGCGCCGCGACCGCCCTGGTGGGACGCAGCTCGAGGAACAGGTCGGGCAGATTGGGCGCGGCCCGCGGCAACGCAATGGAGCGGCACATCTTGGCCCATTCGCGCCGCGCATTCTGCTCGAGCATCGGATCGTTGCGGATGCGCTGCTGGATGGCGCCGACCTGCTCACCGACCAGCTTGTCCAGCACCGGCTTGACCTGGGCAGGAACGCCAATTCGCACGCCGCCGGCGGTGATGCCGGTGTCGCCGATGGTGACTTGCGCGGCGAGATTGGGCTCGATCCGCCAGTGCTCGGTCAAGAGCGGCCGGGAGGTCACGGTGACGTTGCCGCGGATGTCGGCGTCGGCATTGACGGACTTGATCGCGATGTTGCCGAGCTGCTTGCCGATGTTGCCGCCGATCAGGCCACCGAGCGCGTTGGCGGCATTCGCCGACAGCGAGCCGGTGACGTTGAGCTTGCCGGTGAGCGGAGCGGTGATGGTGAGCTGATTGTTGGCGCCCGTCGCCGCGATCGGGCCGCGCTCCGCGGTCCAGTTGATGTCGGCGTTTTGCAGGACCTGCCCGATCGGGTTGTCCGCCTTGCCGGCAAAATTGCGTGGCGCGGCGCGTTCGGCGGCGGCGCGAATAGCCTCGAACGAGATCGCGACCGGTGCAATGATCCGGGATGTCCGGGTCGGCGGCGGCAGCGGCGGCAGCTTGACCAGCGTGGGCGCGACGCTGCCCGGCTGTGGCGACAGAAAGTTCATCACCTCGAGGCTGACGACGAACGAGATAATGAGTGCCGCCAGTCCGAGCAGCAATGTCTTGACGCGCATGGGGTCCCCGACCAAGTGATGAGCGGAGATTAGCGCGTCTTGCGTGCGCCGACATACCGTTTTGTCGGGGGGCATCGATCCGTCACTGACGCGATCGCCGGCGATCTCGGCGTGCGGGCCGCGCGGGCGGCCTGAACATATGGGCTTCGATCAACCCTGTTCGATCAACCGTGGCGGTCGGCGCCTGCCGACGCGTGCCGCTCCGCCGGCAGCACCACAACTCTGGTGCCGATGCTGGTGCGTGCATAGAGGTCGATGACGTCGTTGTTGGTCATGCGAATGCAGCCCGACGAGACATGGCCGCCGATGGTCGACGGATTGTTGGTGCCGTGAATGCGGTACACGGTGCCGCCGAGATACATGGCCCGCGCGCCAAGCGGATTTTGCGGGCCGCCGGCGACGAAGCGCGGCAGGTAGGGCTGGCGCGCAAGCATCTCGGCGGGCGGCGTCCAGTCGGGCCACTCGGCTTTGCGCGTGATCGCCTGGGTGCCGGACCAGGTGAAGCCCTGCCGGCCCACGCCGATGCCGTAGCGAATGGCGCGGCCGCCGCCGAGCACGAAGTAGAGGTAGGTGTGGGGCGTATCGATCACGATGGTGCCCGGGGCTTCGCGGGTCTGGTAGGCGACGACCTGCCGCTGGAAACGCGCCGGGCGCTCAGTGTCGACGGCATCGGCGTCGGCATCGATCTGCGGTGTGGCCAGTGGCTCCGGCATCGCAGGCGTCGTGGGGGCTGCTTTGGGCGGCGCGATCGGCAGTGGCACTGGCAGCAGTGGGAACGGTGTCAGCGGCCCTGCGCCTGCAGACCCTGCGAAGCCGAGGAGGCCGGCGGCGAAGAGGCCGGCCGCGAGGCTTCGGCGCATGCGGCGTGATGCTGCAATCGTGGCGAGAACCTGCAGTCCATGCGAGTGGATCATCGCGCTCTCCCTGCCTTTTGCGGTTTGTGCAGGCAGGGGAGCGAAGGTTCAAGCTAGCGACGTGTTCATGCGAGGTCGCGGCTAGTGCCCGCTTTTCGATCTGAAGTCCCAGAGACGAGATTGCGGCTGGGGGAGCAGGGACTTCAGATCGGCGGCACTAGAACAGGCCGAGCACGATCGCCCCGACAAAGGCGAGCGCGGCATAGGCGACGATCAGGTTCAACCGGCCGGTGAAGGTCATGGAGAGGTCTCCCTGTTCCGACATCGTGGCCTCGGGATCCGGAAGCGGAGCGTCGTGCCCATCGCACATCATGTCCCCCCGGGTTCCACTCCGCTTTGGAAACCGGTGCTCCTCAACGCCGCAGCCGGCAAAAGGTTGCAATCGTGCGGTATGGTAAAAAATACATGAAAACAACGCGTTGAAGAGTCTTTAAGTAAATTCGTCGAACGTGCGCGCATGACGCGCGGAGTTCGTTTGTATCTCGTCGGCTCCATCGTCCTTGTGTCCCTCGCCGGTTGCGGCCGCGGTTTTTTCCAGATCGCGGAGCGGGAAGCGTGGCGGCACGAGGCCGAATTGGCGTGCCTGAAGTCCGGTGCCGTACGCGAGACGGCCAGTCTGGTGCGGATCGATCCGATCAGCGGCCCGGGGGTCTGCGGCGCCGATTTTCCCCTGAAGGTGGCTGCGCTCGACAGCGGCACGACCATCGGCTTTGCCGACGAGCTGCGTCCGCCGAGCGCTATTCCGAATGGTCAGCCGCGCTGGCCGATTTCGCCATCGGCCGCGACGCGACCGCAGCCTGCGGGCTATCCGGCGGCCGGCGGCGGTTCATATTCTGCGACCGCGCCGTCGAGCAGCGGAGCATCGAGCCCCGTTTCATTGCGCGCACCGGGTGTCGCGTCGTCTTCGGGTGACGAGATCGACCTGCCGCCGGACGGCACTCCCGACGCACAGACGCTGGCGGAGCCAGCGCAGCGCTACGCCCGGCCGAACTATTCGCCGGCACCGGAACAACCGGCTGAGGCGCCGTTGCCGCGCCTTGGTCCCGCGCAGGCGCCGCCCGTGGCCGCGATCGGCCCGGTCGCCGTGAAGCCGGCGGCGACGCTCGCCTGCCCGATCGTGTCGATGCTCGACAGATGGATCGCCGACAGCGTGCAGCCGGCGGCGATGCGCTGGTTCGGCGCGCCCGTGGTCGAGATCAAGCAGATCTCGGCCTATTCCTGCCGGGGCATGAACGGCAATCCCAACGCGCACATTTCAGAGCACGCGTTCGGCAATGCGCTCGACGTCGCGGGATTCACGCTGGCCGACGGCCGCCGGATCTCGGTCAAGGACGGCTGGCGCGGGCTCGCCGAGGAGCAGGGCTTCCTGCGCGACGTGCAAGGCGGCGCCTGCCAGGTGTTCAACACCGTGCTGGCGCCGGGCTCGAACGTCTACCACTACGACCACATCCATGTGGATCTGATGCGGCGCGCCAGCGGCCGGGTGATTTGCCAGCCGGCGGCGGTCGCTGGCGAGCAGGTTGCGGCGCGCGCCATGCAGCGCAGCGGCGGCTACGCCGCGCGCGACGTGGGCGTCACCGGATCGATCTCGCGCCAGATGCGGAAGATCTTTTCCGGCAAGCTGTCGAAGGACGATGAAGCCACCATCGAGGATGAATCGCGGATCCGCGATTCCGACCGTTAGGCGTCAGCTCCTGGGCGGGGGCCATAAGCCGCCATGAACATCCGCACCGCGCTGTCGATGACATAGGCGATGCGCTCGCGCGACGGCGAGGGCGTGGTCTGGAACACGAAGGGCAGGAACAGCGTCGCCTGGCAGCATTTCAGGAACTGCTCGGCGGCGAGCTCATGGTCGTCGATTGCGACGATGCCGGCCTTGGATTGGGCGGCAAGGTACTGCGCGAGGCGGTTGATGCTGCCGGCAATGATCGTCGAGTAGTAGCGGCGGCCGATTTCCGGCATCCGCTCGGCGATCGCCATGATGGTGCGGACCGCCGATCCGCCCTCCGGGCGGCACAGCAGTTCCATATAGGCCGTGCCGAACCGGCGCAGCGAGCCGGGGACGTCATGGTCGTCGAGGTCGATGTCGGCGCCGATGCGGCCATGGATCTGCGCGATCTCCTCGACGATGGCCTGGAACAGCGCACATTTGTCGGCGAAATAGACGTACAGCGTCCCCTTGGAGACGCCGGCGGTCTTGGCGATCTCCCCCATGCTGGCGGCGTCGAACCCGAATTCCATGAACATCCGCCGGGCGCCGTCCAGGATCTGGCGGCGCTTGGACGAATCCTCGTCGACGGGTGTGACCTTGAGCACGGCAGGGGTGGTCATCGGGGTGGTTGGCCTCTCTGTTGAGAAGGAGCAGCAACGATTCGGTAGCAGGATGCCGCTAGGGTCTCGGTCGAGCCTTCTGGACGCCTCCATGATCCTGACAGCGGTTTCCTGGAGGTATCCTAAGAAAGTTATGTTGACCGAACCGTTCGGTCAATGATAATTTGGGCCAATGGCGCATTGCAGCAATCGGCGCTGTGGGGGCGTTGGATCGTCGGCGTTGCGCGAACTGCTTCCGAGAAGATGCCAATAAGCCAATAATAAGGAGGCCTTCATGGCCGCTGGACGTGATCAAACTGCCCGGATCGTTCGCCCGGATTCCGACGTCGCCCCGTTCGAGCCCCACGCGTCCGCCCGGCCGCAGGCCGACGCCCGCCAGGACGGCGCGCCTGAGCGCAAGCCCGCTCCGGTGGCCGAGGCCCCGATCGATGCGCCGGCCGTCGCCGGCAGCGCTGCGCCCGCGGGGCCAAACCGGCGCAAGCTGGTGGTGATGGGGATCGCCGCCGTGCTGGCCGTGGCGGCCGTGTCCTACGGAACCCATTACGCGCTGGTGGGACGCTTCATTGTCTCCACCGACGACGCCTATGTGCGCGCCAACAACACCCTGATCGGTGCCCGCGTCGCCGGCCACATCGCCCGCATCGCCCCCAAGGACAACAGCCGTGTCCGCGCCGGTGACGTCCTGATCAAGATCGACGACGGCGACTACAAGATCGCGGTCGACTCCGCGCGCGCCAAGATCGCGACCCAGGAGGCGACCATCGCCCGTATCGGCCGCCAGGCGGACGCGCAGCAGAGCGCGGTGGAGCAGGCTCGCGCCCAGCTCGAATCGAACCAGGCGGCGGTGAAGCGGGCGCAGCTCGACTATGACCGCCAGCTTCAATTGAGCGACAAGGGATTTGCTTCGAAGGCGATCTTCGAGCAGTCGGAGGCGACGCGCGACCAGTCGGCCGCGTCGGTGCAGAGCGCACAGGCCGCTCTGGTCGCAGCCGAGCGCAACGTCGACGTCATCAAGGCCCAGCAGGTCGAGGCGCAGCGCCAGCTCGGCGAGTTGCAGACCTCGCTTGCCAAGGCCGAGCGCGACCTCGCCTTCACCGAGGTCCGCGCGCCGGTCGACGGCACCTTCTCCAATCGTCTCGTCAACGAGGGCGACTACATCCAGGTCGGCCAGCGTCTCGCCAATGTGGTGCCGCTCGACGATGTGTTCATCGACGCCAATTTCAAGGAAACCCAGCTTGGCCGCCTCAAGCCCGGCCAGCCAGTGAGCTTCACCGTCGACGGTGTCAGCGGCCGCAAGATCGAGGGCACGGTCGAGAGCCTGTCGCCGGCGTCCGGCTCGGTGTTCACCCTGCTGCCGCCCGACAATGCCACCGGCAACTTCACCAAGATCGTGCAGCGCGTGCCCGTGCGCATCCGCGTGCCGGCTGATGTGGCGCGGGAGAACCTGCTGCGCGCCGGCATGTCGGTCGTCGTCAATATCGACACCCGCGCAGGCAACTGACGCCGCGGCGCTCGCCGCAGCCAAACAGGACGCGACGCCATGTCCGGACCAAGTGCTGGCAATCCGACCATGGGCGGGGCAGGCGGGATGGCGGCCGCCCCGGCCGTCTCCGAACGCCTGGTGCCCAGGCGTATCTTCGCCTTCCTGATCATGGTGTTCGGGATGTTCATGTCCATCCTGGACATCCAGATCGTGTCGGCGTCGCTGTCGGAGATCCAGGCCGGCCTGTCGGCATCGTCCAATGAAGTCTCCTGGGTGCAGACCGCGTATCTGATTGCGGAAGTGATCGCGATCCCGCTGTCGGGCTTCATGTCACGGGCGCTGGGCACGCGCTATCTGTTCGCGATTTCCGCCGCCGGCTTCACCGCCGCCAGCCTGATGTGCGGCATGACGTCGTCGATCGGCCAGATGATCCTGTGGCGGGCGATCCAGGGCTTCCTCGGCGCCGGCATGATCCCGACGGTGTTCGCGTCCGCCTACACCGTTTTTCCCCGCAACAAGCTGCACATCGTGGCGCCGATCATCGGCCTCGTGGCGACATTGGCGCCCACCGTCGGCCCGACCGTCGGCGGCTATCTCACCGACGCGCTGTCCTGGCACTGGCTGTTCTTCATCAACGTGCTGCCGGGCATCGGCATCACGGTCGGCGTGCTGGCGCTGGTCGACTTCGACAAGCCGAATCTCGCGCTGCTCGACCATTTCGACTGGGTCGGCCTGTTCTCGATGGCGGGCTTCCTCGGCGCGCTGGAATATGTGCTGGAAGAAGGCCCGCAGTACGACTGGCTGGAGGACGAAGCGGTCGCGACCTGCGCCGTGGTCTGCGGCCTGTCGGCCATCGTGTTCTTCTATCGCGTGCTGACGGCGAAGGAGCCGATCGTCGATATCCGCTCGTTCAAGAACCGCAACTTCGCCTTTGGCAGCATGTTCTCGTTCTGCATCGGCATCGGCCTGTACGGCCTGACCTATATCTATCCACGCTACCTCGCCGAGATTCGCGGCTACAGCGCGCTGATGATCGGCGAGACCATGTTCGTGTCCGGCGTCGCGATGTTCATGACCGCGCCGGTGGTCGGCCGGCTGATGCAGAAGGTCGACCTGCGCCTCATGATTGCGCTGGGACTGGCGATGTTCGCGCTCGGCACCTGGCAGATGACCTGGCTGACCCGTGACTACGACTTCTGGGAGCTGTTCCTGCCGCAGGTGTGCCGCGGCATCGGCATGATGATGGCGATGGTGCCGGTCAACAACATCGCGCTCGGCACCCTGCCGCCGTCGATGGTCAAGAACGCCTCGGGCCTGTTCAACCTGACCCGCAATCTCGGCGGCGCGGTGGGGCTGGCGCTGATCAATACTGCGCTCAACCATCGTACCGACCTGCACATTTCCCGTCTGCACGACAGGGTCAACTGGGGCAACGCGACCGCCACCGAGACGTTGAACATGCTGACCCAGAAGTTCCAGGGCATGGGCGACGCCTCGATGATGGCGCTGAAGCAGCTCTCGCAGATCGTCCACCGGCAGGCGGCGGTGATGAGCTATGCCGATTCGTTTCTGATGTTGTCCATCTTCTACGTCGTCCTGGGCTCGCTGGTGTTCTTTGTGGACCGTCCCAATATGGCCGGGCCCCCGCCCGACGCACACTGAAGCGGGATATTGTTCGTCGGCCGGGTTCGTGCTTGAACGCCCGGCATGGCAGGGTGGTCGTTCTCTCGTCCGGACAATCCGTTCGCGCAGCCCGGGGTTGCCGGCGCGGCGGCGCGCTGGATCGCCGGCGCGCTGGCGCTGACGCTGGCCGTCTGGCTGGTCGGCTTCGCCGGCCTGCTGGCGCTCGCCAATCGCTTTCATACTGATATTCCTCGCCTTCTCGCGGTCAGGCTGCCATTGCTGCAGTCCCATCCCCTGCTGATTTTCGCCGGCGAGAGCCGCACGGAATACGGGGTCGACCCGGTGCTCGCCGGCGAGCTGCTGGGCAAGCCGCCGGGCTACGCCGTCAACATCGCCTATGATGCCGGGGAGCCGCTGGCGGTCGCCGCCGCCGCGCGGGCCTATCCGGCGGTTTTCCGGGGCGCCCATGTCGTCGTGAGTGTGGCGCCGTTCATCTTCAATGAGGGCGTGAAGTCGGCCGGCGTCTATCCGCTCGACGTCGCGGCCCGGCTCGATGTCGGTACCCAGCTGTCGATGTTCCTGCCGATGCGGGTCGGCACACTGGTGCGCTACATCCATGAAGCCTTCGAGGCGCGCCTCGCGCAGCAGCAGAAGGTGGCCGCGACCTCGCCCGTGCCGCCGGATGGCGGGCTGATCCGCCTGACCCGGCAGGCTGAAGGGCGCGACAACCTCGGCAGCCATCCGCATTATGCCCGCTGGCGCACGGACGGGCCGAAGGCGCGCTACGCCATCGCGGCGCTCTGCGAGATCGCGGCCGCGTCACGCAAGCTTACGGTGGTCAATCCGCCCTGGGTGCCTGCGGATCGCCGTGCAGATACCGCATGGATGAACGACGAGGGCGAGATCAACGCGCTGCTGCGCGCGGCCGGGCAGCGCTGCGGCTTCGATACGCTGGTGATCACGGCTGTGCCGGGGCTGGCTGTCGAGAATTTCTCCGACGAGATGCATGTCAACGCGTCGGGCGTGCCGATCTACACCCGCTATCTGATATCGCAGCTCTCGCGCTAACCGATGTTGTTCTCGTCCTTTACCTTCATCTTTCAGTTCCTGCCGGCGGTCGCGCTCGCTTTCGCGGTCGCCCGGCTGCATTCGCCGCGCGCCGGCATCCTGGTGCTGTTCGCGGCGTCCCTGGTGTTCTACGGCGCCTGGAAGCCGATCTATCTGCTGCTGCTGCTCGCCTCGATCGCGATGAATTTCGGCTTCGGACTGCTGATGGCCGATCAGCGTCGTCGCCGCGCCGTCGGCGCGCTCGGCGTGGTCATCAATCTCGCGGCGCTCTGCTATTTCAAATACACCAATTTCCTGCTCGACAGCGTCAGCACGCTCACCGGCGTGCCGTTGCCGTTCGCCGACATCGTGCTGCCGCTCGGCATCTCTTTCTTCACGTTCCAGCAGATCGCCTATCTGGTTGACGTCATGCGCGGCGCCCGGGTCGAGCGTGACGTCGTCAGCTACACCCTGTTCGTCTCGTTCTTCCCGCACCTGATTGCAGGACCTCTGGTGCATCACGCCGAGATGATCCCGCAGTTCAAGCGCGCGCGCTCCGGGCGCTCGGCGGTGCTGGCGGCGCGCGGCGTTGCGATCTTCGCCGCCGGGCTGTTCAAGAAGGTGGTGATCGCCGACAACCTGTCGCAGTTCGTCTCGCCGGTGTTCGCCCATGTCGACGCCGGCGGCACCGTGACGGCCGGCTGGGCGTGGCTTGCGACCCTTGCCTACACGCTGCAGATCTATTTCGACTTCTCCGGCTATTCCGACATGGCGGTCGGGCTCGCGCTGTTGTTCGGCATCCGCCTGCCGGTCAACTTCCGCTCGCCGTATCGCTCGACCTCGATCATCGTGTTCTGGCGGCGCTGGCACATCACGCTGTCGCGCTTCCTGCGCGACTATCTCTATATCCCGCTCGGCGGCAACCGGCAGGGCTCGCTACGGCGCTACCAGAACCTGCTGGTCACCATGCTGCTCGGTGGCTTGTGGCACGGCGCCGGATGGAATTTCATGATCTGGGGCGGCCTGCACGGCAGCTATCTGATCGTCAATCACATCTGGCGCGTGGCCACCCAGTCGTTCGGCAAGACCGCGATCGCGTCCTCGGCGCCCGTACGCGGCATCAACTGGCTCGTCACCTTCGCCGCGGTGGTGCTCGCCTGGGTGTTCTTTCGCGCCGCCACCTTCATGGGCGCCTGGCGGATGCTGCAGGCGCTGTCCGGCCGCGAGGCCGGCAGTGCCGCCTATGTCTCGCCCGGCATCCTGCGGGTGATGGACTTGCCGGTGCTGCTCGGTGCGGAGCCATTGTTTCGTGTCGGCCTCGCGGCGGTCGGCGGTGCGCTGGCGATCGCGGTGTTGCTGCCCAACGTGCCGCAGATTTTCGGCTATCGCGAATACCGCCGTGCGCCGGAGCGCACCTGGTTGCGCTGGCGCCCGGATCCGGTCTGGGCGCTGGTCAGCGCGGTGGCGCTGACGCTGTCGCTGTTCGGCATGTGGCAGCGGCTCGAGTTTCTGTACTTCCAGTTCTGACGGTATTGGGTGGCTCCCAAGTGCGACATGTTGTCGTTCTGTCGCGGGGGGAGACGATCCGCGCGGATCAGGCAAAATCCTGCCGCAATTGCTGCTCATTGCTTCGGCATTCACTGTTGCGGTTTCGTGCCGCATCATCACGCCGGTCGCGTCACGCCAACCAGGAGGGGCTGCATGAAGACGATTTTCCTGCTCATCGCTCCCGCGTGCGTCGACCTTCGGATCCTCGGTTGACCTCACGCGGTCCTGGGATCCGCCCGGTGCTGGTCTGATGACCGGCCGGTCGCGTCGCTAGACGTTTCACCCTCGTTTTCAGTTTCGGACAGCGGTTGCGTTCGCCCGCGGCTGTCGTGTCCATTGCCATGGAGCCGGTGCGCACGAATGCGCAGCCGGATCAATCGATGACCCGTCTTCGTCAAAAGCCGGCGGACGCGTTCCGCACGGTTCTTCCTTTCGTCTTCCGCCACTGGAGCCGTCAGCCGTGGCGGCTGACGGCGATCTGTCTCGCGCTGTCCGCGGCGACGCTGGCCGACGTGTTCATGCCGTACTATGCGGGGCGGCTGGTCGATGCCGTCGCGCATGGTGCGACCGATCCGGCGCTCGGCCGCGACGCAGCGTTCGTCGCCTTTGCCGCGATCATCAGCCTCGGCTTGATGTCGGTGGTGCTGCGGCATGCCGGCTTCCAGGCGATTGTCGCGTTGACGCTGCGGATCATGAGCGACGTCGCGCGCGACGCGTTCTGGCGCGTGCAGCGCTTCTCGACCGACTGGCACGCCAACAGCTTCTCAGGCTCGACGGTGCGCAAGATCACCCGCGGCATGGGCGCGCTCGACCTTTTGGACGATACCATCCTGATGGCATTGCTGCCGTCGCTGGTGGTGCTGCTCGGCTCGATGCTGCTGCTCGGCCTGCAGTGGCCGCTGCTCGGGCTCGTGATTGCCGTCGGTACGGTCGCCTATGTCGCCATGGTGGTGGCGTTCTCGACCTATTACATCGCCCCCGCGGCGCGGTCGTCGAATGCGTACGATACTAAGCTTGGCGGCGTGCTGGCGGATGCGCTCGGCTGCAACGCGGTGGTCAAATCGTTCGGCGCCGAACATCGCGAGGATGCGCGGCTCGGCGGCGTGCTCGGCAACTGGATGCTGCGTACCGGTCGGACGTGGCGGCGCTACACCCGCACCAGCACGGCGCAGCTCGTGCTGCTGCTGGTGATGCGCACGGCGGTGGTCGGCGGCGCGCTGCTGATGTGGCTGTCCGGCCGCGCTTCGGCCGGCGACGTCACCTATGTGATGACGAGCTATTTCGTCATCCATGGCTACCTCCGTGACATCGGCATGCACATCAACCATCTGCAGCGCTCGGTCAACGAGATGGAGGAGCTGGTCGCGATTCACGACGAGGAGATCGGCATTGCGGACGCGCCCGACGCGAGGCCGATCAACGTTACCGGCGGCGCGATCCGCTTCGAGGACGTGATCTTCCATTACGGCGGCCACGCCACGCCGCTCTACAACGGACTGTCAGTCGACATCCGGGCAGGAGAGCGGGTCGGCCTCGTCGGTCGCTCCGGTTCGGGCAAGACCACCTTCGTGAAGCTGATCCAGCGGCTGCACGACGTGTCGGGCGGCCGGGTGCTGATCGACGGGCAGGATGTGCGGCAGGCGACGCAGCAGTCGTTGCGCAGCCAGATCGCGATCGTGCAACAGGAGCCGATCCTGTTCCACCGGTCGCTGGCCGAGAACATCGCCTATGGTCGTCCGGACGCCTCGCGTGCCGAGATCGAGCAGGCCGCGCGGCTTGCCAATGCGCACGACTTCATCGCCCGACTGCCGGCCGGCTATGGCACGCTGGTCGGTGAGCGCGGCGTGAAGCTGTCGGGCGGCGAGCGCCAGCGTGTCGCGTTGGCACGGGCATTCCTGGCCGACGCGCCGATCCTGATCCTGGACGAGGCGACTTCGAGCCTCGATTCGGAATCGGAGGCGCTGATCCAGGAGGCGATGGAGCGGCTGATGCAGGGGCGCACCTCGATCGTGATCGCCCATCGGTTGTCAACGGTCCGTACGCTCGACCGCATCCTGGTATTCGAGCGTGGCCGGGTCGCGGAGGAGGGCAACCACGCCTCTCTCGTGCGCCGGCCCGATGGCATCTACCGCGGCCTGTTCGAGCGCCAGGTGCTGGAGTTCGGCGTATTCGACAACGGCAGGCCGGACATCGACCGCATCTCCGCAGCGGAATGATTGGCCCCTGACGAAAACGGCCCGGCAGCGATGCCGGGCCATTTTGTTGGTGCGCCGGCGCGCTATTTGGTGGTGTAGCCGCCGTTGACCAGGATGGTCTGGCCGGTCATCCACCAGCCTTCCGACACCAGAAAGCGAATATAAGGCACGATGTCCTGGATGTCGGTCAGGCCGGTCGTGGAGAACTGCGACAGCGCTGCGGCGGACTTGTGATAGGCGACGGCGTCGGCGCCTTCCGCCGGATAGAAGAACGGCGTGTCCATCGGGCCCGGTCCGATCGCTGTGACCGAAATGCCGCGTGCACCAAACTCCTTCGACGCCGCGCGGGTAAAATGTTCGACCGGCGCCTTGGTGCCGGCATAGGCGGCATAGAATGGCGTGTAGGCGCCGAGCAGCGACGTCACCAGCGTGACGACCTTGCCGTTGTCGTTGAGATGGCGGCCGGCCTCCTTGAGGAAGAAGAATGCGCTCTTGGCGTTGACGGCGGCCATGGTGTCGTACTCGGCCTCGCTGATCTCGACCATCGGCTTCTTCAGCACCTTGCCGACGGTATTGACCGCGATGTCGGGCCGGCCGACGGCCGCGATGGCGTCGGCGAACAGTTTCTCGACTGCAGCCGCACTGGTCAGGTCGGCCTGGAAGGCGGCGGCCTGGGCGCCGGCAGCCTTGATCGCGGCGACCATCGCTTCCGCTTCTGCCCTGGTGGCGGCGCTGTTGTAGTGGATCGCCACTGCCTTCGCGCCGTGCCGGGCGAGGTCGCGAGCGAGCAGTCCGCCGAGGTTTTTAGCGCCGCCGGCGATGAGGGCGACTTTGCCTTTGATGCTGTGGTCGGTCACGGCTTGTCTCCGGATGTCACAGGCATCGCCCGATGCGATGCCGCCGGCAGAAGCTATCGTCTGTAAAAGCAACATAAAGCTGCTATATCTGGCGTTACTTGTCAGAAATAGCGAACAATTGGGGGTTCCGTGGACCGGATCGACCAGTTCCGGATCTTCACCCGTGTGGTCGAGTGCGCGAGCTTTACCCGCGCCGCGGACCAGCTCGGTCTGCCGCGGTCGTCGGTGTCGGCGGCGGTCGCCGAGCTTGAAGGGCGGCTGGGCTCGCGGCTGCTGCATCGCACGACGCGCAAGGTCGGCGTCACCGAGGACGGTGCGGTGTTCTATCAGCGCTGCCTGCGGCTGATCGCGGACGTCGAGGAAACCGAACGCCTGTTTGAGCCGTCGGCGCAGCCGAGCGGCAAGCTGCGCATCGACGTGCCCGGCCGTATCGGCCGCCTGATCATCGCGCCGGCGTTGCCGGTGTTCCTGGCGCGCTATCCGGGGATCGACATCCATCTCGGCGCCACCGACCGCATGGTCGATCTGGTGGAAGAGAACATCGATTGTGTCCTGCGCGTCGGCCCGTTGACCGATTCCGGGCTGATCGCGCGGCCGCTTGGCGAACTCACCCTGATCAATGTGGCGAGCCCGGGTTATCTTGCTGCGCACGGGACGCCGGTGGCGCCGGGCGAACTGGCTGCGCATCTCGCGGTTCGCTATGCCTCGCCGTCGAGCGGTCGGATCGAGACCTGGGACTATGTCGATGACAAGGGCGAGGCGCACAGCATCGCGATGGCGGGCCGTGTCACGGTCAACAATGCCGAGGCCTACATCGCCTGCTGCCTGGCCGGCCTCGGCCTGATCCAGATTCCGGCCTATGATGTCGGGGCGCATCTCGCGGCCGGCGAACTCGTCGAAGTGTTGCCGCGCCATCGCGCGGCGCCGTTGCCGATGACGCTGCTTTATCCGCATCGCCAGCACCTGTCGCGGCGCCTGCAGGCGTTCGCCGACTGGCTCGAAGCCCTGCTGAAGGAGAGTCTGCAACTGTAGAGCCGGCGGACATGCAGCCGCCACCGATGGCCATGCGGAAAGCGTTCTGCCGCAGCGTTGAAAAATCGCTAGCGTGCGACGGCTGGCAGTGGCGCTGCCATCGGGTGGGAACGACAAGGACGGTGCGATGAGCTTCATCACCGGCGCGGGATTGACGCCATTCGGGCGGCATGAGGGGAGCACCACGCTCGATCTCATGAGCCGCGCGGCCGAGGTCGCGCTCGCCGATGCCGGCCTGACCCGGCGTGACATCGACGGCGTGCTGTGCGGCTATTCCACCACCATGCCCCACCTGATGCTGGCGACCGTGTTCGCCGAGCATTTCGGCCTGCAGCCGCACTATGCCCACGGCATCCAGGTCGGCGGGGCGACAGGGCTCGCGATGGCGATGCTGGCGCATGAGCTCGTCGCCGTGGGCCGGGTGCGCCACATGCTGGTCGTCGCCGGCGAGAACCGCCTGACCGGCGTGTCGCGCGACGGCGCCATGCAGACCCTCGCCCAGGTCGGCCACCCGGTGTACGAAGTCCCGCTCGGGCCGACCATCCCCGCCTATTACGGCCTGCTGGCCTCGCGCTACATGCACGACTTCGGCGTCACCGAAGAGGATTTCGCCGAATTCGCCGTGCTGATGCGCCGGCACGCGGCGCTGCATCCTGGCGCCCAGTTCCGTGAGCCGATCACGGTTGCCGATGTGATGGCGTCGCGCGTGATCGCGACGCCGCTGAAGCTGCTCGACTGCTGCCCGGTGTCCGACGGCGGTGCGGCTGTCGTCATCAGCGCCACGCCAACCGGTACGCCTGCCGTGAAGGTGCGCGGCTGCGGCCAGGCGCATCTGCACCAGCATGTCTCGGCACTCGCCGACATCACGCAGGTCGGCGCCGCGGCCGCAAGCGCCCGCGCGCTGCAGCAGGCAGGCATTGTGATGAGCGACGTTCGCTATGCGGCCGTCTACGACAGTTTCACCGTCACGCTGGCGTTGCTGCTCGAGGAGCTCGGCTTCGCCGGGCGCGGCGAAGCTGCGGCGCGGGCGCGCAGCGGCGATTTCAGCCGCGACGGCCGGTTGCCACTCAACACCCATGGCGGGCTGCTCAGCTACGGTCATTGCGGCTGCGGCGGCGCCATGGCGCACCTCGTCGAAACCCAGTTGCAGATGACCGAGCGGGCGGGGGAGCGTCAGGTCCGTGATGCGTCGCTGGCGTTCGTGCATGGCGACGGCGGGGTGATGTCGTCCCATGTCAGCATGGTCCTGGAGCGCGTGCGATGAGTATGTCGGAGATCGATCACGCCGATTGGACGTCGGGCACGGAGGCGATCGTCTATCAGGATTGCCCGTCCTGTCGGGCGGTCTGGTCGTTTCGCCGCGGCTTCTGTCCGTCCTGCGGATCGGACGCGCCGCAGACGCATCGCGCCAGCGGCCATGGTGTCGTCTACGCCGCAACCGAGGTCCGCCGTGCGGCGACGCCGGAAGCCAAGGTCCACGTGCCCTACACGCTGGTGCTTGTCCACATGGCGGAAGGCTTTCGCATGATGGCCCATGGCGACGCTGGCCTTGCCATCGGCGACACGGTGGCCGCGCGGTTCGCGTCGTTCACCGGGCGGATTGTGCCGCATTTCAGCAAGGCCGACCCAAAAGGGTGAAGGGCCCGGCGGGGTGCGCCGAGCCCTTCGTGACGAAGATCAGCCGGCCTGTAAGCCGGGTTCTGTAGGGCGCCGCGCACTTGCGCACACGACGCGTGACGGCCATTCCTCTGGGACAGCGCTTGCGCGCTGCCTCGAGCAACCTACCCGAACGGTCGAGCCAGACATGCCCTGTGGAGTTATCGCCCGAAAGCGAACTGTCCACGATGCCGTTCCTATTCGGTTTTGCTCCCGGTGGGGTTTACCATGCCGTCTGCGTTGCCGCGGACGCGGTGCGCTCTTACCGCACCTTTTCACCCTTACCTGCGCCGCAGCGCCGGCGGTTCGTTCTCTGTGGCACTTTCCCTGGGGTCACCCCCGCCGGACGTTATCCGGCACCGTTTGTCCATGGAGCCCGGACTTTCCTCCCCCGCGACCTTTCGATCCTTGCGGAAGCGGCCGTCCAGCCGACTGACGGCTACGTCATGGAGTGTGGCGGCAGCGGGGTCAAGTGCGGCCTCTCCGGCGGCTTGGTGTCGAGCAGCGCCTTGAGGGTCTCCAGCGTCGACAGATCGGCAATGCCGTCCACCAGCTCGGGGCGGAAATGCCGCTGGAAGGCGCCAACCACCGCGGTCGTGGCCGCATCATACTGGCCGTTGCGCGGGACCGCGTAGCCATAAGCCGCGAGCTTGTCCTGCATCGCCAGCACGGCCTCGCCGCTGAGGCCGGGTTTCAGCACGTCGCCGCCGGGCACGATTCGGGCCGGCCGCACCCAGTGGCCAACCCCGGAGCTCGCCAGCAGACGCCAGGGAAACTTTTCACCGGGATCCTTCTTGCGGTCGGGGGCGATGTCGGAATGGCCGAGCACGCGATCGCTGGCGATGTCGCGGCGGATGATGATGCCCCGGCACAGCGCGATCACGGCGGCGATCTGCCGGGACGGGAAATCCGGATAGCCCCAGTCGTGGCCGCCGTTGATGATCTCGACGCCGATCGAACAGGAGTTGATGTCGGTCTCGCCGGCCCACGACGAGGTGCCTGCGTGCCAGGCGCGGTAAGCTTCCGGGACGCACTGCACGATGCGGCCGTCCTCCAGCACGACGTAATGCGCGGACACCTCGGTGCCGGGCTTGCACAGCCGCGTCAGCGCGCTCTCCGCATCCTGCATGCCGGTGTAATGCAGCACGATCATGTCGGGCACGCGGTTGTTGCGCCGGTCGCCGTAGTTGGCGGATGGGATCACATCGGAAATCACCGACGAATCCGGCATGAAATTCAGCATGTCAGCGTGGACCCAGGGAGATGGCAAACGAGATGATGGCGTGGACGGCAGGATCCGTTGACGCTTCGACGCAGAGCCACCCGACGCAAAAGACCCCTGGATCATGTCACACCCAAACCGGGCGGGAGAGCGGCGGCAGCTCAGCATTCGAGAGATGCCGGAACCTCGGGTTCCAATGCGTGTCGGCTCTACCCGGACAGCAGTTCCATGGTACCGGACCGCTCACGCCCGCTGCCCAGATGGCGGGCCCGATCGGTTCGGGATGATGGGTTCACTATCCTGCCATAAACGTTGTCGTGCAATCGCTTTGCGGACCGAAGAGGGCTGCTGTCCACATCCCTGTGCGTTTGAGTGCAGCTGAAAGGGCTGAGATTTCATCGGCTTATGACGATGATGTTGGCGCGATGCCACATCGCCGGAGAATTCCGCGGCGTCGTTTTGCAAATTCCGCGTGAATGTCAACGGTTCCTTAATGTTAACCCTCGCTTACTGGAGTTGAATGCCGGTTCGCTGGAACAGGCTGCAATGTTTTCTGTCGATCGCGGAACCCCATGGTTGGCCATCAGATTCCATGCGGACGCCAGCAGGCCTTCCGGCCTGGGCGGCGGCCCGTGCCGGCTGCGCCGGCGCGGCGTGCATGGGGGCGGCGGGACACGCGAGGGCGCATCATGATGGCAACAGCTCCGGAGCAACAGGTTCCATCCGATCGACGCCACATCCCCGTGCTGGGAGAGGAGGCCGTGGCAGCGCTCGCGCCGCGCGCCGGCGGCGTCTACGTCGATGCGACCTTCGGCGCTGGCGGCTACAGCCGGATGATCCTCGATGTTCAGGGCACGCGGGTGATCGGCATCGACCGCGATCGTACCGCGATCGCTGGCGGTTTCGCCCTGGTCGAGGCCGCGGGCGGGCGCCTGACGCTGGTCGAGGACCGCTTCTCCAATCTTGCGGAGGTCTGCTCCGGCCAGGGCTTGGCGAGTGTTGACGGCATCGTGATGGATGTCGGCGTGTCGTCGATGCAGCTCGACCAGGCCGAGCGCGGCTTTTCCTTCCGCCTCGACGGCCCCCTCGACATGCGAATGGGCCAGCACGGCCCAAGTGCCGCCGACCTCATCGCCTCGGCGTCCGAGACCGACCTCGCCAATCTCATCTATATCCTCGGCGAAGAGCGGCAGTCGCGCGGCATCGCGCGGGCCATCGTCGCGGCGCGGCGCGAAGCCCCGATCACCACCACGCGCCGCCTCGCCGACATTGTCGCACGGGTGGTGCGCGCCAAGCCCAACGACATTCATCCCGCCACGCGCACCTTCCAGGCGCTGCGGATCGCGGTGAACGAGGAGCTCGACGAACTGCAGACCGCGCTGGTCGCGGCCGAGCAGGTGCTGAAGGCGGGCGGCCGCCTCGCCGTCGTCTCGTTCCACTCGCTGGAAGACCGCATCGTCAA
This sequence comes from Pseudomonadota bacterium, assembly GCA_040756765.1. GTDB lineage: Bacteria > Pseudomonadota > Alphaproteobacteria > Rhizobiales > Xanthobacteraceae > Bradyrhizobium_A. Next base: position 209,047 of record JBFLYG010000026.1, on the reverse strand, counting down.
GAATTTCCTCAACGCCCGCGGCAAGAGCGCCGGCGGATCGCGCCATCTGCCGGAGGTGGTGCAGCAGGCGCCGAGCTTTACGATCCTGACGCGGCGCCCAGTCGCGCCCGGCGAGGCCGAACTCGCCGCCAATCCGCGCGCCCGTTCCGCCAAGCTGCGCGCCGCCGAGCGCACCGCGGCGCCGGCGCATCCGGCCGAGACGGCGTCGGACTGGCCCTCGCTCCAGTCCGTCATGAGGGGAGGCTGACACGTGCGGATCGTGCATCTCTTCGTCATCTGCGCGCTGGTGTTTGCCGCAGCCTATGTCTACCGGATCAAGATGGAATCCACGGTGCGCACCGAGACCATGCTGAAGCTGCGCGCCGATATCCGCGAGCAGCGCGACGCCATCGCGACGTTGCATGCGGAATGGGCGAAGCTGCAGAATCCCGCGCGGCTGCAGGATCTCGCCGGGCGCTATCTCGGCATGCGCTCGATCGAGGCGACGCAGTACGACCAGCTCAAGAACCTGCCGGAGCGGCCGCCGAGCTTCGCCCGCGCGGCGACCCCCGATCCGATCGGGACCATGCTCGACATGATCGGCAAGGATGCCGCTCCCGCCAAGGATGCACCCGCACCGGCGACGGAGGAGGCGCAATGACCGACGCCGCGCTGCCCGTTGGCCGTCCCGCCGAGCCGCTGCGCCGGCGACTGATCCGCAGCCTCCTCTATGGGCGCAAGGACCGCGCCGCCAAGGCGCGCGCCCGCGTCGGCTTCACCATGATCGCATTCGCCGCGATCTATAGCGTGATCGCGGCGCGGCTGGTCGTCTTCGCGGTGGTCGGCGAAGGCCACGGCCTGCGCCGGAGCGGCGCACAGGATGCGGTCGCGACCGCGCGGCCCGACATCGTCGACCGCAACGGCGCCATTCTCGCCACCGACGTCAAGGCGCCGTCGCTCTACGCCGAGCCGCGCCGCATCATCGACAAGGACGAAGCGGTCGAGCTGCTGACCGCAACCCTGCCCGATCTCGAGACCGCGGAGGCGCGCCAGCGCATCATGACGCGCAAGGGCTTCGTCTGGCTGAAGCGCGAGATCACCCCGCAGCAGCAGCAGGACATCCACCGCCTCGGCATTCCCGGCATCGGCTTCCTCCGGGAGAACAAGCGCGTCTATCCCAGCGGCCAGGAGGTCGCGCACCTCATCGGTCTCGTCAACATCGACAACCAGGGCATCGCCGGCATCGAGAAGTGGCTGGACACCAACGGGCTTGCCGACCTGCACCGCGCCGGCTTTGCCACCGACCGTCAGCAACTGCCGGTGGAGCTCGCGGTCGACCTGCGGGTTGAGCATGCGCTGCGCGACGAACTGATAAAGGCCAAGGACAAGTTCCACGCCAAGGCCGCGTCGGGTATCGTCAGCAATGTGCGCACCGGCGAGATCGTCGCCATGGTGTCACTGCCCGACTTCGATCCGAACAATCCGAAGGAAGCCAACGACCCTGACCGCATCAACCGTCTGACGACCGGCGTGTACGAGATGGGCTCGACCTTCAAGGCGTTCACGCTGGCGATGGCGCTGGACTCCGGCAAGATCAGCCTCAACTCGATGTGGGATGCGCGTGGCAACCTGCACTACGGCAAGTTCACCATCCACGACAGCCATCCGCTCGGCCGCGCTATCAACACCAAGGAAGTGTTCACCTACTCCTCGAACATCGGCGCCGCGCGGATCGCGCTCAGCCAGGGCGTCGAGGCCCACAAGGCGTTTCTCACCAAGATGGGGCAGCTGCAGCGCCTGCGCACCGAATTGCCGGAGAGCGCGGCGCCGCTGGTACCGCGGCGCTGGGGTGAATTGAACACCGTCACCATCTCGTTCGGCCAGGGCCTGTCGGTGGCGCCGCTGCAGGCCGTGATGGGCATCAACGCGCTCGTCAATGGCGGCTATCTCATTCCGCCGACCTTCCTCAAGCGCAGTGAGGAGGAAGCCGCGACGCTCGCCAGGCGGGTGGTCAAGACCGAGACCAGCGACAAGATGCGCTACCTGATGCGCCTCAACGCCGAGGTCGGCACTGCCAAGACCGCCGACGTCAAGGGCTATTATGTCGGCGGCAAGACCGGTACCTCGGAAAAAGTGATCAATGGCCGCTACGCCAAGAAGCGAGTGCTCAACTCGTTCACGGCGATCATGCCGGCGGACAACCCGCACTACCAGATCCTGGTTATGATCGACGAGCCGCAGGCGCTGCCGGAAACGCATGGCTTCATCACCTCCGGCTGGAACGCGGTTCCGACCGGTGGCAAGGTCATCGCACGGATCGCGCCGCTGCTTGGTATGGAGCCGCGGTTCGATCTGCCGCCCGCGGAGCGCCTTATTCTTGCGGCATCGAAGGAAAGCCGCTAAGCGCAGGCGCGTCCGGACCGGTGATGGGCCGTCGGGCAGACTGCGACAGGATGCTGTGACAGACCTCGTGTATCCGTGGCGTGCCATCACAATTTCGAGATTTCGTGACCCAGGGCCGTCGTGACGATGAGACTGCGTGATCTTCTCGGCCATGACGCCGCGTTCGACGCCCCGACGGGTGACCTCGCGGTGACAGGGCTCGCTGTCGACAGCCGCGCCGTCAGGCCTGGCGACGTGTTCTTCGCGCTGGCGGGCGCCCGGACCGATGGTGCGCGCTTCATTGCCCAGGCGGCGGCCTCGGGCGCCGTCGCGGTGGTCGGCGAGCAGCCGGCGCCGGCCGGCTGCGCCATTTCCTATATCCAGGTTGCTCAGGCGCGGCGCGTGCTGGCGCTTGCCGCCGCGCGGCTCTATCCGCGGCAGCCGGCGACGATCGCGGCCGTGACCGGCACCAGCGGCAAGACCTCGGTTGCGGCCTATGCGCGCCAGATCTGGCAGAGCTTCGGCTTTCCGTCCGCGAGCATCGGCACCGTCGGGCTGGTGTCGCCAACGCGCACGGTCTACGGCTCGCTGACGACGCCGGATCCGATCGCGCTGCATCGCTCGCTCGACGAACTCGTCGCCGACGGCGTCACCCATCTCGCGTTCGAGGCGTCCTCCCATGGCCTCGATCAGTTCAGGCTCGACGGCGTGCGGGTCAGCGTCGGCGCCTTCACCAACTTGTCGCGTGATCATCTCGACTACCATCCGACGATCGAGCACTATCTCGCAGCCAAGCTGCGTCTGTTCGAGGCGCTCGTGGTCGACGGCGGCGCCGCGGTGGTCGCTGTGGATCACGACCACGCGGCGGCGGTGATCGCCGCGGCACAGCGACGCAAGCTGCGGCTGTTCACGGTCGGGCGTCACGGCAGCGACGGCGCCGACGGCATTCGCCTGCTTGACGCGACGATCGACGGCTTCGGCCAGAAGCTGACGCTGGTCCATGCCGGCATCACCCATGCGCTGCGGCTGCCACTGGTCGGCGAATTCCAGATCGAGAACGCGCTGGTCGCCGCAGGCATCGCCATCACCACCGGCTGTGACGCTGCGCGGGTGTTCGCTGGGCTCGCCGCGCTCGAAGGTGCCAAGGGGCGGCTCGAGCTGGTCGGCGCGCGTAACGGCGCGCCCGTGTTCGTGGACTATGCCCACAAACCCGATGCGCTGGAAAAGGCGCTGGCGGCGCTGCGTCCTTATGCCAGCGGACGATTGATCGTCATATTCGGTGCTGGCGGCGATCGCGACACTGGCAAGCGCCCGCTGATGGGGGCGATCGCCGCGCGCGGCGCCGATGCCGTGATCGTCACCGACGACAATCCGCGCAGCGAGAATCCGGCGGCGATCCGCGCCGCCATCATGGCGGCTGCGGCGGGCGCCCGCGAAATCGGCGATCGTGCCGCAGCGATCCGCGCCGGCGTCGCCGAGCTGCAGCCTGGCGACGTGCTGTTGATCGCGGGCAAGGGCCACGAGATCGGGCAGATCGTCGGGGATCGGGTGCTGCCGTTCAGCGACCATGACGCGGCCCGCGCCGCGCTGGCAGAGGGGGGCGCATGACAGTTCAGCCGCTGTGGACCATTGGCGAGATGGCGGATGCGATGCGCGCCGCACGTAGCGGCCCGCTGCCGGACGCGATCACTGGGATCTCGATCGACAGCCGGACCATCAAGCCCGGCGAAGCCTATTTCGCCATCAAGGGCGACGTCCACGACGGTCACGACTTTGTCGCGGCCGCCCTCAAGAACGGAGCGGCCGTTGCCGTGGTGGCAGACTCCCGTCGCGGTGCGTTTGCCGATGACGCGCCGCTGCTGGTGGTCCCCGACGTGCTGGACGCGCTCGGCGATCTCGGTGTCGTGGGACGGGCGCGGTTCGCCGGCAAGGTGATCGCGGTGACCGGCTCGGTCGGCAAGACGTCGACCAAGGAGGCGCTCCGCCACGTGCTCGCTGCGCAGGGCAAGACCCATGCGTCGGTGGCCTCGTTCAACAACCACTGGGGCGTGCCGCTGACGCTCGCACGCTGTCCGGCGGATGCGGTCTACGCGGTGTTCGAGATCGGCATGAACCACGCGGGCGAGATCGAACCGCTGGTCAAGATGGTGCGCCCGCATGTCGCTGTGATCACCACCGTCGAGCCGGTACATCTCGAGTTCTTTGCCGGCGTCGAGGCGATCGCCGATGCCAAGGCGGAGATCTTCACCGGCCTCGAGCCGGGCGGCGTTGCGGTGCTCAATCGCGATAACGGCCAGTTCGCGCGGCTGCAGAAGCGGGCCAAGACGTGCGGCGTCTCCCGTATCGTGTCGTTCGGCACGGACAGGAAAGCCGATGCCCGGCTGCTCGACGTGTCGCTGCATGCTGGCTGCTCGGCGGTGCATGCCGACATTCTCGATCACGACATCACCTACAAGGTCGGCATGCCCGGCCGGCACATGGCGATGAACTCGCTGGCGGTCCTCGCGGCAGTGACGCTCGCGGGCGCGGACCTCGTCGCCGCGGCACTGGCGCTCGCCGAGCTGCAGCCGCCCGCCGGCCGCGGTGCACGGCTGACCCTCGGCTTGCCGCAGGGCGTCGCGACGCTGATCGACGAAAGCTACAATGCCAATCCCGCCTCCATGGCGGCGGCGCTCGATGTGCTCGGGCAGGCGCCGGTCGGACCGCGCGGCCGGCGCATTGCCGTGCTCGGTGACATGCTGGAACTGGGCCAAAGCAGCGGGGATCTGCATCGCGGCCTCGCCGAGCCAGTGGCGGCTGCCAAGGCCGACCTGGTGTTTTGCTGTGGCCCCCTGATGCGAAATCTGTGGGACGCCCTTCCATCGACGCGCCGGGGCGGCTATGCCGAGAACTCGGCGGCGCTCGAGGGGGCTGTCGCTGCGGCGTTGCGGGCAGGGGACGCCGTCATGGTCAAGGGATCGCTCGGCTCGAAGATGAAGCTGATCGTCACGGCGCTGGAGAAACGTTTTCCAGGCCATGCGGCTTTCGACGATGTGGTGGCGTAGCGGTTTTTCAGGTGGGCTGATTGCGGGGCGTGTCGAGACAACACGTCAAAACAGGAACATGGAGCCTTTCCGGGGATGTCGCGGTACCCTGGAACGGCCGTAAGGCGGTTTGAATGTTTTACTGGCTGATCGATCTGTCCAGCACGATTCCGGTGTTCAACGTATTTCGCTACATCACCTTCCGCACCGGCGGGGCGATGGTGACGGCGGCGCTGTTCGTCTTCCTGTTCGGCCCCTGGATCATCGACAACCTGCGGCTGCGCCAGGGCAAGGGACAGCCGATCCGGACCGACGGGCCGCAGTCGCATCTCGTCAGCAAGAAGGGCACGCCCACCATGGGCGGCCTCATGATCCTGTCCGGGCTTGTCGTCTCCACCGTGCTGTGGGCCAACCCGCGCAACCCCTATGTCTGGGTGGTGCTGGCGGTCACGCTTGGCTTCGGCTTCGTCGGCTTCTACGACGATTACCTCAAGGTGACCAAGCAGACCCACGCCGGCTTCGCCGGCCGCACCCGCCTGCTGATCGAATTCCTGATTGCCGGCACCGCCTGTTTCGCCTTCGTCTGGCTGGGGCGCGAGCCGTTCTCCACCTCGCTCGTCATTCCCTTCTTCAAGGACGTGGCGCTGAACTTCGGCTGGTTCTTCGTGATCTTCGGCGCCTTCATCGTGGTCGGCGCCGGCAACGCGGTCAATCTCACCGACGGCCTCGATGGTCTCGCCATCGTGCCGGTGATGATCGCCTCGCTGTCGTTCGGCATGATCTCCTATCTCGTCGGCAACGCGGTGTTCTCCGACTACCTGCAGATCAACTATGTCGCAGGTACCGGCGAGCTCGCGGTGCTGTGCGGGGCGGTGCTCGGCGCCGGCCTCGGCTTCCTGTGGTTCAACGCGCCGCCGGCCTCGATCTTCATGGGCGACACCGGCTCGCTGGCGCTCGGCGGCATGCTCGGTTCGATCGCGGTGGCGGTGAAGCACGAGATCGTGCTGGCGGTGATCGGCGGCCTGTTCGTGCTGGAGGCGGTCTCGGTCATCGTCCAGGTGGCGTCCTTCAAGCTCACCGGCAAGCGGGTGTTCAAGATGGCGCCGATCCACCATCATTTCGAGCAGCTCGGCTGGACCGAGCCGCAGATCGTGATCCGGTTCTGGATCATTTCCGTCATGCTGGCGCTGGCCGGCCTGTCGACGCTGAAGCTCAGGTGAGAACGTCGTGATTCCGGTAACCAGCTTTGCAGGACAGACGGTCGCGGTCTTCGGTCTCGGCGGATCGGGGCTTGCGAGCTGCCATGCGCTGCAGGCCGGCGGCGCGACGGTGGTCGCCAGCGACGACGATGCCGGCAAGCTCGCCGAAGCCGCCAAGGCGGGCTTCGTGACCGCAGACCTGCGAACCGTGTCGTGGGCCAATTTCGCCGCGCTGGTGCTGACCCCCGGCGTGCCGCTGACCCATCCGGTGCCGCACTGGACCGTGCTCGCTGCGCGCCAGACCGGCGTCCCGGTGATCGGCGACATCGAGCTGTTTTGCCGCGAGCGCCGGCGCCATGCGCCGAGTGCGCCGTTCGTCGCGATCACCGGCACCAACGGCAAGTCGACCACCACGGCGCTGGTGGCTCACCTGATGCGGGTGGCCGGTCATGATGTGCAAATGGGCGGCAACATCGGCACCGCGATCCTGTCGCTGGAGCCGCCGCGGCTCGGCCGCGTCCATGTGGTGGAGATGTCGTCCTACCAGATCGACCTCGCGCCGTCGCTCGATCCCCTGGTCGGCATCCTGCTCAACGTCAGCGAGGATCATCTCGATCGCCATGGCACCATCGAGCACTACGCCGCGGTGAAGGAGCGTCTCGTCGCCGGCGTGCAGCGCGGCGGCACCGCCATCGTCGGCGTCGACGATCGCTGGTGCCAGGCCGCCGCCGACCGTGTCGAGCACGCCGGCACGCGGGTGGTGCGGATTTCCGTCAAGCGGCCGCTGGCTGATGGCGTCTATGCCGATCACGAGACGCTGGTACGCGCCTCCGGTGGCGCCCGCACCGACATCGCGCGGATCGGCGGCATCGGCTCGCTGCGCGGCCTGCACAATGCCCAGAACGCGGCCTGTGCGGCGGCGGCGGCGCTGGCGCTCGGCGTCAACTTCGAGGTGCTGCAGGAAGGGCTGCGCAGCTTCCCTGGGTTGGCGCACCGCATGGAGCAGATCGGCCGCAAGGGCAATGTGCTGTTCATCAACGATTCCAAGGGCACCAATGCCGATGCTGCGGCGCGGGCGCTGTCGTCGTTCAACGACATCTTCTGGATCGCCGGCGGCAAGCCCAAGACCGGCGGCATCGAGAGCCTGCGCGAATACTTCCCGCGCATTCGCAAGGCCTACCTGATCGGGGAGGCGGCTGACGCCTTCGCCCATACGCTCGGCGATACGGTGCCGCACGAGATCGCGGGGACGCTCGATGTCGCGGTGGCGCATGCCGCGCGGGATGCCGCCGCATCGGGGCTGGCGCAGCCGATCGTGTTGCTGTCGCCGGCCTGCGCGTCGTTCGACCAGTTCCGCAATTTCGAGATTCGCGGGCAACATTTCCGCGAGCAGGTCATGGCGCTGGGTTCGGTCGAGCCGGTCGTTTGAGGCAGTTCCCATTCTTCGGCGGCCGCTTCTCCTGGCTGCGGCGAGCCGTTGCCGTTTTCCCGACAAATCTTTCGAATGTCTTAACGGTCTGGAAACCATGTTGGGCGACCAATGGGGTTGAGTTTTTTCGTCCGCAGGGCCCGGCATGATCTCACGTGAACAGCGCACCCCGTTGAGCGAGTGGTGGTGGACGGTCGACAGGCTGCTGCTGGCGGCCATGTTGGCCTTGATGCTTGCCGGCATCATCCTGTCGCTGGCGGCGAGCCCGCCGGTCGCGGTGCGCATTGGCCTCGACCCGTTCCACTTCTTCAATCGCCATGTCATCTTCCTGGTGCCGTCGTTCATCGTCATGATCGCGGTGTCGTTCCTGTCGCCGCGACAGATCCGGCGCGCCGCGCTGATCGTGTTCATCGTCAGTGTCACCCTGATCCTCCTCACGCTGGGCTTCGGCCCTGAGGTCAAGGGCGCCAAGCGCTGGATCACCATCCTCGGCATCAACATCCAGGCGTCGGAGGCCGCGAAGCCGTCCTTCGTGGTGCTGGTGGCGTGGCTGTTCTCCGAGTCGGCGCGGCGGCCGGAAATGCCGGCGACCTCGATGGCGCTGGCCATGCTGCTTGGGTTGGTGACGCTGCTGGTCGCCGAGCCCGATTTCGGCCAGACCATGCTGATCCTGATGGTGTGGGGCGCGCTGTTCTTCATCGCCGGCATGCGCATCATCTGGGTGTTCGGCCTCGCCGGCACCGCCGCTGCAGGCCTGTTCGCCGCCTACATGTTCGTGCCGCACGTCGCAGCCCGCATCAAACGCTTCATGGATCCGGCGTCCGGCGACACCTTCCAGGTCGACATGGCAACCGAGTCGTTCAGCCACGGCGGCTGGTTCGGTCAGGGGCCGGGCGAGGGCACCGTCAAGCGCATCCTGCCTGACAGCCACACCGACTTCGTGTTCGCGGTCGCGGCCGAGGAGTTCGGCATCATCCTCTGCCTGATGCTGCTGGCGCTGTTCGCCTTCATCGTGATCCGCACGCTGTCGCGCGCCTACGCCAGCGAGGACCTGTTTGCGCGCTTCGCCGCGTCGGGCCTCGCCATTCTGTTCGGCATCCAGGCCTCGATCAACATGGCCGTGAATCTGCACTTGATGCCGGCGAAGGGCATGACCTTGCCGTTCATCTCCTACGGCGGCTCCTCGATGGTCTCGCTCGCTTATGGTGTCGGCATGATGCTGGCGCTGACGCGGCTGCGGCCGAGCATCGAGGTGCAGTCGGTTGGCGACGCCTATGCGTCGCGCCAGTTCGCTTGAGGCGAGCGAGCCGAACAATGACTGACGCTCCTCTCATCATGGTCGCTGCTGGCGGCACCGGTGGACATCTGTTTCCCGCGGAAGCCTTGGCGACCGAACTATTCAAGTGCGGCCTGCGCGTGCGCCTCGTCACCGACGCGCGCGCGCTGCGTTACAGTGGCCTGTTCACTCCCGAACTGACCGACGTGGTGCCGAGCGAGACCGTGCGTGGCCGCTCGCCGGTGGCGCTGGCGAAGACGGCGTTCAAGCTGACCGCCGGCGGCCTGAAGGCTTTGAATCTGATGCGGCGGGAGAAGCCGAAGGCGGTGATCGGCTTCGGCGGCTATCCGACGCTGCCGCCGCTGATCGCGGCGCGGCTGTGCGGCATCCCCACCATCGTGCATGAAGCGAATGCGGTGATGGGACGCGCCAACAAGCTGCTGTCGACGCACGTCACCGCCATCGCGACCTCGCTGCCGGGCGTACTCGACCACGCGCCGGCGCTGGCGGCGAAGGCCACCGTTACGGGGATGCCGATGCGCCCGGCGATTCTGGCCGCGGCCGGTGTGCCGTTCGCGCCGCCGGAGGCCGACGGCGCGCTGCGGCTACTGGTGGTCGGCGGCAGCCAGGGGGCGCGCATCATGGCGGACATCGTGCCCGGTGCGATCGAGCGACTTGAGCCGGCGCTGTGGCGCCGTCTCGTGCTGGTGCAGCAGGTCCGCGAGGAAGACATGGCGCGTGTCCGCGCCGTCTACGACCGCCTCAAGATCAATGCCGAACTGGCGCCGTTCTTCGGCGACCTGCCGGTGCGGCTCGCGGCAAGCCATCTGGTGGTGTCACGCTCGGGCGCTGGCACGGTGGCCGAACTCGCCGCGATCGGCCGTCCGTCGATCCTGGTGCCGCTGCCCGGCGCCATCGATCAGGACCAGTTTGCCAATGCCGGCGTGCTGCAGCGCGCCGAAGGCGCGATCCGCATCGTGCAAGCCGACTTCACGCCTGATCGTCTTGCCGCGGAGATGTCCGCGCTCGCCGCCGAACCGCTGCGCCTGACCACGATGGCCACGCGTGCCCGTTCCATCGGTACGCTCGACGCGGCGTCGCGGCTCGCGGATCTCGTCATGAGGGTCGCGGGCGTCTGAGAAACCGTCGTGTGACTGCATGACGACGGGCTGCGGCAATTTTTGCCAGGATGCGCTCTGCCCAACGCCCGCTCCACGCACTATATGTGCAGGTCGGACGTGGAGCGTTTTGGAAACATGTTGGGGCTCGAACTCGCTGTCGTTGTGGTGCTGATCCTGGTCAATGGCCTGCTCTCGATGTCGGAGCTTGCCATCGTGTCGTCGCGGCCGGCGCGGCTCGCGGTGCTGCAGAAGCGGGGCGTTCGTGGCGCGCAGACAGCGCTGGCGCTGGCCTCCGATCCCGGAAAATTCCTCTCTGCCGTCCAGATCTGGATCACGCTGGTCGGCGTGCTGTCGGGAGCATTCTCCGGCGCCACGCTCGGCCAGCGCCTGAGCGCGCTGTTGGTCGAGAGCGGTCTCGGGCAGAGCGTGTCGGACGCGATCGGTGTCGGCGTGGTGGTGACGGCCATCACCTACGCCTCGCTGATCGCGGGCGAACTGGTGCCGAAGCAGATCGCACTGCGCAATCCCGAAGGTGTTGCTGTGCGGGTCGCACCGGGCATGGCGCTCATCGGGCGGGTCTGCGCGCCACTCGTCTGGCTGCTCGACGCGTCAGGGGACGCGATGCTGTGGCTGCTCGGCCAGCACGGCGAAGCTGCGGGCAAGGTCTCGGAGGACGAGATCCATACGCTGATCGTCGAAGCGGAGAATGCCGGCGTGCTGGAGCCCGGCGAGAAGGAAATGATCGCGGGCGTGATGCGGCTCGGCGACCGTCCGGTCGGCGCGGTGATGACGCCGCGGCGCGACGTCGCGATGGTCGATCTGTCCGGGGACCTTGATGCCATCCGCAAGGCGTTCGCGGAAAGCTCGCATTCGCGACTGCCGGTGCATGACGACAATCGCGATCATCCGATCGGGATCCTGTACGCCAAGGATGTGCTCGATGCCGTGCTGGCCGGCGGCAAGGTCGACGTGCGCGCGCTGGTCAAGGATGCGCCGGCGATTCCGGAAACGGTGGATGCGCGCGACGTGGTTGCGGTGCTCAAGCAGTCGGCTGTCCACATGGGGCTGGTGTTCGACGAATACGGCACGTTTCAGGGACTGGTCACCAGTGCTGATATTCTCGAAGCCATCGTCGGCGAGTTCAAGAGCGACGGCCCGGATGAGCCGGCGTTCGTGCGGCGCGATGACGGCAGCTACCTGCTGTCGGGGTGGATGCCGGTCGACGATTTGTCGGAATTGCTCTCGATCACGCTGCCCGACAGCCGCGATTACCAGACCGCGGCCGGATTTGCCCTGCAGCACTTCGAAACCCTGCCTGACGAGGGGCAGAGCTTCTTGCATGACGGCTGGCGCATCGAGGTCGTCGACATGGACGGTCGCCGCATCGACAAGCTGCTGGCGAGCCGTCTCGGGACATGATGCCGATCAATCGTTGATCGATCGACAGGCGCCGCCGTGGTCTATCGCCACCTGCTGCTTTCACACGACGCCGAGGTCAGGGCGCGGCCGTCAGCAGGCCGCGGACCATGGCCGTGACCATGGTCGCGATCTCGCTGCGCAGGGCATTGATCGGCACGGCGATCAACTTTTGCTCGAGCCCGAGCACGACCATGCCGTGCACCGCCGAGAACAGGCTGCGTGCGGTGACGCCGAGCTCTGCCGGCGTGCGCTCGGGGAACAGCGCGACCAGGGGCTGATGGATGTGACGGAACAGGTGCATCTGTTCCGTGATCACCCACTCCGGGATGTCGCGCTCCGGTTCCATGCGGTGTTCGAACAGTGCCCGCCACAGCTCGAGGTTTTGCGCGGCAAAGTCGCAATAGGCGGTGGCGATGCGCACCAGCGTTTCCCCCGGTGGGCGCACCGGATCGTCTTCGGCGGCCGTCAGGGCCGCATCGAGCCGCGCCAGCGTGCGCGATCCGACGCGCAGCACCAGCTCGTCCATGCTGTCGACGAGGTTGAACACCGCGCCGTTCGAGCAGCCGATCTCGCGCGCGAGATCGCGTGATTTGAGGCCCGCGAGCCCCTTGGCTGCGATCGCCTGTTCGGCGGCGCCGATCAGCGCCTCACGCAGCCGATCCCGCCGCTCCATCGTTTTGGACATCGTTAACCATTTCCTTGAGCGTCGCTCAAATTAATCCTTGAGCGACGCTCAATTTCTGCTAAGACTCACCCCATGAGCAATGCTCATAGCAGGGAGTGACGCAATGTTCAAAACAGTTCTGACGCTGTTCCGGGGGAGCGTGGCAGCCGCCGGCGAGGAGCTCGAAGATCGCACGGCACTCCTCGTCCTCGATCAGCAAATGCGCGACGCCGCCGCGGCGGTCGAGCGCGCCAAGCGGGCGCTGGCGCTCGCCATCGCCCAGGATCAGCAGGAAGGGCGGCGGCTCGATGCCACCCATGCCCGGATCGCCGACCTCGACGTTCGTGCTGCCGCCGCGCTCGACGGTGGCCGTGAGGATCTCGCCCGGGAGGCCGCGGAAGCCATCGCCGGCCTCGAGGCTGATCGCGATGCCGCATTGACCGCGCGAGCGCTGTTCGCCACCGAGATCGCGCGGTTGAGGCGTCACGTCGCCGGCGCCGAGATGCGGATTGCGGCGCTCGATCGCGGCCGTCGCATCGCGCGCGCCTCGGAAGCGGTGCGCGCGTTGCGGCGGGGCGGTGTGGAGACGGCGCGCCCGTATGAATCGACGCTGCCGGAAGCCGAACGGACCTTGCAGCGCCTGCGCGAGCGCCAGCAGGAGGCGCAGGCGGCTGACGAGGCGCTGGTCGAGATCGATGCCGCCAACGGACCGCTCGCCACTGCCGAGAAGCTGGCCGAACAGGGGTTTGGGCCGCGCATACGGACGACTGCGGACGACGTGCTCGCTCGCCTCAAGGCCCGGCGGACGTCATCCGCTCCGCCGCAGAACCACGACTGATCGTCTCGAACCGATTGAGAAAAGGAGATCGCCATGAACCAGACCGTCCAGCCGCACAGCTCCGCGTGGGTCACTTTCACCTATGTGTCGTTCGCCGCCTCGCTCCTGATGGTGGTTTGCGGCATCTACTTCCTGCCGCTCGACCTCTGGGTGAAGGGCTACATGCTGATGGGCGTCGCCATGCTCGTGCAGTCCTGCGTCACCATGACCAAGACGGTGCGCGATGTCCACGAGAGCAGCCGGCTGGTGAACCGCATCGAGGATGCGCGTGCCGAGCGGATCCTGATGGAAGCGTCGAAGGCGGCCTGACCGGCTGCGACAATCGAATACCGCTGCGGGACGGCTGAACCATCAGCCGTCCCGTGATGGCGTTGACGCAATCGTCCATTTACCTTGCGGCGATGGACGAGTGTCCCGATTCTAACATTCGCCTCTCTTTGCGGCAGGCTCTTTGGCGGATGTTAGAACCATAGGGACACTAGCAAGTATAAGATTCTAAGTGGTTTTGGATCTGACATTCGCTTAAAGGACGCGCGGCCATACTGAAGCGAATGTCAGATCCACCACACTAGTGCGCCGATCATTGCGTCTTGACGGGGCGCCGCGCAGGAACGAAGCAGGATGTGCGCGGCATGGCCCGCGCCGTCTTCGGGAGCGGCATGGCAACGTTGCGGCAGTTCGACGGCTGGGGACGAATTAGGTCGGGGGGCGCCCGGCTGCATCGCATGGGCGCGTTCTGGTTTCATGCATTGTCGCAGCCAGCCATCGACCTGACGCTGCGGACGCATGCCGGACTGCAGACGCGCATCATCGAAAGCCCGGGCCTGTCGTTGCCGCCTGACGAACTCGCGCGTCTGGTCGAACAGCTGCGCACTGTTGCCGCGACGACGCTGCCGCAGGATCAACTGACCTATGGCGTGTTCTCGGGGGAGCGCGAGCCGCTCACCCGGGCCATCGTCACCCTGATCTGCGAGGAGACGACGGGGCGCCCGGTCGCTTTCAACGCGCTGGCGGTGATGGACGTCACGCTCGACGGCGCGCCGGCGCAGGTGACGCATCTCGGGCTCGTGATGATCGATCCGCAGGCACGCGGGCAGGGGCTGTCCTGGGTGCTGTACGGCCTGACGGCTCTGGTGCTGTTCCTGCGCGATGGTCTGCGACCGAAATGGATTTCCAGCGTCACCCAGGTGCCGGCGGTCGCCGGCATGGTTGGCGAAACGTTCGCCGACGTGTTTCCGTCGCCCGATCCCGCCGCACGATGCAGCTTCGCTCATCTGCAACTGGCGCGCGCCATCATGCGCCGTCACCGCCGCGTGTTCGGCGTCGGTCCGGAGGCCGGCTTCGACGAGACGCGTTTCGTCATCACCAACGCCTATACCGGCGGGTCCGATGCCCTGAAAAAGATGTTCGCCGATGCGCCGAAGCACCGCGACGAGCGCTACAACACGTTCTGCGCCGGCGCGCTCGACTATAATCGCGGCGACGATCTGCTGCAGCTCGGCCGCATCGATCTTGCCGGCGCGCGGCGCTACCTGCTGAGCGAGGTGCCGCGCGGCTCGCTGCCGGGGCTGCTCGCGGCGGGCGTCGTACTCGGCCTGCAGCGGCTGCTGCTGCCGCTGATGCATTGGCTTGACGACACGCGGTCGTTCGGCGCTCTGCGGCCGTACCGGCCGTCGCCCGACGGGCAGACACCCATGTCGGGGGGCACGAGATGAGCCCCGCGATCGTTGCCGACTCCATCGTCAACATGTGCGGCGCCATTGGTCTCGGTGTCGCCATGCTGACATTGCGCCGCCGCGACGCGCACAGCCCGCAGACGCGCCGGCTGTTGTTTGCTCTGGGCCTCGTGGCGGTTCTGTTCTTCGTGCGCAGCGCCGCGTGGTGGAGCGGCAGCGACGTGCTCGACCGTCTGTCGCTGGTCCCGGCCGCGCTGATCCCGTTCGGCACCGTGATCGTCACCGAAGGGATGTTGCGGCGCCATGCGCCGCGGCCGGTCAAGATCGCTGCGGTCACCGGTGGTGTGCTGCTCGGCGTCGGCGCGCTTGTCGGCAGCGGTGTATTTGTCGTTGCTCACGGCGTCGCGTTGATGCTGTTCCAGCTCGCCGGCTTCGCCGTCTGTGCGCTGCTGCTGGTGCGCCGCGATCCAGCCACCCTGATGGCGTCGGAAAACCGCAGCATCGGTCGTCTCGCGGTCGGCGCGCTGGTGGTGATGCCGTTTGTCGTCACGGATTTTCGCGTGCTGCTGCCCGATATTCCGGTGCGGCTTGGCGCGCTCGGCGCGCTGCTGGTCATCTCCGTTCTGCTGATTACCGGCGGTGGCGCGGAAACGCGGCGTCAGGGCCTGCTGCTCACCGCGCTGCGGCTGGTCAGCTCAGGACTGCTCGGTGCGGCGGCGGCGTTCTTGACGCCAGAGGTCGATGGCGCACAGGTCGTGCGGTTCTGCGCGGTTGCCATCAGCGGCGTCCTCGCGATCGCGCTGATGGTGGATGCCCTGCGATCGCTGTTCGAGTCCCACGCCCCGGGCTTGCTCAATTCGGTCGCCGCCTCGGCAGCGCAGAGCCGCGACGGCCTGATCGCCGAACTCGGCCGCCATCCGCTGTTCGCCAGTGCGCGGCGGCTGCGCGAAGGCGATCTCGCCGATTACGATCCGCCTTTGCTGCGCACGCTGCTGGCGCGACAGCAACTCCTGCGCCGTGCCGATGCACCATGGGGATTGCCGCAGACTGATCCCGCGGTCGAGCGCGTGGTGTCGCTGCTGGCAGCGCACAGCGCGACTCATCTGATCGTGCTGTCACACGATCCCGTCGACGTTATGGTGCTGGCGGTGCCGGTGGTGTCCGCCGATCCGGCGACTGAAACCGCGCTCGCGCTGGTTGGTCGCCTGCTGGTGCTGGCGCCGGAGCAGGCTTGAGCGCCGCTACAGCCTCACGTGCTCCACCAGATAGTCGAGGAAGGCGCGCACCCGCGCCGGCAGTTGGCCGCCATGGCCGACAAACACCGCATGCGCGGCCTCGAGATCGCCGGGGTTGTAAGCCTCCAGCACCGGCACCAGCCGCCCAGCGTCGATATCGGCCTGGACATGGAAGCGCGTCAGGCGGGCAAGGCCGAGCCCGGCGATGACCAGCCGCTGCATCGCCTCGCCGTCGCTGACCAGCGCATTGCCGACCGGATGGATCGAGACCTGACCGCCCTTGCTGTCGCGGAACGGCCAGCCCTCGATCTGCTTGGTGAAGCAAAAGCCGAGCATGTTGTGGCGTTCGAGATCCTGCGGCGCCAGCGGCGTGCCATGCCGTTCGAGGTAGGATGGCGCTGCCACCACCACCATCGCGCTTTCGCCGAGCTTGCGCGCCAGCAGACGCGATTCCCTGAGCGGCCCGACGCGGATGGCGACGTCGGCGCGCTCCTCGAGCAGGTCGACCACAGTGTCGGTGAGGGCCACGTCGACATGGACCCCCGGATAGCGTTGCATGAAGCCGGGCAGCAGCGGCAGCAGGCGGTGGAGGCCGAACGGCACACTGGTGTTGACCCGCAGCCGGCCGCGCGGCGTCGCGCCGGTCGTCGCCTCGCGCTCGGCGGTGTCGATATCCTCGAGAATGCGGATTGCCCGGTCGTAGTAGGCGGTGCCCTCGGGGGTCAGCTGCAGCTTGCGGGTCGAGCGATTGACGAGGCGCACCCCGAGCCGGCTCTCCAGCCGGGCAACGAGCTTGCTGACGGCCGAAGGGGTCATGCGGAAACTGCGGGCGGCGGCCGAGAAGCCGCCCAGATCCACAACCCGGACAAAGACTTCCATCTCGCCGGAGCGGTTGACCTCGATCCGAGACATTGTGACTTCAGTTCACAGATATTTTGCCTGTTGAAACTCTAGTTCACGAATGGCGCCATGTCCATCTGGGCAGGAACCGGCCCTCCGTTGCGGCCGGATCTCTCGGGGTTTTCCATGCCACTCGCACTCTATGCGCTCACCGCCGGCGCCTTCGGAATTGGCGTGACTGAATTCGTCATCATGGGTCTCTTGATCCAGGTCGGGGCCGATCTCCATGTTTCGATCCCGGCCGCGGGTCTCCTGATCTCCGGCTATGCCCTCGGCGTCGTTCTCGGCGCGCCCATCATGACCATTGCCACCGCGCGCTGGCCGCGCAAGACCGCGCTGCTGACGCTGATGGCCATCTTCACCATCGGCAACGCCGCCTGCGCGATCGCGCCGGACTACTGGACGCTGATGGCCGCGCGCGTGCTGACTGCGTTCGCCCACGGCACCTTCTTTGGTGTCGGCTCGGTGGTTGCCACCTCGCTGGTGCCGGCGAACAAGAAGGCGTCGGCGATCGCGGTGATGTTCACGGGCCTGACCGTCGCCAACATTCTCGGCGTGCCGTTCGGCACCTGGCTCGGGCAGGGCTTCGGCTGGCGCGCGACGTTCTGGGCGGTGACGCTGGTCGGCGTGGCGGCGCTGGCGGTGATCGCCGCATTCGTGCCGCGCGACGCCGCGGCGCCGGTGCCGTCGAAGTTGCGCGAGGATTTGGCCGTGCTCGGCCGCCGCGAGGTGCTGGTCGGCCTGCTCACCACGGTGCTGAGCTGGGTCGGCGTGTTCGCGGTGTTCACCTACATCGCGCCGATGCTGACGCGCATCACCGGCTTCTCGGACGCGGCGGTGTCGCCGATCCTGCTGGTGTTCGGCGCGGGTCTCGTCGCCGGCAACCTCGCCGGCGGCCGTCTCGCCGATCACCGCCTGCTGCCGGCGCTGTTCGGCAGCCTGCTGGCGCTCGCCGTGGTGCTGGGGCTGATGACCTTCGCCGCCCACAACCAGGTCGCCATGGTGCTGTTTGTCGGCCTGCTCGGCGCTGCGGCGTTCGCCACCGTGCCGCCGCTGCAGATGTGGGTGCTGGAGAAGGCCCATGGCGCCGGCCAGAGCCTCGCCTCGAGCTTCAACATCGCCGCCTTCAACCTCGGCAACGCCATCGGCGCCTGGCTCGGCGGCGCGGTGATCGACCATGGACCGGGGCTCGGCGCCATCCCGTGGATCGCGGCGCTGGTGCCGCTCGCCGGTCTCGTGCTGGCGTTCGGCAGCGAGCAGGTCGCGCGCAAGCGGCGTCAGCCGGACTGTGCCGAGCAGGCGGCCTGATGGTCGCGGCAATCGATCTCATGGCCCGCTAGACGAACGAGGCCGGCTCGCAAAATAGCGCGCCGGCGATGCGCCGAAGCTGCGGCGGAACATGGCGATGAAGTTGCTGGGCGAGGCGTAACCCAGCGCATCGGCGACCGTGGCGACAGCGTCGCCCCGCGCCAGCAGTTCCAGCGCACGGGTCAAACGGGCCTGCTGCCGCCATTGCGCGAAGCTCGTGCCGGTCTGAGCCTGAAAGGCGCGCCGCAGCGTGCGCGCCGACAGGCCCGCCCACTGCGCCCACTGGTCGAGCGTACGCGGGTCGTCGGGCCGGCTGATCAGCGCCGTGGCAATACGCGCCAGCCGCTCGTCCGTCGGCATCGGCAGATGCAGCGGCTCTTGCGGCGCGCGCCGGATTTCGTCCATCAGCACCGCGACCAGCCGGTCCTCCTCGGGCGAAAGATGGTCCTGGTCGGCCCACGACGCAGCGCGTCGCACCAGCGCCCGCAACAGCTCGTTCGTGCCGACGACGCAAGGCTTGTCCGGCAGCCCGCGGCTCGCATCCGGCATGATCAGCACGCTCCAGCCGCTCAGTGCGCCGCTGACGCTGGCCTTGTGCCGTTCACCTGGTGGTATCCAGCCGACCCGGTGTGGCGGCAGCAGCCACGATCCGTGCTGGGTCCGGAGATGGATCAGCCCGCTGTCGATGCAGAACAGCTGGCCACGGAAGTGGCTGTGCCAGTCGTACTCCCGCGTGCCCAGGCGGAAGGCTTCCGCCGGATCGTCCGAGCCCCACAGCGCGATCAGTGCCGGACCGTCCAAGCGGTCGATCGCGTCTGGTAAGATCGTCTCTAGACTGGCCATTTCTCAACATTTATTGGCCGGATACGGTTATCGCAACCGGGCGAGAGGTCGCTATCGCTGACGGGCCGGACGTTTCCGGCCGGTGTCCGCCAATGGGACCTCATGACCTGCATCCCTCTCCTTGTCCTCTCCGTCAGCCCAGGCCGGCGGTCCGCTGTACGTCGCGTTGCCGCGTCGCTGCGGCACCTCTGCAGTGTGCGCTGGCGACACTGCGCTCGTGATCGATGCGCGGCGTTTTCGCCAGCCGTGCTCGCCGCCACCGCGGCCGATGAGCGTGACGAGCGGCAGCGCGCGACAGCGGTGGTCGAACTGTTCAGCCAGGGCGCGCAGCGCCTGTTCTCGTTCCGATAGCATCACAGGAGTACGATCATGCTGCCCAATCCACGATCCTTCCGTGTCCACGATGTCAGCGCCTTTCCGGTGGTAAAGGTGCTGATCGCCGCCCAGGAGCCCGGTTACGCGCCGCAATGGATCTGCGAGATGGATCTGCTGCTGGCGCTCGGCCGTCCCTTCGTCCTGCTGCTCGAGGGCGATCGCGGCGAAGAGACTCATGAGGACCGCAAGCAGCGCGGCCAGTGGCTGAAGCACAACAAGGGTCCCCTGCAGGAGGTCTGCCGGGGCATGATCGCGATCGAGCCCGATGCGCTGGCTCGCACGGTGCTGCAGGCCCGCGCCGTGATCACGGTCAAGGCTTTCGGCATTCCCATGGCGGTGGTGGCCAGTGCCGCGGAGGCGGAGGCCTACGTGCGCGATCGCCTGAAAGCCCCGGTTTGACGTGATCGGGCCGGTTCCGACGCAAAACCGCCGGATTTTCGATTTCTGACGGTCCGGACTTGTCCGGGCCTTGTCAGTCTTGCATGAAGTGGGGTCAGGATTCGTAAGGCTGCGCCGGCGTGGGGCCGGGGCCCGACGACAGCGAGAGACCACCATGAGACTGCCGCGCGAGATCGGCCCTATCCATTTCGTCGGGATCGGCGGCATCGGCATGAGCGGGATCGCTGAAGTGCTGAGCAACCTCGGCTACACGGTGCGCGGTTCCGACGTGGCGGAGAGCGCCAACGTCAAGCGGCTGCGCGACAAGGGCATCGCGGTCACGGTCGGCCACGCGGCGGAGAACGTCGCGGGGGCCGGTGTCATGGTGGTCTCGTCGGCGATCAAGCGCGACAATCCGGAACTGATGGAGGCGCGCGCCCAGCGTATTCCGGTGGTGCGCCGTGCCGAGATGCTGGCCGAGCTGATGCGGCTGAAGAGCTGCGTCGCGATCGCCGGAACTCATGGCAAGACCACCACCACCTCGATGGTGGCGACGCTGCTCGACGCCGGTAACTTCGATCCCACGGTGATCAACGGCGGCATCATCAACGCCTACGGCACCAACGCCCGGCTCGGCGATGGCGAATGGATGGTGGTGGAGGCCGACGAAAGCGACGGCACCTTCCTCAAGCTGCCGGCCGACGTCGCCATCGTCACCAATGTCGACCCCGAGCATCTCGATCACTTCAAGACCTTCGACGCCGTGCAGGACGCGTTCCGCAATTTCGTCGAGAGCGTGCCGTTCTACGGCTTTGCGGTAATGTGTATCGATCATCCGGTGGTGCAGACCCTGGTCGGCAAGATCGAGGATCGCCGCATTATCACCTATGGCGAGAACCCTCAGGCCGACGTGCGGCTGATGGAACTGACGGCGGCCAATGGCGGCTCGCGCTTCAAGGTGTCGTTCCGCAATCGCAAGGACGGTTCGACCCACGAGATCGCGGACCTCGTGCTGCCGATGCCCGGCCGCCACAACGCCTCGAATGCCACCGCCGCAATTGCGGTCGCTCACGAACTCGGGCTGGCCGACGACACCATCCGCAAGGCGCTCGCCGGCTTCGGCGGCGTCAAGCGCCGCTTCACCCGCACCGGCGAGTGGAACGGCGTCACGGTGATCGACGATTACGGCCATCACCCCGTGGAGATCGCGGCGGTGCTGAAGGCCGCGCGCGAGTCCACCGGCAACAAGGTCATCGCGGTGGTGCAGCCGCATCGCTACACCCGCCTGCAGTCGCTGTTCGAGGAGTTCTGCACCTGCTTCAACGATGCCGACACGGTCATCGTCGCCGATGTGTATCCGGCTGGCGAGGCGCCGATCCCCGGCATCGACCGTGAGCATTTCGTGCTCGGCCTGCGCGCGCACGGCCATCGCGAGGTGATTGCGCTGAAGGACGCGACGCAGCTCGCCGAGCTGGTGCGCGGCGTCGCCAAGCCCGGCGACTATGTGGTCTGCCTCGGCGCCGGCAACATCACCCAGTGGGCCTACGCGCTGCCCGCCGAGCTGAAGGCGCTGGAGAGCGGCGCCTGATGTCGCAGGAGGCCAACGGCTTTTCCGATCTGCTGCCGTCGCTCACCGCGTCGATGCCGGACCTGCGCGGCCGCCTGCTCGCGAACGAGCGGCTGGCGCCTTTGACCTGGTTTCGTGTCGGTGGTCCCGCGCAAGTGCTTTTTACGCCGGCCGACGAGGATGATCTCGCCTATTTCCTGGCGCGGTTACCGTCCGACATTCCGGTCTATCCGATCGGCGTCGGCTCCAACCTGATCGTGCGCGACGGCGGCGTGCCGGGCGTGGTGATCCGCCTGTCGCCGCGCGGCTTCGGCGAGGTCGCGACCGACGGCGATGCGGTGCGTGCCGGCACGGCGGTGCTCGACAAGCGCGTCGCGGAAGCCGCGGCGGCCGCCACGATCGGTGGTCTCGAATTCTACTTCGGCATTCCCGGCTCGATCGGCGGCGCGTTGCGCATGAATGCGGGCGCCAATGGCGGCGAGACCAGGGACGTGCTGGTCGAAGCGCGCGGCGTCACGCGCGCGGGCGAGGTGCGCACCTACACCAACGCCGACATGAAATTCAGCTATCGTCATTGCGGCGTCGAGGACGGTGTGATCTTCACGTCCGCGCTGTTTCGCGGCCGGCCCACCGAGGCGGAGGCCATTCGCGCGCGCATGGCCGAGGTGCAGAACCACCGCGAGACGGCGCAGCCGATCCGCGAGAAGACCGGTGGCTCGACCTTCAAGAACCCGCCGGGCCACAGCGCCTGGAAGCTGGTCGACGCGGCCGGCATGCGCGGCTTCCGGGTCGGCGGTGCGCAGGTCTCGGAGATGCACTGCAACTTCCTGATCAACACCGGGGATGCCACCGGCGCGGACATCGAGACGCTGGGTGAAACCGTGCGGGCGCGCGTCAAGGCGACGTCGGGCATCGACCTGCACTGGGAAATCAAGCGGATCGGAATCGACGGGGCGGCATGATGCGGACAACCATTCTTTTCGGCGGCACGAGCAAGGAGCGCCTGGTGTCGGTGGCGTCCGCGCAGTCGCTGCATCGCGCGCTGCCCGATGCCGACCTGTGGTTCTGGGACGTCGACGACACGGTGCACGCCGTTCAGCCGGCGCAGCTGCTGGCGCATGCGCGGCCGTTCGAGGAGCCGTTCGTGCCGGGAGGGGCGGGCGTGCCGCTGGCGCAGGCGCTTGACGCCGCGCGCGACGAAGGCCGCGTGCTGCTGCTCGGCCTGCATGGTGGCCGCGCCGAGAATGGCGAGCTGCAGGCGATGTGCGAGATCCGCGGCGTGCCGTTCACCGGCTCGGGGGCCGCATCGTCGCATCTCGCCTTCGACAAGGTTGCGGCCAAGCGTTTTGCGGTGATCGTCGGCGTTCCGGCTCCGGAGGGGGTGGCGCTCGCAGATGCGGAGCAGGCGCTCGCCGCGCACGGCCGGCTGATCGCCAAGCCTGCCCGGGACGGGTCGAGTTATGGCCTGATCTTCGTCAACGCGACCCAGGATCTCGTCTCGGTTCGCGCCGCGACCAAGGTCGAGGACTACGTGATCGAGCCGTTCATGAGCGGGATCGAGGCGACCTGCGGCGTGCTCGAGCAGTCGGACGGCTCCGTGAGGGCGCTGCCGCCGATCGAGATCGTCCCGGCGGAGGGCAGTTTCGACTACACCGCCAAATACCTCGCCAAGTCGACCCAGGAAATCTGCCCGGGGCGGTTCACGCCGGAGGTCTCCGAGCAGATCATGGCACGTGCCTTGACCATGCATAAAGCATTGTCCTGCCGCGGCTATTCCCGCTCCGACTTTATCGTGACAGCGCGCGGCCCGGTTTATCTCGAGACCAATACGCTGCCCGGCCTGACGCAGGCCTCGCTCTATCCGAAGGCGCTCAAGGCCGAGGGGATCGCGTTCGTCGATTTCCTGAACGACCAGATCGCCCTGGCCGCAAACCGCGGCCGGCGGTAACCAGGGACGGATTTCGTCCGCAGCCAGGCGGCGATGGATCACGGCCGGTTCGCGCGGCCCAGTTCCGCCACTGTGCTGCAAAGTGCTCATTTGGCAGATCAAAACACGCTTTGCCTGCAATCACTTTACGTTTTGTTTACCCAGAAATCCGAAGGTTAACGCTGGCGGCGCATGTAGCGTTTGGGCTGCCGGGGCGTGAGCCGTGCGGATCTCCGCGACGACCATTCATCATCGGGACAGGGCCTGATCAGTCATGAGGCCAGCACCCGGCCCGGCATGACCGAGACGTCAACATGAGCCAGGGCCCGCAATGACTGCGGGCGTAACAGTTGACGAGCTCGTGCAATGGATGGTGGCGGACGCCTCGCTCGGTCCCAGGGACAGCCGAGGCCCCAATCCGAACCGACGAAAACGACGGCGCGCCGCCCCGCGCCGCGGTCGTCGCGCGTCGCGAGCCGCCCGCCGCGCGCGAGCTACCGCGCCCCGGTGAACAGCGAGGACATGCCGCGCTTGCTGGCGGCGCTGCAGCGGCGCCTGCCGCGGCGGTTCGGCTGGCTTGCAACCCTCGTGATCCTGCTCGCGAGCCTCGCCTTTGGCGTGGTGAAGGGCAACCATGTCGAGGAAGTGGTCACCGCGTTCAGCGACACGCGCAATGCCGCCGCCAACGCGGTCGGCTTTCGCATCACCAATGTCGCCATTTCCGGCCGCAAGCAATTGACCCAGGACGAGGTCCTGGCGATCGGCGGCGTCACCGGCCGCTCCTCGCTGCTGTTCCTTGATGCCGCCACCGTACGTGACCGGCTGAAAGCCAGCCCTTGGATCGCCGACGCCACCGTACTGAAGCTCTATCCGGGCCAGCTCCAGATCGAGATCACCGAGCGCAAGGCGTTCGCCCTGTGGCAGCAGGACGGCGCGCTGTCGGTAATCGCCGAGGACGGTCAGATCCTGGAGCCGTGGGTGTCGCGCCGTTTCACGTCGCTGCCGCTGGTGGTGGGCAAGGGCGCAGGCCCCCGCGCCAGGGAATTCCTGGCGCTGCTCGACCAGTATCCGCAGGTGCGTGCGGCCGTGAAGGCGGTGGTGCTGGTCGGCGAGCGGCGCTGGAATCTGCGGCTGGCCGACGGCCTCGACGTCCGCCTGCCCGAGACCAATCTCGAGCAATCGCTGGCGTTGCTCTCGAAGCTCGACAAGGAAGACCACTTGTTCTCGCGTGACATCACCGCGATCGACCTGCGGCTGCCGGATCGGATCACGGTACGGCTGTCGGAGGACGCGGCGAAGGCGCGTGAAGACCTCCTCAAGGACAAGAAGGCCAAGCGCAAGGGCACCGACGCATGACCAGCCTCGACGGCACCTTGACCCCGAAAACCCGGGCGATCCCGGCGAACCGTACCGCTCTTGTCGCGGCGCTCGACATCGGCACCAGCAAGGTCGCGTGCCTGATCGCGCGCCTGAAGCCGTGCTCGCCGAGCGAGGCGCTGCGCGGGCGCACCCATTCCATCGAGCTGCTGGGCATTAGCCACATCCAGTCGCTGGGCGTCAAAGCCGGCGCGGTGATCGACCTCGGCCAGTGCGAGCATGCGGTACGCCAGGCCGTGGCGGTGGCCGAGCGCATGGCCAAGGTCCGCGTCGAATCCGTGCTGCTGTCGGTTTCCGCGGGCCGCCTGCAGGGGCAGATGATCGAAGCGGCGTCCGATATCCGCGGCGGCACGGTAACGCCGGCCGACGTCGGCCACATCACCTCGACGGGGATGCGCCACGCCACCGGGACCGGCCGCACCGCTCTGCATGCGCTGCCGGTCGGCTATTCGCTCGACGGTGTGAAGGGGATCCGTGATCCGCGGGGCATGGTCGCGCGCCAGTTCGGCGTCGACATGAACGTGGTGACGTCGGATGCGTCCGTTGCCAAGAACCTGATGCTGGTGGTCGAGCGCTGCCATCTCAATGTCGAGGCGATGGCGGCCAGCCCCTACCTGGCCGGCCTCTCGGTGCTGACCGACGATGAGGTCGATACCGGTGCGGCGATCGTCGACATGGGCGCCGGTACGACAACCATCGCGACCTATTCGACCGGACGCTTCGTCCATGCCAGCGGTTTTGCGCTCGGTGGGCAACACATCACCATGGATTTGGCCCGCGGACTCGGCGCCTGCATTGCGGATGCCGAGCGAATCAAGACTTTATACGGGACCGTGCTGACGGGTGGGTCCGACGCGCGTGAGCTGATGAGTGTGCCGGCGGCCGATGACCATGATCGGGATACGCCGCAGGTCGTGTCCCGCGCCACCATCGCCAACATCATTCGTCAGCGCGCCGAGGAGATTTTCGAGATGGTCAGGGACCGGTTGGCGGATTCCCCCTTTGCGTCCGAGCCGCGGGCGCGGGTGGTGCTGACCGGTGGTGCCTCCTTGCTGACCGGTATTCCCGAGCTTGCCAGCCAGATCCTCAAGCGCCCGGTCCGCATTGGCCGGCCACTCGGCTTCGGCCGGCTGCCAGCAGAGGCCAAGAGCGCTTCGTTCGCGGTGCCGACCGGTCTTCTGGTCTACCCGCAGTTCGCTCACCTCGAGCATGTCGAGCCGCGGCATGTCCGGCAGCTCAAGACGGGGACTCATGGCAGCGGCTACTTCGGAAAGGTCGGACAATGGCTTCGCGAGGGGTTCTGATGGTTCGGCACGGCACTGACTTCGTTTCGTTCACCGCTTCGGCCCCGGGCGCCGGCCTGGGCCGCGAGCATTCCGCTACAACGCGCGCGTAATCGAGAGGCAAACATGACCATCAATCTCAACATCCCCGATATTCGCGAGCTGAAGCCGCGGATCACCGTGTTCGGCGTCGGCGGTGCTGGCGGCAATGCCGTCAACAACATGATCACGGCCGGGCTGCAGGGGGTCGATTTCGTGGTCGCCAACACCGATGCGCAGGCGCTCACGATGTCCAAGGCTGAGCGGATCATCCAGATGGGCACCCAGGTGACCCAGGGCCTCGGTGCCGGATCGCAGCCGGAAGTCGGCGCGGCGGCGGCCCAGGAGTGCATCGACGAGATTCGCGATCACCTCTCGGGCGCCAACATGGTGTTCGTCACCGGCGGCATGGGCGGCGGCACCGGCACCGGCGCCGCCCCGGTGATCGCCAAGACCGCCCGCGAGATGGGCATCCTGACCGTCGGCGTGGTGACCAAGCCGTTCCACTTCGAGGGCGGTCGCCGCATGCGCACCGCGGAAGCCGGCATCGCCGAGCTGCACAAGGTGGTCGACACGCTGCTGATCATCCCGAACCAGAACCTGTTCCGGGTGGCCAACGAGAAGACGACCTTCGCCGACGCCTTCGCGATGGCTGACCAGGTGCTGTACTCGGGCGTCGCCTGCATCACCGACCTGATGGTCAAGGAAGGCCTGATCAACCTCGACTTCGCCGACGTCCGCGCTGTGATGCGCGAGATGGGCAAGGCGATGATGGGCACCGGCGAATCCTCCGGCGAGAAGCGCGCGCTCACCGCCGCGGAAGCCGCGATCGCCAACCCGCTGATCGACGATTCGTCGATGAAGGGGGCCCGTGGCCTCCTGATCTCGATCACCGGCGGCAAGGACCTCACCCTGTTCGAAGTCGACGAGGCGGCGACCCGCATCCGCGAGGAGGTCGACCAGGACGCCAACATCATCGTCGGCGCGACCTTCGACGAATCGCTGGACGGCATCATCCGCGTGTCGGTGGTGGCCACCGGCATCGACCAGACGGCGACCGCTCGCCTGACCGGCGCGCAGCCGACGGTGACCACCGCGACCGGTGCGTCCGACAGCCGCCTCAGCGAGTTGACCGCCCGTCTCAAGGCCGACAACCAGCGCATGGCCGAGCGGCTGAAGCAGGATGCGCCCCGTCCGGCTGCTGCCGCAGCGCCGGTGCAGGCGCCGCGCCCGGCGGCGGACAATATCGACCGCGCCGCGCTTGCGGCGATCGCCGCTGCCGTCGGCCCGGAACAGGCCGAGGCCCAGGCGCCGGTGCAGCCCGCCGCTTATGGCGACGTGATGGTCCGTCCGATCCAGCCGAAGCCGTCGATGTTCCCCGACACCTCCACGGCGACGGTGCAGATGAACGAGCCGGCGCTGCCGAGCACCTTCATCCCGCCGGCGGCCGAGCGGGCGCCGGTCCGCGCCCCGCGGATGCCGAAGTTCGAGGAACTGCCGATGCCGGCGCAGAACCAGATCCGCCAGGCGAGCACGGACGTGGAGGAGGAGCATCCGCAGAAGACCCGCCTGTCGCTGCTGCAGCGCCTCGCCAATGTCGGCCTCGGCCGTCGCGACGAGGACAGCGAGCCGCCGGTCGCCGCTCGCTCCGCCGCCCCGCAGATGCCGCCGCTGCCGGAGCGCAAGCCGCAGCGCCCGATCCCGCAGGCCGGAGCCGGTGAGCCGGTTTCCGAATATGCCCGCCGCCCGGCGCCGCAGGGGCTCGATCCGCACGGCCGTCCGGCGCCGATGCCGCAGGCGCAGGGGGATGACCATCTGGATATCCCGGCATTCCTGCGTCGCCAGGCCAATTGAGGCCTGTAACAATCGATCACAGCGTCAAAGTCCCGGCCGAAAGGCCGGGACTTTCGTTTACCGGGATCCGTTTTAGTAAAATCCTCGTAAGTATTTGAAATATAACATGAATAATTGATTTTTGAGGGTTGCCGAACGGTACCGAGTTTGGTTAACGGGCGGCGCAAATGCGGCGGAGTTGGGGTAACAATCGGTAAAAAACCGTGACTGGCACGACTCCGCGCGAAGAGTATGGTGACCAGGACTTGGGGATCGCCCTGAATCGGATCGCTGACATTCGTTGGGGAAAGTCGGCGGGGGAAGCTGGTTCAGGCGCGACAGTAGCGGGCAGTACTTGGATGAAATTCAGCCGGCAAACGACGCTTCGTTCGCACGTCACGGTGACGGGCGTGGGTGTTCATTCGGGCTCTGCCGTCAAGCTCACCTTGGGACCTGCGGACGTCGACGCAGGTTTTGTTTTTATCCGAACCGATCGTGAAGGACCGGGCCGCAAGGTCAGCGCCGAGGCCGGCGCAGTCGTCGCCACTGAACTCGCCACCGTCCTGGGCACCCAAGAGGGCCCGCTGGTTTCCACCGCGGAGCACGTGCTGGCCGCATTGCGCGGCATGGGTGTGGACAACGCCACCATCGAGGTCGATGGGCCGGAAGTGCCGATCATGGACGGCAGCGCCGCGCCGTTCGTCGCCGCCATTGACCGCGCCGGCATTCGTGAGCTGTCCGCGCCGCGCCGCTTCATCGAAGTGCTGAAGCCGGTGCAAGTGTCGCGGGGCGAGTCGTTTGGCGAGCTGCGCCCCTATGCCGGCGGTTTCCGTACCGAGGTGGAGATCTGCTTCGCCAACCCCCTGATCGGCCGGCAGAGCTTCAATTTCGACCTCAGCCCCGAAAGCTTCCGTCGCGACATCGCCCGCGCCCGCACTTTTGGCTGCATGGACGATGTCGAGCAGCTGCTCAATGCGGGCTATGCCCGCGGCGCGTCGCTCGACAATTCCGTGGTGTTCTCCGCTGACCGTCTGCTCAACCCGGAAGGCCTGCGCTACGTCGACGAATGTGTCCGCCACAAGGTGCTCGATGTGGTGGGGGACCTGGCGCTCGCCGGCCTGCCGCTGATCGGCCTGTATCGCTCGGTGCGCGGCGGCCACCGCCTCAACCACGCCGTCCTCAGTGCCCTGATGGCCGACCGCAGCGCCTGGCGGGTGGTCGAGGCCGAGCCGATGGTGCGTCGTGCCGCGCGCGGCCACGCCGAGGTGGTCGGCGGGCTCCTGGGCGGCATGGTGCCGGTTTACGGGCCGGACGTCTCCTGAACGCTGCAAAAGGCGTCCAGATCAAGCGCTTGCCGCCGGCTGGCGCAAAATCGCTGGGGATGGCCATTCTGCCACGGTCCAGCAACCTCTTGTGCGATCCGCCCGTTCGCCTTAATCCCGGCGGAATGTCTGCCTAGTCGGTTGGTTCAGGCAGGTTTTTCAATTACATAAGCGTGCGCTCAGGTTGCGACGAAGCCGGCGGTCGGTCACGACCGCAGCCTCCGAGAGGATGCGGCGACCTGGATGTGATATGCGGCGTTCATGGGCACTTCGGTCGGGGTAGGTAGGTCGGTCACGCGAATGATGGTCGAACAGCACAACGTGTCGTTTCCTCGCAACCTGATCGGTCGCCGGTCGGGGCGGTACCTGTGCCGGGCTGCCGGCCTGCTGGTGCTGGCCTCCACCCTCGGTGGCTGCGGCACCGGCGCGATCTGGGAGAAGTATTTCGCCAAGGAAGAGACCTTCTCCGAGGAGCCGGCCGACAAGCTCTACAACGAGGGCCTGTACCTTCTGAACGAGAAGAAGGACATCAAGGGCGCCAACAAGAAGTTCGAGGAGGTCGACCGGCAGCACCCGTATTCGACCTGGGCCCGCAAGTCGCTGCTGATGTCCGCCTATGCGGCGTACGAAAGCGGCGACTACGACACCGCGATCGGCTCTGCCTCGCGCTACATCAGCCTGCATCCCGGCACGTCGGACGCGGCCTATGCTCAGTACCTGATCGCTGCCTCGCACTACGACCAGATCCCGGACATCAGCCGCGACCAGGGCCGCACCGAGAAGGCGCTCAATGCGCTGGAAGAGGTGGTGCGCAAGTATCCGGATTCCGAATACGCCACCTCCGCCCGCAAGAAGCTGGAGGGCGCCCGCGACCAGCTCGCCGGCAAGGAAATGGCGATCGGCCGCTACTACATGGAGAAGCGCGACTACACCGCGGCGATCAACCGCTTCAAGCTGGTCGTGACCCAGTACCAGACGACGCGGCATGTCGAGGAGGCGCTGGCGCGCCTGACCGAGTGCTACATGACGATCGGTGTCGTCGGCGAGGCGCAGACCGCCGCCGCCGTGCTTGGCCACAACTTTCCTGACAGCAAGTGGTACAAAGACGCGTACAATCTAGTAAAGTCCGGCGGTCTCGAACCGAACGAGAACAAAGAGTCCTATATCAGCAAGGCCTTCAGGGCCGCGAAGAAATGGGGCCTCGGATAGGAATTTCCCTGCGATGCTGGCGCGCCTGTCGATCCGCGACATCGTCCTGATCGAGCGGCTGGACATCGATTTCGCTCGCGGCCTTGCCGTGCTCACCGGTGAGACCGGGGCGGGCAAATCCATTCTTCTCGATGCTTTTGCGCTCGCGCTCGGCGGGCGCGGTGATGCCGGTCTCGTTCGCCAGGGCGTGGAGCAGGGACAGGTCACCGCGGTATTCGATGTGCCCAAGGGCCATCCCGCGGCAAAAATCCTCAGTGAAAATGGTCTCGACGACAGCGGCGAGATGATTCTGCGGCGGGTGCAGCTCGCCGACGGGCGCACCCGTGCCTTCCTCAACGACCAGGCCATCAGCGTGCAGACGCTGAAAGCCGTCGGCGCGGCGCTGGTCGAGATCCATGGCCAGCACGACGAGCGCGCGCTGGTCGATGCCGCCACCCATCGCCGTCTGCTCGATGCCTTTGCCGGCTTGGACAAGGAGGTCGCCGCGCTGGAAGCGCTGTGGACCGCCCGGCGCACCGCCCGCACCGCGCTCGAGGAGCATCGCGCAGGCATGGAGCGGGCCGCACGCGAGGCCGACTATCTCCGCCATGCGTCCGATGAGCTGCGCACGCTGCGTCCGCAGCCGGGCGAGGAGACCTCGCTCGCTGAACGCCGCACCGGCATGATGCAGGGCGAGAAGATCGCCGAGGATTTGCGCGAGGCCCAGGAAGCTGTCGGCGGCAACCAGTCCCCGGTCGCGGGGCTCGCCGCCGCCGTGCGCCGCCTGGAGCGCCGCGCCGCCCATGCGCCGAAGCTGGTCGAGCCGGCGGTCAAGGCGATCGACGTCGCGATCAACGCGCTCGAGGAGGCGGACCAGCACCTCAACGCCGCGCTGCGGGCGATCGACTTCGATCCCGGCGAGCTCGAGCGCATCGAGGAGCGGCTGTTCGCGCTGCGCGCCGCCGCGCGCAAGTATTCCACCCCCGTGGACGATCTCGCGGCGCTGGCCGAGCGCTACGCCGCCGACATGGCGCTGATCGACGCCGGCGCCGCGCGGCTCAAGGTGCTGGAGAAGCAGGCTACTGAGGCCGACAAGGCCTACGACGCCGCGGCCATGAAGCTGTCGGCTGCACGGACCAAGGCGTCCGAGAAGCTCAACAAGGCGGTCAACGCCGAACTGGCGCCGCTCAAGCTCGAGCGCGCCAAGTTCATGACTGAGGTCGACAGCGACGCGGCCGCGCCCGGCCCGCAGGGCATCGACCGGGTCGAGTTCTGGGTCCAAACCAATCCGGGCACCCGTCCGGGGCCGATGATGAAGGTGGCCTCGGGCGGCGAGCTGTCGCGCTTCCTGCTCGCGCTCAAGGTGGTGCTGTCCGATCGCGGCTCGGCGCCGACACTGGTGTTCGACGAGATCGACACGGGCGTCGGCGGCGCAGTGGCGGACGCCATCGGCGCCCGGCTCGCACGCCTCGCCGGCAAGGTCCAGGTGATGGCGGTGACCCATGCGCCGCAGGTCGCCGCGCGCGCCGACCAGCACCTCCTGATCTCCAAGGACACGCGCGACAAGGGCAAGCGGGTGGCGACCTCCGTCGCGACGCTGCTGAACGACCATCGCCGCGAGGAGATCGCCCGCATGCTGGCGGGCGCCGAGATCACCGCCGAAGCCCGCGCCGCCGCCGACCGCCTGCTGAAGGCCGCGACGGCGTAGCCGGAGGGCGATCGCCTGGCAGTCAATTGATGCGGCAGCTCCTCATGGTGAGGAGGCGCGTGAGCGCCGTCTCGAACCATGAGGCCGCTTGCCGAACTCTCTCGGGCTCATCCTTCGAGACGCCCGCTTCGCGGGCTCCTCAGGATGAGGTATGAACGACGGAGACAGAATGTCGATCGAACGTGTCCGGTTTTCCTGCTTCCGATCGCAAAAATCGTTCCAGCCATGACATCCAAGCCCAGCAAACCCACCAAGGCCAAACCCGCCAAGCGCCGGACCAACAAGGACGTCGCTGTCGAGCATCTCACCCATGTGCAGGCGAAGGCCGAGCTGGTGCGGCTGGCGCTGGAGATCTCGGCGCACGACAAGCGCTATTTCCAGGACGATGCGCCGACCATCTCGGATGCGGACTATGACGCGTTGCGGCGACGCAGCGATGCCATCGAGGCGCGCTTCCCGGATCTGCTGACGGCGGAATCGCCATCGCAGAAGGTGGGGGTGCAGCCCGCCGGACGCTTCGCCAAGGTGCGCCATGCTGTGCCAATGCTGTCGCTTGGCAACGCCTTCAGCGACGAGGACGTTGCCGACTTCATCGAGCGCGTGCAGCGCTTCCTCAAGCTCGATGAACTCCCCGCGATCGTCGCCGAGCCCAAGATCGACGGTCTGTCCCTGTCGTTGCGCTATGAGGACGGGCAGCTCGTCACCGCGGCGACCCGCGGCGACGGTTTCGAGGGTGAGGATGTCACCGCCAATGTCCGCACCATCGCCGACATCCCCCATGTTCTGAAGGGCAGGGCCGTGCCGGCGGTCTGCGAGATCCGCGGCGAGGTCTACATGACCACCGGGGATTTCATCGCGCTGAACAGGAAGCAGGCCGAGATCGGCGACACCGTGTTCGCCAATCCGCGCAACTCCGCGGCCGGCTCGCTGCGCCAGAAGGACCCGTCGATCACCGCGTCGCGGCCTTTGAAATTCTTTGCCTACACCTGGGGCGAACTCACCGACCTGCCGGAGGCGACCCAGTTCGGCATGGTCCGGTGGATGGGAAAGATCGGCTTCGTCACCAATCCGCGTACCACGCTGTGCCGCAGCGTCGACGAAGCGCTGGCCTTCTATCGCGGCATCGGCGCCGAACGCGCCGACCTCGGCTACGACATCGACGGCGTGGTCTACAAGGTCGACCGGCTCGATTGGCAGCAGCGCCTCGGCTTCGTGTCGCGCAGCCCGCGCTGGGCGATCGCCCACAAGTTCGCCGCCGAGCAGGCGACGACCGAGCTCGAGGCCATCGACATCCAGGTCGGCCGCACCGGCGCGCTGACCCCGGTGGCGCGGCTGAAACCGGTGACGGTCGGCGGCGTCGTGGTCTCCAATGCCACGCTACACAACGAGGATTATATCAGGGGCATCGGCAACGACGGCGAGCCGATCCGCGACGGCGTCGACATCCGCGTCGGCGATACCGTGGTGGTACAGCGCGCCGGGGACGTCATTCCGCAGATCGTCAGCGTGATCCTGGAGAAGCGCCCCAAGGAGGCCAAGCCTTACAAGTTTCCGCATGTCTGCCCGGTATGCGGCAGCCATGCCGTGCGCGAGGAAGACGAAGCCGTGCGCCGCTGCACTGGCGTTCTGATCTGTCCGGCGCAGGCGGTGGAGCGGCTCAAGCACTTCGTCTCCCGCAACGCCTTCGACATTGAGGGCTTCGGCGACAAGCAGGTGCAGGAGTTCTATGCCGATCGCCTCGTGAAGTCGGCGGCTGATATCTTCACGCTGGAGAAGCGTGACGCGCAGTCGAAGGCCAAGCTCACCGCGCGCGAGGGCTATGGCGAAGTCTCGGTGCGCAACCTGTTCAGTGCCATCAACGAACGGCGGCGGATCGAGCTCAACCGCCTGATCTTCGCGCTCGGCATTCGCCATGTCGGCGAGGGCAATGCCAAGCTGCTGGCGCGCCACTACGGCACCATCGCGGCATTCCGCAGCGCGATGCAGGCCGCCGGCGAGGGGCATGACAGCGAAGCCTATCGCGACCTCAACGATATCGAGGGCGTCGGCGAAGTGGTCGCGGATGCGGTGGTTGAGTTCTTCGCCGAGCCGCGCAACATGGCGGCGCTCGACGCGCTGCTCGAGGAGATCGAGGTGCTGCCGGCCGAACAGGCGCGCACCGACACCGCGGTCGCCGGCAAGA
The DNA here is from genome assembly GCA_040756765.1 of Pseudomonadota bacterium. Lineage (GTDB taxonomy): Bacteria > Pseudomonadota > Alphaproteobacteria > Rhizobiales > Xanthobacteraceae > Bradyrhizobium_A. The sequence goes on along the minus strand of JBFLYG010000026.1, from coordinate 174,576 downwards.
CGGTGGTGTTCACCGGCACGCTGACCAAATTCACCCGCGACGAGGCCAAGGCGTCGGCGGAACGGCTCGGGGCCAAGGTCGCGGGCTCGGTATCCAAGAAGACCGATTATGTCGTCGCCGGCGAGAGCGCTGGCTCCAAGCTCGACAAGGCGCGGGAACTCGGCGTGAACGTCCTGACCGAGGACGAGTGGCTGGCGCTGATCGAAGGGCGTTGATGTGTCACGTCAGGGGGCGTGATCAGATCACGGCAGTGTCCTGCTCTTCAGCCTCGATCATGGTGCCGGCGCTGACGAAGACGCCCCGGCGCGGCACCAGCAGGACGATCGCCGCGGCGCAGGCTGATGACAGCGCCAGGATCGCGACGTTCAGCGGCAGCGGCGAGAGGAAGTGCCCGCCGAGATAGGCGCCGAGCTGCGAGCACAGCGCACCGAACCCCATCTGCAGGAAGCCCATGGCGCCCGAGGCGGTGCCGGCGGCCTGCGGCCGCACGCTGATTGCGCCCGCGGATGCATTCGACATCGCGAACGCGTTGCCGAACATCACCACCATATGCGTGCCGAACAGCCAGGCTGGTTGCGAATTCCAGCCGATCACGCCCCACAGCGCGTTGATCAACGCACCGCTGAGCTGGATGGTGAGGCCGAGCCAGATCATGCGGTCGAGGCCGTGGCGGGGCGACAGCCGCACCGATGCCAGGTTGCCAAGCATGTAGGCGAAGCCGGCGCTGGCGAACCAGGCGCCATACTCGGTGGCGGAGCGGCCCATGTGGTTGATGACGAGGTAGGGGCCGCCGCCGGCGAAAGTGAAGATGATCGACGACGCCAGCATCTGGCATAGCACGTAGCCGATGAAGGCCCGGCTCGCGGACAGCGCGCGCACGTCGCGCAGGAAGCCGCCATCGGCGCTCGGCGCCTCGAAGCGGCGGGTTTCGGGCAAGGCCAGCAGCAGTGCGACCACGAACAGCGTCGTGACAGCGGCCAGCACCACGAAGATCGCGCGCCAGCCGAACCAGGCGTCCAGCATGCCGCCGGCAAGCGGGCTCAGCATCTGGGCGATCATCATCACCGCGATGACCAGGCTGATCATGCCGGCGACGCGGCTGCGGTCGTAGATGTCGCGGATGATGGCGCGGCTGATCACCATGCCGGCGGCGCCGCCCAGCGCCTGCAGGAAGCGGCCGGCAATCAGTTGCGGCAGGGTCTGCGCGAACACGCAGCCGATATTGGCGATGATGACGAGGGTGAAGCAGCCGACCAGCACCGGGCGCCGGCCTAAGCGATCCGACAGCGGTCCCATCACCAGTTGCGACAGCGCAAGGCCGACCATGTAGAACGACACGGTCATCTGCGCGACCGAGATGTCGCGTCCGAACATGGTGGCGAGCTGCGGCAGCATCGGCACCAGCATGTAGAGCGAGATCGGGGCGAGGCCGTTCATCGCCACCAGCAGGACCAGCGTCATCGGGGTGGCCCGCCGGCTGGACGCCGCAGGCGCGGTATGGCCGGTCATCTCCACCACGTGGGGGATTGCTCGCTCAGATGGGCCCCTTGACGGGTTCGAGGCGCTTGTTGACGGTCGCGGTCAGGCCTTCAGCGGCCGTGTCGCCGCATCAAGCCAAGAACGAGTCGCATCATCAAGAGCCCCGCGCAATGTGTCGCGGACGCGGGTGTGGTATGCGTCAATCCACTGGATCTCGTCGGCGCTCATCGCGGCCGGGTCGATCAGGCGACGGTCGATCGGCGCCAGCGTCAGCGCCTCGAAGCCGTTCATCGCCTTCTCGGCGCCGGGCAGGTCGATTGCAACCACCAGTTCCAGGTTCTCGATCCGGATGCCGAAGGCGTCGGTCTTGTAGTAGCCGGGCTCGTTGGACAGGATCATGCCGCGCTTGAGCGGTGTGGTGCCGAGCTTGGAAATCCGCGCCGGGCCCTCGTGTACCGACAGGTAGCTGCCGACGCCATGGCCGGTGCCGTGCTCGAAGTCGAGCCCGGCCCGCCACAGGTATTGGCGCGCGAAAGCGTCGATCTGGGCGCCGCTGGTGCCGTCGGGAAACACCGCGCGGGCGATCGCGATGTGGCCGCGCAGCACCCGCGTGAAGCGGTCGCGCATCTCCGCCGTCGGCGTGCCGACCGCAATCGTGCGGGTCACGTCGGTGGTGCCGTCCTCGTACTGCGCGCCGGAATCGATCAGCAGCAGGTCGCCGGGAGTGATGCGGCGGTTGCTCATGCGGGTGACGCGGTAGTGCACGATGGCGCCGTTCGGTCCGGTGCCGGCAATGGTCGGGAACGAGACGTCCTTCAGCGCCCCGGTCTCACGGCGGAAAGTCTCGAGCGCCTCCACCGCGTCGATCTCGGTCAGTGCGCCGGTCGGCGCCTCGCGATCGATCCAGGCGAGGAAGTGCGCGAGCGCGATGCCGTCGCGCTCATGGGCGGTGCGGGTGCCGGCGATCTCCGCCGGGTTCTTGACTGCCTTGAGCAGGGCGGTCGGATCGACACCGCGCATCGGTTTGCCGCCGGCGGCGGTGATCAGGCGGCTCAACGCGTCGGCGGCGGTCGCGGCATCGAGGCCGATCGCGGCGCCGCTCGCTGCGAGATCCGTGAGCCGTTGCGTCAGCGCCTCGGGCGCGACGACATCGGCGTTTTCCTCCAGATGATGGCGGACGCTGTTCGACAGCTTGCGGCCGTCGATGAAGATCACCGGCCGGCCGTCCCTGGGCACGAGGGCATAGGACAGCGGCAGCGGCGTGTGCGCGACATCCGCGCCGCGGATGTTGAAGGTCCAGGCCACCGCATGGGAATCCGACAGCACCAGCGCGTCGAGGCGGCCGCGGGCGAGTTCGGCGCGGATTCGCCCGAGCTTCTCGGTGGCCGGCTCGCCGGCAAGGGCTGCCGGATGCACGGTGACCTGACCGAGCGGGGGCGCCGGGCGCTCGCTCCACACCGCGTCGAGCGGGTTGCTGTCGATGGCGACCAGCTCGGCGCCGGCACGCCTGCACGCCGCGGCCAGCCGCTCGGCGGCGGCGCTGGTGTGGAGCCAGGGGTCGAAGCCGAGGCGATCGCCGGCCGCGAGATGGGTCTCCAGCCATTTCTCGGGCGGTGGTTCGACCAGCGCTTCGATCGTCCAGGCGGCGGTGTCGACCTGCTTGGCGGCCTGCAAGGTGTAGCGTCCGTCGACGAACAGCGCGGCCTTGGTGGTCAACACGGCGGCAAGTCCGGCCGATCCGGTGAAGCCGGTCAGCCACGCCAGCCGTTCATCGGCCGGCGGGACATATTCGTTCTGCTGCTGGTCGGCGCGGGGGACGACGAAGCCGGTGAGGCCACGGCGGATCAGTTCCTCACGGAGGGCCGACAGGCGGGCGGTCAGGGCGACGCCGCCCTCCGGGTCTTCGAACGTCTGGAAGTGAGCTTCGAACATGAGCCGACCTTAGGGGAGGGAACCGGGACCAGCAATGGACGGCTTTGCGGGCGACGGTTGCGGAAAACTTTTGCCGATAGCTCCGCTGACATCTTGCGGTCACGCAACTGTGCGTGGCAGACTTTGGCCGTGCTGCAGTGCACTTCGACCATAACAAGGCGCCAGCACAGGGGAAACGTTTCGGGGGTGTTTCAACCTCAATGAAGAGGGGTCACACCGATGCCTGCCTTTTCTTTCGAGAAGATTTCACCGCCGGTCCAGCGCGATCCAGTTCCCGTCAGTGGTCCGGTCGCGCCCAAGCCCGCGCGGGGCCTGATCGTCCAAATGCTCGATCGCCTCACGGAAGCGCGCCTGCGCCGGACCGGGGCGGACCTCTCAAAGGGGCAGGCCGGTCAAGACCGGGGGTAAGCCGCCCGCCCCGGCGCCATGCAGGGGAGCCTCAGTTGCCGCGCCGGTTCCCGCCGGCGCATCCTGCCTATTTGATCAAGGTTTGCGCATCAGCAGGCTGCTCCAGCCATCGAGCAGCAGCCGTTTGACCAGCACGAGGCCGCTGCCGCGGTAGGCGGAGACGACGCTATTGGCCTGGTGCGGCAGCAGGCCCGATAGAATGACGTAAGCACCCGGCGCCAGATGCTGCGACATCGGGTTGGCCAGCCGCCGCAGCGGGTTTGCCAGGATATTCGCCAACACCAGATCGAACGGGGCGCGGCTGCGAATGTCGGGCGACGAAAACCCCGGAGCATGCAACGCCGTCACGAGATTGCCGACGCCGTTGAGGCGGGCGTTCTCCCGGGCGACGATGGCCGAGCGCCAGTCAATGTCGCTGGCGAGAATCGGCTGCCGCTGTGCTTTCGCCGCGGCGATCGCCAGCACGCCGGTCCCGGTGCCGAGGTCGAGCACCCGCCGCGGCCATTTCGAACGCAGCACCTCGTCCAGCAGCAGGAGGCAGCCGCGCGTGGTGCCGTGATGACCGGTGCCGAACGCGAGCGCGGCCTCGATCTCGATGCCGATCCGGTTGAGCGGAACCCGGGTGCGGTCATGCTGGCCGTGGACGATGAAACGACCCGCCTCCACCGGCGCCAGCCCCTCGAGGCTGGCCTGGACCCAGTCGCGGGTCTCCACCGTATCGAACGTGATGGCTTCCGCGCTCGCCTTGTCCGCGGCGAGCTCCACCAGCGCCCGCACCGCGTCCTCGTCGGGCTTCTTCGCAAAATACAGTGTGACGTCCCATAGGCCGTCCGGCCGCTCGAAGGCGGCAATGGCGGCTTCGTTGTTGTCGAAGCTCTCCGCCAGCACGTCCACAACCCGGTTGGCGCTGCGCTCGTCCGCCATGGTAAAGCTGGCGCGGGTGGCGGGAGGAGCGGACGCGGAATCGGCCGGTGTCGAGTTCATCAAGTTTCCAAATTGGTTAGAGGCTTGAGCGCACAGGTTATCAACAGTCTTATCCACAGGCTATCAACGGCCTGGTCCGGGTTTGTCCGGTGCATGTACACCGATCATTGCACCGGCTTGGACACAGACCTTCCACCGCCAATCCACAGCGTTGTCAACAGAGGTTTACCCGGTTGGACAGGCGCCCGTGCGCAAAGGCGGCGGGCCGCGCGGCTTTGACAGGCTCCCTGAATGCGCCGATACTCAATCTCCACGGGACAAATCTCCGCCAGACAAGAGCCTTTTCGGCGATTCGGCCACGTGACCTCGGCAGCCGCGCATGCGGACGCCGAGTAATGCTCTTGTCGTACGCACCTGGGCCGTTCGAGCAGTCTCGTCCGAGACATCTCTCCGGTCGACCTCTATTTTTCGGAGATCGCATGTCCGCCGAAGCCGCGCCGGGCGACGCCAGCGTCGCGACCACGCCTCCCCGTATCAAGACCGACAACGTGATTGGCTTCGTGCTGGTGCATCTCATCGCAGCGCTGGCGCTGCTGCCGGCCTTCTTCAGCTGGGGTGGGGTGGCGGCGTTCGCCTTTGGAGTTTATGTCTTCGGGGCGCTCGGCATCAACCTCGGGTTTCACCGGTTGCTGACCCACCGCAGTTTTTCCTGCCCGCTCTGGCTCGAGCATACGCTCGCCTTCTTCGGGACGTGCTCGCTGCAGTTCTCGCCGGCGTTCTGGGTGGCGGTGCATCGCCGGCATCATCACTATGCTGACGACGACCTCGATCCGCATTCACCGCTGCGCAGTTTCATCTGGGCCCACTTCGGCTGGCTGCTGGCGCGGCCGCCAGACATGCGCTCCGCCATGATGACGCAGCGCTACGCCAGGGATCTGCTGCGTGATCCGTTCTATGCCCGGCTGGAACACCGCAAGGGGTGGATGTGGGTCGGCTTTCTGACCTGGATCGCATTCTTCGTGCTGGGGTTTGCCGGACACCTCGTGGTCGACCGCGACATTGATCGCGCCATTTGGTCGGGTCTCAGCCTGTTCATCTGGGGCGGTCCGTTGCGGACGGTGTTCGTGTGGCACACCACCTGGGCCGTGAACTCCGTCAGCCATGTCTGGGGCTATCGCAACTACCGGACCGACGACGACAGCCGCAACAACGTGATCGTCGCGCTGCTCGCTGCAGGTGAGGGCTGGCACAACAACCATCACGCCGATCCCAACTCCGCCAGGCACGGCCATACCTGGTGGGAGTTCGACCTGACATGGTGGAATCTGAAGCTTCTGATGGCGCTCGGACTCGCGACCGACGTCAAACTGCCGTCGCCGGCGCTGGCCGACCGCCGAACCTGAGCGCCGGTGCCGTGAGCTTCCGCGCGCCACGCGCGGCAGTGATCCCTGTCTTGCTGCGACGATAGTGACGCCGTTGCTGGTCTGGCGCGGCCTCGTGCGCCAATGGGGCGTCGTATATCTGTAATATTGCATCAGTAGCGTCCCGCCGACCATTGCTCAGGCGAGATGCGGCGCGGCGATGTCGGTTTCGCATCGTCGGCAGGCGCGCCACCCGGCACTCTGACGCGTGACTTGCCTCCCTGCGGCGTGGGTGGGCGTCAGGAATGTTTCGTGACCACGATGCAGAAGAAGCCAGGCAACCGCGTGCGGCTATGGTACGCGGGCCGCGTCGCGTGCTTGCGATGGTCATGACTGTGATTGCTGCTGTGCTGATGCCGGCAGGAAGCGGTCATGCCCGTACCGGCGAGGCCGAACCCGCGCTTGTGTTCGACATTCCGTCCCAGCCGCTGGAGGCCGCGCTCGAGGCCTATGGCGCTGCAAGCCGCATGCAGGTGCTGTACGAAACCGCATTGACGGCGGGGCGCCATTCAGCGGCGGTCCATGGCACTTTCACTCCCGAGATGGCGCTTCGACGGTTGCTGTTGGGCACCGGACTCGTGTTCAGTTTCACGGGCGAGCGGGCCTTCACGCTGGTGCCGACGGCCTTGCCGGCGGCGGGGACATCATCGCCGCCGGCGACAATCTATCAGCCGTTTCTCGGCCGGGTTCAGGCGAGCGTCATGGCGGCCCTGTGCCGCCGCGGGGACACGCGTCCGGGTGCCTCGCGGCTTGCGTTCCAGTTCTGGATCGATCCGGCGGGTGAGCTGCGCGCGCCGCGGCTCTTGGCTTCGACCGGCGAAGTCGCGCGCGATGCCGCAGTGACCGCCGCGCTCGGCCAGGTTTCGCTCGGGCGGTCGCCACCCGTCGGCATGCCGCAGCCGGTCACCATGGTGCTGAAGGCCGAGCCTTCCGGCGATCCCTGCATGGCGATCCGGCCATGACGGAGGCCGACAAAGAAACCAGCTGGGCGGCGCTGCGGCAGCTCCTGGTCGAGCGTTATGACCTGCTGCGCCGCCGGCTGACGCGGCGGCTCGGCTCGGCAGACGCCGCGCAGGAGACCCTGCACGAGCTCTACCTGCGGATGGAGCGTAGCGATAATGTCGGGGTCCTGCAGAACCCGACGTCCTATCTCCTGACCAGTGCGGTCAATCTGGCGCGGGATCGCTGGCGAACCGAGGATCGCCGGGCGAGCCGCGTCGATGTGGACGCGCTGTACGAGCTGATCGACGAGAATCCGGGGCCGGACCGGGTGGTCGAAGGCCAGATGACCTTCGACGTCTTGCGCCAGGCGCTGGAGCGGCTGACGCCGCGGCAGCGGGACATCCTGATCGCGGTGCGGTTCGAGGGCCTGACCCAGGCCGACATTGCCGCACGTCTGGATATTTCACCGCGGCTGGTGCGGCTGGAGCTGCAGCGGGCCCTGGAGCACTGCCAGGCGCAGGTCGCAAAGAATTTGTGACAAGGCTTGCCGGATGTCGCGTGTCGAGTCGTCTATGAATCGAGAGCTTGGCCGTGAGATCGCTGGTGGTCGGCGGCTGGACTGGTGCCGGATGTGATGACGGAACGTGACCCGACGAGCGACGAGCTGAAACGCGAGGCCCTCGGCTGGCTGTCGCGCATCAGCCTCGGCGCGGCCTCGCCGGACGATCTCGCCGAGCTGCGGCGGTGGCGGGACCGCAGCGCGGCGCACGCGGCTGCGCTGGCTGAGGCGGGGCAGCTGTGGCGCGCGCTGGAGCTGCCGGTCGCAGCGGCCGTGCGTGAACGTGCGGTGTCGCGGCATGGCAGCTTCCGGCCCAGCCGTCGGGCCTTCATCGGCGGCGGAGCCGCGGTGGCGGCGACGGTCGTGGGCGTCATGATGGTCCGGCCGCCGCTCGAGCTGTGGCCCTCGGTCGCCGAGCTCGCGGCGGATCACCGTACCGGCACCGGCGAGCAGTTGCATCTCGCAGTGGCGGAGGCGGTTTCCGTCGATCTCAATACCCGTACCAGCATTGCGCTGCGAACCGCCTCAGCAAATGGCGGGATGGAATTGCTGTCGGGCGAGGCCGCGGTGGTGGTGGACGGCCGGGCGTCGAAGCCGTTCGTGGTGGCCGCGGCGGATGGGCGCATCACGGCCTCGCGCGCGACCTTCAATGTGCGCCGGACCGGTGGGCGGGTGGATCTCACATGCGTCGACGGCGAGGTGGCCGTGGCATGCGATGGTCGTCATGTCGCCGTGGGCGCGGCCCAGCGCGTCACCTATGATGACCGTGGGATCAGCGAGATCGCAGCAGTCGATCCTGCGATGGTGACCGCATGGCGTGATGGCATGCTGGTGTTCCGCAACGCGCCGCTGGCCGACGTGATCGACGAGGTCAACCGCTATCGGCCGGGGCATATCGTGCTGCTCGACGGCAAGCTCGGCCAGCGCCTCGTCACGGCGCGCTTCGAGATCAAGCGCCTCGACACCGTGATGGGACAGATCGCGGCGGTGTTCAAGGCGCCGGTCCGGACGTTGCCTGGTGGCATCGTTCTGGTCGGCTGATCGGCTTCCCCTTTTTGCGATCGGCGTCGTTGGGCTTGTGACGTCACAAAACTGATACCTGTCGCGCGTCGCGTCGAAGCGCCTCTCCCGCAAAAAAAAGATTCCGCTTTGTGCGTCGTCATCTCGTCCACGGCATGGGGAGATGAGTGCGGTCGCGTATCGCGCCTCGTCTTGCTCCCAGCCGGAACCTGTCCGGCTGTCTGTTCGATGACGTGTCACGCGAAAGGCCGGCCATGCCGCACTCTGCTTCTGCACTCTCCTCTGCTCGCCAGACCAGGGTTCGTCTGTCCGATGCGCAGCGGCGTGCCGGTCTTCTGCTCGGCGTGAGTGTGATCGCACTGGCCGCGGCGCTGCAGCCGGCCCGTGCGGCGCAGCTCGGTGGCGGCGCCGGCATTCCGGCGACGACCTACGCGACCGACGCCGCTGCCCTGGCCGCCCAGCAGGCGGCAGCCTCAGCCCAGCAGAGCCAGAGCGCGATGCGGCGCTCGATCGAGGCGATCCAGGCGATGCAGGGCGCCCAGGCCGCGGCGCGCGCCGCAGCCGCGGCCGCGCAGCGCTCGACGACGCTGCCGCAGGTGGTGGTACCGAATGGCCTCACCGCGGGTGGCCTGCAGGTTGCGCCCAATGCGACATGGAGCGGCGCCAATGCGCCGGTGCAGAGCGCAGGCGGCAACGGCACGCTGGTGACGATCAACCAGACCGCGCCGCAGGCGATCCTGAACTGGCAGAGCTTCAACGTCGGCGCGCAAACCACCGTCAATTTCAACCAGCAGGCCTCGACCTGGACCGCGCTGAACCGCGTCATCGGCAATGTCGGACCGAGCCAGATCCTCGGCCAGATCACCGCGCCGGGCCAGGTGCTGGTCATCAACCAGAACGGCATCATCTTCGGCGGCGCCAGCCAGATCAATGTCGGCTCGCTGATCGCATCCACCGCCAACATTGCCGACCAGCAGTTCCTGACGAAAGGCATCTTTTCGCAGTCGAGCGGCAACAGCCTGCTGCCGAGCTTCACAGGCGCCGGAGGCAAGATCATCGTCGAGAATGGTGCGCTGATCACCACCAACGCGCCGAGCGACCCGCGGTCGAGTGGCGGCTTCGTGGCGTTGCTCGGTTCCGAGGTGCGCAACGCCGGCGCCATCACCACGCCGAAGGGGCAGGCGCTGCTTGCCGCCGGTGACGATTTCATCCTGCGATCGGGTTACAGCCCCGACGGCAACAAGTTCTCGACCACCAACGGCAACGAGGTCGCGCTGCTGCTCTATGCCGGCAGCGCCAGCGGCGCGGTCGGCAACACCGGGCTCATCTTTGCCCAGCAGGGCGACATCACGCTGGCGGGCCGCACGCTGACTCAGGATGGTGCACTCATCTCGACCACCTCGGTCAACCAGCGCGGCACCATCCACCTGCTCAACTCGGCGAGCGATGCGAGCGGCAGCGTCACGCTGACCGGCAACAGTTTCACGCTGATCCTGCCGGAGCTGTCGTCCTCTGATACCGCGTTGAACTCCCGGCGCGACGCGCTGATCGCGGCGTCCGGGGCCAACACTTTGGCCATTGGCCAGTTCGACAACCTCTCCACCTTGGCGGACCGCAAGGACCAGTCCCGGGTCGAGATCGTCTCCGGCGGCGTCGTGAACTTCCAGAACGGATCGCTGACCCAGGCTCAGGGTGGCCAGATTTCGGTCTCGGCGGGCAAGCGGGTGTTCACCGAGAGCGGGGCAAAGCTGGATGTCTCGGGCGTGCAGGGCGCGCTGCTGCCAATGAACGCCAATTCCGTCCTGGTCAACATCCAGGGCAACGAGCTGCGCGACTCGCCGCAGAACCGCAACAGCGGCCTGCTGTTCAACCAGAACGTCTGGATCGATGCGCGCAACCTCACGCTGGTGCCGGCCGGCACCGGCGGCTATGCGACCGACCGCTATTACACCTCGGGCGGGCTGCTCGAGGTCTCGGGCTATCTCAACAACACGCCGCACACCATCGGCGAATGGACCGCGGTCGGCGGCACCATCACGCTGGCGGCGCCGGAGGTGGTGGCGCAGCGGGGCGCGATCTTCAACATCTCCGGCGGCTCGGTCACCTACCAGAGCGGATTCCTGCGGCAAACCTACGTGCTCGGCATCGACGGCAGGATCTACAACATCAACACCGCGCCGTCGAACCTCGGCTACATCACCGTGGTGAACGGCTTCGTGGTCAGGCACAACCAGGGCGGCAAGCTCGACACGACGCTGACCGAGACCTACGCGAGCATTCTGGGCTTCGGCGGCAGCATCTGGCAGGACGGCTACACCGTCGGGCGGGATGCCGGGCAGCTCATCCTGTCGACGCCGACCTCGGTGTTCGAGGGACAGATCGTCGCCGACGTGATCCGGGGCATCCAGCAGGCCAATACGCGGCCGGCGAATGTAAGCGATGGCTACAAGCTCACCCAGAACACGACGCCGCTTGCCGGCGCCCTGGCGCTCGGCCGATACAACGGCTCAGGTCTTGCCGGCGCGTACACGACCGATGTGAAGTTCGGATCGGTCGCCTCGATCACCAATGGCCTGACGGCCACCGGCGCACTACCGTCCGATCGCGCCAACACCGCGTATTTCGATGCCCCGGTCTTGAACGGCTACGGTCTCGGCGGCCTCAATATCGGCACCGGCAACAGCATTTCGGTCAACGCGCCGCTGAACTTTGCGCCGGGCGCCCAGGTCAAGTTGACGGCCCCGGTCGTGGACATCGCCGCCAATGTCACTGCGCCGTCCGGCAGCGTCACAATCAGCAATATTCTGAACTCCGCGACCGGTTCGACGGCGCTGCTGCCCACGGTCGGAAATGCACAACTGACCCTGGAATCGGGCGCCGTAATCGATACGCGGGGCCTGTGGGTCAACGGCGCGACCGATCCGGTCAGTCAGCCGAACCTCGCCTTCCTCAACGGCGGCAACGTCACTTTCGATTCCATCGCGAATGTCACGATCGGCGCCGGCAGTGCGATCGACGTATCGTCGGGCGGTGCCGTCCTCGCCAACGGCAAGATGCAAGGCGGCAAGGGTGGCAATGTCACGATCATCGCCGGCCATGCGCAGCAAAGCGGCGGTGCGTCGGGGGATGGAACGCTCGTGCTCGATGGCAGCATCCGCGCCTGGGGTGTCTCTGGCGGCGGAGCGCTGACGATCTCCTCGCCGGGCAATCTCGTCATCGGCAGCGATGCCGATTTCGCAAACGGTGTCCTCTCGGCCGGAAATGCGGCGCCGACCAGTGTGAAGCTCAAGCAGGCGTTGACGATCCCCGCCGGCCAGCCATTGCCCGCGGCGCTGACATTGACCTTCACCAGCATTCCCTTGGATACGACGACGACGATCCCGTACCAGCTTGGCCAGGCCGTGCCCATCGGGCCGACAGGCGGTGACTGGACGATCCCTGATGGTGTGGCCGTCTACGATTCCCAGGGAAATCTTTACAACAAGAATTTTGGCCTGCCCGTCTTGCCTGCCAACTCCATCATCCAGAGTTGGAATGGCGCAATTCCGGTCAACACTTCTATTCCGTCGTCGGCCTTTCCCAACGGTTTTCCGGTTCAGCCTTATCAGGTCACCTATGCCGCAGGATCGATTCAACCTAAGGCGATGACCTATCCCGTCGGCTCCATCATAGCGGCGGGCGCCGTTCTGCCGCAGACCGTCGCCATCGAGGCCGCGCCTGTGCTCAGCCCGGCGTTCTTCACCGCCGGCTTTTCGAGCTACACCATCAATGGCGGGCAGGGCGTGGCCGTCACCAGCAACACCGCTCTGACCCCGGTCATGCCGGTGTACCGGTTCACGGCCGACAGCGCTGCCATACCGTCCGGCAGCAATCCATCGTCGGCGATGTCGCTGTGGACGCCGCCACTGTTCATCGAGAATGCCGCCAGCGCCACGCTCACCCAGCGCGGCGGCGCCAGCCTCACTCTGCAGTCTTATATCCAGAACGTGGCCGCCGGCGGCTCGATCGTCATCGGCAAAGGCGCATCCATTACTGTCGATCCGGGGCAGAGCATCACGCTCAACGGCTTCGGACAGATCAGTGTGCTGGGCGATCTCACTGCCCATGGCGGCAACATCACGCTCAGCAATGTCGCCGACGGCAGCCAGCTTGACGCCGCCCGCAATTTCGATGGGTATGGCAATGGCCGCGGCGTTTCGATCTGGGTCGGAGCCGATGCCAGCCTCGATGTCTCGGGCCTCGCCTACCAGGCCGCGGACCTCAGCGGTCGTCCCTATGGGAAGGCGACCGACGGCGGCGCGATCGCCATCAATGGCGGCGGCGCGTTCGTGATCATCCGTCCAGGCGCCGAACTTGCTGCCGACGGGGGCCAGATTGCGGTCGACCTTGCCGCGGGCGGCCGTGCGGGGACGCCGAGCCAGCCGCTGGCATGGGCCACCAATGGCGGTTCGATCACGCTCTCTTCATCGAGCGGTCTCTATCTCGACGGCGATCTCCATGCGGCGTCGGGGGGCGCAAACGCTTCGGGCGGCAGCCTGTCGATCGCGCTCAACACGCCGATGTTCCGTTGGGATTCTTTCCTCGCCGGCGTGCCGGCGAATGCCGTCGTTCCGAGCACCATGATCGTCACGCAGCAGCGGCAAGTGTCGCCGCTGGATATCGCGCCCGGCACCGGCGCGTCGTCGCTCAACTTCGGGCAGGCTGCGGTGAGCGCGGCCATGGTCAAGGCCGGCGGGTTCGACAGCCTGACCCTGAGTTCGGGCGACTACATGCAGTTTTCAGGCGATATCTCGCTGTCGCTTGGTCGCAGCCTGACCCTGTCGGCGTCAGCCTATACGTCGGGCGCGATGTCGGCCATTTTCGCGCCGTCAAACGGCCGCGTCACGCTCTCCGCGCCCTACATCCTGCTGAGTGGGCCGTACATCAATATCAGGGATGGATACGTTCGCGGTGCAGGTCCCGCACGTGCAGGGGGCGTGGTCACCAACGCATTGTTCGAAGCCGACGCGGGACAGATCGACGTTCGCGGCGTGGTCCTGTTCGGGGCGAGCGTCGGTGTCAATGATCCCAACGGTAACCCCATTTATAGCTATGCGCCCGGCTTCCAGACGACGACGCTCAGGAGCAGTGGCGACATCCGCTTCCTGTCGACGGATGCCCCACAGGGAACGCAGCTGTCAGCTGACTGGAGTATCGACCTCGAGGCGGCGCAGGTCTATCCGGCGACCAAAGTCGTTGCGACCGTAACCGCGGGCGTGCGCAATCGCGATTCGGCTGTGGCGCTCGATCCCAGTTCGAACGTGACGCTGACCATCGGTCGCACCACCGCCACGATCCCGGATGCGCCGTTGTCGGTGTTCGGCAGCCTTACGCTGACCGGGCCGAGCGTCAGGCAGGGCGGCATCGTGCGCGCGCCTTTCGGCGGCATCGTTCTGGGCACCAACTACGCGCCTCTGACCAGCCGTGTCGATCTGCTGCCGGGCAGCCTGACATCCGTTTCGATGGCCGGCATGATCATTCCCTATGGCGGGACCACCGACGGCGTCACCTACACCTATAATGGCGCCGCCGTGAGACCCATGGATCTGACCAATACCGGCAACATCGGCTATCAGTCCAGTATCGGGCTCGATGGACAGTCGATCAACGTGGCTGCCGGCGCAACCCTCGATCTGTCTGGCGGCGGCACGCTCAGCGGTGCCGGCTTCGTCTCCGGCCGCGGCGGCTCGGTCAATGTCCTCAACACCCCGCTGGTCAACGCCAATCCGACGAACGCTTTCAGCAAGACGACCAACAGCGTCTACGCCATCGTTCCCGGCTATAAGTCCGGCTATGCGCCGGTCGCGCCTGAAAATGGCGCAGGCGATCCCGCCATCGGCCAGCAGATCACCGTGCCCACCGGCGTTCCGGGACTTGCCGCGGGCACCTACACCTTGCTGCCGTCCAACTACGCGCTGCTGCCGGGCGCCTATCGCGTCGAGCTCGCGGGCAGCATTTCTACACCGGTCGGTAGCCCGTTGCTGATCGGTAACGGCACCTATGTCGCCGGGGTGTCGACCGGCATCGCCAATACGACCATCCGGAGCAGCCTGCCGGTGGCGGCGCTGATCACCGCAGGCACGTCGGTGCGGCAGTATTCGCAATACAATGAGCAGAGCTACAGCGATTTCCTCACGGCGAATGCGGCGCGGTTCGGCGGCCTGCGTCCGCTGCTGCCGACCGATGGGAAAACGCTGAACGTGACGTTCGAACCTCCGACAGCGCCGGCAACCGGTTCCGCACTTGCGTTTAACGGCACAGCGCTGTTCCAGGGCGCGCAGGGCGGGGCTGCTGGTCAGGTGTCGCTGTTCAATGTCGACGAAATCTATAATGATCCGTCTACGGCGACATTCCCCGGCGTTTCGATCAGTGCTGCTGCCATCAATGCCATCAAGACGCCGCGCCTGATCGTCAATGGCAATCTGCAGATTGTCGACGGCAAGTTCCTGTTCAACCAGAATTACAGGCCAGGCGGGTTCAATCTCTTCATCCGTGACGGTGTCACCCTGACGGGCGCCGAGATGTTCTTTGTCGGCAACAACATCACGGTGGGCAATAACGTCACCCTGAGCACCATCGGGCAGGGCGCGCCGCCGTTCGATTCCGCGGCCACCGGGTTGAGCTATTCGCCAAACAACTTCACGGTTCTGGGGCTGTCCAATGGCGACACCCAGTTCCTCGGCACAAACAGCTCCGGCTCCATTTCGGTCGGAGCCAATTCGTCGCTGTTCTCGGAAGGAACGCTGGCGTTTGCGACCGGCGGCGCGTCGACCCTCGATCCATCGGCGCATTTCGGCTCGCGCAACATCATATTGGCCGTCGGCACCATCAACATCGGCGACACGACCGCCATCGCGGCGGCTGGCTCTCCGAGCGGGCTGCTGTTCAACCAGGCGCTGTTCAACACGCTGGTTAACGGCGATCCGTCCCATGGTGCGCCCGCGCTCAAGACCCTCACGCTGAGCGCGGCCAATGCGATCAACGTGTTCGGCTCGGCTGGCCTCGATGCGACCGCCGCCGGCATCAATCTGACCTTCAACACCCCCGCGATCTACGGCTATGGCACAGCCGCTGACAGCGCGACCATCGCCGCGGGCAAGATCACCTGGAATGGTATTGTCGGGGCCACGCCGCCGCCGGTGGCGGCGGGTGGCGCAGGGGCCGGGTTCGGTACGCTCAATCTGGTCGCGAACGAGATCGATTTCGGCAAGTTCGTCTCGCTCGATACTACCTCGGTCAGCCGCGTCATGTACGGCTTCGGCAACGTCAACCTGACCGCCCGATCGACAATCGTCGCGGCGGGCAGCGGCAAGCTGTTCGTCTATCAGTCGCCGAGCAGCGATCCGGCGGCGGTCTTCGGCCAGAGCGGCACCGGCGGCAACCTCACATTGTCGACGCCGCTGCTGACCGGCGTGCAGAAATCGTTTATGGCGTATGCCGTCGGCGGCGCGCTCAACGTCGTTGCGCCCGCGGGCCTCGCGCCGAGCGCGGCAAGCTCCACGGTATCCGGCGCCGAGATCGATCTCACCGGCGGCAGCGTCGCCATCGCCAGCACCATCCTGCTGCCGAGCGGCAAGCTGGTGGTGAACGCCACCAATGATATCACGCTCAACACCGGCAGCCGCATCGATCTGTCCGGCCAGCCGTCGATGATCCAGAATGCGACCGTCTACGGCTTCGGCGGCATCGTCATCCTCAATAGCGCCCAGGGCGGCGTGACCCAGGCGGCGGGATCGGTGATCGACGTGTCGGCGATCAACGCCAGCGCCGGATCGGTCACGATCGGGGCCGGCAACGGGCTGGTCGCGCTTGGTGGCGCGCTGAACGGCAGCGCCACAGGCGGCGCTCCCAGCGGCGTGTTCAGCGTGACGGCCGGCGCACTCGCCGACTTCGCGGGTCTCAACGCGACCCTCAACCAGGGCGGCTTCTTTGACACCCGCAGCTTCGACATCAAGACCGGTGACCTCGTCATCGGCGACGGTGTCAAGGCGCGCAATGTCACCGTCTCGGTCGATGGCGGCAGCCTGACCGTTGCCGGCACCATCGACGCCAGCGGCACCGCGCCCGGCACCATCCGCCTCTCAGCCATGAACGGATTGACGCTGGCCTCGAATGCCGTGCTGGACGCGCACGGCACCGTGCCGCAGGTCGACAGCTATGGTCAGCCGATCGAAGCCAAGAACCGCGGCCATATCGAACTCACCGCTGCCGGAGGTACGCTCACCTTGTCGCCGGGGGCGATGATGGATCTCAGCTCGCCCGACGGTGTCGCCTATGGTGATGTCGTGCTGAACGCCCAGCGCACCGGCGAGACCTCGGGCGATATCGCCATTGCGGCCGGCGGACCGCTTTCGATCAGGGGCGCGCGTAGTATCGCGCTCAACGCCTTCTGGACCTACGATCTGCCGGGCGGCAGCGCTATCAGCCAGGCGACGCTCGACAACTATGACACGGCGAGCACCGCCTTCATGAACGCGGCGCTCACGAACGGCACGCTACCCGGCAAGATCGGCGGCCTGTCTGCGTATGGCAGTGCGTTCCATCTGCGGCCGGGTGTTCAGATCACGTCGAGCGGGGATCTCTCGACCTCGGGTGATATCGACCTCGCGAAGTATCGCTATGGCGCGAACGCCGATCGCGATCCGAAGACCGACAGCTATGGTGCGGGCGAGCCGCTGGCTCTCGTCGTCCGTGCGAGCGGCAACCTGGCGATCAACGGCAGCATCTCGGACGGCTTCAAGGCAGGCGTGGCTACACCCCCCACCTACGTTGCTATTTCACAGTCTTCGCTTCCCACTGATGCCCATTTCGCTCCGCTAGGCGCGGCGGCCTGGCGTTTGCAGGCGGGCAATGTCGTTGTCGTTGCCGACTCGAACGGCTGGACGGTTCCGCCGTTGGTCAATCCCGTCAATCATCTCAACTTTCCTCCAGCCTACCGGCCTCAGGCTGAAAACGGAACTGTCTACGCACCCGGCCAGGTTATTCCCCCGGGCACCAGGCTGACGCGTCTCTATATTCCAAAAGGAAGTGAGGCTTCTGTCGTCGGTCTGTCCGTTCAGGTCGATGCCGGCAGCCCGGCTCCGGCTGCGACATCCGCGCGTGCGGTGATGTTGCCCCCTGGCTCGCTCTCAGCGTCGATCCGTCTGGTGGCGGGCGCCGATCTCACCGCAGCGGACCAGCGGGTGCTTCAGGCCACGCAGGTGCTCAACGGCCAGGGCAACCTCACCCTGAGCGATCCAGCCTACAGTGCGTCGCTGAGCGGCCAGTTCTTCAGCGTCCTGCGGACAGGCACCGGGAGCCTCGAACTGCTCGCCGGGGGCAGTTTCAGCAAAGCGACGCCCTATGGTGTCTATACGGCAGGCACGCAGGCCGCGCCGATCCTCACCGCCGATGGCCGCAATCCCTACGATCTTCTCGGAGCTGCGAGCGGTGGCAGCCAGCACGCCTGGTATCCGGAACACGGCGGCGATGTCCTGCTCCTGGCGCAGCAGGACGTCACCGACATGATCCAGATGGCCGACAACACCGTTCGTTATGCCCCTTCGGATCGGATCGGCAGCTGGTTCCTGAGCCAGGGCGGCGGCATGTCCGCCGATCCCACGGCGTGGTCGATCAGTTTTGGGCGAATCGCCAAAACGAATTTGTACGCGTCCGTCTTGACCCTCGTCGGCTTCCAGGGCATCGGCACGCTCGGTGGCGGCAACCTGACCGTGATTGCGGGCCGCAACGCCGGTGCGACCGATGGCAGCGGCGCCTATACGTCCACCGCCCTCGACCTCGCCGTCGCATCGACCGGGCGGGTGCTGGCCGACGGCAGGCTGCTGCAAACCGGTGGCGGTGACCTGACCCTCAGGGTCGGAGGCATTCTCAACCCCCGCGCGGTCACAGGTTCCTCGTCACCAGACAGCGATTATTACGGGGTGATCACGGACCTGCGGGGGAACACGACCGTGGCCGCCGGTTCGATCGGTATGCTGACGCCGCCCTGGGGCGGTTTCACGTCGGTCGATCCGCGGGCGGTCGATCCCAATGTCTTCAAATCCTCGTTGAAGACACCGGGTCCGACATTTGCGCCGGGTGACGGCACCGTGAGTGTCATGACGCGTGGCGATCTGGTGTTCGGTGGCGCCAGCGACGCCGGGATGGGCGCGATCGTGGACATTCGCGGTCTGCCCTATACCACCAGCAACGCGAACGGTTCGATCACGCTGAGCCCTCAGGGCGGCAATGCCAGGTTTTCCCTCTGGACTCCCGATAGCGCCATCAACCTCTACGCCGCGGGCGGCGGCGTCGCGCTGCTGGCAGGCACGGGCGGGCAGAACGCGAGCGGCTTCTATCCGGGCACGCTGACCGCCGCCGCGGCCAACGGCGACATCCACTTTGGCGGCGGCGGCAATACTCTGGAGCTGATGCCGTCCCCGACCGGCCAGCTCGCATTGCTGGCGGCGGGGTCGATTTACGGCGCCAGCCAGATCGTCGGGATGTCGGGCGCGGACATGAGCGCGCTGGCGACGCCTTTCCATCCGGTGTTCACGTCCAACCCGACGAATTTCACCAATTCGAATGCGACGCAGGACGCGCCGTTCCGCATGAATACCTCCAATCCGCTCGCGTTCGGCGAGGATACGCCCGTCTCCAACTTGCATGGCGGCGACAGGCAACCTGCGCTGGTCTATGCCGGGGTCGACATCGATGATCTCACCCTCGGCAAGGTGACGCCCATGAGCCGCGGCACCTCGGGCTTCACTCCCACCCACAGCACCTGGTATCTCGCGGCCAAGCCGTTCGAGGTGATCGCCGGACGCGACATCGTCGGCACCGGCACGCTGGCAAGCGCGTTCCTAAACACGAATGCCAACGACATCTCGCTGGTGCAGGCGGGCCGCGACATCATCTACGAGTCGGTAACCGTCGCCGGCCCGGGCCTGCTCCAGGTGCAGGCCGGCCGTAACCTGTACCAAGGCTACTACGGCTCGCTGCTCAGCGTGGGGGATCTGGTCAACCCGGCCAACACTGCGGGTGGCGCTGGCATCGTTACGTTGGCCGGTGTCGGTGCCAACGGTCCGGACTATTCCGCCTTCGCCAGGTTGTATTTCAACGCTGCGAACCAGTTGCCAACCGTGGATACGCCGCTCGCCGGCAGCGGCAAGGTGGTTCATGCCTACGATCAGGAACTGCTGACCTGGCTGCAGCAGCGCTTCGGGTACAAGGGAGCAGCGGCCGATGCGCTCGGCTATTTCCTGACCCTGCCGGCGGAGCAGCAGGGCGTGTTCGTCCGACAAGTTTACTATGCAGAGCTCACGGCCAGCGGCCGCGAGTACAACGACGCGAGCGGTCCGCGACCGGGGAGCTACCTGCGCGGACGCGAGGCGATTGCCATCCTGTTCCCGAACCAGGACGCGCAGGGCAACCCGATCACCTATTCGGGTAGCCTCACGATGTTCAGTGGCTTCGTACCGGATCCTCTGGACACAAGCAAAACCGTGCTTACCGATGGCGGCATCAGGACCTTGTCCGGTGGCGGCATCCAGATCCTGGCTCCCGGAGGGCAGACCCTCGTTGGTACCGAAGGCATCACGCCCGGCGCCAGCGCGGGTGTCGTCACCCAGGGGACGGGCGATATCGATGTGTATTCGCTCGGCAGCGTGCTGCTTGGCCAGAGCCGTGTCATGACCACGTTCGGCGGCAACATCCTGGTATGGTCGGCAACCGGCGACATCAACGCCGGCCGTGGTTCGAAGACGACCACCATCTATACGCCGCCCAAGCGGGTCTACGACAACTACGGACATGTGACGCTGTCGCCGATCGCGCCATCGTCCGGCGCCGGCTTCGCGACATTGCAAACTTTGCCGCTGGTGTCCCCCGGCAACGTCGATCTGGTGGCACCGCTCGGCAAGATCGATCTCGGCGAGGCAGGCGTTCGCGTCTCCGGCAATGTAAACTTTGCGGCGCTGCAGGTCGTCAATGCTGCCAATCTCGACGCCAAGGGCTCGGTGACCGGTGTTCCCACCGTGCAGGGGCCGCCGACAGGCGCGCTGACCGCCGCGTCAAACACCACGGCGGCGACCCAGCAGGCCGCACCGCCGGCGCAGCGCAGCGATGGTCAGGCGTCGATCATCATGGTCGAGGTGCTGGGCTATGGCGGCGGAGGCGGCGGTGACCAGGACGACGGCAAGAAGCGAAGCGAGGCGCCAGAGCAGCACAGCTACAATGCCGACAGCCGTCTGCAGGTGGTGGGGCTCGGTCGCCTGACCGACGAGCAGAAGCGCCAGCTCACCGACGAGGAGCAGGGCGGGCTCGCGGTCCGTTGAGACGAAGCCTATCAGCCGGCGCCGCTATGGGGCGCCGGCGACATGCAGCGTGTGCGCCTGTCCGTCGAACAGCGCACGAAATGCCTCGGGCAGCGGCTGATCGGTGAAGACGTGGGGGTGGTCGCCGAGATGGCCACCCCGTACCGTCGCGTTGCGCCCGAACTTGCTGTGGTCGACGACCAGCAGCGCGGTGCGGCAGTTGGTGGCGATCGCCTGCCGCGCCTCGACCTCGCCGGCGTAGAAGTCCAGCAGCGAGCCGTCGTCGTCGATGCCGCCGACGCCGAACACGCCGAAGTCCGCCTTGAAGCGTGAGAAGAAGCTGACGGCGGCGTCCCCGATGACGTCGCGGTCGTGGCGGCGCAATGTGCCGCCGGCCATGGTGATGTCCACCTCCGCGTTGCGGGCAAACGCCGCGGCCGCGTTCAGGCTGTTGGTGATGACGTTCAGCCCCGTGCGGTCGGCGAGGGCCAGCGCAACGCATTCCGGCGTCGTGCCGAGCCCGATCATCACCGAGGCGCCGTCCGGGATGAAGGCTGCCGCGGCGTGGGCGATGCGGCGCTTGGCCCGGAGGTTGAACCCCTGCCGGCTCTCATAGGCGAGATTCTGGTTCGGTACCGGCAGGCCGACCCCGCCATGAATGCGCCGCAGCAATCCCTGGTCGCACAACCGGTTCACGATCCGGCGGATGGTCTGCTGGGTGACATCGAAACGGGTCGCGAGCTGCTCGATGGACGCAAAGCCCTGCTCGCGCACCCGTTCCAGAATCCAGGCCTGTCGTTCGTCGGCAGCGGTCTTCAGCATCGGGATTCGCGCTCGTGTGGTGCTCTCGCCTCTTGGGACAGGCGCACTTTATATTTTCATTCGAACATTGGATATGTTCATATGAATGTTACAGGGAGATGATATCTGGCCGCTGCCGGAGGACAATCGGGGCGTGACAACGCTCCGGGGCCGCCGGTGCAGCGCGCAAGCACCTTGCCGTTGCCGACCAACATACAAAAGGATGTCGAGGCGACGGACAGGAGCGACATCGGCGCGATCGCGCGGATGGGCCAGCGTCCAGGGCCGGATTGACCATGTCTGCTATTTCGCTTGATCACGTCGTGAAGACCTGGGGCGCCATGTGCGCCGTCGACGACGTGACTCTCACCGCCGACGAAGGATCGCTGCTGGTGCTGCTGGGGCCGTCGGGCTGCGGCAAGTCGACCACGCTGCGGCTGATCGCCGGGCTCGACCAGCCCGATGGCGGCCGGGTGCTGATCGGCGGCGCCGATGTCACCGGCCTGCCGCCGGCCCAGCGCCGCATCGCCATGGTGTTCCAGTCCTATGCGCTGTTTCCCCATCTCACGGTGGCCGAAAACATTGTCTTCGGCCTGCGGGTGCGCGGCGTCGCCCGTGGCGAGCGCGATGCGCGGCTGAAGCGTGTCGCCGACATCGTCGGCCTCGCGCATCTGCTGGAGCGCAAGCCGGCGCAACTCTCGGGCGGTCAGCGCCAGCGCGTCGCGCTCGGCCGCGCCATTATCGCCGAGGCGCGCGTTTGCCTGATGGACGAGCCGCTGTCCAACCTCGACGCCAAGCTGCGCCACGAGATGCGCACCGAGATCCGCGCGCTGCAGCAGCGCCTCGGCATGACCATGGTCTACGTCACCCATGACCAGACCGAGGCCATGACCATGGCCGACCGTGTCGTGCTGATGCGTGACGGCCGGATCGAGCAGAATGGTTCGCCTGAAGAGCTCTATCGTCGCCCGGCCACTGCCTTCACCGCGCGCTTCATCGGCACGCCGCCGATGAACCTGATCGCGGCGGGGGACACGCTGATCGGGGTGCGCCCCGAGCACATTCATGTCGTCGGCGAAGGCGGCCGTGCGGCGCACGTCGGCAGCATCGAGCATCTCGGCGCTGACAGCATCGTGCTGTGCGACGTCGAGGGGCAACCGGTGGCGGTGCGCCAGAGCGGCTTCAGCAAGGCCACACCCGGCGAGGAGGTCCGCCTCGCCTGGAGCGCCGACGACGAGCATCTCTTCGACAAGACCACCGGCCGGCGGCGTGACGCCGCTCCGGTGAAGCAATCCGCCGCCGGCTGAGGCCGGCAGGATCAACAGGAGCACGCCATGAGACTTTTCCGAACCACCCTGCTGGCGGCCGCGGCCGTCACGGCCCTGGCCTTCGGCCCGCGCCCTGCCGCCGCCGTCGACCTGACCATGTACTATCCGGTGGCGGTCGGTGGCCCGGTGACCAAGATCATCGACGACATGGTCGCCCGGTTCGAGAAGGACAACGCCGACATCAAGGTGACGGCGGTCTATGCCGGCAACTACACCGACACCATGACCAAGGCGATGACCGCGATGAAGGGCGGCCAGCCGCCGCAGCTCTCGGTGCTGCTGTCGACCGACGTGTTCACGCTGATGGACGAGAACGCCATCGTGCCGATGGACGATCTCGTCACCGACAAGGCGTGGTTCAAAGAGTTCTACCCGGCGTTCATGGCCAACGGCCAGATCGGCGGCAAGACCTGGAGCATCCCGTTCCAGCGCTCGACCATCGTGCTGTACTGGAACAAGGACGCCTTCAAGGAAGCCGGCCTCGATCCGGAGAAGGCGCCGGCGTCCTGGGATGAGATGGCGCAGATGTCCAGGAAGCTGGTCAAGAAGGATGCCTCGGGCAACGTCACGCGCTGGGGTGTCGAGATCCCGACCACCGGCTATGCCTACTGGATGCTGCAGGCGCTGGCGATCGAGAATGGCCAGAAGCTGATGAACGAGGCCGGCAACGAGCTCCACCTCACCGCGCCGAAGACCGTCGCCGCGCTGAATTACTGGGTCGACCTGTCGCGCAAGGACGCGGTGATGCCGACCGGCAGCATCGATTGGGCGACGCTGCGCACCGATTTCCTCGAAGGCAAGACCGCGATGATGTGGCACACCACGGGCAACCTGACCGCGGTGAAGGACGGCGCCAAGTTCAATTTCGGCGTGGCGATGCTGCCGGCCAAGGAGCGGCGGGGATCGCCGACCGGCGGCGGCAGCTTCTACATCTTCAAGAGTGCCTCGCCCGAACAGCAGAAGGCCGCGGTCAAGTTCATCCAGTGGATGACCGCGCCGGAGCGCGCCGCCGAATGGAGCATCAAGACCGGCTACGTCGCCGTGTCGCCGGCGGCTTACAAGACCCCGGCGATGGAAGCCTATGCCAAGGACTTCCCGGCCGCGACGGTCGCGCGTGACCAGCTCGAGCATGCGGTGCCCGAACTGTCGGTGCATGAGAACGGCCGCATCTACAAGTTCGTCAACGACGCGGTGCAGGCCGCAGTCACCGGCTCGCAGAACTCGCAGGACGCGCTCGCTTCCGCCCAGCAGCAGTCCGACCGCGTGCTGCGCGCCTACAAGTAAGGAGAACGGGCCGGGCGATGCTGCCGTCCGGCCCGATCGTTCGCATGTCCGAGACCGCCATAGCCTCCGTCGAGCCGATCCGCCGCCCGCCACGCTCGCAGGCGTGGTGGAACGCGGTCCATGCCTGGCTATTGCTGCTGCCCGCGGCGGTGCTGCTCGTCGCCTTCACCCACTATCCGGTACTGGCGACGCTGCGGCACAGCTTCTTCATGCCCAAGCGCAGCGGCGGCGAGGTGTTCGTCGGTCTCGACAACTACAGCGCCATGGTGGCCGACCCGATTTTCTGGAAGGCGCTGATCAACAATCTGTGGTTCGCGCTCGGCACCATTCCGACCTCCATCGCGCTGGCGCTGGTGATGGCGCTGTGGGTCAACCGCAACATGCGCGGGCGCGGCTTCCTGCGGCTCGCCTATTTCACGCCGACCGTGCTGCCGATGATCGCGGTCGCCAATATCTGGCTGTTCTTCTACACGCCCGACTATGGCCTGCTCGACCAGTTGCGCGGCCTGTTCGGCCTCGCCGGCTGGAACTGGCTCGGCGATCCCCGCACGGTGATGGGCTGCCTCATCGTGATGGTGATCTGGAAGGAAGCCGGCTTCTTCATGATCTTCTATCTCGCCGCCCTGCAGCAACTGCCGCCGGACCTCGAGGAGGCTGCGGCGGTGGAGGGCGCAGGACGGTGGACCATCTTCCGCCGCATCACCTTCCCGCTGCTGATGCCGACGACACTGTTCGTGGCGATCAACGCGGTGATCAACTCGTTCAAGCTCGTGGACCACCTCGTCATCATGACCAAGGGCGGGCCGAACAATGCGAGCTCGCTGCTGCTCTACTACATCTACGAGGTCGCCTTCACCTTCCAGGACCAGGCCTATGCCGCGACGCTGACGGTCGTGCTGCTGGTGATCCTGAGCACGCTGGCGCTGGTGAAGTTCGGCTATCTCGACCGCAGGATCCACTATCAATGACCGGCCGCACCCATCCGCTCGAGGCGATCGCCGCCTGGCTCCTGGCGCTGCTGTGGCTGGCGCCGCTCGCCTACGCCTGCTGGAGCGCGCTGCATCCGGCCGCCTACGCCACCTCGTTCAGCCTGTCGGCGCCGTGGACGCTGGAGAATTTTGCGCGTGCGTGGCACCAGGCGCCGTTCGGCCGCTATTACCTCAACACTGTGATGCTGGTGGCGCTGGTGCTCGCCGGGCAGCTGGTGCTGTCGACGCTCGCGGCCTACGCCTTCGCGCGCTTTACCTTCAAGGGCAGCGGCATCGCCTTCGCGCTGGTGCTGCTGCAGTTGATGATCATGCCGGACGTGCTGATCGTCGAGAACTACCGCGCTATCGGCGCGCTCGGGCTGCTCGACACCATTCCGGCGATCGCGCTGCCGTATCTGGCGAGCGCGTTTGCGATCTTCTTGCTGCGCCAGACCTTCAAGGGTGTGCCGCAGGAACTGGTCGAGGCGGCGCGGGTCGAAGGCGCCGGCGCGCTGCAGATCCTGTGGCGGGTCTATGTGCCGCTGGCGCGGCCGACCTACATCGCCTTCGCGCTGGTCTCGGTCAGCTATCACTGGAACAACTTCCTGTGGCCGCTGATCGTCACCAACTCGGTGGAGAGCCGGCCGCTCACGGTGGGCCTTGCGGTGTTCGGCGCGCCGGAAACCGGCGTCGACTGGTCCGTCATCAATGCCGCCACCGTGATGACCATGGCGCCGCTGCTGGTGGCGTTCCTGCTGTTCCAGCGGCAGTTCGTGCAATCCTTCATGCGGGCGGGAATACGCTGATGCGTCTGATCACCTGGAACATCCAGTGGGGCAAGGGCTGTGACGGCGTGGTCGATCTCGACCGCATCGTTGCGACGGCGAAGGCGCTCGGCGACGCCGACGTCTACTGCTTCCAGGAGGTGTCTGACGGTTTTACCAAGCTCGATGGCGGCGTTGACCAGAGCGCGGTGCTTGCGGCCTTGCTGCCCGATCATCGCCCGGTGTTCCGGCCGGCGGTCGAGGCGGTCGAGGCGGTCGACGGCGATGGCCGCGTCCGGCGGTTCGGCAACATGACGCTGTCGCGCCTGCCGGTGCTGCAGGTCGAGAACCACCTGCTGCCCTGGCCGCAGGCCGGCCACGGCCGTAGCATGCGCCGTGCGGCGCTGGCGGTCACCGTGCGCACCGCCTTCGGGCCGCTGCGGGTCGTCAACACCCATCTCGAATTCCATTTTGTCGCCCAACGCGAAGCCCAGATCTTGCGGCTGCTTGACTTGCAGGAGGAAGCCTCGACCAGTCCGCGCGCCGCCGCGGGCAGGCACGCTGATCCCTATGCCAGTCAGACACTGGCCGTATCGAGCCTGCTGTGCGGCGACTTCAATTTCGATGCGTCCGATCCGCAGCATGCCCTGCTGCAAGATTCGCAGCGCGGCGGGCTCAACTACCGCGACGCCTGGCTGTTGCGCCATTCGGACGGTCCGCGGCCGCCGACCTGCGGGATCTACGATCGCGAACTGTGGGACGGGCCCGACTGCCGCGATTTCATTTTCGTCACCGAAGACCTCGCCGCGCATGTGCTGCGTGTCGAGGTCGACGGCGAGACGGCGGCGTCCGACCACCAGCCGCTACTGATCGAACTCGCTGATCGCTAGCCGCTGCGCCCGCTAGCTTTTGTGCGGCTGCGGGCCGTGTTGCAGCCGCCGGTGGACCACCGGCGTCGCGAGATTGAGAAGATACGCCCACATCGCCTGCGGCGGATCGATCAAGCTGATGGCGATGGCCAGCAGCGACGAGGCGGCGAGCAGCACCAGCGAGGTCTGGCGCAACAGCAGATGGTGATCGCGCTCGAGCCCCGGGGTGAGCTGCACCAGCCGCAGGTTGATCAGGGCGATCAGCAGGGTATGCCCGGCGTACAGCCAAGTGCTGGGCGCGAGGCTTGCGTAGCGGCCGAGCACGATGGTGCTGAAGGGAATGCAGGTGATCAGGAGGTGGTACAGCAGCCACCAGCGCACGTAGCCGCGGTCGAAGTAGTCTTCGCGGGTGCGGATCTGCACGTTGGACAGCCAGCGCAGGCCGAGCACGCCGAAGCTCAGCAGGTAAGGCAGCAGCTTGGGCCACAACTGAAGCAGGGCCTGCAGCAGTGCCTGACTGTCAGCGGGATGGATATCGTCGGGCAGGCGCAGGTCCAGCACCAGCAGGGTCATGGCGACGGCGAAAATGCCGTCGCTCAGGGTGTCGAGCCGCGCCTTGGGATACATCGTCTGCCCCCTCTGTCGGCCGGTCGTCCGATGCCGGCTTGGTCAATCGACGCCAATCCGGCGCATCTTGCAAGCCGGGACGTCCGGCACCTTCCGGGTTACGATGGCGTCATTCCGGCCGGAGGGCGGGGCCCCGCCGCGCGGATCTGAACCAGCAGGAAAGAGCGATGCCGACCATCGATCCCCTGATTGCCGCCGGCGTGGTGGTCGCGACCGCGGCCACCGACGCGGTCTATGTGATGTTCACGTCCGCGGTGGTGGCGCGCAAGCGCTTGCCGGCGGCGACCTGGAGCAGCGTCTGGTACCTGCTCTCATCCTTCGCCGTGATCAGCTACACCGAGAACTGGGCCTATGTCGGCTTCGCTGCAGCCGGCTCCTGGATTGGTGCGTTCCTGTCGCTGACCTTTCTGCATCGCCCGGCCGGCGGGCCGCCGGTAGGTGCTGCGCCGGAATAGACGGTCATTCAGCGGGCGAACAGCGTGCGGTGGTCACTGAGGATCGCGCGGGCGGCGTTGTGGCCCGGTGCGCCGGTCACGCCGCCGCCGGGATGGGCGCCGGCGCCGCAGTGATAGAGGCCTGGCAGTGGTCCACGGTAGTCGGCGTGGCCGAGCATCGGCCGGGCGGAGAACAGCTGGTTGAGCGTCAAGGCGCCGTGGAAGATGTCGCCGCCGACAAGCCCGAACTCGCGTTCGAGGTCGAGCGGGCTCAGCACCTGGCGAGCGACGACGCTGCGGGCAAAGCCTGGCGCATGGCGATCGACCGTCGCAATCATCAGGTCGGCGACCTCTTCGCGATGGTCGTCCCAGGATGCGCCGTCCGGCAGTTGTGGCGCCACATGCTGGCAGAACAGGCTCGCCACATGGGCGTCCTTCGGCGCCAGCGAATCGTCGAGGGTGGAGGGGATCAGCATCTCCACCACCGGCTCGCGGCTCCAGCCGTGCTGCCGGGCGTCGAGATAGGCGCGATCCATGTAGGCAAGGCTGGGGGCGATGATGATGCCTGCGGTGAGATGGTCGCCGCTGCCGGGCAGGACCTTGAACGACGGCAACGCCGATAACGCGACGTTCATCCGGAAGGTGCCGGAGCCGCAGCGCCAGGCCTGCATCCGCCGCAGGAAGTCCGCGGGCAGCGTGTCCGCTGATACGAGGCGGGTGTACAGCAGCTTTGGATTGACGTTGGCCGCCACATAGCGTGCCCGGATGGCCGCGCCGTCGTCCAGCACCACGCCGCTTGCGCGGCCATTCTCGACGATGACCTCGCGCACCGGCGCATCGGTTTCGATCTCGGCGCCGTAGGCACGGGCGGCGGCGGCGATCGCCTGCGTGATCGTGCCCATGCCGCCGATGGCATGACCCCACACGCCCTTGCGGCCGTTCACCTCGCCGAAGGCATGGTGCAGCATCACATAGGCGGAGCCGGCGGCGTAGGGGCTGGCATAGTTGCCGACGATGGCGTCGAAGCCGTACAGCGCCTTGACGAGATCACTCTCGAACCAGTCGTCGAGCACGTCGCCTGCCGAGCGGGTGAACAGATCGAGCAGCACGCGCTTTCGCTCGAGCGACAGTCCGCCGAGGATGCTGGCGCTGCCGAGCGCGTTCATGGTCTCGCGGATCGCCGTGATGCCGAAGCCTTCGACGAGGTTCGGCGGCGCACGCAGCACGAACTGCCTGAGCACGTCGGCGATGGCCGCGAGCTCGTCGCCGAAGGCATCGATCCGCCCGGCGTCGCGCTCGCTTAAGCGCGCCACCGACTGGTGGGTGCGGCCGTCTCCGGTGAGCAGGTAGCGACCGTCCGGTGCCGGCAGGAAGTTCTGGGCGCGGCGCTCGACGATGCGCAGGCCGTGATGGTGCAGCCGCAGGTCGGCGATGACTTTCGGATTGAGCAGGCTGACGGTGTAGGACGCCACCGAGTTGCGAAAGCCGGGGTGGAATTCCTCGGTCACGGCGGCGCCGCCGACCACCTTGCGGCGCTCGACCACCTTGACCCGCAGGCCGTTCATCGCGCAGTAGGCCGCGCAGGTGAGGCCGTTGTGGCCCGCGCCGATGATGACGACGTCATAGTCCGGCATGGCATTGCAGTCCCGATTCGGCGCCGCGTCCGGCATGGCCGATGCGGTGGCATCGCATCAATAATCCGCCATGACGCGGCCGGCAATGGCTGCGCGGCTGGCCGATCGACAGGTTCGATCCGCACATGAACGGGGTTTGAACGGCGGTTTCACAACGGATTCAGCCGCGCGGATCTATGGCTTTGGGCCGAGGTCGACACGGTGTCGATCAGCAATGGAGGAGCATCCCATGGGACAGACTTTGGGACCGGCTTTCAAGACCATGATCATCACCGCGTCGTTGATCCTCGTCGGCACCTCGGCGTTCGCCGAGACCAACTGGGAACGCAACCACCTGCGTCGCGATCAGGTCAACGACCGGCTGGAAAACCAGAACCGTCGCATCAATCGCGAGCTGCGGGAAGGCGAGATCTCGCCGCAGCAGGCGCGGCGCCTGCACCGTGAGGATCGCGCCATCCGTCAGGAGGAGCGCACGATGGCGCGGTTCGATGACGGTCACATCACCCGCACCGATCAACGTGCGCTGAACCAGCAGGAAAACGCCGTCAGCCGGCAGATCGGGCGCTGAAGTTGCGCATGCGGCCGGTTGCCGATCTCCCAGCCCCGTCTATCGAGGCTCATGCCGATGGCGGGCCGCGCCTGTCCGTTATCGATGCCGATCCGGCGGTGTCCGATGGCATCGCCGGCCAGTTTCTGGCCGCGCTGCTCGTGCGGCTGGCGCGCACGCCCGGCGCGGGCCATCCGGTGCACGTTGCAGCTGGCCTGCTCGCGGCACTGCGCCGTCTGCCGCTGGAGGCAGGGTAGCGGGCGTGCGGCCAGCTACGGTGCGGTGACACGCCGCCCAGGATCACAGATTGATGACACGCCGCCCGACCGGGCGCTTCGCCGTCCGGTCGGGCACGCCATCGTGATGATGCAGAAGATCACTTCCGGCCGCGTATGTTGCTCTGCCATATCTCCTGTGGTCCAATCCGGCCGCGATGCTAATGCCCCCTCTGGAGCCTCAATGAGTGCGCTTGAACCGTCCGCCGATCCCGGCTTCTCTTCGGCATCGATGTCGGTGGGCCGGCGTTCGCTTGTTCTCGTCCTCTATACCGCCGCCATTTTTGTCAGCGCGCTGCTGCTGTTTTCGGTGCAGCCGCTGTTCGCCAAGATGGTGCTGCCGCGTCTCGGCGGGTCGCCTGCGGTGTGGTCGGTGGCGATGGTGTTCTTCCAGTCGCTGCTGCTCGCCGGTTATGCCTATGCGCATCTTCTGATGAAGGTTCGTAGCCGCATGGTGCCGGTCGCGGTGCATCTTGCCGTGCTGGTCGTGGCTCTCGGCCTGCTGCCGCTGTCGATCGCGCGCGGCTGGGAGGCGCCGCCGGCGAGCGGCTATGCGCTGTGGCTGCTCGGGCTGTTTGTGGCCTCGATCGGCGTGCCGTTCTTCGCACTCGCCGCCAACAACCCGATGCTGCAGGCCTGGTTCGTCCGCACCGGGCATCCCGATGCGGCCGATCCCTACTTTCTCTATGCCTCCTCCAATATCGGCAGCTTCCTCGCCTTGCTGTCCTATCCGTTGCTGCTGGAGCCGCTGTTCACGCTGCGCACCCAGAACCTGATGTGGACCACGGGCTATGGCCTCCTGATTGTGCTGATCGCCGGCTGCGGTCTCCTGCTGTGGAAGGCGCCGGCGGTCGTGTCGACAGTGGACGCCGCCGCGGAGGTCACGGCACCTTCACCCCGATGGCCGGCGCGGCTGCGCTGGATCTTCCTCGCCGCCGTGCCGTCCGGCCTGCTGGTCGCGGTCACCGCGCACATTTCCACGGACGTCGCCGCGGCGCCGCTGCTCTGGGTGCTGCCGCTGTCGCTCTATCTGCTGACCTGGGTGCTGGTGTTCCAGTCGCGGCCGCTGCTGCCGCATCGCTGGATGCTGATGCTGCAGCCGCTGGCGATCGCCGGTGTGATCGTGTTGCTGGCGTTCGGCGGCGAGCAGAACCTGCTGTTGACGCTGGGCGGCCACCAGCTCTGCTTTTTCATCATCGCCATGGCCTGCCACGGCGAGCTGGCGCGCACGCGCCCGCCGGCACGAGACCTCACCGGCTTCTATGTGGCGCTGTCGTTCGGCGGCATGGTGGGCGGGCTGTTCGCCGGTCTCGTCGCGCCCTACACCTTCTCCTGGGTCGCGGAGTATCCGATCCTGGTGGCGCTGGCGGCGCTGTGCCGGCCGGCGGAACAGGAGCGGTGGCCGCGCTTGAGCCGCTGGCTGTGGCCGGCGATCGCGCTGCTGGCTGCGGGCCTGGTCGTCCCGGCTTATGGCAGTGCCCGGCTCGGTGAATGGCTGGAAGACAATCGCGTCGCCCTCGCAGCGGTGCCGGCGGTGATCGGCGTTCTGATCGCAGTCGGCCTGCGGGCCAGCCGCTGGAAGCTCGCCGCGGTTGCGGCGCTGGCCCTGGTGCTGATCCGGATCTATCCCGCCGACGAAGGGCGGGTTGAGACGGTGCGCAGCTTCTTCGGCGTGCACAAGATCGTCGAGACGCCGAACGGCCAATACCACGTGCTGATGCACGGCACCACGATTCACGGGGCACAGAAGATCCTGAACGACGACGGCACGCCGGTGCAGGGGCGGCCGGAGCCGATCTCCTACTACCACAAGGATGGCGGCATCGGGCAGGCCATCGAGGCGATCCGCGCCCGCAAGGGGGGGGCGCTGCGCGTCGCCGTGATCGGCCTCGGCGCGGGCACACTTACCTGCGCGGCGCGGCCGGGCGAGAGCTGGACCTTTTTCGAGATCGACCAGACCATGGTCGATACCGCGCGTGATCCGGCCAAGTTTTCCTTCATCAAATCGTGCATGCCGGACCTCAAGCCGGTGATGGGCGACGCCCGCCTGACTTTTGCGAGGGAACCGGACGGCGTCTACGACCTGATCATCGTGGATGCCTATTCATCCGATGCGATTCCGATCCATCTTGCGACGGAAGAAGCAATGGCGATCTACAAGGACAAGCTCGCCCCGCAGGGTGCGGTGGTGATGCACGTGTCCAACCGGCATCTCGAGCTCGCGAGCGTGGTCGTCGGCATCGCCGACGAGAATGACATGAAGAGCTGGGTCTTCAACGAGGATTCCGGCCGGGACAGCGAGTACATCTTTTCCACCAATGTGGTGGTTTCGGCGCGGAACGCGGCTGACGTCGGCAAACTGGCCGCAGCCGACAGCGCCTGGGCGCTGACCGAGCCCGCCGATCACCAGCGGGTCTGGACCGACGACTATTCCAACATCCTGGGGGCGGTCTATCGCCGCCTGCGCGGCGACGAATGACGGCAAGCGCCCGTGCGGCCGGATTGCGCTGATGGTGTCACGGCACGTGATGGCGTAAGCTCGGTAGTGTGCAGATGCTGCCCAACGCGCCTGGTGTGCCCCGGTTTGGGCAGCCCAACGATCGGGAGGAGCCGATGTATGCTGCAATCCGTCAAGCCAAGGCCAAGGCGGGGACGGCCGAGGAGCTGGCCCGCCGGATCAAAGAGGGCGCCATTCCGATCATCAGCGATGTCGAAGGCTTCATGGGCTACTATGTCATCTATGCGCCCGACGACACCGTGACCGCAATCAGCATCTTCAACAACCATGCAGGTGCGGAAGAATCCAATCGCCGCGGGCTGGCATGGATCGAGCAGAATCTCGGGCCGTTGCTGGTCGGGCCGGCCACCGCCACGGCGGGACCGGTGATTGTGCACACGCTGGCCTAAGTTCGAGACCGGGACGACGGCAGCCGTTGCGCGAGCGGAGCGGACGATGCGCGCGTGGCTTGTCGTGACGGCACTTGTTGCGTGGGCTGGGGCGCACGCTGGCGCGCGTCTATCGTTCCGCTGTCGGGAAATGAGCGGCGCGCGTCGCGGATTTCTGCTAGTCTTTTTCCATGACGATCGGGATCACTGGACCCGAACGGAAGGCGCCGGGACCGGGACAGAGTGTTCTGGTGGGTTCGCTCATTGCGGCCGTCGCCATCATCGCCCTCCTGCTGCTGATCAGGCTTGGCGGCGATGTCCTGGTCGACTGGCTGTGGTTCTCGTCGATCGGCTATCTGCAGGTTTTTCTGACGACCCTGACGGCCCAGGGTGTAGTGTTCGCTGTCGTCTTCGCGGCGACGGCCGTGATCCTCTGGTTCAACGGCTGGCTGGCGCTGCGACTGGCGCGGACGTCGCAGCCGTTCTCGGGCAGCGGCTCCGGCCGGCTGGGATCGCACGCGCTGCCGGTCGACATCTGGGTCCTGCTGCGGGATCACGTGCCATGGCCTCGGATGATGGCCAGTGCAGCTATCATCCTGGCGCTGCTGGTCGCAGCAGGGGAAGCCAGCAACTGGCTGGTCTTCGCACGCGTCTTCTACCGCGTGCCCTACGGCATGGCGGATCCGCTCTACGACAAGGATATCGGTTTCTACCTGTTCGTCCTGCCGGCCTTCCTCGCGCTGAAGAACTGGATGCTGCTGACGCTGATGCTCAGCGCGGGATTGGCGGCGCTGATCTATCGGGTCCGCGGCGATATCGGGCTTGGCCCGCCGCCGGTCCCGATTTCGACGGCGGTCATCGCCCATGGGTCGGCCTTGCTCGCCGTGTTTTTCCTGATCAAGGCGCTGTCCTACGGGCTCGACCGCTACCTTCTGCTCTACAACGACAACGACGTGGTGGTCGGCGCGAGCTATACCGACGTCCATGTCAGACTTCCCGGGCTGTGGCTGCTGATCGGGCTGTCATGTGCCGCCGCTGCGGCGAGCCTGGCAAATATCCGCTTGCGCCGAGTGTGGCTGCCGCTTGCCGCGCTTGCGATTGTCTTCTCCAGCGCGATCCTGCTGGCCGGCATGGTGCCGGGCCTGTTCCGGCAGCTGTTCGTGAAGCCGAGCGAGCTGCAGCTCGAGAAACCCTACATCGAGCGCAATATCGCGTTGACCCGCCACGCCTATAATCTGCATCGGATCGCGGCCAAGCCGTTCGCCGCGGAGCAGAGACTGACCTTCGAGACCCTCGAGGCCAATCGGGCGACCATCGACAATATCCGGCTGTGGGACTGGCAGCCGCTGTCGGACACCTATGCCCAGCTGCAGGAAATCCGCACCTACTACAAGTTCCATGATCTCGACGTCGACCGCTATTGGCTCGACGGCGCCTATCAGAGCGTGATGCTGTCGGCGCGCGAGTTGCGTCCGTCGCTGCTCGCGGCCAATGCCCAGACCTGGGTCAACCGCCACATCCTGTTCACCCACGGCAACGGCGCGGTGATGAGCCCGGTCACTCGCAAGAGCGACGAAGGCCTGCCGCTCCTGTACCTGCGCGATATTCCGCCGGTGGCCGATGGCGGCCCACCGATCAGGGAGCCACGCATCTATTTCGGGGAAGAGCACGACGACTTCGTCATCGTCAAGGGCACGGTGCCGGAATTCGACTATCCCAAAGGAGCGAGCAACGTCTACGCCAACTATGATGGAATGGGCGGCATCGCCATCGGATCGCTGGCGCGCCGCTTGCTGTTCACCCAGTACTTCAGCGATCTGAACCTGCTGCTGACCGGCTATATCGGCCCCGACAGCCGGATCATGATCCGGCGCAACATCACCGAGCGGGTGCGTGCGATCGCGCCGTTCCTGTCGCTCGATCACGATCCATACCTGGTGGTCAGCGATGGACGGCTGCTCTGGATTCAGGATGCCTATACCACCAGTTCGTACTTCCCATCGGCGACTCCGGCGATGGATTTTGATCTCAACTACATCCGCAATGCAGTGAAGGTCGTGGTAGACGCCTACAATGGCAGCGTCGATTTCTATCTGATCGATACCGGCGATCCGATCGCCGCGACCTACGCGCGGATCTTTCCCGATCTGTTCAAGCCGTTCTCGGCAATGCCGGCAGACCTGCAGAAGCATGTCCGCTATCCGGAAGATCTGTTCCTGATCCAGGCGCGGATCTATCAGGCCTACCACATGACCGCAGCCGAGGTGTTCTATAACCGTGAGGATCTCTGGCAGTTTCCGCGCCGGCCCGGCGGCGATGGTATTGCGATGATGGCGCCCTACTATATCATCATGCGGCTGCCGGGTGAGCCGCGGGCCGAGTTCTTCCTGATGCTGCCGATGGTGCCGAGCCATCGCGACAACATGATTGCATGGCTCGCCGCGCGTTGCGATGCCCCGGATTACGGCAATCTGATCGTCTACGAGTTTCCCAAGGACAAGCTGGTCTACGGTCCATTCCAGATCGAGGCCAGGATCAATCAGACCACCGAGATCTCGCAGCAACTGACGCTGTGGAATCAGATGGGATCGCGGGTGATCCGCGGCGCCAACCTGCTGGTGATCCCGATCGAGAATTCGATCCTCTACGTGACGCCGCTCTACCTGCGCGCGGAGCAGGGGCACCTGCCGGAGCTGAAGCGGGTGATCGCCGCCTATGGCGAGCGTGTCGTGATGCGGGAGACGCTCGCGGAAGCCCTGTCGGCATTGTTCGGAGAATCGCCGGCGCCGCCTGTTGCCAAGCAGGAAGCGACGTTCAGGAGCCGCGCGCAGCAGGCGCTGGACCTCTATAATCAGGCGATCGAGCGGCTCAAGTCAGGCGACTGGAAGGGATTCGGCTCCCAGTTCGATGCTTTGCGCTCGCCACTGGAGGAGATGAGCCGGGAGCCTACCGGTCACTAGTGGTCCTGATAATTCCGACATTCGCCATGCTGCCTGCCGATATCGGAAGCGAATGTTGGAATTGGACGCCTGGCGGTTGGTCACGCGAGCTGAGTGAAGGTTCGGGCAAACGAGTCGATGTGATCGCGCATCGCCTGCGCTGCACGGTCGGCATGGCGGCGCTTCAGCGCGGCGACGATGCGCTCGTGCTCGTCGATGGTTTCGGCACGATGGCTTTCGTTGCTCAGCGACAGAGCCCAGAACCGTGCGGAGCGGTCGTTGAGGTTCTTCACGAAACCCGCGAACACCCGGTTGCGTGAGCCGAGTGCGATCGCCTCGTGGAAGCGCTGGTCGATGGCGATCAGGGTGGCGAGGTCGTCACGCGACAGCCGCCGGCTGTCCGCGACGAGGGTGGCGAGCGCCTCGATCTCGTCGTCCGTCATTCGTTCTGCGGCCAGCGCCGCGCAGGCCGGCTCGTTGATCCGCCGCGCGCCGACAAGGTCGAGGAAGTCGTCCATCGACAGCGGCGGCACCAGCATGCCCTTGCGCGGCACGATCTGCACGAGGCCTTCGAGGGCAAGGCGATGGCAGGCCTGGTGCACCGGCGTGCGGCCGAGGCCGAGCTCACTGCAGATCATCGCTTCGTTGAGCGGCGTGTTGGGCGCGATGGCGAGCGTCACGATCGCGGCCTTCAGTTGCTCGTAGGCGACCTCCGCCTGGTTCGGCGGTCGCCTGGGGGCAGATGACAGCTCGCTGCGTGCGGCGAAGGGGGCGCGAGACTTGCCCTTGGCGGCCGGGGCCTTGCCCGCCGAACTCCTGGAACCCCTGGAGGCGGTTTTCTGCATCGATTCAGCTGCCGGTCTTTTGTGCATTGCAGCTTGATACATGGCTTTTATTTTCGCTTCAAAAATATCTCAGATATTGTAGTGATATATCACAGATGGGGTTTGCAGTCGGCCCGATGCGGCTGAGCGGAGAACGCGACATGGCTCAAGCTTTTGAAAACCCTCACATTGCGGCCGGTGGCCCGGCTCCCGTGGCCGCCACCGCCTATGCCAAGGCCGCGGCCCGGCTGATCCCGGCGCTGGTTTTCCTGTTCATCCTGGCGTGGATCGACCGCGTCAATGTCGGCTTTGCCAAGCTGACGATGCTGAGCGACCTCAAGCTCAGCGAGGCCGCCTACGGTTTCGGCGCCGGCATCTTCTTCCTCAGCTACTTTCTGTTCGAGGTGCCGAGCAATCTGCTGCTCGAGAAAATCGGCGCGCGCAAGACGCTCGCCCGCATCACCATCCTGTGGGGCCTCAACTGCGCGGCGATGGCCTTCGTCAAGACCGAGTTCTGGTTCTATGTGCTGCGCTTTACCCTCGGCATGTTCGAGGCAGGCTTCTTTCCCGGTGTCGTGCTATACCTGACCTACTGGTTCCCGGCGGCGCGGCGCGCCCGCATCAACGGCCTGTTCATGACCTCGTTCGCCATCGCCGGGATCGTCGGCGGTCCGATCGCGGGGTTGATCATGAGCAGCATGGGCGGGGTCGCCAATCTGGCCAGCTGGCAGTGGCTGTTCATTCTCGAAGGTATCCCGTCCGTGCTTGCTGGCATCGCGGTCATCCTGTGGTTGCCGGACCGTCCGCGCGAGGCGCGTTGGCTGAGCGCGCAGGAGGCGCAGGCGATCGAGCACGATCTCGCAGCCGACGCCGCGGCGGTGGTCAGCGAATCCAGCTTCAAGGCCGCGCTCGCCGACTGGCGCGTGTGGCTGTGCGCGCTGATCTATTTCGGCATCGTCAGCGGCAATGCCACGATCGCATTCTGGACGCCGTCGATCATCAAGGAGACGGGCGTGACGGATCCGCTGCGCATCGGCCTGCTGGCGGCGATCCCCTTCATTGCTGGCACCATCGCCATGGTCTGGAACGGGGCGCACTCCGACCGCACCGGCGAGCGGCGGCTGCATTGCGCCTTGGCGGCGCTGATCGCCGCAATCGGTCTTGCGGCGACCGGCGCGCTGATTGGCAGCGGCGGCGCCACCGCACTTGTGGCGCTGACCATTGCCGCGATCGGCATCCTCGCCGCGTTCCCGGTGTTCTGGACCATTCCCCAGGCGCTGCTGGCCGGGACCGCAGCGGCCGGCGCGATCGCCCTGATCAACTCGATAGGCAATCTCGCCGGCTTTGTTGCTCCGTATCTCATCGGCATTTCGGCCAATGTCACGGGCAGCGCCACGTCCGGTCTTTATGTCGTGGCGGCGATCGAGTTCGTTGCCGCGGTCCTGGTGTTTGCGTTCTGCCGCTGGCAGGCCGTCAAGCGCTGATTGCTCCGGGCACGGCTGCAAAGCCGTGTCTCGTCCGGTATTGACTTCACCCCCTCCATGATCGACTGCAGAGGACACCATGCTTGAATTCAACTGCCACACCCGGTCTGGCTCGCAAACCGCGGGCTTTGTGCCCGGCCACCTCGTGATTGCCGGCTGGGCCGCGCGTGATGAGGCGGCGGTGCGGCACCACATCGACGAGCTCGCCGCGATCGGCGTGCCGCCGCCGTCGAGCGTGCCGCTGTTCTACCGCGGCGGCGCCAGCCTGCTGACCCAGGCCGAACGGGTCGAATTCCTCGGTCCCGACAGCAGCGGCGAGATCGAGCCGGTCATCGTCGCCATGGCCGACGGTCTGTGGCTGACCATCGGCTCCGACCACACCGACCGCAAGGCGGAGGCCCAGGGGGTGGCGCTGTCGAAGCAGCTGTGTGCGAAGCCGGTGGCCAAGGACCTGTGGCGCCTCGACGAGGTGGTCGGGCACTGGGACGAGCTGCAACTGCGCGCCTACGCCACCATCGGCGGCCAGCGCGTGCTCTACCAGGACGGCAAGCTCGCCACCCTGCGGCCGCCGTCGGATCTGATGCCGCGCTATGTCCCGGGCGGCCAGCTCGCCGTCGGCACCGTGATGTTCGGTGGCACGCTCGGCGCGATCGGCGGTGTGCGGCCGTCGAGCCGGTTCGAGATGGAGCTGATCGATCCGGTGCTTGGCCGCACGATCCGCCATGCCTATGACGTCGTCGAGCTTCCCGTCGTTTCGTGAACAGGAGAACTGGTATGTCGGCCATTCGGGACAAGGTTGAGAAGGCGCTCGCTCAGATCGACGCCACGGCGAAGACCTCGCACGTCTTCACCAAGGTGTACCACGAGCGGGTGCGCGCCGAAGCCGATGCCGCCGATGCGCGCCGCCGCACCGGCGCCTCACTGGGACCGCTCGACGGCGCCATCGTTTCGATCAAGGACCTGTTCGATGTCGCCGGCGAGCCCACCACGGCAGGCTCCGCGCTGCTGCGCACGGCCGCGCCTGCCACCGAGGATGCTCCGGTCATCGCCCGGCTGCGCCGCGCCGGCGCGCTGATCATCGGCAAGACCAACATGTCGGAGTTCGCGTTCTCCGGCCTCGGCCTCAACCCGCACTATGGCACCCCCGGCAACGCGGTCGATCCGACGCGCGTGCCCGGCGGCTCGTCATCGGGCGCGGGCGTATCGGTGGCGGAAGGCACCAGCGAGATCTCGATCGGCTCCGACACCGGCGGCTCGGTGCGCATTCCGGCGGCGTTCAACGGTGTCGTCGGCTTCAAGCCCACGGCGGGCCGGGTGTCGACGGAGGGCGCCTTCCCGTTGTCCTACACCCTCGACACCATCGGACCGCTCGCCAGGACGGTGCAGCAGTGCGCGGACACTGACGCCGTCATGGTGGGTCTGAAGCCGCAGCCGGTCACCGCGTTTCCGCTGGCAAACCTGCGCGTCGGTGTGCCACGGGGACTGATGTTCGAGAACGTCGATTCCGTGGTCGGTGCGGCGTTCGAAGCGCAGTTGACGCGGCTGTCGCAGCTCGGCGCCAAGGTGGTGGACTGGCAGATCGACGACCTGATCCTGGCCATGCGCCAGGCCACGGCGCCGGCGGCGATCGCAGCGGTGGAATCGGCGGCGATTCACGCCCCGTGGCTCGACACTCGTGGCGCGGAGTACGACCGGCGCGTGCTCAGCCGCATCCTCGGCGGTCGTTCGGTGTCGGCGGCGGCGTTCATCACCACCATGCGCCGGCGCAGCGAGCTGATCGCGGCGATGGACGCGCGCCTCGCGCCGCTCGACGTCCTGCTGCTGCCGACCGTGCCGACGGTGGCGCCGGAGATCGCGCCGCTCGAGGCCGACGATGAGCTGTTCGGCCGGATCAACCTGCAGACCCTGCGCAACCCGATGCTCGGCAACCTGTTCGAGCTGACCGGCACGTCGCTGCCGGTGAAGACATCTGGTTTGCCGGTCGGGCTGATGTTGATCGGCCGGCGCATGACCGATGCGCGGCTGCTCTCCGTGGCCAAGGGCTTCCAGGACGAGCTGCAGCTGCACTAAGCGTCCACGCTCCGGCGTCGCTCGCGACAGCCGAAAAAAAGCCCGGGACCGCATCGCGATCCCGGGCTTCTTATTGATCAGCAGATCCGCTTACGAATGGATGACCTGGACGTCGGTGTTCTCGAACAGGCCTTCCTCGCCGAACTCGACGCCGACGCCCGAGCCCTTGACGCCGCCGAACGGGGCGTTGGGCTGGATCGCGCCGTGCTTGTTGATCCAGGCCGAGCCGCACTCGAGCTCCAGCGCGATCTCCTTGGCCTTGGCAACGTCCTTCGACCACACCGAGCCGCCGAGGCCGTTCGGGTTGTCGTTGGCGCGCGCGATCACCTCGTCGAGGTTGCTGTAGCGGATGATCGGCAGCGCCGGGCCGAACTGCTCTTCGTCGACCAGCGGGTTGCCGTTGTCGAGGTCGGAGATCAGCGTCAGCGGGAAGAACAGGCTGTCCTCCTTGTCCGCGGTACCGCCGAGCAGCACGCGGCCGCCGGCGGATTTCGCCGCGTCGACGAGGCGGGCGACCTTGTCGCGCTGCATGCGGTTCTGGATCGGGCCGAGCACGCTCTTTTCGTCGAGGCCGTCGCCGACGGGGATGTTGCTGGCGTAGTTGACGAGGCTGTTGCAGATCTCGTCATAGACGTTGTCGTGAACGTACAGGCGCTTGAGCGCGGCGCAGGTCTGGCCGTTGTTGATGAAGGCGCCCCAGAACAGCCCCTCGGCGATCTGCTGCGGATCGACGTCGGGCAGGATGATGCCGGCGTCGTTGCCGCCGAGCTCGAGGGTGAGGCGCTTGAGGGTGTGGGAAGCCGACGACATCACCTTCTGGCCGGTCGCGGACGAACCGGTGAAGGTGATCTTGCCGATGCCCGCGTGACCCGACATGTGGGCGCCGAGGAAGTCTTCGCCGGCGATGCAACTGACGACGCCCGGGGGCAGCACGTCCTGCATCAACTCGATCATCCGCAGCGTCGACAGCGGCGTGAACGGCGACGGCTTGTTGACCACGGTGTTGCCGGCGCGGATCGCAGGAATGATGTGCCAGATCGCGATCATCAGCGGCCAATTCCAGGGCGTGATCGAGCCGACCACGCCGACCGGCTTGCGGTGCAGTTCGATCCGGCCCTCGTTGTTGTCCTGCAGCACCTTCACCGGAATGTCGAGGTCGGCGGTGTAGTGTGCCCAAGCCTGCGCGCCACCCAGTTCGAACCGCGAGCCGAGGCCGTTGAGCGGCTTGCCCTGCTCGATGGTCAACAGGCGCGCGAGCTCTTCGGCGTGATCCTTGATCTTGTCGGCGACCGCATGACAGAGCTGCTTGCGCTCGGCGTCGGGGCGCTTGGCCCAGGCCTTCTGGGCCCTGGCGGCCGCCTCGATGGCGTCATCGAGCTGCTCGCGAGATGCCTTGGGCGCCAGGCCGGCGACGGCGCCGGTCGAAGGGTTCAGCACCTCGAAATGGTCCGCGGCCTGAACGGTCTTGCCGTCGATGACGAGAGCAAAGCGCTCCATCGGT
This sequence comes from Pseudomonadota bacterium, assembly GCA_040756765.1. Classification (GTDB taxonomy): domain Bacteria; phylum Pseudomonadota; class Alphaproteobacteria; order Rhizobiales; family Xanthobacteraceae; genus Bradyrhizobium_A. The sequence goes on along the minus strand of JBFLYG010000026.1, from coordinate 132,324 downwards.
GTCCTCCAGGAAGGTCTTTTGAGAATGAGGGAAGGCGATGGCTCATTCGCCGCAACGGGCGCGAAACTGTCAAGGCCGCGGGATCAGCCATTTGGCCGATGGCGCTGCGGGGCAATGTCGAGTGCACTCTGTGCAACAAGTGCCTCTGACATTTTCGTGAGCGTCGTGGCGTGCGGACCGATGCGACCGGAGGCTGTCTACGCCACCTGGGCGGGAGTCGGATCGGCGAGCACGCAACGTGCAAGATGACCTGGTGCTACCTCGACTGCAGGCGGCAGTTGCGCGAGACAGCGGGGCTGGGCCTCGCGGCAGCGCGGTGCGAACGGGCAGCTGACCGGCGCGCGGTCGAGCGATGGCGGGGTACCGGGAATGGTCTCGAGTCGCGCGCCGCGCACCGCGCCATGCACGGTCGCGGTCAGCAGGCCGCGCGGGTAGGGGTGGACCGGCGCACGCACGATCTCCGCGAACGGGCCGGTCTCGACGATCTGCCCGGCATACATCACGGCGATACGATCGGAGATTTCGGTCGCCACGCCGATGTCGTGAGTGACGAAGATCACCGACATGCCGAACTCGCGCCGCAGCTCGCGCAGCAGCAGCAGGATCTGGATCTGCACCGTGGCGTCGAGCGCCGTGGTCGGCTCGTCGGCCAGCAGCACCTTCGGCTTGCAGGCGAGCGCCAACGCGATCATCGCGCGCTGCCGCATGCCGCCGGACATCTCGTGGGGATATGATTTCAGCCGGCGCTTGGCCGAGGGAATGCGCACCACGTCGAGCATCTGCAGTGCGCGAGCCATGGCATCGGCACGGCTCGCGCCCTCGTGACGCATGACAGTCTCGGCGATCTGGTCGCCGATGGTGTAGACCGGATCGAGGGCGAGCCCCGGTTCCTGGAAGATCATCGACACCGTGCGGCCGCGGAACGCGGACAGCGCCTCGTCGTCGAGCGCCAGCACGTCCTGCCCAGCGACGCGGATGCTGCCGCCGATCGCCGTGCGCCGCGCCGGCAACAGCCGCATCAGCGCGCGTAGCGTCACGCTCTTGCCCGAGCCGGATTCGCCGAGCAGGCCCAGCACCTCGCCCTGGGCGAGCGACAGGCTGACGCCGTTGACCGCGTGCACGGTGCGCACGCCGGAAAAGCGCACGGTGAGATTGTCGACCTCGACCAAGGGGGTCATGCGATCGCGGGCCTCAGGGTATGAAAATCGGTCGCGCGCTGGAACGCGGCACCGATGCGCAGGATCGTCGCCTCGTCGAATGGCCGCCCGACCAGTTGCAGGCCAATAGGTAGCCCCGCAACGCTGAAGCCGGCGAGGAGCGCCAGCGACGGCAGGCCGAGATAGTTGATGGGGCGGGTGAAGCGCGTCAGGTTCTGGATCACCGCCTCGGCGCCGGGCTGGTTGCCGACGTCGCTGCCGGTGATGGTCGGTGCCGGAACAGGCGATACCGGGACCAGCAGCGCATCGATGCCGGCGACCGCGGAGAGGTGCGCAGCTAGCGCTGGGCCGCGCCAGCGCAGCGCCTCGAGGTAATTCACGGCGGGAATGGCGAGCGCGTTCTGCAGCCGCATCAGCACCTGCGGGCCATAGTCCTGCGGCCGCTCGATCATCCAGGCCTTGTGGAAGGCGGCGGCCTCGACCGCGAGCACCAGTTGGCACGCCGCCGTCAGTTGTGGCTGCGGCGGCAGCGTCACCTTGACGATCCGTGCGCCCTCGCGGCGCAGCGTCGCCAGCGTTTCCTCCAGCACGCGCCCGACGTCGCTGTCGAGGTCGTCGACATAGAACGTTGCCGGCACGCCGATGGTCAGGCCAGTCATGGATTGCCGTGTCGCCGCGAGGTAGTCGGGCACAGGCTCGTTCCGCAGCGTGGGATCGGCTGGATCGGCGCCGGCCATCAGGCCGGTGAGCAGGGCGCAGTCTTCCGCGGTGCGCGCCAGCGGTCCGACGGTGTCGAGCGACTGCGACAGCGGCATCGCGCCGGCGCGGCTGATCAGTCCGACCGTGGTCTTCAGTCCAGTGACGCCGCAATAGTGCGCCGGCAGGCGGATCGAGCCGCCGGTGTCGGAGCCGAGCGCAGCAAAGGTCAGGCGGGCGGCGACGGCCGCGCCCGAGCCGGACGATGAGCCGCCGGTGACATGCTCCAGATTCCACGGGTTGCGCGCCGGGCCATAGTGCGCGTTGTGCCCGGTCGGGCCGTAGGCGAACTCCGACATCTGCAGGCTGCCGAGCCGGATCGTGCCGGCATCCTTGAGGCGCTGCAGTGCGGTCGAGGTGGTGCCTGCGATCCAGTCGCGGCGGATCGCCGAGCCGCAGGTCACGACCTTGCCGGCCTCGTAGTACATGTCCTTGTGGGCGAGCGGTACGCCGTGCAGCGGCCCCCGCGAACGGCCGGCCGCGAGCTCGGCATCGGCGGCGTTGGCTGCCGCGAGCGCGTCCTCGGGCTCGATCGCCATGAAGGCGTTGAGCGTCGGCTGCAGCTTTGTGATGCGGGCGAGACAGGCGTGCGTCGCCTCGCGCGAGGAGATCTTTTTCGTGGCGATCGCGCCGGCGATCTCGGTCAGCGACAGCAGGGCGGGATCGGTGCTCATCGGTTGGCCTCGTTCTGCACGACGGTAAAGGTTGCGGGCTCGAGATCGAGCGGCAGCGTGCCGGCGATGGCGCTGAAGCCGGTGAACGCCGGACCGATCGAGCCGGCTATTCGCGCGGCGACTTCCGGCGTGACCGGGATACCGGCGACTTTCGCCAGTACGGCGACCTCCGCTGCGGAGGGGGCCGCATTCGTCGGTGCAGACATGGGGCAGTCTCCTTGTTCTTGTGGTTATGGGATCGCAGCCTGGTCGACCTTCGCGGCACGGCTGTGGCCGGAGCCCGGCACCGCCATGTGGCATGCCGTCTCATGACCATCGCCATCGACCGGCGTAAGGCGCGGCGTCACCGTGCTGCAGACGCTTTCCGCGAACGGGCAGCGGGTATGGAAGCGGCAGGCCTTCGGCGGATCGATCGGATTCGGCGGATCGCCGGTGATCGGCGGGGTCGTCGTGCGCCGGTCCGGATCGGTGCTCGGCATCGCGGCGAGCAATGCCCGGGTATAGGGATGCGCAGGCGCCTGCCAGACGCTGTCGACCGGGCCGAGTTCGACCACCTCGCCGAGATACATCACCAGCACGCGGTCGGAGATGTAGCGCACCACGTTGAGGTCGTGGCTGATGAAGATGTAGGTCAGCCCGAACTCGCGCTTGAGGTCCGTGAGCAAGTTGAGCACCTGCGCTTCCACCGACTTGTCGAGCGCCGAGACGGCTTCGTCCAGGATCACGAGGCGGGGCGACAGCGCCAGTGCCCTTGCAATGTTGACGCGCTGCCGCTGGCCGCCGGAAATTTCGTGGGGATAGCGGTTCGCGAAGGTCTCCGGCCGCAGCCCGACCTTGCCGAGCAGGTCGTGCGCCAGCGCGCGCGCCTTGGCGGCGGACATGCCGTGGACGCGCGGGCCGAACGCGATCGAGTCCGTTAAGGTGAGGCGCGGATTGAGCGAGGCGTAGCTGTCCTGGAACACCATCTGCATGCCGCGCCGTAGCTCAGTCAGCGGCAGGTCGCGGCCGATGGTGCGGCCGTCATAGAGGATGTCGCCGCGGTCGCGCGGCATCAGGTGCATCAGCAGGCGCGCCGTGGTCGACTTGCCGCAGCCGGACTCACCGACGATGCCGACCGTCTCGCCCTTGCCGACAGTGAAGGATACATCGTCGACCGCGCGTACGGTGCGCTGCTCGCTGAACAGCCCGCCACGCACCGGGAAGTGCTTGGTCAGCCCCTGCACGGTCAGCAGCGGCTGCGCCGCGCCGCCGCGATCCTCGATCGGGGCGAGAAGGGTGGTTTCGGCGCTCATTGGCGCCTCCTTGTGGGGACGAGGCGAGGCAGCTGGATTGCCGGGTCAAGCCCGGCAATGACGCAGGAAAAGGGCAAGGCGCATCGCCACACTACGGCGTCGTACGCGGGCTCGACCCGCGTATCCATCTTTGCGGCAAGTACAGGCGCCATGCGTCAGCTCCGAATGTCCATGGCTGTGCGCAGGCCGTCGCTCAGCATGTTGAAGCAGATCGACACCGCGAAGATCATGGCGCCGGGCAGCGCCGCGACCGTCGGGTTGGCGTAGATCGCGGTGCGCAGGGTGTTGAGCATCAACCCCCATTCCGGTTCCGGCGGCCGGGTGCCGAGGCCGAGAAACGACAGGCCTGAGGCGAGGATCATCGACACCGAGATCAGCCCGGTGGCGTAGACGAAGATCGGGCCGAGCACGTTGCCGAGCATGTGCACCCGCATGATCGTCAGGGAGCCCGCACCGGAGGCGCGCGCGGCATCGACGAAGTCGAGGTTGCGCACACCGGTCGTGACGCTCTCGGCGACGCGGGTGATCTGCGGAATGAAGATGATGGTCAGCGACACGATGGAGTTGATGATGCCGGCGCCGAGCGCGCCGGAGATCGCGATCGCCAGCAGCACCGAGGGGAAGGCATAGAACACGTCGACGGTACGCATGATCGCGGTGTTGATGCGGCCGCCAGCGTAACCGGCGATCAGGCCGAGTGCGGTCCCGGAGATGAAGGCGAGGCCGACCGGCAGGATGCCGGTGAGCAGCGACAGCCGGCCGCCATAGATCAGGCGGGCCAGCATGTCGCGGCCGAGCTCGTCGGTGCCGAGCGGATAGTGCGGCGTGCCGACCGGGCGCAGCCGCCGGATCATCGAGCCCTGGTAGGGATCGGCGAGGCCCAGCCACGGCGCGAACACCGCCGACAGCACGATGGCGAGCAGCACGGCCACGCACACCATGCTGACGGGGTCGCGCACGAGACGTCGGCCGACCGTCGACCAGTAGCCTTTCGGGGCTTCGGCAGGGGCGGCCTGCAGGGCGGTGTCGCTGAGACTGGTCATGGCAGGCCTCAGCTGCGGCTGATGCGCGGATCGATCACGGCTTGCGCCACGTCGACCAGCAGGTTGAGAAGGACGAAGAACAACGCCAGCACCAGGATGGTGCCCTGCAACAGCGGCAGGTCGCGCTGGAAGATTGCGGAGTTGAGCAGCAGGCCGGTGCCAGGCCAGGAGAACACGGTCTCGATCAGGATCGAGCCGCCGAGCATGTAGCCGAGCTGCAGGCCCATCACCGCCATGGCGGTCGGGGCGGCATTGCGCACCACGTGGCGGAACACGCCGGCTTCGCGCAGGCCCTTGGCGCGCAGCGCCTCGACGAAATCCTGCGACAGGATATCGCCGGTAAGTGCGCGGACGGTGCGGGTGATGATGCCCATCGGGATGGCGGCCATGGTCAGCGCCGGCAGCACCAGATAGCGCAGATGGGCCCAGTCCCAGCTCCAGGCGCTGGAGCCGCCGGGACCGGCGCCGACCGCCGGCAGCCAGTTCAGTTGCACCGAGAAGACGATCACCAAGACGATGCCGAGCCAGTAGTGTGGCACCGAGACGCCGGCCACGGCGATGGAGGTCGCGACCTTGTCGACCCAGGTGTTGCGATAGTAGCCGGCGATCAGACCGAGCGTGAGGCCGAGGGCAAAGCCGATCAGCGCGGCGGCGATGGCGAGCATCACGGTGTTGCCGACCGCGCGCATCACTTCCGCCAGCACCGGGCGGCCGGTGGCGATGGACGTGCCGAGGTCGCCGTGCAGCGCCTTTAAGACCCACAGGCCGAACTGCACCGGCAGTGGCCGATCGAAGCCGTAGGAGGCGCGCAGTTGCGCCGCCAGCTCTTGCGAGGCGTCTGCGGGCAACACGGCGACGAGCGGATCGCCCGGCGCCAGATGCACCAGCAGGAAGCACACCAGCGCGACGCTGATGATGATCGGAATGACGTAGACGATGCGTCGGGCGATATAGGCCAGCACTCGGTCACCAATGGTCTGACGACGGCGGATCGGATCGCGTGGGGACCGACCGGTGCCCACCGCAATGAACATGTCACCCGTCCCGAGGCGCCCGCACGCCGAGCGTCTCGCAGGTGGAGCCCCAAGCCTCATGGGACGAGATGCGCGGCATTGCCGCACACCTCACCATGAGGCGAGAGTCCCGAACCGTGACGATGCCTTTCTCACGGCTCCAGGGTGACGGGCGAGAAGTCGACGAACCAGCTCTTCGGCTGCACGAAGTTCTTGATCTTCGGGCTCATCGCGCGCGGGCCGACGTCATGGGCGACATAGAGGAAGTCGGCATCGTCCACTGACGCAGCATGCAGCTCGGCCAGGGCCTGGTCGCGGGCCGCGGGCTCGAAGGTCTGCCGCGCCTTCTTCACCAGTTCGTCGAACTTCGGGTTGTTGACAAAGCCCCAGTTGTTGGAGACCGGCGGCGCCATACCCGATTGCAGGAAGCGCACCAGCGCGAAGAACGGGTCCATCGCCGCGAAGGTCACGTTGATGGCGTTGGCGCCGTTGGCGGACGGATCCTTGGCGCCGCGCCGCCAGTTGGTGAACAGCGTGTTCCACTCGATGACGTCGAGTTGGACGTCGAAGTAGCATTCCGCCAGCGCCTGTTGCAGATACTCGTTCATCGGCAGCGGCAGCATCTGGCCCGAGCCCGAGGCCGAGGTCTGGATCTTGACGGTCAGCTTCTTGTTCGGCCCGTAGCCGGCCTCCTTCATCAGCGCCTGAGCCGCCGGCAGATCATACTTGATCTGGAACGTCGGCGAGCCGCGCCAGGGATGGCCGGGTTCGACGGTGCCGGTCGCCGGCACCATCAGGCCGCTGAGCAGGCCGTCCTTCATGCCGTCGCGGTCGATGCAGAGGTTCGCCGCCTTGCGCACGCGGATGTCGTTCCAGGGCGAGCCTTCGGTTCGCGAGAACTGCCAGGGCCAGACATGTGGCTGCTCGTTGGCCTGGATGACGAAGCCACGCTGCTTGATCTGCGCGACGGCGTCGGGCGCCGGCGCCTCGATCCAGTCGACCTGGCCGGACAGCAGCGCCGCGGTGCGGGCGTTGGCCTCGGGGATCGGCAGCAGCACCATGCGCTCGACATGGGGGATGCGCGCCTTATCCCAGTAGGCCGCGTTTTTCACCACTTCGAGCCGCTCGCGCGGCACGAAGCGCGCCATCTTCCACGGGCCGGTGCCCGAGGCATCGCGCGAGAAAGCGTCCCATGCCGCGGTGGCCTTCGCCTTGGCGTCGGCGCCAGCGGCCGCGTCATAGAGCGCCTGCCATTTGGTCGGGCTCGCCATGAACAGGTTGGTGAGGTTGATCGGCAGGAAGCTGTCCGGCTCCTTGGTGGAGAGCTCGACCGTGAGGTCGTCGATCTTGCGCGCCGAGACGAGTGTCGGCATGCGCGAGGCGGTGACACCGACCTGGCTGGCATCGTATTGCGGCGCGTCGGTCTTCAGCACCTTGTCGACATTCCAGACCACCGCATCAGCGTTGAACGGTGAGCCGTCATGAAAAGTCACGCCCGGCCGCAGCTTGAAGATCCATTTCTTGGTGTCGGCGGGATCGACGCTCCATTCGGTGGCGAGGCCCGGGATCACCACGCTCGGCTTGGTCGCCGACGACAGGTCCCACATGGTGAGGGCGTCGTACATGGTGAGCCCGGTGAAGCGGTTGCCCTCGAAGCCCTGGTCCGGCTGTCCCAGCGTGCGCGGGATGTCGGCCGCTGTCATCGCGATCCGCAGCACGGTCTCCGCTTCCGCCGCACGATTGCCTAAGCTAATGGCAGACAGCGCCAACAACGCGACCATGGCGCCCTTGCATGCGGACATCTTGAAGTCTTTCAGCGTCATCCCAATTCCCCTACAGAATGTGGTCAAACGGTATGCAACGCCTATGCCAATGACTGGCCTAGTCTTCCCGAAGAATGCCGAGTTCCATCGTCATCGCCAAGGTCTGAAAAACGCCGCAGTGCAACCATCGCGTTGCATCATGAGCGACCCGCAGTATGGGTCGATGATGGTTCGCGGCCGCCGTGCGTGGCGGCATTCTCGAGGGCGTTCGATCCGATGAGTGACGCCGCCACCAGGCCGCGCACGCGGACGCGTGTGACCACCGAGCGCCCGCGGCTCTACAAGGTCATCCTCGTCAACGACGACTACACGCCGCGCGAGTTCGTGGTGATGGTGCTGAAGGCGGAATTCCGGATGACCGCGGAGCAGGCTCACAAGGTCATGCTCACCGCCCATCAGCGTGGCGCCTGCGTGGTCGCCGTGTTCGCCAAGGACATCGCCGAGACCAAGGCGACGCGCGCGACCGACGCCGGCCGCGCCCGGGGCTATCCGCTGCTGTTCACCTCCGAGCCTGAGGAGTAATTGGCACTGCGCTTGCTTTCCGTTTGGGGCTGACGCAATGGTTGCGAAAGCCGCCGTGATGCCGCCGATGCCGAGAAAGCCCGCCGCCCGCACTGCCGATCGCAGCACCCTGATCTACCGGGCGCTGTGGCACGCCATTCTGGAACAGGCGTTGAAGCCCGGCACCAAGCTGCCGGAGGACACCATCGGCGAGCGCTTCGGTGCCAGCCGTACCATCGTCCGCGCGGCGCTGGCCCGCCTGGCTGCCGAAGGGCTGGTCGAACTGCGCCGCAACCGCGGCGCGGCGGTGGCCAAGCCGAGCTGGGAGGAGGCGCGCGACATCTTCGACGTGCGGATCGGGCTCGAGCGCCTGGTGGTCGCCCGGCTGACCAGCCGCGGCCTCCGCAGCGAGCAGGTCAAGGCCCTGCAGGCCCATGTCGACGCAGAAGAAAAGGCGCGCGGCAACAACGAGCCGCTGTCGATCCGGCTTGCCACCGAGTTTCACATCCTGCTGGCGGAAATGACCGGCAATACGACGCTCGCCCGCTATCTCAGCGAGGTCGCGTCGCGCTGCGGCCTGATCCTCGCGCTGTACAGCCGGCCGCACTCGTCCGAGTGTGCGGTGAGCGAACACCGTGCCATCATCGCCGCACTGGTCGCCGGCGACGCATCGCGCGCCACCAAGTTGATGGATGCGCATCTCGATGCGGTCGCGAGCCGTGCGCTGATCTCCGCGAGCCCGGGCGAAGAGCGCGACCTGCGCGAAGTGCTCGCCAGCTATTCCGCCGAGGTCGCGCCGGCGCGCAAGACGCGTGCGACGAAGTAAGGCTTAAACTTGTCTCAGGCGCTGATGCCGTGGCGTTGCAGCAGGCGCTCCGCGCTGTCGTTCCAGACGTCCATCTGCACGATCTTGCCGCCGCGCACCACGAAGCGATCGACGTAGCGATTGCCCTCGAACGGCGTGCCGTCAGGCCATTCGCCGTACAGCGTGCCGAGATTGTAGACGACGGTTTCGCCGGCGCCGGGGACGACGTCGGTGCGCTGCATGGCTTTCTTCACCCATTTGTAGCGCTCAGCATTGAAGGCCGCGGTTTCGCTGGGGTGGGCGTAGCGGCGGCCGCCAGTGAAGGTGATCACGAGATCGGGCGAGACGTAGCTTGCAGCCGTCACCGGATCGGGGATCATCGAGGCCTCGAGGAAGCGCTCGACCACGTGCGCAGCCTCGTCCGTCGGCTTGACCTGAGCTATCGTCATGGTGCGGGCCTCCTTGGGGGGGGCATTTTTCGTATTCAATGTATCAAAAAATCGTATACGATCTTGCCGAAAGAATGAGCGCGGCCGCTCGAATGCTGCGCAACTTGTCGCCTGAAGACCCCGCTTTATCGCGATTCCTGCAGTCCGATCAGTGCATACAATCTGGCACGGCGCTTGCTTTTTGACGGTCCTGGTTCTTCTCGGAGGGTTAGGCCATGGCACTTCGCGTTCGCACAATTTCCCGGAGGCATCTGCTCGCGGCCGCGGGAGCCGCATTGTCGCTCGCCGCTCTGTCGCCGGCGCGGGCGGACGACGTCGTCAAGTTCGGGCTGGTGGCAGCGATGTCCGGACAATCGGCGAAATCCGGCGAGGCCATCGTGCGCGGCCTGTCGGTCGCGATCGATGAGATCAATGCCAAGGGCGGTCTGCTCGGCAAGAAGGTCACGCTGGTGGTGCGTGACGACGAGAGCAATCCGGCCAAGGGTGTGGTCGCCGCGCGCGAGCTGGCGCAGCGTGAACAGGTGGCGGCGATCTTCGGTGGCCTCGACACGCCGGTGTCGATGGCCATCGTGCCATTCGCCAACCAGGCCAAGATCCCCTTCGTGGGCGTATGGGCGGCGGGCACTCCGATCACCCGCAACGGCGCCGCGGAGAACTACGTGTTTCGCGTGTCCGCTGTCGACGCGCTGGTCGACGTTGCGCTGGTCAACTATGCCGAGAAGAAGTACGGCGCCAAGAAGCCAGGCATGATCCTCATCAACAACTCGTGGGGTGAATCCAACGAGAAGGGGCTCAAGGCCGCCCTCGACGCCAAGAAGATTCCGAGCGCCGGCGTCGAGAAGTTCGAGACCGCCGACGTCGATGTCGTGCCGCAGCTCACGCGCCTGAAGGAAGCCGGCGCCGACGCGCTGTTTCTCGTCGCCAATGTCGCGCCCTCGGCGCAGGTCGTGAAGTCGCTCGACCGCATGGGCTGGGATGTGCCGGTGATCTCGCACTGGGGGCCGTCGGGCGGGCGTTTCACCGAGCTCGCCGGCGCCAGCGCCGAGAAGGTGCACTTCATCCAGACCTTCAGCTTCTCCGGCAACGCGACGCCGAAGGCGCAGGCTGTGTTCGCAGCGCTGAAGGCGAAGTATCCGGAGATCAAGTCTTATGCCGACGTGACGCCGGCGGTGGGCATCGCCAACGCCTATGACGCCGCGCATCTCACGGCGCTGGCCATCGCCAAGGCCGGATCGACCGAGGGACCGAAGGTGCGGGATGGCTTCTACGGCATCGACAGCTATGCCGGCCTGATCAAGACCTACGCCAAGCCGTTCTCACCGCAGGAGCAGGACGCATTGTCGGCGGACGACTACATCTTCACCCACTTCAAGGGTGATGAGATCCTGCCGCTGACCAACTGACCGAATCGCACTTTGAAAGGTGAGGCGTGCCTCCGCAACTGGCGTCGTCACCGGGCTTGACCCGGTGATCCATCTCGAAAGCCGAATGCACGGTGCCGAGATGGATTGCCGGGTCGAGCCCAGCAATGACGCGGTGGGAGTGATACGCCTGACAAACCAACGGGGACAGGCCGCTATGCTGATCACGTCATCCATCATATCCGGGCTGGGGCTCGGCAGCATGTACGGGCTGATCGCGCTCGGCTTTCATGTCACCTACGTGCTGTCGGGGACGGTGAACTTTGCCCAGGGCTCGTCCATGACCTTGGGCGCGGTGCTCGGCTATCTGTTTGCGTTGCGCATGGGCTGGCCGATGCCGCTGGCGGTGGCCGCGACGCTTGCCGCCTGCGCGCTGTTCGGCCTCGTCGTCGAACGTTTCCTGGTACGGCCCTTCGTCAGCCGCCGCTCCGAGGCCTGGCTGATGGCGACGGTTGCCGGCGGCATCGTACTGGACAACCTGATGCTGTTCACCTTCGGCAAGGAGCCGCGCAGCTTCCCCTCGCCGCTGGCGGTCAAGCCGGTGACGCTGTTCGGCGCCGGGGTCTATCCGCTGCAGATGGTCATTCCGCTGGTCGGGCTCGGCATTGCGCTCGCGCTGCACCTTGTGCTGCGCCACACCTATCGCGGCAAGGCGCTGCTCGCGGTCGTGCAGAACCGCGATGCGGCGCGGCTGATGGGCATCCATGTCCGGCGCGCGGTCGCCCTGTCGTTCGCTCTGTCGACTGTCCTCGCCGGTCTCGCCGGCCTGCTGATCGCGCCGCTGTTCAACGTCAATTCCGAGATGGGCACGCTGTTCGGCATCAAGGCGTTCGCCGTCGCCATCCTCGGCGGCATTACCTCGGCCTGGGGCGTCATGCTCGCGGGCCTCTTGTACGGCCTGATCGAGGCGCTGGTCACCGCATCGCTGGGCTCGAGCTACACCCAGATCGTCGCGTTCAGCGTGGTCATCCTCGCCCTCGTGGCAATGCCCCACGGCCTGCTCGGCCGCGCCGCCGTGAACAAGGTGTGACAATGCACGGTCGCTCTTCCTCACTGTACGTCTTCGCCGGCATTGCTGCCGTCACGGTCGCCGGATGCGCCATCGCCTGGGGGACGTCCGGCTATGCCCATCTCGTGCTGTCGCTGGTGGCGCTGACGACGATCGTCGGCGTCGGCCTCAACATCCTGCTCGGGCTCGGCGGCCAGATTTCGCTGGGACATGTCGGGTTTTATGCCATCGGCGCCTATGCCGTGGCGGTTCTGACGCTGCACGGCGTGAACTTCTGGCTGGCGCTGATCGCAGCGACGCTGCTGGCGGGCGCGCTCGGCGGCCTGCTGGCGCTGCCGGCGCTGCGGGTGAAGGGGCCGTATCTCGCGATGGTCACCATCGCCTTCGCCTTCATCGTCCAGCATGGCATCATCGAATGGAAGGACCTGACCGGCGGCCAGAACGGCCTGATGGGGCTGCCGTCGCCGTCGCTCGGCGGCGTCATGCTGGGCGAGCGCGGGATCGCACTGCTCGCGGTCGTGCTCGCCGGCGCGGCGCTCGCGGTCTTCGCGCGCATCGCCGGCGGCAGCTGGGGCAAGGCCATGGTCGCGGTCCGCGATAGCGAGGTCGCAGCGCGCTCGCTCGGGCTCAATCCGGTCATCATCCGGACGGTCGCGTTCGCACTGTCGGCGGCGTTCACCGGGCTCGCCGGCGGGCTGTTCGCGCCGCTGATGATGTTCATCGCGCCGGATTCGTTTCCGTTCTCGCAATCGATCCTGTTCCTGCTCGCGGTGATGGTCGGCGGTGCCGGCTGGGTGTTCGGCCCGCTGGTCGGCGCGATTGTCACGGTGATGCTGCCCGAACTGCTCTCGAGTCTTGCCGAATACCGTCTTCTGATGTTCGGGGCGCTGCTGCTCGCGGTGCTGTGGCTCGCGCCGGAGGGGCTGATCGGCTCGCTGGCCCGCCTCGTCGTGCGGCCCGCGTGCACCACCGCCGGCGACCGTGACGTCGACCTCGCCGCGTTCCTGAGCGCTGCGCGCGAGACGTCTGGTCTTGTGGTCAGCGACATCGGCCTGTCGTTCGGTGGCATTCGCGCCGCATCGGGCGTCACGCTCACGGCGTCGCCGCGCGCGGTCACCAGCATCATCGGTCCGAACGGCGCCGGCAAGACCACCGTGCTCAACATGATCAGCGGCTTCTACCGGCCCGAGACCGGCAGCATCGCGCTCGGTGGCGCCGAGCTCGCGGGCGCGCCGGCCTGGCGCGTCGCCCGTGCCGGGATCACGCGCACCTACCAGACCACCCAGCTGTTCGAGGCCATGACCGTGATCGAGAACGTCCTGATCGCGCTACGCCGCGGCCGGCTCGGTCAGCCGTTCGCGGCGTTCGCCGGCGGCGCGGAGCGCGATATGGCCGAAGCGCTGCTGGCCTTCGTCGGCTATCGCGGCCCGCTCGATGGGCCGGCCGGCGACCTGCCCCATGTCGACCGCCGGCTGGTGGAGATCGCGCGGGCGCTGGCGACGCGGCCGCAGGTCCTGCTGCTCGACGAGCCGGCCGCCGGCCTGATGCGGGCCGACAAGGTCGCGCTCAGCGGGCTGCTGCGGCGGATCGCCGATCTCGGGATCGCCGTGATCCTGGTCGAGCACGACATGGCGATGGTGATGGGCATTTCCGATCATGTCGTGGTGCTCGATGCCGGCACGGTCATCGCCGCCGGTACGCCGGATGAGGTGCGGCGCGAGCCGCGCGTGCTCGCGGCCTATCTCGGCGATGCCGGCATGCGCGCCCGGCCACGCCTGCGGGAGTGGACATGCTCGCGCGATGCGGTGCTCGCCTGCGTCGGCCTGTCGGCCGGCTACGGCGCCGCGCCGGTACTCGAGGGCATCGATATCGAGATCCGCGAAGGCGAGATGGTGGCGCTGCTCGGCGCCAACGGCGCCGGCAAATCCACCGCGATGCGGGCGATCAGCGGGCTGCTGCGCCCGGTCGACGGCAACGTCCTGCTCGACGACGCCAGCATCGGCACGCGCGAGGCCCACAGCATCGCCTATGCCGGCCTTGCGCTGGTGCCCGAGGGACGGCAGGTGTTCGCCGAGCTCAGCGTCTACGACAACATTCTGCTCGGGGCCTATACCCGTGGCCGCATCGACCGCCACGCCGAGGCGGAGGCCGTACTGAAGCGCTTTCCGCGCTTGCGGGAGCGTATCGACAGCCGTGCCGGTTTGCTGTCCGGCGGCGAGCAGCAGATGCTGGCGATCGCCCGCGCGCTGATGGCGAAGCCGCGCGTGCTGCTGCTCGACGAGCCGTCGCTGGGGTTGTCGCCGGCCATGGTCAACGAGCTGTTCGACATCCTGGCGGAGCTGCGCGACGAGGGCGTGACCATCCTGCTGGTCGACCAGATGGCGGCGCTGGCGCTGACAGTCGCCGACCGCGGCTATGTGCTGGAGGCGGGCCGGGTCGGGCGCACCGGCTCGGCGCAGGACCTCGCCGGCGATCCGGCGCTGGAGGCGGCCTATCTCGGACACAGCGAAGCGGCCGAATAACGACAGGGATTTCGACGCCATGCCTTTCGATCTCATCCTGCGCCAGGCTGCGCTCGCCGGCCGCGCCGATCCCGTCGACATCGGCATCCGCGCCGGGACCATCGCCGAGATCGCGCCGCGGATGGCCGCGGTCGCACGCGAAATCGCGCTCGACGGCCGCCTCGTGACGCCCGGCTTCGTCGACAGTCACATCCATCTCGACAAGGCCTGCCTGACCGGGCGCTGCGTCTGCCGCACGGGCACGCTCGGCGAGGCGATCGCGGCCGTCGCGGCGGCCAAGCGTGATTTCACCGAGGAGGACATCTACCAGCGCGGCGCGCGCACGCTGGAGAAGGCGATCCTGCAGGGCACCAACCGGATGCGCACCCATGTGGAAGTCGATCCACGCGTCGGGCTGAAGGGCTTTCGTGCGGTCAGCGCGCTCAAGCGCGACTATCGCTGGGCCGTCGACCTGCAGATCTGCGTGTTCCCGCAGGAAGGGCTGCTCAACGATCCCGGCGCGGAGGATCTGCTGGTCGAGGCCTGCGCCGGCGGCGCCGACCTGATCGGTGGCTGTCCCTATGCTGACACCGATCCTGCCGGGCAGATCGCGCGCATCTTCGACATCGCGCGACGCTTCGACCTCAACGTCGACTTCCACCTCGACTTCGATCTCGATCCGTCCTGGATGCATCTTGACGAGGTCTGCCGTCAGACGGCGCGCCATGGCTGGGGTGGTCGTGTCGCGGCCGGACACGTCACCAAGCTGTCGGAACTGGCGCCCGATGACCTCGCGGTTGTCGCGACGCGCCTCGCCGACGCTGGTGTCGCGCTCACCGCACTGCCGGCCACCGACCTGTTCCTGATGGGGGCGGGGCGTACCCACAGCGTACCGCGCGGCGTGGCGCCGTTGCATCGGGCGGCAGAGGCGGGCGTCACCTGCTCGCTGGCGACCAACAACGTGCTCAACCCGTTCACGCCGTTCGGCGACTGCTCGCTGCTGCGGATGGCGAATCTCTACGCCAATGTGCTGCAGATCGGTACACCCGAAGGGCTCGCGGCTTGCTTCGACATGGTTACGGCCGGCCCGGCGCGCCTGATGCGGCTCGATGGCTATGGCATCGCCGTCGGCGTGCCGGCACATTTGGTCGTGCTCGATGCCCACAATCCGGCGGAAGCGGTGGCGACGCTGGCGCAGCCCCTGTTCGGGCTGCGTCACGGCGTGATGACGTTCTCGCGGCCGGCGCCGGCACTGCTCCGCCCGGTGCCTGCACGGGCTGCCCGCGCGGGATAGGCCTCGCGTCAGTCGGGCGATCGTCGTGCCTCGATAAATGTGAACGGGCTGCAGGACCCAAGTGTTGCTGACGATCTATAGCAACGGCGTGCCCGTGATGGGGCACGCCGTTGGCCGTCATTTGGCAGAGCCAGTTTCAAGCCGCAGATGCTGTGGTTTGCTGTCGGTCCAGCCACTGCCGCGCCAGCGTCAGGTCGGCCTGCGACAACTCGTGGCCCGACGGCAGCACGCGCCGTTCGACATCAGCGCCGGCGGCAGCCAGCATGGCTGCCAATCGCTCGCCGTTCGCTGCCGGCACGATCGGGTCGCGCTGGCCCGAGGCCACCAGCACCGCGGTGTCGGCGAGGTCGGCGGGCGGCGGAGCGCTCAGCGGCACCATCGCCCGCAGCAGGATGCCGCCGCGCAGCACGCCCGGACGCAGCAGCATCAGCGCTGCCGCGATGTTGGCGCCGTTCGAGTAGCCGAGCGCGATCGGCGCGGCGAGGCCGTACTCCGCGCGGGCGGCCGCGACGAAATCGGCGAGATCGTGCGCACGGCGGCGCACGTCGTCCTCGTCGAACACGCCTTCCGCCAGACGGCGGAAGAACCGCGGCATGCCGTGCTCCAGCACCTGGCCGCGCACCGAGAGCAGCGTCGATCCCGGCGCGACCATGCGGCCGAGCGGCAGCAGGTCGTTCTCGTCGCCGCCGGTGCCGTGCAACAGAAGCAGTGGCGGGGTGGGGGGGGGGGGGGGGGGGCACCCCCACGGGGGGTG
>JBFLYG010000026.1:0-115822 GCA_040756765.1 Pseudomonadota bacterium | reverse complement strand
TGTCGAGCCGGTTGCCCGGCTCGACACGGTGGGTGAAAGACAGCTTGGACATTACGCAGCCTTTGCCTTTCCGATGGCGGGCAGGACGTTCTCGATGTCCTTGCGGTGCGGCTCGAGGAACGCCGGCAGCTTCAACTCCTCGCCGAGCGAGGCCAGCGGCTCGTCGACATCGAAGCCGGGGATGTCGGTTGCAATCTCGAACAGCACGCCGCCCGGCTCGCGGAAGTAGATCGAGCGGAAGTAGTTGCGGTCCTTCTGCTCGGTCGGGTGCATGCCGTGGTCGCGCACCAGCTTGCGGGCCATCTCGGCTTCCGCGACATCATCCGCCGCGCGGAAGGCGATGTGGTGCACCGAGCCGCGGCCGAGCCGTCCCGGCAGGAAGCCCTTGGCCTCGTAGATGTCGACGATGCCGCCGGCGGCGTCGGACGCCTGGTAGCGGATGGTCGAGGCTTCGCGGCCAACTTCCTTGAAGCCGAACACGTCGGTGAGGATCGCGCCTGTCTTTGCGGCGCTGTCGAGCAGCAGCGTGACGCCGTGGAAGCCACGGATCGCGTGCTCCGCCGGGACCTCGCCGTCGCTCCAGCCGGCCTCGTTCTCCGCACCGGGGACGCCGACGAGCGCAAGGCTCATGCCGTCCGGATCGGTGAAGGCGAGCACCGTCTCGCCGAAGCGCTTCTCCAGCGGCTCATGGGAGATGCCCTTCTCGATGAAGCGGTGGGTCCAGTAGCCGATCGAGCGCGCCGGGACGCGGAAGGCGGTCTGGTGGGTCTGGCCGACCCCGCCGCGGCCGGCGGCTGCGTGCTCCCACGGGAAGAAGGTGAGGATGGTGCCGGGCCGGCCGGCCTCGTCGCCATAATAGAAGTGGTAGGTGCCGGGATCGTCGAAATTGACGGTCTTCTTGACCAGCCGCAGGCCGAGTGTCCGGGTGTAAAAATCAAGGTTTCGCAAGGCGTTACCTGCGATCGCGGTGACGTGGTGGATGCCAGACATGATGTCGTCTCCTGTTGTTCGGGGTATGTCGTTTCGTCTGGCGTGGATATTGGCTTGAACCGTTTTAAAGACAATCTGGCAATGATTGACATGACTGTCTATAAAATGAAGACAATAACGCTGGAGGGGTCATGGACAAGTTGGAAGGGCTGCGTGCCTTCGTGAAGGTGGTCGAGCTCGGCAGCTTCTCGGAAGCGGGCCGGTCTTTGCGGCTGTCGCGCTCGGCGGTCAGCAAGTACATCGCCGATCTTGAGAACGACCTCGGCGTGCAACTGCTCAACCGCACCACGCGCCATGTCAGCCCGACCGAGAATGGCCAGGCCTATTTCGAGCGGGTGCTGGGCGTGCTCGGTGATCTCGACGCCGCGGACCAGGCCGTCGCCGATCTGCAGGCGACGCCACGCGGCCTGCTGCGGGTCAACGCGCCGATGTCGTTCGGCACGCTGCAGCTCGGACCTGCGATCGCCGATTTCATGGTGCGCTATCCCGACCTGCGCATCCAGCTCGCGCTCAGCGACCAGCAGGTCGATCCGGTGCAGGATGGTCTCGACGTCACGTTGCGTATCGCCGATCTCGAAGCGTCCAGCCTGATCGCACGCAAGATCATGCCGATTGATCGCGCCGTGTGCGCCTCACCGGACTATCTCGAAAAACATGGCGTGCCGCGGCATCCGGGCGATCTGCGCGAGCACAACTGCTTGACCTATGGTTATCTCTCCACCGGCAACCAGTGGAAGCTGAGTGGCGCGGACGGCGATCACTGGATTCAGCCGCCGTGGACGCTGTGCGTCAACAACGCCGAGGTGCTGCGTGATGCCGCCATCGGCGGGCGCGGGGTGGTGCTGCTGCCGACCTTTATCGCCGACGCAGCGCTGCGTAGCGGTGAACTGCAGATGGTGCTGCCCGACTACAGCGCGCCGCCGCTGACGCTGTACGCGATCTATCCGCCGACCCGGCATCTTGCGCTCAAGGTGCGGCTGTTCATCGACTTCCTGGTGGAGCGGTTTTCCGCAGGAACTCGCTAGTGGCCCGCTTCCAACATTCGCTTGCCATATTGGCGGGCATCATTGCGAATGTACCTAACGGTCCACGCGCCGGCGTCGGGAACCTTTCGCCGCGCTGCGGCGTTGGTTCCCATCGTCCCGCCTGCCCGGAGTCCCGCGAGGTTGCCCTCCCGCATCGAAGACTATGCCCTGATCGGCGATTGCCTGACGGCGGCGCTCGTCGGCCGTGACGGCTCGATCGACTGGTTGTGCTGGCCGGCGTTCGATTCCGAGGCTTGTTTCGCGGCGCTGCTTGGCTCGCGCGATCACGGCCGCTGGCTGATCGCGCCGCAGCAGCCGGGTAGTGTGATCACGAGGTCCTATCACGGCGAGACGCTGGTCCTCGAGACGCGCTTTGCCTGTGACAGTGGCGTTGTCACCTTGACTGACTTCATGCCGCTCCGCGGCGAAGCCTCCGATCTCGTGCGCATCGTGCGTGGCGAGCGTGGCACCGTGGCCATGACCATGGAGCTGGTGCTGCGCTTCGGCTCCGGCGCCAGCATCCCCTGGGTCCGGCGGCTGGCGGACGGCACCTTGCTCGCCGTGGCCGGCCCCGACATGGCTGTGCTGCGCACGCCGGTCGCGATCCGCGGTCAGAATATGACGACAGTGGCGGACTTCGAGGTCAGGGCCGGCGACGTGGTGCCGTTCGTGCTCAGTTACCAGGCGTCCCATCGCCCCGTGCCGCCGCCGGTCGATGCGCTGCAGGCGCTCGCCGACACCGAGGCATTCTGGACGGAATGGTCGAGCCGCAGCACCTACCATGGTAAGCGCCGTGAGGTGGTGCAGCGCTCGCTGATCACGCTGAAGGCGCTGACCTTCGCGCCGACCGGCGGCATCGTCGCAGCGCCGACCGCCTCGCTGCCTGAAAAGATCGGCGGCGCGCGCAACTGGGACTACCGTTACTGCTGGCTGCGCGATGCGACCTTCACGCTATTTTCGCTGATGAACAGCGGCTATTACGCCGAGGCCGGCGAGTGGCACAACTGGTTGCTGCGGTCGGTGGCGGGCTCCCCCGCCGACCTGCAGATCATGTATAGCATCACTGGCCAGCGGCGGCTCTTGGAGTGGGAGGCCGATTGGCTGCCGGGCTACGAGAGTTCGCAGCCGGTGCGGTTCGGCAATGCCGCGCACGCCCAGCTCCAACTCGACGTCTATGGCGAACTGCTCGATACTTTCCATCACGCCCGCAAGGCCGAGGTCGAACTCGACGGCGGCACCTGGGCGCTCGAAGGCGCGATCCTCGATCATGTCACCGAGGTCTGGACCGAGCCTGACAGCGGCATCTGGGAGACCCGCGGGCCGGGACGGCACTATGTGTTTTCCAAGGTGATGTGCTGGGTCGCGTTCGACCGCGGCATCAAAAGCGCGGAGACCTTCGGTTTCTCGGCGCCGCTCGACGCATGGAAGGTCCAGCGCGCCCGCATCCATGCCGATATCTGCGCCAACGGCTTCGATCGCGACACCGGCACCTTCGTGGTCGCCTATGGTGCAAAGACCCTGGACGCCAGCCTGCTGCTGCTGCCCGCGGTGGGCTTTTTGCCGGCCGGCGATCCACGGATGGCAGCGACGATCGCTGCGATCGAGCAGCATCTGATGCGCGACGGCTTCGTGCTCCGCCATGATCCCCGCGAGCCGCGGCCGGACGAGACCGAGCCGATCGAAGGTGCGTTTCTCGCCTGCACGCTATGGCTGGCCGACACCTATGTGATGCGAGGGGATATCGAGAAAGCCCGCGAGCTGTTCCTGCGCGTCGCGGCGGTAGCCAACGACGTCGGCCTGATCTCGGAGGAATTCGATCCGGTGGCGCGGCGGCTGACAGGCAACTTCCCGCAGGCCCTGACCCATATCGCGCTCATCAACACCGCGCACAACATCTATGAGGCGGTGCACTCGACGAAGAAGCCTGCCATGCAACGGCCGAGCTGAGACGTGCGGCGCTAGGCGATCGCCTGCAGAACCGCGTCCATCGCCTTGGCAAAGCCGTCCTCGGTGTTGGTTGCCGTGACGCGGCTGGCCTTCGCCTTGACGGCATCGCTGGCGTTGCCCATGGCGAACGACAGCCTGCTGACGCCGAACATCGGCACGTCGTTCGGCATGTCGCCGATGGTGGCGATGCGTGCCGACGGCACGTCGAGCCGGGCAGCGAGCGCGGCGACGAAAGTGCCTTTGTCGCGATCGGGCGGCGTGATGTCCAGATAGTAGTTCTGCGAGCGTGCTACGTGCGCCTGCGCGCCGATCAGCGCCTTCAGCTCCGCTTCGCTGTCGGCAAGCTTCGTATGGTCATCGCTGACGCCGACGATCTTGCAGGCCTGGTCGAGATAGGCCGTGCTGTCAGCGACGAAGCGCGGGGCTGTGCGGATGGCGTGCTGCTCGCGCGGGACATAGCGGTCGTCAGCGCGGTGCGCGATCCATTCGCGGTTGGTGAACAGCCAGATGTCGAACCCTTTGCGGGCGAGGAACGCAACGCTCTGCCGCGCGGCGACCAGTGGCACCACGTGCTGCTCGATGACCGTAAGATCGGGAGCGACGATGGACGAGCCGTTGAACGGTCCGATCGGCAGTTGCAGGTCGAGCTCCGCAATCAGGGCCTGCATGCCATAGCTCGGACGGCTGCTGGTGAGCGAAAAGCCGATGCCGCGCCGGCGCAGCGCCGCGACCGCGGCACGTGCCGCGGGCGTGATCTGCTTGTCGGGCGTCACCAGCGTGCCGTCGATATCCGAGACCACGAGGGCGATGGAGGAGGCAGCGGTCATGACGGCGCTCTTTCGGTCAGGTCAAGCCGGTGGATGATCTCCGCGACGATCGCATCGACGCTGGCGTCAATTGCAACCGTGATCACCGGCTCGTCCGGCGCGGGCTCTTCCAGCGTGGCGAACTGGCTTGCGAGGAGGGAAGGCGGCATGAAGTGGTCGCGCCGCGCGGCGAGGCGCCTGGCGATCAGCGCCTCGGAGCCTTTGAGGTAGACCATCTGCACGTCACACCGGCCATGCACCAGCAGATCGCGATAGGTGCGCTTCAACGCCGAGCAGGCGATGATCAGCGGCCCCCTCGCCGACGCCGCATGATGGTCGATCGCGGTGGCGATGGCGCGCAGCCATGGCCAGCGGTCCTCGTCGGTGAGCGGAATGCCGGCGTGCATCTTGGTGATGTTGGCCGGCGGATGGAAGCTGTCGGCGTCGGCAGAGATCAAACCGGTGCGCTGCGCGAGCGCGCCTGCGACGGTGCTCTTGCCCGAGCCGGACACCCCCATCAGGATGATGGCGGCGAGGGTGTCAGGCGTCGGGCTGGTCATCGATCATCGTTCAGGTTGAGAGGCTTGGCCGCCCGGTCGATCAGCCAGAGCGTTTCGCCGTCGGCGGCCCTGGCATGGGTGGCCGGCAGGTCGGCGCCGGACAAGATCTGTTGCAGAATAGCCCGCTTGTCGGGGCCGGACACCAGAAACAGCATCTCGCAGGTCGAGGCAAGGCCGGCAAGCGTCAGGCTGACACGCGGCACGAAGGGGGCGACGTTGGCTTGTGCTATGCCGACCACCCGGCGAGCCCGCTCCG
The DNA here is from genome assembly GCA_040756765.1 of Pseudomonadota bacterium. GTDB lineage: Bacteria > Pseudomonadota > Alphaproteobacteria > Rhizobiales > Xanthobacteraceae > Bradyrhizobium_A. The sequence goes on along the minus strand of JBFLYG010000026.1, from coordinate 110,238 downwards.
TGAGCGCGGCGTCGTCGTTGGGGAACAGCGACGCCACATGGCCATCGGAACCGACCCCGAGCAGCACCAGGTCGAACAGCGGGCGCCCCTGGCGCTGGCTGGCGTGAAAGGTCGAGAGGGTGCGCTCATAGCTGCGCGCGGCATCATCCGGCGTCGCGGAATGGGTCGGAATGGCATGGACGGTGCCGGGCGTCGCGCAGGCGTCGAGGAAGGCGCGGCGCGCCAGGCCGATGTTGCTCAAGGGATCGTCCGGCGGCACGAAGCGGTCGTCGCCGACGAACCAGTGCACCCGTTGCCAGGGAATCCTGGCGCGCCAGGGCGGCGTCGCCAGCAGGTCATAGAGCCGTTTCGGCGTCGAGCCCCCGGTGAGGCAGATCGAGGCCGGCGCCTCACTGCTGGCAATGCGATCCACCAGCCGCTGCGCTGCGGCTTCGGCCAGCGCCGTCGCATCCGGCAGCACGACCACACGATGGGGGAAGGGCGCCGTCATTCGCCCTCGAGCCTGCGCCAGCGGCGGCCGTCGCGCTCGATCAGGTTGTGCGCTTCGCGCGGTCCGTCGGTGCCGGCGCGGTAGAGCGCGAGCCCATCGCCGCCGGCCTGCTGCCACGCATCGAGGAAAGGCTGCACCGCCTGCCAGCCGGCTTCGACGCTGTCGGCGCGCTGGAACAGGATGTTGTCGCCGATCATGCAGTCGTAAATCAGCGTCTCGTAGCCGGTGCTCGGCGCTGCTTTGAAATAATCCTTGTACTTGAACCGCATTTCGACGCCGTCGATGGCGACGGTGGGGCCCGGCACCTTGGTGTTGAACTGCAGCGTGATGCCCTCGGTCGGCTCGATGCCGATCACCAGGTAGTTCCGCGACAGCCGCTCCACCTCGGTGGCGCGGAACATGGAAAACGGCGCCTGCTTGAAGCGGATCGCGACCTCGGTGCGCTTGGTGGTCAGCGCCTTGCCGGTGCGCAGGTAGAACGGCACGCCGGCCCAGCGCCAGTTGTCGATGGTCAGCTTCATTGCCGCATAGGTCTCGGTGATGCTGACGGGATCGACGTCCGGCGTACTGCGATAGTCGGCGATCTGCCGATCGCCGTTGTGTCCGGCGACATACTGCCCTCGCACCGAGTTCTGCAAAGCCTCTTCCGGCGACTGGATCTGGATAGCCGACAGGACCTCGCCCTTCTCCGAGCGCACCGAATGGGCGTCGAAGCGCGACGGCGGCTCCATGGTCACCAGCGACAGCAACTGGAACAGATGGTTGGGCACCATGTCGCGCATTGCGCCGGTCGCGTCATAGAAGCTGCCGCGGCGACCGACGTCGATCACCTCGGAGACGGTGATCTGCACATGGTCGATGTGGTTGCGGTTCCAGATCGGCTCGAACATGCCGTTGGCGAAACGGAACACCAGGATGTTCTGCACCGTCTCCTTTCCGAGATAGTGATCGATCCGGTAGATCTGGTGTTCGTCGACGATGCGTAAGAGGTCGTGGTTGAGCTGCCGCGCCGAGGCGAGGTCTGTGCCGAACGGCTTTTCCACCACCAGGCGACGCCAGCCGCCGTTGTCCTCCTTCAAGAGGCCGGTTCGTCCGAGCTCCTCGCTGATCGGCTTGTAGGCGGCCGGCGGCACGGCCATGTAGAACAACACATTGCGGATGCCGCGCTTGGCGATGCCGTCGAGATGGGTCTTGAGGCGGTCGAACGAGCCATGGTCGCGCGGATCGGCATGCACGGTCGTGACACAGTCGAACAGCTTGCCGGCGACGCCGTTGTCGATCGGCCGTGTCGCGAATTTGTGCAGCGCGCCCATCAAGTCGTCACGCAGCGCATGGCTCGGCATCTCGGTGCGGGTGACGCCAACGACGCAGAACTGGTCCGGCAACAGGCCGGCCTCGGCGAGATTATAGAGGGCCGGCGTCACCAGGCGGTGCGCCAGATCGCCAGTCACACCGAAAATGACGAAGCAGCAAGAGTCCGGGATTTTCGGTTTGGCCGTCGTGTCTGAACTCATGGCGATCCTGGTTAGCCTGGTGACGCGCAGGCGTCAGGTGGATTTCGGCGGCTCGACGTGACCGCCGAAGCCATGCCGCATGGCAGAGAGTACCTTTTCGGCGAAGGTGTGATCCTTGCGCGAGCGGAAGCGGGCATAGAGCGCGGCAGTGATCGCTTCGGCGGGCACGGCCTCGCTGATCGCCGCCTCGATGGTCCAGCGGCCCTCGCCGGAATCCTCGACAAAGCCGGAATAGGCATCGAGCGCCGGATTGCCGGCCAGCGCGGTCGCGGTCAGATCGAGCAGCCATGAGGTGATGACGCTGCCGCGCCGCCAGACCTCGGCGACGTCAGCGAGATCGAGGTCGAAGCGATGCTCGGCGGGCAAGGCATCGATGCCGGCATTCTTGAGGATGTCGAAGCCTTCGGCATAGGCCTGCATCACGCCGTACTCGATGCCGTTGTGGATCATCTTGACGAAATGGCCGGCGCCGCTCGGTCCGGCGTGGATGTAGCCGTGCTCGACGCGAGGGTCACGGCCGTCGCGGCTGGGCGTGCGCGGGATCGCGCCGGTGCCCGGCGCCAGTGTCGCGAAAATCGGGTCGAGGCGGTCGACGATCGCCTTCTCGCCGCCGATCATCATGCAGTAGCCGCGCTCCAGTCCCCAGACGCCGCCGCTGGTGCCGACGTCGACATAGTGCAGGCCCTTGTCCTTCAATGCCTTGGCGCGGCGGATGTCGTCCTGCCAGAAGGTGTTGCCTCCGTCGATGATGGTGTCGCCCGGCGCCATCGCCGCGCTGAGCGTGGCGATGGTGCTTTCGGTGATGGCGCCCGCAGGCAGCATCACCCACACCACGCGCGGCGTCCGCAGCTTCTTCACGAGGTCTTCGAGCGACGCGCTGACGGTGGCGCCGACAGCCGCAAGCTCGCTGACTGCCTTGGGGTTCTGGTCGTACACCGCCACCTGGTGCTGGCCCTTGGTGATGAGGCGGCGCGTGATGTTGCCGCCCATGCGTCCGAGCCCGACGAGGCCGATCTGCATCTTGTGTGTCCTGTTCTCGTTACGAGAGCGCGGCGTCGACCGCGGCGCGGATCGCAGCGAGGCCCTTGGCGAGGTCGCCCTTGACATGCAGCCGCAGCGCCCGCCGTCCGCGCTCGGTGAGCACGTCGAAGTCGCCGCGCGCCTGCGCCGCCTTGATGACGCCGAAGCTTGCTTTGTGGTTGGGCACCAAGAGATCCGCAACATCCTCGGTCGTCACCTGCAGGAACACCCCGCTGTTCGGGCCTCCCTTGTAAGCCTGGCCAGTCGAGTGCAGGAAGCGCGGACCGAAGCCGACGCAGGTCGCGGCATGCTTGCGGTCGCGGATCGCCATGCGGATGTCGTGCGCAGCCGCAAGATGTGCCGCGTCTCGGTCGACATAGGCGAGCAGGGCGGCATAATCGCCGGGCCGGATCTGACCCAAATGCGCCTTGAGCCAGGACGCGATGCTGCCGTCTGCGCCGGCCTTGCGCAGCGCCGCCGCATTGGCCTCGTCGGTGTAGACGGCGATCGCGCCGTCGGTGACGACGGCGGTCTCCGCCGGCAGCGCGCCGGTCTTGTCGAACGCGGCGGTCAGCTCGCGGGTCTTGACCTTGGCGGCCTCGACGTCGGGCTGGTCGAACGGGTTGATGCCGATCACTGCGCCCGCGACCGCGGTCGCGATCTCGAAGCGGAAGAACTCCTGGCCGATGTGCAGGGGATCGGTGACCGTGATCCGCACCACCGGATGGCCGGCCTTTTCGAGCGCGGCAAGCGCCGCCTCGCGGCTGTGATCGTCCTTGAGGCTGAGATCGACAAAGATCCGGTCGCGACCATAGACCTCGGGCGCGCCCAGCGTCTCGCCTTCCAGCGGGATCAGTGCCTTGCCGTTCTTGCCGGTGGATTCGGCGACCAACTGCTCGACCCAGGCGCCGAAGTCGGCGATGGCGGCCGAGGCCGTAAGCGTGACCTTGTCGCGGCCCTGCTGCGCGGCAGCGCCGAGCGCGAGGCCGAGCTGCACGCCGGGGTTCTCATCCGGCGGCACGTCCGGGCCGCAGGCGCGCACCATGCCGGCGGTGGCGTCGAGGAAGCGGCCGAGGTCGAGGCCGGCGGCGGCGGCCGGCCCCAGGCCGAAGGGGGAGAGCACCGAGTAGCGGCCACCGATGCTCGGGTCACCATGGAAGATCCGGGCGAAGCCGCGGGCCGTCGCGGTCTTCTCGAGTGATGATCCGGGATCGGTCACCGCAACGAAGTGCTGGCCGGCCTTGTCGCCACGCGCCTCACCGACCCTGGCGAAGAAATAGTCCATCAGCGCATTCGGTTCGGTAGTGCCGCCGGACTTGCTGGAGACGATGAACAGCGTGGTGCTGAGCTTGATCGCCGCTTCGGTACGCCGGATCTGCGCCGGGTCGGTCGAGTCGAGAATGGTGAGGCGCGGGAAGCCGGCCGCGTGACCGAAGGTGGTGGCGATCACGTCCGGGCCAAGGCTGGAGCCGCCCATGCCGAGCACGACCGCGTCTGTGAAGCCCTGCTGCTTCACCCACTGCGCGAACGCCTGATAATGCGCCAGCTCCGCCTGGCCGCGCGCGACGGCATCGAGCCAGCCGAGCCATTGGCCTTCGTCCTGGCCGGTCCACACCGCGGCGTCCCGCGCCCACAGGCTGCGGATGCGGCCACTCGCCCGCCACTCGTCGGCTAGCGCCTTGAACGGCGTCTCGACGTCGGGCGCGAGACGGATCGACTGGCCGTCGATCCCCGCGGCGAGCAGGGTCGCACGCTTGTGCGCCACCGCGCCGAGCAGCTTGTCGAAGGCTTCTGCGAACAGCGTCACGCCCTCCTCGACGAGGCGGTCGGTGATGGCCTCCAGCGAGATGCCGGCCCGCGCCAGTTCGGCGAGCACGCGCTCGGCTTCCGGCACGTTCTCCTCCAGGCTGTCGCGCAGCTTGCCGTGGTCGCGGAAGGCGTCGAGGGTCGCAGGCGGGACGGTGTTGACGGTGTCCTGGCCGATCAGCTCCTCGACATACAGCACGTCGCTGTAGGCCTTGTTCTTGGTACCGGTCGAGGCCCACAATAGCCGCTGCACCCGAGCCCCCTTGTCGGCGAGCTTGGCCCAGCGCTCGGTCGCAATCACGTTCCCGTAATGCTGGTAGGCGAGCTTGGCGTTGGCGATCGCCACCTTGCCCTTGAGTGCCTCCAGCGCAGCCTTCTTGTCGGCGTCGTTGGCGGCCGCGATCTTGGCGTCGAGCTCCTTGTCGACCGCAGAGTCGATGCGGCTGATGAAGAAGCTCGCCACGCTCGCGATTTTCTTGGGATCGCCGCCGCGGGCGACCCACTTCTCGAGGCCGGCGATGTAGGCGTCGAGCACACTGGCGTAGAGCTGCTGCGAGAACAGCAAGGTGATGTTGACGTTGATGCCCTGCGCGATCAGCGCCTCAATCGCCGGCAGGCCTTCCGGCGTCCCGGGCACCTTGATCATCAGGTTGTCGCGGCCAACCGCGCGCCACAGCCGCTCGGCTTCGGCGATGGTGCCGGCGGTATCGCGGGCGAGGTAGGGTGAGACTTCGAGGCTGACATAGCCGTCGTTGCCGTGGAGCTCGTCATAGACCGGGCGCAGCACGTCGGCCGCGCGCTGGATGTCCTCGACGGCGAGGGTCTCGTAGAGATCGCCGACCGAGCGGTCGCGTTCCCGCAGCAGGCGGGCGATGCTGTCGTCGTATTCGGTACTGCCGGCGATGGCCTTTTCGAAGATCGAGGGGTTCGAGGTCACGCCGCGGACCCCGTCCCGGTCGATCAGGTCCTTGAGATCTCCCTTGGCGATGAAGTTGCGGGCCAGGAAGTCGAGCCAGATCGCCTGGCCATGCTGATGGAGCGCTTTGATGGGATTCATGGTGCCTGTTCTGTTGAGCTGGCAGGAGGGGCGCCGTTTGCCCAGGGAGAGTAACGCCGGGAACCCGGAAAGTATCCCGAGTTTGAAGACCTTATCGACGTTTTTATGAACAGAAGGCGACAGCGGGCGAAAACTGCCCCCGCGGCATTTGGTCCGTTGCACGGAGAGGCGCGCAAAACGCCCTCCCGGCGGCGAAAAGGAGCGCTCTCAGGCCTGTTCGTAGTCCCGCGGCGCGGCCGGGTGGTCATCGGCCTGGACCAGGTCGAGGCTTTTTTCGATTTTCGCCAGGATGGTCTCGAACTGGCGCAGTTCCGCCGGGGCGAGCGCGGACAGGATCTCGCGCTCGCGGTTCAGAAGGCGCGGGATGAGGCCCTGGTAGAGGGCCTTGCCGTCCCGGGAAAGCTGCAGGGCATACTCGCGCCGGTCGACCGGGTTTTCGATCCGTTCGATCAGGCCCTTTTCCAGCAGGCTGGTGACCGCGCGGCTGATGGTCGATTTGTGGGTGCTGGTGTGCTGGACGACGAACTGGGCGGTGCAGGGCTCCTCGCGGAAGCCGAGCGTCGCGATCACCCGCCACTCCGGCACCTCGATGCCGTAGCGGTCGCGGTATTCGCTCGATAGCGCCGTGCTGATGGCCGCTGACAGCCGGTTCATCCGGAACGGGACGAATTTGAGAAGGTCGAGCTTGGTCATGACCACGATCTCACTGCAAACGGCCGCCCACATCGCCTAAGCGACGGGAAGGGCCTGACGCGGGTTCCGTCGCATCAGTCGCACGACGGTCCCGATTCGTCTTGAACCAGGTCAAACCTTGGGAACCAATTCGAAGGTGGTTCCGGACGGTCTGTCAAGCGACAGTGTACAGAGCGTCCTAGGGAGTTGACGGCTGCCGGGACGGACGCGTATATAGTTGCATGTGAGACTAATCTAACGTCCGGCGTCCGGAAACGCCAGCACAATCACAACATTTATATAGAACGAGACCAGCGGGAGGGCGTGATGACCGGCGGTGCAGCGACCCAATTCGGCTATCTGCGGCATGCGGACCAGGATCGTCCGGCCGCGGCGATCGCCCACCATCCGGTGGTCGTGGTCGGGGCCGGCCCGGTGGGGTTATCGTTCGCGATTGATCTCGCCGAACGCGGCCACCCGGTGGTGCTGCTCGACGATGCCGACCGGATCGGCGAGGGCTCCCGCGCCATCTGCTTCTCCAAGCGCGCGCTCGAATATTGGGACCGGCTCGGCGTCGGCGCCCGCATGGTCGACAAGGGCGTGGTCTGGAACGTCGGCAAGATTTTTCACGGCGCGGCGCAGCTTTATCAGTTCAACCTGCTGCCCGAGGACGGCCACAAGATGCCGGCCTTCATCAACTTGCAGCAGTTTTATGCGGAAGCCTATCTGGTCGAGCGTGCCGCGCAACTGCCCGGCATCAGCCTGCGCTGGCGCAACAAGGTCAGCGCCATCGAGCCGCGCAACGATCATGTGGTGCTGATCATCGAGACGCCGGAGGGGCCCTATCGCCTGTCGGCGTCGCATCTCGTCGCCTGTGACGGTGCGCGCTCATCGCTGCGCGGCATGGTCGGCGCGGAGTTTTCGGGCAAGGTGTTCGAGGACCAATTCCTCATCGCCGACGTCAAGATGGCGGCGGATTTCCCGACCGAGCGCTGGTTCTGGTTCGACCCGCCGTTCCATGCCGGTCGCTCGGCACTGCTGCATCGCCAGCCCGACAATGTCTGGCGGATCGACCTGCAGCTCAGCCCCGATGCGGATCCAGTGGTGGAAAAACGGCCGGAAAACGTCCGCCCGCGCATCGCACGCATGCTCGGTCACGACAATTTCACGTTCGAGTGGATCTCGCTCTACAAATTCCAGTGTCGGCGCATGGACCGCTTCGTCCATGGCCGCGTGATCTTCGCCGGCGATTCCGCCCACCAGGTGTCGCCGTTCGGCGCGCGCGGCGCCAACTCCGGGCTCGAGGATGCCGAGAACCTCGCCTGGAAGCTGGCGCGCGTGCTCGACGGCGAGGCGTCGGCGGCGCTGCTCGACACCTATCATATCGAGCGCAGCGCAGCGGCGGATGAGAACATCCGCGAGTCGACCCGCGCCACCGATTTCATGGCGCCGACCTCGCGCGAGGAGGAGCGGCTGCGCCGTGCGGTGCTCGCGCTCGCCGAGAACACCGATTTCGCCAAGCGCATGGTCAATGGCGGTCGCCTGTCGGTGCCTTCGGTCTACGACACGCCGCTGTCGACGCCGGACGTGGACGCCTGGAACGGCGGTGTCATTCCCGGCGCCTCGATGCTGGATGCGCCGCTGGCGACCCGGGCCGGTGGCGCCACCTATCTGACCGAGGCCTTCATCGCGCAGGGCCGTCGTTTCACCCTGCTGGAGTTCGCCAACGGCAAGGCGGCGCCGGTTCCCGAGGGCGTCGGCATTATCCGCGTCGGCGCCGACGAGGCGCTGATCGACCACGCCGGGCTTGCGAAAAGGCGCTATGATGCCACGCCCGGAACGGCCTATCTGCTGCGCCCCGACGGCTATGTCGCCGCGCGTTTCCGCCATCCGACCCGTGCAGCGCTCGATGCGGCGCTGTGGCGCGCGGCCGGCGCCAACTGAGAGGTCCGATCATGGCTGTGTCGACCACTTCCAATTTCGCCAAGCCGGATGACGCATTCCGGCTGATCGTCGAGGCCCATCGCGGCCTCAGCGACGAGGACAGCGCGACGCTCGACGCGGCGCTGGTGCTCGTTCTTGCCAATCATATCGGCGATATCGATGTGCTGCGTGATGCCATCACGCTGGCCAAGCGCGGCGTTGTCCATCCGGCAGCGCCGCAGTCGTAAGACGACCAGAACTTCAAGACCAAGACTTCCAGACCAAGACTTCAAGACGACGCGTAGACAGGAACACCGACGATGAGCGCCAAAGGTTTTGCCTCCACCAACGATCTTTCCGAAAAGAAGGTCACCTTCTCCGAGATCGGCACCGATCTCTATGCCTTCACGGCGGAGGGCGATCCCAACACGGCGGTGATCGTCGGCGACGACGGCTGCCTCGTGTTCGATGCCCAGGCGACCCCGGCCATGGCGAGAAGCGTGGTCGAGCGCGTCCGCACCGTCACCGACAAGCCGATCAAGTATGTCGTGCTGTCGCACTATCACGCCGTGCGCGTGCTCGGCGCGTCCGCCTACAACGCCCAGGGCATCGTGGCTTCGCAGGAAACCCACCGCCTGATTGGGGAGCGCGGTCAGCAGGACTGGGATTCCGAATATGGCCGCTTCCCGCGCCTGTTCCGCGACGCCGAGAGCATTCCCGGCCTGACCTGGCCGACGCTGACCTTCGAGGGCGAGATGTCGATCTTCCTCGGCAAGCGCGAGGTCAAGCTGATGCAACTCGGTGCCGGCCACACCTCCGGCGACATCGTCGCTTGGGTGCCGGACGCCGAGGTGATGTTCTCGGGCGATCTCATCGAGTACCACTCCGCGTGCTATTGCGGCGACGCGCATCTGCGCGAATGGCCGATGACCCTCAACGAGATTCTCGAGTTCAATCCGAAGGCGATCGCGCCGGGCCGCGGCGACGCGCTGAACGGCACCGCCACCTGCCGCGAAGCCATCGCCATGACCCGCGACTTCGTCACCTCGCTGTACGGCGCGGCCGAGATGTCGGTGGCCAAGGGCCGCACGCTCAAGGAGAACATGGCGGCGACCCGCGAGGTGATGGATCCGAAGTTTTCCAGCTTTGCCATCTACGAGCACTGCCTGCCGTTCAATGTCTCCCGCGCCTATGACGAGGCCTCGGGCATCGACGATCCGGTGATCTGGACCGCCGAGCGTGACCGGGAGATGTGGGCAGCCCTGCAGGGAGAGTGACCATGAACTACAATGCTGCACCTGACGCCATCGCCAAGTCGGTGGGCAACATCACGCCGGGCTACATGTCCGGCTTCGGCAACAGCTTCGAGACCGAGGCGCTTCCCGGGGTGCTGCCGATCGGCCGCAACTCGCCGCAGCGCGCGGCTTACGGCCTCTATGCCGAGCAGCTCTCCGGCTCGCCCTTTACCGCGCCGCGCGGCACCAACGAGCGGTCCTGGCTGTATCGCATCCGCCCGTCGGTGCGGCACTCCGGCCGCTTCAAGAAGGTGGACGCCGGTCTGTGGCGCACGGCGCCCTGCTTCGAGACCGAGATGCCGATCGAGCAGCTTCGCTGGGATCCGACCCCGATCCCATCCAAGGAGCTGACCTTCCTCGACGGCGTGCAGACCATGACCACGGCCGGCGACGCCAACACCCAGGCGGGCATGGCGGCGCACGTCTACCTCATCACCAAGTCGATGGTGGACCAGCATTTCTACAATGCCGACGGCGAACTGATGTTCGTGCTGCAGCAGGGTAGCTTGCGCTTCGTCACCGAGTTCGGGGTGATCGATGCGGTGCCGGCGGAGATCGTGGTGATCCCGCGTGGCGTCAAGTTCCGCGTCGAGCTGACGGGTGGTCCGGCGCGCGGCTATCTCTGCGAGAACTATGGCGGCGCGTTCACGCTGCCGGAGCGCGGCCCGATCGGCGCCAACTGCCTCGCCAACGCCCGTGACTTCCTCACGCCCGTCGCGGCCTACGAGGACAAGGACACGCCGACCGAGCTGTTCGTGAAGTGGGGCGGCTCGCTGTGGGCGACCACGCTGCCGCACTCGCCGATCGACGTCGTCGGCTGGCATGGCAACTACGCGCCGTACAAGTACGACCTGCGTACCTTCTCGCCGGTCGGTGCCATCGCGTTCGATCATCCGGATCCGTCGATCTTCACGGTGCTGACGTCGCCGTCGGAGACCCCCGGCACCGCGAACATCGACTTCGTGATCTTCCCGGAGCGCTGGATGGTGGCGGAGAACACCTTCCGTCCGCCGTGGTACCATATGAACATCATGTCGGAGTTCATGGGGCTGATCTATGGCGTCTACGACGCCAAGCCTCAGGGCTTCACGCCGGGCGGTATGAGCCTGCACAACTGCATGCTGCCGCACGGACCGGACCGCGACGCCTTCGAGCACGCCAGCAATGGCGAGCTCAAGCCGGTGAAGCTGACGGGCACCATGGCGTTCATGTTCGAGACCCGCTTCCCGCAGCGCGTCACGGCGCATGCCGCCTCGTCGGCCACCCTCCAGGACGACTATGCCGACTGCTGGAAGGGTCTCGAGAAGAAGTTCGACCCGACCAAACCGTAACTTTTGATCCGGCCCCCGCCGCGCCCTGCGCGGCGGGGGCTTTCCGCTTTTTTCATCCGGTGCCAGATGTCTGATCACGCCACGCTCTATGGCTACTACCGCTCGACCGCGGCCTACCGCGTTCGTATCGCCCTCGGCCTCAAGGGGCTGAGCGCCGACCACAAGTTCATCCACCTGCGCAAGGGCGAGCAGACCGGACCGGATTATCTGAAGGTCAATCCGGCGGGGCTCGTGCCGTACTGGACCGATGGCAGCTTCCATCTCGCCCAGTCGCTCGCCATCATCGAGTATCTCGACGAAACCCATCCCGAGCCGCCGCTGCTGCCGGGCAATGCCGAGCAGCGGGCGATCGCCCGCGAGATCGCGTTTACGGTCGCCAGCGACATCCATCCGATCGGCAACCTGCGGGTGCTCAATCGCCTGATCCAGATGGGTGTCGACGAGCCGGCCCGCACCACCTGGTCGCAGCACTGGATCAAGCTCGGCTTCGACGCCATCGAGGCCCGGCTGAAGGAATTGCCGGGCCCGTTCGCGCTCGGCGAGCGCCCGACGCTGGCAGACGTCTGCATCGTGCCGCAGGTGTTCAACGCCCGCCGCTTCGGCCTTGATCTTGAACCCTATGAGCGCATCCGTGGCATTGACGCCGCTGCCGCGAAACTCGAGGCTTTCGCCGCGGCCGAGCCCGGCCGCCAGGCCGACGCCGAATAACCACCCGTTTTCCTGAAGGCAGACCAATGAGCCATCCCAACGATCCAAAGCTTCGTTCCTTCATCGACGTCGATCCGGCGTCCGATTTCCCGATCCAGAACCTGCCCTACGGCATCTTCTCGACTGCGGCGAACCCCGCGCGCCGTGTCGGTGTCGCCATCGGTGACCAGGTGCTGGATCTCGCGGCGCTGGAAGCGGCTGGCGTGCTGACCGCAGGCTCCGCCAAGGGCGTGTTCGCACAGCCGTCGATCAACGCCTTCATGGCATTGGGGCCCGCCGTATGGACCAAGACCCGCGCCCGCATCAGCGAGCTCTTGCGCCACGACAATCCGGAGCTGCGCGACAATGCCGAGCTGCGCAAGCGCGCGCTGCATCCGCGCCGCGACGTGCAGCTCTACCTGCCGCTCGCCGTCGCCGGCTTCACCGACTTCTATTCGTCGAAGGAGCACGCCACCAATGTCGGCATCATGTTCCGCGACAAGTCGAACCCGCTGCTGCCGAACTGGCTGCATATCCCGATCGGCTACAATGGCCGCGCCTCCACCGTGGTGGTGAGCGGCACGCAGGTGCGCCGCCCGCACGGCCAGCTCAAGCCGCCGACCGCGGAGGTGCCGAGCTTCGGCCCGTGCAAGCGCCTTGATTTCGAGCTGGAGATGGGCGTGGTCGTCGGCCAGCCCTCGGAGATGGGCAAGCGGCTGTCGGAAGCCGAGGCCGAGGCCATGATCTTCGGCTTCACGCTGCTCAACGACTGGAGCGCCCGCGATATCCAGCAGTGGGAGTACGTGCCGCTCGGCCCGTTCCAGGCCAAGGCGTTCGCCACCTCGATCAGCCCCTGGATCGTGACCCGCGAGGCGCTGGAGCCGTTCCGGGTGCATGGTCCGGCGCAGGATCCCAAGCCGCTGCCGTACCTGCAACAGGCCGGCGCCAACAACTACGATCTCACCCTCGACGTCACCCTGCGCACCGCCGCCATGCAGGCGCCGGCGCGCATCTGCCGCACCAACTTCAAGTACATGTACTGGTCGTCGGTGCAGCAGCTCGTGCATCACGCCTCGTCCGGCTGCGCCATGAATGTGGGCGACCTGCTGGGATCCGGCACCATCAGCGGCGCGGAGAAGGACCAGCGCGGCAGCCTGCTCGAGATCAGCTGGGGCGGCGCCGAGCCGCTCGAGGTCGGCGGCGAGCGCCGTACCTTCCTCGAGGATGGCGATTCCCTCGCCATCACCGGCTTTTGCCAGGGCGACGGCTATCGCGTCGGCTTCGGCGAGGTCGAGGGCACCATCCTGCCGGCGGCCTGACCGCGACGCGAACATCCATCTTCCGGTGCGGTGGCGACACAATCGGCCGCACCGGCTCCACGCGCGAACCTATTGTTCATCGTGCCGTCACGGCTTTGACGCCCCGCCGTGATGGTGCGCTGCGCCCACTGAATTTCGGACAGATTGTCAATTCCCTCGCCACGGATACACTCCGCGGCGGAGGAGGCGCGCCCGTGGCGACGGGCCGCCGAGGCGATCATGTTCGACGGACACGATCCTTTTCTCGTCGCGCTCTCGGTGGGGATCGCGATCCTGGGCGGCTATACCGGCTTCAGCCTCGCGGCGCGCATCCGTGCCGTGCCGGGCGCGAGCCGTCGCCTGCTGCTGGCTGGGGCGGCGGGCTTCCTTGCCGTCGGCATCTGGACCATGCATTTCATCGGCATCCTGGCCGCGCCGATGCCGGTCGACGCCGTCTATCTGGTCCTGCCGACCATCGTCTCTTTCCTGATCTGCGCCCTGGTGGTCGGCGTGTCGCTGTTCTTCGTCAGCATCGGCGAGCCGACCTTGCCGCGGCTTGCCTCTTCGGCGGTCCTGCTCGGCGCCGGCATCGCCAGCATGCATTATGTCGGCATTCATGGCCTCGCCGGGCGTTTCACCATCACCCATGATGTCCCCGTGGTGGCGCTGTCGGTGCTGATCGCGGTGATCGCCGCCTATGGCGGCCTGCGCGCCTTTCTGGCGCGCCATGAGGGCGTGCGGCTGGCGGCAAGCGCGGTGGCATTCGGCATCGCGGTGTCCGGCATGCACTACACGGCCATGGCGGGTATGCACTTCGTGCCGGCGGCCGGCGGCGATCACCACTTGGGTGGGCTCGCGGTATCGCAGCAGACCCTGGCCGTGATCGTGTCGGTGCTGAGTTTCGTCCTCGCCGGCGGCTTTCTGCTCGCACTGGTGCCGGAGCCACGGGGCCGCGCCGCCGAGCCGGCCGGCGGCTCCATCAATGGGGGCATGAATGGTGGAAATATCCCATTCGAGCCGGTGGCTACGGCTGAGCGCGCCCAGTCGGCGCAGCGGTTGATGCCGACCCCGCTCGGTGGCCTCGGCCAGCCCCGGATCGCGCCGGTGTCCCGGGTGCCGGTGGAGGGCGCCGAAGGCACCCACCTGATCGATGTTGCCGACGTTCGCAGCCTGCGCGCCAACGCCCACTACACCATGGTGCATGACGGCACGCGTGAGCGTATGTGCGTGTGGTCGATCTCCGAGGCCGAAGCCCAGCTCGATCCGGCGCTGTTCATTCGTGTGCACCGCAGCCATATCGTCGCCATCCCTCATGTCACCTTCGTGCGCAAGGAAGGGGATGGCGCGGTGGTGGAGCTCGATGGTGCGGCGCCGCACCGTGTTCCGGTCAGCCGCGCCAAGCTCGCCGAGCTGAAGGCGATGCTTGGGCTCGCCGGCCGGCGTGCCGCCGGCGCAGCTCACGGCGCGAATCCGATGATCGAAGCGCAGACGGGTCATAAGGACTGACGCATTTCGTGCGCGTAAGCCGCCACTGGTGGGAATTTCCGTCCTTCGTGCCGTCGTGATCGCCGCCGCCTTGCACACGGTCGCGTCGAAGACGAGCCTCCGCACAACGTCTGCGCGCCCGCGCGAACAAGACGGATGGAGGACGTCCCATGATCCCTGGCCCGTTCAGCTACCACCGGCCGGCAAGCGTCGCCGACGCGGTCAAATTGCTGTCGTCGCTCGGCAGCGAAGCGCGGCCGCTCGCCGGCGGCCACAGCCTCATCCCGATGATGAAGTTGCGGCTCGCAACCCCCGAGCATTTGATCGATCTTCATGACATCGGCGCCCTCAAAGGCATCCGGCGCGAGGGGGCCGCCATTGTCATCGGCGCCATGACCACCCAGCACGACCTGCTGGCCTCGGCGCTGATCGGAGAGGCGCTGCCGATCCTCCATGAGGCGGCGCAGCAGATCGCCGATCCGCAGGTCCGCTATCTCGGTACCATCGGCGGCAATGTCGCCAATGGCGACCCCGGCAATGACATGCCGGCCCTGATGATGACCCTGGGGGCGAGCTATCGCCTGGAGGGCGCGCAAGGCGCCCGTGACGTCCCGGCCGCGGATTTCTATCAGGGAGCCTATTTCACGGCACTGGAGCCCGGCGAGATCCTGACCGCGATCACGATCCCCGTGCCGCCGGCCGGACACGGCTCCGCTTACGAGAAGCTCAAGCGCAAGGTCGGCGATTATGCCACTGCGGCCGCGGCAGTTGTGCTCACCATGGCCGGCGGCAAGGTCGCGACCTGCGCCATCGGGCTGACCAACCTGTCGGAGACGCCGCTGCTCGCCGAAGACGCGGCCAAGGCGGTGGTCGGGACGGGTCTCGACGCCGCCGCGCTCGCGAAGGCCGCGGCCGCCGCACGGGCGATCATGGCGCCGGCCGCCGACGGGCGCGGCCCGGCCGAATATCGCAAGCATGTCGGCGGCATCATGGTGATGCGGGCGCTGCAGTGCGCCGCCGCCCGCGCAACATGAGGGAGGGAGCGATGGCCAAGACGCACATCACGATGAAGGTGAACGGCGCGGAGGTGGAGGGCCTCGTCGAGCCGCGCACCCTGCTAGTGCATTTCATTCGCGAGCAACTGCAGCTCACCGGTACGCATATCGGCTGCGAGACCACCCATTGCGGTGCCTGCACGGTGGATTTCAACGGCATGTCGGTGAAGAGCTGCACCGTGTTCGCGGTCCAGGCCAACGGAGCTGAACTCACCACCATCGAGGGCATGGCCAACGCCGATGGCTCGTTGTCGGCGCTACAGGAAGGCTTCCGCATGATGCATGGCCTGCAATGCGGCTATTGCACGCCGGGCATGATCCTGCGGGCGCACCGGCTGCTGCAGGAGAACCCGACGCCGACCGAGGCGGAGATCCGCAGCGGCATCTCCGGCAACATCTGCCGCTGCACGGGCTACCAGAACATCGTCAAGGCGATTCAGTACGCCGCGGCGAAGATCAACGGCACGGAATTCCGGGAGGCCGCAGAATGAACGACATGACTCCCACGCGGGAACAACGCGAAGCGCGGCTCGAGGGCCTGGGCTGCAAGCGCAAGCGGGTCGAGGACATCCGTTTCACGCAGGGCAAGGGCAACTACGTCGACGACGTCAAGCTGCCGGGCATGCTGCACGGCGATTTCGTGCGCTCGCCCCATGCCCATGCGCGGGTGACGTCGATCAACACCGAGGCCGCGCTCAAGGTGCCGGGCGTGCTGGCGGTGATTACCGCCGAGACGCTCAAGACCGTCAATCTCGCCTGGATGCCGACGCTCGCCGGTGATGTACAGATGGTGCTCGCCGACGGCAAGGTGCTGTTCCAGAACCAGGAGGTCGCGTTCGTGGTCGCCACCGACCGCTACGCCGCGGACGATGGGGTCGCCAAGGTCGAGGTCATCTACGAGCCGCTGCCAGTGCTGATTGATCCGTTCAAGGCGATGGATCCGGACGCCCCGGTGCTGCGTGAGGACCTCGCCGGTAAGACCTCCGGCGCCCATGGCCCGCGCAAGCATCACAACCACATCTTCGAGTGGACGGTGGGAGACAAGGATCTCACCGATGCCGCGTTTCGCAAGGCCGACGTCACCATCAAGGAGCTGATCTCCTACCACCGCACCCATCCGTCGCCGCTGGAGACCTGCCAGTGCGTCTGCTCGTTCGACAAGATCAAGGGCGAACTGACGATCTGGGGCACCTTCCAGGCGCCGCATGTCATCCGCACGGTGGTGTCGCTGATCGCCAAGCTGCCGGAGCAGAAGATCCACGTCATCTCGCCGGACATCGGGGGCGGCTTTGGCAACAAGGTCGGCGCCTATCCCGGCTACATCTGCGCGGCAGTGGCCTCGATTGTCACCGGCAAGCCGGTGAAATGGGTTGAGGACCGCATCGAGAACCTGACCGCGACCTCGTTCGCGCGCGACTATCACATGACCACGGAGATCGCGGCGACCAAGGACGGCAAGGTGACCGGCCTGCGGGTGCACGTGCTCGCCGACCACGGCGCGTTCGATGCCTGCGCCGATCCCTCGAAGTGGCCGGCCGGCTTCTTCAACATCGTCACCGGCTCCTACGATTTCCCGGTCGCGCACCTCACGGTCGATGGCATCTACACCAATAAGGCGCCGGGCGGCGTCGCCTATCGCTGCTCCTTCCGTGTCACCGAGGCGGCCTACTGCATCGAGCGCGCGATGGACATCCTGGCGCAGAAGCTCGGCATGGATCCGGCCGAGCTGCGGCTGAAGAACTTTGTGCGCCCGGAGCAGTTTCCCTACCACTCGGCGCTCGGCTGGGAATACGACTCCGGCGACTATCACACCGCCATGAAGAAGGCGATGGAGAGCACGCGCTACGCCGAGTTGCGCCAGGAGCAGGCGGCGAAACGCGAAGCGTTCCGACGCGGCGAGACGCGCGAGATCATGGGCATCGGCGTGTCGTTCTTCACCGAGATCGTCGGCGCCGGGCCGTCGAAGAACTGCGACATCCTCGGCATCGCGATGTTCGATTCCTGCGAGATCCGCCTGCACCCGACCGGGGCGGGCATCGCACGCATGGGCACCAAGAGCCAGGGGCAGGGCCACGAGACCACCTGGGCGCAGATCATCGCCTCGGAAATCGGCATTCCCGCCGACAACATCATGGTCGAGGAGGGCAATACCGATACCGCGCCCTATGGCCTCGGCACCTATGGCTCGCGCTCGACCCCCGTCGCGGGCGCTGCGATCGCCATGGCGGCGCGCAAGATCAAGGCCAAGGCGCAGATGATCGCCGCCTACAAGCTCGAGGTCCACGAGGACGATCTCGAGTGGGACATCGACGGCTTCCGCGTCAAGGGCCTGCCGGAGAAGTCGATCTCCATGAAGGACATCTGCTGGGCGGCCTATAATTCGGTGCCGCCGGGCATGGAGCCGGGGCTGGAAGCGGTGAGCTATTACGATCCGCCCAACATGACCTACCCGTTCGGCGCCTATATCTGCGTCATGGACATCGACGTCGATACCGGCGTCTACAAGGTGCGGCGCTTCTATGCACTCGACGATTGCGGCACCCGCATCAATCCGATGATCATCGAGGGCCAGGTCCATGGCGGCCTGACGGAAGCGTTCGCCATCGCGATGGGCCAGGAGATTCGTTACGACGATGCCGGCAATGTCGTCACCGGCTCGTTCATGGACTTCTTCATGCCGACCGCGGTGGAGACGCCGCACTGGGAGACCGATTTCACGGTCACGCCGTCGCCGCATCATCCGATCGGCGCCAAGGGGGTCGGCGAAAGCCCGAACGTCGGCGGCGTGCCGGCGTTCTCCAATGCCGTCAACGACGCGTTCGCGTTCCTCGGCAGCACCCATATCCAGATGCCGCACGACTACTGGCGTAACTGGCGGGCAGCGGAACGCCTTGGAGTGTTCGCAACGCCATGAAGGAGCAGCAATTGATCGCGGAACGTCTGGCCGCCGCCGGCTACATCGCCGATGGCGAGCTTGCGACCGCGATCACGCTGATGCAGCTGCTGTCCCGGCCGCTGCTGCTGGAGGGTGAGGCAGGGGTGGGCAAGACGGAAGTCGCCAAGGCGCTGGCGACGGTGCATGGCACCGAGCTGATCCGCCTGCAATGTTATGAGGGCCTCGATCAGTCGGCGGCGCTGTATGAGTGGAACTACCAGCGCCAGCTGCTCGCGATCGAAGCCCATCGCGGCGCCGGTGCCGCCGGCGTCGAGGACGCGATCTTTTCGGAGAAATACCTGCTGGAGCGGCCTCTGCTCGCCGCCATTCGCCGCGAGCGGCCGGTGGTGCTGCTGATCGACGAGATCGACCGCGCCGACGACGAGTTCGAAGCGTTCCTGCTGGAGCTGCTGTCGGACTTCCAGGTCTCGATCCCCGAGCTCGGCACCGTCACGGCGCGCTCGATCCCCTATGTGGTGCTGACATCCAACGCCACCCGCGAGCTGTCCGACGCGCTGCGCCGGCGCTGCCTCTACCACTATGTCGATTATCCCGATGTCGACCGCGAGGCGCGCATCATCCTGGCGCGGGTGAAAGGTGCGGAGACGTCGCTGGCGCTGCAAATCGCCCGGATGGTTGATGGCATCCGCAAAGAGGATCTGCGCAAGGTGCCGGGTGTCGCCGAGACGCTGGACTGGGCGGCGGCGCTGGTCGGGCTCGATGTCCGCGACCTGCGCGACGCCCCCGAAGTGGTGCACGAGACATTGATGTGCCTGTTGAAGACCCGTGAGGATAAGGCCCGGTTCCGGCCCGAGGTCACGGCACGGCTGCTGGGAAAGGTGGCATGAGCTGTTGTGGAGCGCCCCATACGGTCGAGGATGTCCGCGACGCGTCGCGCTTCGTCGCGGAGAGGCTCGTGGCCTTCCTGCGGACCCTGCGCGACAACGCCTTCATCGTCGGCCTGCAGGAGGGGCGGGACGCGGCGGCGCTGGTCGCTGCGGGCTATGCCGAGCGGCCGGGCCTGCTGCGCTCGGCGTTCAAGCACCTGTTCTCGGCGCGCAAGGCTGACTGGGACCGGTTCGACGGGCTGTTCGATGCGTTCTGGCTGGGGCAGCGGGTGCGCTCGCGCGCGTTTGCGTCGGGATCGGCGAGGGCGGCGAACAACCCGTCGCTGAAGAGCCTGGATGCCGCGTCTCGCGCGCAGGCCGGCGGGACGGCGCCCGTCGATCAGGTCGCGGGCACCGAAGACAACGCATCGGAAGGGAGCGGCGAGGGGCGTAGCGAGGGCGCCTCCCGCATGGAGACGCTGGCCGAGGTGGATTTCCGTCATATGGCCGATCCGGATGAGGTCGCGCTGGCCCACGCGGTGGCGGCGAAGCTGGCGCGCGCCATGCGCGCCCGCCTGACCCGTCGGGATGTCTTGCGCCGCCGCGGCGAGCGGCTCGATCTGCGCCGCACCATTCATCACAACATCAGCCGTGGCGGCGTGCCGATCGAGCTGATGCGGCGGCGGCGCAAGGTGAAGCCGCTGCGCCTGGTGATCCTGCTCGATGCCTCCGGCTCGATGAATCTCTACACCGGTGTGTTCCTGCGCTTCGTGCATGGCGTGCTGGACGCGTTCCATGAGGCGGAGGCTTTCCTGTTCCATACCCGGCTCGCTCATGTGTCGGATGCGATGAAGGAGCGTGATCCGGCGCGCGCGCTCGATCGCCTGGCGATGATGGCGCAGGGCACCGGCGGCGGCACGCGGATCGGGGAGTGCCTGCAGACCTTCAACCGTGCCCATGCGGCGCGGGTGATCCATGGGCGCACCTGCGTGATGATTGTGTCGGACGGTTATGAGACCGGCGACGCCGCATTGCTTGGCCGCGAGATGGCGGCGCTCGGGCGGCGCTGTCGCCGCATTGTCTGGCTCAATCCGATGCTGGGCTGGAAGGATTATGCGCCCGAGGCGGCGGGCATGAAGGCGGCGCTGCCGCATGTCGACCTGTTCGCGCCGGCCCATACCCTCAAGAGTCTCGCCGATCTCGAACCTTATCTTGCAAGGCTGTGACGGAGGCGGGTGATGACCGTCCATGGCGAGGTGATGGAGCTGGCGGCCCGGTTGCAGGCCGCCGAGGAAGCCTTCGTGCTGGCGACGGTGGTGCGCACGGTCTCCGTGACGGCGGCAAAGGCCGGCGCCAAGGCGGTGATCCGCCCGGACGGCACCATCGTTGCCGGGTGGATCGGCGGCGGTTGCGCCCGCGGCGCGGTGCTGAAGGCCGCGCGCGAGGCGCTCGCCGATGGCGAGCCGCGCATGGTGTCGGTGCAGCCGGAGAATCTGCTGGCCGAGCTGGGCGTCCGGCCCGGCGAAAGCCGAGAGGGCGTGCGCTTTGCCAGCAACATGTGCCCGAGCAAGGGCACCATGGATATCTTCGTCGAGCCGATGCTGCCGCATCCGGCGCTGGTCGTGATCGGCGCCAGTCCGGTGGCGCTGGCGCTCGCTGCACAGGCGCGCGGGCTCGGCTATCACGTCACGGTGGCGGCGCCGGCCGCGGATCTGAGCGAGGCTCCGGAGGCAGACATCGTGGTCGATGGCTATCGCCCCGAACAGCTGCATGCGGCGAAGCGCTTCGTCGTGGTCGCGACCCAGGGCAAGGGCGATGAGACGGCGCTGCGCGCCGCGCTGTCGATCGATGCGGCCTACCACGCCTTTGTCGGCAGCCGCCGCAAGATGGCGGCGCTGCGCGACAAGCTGGCGGCGTCAGGCGTTGCGGCCATTCTGCTCGACCGCGTCAAGGCGCCGGCAGGCCTCGACCTCGGCGCCATCACGCCGGAGGAGATCGCCATGTCGATCATGGCGGAGATCACGACCATCCGCCGTCGTGGTCAGCGCGGCGCCGCGCTTACTTCAGATGGGCGAGGTAGTGGGCCAGCGCCCTGATCTGGTCTTCGCTGAGCGGATAGGCCACTTCGGCCATCGCCGCCATCGCCCCGCCGGAACGCACGCCGCTCTTGTAGTCCATCAGGGCCTTGAGCAGGTAATCTTCGCGCTGGCGGGCGACGCGCGCCACTGCCTTGGTGCCGGCGAAGCTGTCGGTGTGGCAGGAGGCGCAGCGGTTCTGCGCCGCGATCTTCGCGCCCGCCTCCGACAGCGCCGGATCGTCGTCGGCCAGCGGCGCCGAGGGAGGCGCCATGGCGGCGAAATAGCCGGCGAGGTTGCGGATGTCCTCGTTGCTGAGATCCGCTGCGATCGGCGCCATCTGATCGCTCTTGCGCGTGCCGGCACGGAAAAACACCAGCTGCCATTGCAGGTACTGGTCGGGCTGGCCGGCGAGCGACGGCGTGTTGGGCGCGAGGGAGATGCCATCCTTGCTGTGGCAGCTTTCGCACAGCGGCAGCTTGTCCTGGATGGCGGTGGTGTCGACGGCGGCGGCCGGTACGGCGAGCGCCGACAGCAGGAGCAGGAATAGGGCAGAGAGCAAGCGGCGGTACATGACGACGGATCCTGTCTAGCGACGGCAAAGCGCCGCGGCTCTCGTCGGGAGAGCCGCGGCGGTTGGCGCAGGTCACATCACTTGGTGTAGCTGATGCGATAGATCGCGCCCGCCCAGTCGTCGGCGACCAGGATCGAGCCGTCCTTCGCCAGGATGATGTCGTCCGGGCGGCCGAGATAGCTCTGGTCGCCGTTGATCCATCCGGAGGCGAACACCTCCTCCTTGGCGTTCTTGCCGTTGACGTCGGCGGTGATCACCACGATGCGGCCGCCCTGGTACTTGTGCCGGTTCCAGGAGCCGTGCTCGGCGATGAACATGGCGTTCTTGTATTTCGCCGGGAACTGGTTGCCGGTGTAGAACTTCATGCCGAGTGGTGCGACGTGGTCGCCGAGCTTGACGGCCGGCGGCGAGAACTCCGCGCACTTGTGCCCCATGGCGAACTTCGGATCGGGGAGGTCGCCCTGGTGGCAGTACGGATAGCCGAAGTGCTCGCCGTGCTTGTTGATGACGTTGAGCTTGTCGCTCGGGCTGTCGTCGCCGAGCCAATCGCGGGCATTCTCGGTGAACCAGTACTTGCCGCTGCGCGGATCGATGTCGCCGCCGACGCTGTTGCGCACGCCGAGCGCCACGATTTCCGCGTTGCCGGTCTTGGGATCGACGCGGCGGATCTGCGAGACGCTGGTCGGCGGGATGCCGATGTTGAACGGGGGTCCGAACGGAACGTAGAACCAGCCATCCTTGTCGGTGACGAGATATTTCCAGCCATGTGCAGCATATGACGGCATGTCGTCATAGACCACCTTGCCTTCGGGCATCTTGTCGAGGTTGGCCTCCGCATTGTCGTAGCGGATCAGCTTGTCGATATCGATGACGTAGAGCGCGCCGTCCTTGAAGGCGAGGCCGGTCGGCATCTTCAGGCCCTTGAGGATGGTCTTGACTGTCTTCTTGCCGTCCTTGTCGGTTATGGCATAGACATTGCCGAGCCCGAACGAGCCGACGAACAGCGTGCCCTTGTCGCCCCACGCCATCTGTCGCGCGGCCAGCACGCCGCTGGCATAGACCTCGATCTTGAAGCCAGGCGGAAGCTTGATCTTGGTGATGAGCTCGGCGAGCTCCTTGTCGGACGCGCCGGTCGGCGGGCCGGATGGCGGCGCGAGGCCCTTCTGCGCTTCGGTCTCGTCGCCCAGGAACCAGTCGTCCGGCGGGTGGGTCCAGAATTCCTTGGTGCCGGATTGATAGCTTTTCAGTCCGGCGGCGCTGGCGGCGCCGCTCGTCGCGATCATTGAAACAAGTGCGAGCGTGGACAATATCCGAGTGGTCTTGGAAACCATCGTTTCACTCCTCAGCAGCACGCGGGCTGCATTATTGTTCGATCGAGCGATCTTCTTTGGCCTCGACGAGGCACGGCGTTATATCACGCGGAACACGGCGCTGCCGCGCCCAAATTTTTCCCGGCGTGAGCGACGCGCTGCAGCGCGGTTTGTTGCAATCGCAAAAGAACTGCCGTGCGCGCGCAAGCTCCGAGCATTGCCAGCGCAGGCTTACTGGCCATAACCACTGCAGTGCGTCGAATGGGCAAAAACGGAAACAATAAGTTTCGGCTGTTTCTATTTCGTCGCTGCTCGCCGCCCTCTACATCATCGTCATCAACGATGCATCCGCGACCTGCTGCCAGCAGGCGGCGATGCCGCAAGCGAGATGGAGTGATTTCGATGATCGAACGTAAACCTTTCGACACCCTCGGCGGTGGCGACCATGGCTGGCTCAAGGCCAAACATCATTTCTCGTTCGGGGATCACTACGACCCGAACAATCTCGGCATCGGATCGCTGCGGGTCTGGAATGACGACGAGATCGCGCCGAATTCCGGCTTTCCGCCGCACCCTCATGCCAACATGGAGATCATCACCTATGTGCGCGAGGGGGCCATCACCCACCGCGACAATCTCGGCAACACCGGGCGGACGGCTGCCGGCGACGTGCAGGTGATGAGCGCGGGATCGGGCATCCGCCACGCCGAGTACAATCTCGAGTCGACGACGACCAAGATCTTCCAGATCTGGATCATCCCGGACGAGCAGGGTGGTCAACCCGCGTGGGGCGCCAAGCCGTTTCCCAAGGGGGATCGCTCCGGCCGCTTCGTGACGCTGGCAAGCGGTTTCGCCGACGACAAGGACGCGCTGCCGATCCGTTCAAAAGCTCGCGTGCTCGGTGCCACCCTCAAGGCTGGCGAAACCATGAGCTATCCGATCGGCAGGGAGCGGCATGGCTATCTCGTGCCGTCATCGGGCCAGGTCGAGGTCAACGGCGTGCGGATCGAGACGCGCGATGGCGCGGCGATCCGCAACGAGGACACCGTGACGGTGACGGCGCTGTCGGATGCCGAGATGGTGCTTGTGGACGCGGCATAAGACGAACCGTCGACCGCGGCCGGGTCACGCCCTGATCTTCAGCAGCTCGTTGCGCGCGAACAGGTCGGCAATCCAGTCGACGAACACGCGCAACTTGTTGCTGAGGTGACGGTTCGGCGGATATACGACATGGATGTTGAGCGGCTCCGAATGCCAATCCCTGAGAATGCGGATCAGCTGCCCGGCCTCGATGTACTTGTGCAGCATGAACATCGGCGCCTGGATGATGCCGAGCCCGGTGGTCGCGGCCGTGACATAGGCGAGGCTGTCGTTGACCGCGATCAGGTGAGGGCCGGCGGTCTCATAGGTCTCGCCATTGGCGGTGAAGTCGAGCGGTGACACGCGGCCCGAGCGCGGGTGGAAGTAGTTCACCACATAGTGGCCGTTCTTGAGTTCGGACGGATGTCGCGGCTCGCCGTAACGCGCGAGGTAGGACGGCGCGGCGCAGGTCACGAAGGTCATCTCCGCGATACGGCGAGCAATCAGCGACTGGTCGCTGAGATTGCCGCCGCGGATCACGCAGTCGACGTTTTCGCCGATCAGATCGACGGGGCGGTCGGTGACGCCGAGGTCGATCTGGATCTCCGGATAACGGGCGTAGAAGTCGGGCAAGGCCGGAATGATCACCAGGATCGCGAGCGAAGAGCCGACGTCGACCCGCAGGCGGCCTTTGGCATGGGCCTGGGACAGCGCCATGCTGCCGTCGAGTTCGTCGAGCTCGCCCAGCAGCCGGACCACGCGCTCGTAATAGGCCGCGCCATCGGGCGTCACGGTGACCCGGCGGGTGGTGCGGTTCAGCAGCTTGGTGCTGACATGGGTCTCCAGCGACTGGATCAGTTTGGTGACGGTCGGTTTCGGCATCCGCAGGGACTCGGCGGCCTGCCTGAAGGTGCCGGCCTCGACCACCCGGATGAACGCGCGCATGGCGGCGAGCTGGTCCATCTGTGTGCCTCTCAGTGATGCAGCCGCACAGGCATCCCGTCGCGAAGTGCTTTCGCGACATCTGGTTTCATTTTTGTGCGGCGCGGAGAAATTTTGTTCTGCTTCGTTCTTGTGAGCGAGTGATTATTCATATGCAGAAATAATGAAATCACAAGACGCGGACTTATTCTCGAAAAGACAGCCATTAGCTCCCTGCAACGTTTGCAAGAATTCCGCAGTGCAATAGTTGCGGCGCAAACAGGGGAACTAGCGATGGCCACCGGCCGCAGCGATACCGCGATCGAGACGGGTGAGACAGGCGATTTGCCGGTCCGCGTCTACCGCGATTCCAAAGTGCCTCGGTCCGCGCCGCTGGTGTTTCACCTCCATGGCGGTGCGTTCTGTGCCGGCACCCTGCAGACCTGCGGCCTCGTTCCGGAGCTGCTGGCTGAGGCTGGTGCCGTGGTGGTGTCGGCAGATTATCCGTTGGCGCCCCGGCATCGTTTTCCCGACGCGCTGCGCACCCTGTTCGGCGCCCTGACGACGCTGCGCCGGACCCGGGCCCGCTGGGCAGGGCGGCTGTCGCGGCTGTTCGTGGCAGGCGAGGAGGCGGGCGGCAATCTTGCGGCGTCGCTGGCGTTGATGGCGCGTGACCAGCGAGCGCCGGAGCTCGCCGGGCAGATCCTGCTGTCACCGATGCTCGATCCGTGCCTGGCCACCACCTCGATCCGCAGCGCCGACGTCGGTCCGGCCGGCTGCAAATGGTCGGACGGCTGGCAGAACTATCTGGGCTCGCCGGAAACGGCCGCGC
Source organism: Pseudomonadota bacterium (assembly GCA_040756765.1). Taxonomy (GTDB): domain Bacteria; phylum Pseudomonadota; class Alphaproteobacteria; order Rhizobiales; family Xanthobacteraceae; genus Bradyrhizobium_A. The sequence goes on along the minus strand of JBFLYG010000026.1, from coordinate 84,051 downwards.
ATCCCTATGCAGCGCCGTCGCAGTCGAGCCGGCTCGTCGGGCTGCCGCCCACGTTGATGGTGACCGCGCAGGACGATCCGATGCGCGACGAAAGCCTGAGTTATGCGGCGCGGCTGCGTGAATCGGGTGTCGCGGTGCGCGAACACGTGCTCTCTGCACCGACCGCTTGGCCCGACGCGTTGTGCGGCGACGTCGCCGGCCCACGTGACTGGACAGCGGGCCTACGTGGTCAATTCAAGGAATTTCTCGCGGACTTCGCGGCCCCGCCGCGCCGGTCCGTGTCTCGTCAACTGGTTGAAGTCTGAACTGCAGGGGTCAAGTCATGTCGTTTTCCTCCCGTTATCGCGCCGTTGCCTTGGGGACCGTGTTCGCCGGCGCGCTGATCAGCGCAGGGGTGTTGTTCGCGCTGCAGAACAGCCCCGCGAAGGCCAACAATCCCGCGGCCGCGCCGACGCCCGCCGTGTCGGTGGCGACCGTCGAGCGGCGCTCCGCTCCGACCTGGGACGAGTTTTCCGGGCGGCTGGAGGCGGTCGAGCGTGTCGAGGTTCGGCCGCGCGTCGCCGGTGTGATCGAGGCCGTGCATTTCCGTGAAGGTGCCCTCGTCAAGCAGGGGGACCTTTTGGTCAGCATCGATCCTGCGCCCTATGCGGCGGAGGTCGAGCGCGCCAAGGCGCAGGTGCTCGCCATCCAGGCCCGCATCGCCATGACCAAGAACGACCTCGAGCGCGGCCAGCAGCTGTGGGATTCCCGTACCATCTCGCAGCGTGACCTCGATCAGCGTCTCAACGCCCAGCGCGAGGCAGAGGCCAACCTGCGCGCGGCCGAGGCCGCGCTGACGTCGGCACAGCTCAACCTCGACTACACCAGCGTCAAGGCGCCGGTCGCCGGCCGGGTCGGCAAGATCGAGGTAACCGTCGGCAATCTCGTCGCCGCTGGTCCCGGTTCGCCGGTGCTGACCTCGCTGGTGTCGGTCAACCCGATCTATGCCAGCTTCAATGCCGACGAGCGTGTGGTGATGGGGGCGCTGAAGTCGCAGGCGGTGGGTCCCAATGGTCTCGTCGCGCTGGATCGCATTCCCGTGCAGATGGGCACCGTCCTGAGCGACGGCACGCCTTTCGTCGGCCACCTGCAGCTGATCGACAACCAGGTCGACGCGCGCAGCGGCACGGTGCGGGTGCGCGCGGTGTTCGACAACGCCGATGGCAAGCTGATGCCGGGCCAGTTCGCCCGCGTTCGCATGGGCCATGCCGACGCGCAGGAGGCGCTGGTAATCAGCGAGCGGGCGATCGGCACCGACCAGGACAAGAAATTCGTCATGGTGGTCGGCTCCGACAACAAGGCGACCTACCGCGAAGTGACGCTGGGTGAGACGTCGGAGGGCTTGCGCATGGTCGCCGGCGGCCTGAAGGCCGGCGAACGCATCGTGGTCAACGGACTGCAGCGGGTGAAGCCGGGCAGCGTCGTCGAGCCGACGCAGGTGTCCATGGACGGATCCGGCGAGCGTTCTGCCGACGCGGCGGTGGGGGCGACGGCGCGCTGAGCGCGCCAACGCCTTCTCCTTCAATAGACCTAGCCTGAGATAACGAACCGCAGCACGGCTGCGTGGGGCGAGCCATGAATATTTCCCGATTTTTCATCGACCGGCCAATTTTCGCCGGCGTGTTATCCATCCTCATCTTCCTCGCCGGCCTGCTGGCGCTGCGGGTGATGCCGATCTCCGAATATCCGGAAGTGGCGCCGCCGTCGGTGGTGGTCCGGGCGCAGTATCCCGGCGCCAACCCCAAGGTCATCGCCGAGACGGTATCGACACCGATCGAAGAGCAGATCAACGGCGTCGAGGGTATGCTCTACATGAGCAGCCAGGCCACGACCGACGGCCTGATGACGCTGACCGTGACCTTCAAGCTCGGCACCGACCCCGACAAGGCGCAGCAACTGGTGCAGAACCGCGTCTCCCAGGCGGAGCCACGCCTGCCGGAGGACGTCCGCCGCCTCGGCATCACCACTATCAAGAGCGCGCCGGACCTGACGCTGGTGGTGCATCTGTTGTCGCCGAACGACCGCTACGACATGACGTACCTGCGCAACTACGCGGTGCTCAATGTCAAGGACCGCCTCGCGCGCATCAACGGCGTCGGCCAGGTGCAGTTGTTCGGCTCCGGCGACTATTCGATGCGCATCTGGCTCGATCCGCAGAAGGTCGCCGAGCATGGCCTGTCCGCCAGCGACGTGGTGCGCGAGATCCGCGCCCAGAACGTCCAGGCGGCGGCCGGTGTGGTCGGTGCATCGCCCGGCCTGCCGAGCATCGACTTCCAACTGCCGGTGAACGCGCAGGGCCGCCTGCAGACCGAGCAGGAGTTCGGCGACATCATCGTCAAGGGCGGCGCCAATGGTGAGGTGACGCGGCTGCGCGACATCGCACGGATCGAGCTCGGCGCCTCGGAATATTCGCTGCGCTCGCTGCTGGACAACAAGTCGGCGGTTGCCATCCCGATCTTCCAGTCGCCCGGCTCGAACGCCATCCAGATCTCGGACGAGGTCCGCAAGACCATGGCCGAGCTCAAGAAGAACATGCCGGAGGGCGTCGACTACAAGATCGTCTACGACCCGACGCAGTTCGTGCGCGCCTCGATCGAGGCGGTGATCCACACCCTGCTCGAGGCCGTCGCGCTGGTCGTACTGGTGGTGATCCTGTTCCTGCAGACCTGGCGCGCCTCGATCATTCCGCTGCTCGCCGTCCCGGTGTCGATCATCGGCACCTTCGCGATCATGTACCTGTTCGGCTTCTCGATCAACGCGCTCAGCCTGTTCGGTCTCGTGCTGGCGATCGGCATTGTCGTCGACGACGCCATCGTCGTGGTCGAGAACGTCGAGCGCAATATCGAGGAAGGGCTGTCGCCGCGCGAGGCGACTTACCGCGCCATGCGCGAGGTGTCGGGGCCGATCATTGCGATCGCGCTGGTGCTGGTGGCGGTGTTCGTGCCGCTCGCCTTCATCACTGGCCTCACGGGGCAGTTCTACCGCCAGTTCGCGCTGACGATTGCGATCTCAACGGTGATCTCGGCGATCAACTCGCTGACGTTGTCGCCGGCGCTCGCGGCGCAGCTGCTCAAGGGCCACGACGAGCCGAAGGACGTGCTGACGCGGCTGATGGACCGTTCGCTCGGCTGGTTCTTCCGCGGCTTCAACGCCAGCTTCCGCTGGCTGGGTGGCGCGTACAGCGGCGGCGTCAAGGGCGTGATCTCACGCAAGGCGATCATGATGGGCGTCTATCTCGCCCTCGTCGGCGTCACCTGGGGTCTGTTCAAGTCGGTGCCCGGCGGCTTCGTGCCGGGCCAGGACAAGCAGTATCTGGTTGGTTTCGCCCAACTGCCTGACGGCGCGACGCTCGACCGCACCGAGGAAGTCATCCGCCACATGAGCGAGATTGCGCTCAAGGAGCCGGGCGTGGAGAGCGCGGTGGCCTTCCCCGGCCTGTCGATCAACGGCTTCACCAACTCGTCCAATGCCGGCATCGTGTTCGTCACCCTGAAGCCGTTCGATGAGCGGCGCAGCGCGGCGTTGAGCGGCGGGGCGATCGCCAAGAACCTCAACATCAAGTTCGCAGCCATCCAGGAAGCGTTCATCGCCATGTTCCCGCCGCCGCCGGTCCAGGGCCTCGGCACCATCGGGGGCTTCAAGCTGCAGATCGAGGACCAGGCCGGCCTCGGCTACGAGGCGCTCAACGATGCCACCAAGGCATTTCTCGCCAAGGCGGCGCAGGCGCCGGAGATCGCGGGGCTGTTCTCCAGCTACCAGATCAACACGCCGCAGCTCTATGCCGACATCGACCGCACCCGCGCGCGGCAGCTCGGCGTGCCGGTGACCGACGTGTTCGACACCCTGCAGATCTATCTCGGCTCGCTCTATGTGAACGACTTCAACAAGTTCGGCCGAACCTACACCGTGCGGGTGCAGGCCGATGCCAAGTTCCGCTCGCGTGCCGAAGACATTGGCGAGCTGAAGGTGCGTTCAGCCTCCGGCGACATGATTCCGCTCGCGACGCTGCTGCGGGTGAAGGCCAGCGCCGGGCCGGAACGCGCCATGCGCTACAACGGCTTCCTGACCGCCGATATCAACGGCGGCGCTGCGCAGGGCTATTCGTCCGGTGAGGCGCAGGCGGCGATCCAGCGCATTGCCGACGAGACCCTGCCCAAGGGGGTCGGCTTCGAGTGGACCGAGCTGACGTACCAGGAGGTGCTGGCGGGCAACTCGGCGATCGTCGTGTTCCCGCTGGCGCTGTTGCTGGTGTTCCTGGTGCTGGCGGCGCAGTACGAAAGCCTGACGCTGCCGCTCTCGATCATCATGATCGTGCCGATGGGATTGATGGCGGCGATGTTCGGCGTCTGGGTGTCCGACGGCGACAACAACGTCTTCACTCAGATCGGCCTCATCGTGCTGGTCGGCTTGTCGGCGAAGAACGCGATCCTGATCGTCGAGTTCGCCCGCGAGCTGGAGTTCGCGGGGCGTACCCCGGTCGCGGCGGCGATCGAGGCGAGCCGTATGCGGCTGCGGCCGATCCTGATGACGTCGATGGCGTTCATCATGGGCGTGGTGCCACTGGTGACGTCGACGGGCGCCGGCGCCGAGATGCGCCACGCCATGGGCGTCGCGGTGTTCTCCGGCATGATCGGCGTCACCGCGTTCGGCATCTTCCTGACGCCGGTGTTCTACGTGCTGCTGCGCCTCGCCACCGGCAACAAGCCGCTGAAGCTCCATGGCGAGATCCCGCACGGCTCGGAGCTCGGAAGCACCTCCCACAACCCGATCGGCCAGGCCGCAGAGTAGCGTATTTGCGCCAGGTCGATCCGATGACGGCCCGTGCCCCCTCACGGGCCGTCATTGTTTTTGGGGCAACTCCTGCCCAGCTGTCATCCAGTGGTGAATGGTGCGCTTCTCCTCATGGTGAGGAGGCGCGCCAGCGCCGTCTCGAACCATGAGGCCAGAGTGTGGGCCTTATCCTTCGAGACGCGGGCTGCGCCCGCTCCTCAGGATGGGGAGGGAGATCGATAAGGGCGGCCGCGTCGCGGATCACCGCACCATGCATGGCCGCTTGTTGTCGAATTTCCAGCCCGGGATCAGGAACTGCATGGCGATGGCGTCGTCGCGAGCACCTAAGCCGTGCTTCTTGTAGAGCTCATGGGCAGCCTCGACCTGCGCCATATCGATGTCGATGCCGAGGCCTGGGCGCTCGGGCACGGCGACCTGACCGCCGACGATCCGCAGCGGCTCCTTCGTCAGGCGCTGGCCGTCCTGCCAGATCCAGTGGGTGTCGATCGCCGTGATCTTGCCGGGCGCGGCGGCGGCGGCATGGGTAAACATCGCCAGCGAGACGTCGAAGTGATTGTTGGAGTGCGAGCCCCAGGTCAGGCCGTGGTCGCGGCAGGTCTGCGCCACCCGCACCGCGCCCTGCATGGTCCAGAAATGCGGGTCCGCCAGCGGGATGTCGACGGACTGCAGCGTCAGCGCGTGGGTCATCTGCCGCCAGTCGGTGGCGATCATGTTGGTTGCGGTCGGCAGCCCGGTGGCGCGGCGGAATTCGGCCATCACCTCGCGGCCGGAGAAGCCGGCCTCGGCGCCGCAGGGGTCTTCGGCATAGGCCAGCGTGCCGTGTAGGCCCTTGCACAGCCGGATCGCTTCCTCCAGCGACCAGGCGCCATTGGGATCGAGCGTGATGCGCGCCTTGGGAAAGGCTTTGGCTAGCGCCTGGATCGCGACGATCTCCTCTTCACCGGCGAACACGCCGCCCTTCAGCTTGAAGTCCTGGAAGCCGTAGCGGGCGTAGGCGGCTTCTGCCAGCCGCACGACCGCCTCCGGTGTGACGGCCTCCTCATGGCGGAGGCGACCCCAGTCGTCGGTGGCGTTCGGTTCCTCGCGGTAGGGCAGGTTGGTCTTGCGGCGATCGCCGACATAGAACAAGTAGCCCAGCATCTCGACCTTGTCGCGCTGCTGGCCTTCTCCCAGCAGAGCTGCTACCGGCACATCCAGATGTTGGCCGAGCAGGTCGAGCAGAGCGGCCTCGACCGCGGTGACGGCATGAATCGCAATCCGGAGGTCGAAGGTCTGCAGGCCACGGCCGCCGGAATCGCGGTCGGCGAAGCTGCGGCGCATGGCGTTGAGCACCGCGTTGAAGCGGCCGATCGGCTGGCCCACCACCAGGTCACGGGCGTCTTCCAGCGTCTGCCGGATGCTTTCGCCGCCGGGCACCTCGCCGACGCCGGTGTGGCCGGCGCTGTCAGTGAGGATGACGAGGTTGCGGGTGAAGAATGGGGCATGCGCGCCGCTGAGATTGAGCAGCATGCCGTCCTGGCCGGCGACCGGAATGACCTTCATGTCGCGAACGACGGGAGCTCCGGTCACGATCGTGGTGGGGGTCGTCATGGGATGTTCCTGTTCAGGCGGCCGCACGGACGACCAGCGCCGTCAGCTCCGCCATCTCGGTGGCGTCGAGGTCGGTGAGGGGTGGCCGCACCGGGCCGGAATCGCGTCCGACCGCCCGCATGCCGGCCTTGATGATCGAGACCGCATAGCCCTTCTTGCGGTTGCGGATCGCGACCAGTGGCAGGATGAAGTCGCGCAATCCGGCCTGGACGACGGCGCGGTCACCGCTGCGCACCGCGGCGTAGAAGCGGGTCGAGAAGCCCGGGACGAAGTTGAACACCGCCGACGAATAGGTCGTCACGCCCATGTCGAGATATGGCAGGGCGAAGGTCTCGGCGGTCGGCAGGCCGCCGATATAGGTGAGGCGGTCGCCGAGCTTGGTGTAGACGCGGGTCATCAGTTCGATGTCGCCGATGCCGTCCTTGTAACCGACGAGATTCGGGCAGCGCTCGCACAGCCGCGCCAGCGTATGCTCGTTCACGATAGCATTGTCGCGGTTGTAGACGATGACGCCAAGCTTGGTCGCCGCACACACCGCCTCGATATGGGCGGCGAGGCCGTCCTGCTCCGAGTGGGTGAGGTAGGGCGGCAGCAGCAGGACGCCGTCGGCGCCGGCGCGCTCGGCGGCGGCGGCCATCTCCCGCGCGATCGCGGTGCCGTAGCCGGCACCGGCGAGCACAGGCACGCGGCCCCGGGTCTCGTCGACCGCGACCGTCACCACTCGCTCCACCTCGGCCGGCGTCAGCGAAAAGAATTCACCGGTGCCGCCGGCGGCGAACAGGCCGGCGACGTCGTAGCCGCACAGCCAGTCCATGTTGGCCCGGTACTGGGCCTCGTCGAACGAATAGTCGGCGCGGAACGGGGTTACGGGAAACGATAGCAGCCCATCGCCGATCCGGCGCGCCATTTCCTTCGGGGTCATCTTGCTCATGCGCGGATCGTCCTCGTCCTCTTGGTTCCAGTCTTCGTCATTTCAGCACCATCCGCGGCAGCCACAGCGACAGCTCCGGCAGGTAGGTCACCAGCATCAGCACCGCGAACATCACGCCGTAGAATGGCCAGATCTTGCGCATCACCTGTTCGATGCTGACCTGGCCGACCGCACAGCCGACGAACAGGATCGAGCCGACCGGCGGATGGCACAGGCCGATGCCGAGATTGAGCATCATGATCATGCCGAAGTGCACGGGATCGACGCCGAAATTCACCATCACCGGCAGCAGGATCGGGGTGGCGATCAGGATCGAGGGCGCCATGTCCACCAGCGTGCCGAGGACCAGGAGCAGGATGTTGATCAGGAACAGGATGACGTACTTGTTGCTGGAGATGGTGAGGAAGAACGCGGTGATTTTCGCCGGCATCTGGTTCAGCGCCATCACGTAGCCGACGCTGGAGGCGCAGGCGATCAGGGTCATCACCATGGCGACGGTGCGTAGCGTCCGGTGCAGCAGCACCGGCAGGTCCTTCCAGCGGTAGTCGCGGTAGATGAACATGGTGACGAAGAACGCCCACACGCAGGCCACCGCGCCGGCCTCGATCGCGGTGAATACGCCGCCGAGGATGCCGCCCAAGATGATCACCAGCGTGATCAGGCCCCAGGCCGCGTCGACGGTGATCCTGACGGCGTCCTTGATCTCGACCACGTCGCCCTGCGGGTGGTTGTCGCGGTAGGCGATCACCAGGCACAGGATGATCAGCGAGAAGCCGAGCAGCAGGCCGGGGAACACGCCGGCCATGAACAGCGCTGAGATCGAGATGGTGCCGCCGGTGGCGAGCGAATACAGCACGGCGTTGTGGCTCGGAGGTACCAGCAGCGCCTGCACCGAGGAGGTGATGGTGAGGTTGGTGGCGAACACCCGCGGGTAGCCGGTCTTCTCCATCTGCGGGATCATCACCGAGCCGATCGCCGAGGTGTCGGCGACCGCCGAGCCGGAAATGCCGCTCAGGAAGGTGGTGGCGATGACGTTGACGATGGAGAGGCCGCCGCGCAGCCGGGTGTAGCCGACCAGCACGTTGGCGAAGGCCACCAGCCGCTTGGCCATGCCGCCTTCGGCCATGATGGCGCCGGCGAGCACGAAGAACGGGATGGTCAGCATCGCGACCTTGCTGACGCCATCGGAGATCTTCAGCATCACCGCCTCGAGCGGAATACCGAGCGAGATCGCACCGACGATCGCCGATGTGGCGAGTGCATAGGCGATCGGCATGCCGATCAGGAAGCAGAAGATCATGGTGGCGAGGAGAATGAAGATATCCATGACGGGGGTATCCTGTCAGTGCGCCGAGACGTGGCTGTCGTCATGGGCGACCGGATCCGGCGGCGTGCCGATCAAAAGGCGCTCGATGATGAACAGCAGCAGGCAGACGCCACCGACCGGGATCGGCAGGTAGGTCACGCCCACCGACAGCGCAGGAAAGTCGGGAATGGAGTTGTGCCAGGTGACCTCGACGAGGCGCGCACCCCACACTGTCATGAACAGCGCAATGCCCGCCATCAGCAACTGGGTGATCAGATCGGCGAGGACGCGCAGCCGCGGTGGCAGCATGTCAGCGAAGAACGACAGGTTCATATGGACATGGAAGCGGTAGCCGGCCGCGGCGCCGATGAAGGTCAGCACGATGGTGAGCAGAACGGCGGTGGCCTCCGGCCAGGAGGCGGCGCTGTTCAGTACATAGCGGGTGAACACCGCCCAGGGGATCACGGCGGAGATCATCACCATCGCGATGCAGCCGACCAGCACGCATGCGTAATACAGCCAATCCATTGCCCGGCGGAACAGGTGGGCCATCATGCATCTCCCTGCCGTGCCGGGTAGCTTTCCGGCCGGCGTCGGACTAGAGATTGATCGCGGTGCGGGCGAAGCGCGCCCGGTTCACTCGGCCTGGATGCGCTTGATCATCTCGGCGTATTTCGGACCGTATTTGTCCCACACCGGCTTCACCGCATCCTGGAATGGCTTCTTGTCGGCGATCTCGATGATCTGACAGCCGGCAGCCTTGGCCTTCTCCATCGCCTGCTGTTCGTACTTGTTCCACAGCACGCGTTCCTCGGCCTGGGCCTCGCGCGCGAACTTCTTGATCAGGTCCTGGTCGTCCTTCGACAGCGTGCTCCAGACCCGCTTCGAGAACACCAGCATTTCCGGCACGATCAGGTGCTCGGTGAGGGTGTAGTACTTCGCGACCGTGAAGTGATTGTCGAACACGTAGCTCGGCGGGTTGTTTTCCGCGCCGTCGATGACGCCGGTCTGCAGCGAGTTGAACACCTGGTCGTAGCCCATGGCGACGCCGTTGGCGCCGAGCGCATTGGCCATGTCGACGAACATCGGGTTGCCGATGACGCGGACCTTCAGGCCATGCATGTCGGCGAGTGTCTTGATCGGATGCTTGGTGTTGTAGAAGCTGCGCGCGCCGGCATCCATCCAGCACAGCCCGACCAGGTTGGCATTGCTGTTGTTGGTGACCTTGTCGAGCAGCTCCTGGCCGATAGCGCCGTCGAGCACCTTCTGCATGTGCGCGGTGTTGCGGCACAGGAACGGGATGTTGAGGACGTTGAGGTCATCGACCACCGGGCCGAGAGCGCCGACGCTGACGCGCACCATCTGGATGGCGCCGAGCTGGGTCTGCTCGATGGTCTCCTTTTCGCCGCCGAGCGTCATCGAGGCGAACATCTGCACCGACAGCCGGCCGTTGGTCGCGGCTTCCAGCTTCTTGCCGAGGGCCTCGGTGGCCGCCACGGTCGGATAGCCGGCCGGGTGCACGTCGGAGGCCTTGAAGGCCATCTTGGTCTGCGCGCGCGCTGGCGCCAGCCCGGTTCCGATCCCGAGACCGACGGCGCCGAGGCCGGCGCCAAGCTTGATGAAGTCACGGCGTTTCATGGCGTGTTCTCCCTTGTGTTGGCGTGCGGCCATTTGTCTGACCTGTTCTGTGCACGTTGCGGACGCGTGCGGCACGTCGGGGATTGCGCAGGGCGCGCAACGCTGTTGCCCGGGCCGCCGGCCTGTGTTATCCAACTTGTACGATGACCAGACAAGAACCGTCAAGCCCTCCGGCATCCCCTTCGTCCGAGCGTGGCAGCGCCGATGCGCTGCTGCGGCCGGTGCAGCCGACGCGCAGCCTCAGCGACGAGGTCTGCAACCGCCTCGCCGAGGAGATCACCTCCGGCAAGCTCAAGGGCGGCGAGAAGCTGCCGTCCGAGCAGGAAATGATGACGGCGATGGGCGTCAGTCGCACGGTGATCCGCGAGGCCGTTGCTGCACTGCGGGCACGTGGTCTCGTGGTGACGCGGCAGGGCGCCGGCGCATTCGTCAATCCCGACCCCAGCCGCCAGCCTTATGTGATTGACCCCGATGGCCTGGGATCGCTCACCGGCGTGATCGAGGTGCTGGAATTGCGCATGGCGGTGGAAGCCGAGGCGGCGGCGATCGCCAGCGAACGCGCCAGCGCGCAGCAGTTGAAGGACATTCGCGCCGCTCACGAAGAGCTCAACCGGGTGATCGAGCGCGGCGACCGTGGCATCCGGGAGGATCTCGCCTTTCACCGTGCGATCGCGGTGGCGACCCAGAACAACCGCTTTGTCGAGTTCCTGGAATATCTCGGTCGGCTGATCATTCCCCGCCAGAGCATCCGCTCGTTCGAGGGAGAGCCCGAGGAGATGCGCAGCTATCTGGAGCGCATCGAGACCGAGCACGAGGCGATCATGAATGCCATCGAGGCGCGTTCGCCGAAAAAGGCGCGGGATGCCATGCGCAAGCATCTGTTGAATTCACGCGAACGGTATCGTCAGCTTGCGTCCGCGAGCGAGGCGCGCTGACGGCGAAACCCATCATTCGGGATCAGCTACAAGAGGAAACACCCATGCGTATTCTGTTGACCGGCGCGGCCGGAGGAGTCGGGGCGCGGCTGCGCAAGCTGCTGCCGGCGGTCTATCCGGACCTCGTGCTCAGCGATCTCAGGCGCCCTGACGATCTGTCGGCGAACGAGACCTTCGTGACTGCTGATCTCGCCGATTTCGCGCAGGTGAAGAAGGCGGTCGAGGGCATCGACGGCATCATCCATCTCGGCGGCTTCTCGGTCGAGGGGCCGTGGGAGACCATCCTCAACGCCAACATCATCGGCACCTACAACCTGTTCGAGGCGGCGCGGCTCGCCGGCGTCAAGCGCGTGGTGTTCGCCTCGTCCAACCACGTGATGGGCTTCCATCCCCGCAGCGAGACCATCGACACCGAAGCCATCATCCGTCCCGACACCCGCTACGGCGTCAGCAAGGCGTTCGGCGAGGCGCTGGGCGCGTTCTACGCCTTCAAGCACGACATCGGCGTGCTCTCGATCCGCATCGGCAATGTCGGCGAGGAGCCGCTCGACGAGCGGAGGTTGGCGATCTGGCTAAAGACCGAGGATCTGGTGTCGCTGATCCGCATCGGCCTCGAGCGCGAAGGGCTGGTGTATGAGGTGGTGTACGGCATGTCCGACAACAAGCGCGCCTGGTGGGACAACGCCCGCGCCGTCGAACTCGGCTACAAGCCGACCGGCCGCTCGGAGGACTATGCAGCTAATATTCTTGCGGCGCAGCGGCCGAAGACCGATCCGGTCGGCGACTTCTTCCAGGGCGGGCCGTTCTGCACCGACGAATTCACCGGCGACCTCGCCAAGATCACAAAAGCCTGAACGGGCGGACGGGAGCGGCCATGCAGCACGCACCATTCACCATCGCCCGGCTGGATGCCTATGCGCTGCGCATCCCGTTCGGCGATTTCGTCGCCGGCCCGCGCGCGGCGCCGCAGGGCTGGCGCGATTTCGACATGGTGCTGGTGCGGGCGGAGAGCAGCGACGGCGTGGTCGGCTGGGGCGAATGCTTCGCCTATAGCTGCCTGCGGCCGGTATGGACCGCCGTGCAGGACATGGTGTTCCCGCTGGTCGCGGGCCGGGAGGTCAAAAACATTGCCGACCTCAATGCCGAGCTGCAGTTCAAGCTGCACATCTTCGGCCGCTATGGCATCGGCATGTTCGCCATTTCCGGGCTCGACATGGCGCTGTGGGACATCGCCGCGCGGCAGCAGGGGCGGTCGCTGGCCGATTTGATCGGCGACCGTAGGCGCGACCGCGTACCGGCCTATGCCAGCCTCGTGCGCTACGGCGAAGGACGCCTCACGCGCGAGATCGCGAGGCGCGCCGTTGATGAAGGCTACCGCGAGGTCAAGCTGCACGAGATCGCGTTCGATCCGATCGCGGCCGCGCGGGATGCGGTGGGGCCGGGCATCAAGCTGATGACTGACGTCAATTGCAGTTGGAGCGTGTCGGAGGCCGAGGCGATCCTGCCGAAGCTCAGGGCGCTCGATCTGCATTGGGTCGAGGAGCCGATCTTCCCGCCGGAGGATTTTGCCGCGATCGGCCGGCTGCAGCGTTTCGACGTGCCGCTGTCCGCCGGCGAGAATGCCTGCACCGCCGTCGAGTTCGCCCGGCTGACCGAAGCAGTCACCTATCCGCAGCCCAGCGTCACCAAGGTCGGCGGTGTTACCGAATTCCTGAAGGTGGCTGCGCTGGTGCGGGCTGCCGGCAAGACGCCGATGCCGCATTCGCCGTATTTCGGCCCCGGCTATGCCGCGACGCTGCAGCTCGCCGCGCTGCAGGCCGATCCCGGATTGTTCGAGTTCCTGTACGTGACGCCGGACGCCTGGCTCGATCCGGCGCTTCCGCTGCCCAAGGCCGGCATGCTCGACATTCCATCGGGGCCCGGGCTCGGCTTCACACCCGCCCCTGCGCTGCTCCGTCGCTTCCAGGCACATTGAGCCGCACACCGCCATTTTCCGGGAGATCTCTCATGCAACGCCCCCTGACCGGACGTCCGCCCAAGCTCCACTACAAGGGGCTGTGCGATACCCATATCCACATCTATGACAGCCACTATCCGGTGCTGCCGGGCACACCGTCGCCGCCGGATGCCAGTGTCGCCGACTACAAGCAGCTGATGGCGTGGCTCGGCATCGAGCGCGTCGTGGTGGTGCAGCCCAACGCCTATGGCGACGACAACCGCTGCACCATGGAGGCGGTCAAAGCGATCGGCCCCGCCGCACGCGCGGTGGTGGTGGTCAAGCCCGGCGTCAGCGACGACGAGATGGCGCGGCTGACCCGCGAGGGCGCGCGCGGCATCCGCTTCATGTCGCTGCTCGGCGGCACGCTGTCGTGGCCGCAGATGGACGAGATGGGCCGCCGCGCCCACGAGCACGGTTGGCACGCGCTGGTCCAGCTCAACGGCCGCGACCTGCCGCAGTACGAGGCGCAGATCCGGCGGCTGCCCGGCCCCTTCATCATCGATCACATCGGCAAGTTCATCGATCCCGTATCGCCGGACCATGAGAGCTTCAAGACTCTGCTGCGTCTGCTCGACACCGGCCGCTGCTATGTCAAGCTCGCCGCCGCCTACGAGTTCTCGAAATCCGGTGCGCCGCATTTCGAGGATGTCGCCGCGCTCGCCAAAGCGCTGATCCGCCATGCCCCGGAGCGGATGATCTGGGCGAGCAACTGGCCGCACGCCCAGGCGCACATCGTCGGCTATCCCGACGACGTCAACAATCTCGACCTGCTGCTCGACTGGGCGCCGGATGCCGCAGTGCGCGAGCGCATCCTGGTGACCACCCCCGCGGAGCTCTACGGCTTCTGAACGGTGAGGGTTCGGCGCCTCCTTCTGCCCGCTCAGTCACAGGAATGCCAATTGACCGCGACGAGGAGGCCGTGACAGCGTGGCAGCGGCCCCAATAGGTGGCGGCCAAGGGCATGGCGTGACAGGAGGAGCCCGGTGATGACCACGGAGGCTTCGCAAGGCGGTCAGGCGGTCGCGCAGGGGCGGCCGCCGCTGCAGCAATTCCTGATCGACGGTCATGCACGGTTCGCCGGCGACCAGCGCGGCGTGGTCGCCTCCTATATTCCGGAGCTGTCCAAGGCCGATCCCGATCATTTCGGGGTCAGCGTCGCCACCATCGACGGCCATCTCTATGAGGTCGGCGATACCCGTGTGCCGTTCACGATCCAGTCGATCTCCAAGCCGTTCGTGTTCGCGCTGGCGCTGGACAGCCTTGGCCCTGCGGTGGTCGAGGCGGTGATCGGTGTCGAACCGAGCGGTGACCCCTTCAACTCCATCCGCCTCAACGCCGAGAACAAGCCGTTCAACGCCATGGTCAATGCCGGGGCGATCACCTGTTCAGGGCTGATCGTGGCGGCGAAGGGGGCAGATGCCTTCGAGTTCATCAGGCGCGGGCTCAATCGCTTCGCCGGCCGCGAACTCGGCGTGGACGAGGCGGTGTACCAGTCGGAGCGGGCGACCGGCGACCGCAACCGCGCCATCGGCTATCTGCTGCGCAACGCCGCGGTGATCGGTGGGGATGTCGGCGCCGTGCTCGACGTCTACTTCCGTCAATGTGCGGTTCAGGTGACGGCGCGGGATCTCGCCGTGATGGCAGCGACGCTCGCCAACCGCGGCCTGAATCCGCTGACCGGGGAGCAGGTGGTCGCGCCCTATGCGGTTGCCCGCACGCTGTCGATCATGACCACGGCGGGGATGTACGACTATGCCGGCGCCTGGATCTACCGCGTCGGCATTCCCGCCAAGAGCGGGGTTGGCGGCGGCATCCTTGCCGCGCTGCCCTCGCAGTTCGGCTTCGGCAGTTTCTCGCCGCGTCTCGACGAACATGGCAACAGCGTCCGCGGCATCGCCCTGTGCGAGTTGCTGTCCACCCATTTCGACCTGCACATGCTCAACCGCAACGGCAACTCGCGCACCAGCGTGATCGCCGACTACGACATCGGCCGGGGTGAATCGCGGCGCAACCGGCGCGCCGAGCAGCGGCGGATTCTCGAGGCGCATCCGGACGAGGTACGCATCATCGAGCTGGTCGGCTCGCTGTCGTTCGTGACCGTGGATTACATCTCCCGCCAGATGATCGGCAAGAAGCTGCCGCAGATCCTGGTGGTCGATTTTCGCCGGGTCGCCGACGTCTCCAGCGCGGCCGCGCGGCTGCTGGCTGACGGCCTGCGCGAGCTGGAACAGCGTCATGTCACCACCGTGCTGTCGGGGCTTGCAGAGACGTCGCTGACCTGGGAGGCGATCAGCCACTGGACCGAGGGCATGACCAAGGTCCGCAACTTCGTCGTGCTCGACGAGGCGATCGAATGGGCGGAGGACCAGATCGTCCATCGTTACGGCGGGCGCGTTGCCGAGGCCGATGCTGTGCCGCTGAGCGAACAGGCGCTGTTGGCAGACCTGTCCGCAGACGGCATAGCCGCGCTCACCGAGCTCGGCCAGGAGCGGCATTTCCAGCCGGGCGAGACCTTGATCCGGGCTGGCGAGCCCGGGACCTCGCTGTTCCTGCTGCTGAGTGGGGAGGTCAGCGTCCACCTGCCGAGCGGTGTGCGGCTCGCCGTGCTGACGGGCGGCATGGTGGTCGGCGAGATGGCGCTGCTGGGGGATCGGCGTGCCGCCGATGTGTTCGCCGACACGGCGGTCACCTGCATCGAAATTCCGATCGAAGCCTTTCGCGAATTCACCGAGCGCTATCCGTCGGTTGGACGACAGATCATGCACAACCTCGCCGCGCTGCTCGCCGGCCGGTTGCGCAAGGCGAACGCCAAGGTGGACCTGCTGAGCGCGGACTAGGCGATCACGCCGAGCGCACGCCAAGCATGCCCGTCGCCCGGTTGACGAACGGTTGTTCATCTGTTGACGTGGTTCCAGCGCTTGTCGTTCCGATCAGGCGGACCATACAATGAAGCAGGGCAGGCCATGACCGGTTCCCACGACCATTCCCATCCGCACGATCACCACGGTCATGATCATCATGATCACGACCGCTGGAAGCACGATGGTGTGCGGGTGATTCCGGGCAACCAGCTCGATCCCAACGTGCCGTCCACGGCTGGCATGGATCGCAAGGCGGCGATCAATTTTGCGCGCGTCGGCGCGCAGAAATTGTGGGCCGGAACGGTGACCATCAAGCCCGACGCCAAGACCGGCGCCCACCACCACGGCCACCTCGAGAGCATCATCTATGTGGTGCGCGGCAAGGCGCGGATGCGGTGGGGCGAGCACCTGCAGTTCACGGCCGAAGCCGGCCCGGGCGATTTCATCTTCGTGCCGCCTTATGTGCCGCACCAGGAAATCAACGCCAGCCCCGACGAGGTGCTGGAGTGCGTGCTGGTGCGCAGCGACGGCGAGGCGGTGGCGATCAATCTCGACATCGAGCCGGTGGAGAAGCCGGAGACCGTGCTGTGGGTCGATCCGGTGCATCCCGACACCTCGCAGCGCTAGCCGATCGGCGCGCCGCAGACACGCGGGACAGGCCATGAAAACCGTCAGGTTGGGTGCAGGGGCTGGTTATGCCGGCGACCGGATCGAGCCGGCGGTCGAGCTCGCCGAGCTCGGCGGCATTCAATACCTGGTGTTCGAGTGCCTCGCGGAGCGGACCATTGCGCTGGCGCAGCAGGCGCGGCTGAGAGATCCGGCCGCCGGCTATGATCCGCTGTTGCGCGAGCGGATGACGGCGGTGCTGCCGATCTGCCGGGCGAAGGGCATCAAGATCGTCACCAACATGGGGGCGGCGAATCCGCTGGCGGCGGCCGAGCGCACTCGCGAGATCGCCCGCTCGCTCGGGCTCGGCGGTCTGAAGATCGCGTCGGTCACCGGCGACGACGTGCTCGAGGTCGTCAAGGCCGGCAACTACCGCATCGAGGAGACCGGCGGCGTCGTTGGCGATCTCGGCAACCGCATCGTGTCGGCCAACGCCTATCTCGGCGCGGCGCCGATCCGCGATGCGCTCGCTGCCGGCGCCGATGTCGTGATCACCGGCCGCGTCGCCGATCCGGCGTTGTTCCTCGGCCCGTTGCTGCACGAGTTCGGCTGGAAGCTGGACGATTGGGATGCGCTGGGACGCGGCACCGTCGCGGGCCATCTGCTGGAATGCGCCGGCCAGATCACCGGGGGCTACTTCGCCGATCCCGGCGTCAAGGATATCGCCGGTCTCGGCCGGCTCGGCTTTCCGATCGGCGAGGTCGACGCCGACGGCAGCCTCGTCGTCACCAAGGTCGAGGGCTCGGGCGGGCAGGTGACGCTCGCGACCTGCAAGGAGCAGTTGATCTACGAGATCCACGATCCCGCGCGCTATTTCCAGCCGGACGTGGTGGCGGATTTCTCAGATGTCGCCATGCAGGCGGTCGGCCCGGACCGTGTCCGGGTCGAGGGCGGCCGCGGCGCGCCGAAGACCGGCCTGCTCAAGACCTCGATCGGCTATCTCGATTCCTATGTCGGCGAAGGGCAGATTTCCTATGCCGGGCCGGGCGCGGTGGCCCGCGGCCGTCTTGCGCTGGAGATCGTGCGCGAGCGGCTGGCGCTGGCCGGCGTCACCACCTCGGAAACCCGGTTCGAGCTGATCGGCGTCAACGCGCTGCATGGCGATGCGCTGTCGACGCAGGGCGAACCCTACGAGGTGCGCCTGCGTGTCGTTGCCCGCACCGACAGCCTTAGCGAGGCGGTGCGGATCGGCAATGAGGTCGAGACGCTCTATACCAACGGCCCGGCGGGCGGCGGCGGGGTCACCAAGTCGGCGCGCGAGGTCATCGGTGTGGTCTCGGCGCTGGTGCCTGAGGCGCTGGTGTCGCCGACGATCCGGATCCTGGAGGCCTGATCATGAAGCTTCGCGCCATCGCCCATGCGCGCACCGGCGACAAGGGCAACACCTCGAACATCTCGCTGATCGCGTTCGACGAAGCGGACTTCCCGCGGCTGCGGACACATGTCACCGCGGAGCGGGTCAAGGCGCATTTCGCCGAACTCGCGCACGGCGAGGTGGCCCGCTACGAGCTGCCGAAGCTCGGGGCGCTGAACTTCGTGCTGTCCGATGCACTCGGTGGCGGAGTCACCAGGTCACTGGCGCTCGATGCCCATGGCAAGAGCCTGAGCTCGGCGCTGCTCGACATGGAGATCCCGGACGAAGGATGACGTCCGACGCACAAGCTGTGCGGTAAAAGCATGAAAGGGGGGCGCGTATGACCCCCGTTCAATCCAAACCCATCTCACTTTAGCGAGCGTGATGCGCGTGCCAGTGTCTTGCGATGTCGGCACGGGTCGCAACCCACACGCGCGGCTTTTCCGCGATGTAATCGAGAAATCGCGCCAAGGCTGCCGTTCGGCCGGGGCGCCCGGCAATTCGGCAATGCAATCCAACCGACATCATTTTCGGCTGTCCCCTCCGCCCCTCCTCATACAGGACGTCGAACGTGTCTCTCAGATAGGACAGAAATTGATCCCCCGAATTGAAACCTTGCGCGGAAACGAAACGCATGTCGTTTGCGTCGAGGCTATAGGGAACGATCAAGTGGCGTTTGTCATGGCGATGCACCCAGTAGGGCAAATCATCGCAATAGGAGTCCGAAGAGTAGAGGAGCCCGCCGTCGTCCATCACGATGTCGAGGGTCTGCTCGGAAAGACGACCCGTGTACCAACCGAGAGGCCGTGATCCGGTCATCTGTTTGTGGACATCGAGCGCAGCCCGGAAATGAGTTTCTTCCTCGGCGCGGTCAAAATCCTTGTAGTCGATCCACCGCAGACCATGCGAAGCAACCTCCCATCCCGCCTCGACCATCGCCTTCACCGCTGCCGGGTTTGCCGCCATGGCCGCAGCCACGCCGAAGACCGTCAGCGGCAGGCAGCGCTCCTTCATCAATCGCTGGAGACGCCAGAATCCGGCCCGCGAGCCGTATTCGTAAAGCGATTCGATATTGAGATTTCGCTTCCCGATGTAAGGCGCGATCCCCACAAGTTCGGATAGATAGGCCTCCGACACCGCATCGCCATATATTGGCGAGTTCTCGCCACCTTCCTCGTAGTTGAGCACGATCTGAACGGCGAGATAGGCGTCACCGGGCCATCGCGGGTCAGGCGGCACTTCGCCATATCCGGCCATGTCGCGATGAGAGATCATCAAGCCCGAAGTCTTCGGCATCAGCGTCAGTCTCGTAACCTTGGAGCGGTGCCCGTGAAGTCGATCCACGGGTTGGTTCCCAGAATGTCGGCGCCGGCAACGCTTCGATCATCGTAGCGCATGCGGAAGCTCTTCGGTCCGATCGCGTAGGCCACGGTCAGCCCGTCAGGCGCATTGAGGAATGCCGCGTGTGGAACGAGGCCAGCATAGCTGACACGAACGGCTTTCCCGCCGAGGCGCACAGGGCCGACGGTCAGCTTCACGGACGCACCGTCAGGCAGCCGGAAAAACCAGATCCAGGGGCCGCCGGATACGACGGTCATCAGTTCATCAAGCCCGAAGCCGTCATCCGACGTGTTGACATGAAATTTGCCGTATTTGGTCTGGGCGACAGGCAGGACATTGGCTGGAATGGCCTTCAGGTCGAACAGTTTTGGATATGGCGTATCGCCGACGTCGGAGGTCGTGAGATGGCCGCCGCGATGAGCCTCCGGTTGACGGCCGGCTTTGGCAATCGCCTCCAGCAACTGCCCACGATGCAGAGCGAACAAAGCCATGACGCGCTGGCCTTCGTCTGCGGTCAGCCCTCGCGTCTTGGAGGTCGCGATGAAAGGCGCCGCGTCCGCCGGAATCGGCAACAGGCTGATGTGCGTGCCGATCGGGGCCAGAGCCTTGTTGACCTTGTCAAGGCCCACCGCCGCCGGCTTGCCGTCAAGATACGACAGCTTCAAGAGCTCTTCATCCTCGTCCGCTCGAGCGATCCCAGGAACAAGAGCGGCCGCGATGAAAGACGCCGCGACTAGATTGAACAACGACTTCATCATGATGTCCTTCCGTTGGCGGGCGAAGCCCCTGTGGCCACCTCCGTGAGGCGGCATAGAAAATCGATTCCGAAGGGAATAGCCGCATCGGCAAAATCGAATGTCGGCGCGTGAAGCGGGGAGCTCGGTCCATTGCCAATGAAGACAAAGGCCCCCGGCCGTTCAGCCAAGAAATAGGCGAAGTCCTCGGACGCCAGAATTGGCCTCACGGAGCTGTCGACCGCCTGATCTCCCACCATTGAGCGAGCAACCCCGACGGCCAACGATACTTTTTCCGGATCGTTGACGGTGACGGGATATTCGCGCCGGTAGCTGACGTTCGCCTCGACGCCGAACCCCGCGGCGACCTTCGGCACCATACGGCGCAGCTCCAATTCGATCCCTTGTCGTGCCGCTTCGCTCAAAGCCCGGACGGTGCCCCTGATCGTCGCCTTGGCCGGCATGACATTTTCCCGTTCACCGGCCTGGAAGCAGGTCAGCGACACCACCGCCGGTTCAGTCGGGTTGAGCGTGCGGGATGTGATCCGCTGCACAGCCTGCACGATGGCGGCCCCGGCGAGAACCACGTCATCCGCCAGGTGAGGCGCCCCGGCATGACCGCCTCGGCCATCCAGGTCGATCGCGACAAGATCGGAGGAGGCCATGAGCGCTCCCGGCCGGGTCGCGAAATGACCGATGGGGAGCGCCGGCATCGCATGGAGGCCATAGATCTCCGCGATCCCGAAGCGATCGAGCACACCATCGTCGATCATCGCCTTCGCCCCGGCGCCGCCCTCCTCGGCCGGCTGGAAAACGAGCGCGATCGTGCCGGAGAAGGCACGGGTCGCGGCGAGGCGCCGCGCGGCGCCGAGCAGCATCGCCATATGCCCGTCGTGCCCGCACGCGTGCATCCGTCCGGGCGTGCGAGAGGCGTAAGACAACCCCGTTTGCTCATCGATCGGGAGCGCGTCCATGTCGGCGCGCAAGCCTACGACGCGGTCGGACGGACTGCGTCCATGGATCAGCGCGACGATTCCGCATCGTCCGATCCCCGTTTCGAGAACGTCGACACCTGCCTCCGCGAGGCGTTCGGCGACGAAGCGCGTTGTGCCCGGCAGGTCATAGAGAATTTCGGGATGGGCATGAAGGTGGCGGCGCCAACCGATGGCGCGTTCGATATCCTCATTCATGGGCAGCACCATCAACTTCCGCCAGGATTTCGGCGAGCGCGTCGCAGCCGCGCGTCAGGAGGTCGATCGAGGTCAGGATGTTGTACGCCATCACCGGCGCGCCGTAGAGGGCATCTGCGGGCACCTCGACGAGGCCGATCGAATCCCGCTCGATCCTGACTGATGGGTGACGGACGTTCACGACATCGTCTCCTGACGGACAGACAAGGGACCGCCAGCCCGCGCACGGAATTCTGCCTCGATGCAGCCCCGATCGCTTCCAGACATCAGCAGAAGGGCCATGAGCAGCCGGGCCTTGAGGCCGCAAAGCTCCCCGGCGTGCAGTAGGCCAGCGGAGAAGAGGTCGATTTCGGAGCCGGGATAGGCGTACGTGTCCTGAAGGACAGGCCCGCTCAAGCAACGGCTGGCGAGAACGACCGGCATCTGCGTGGCCAGCTCGCGGATCGTCGGCATCATCGTGGCGGAGACATGCCCGCCGCCCGCTCCTTCGATGACGAGGCTGCCATAGCCGAGATCGGGCAGGCACCTCAACAATCGATCATCCTCGCCCATGGCAAAGCGAAACAGCGCGACTGGTCGCTCTCGTGCGGGATCAACGGAGAGGATCGCCGGCGAACGCTCGGTGCGACCATGAAACCGCACTTGGCCTTCAACCACGGCCCCGACAGCAGCCCGCCCAACGGACTGAAAGGCCGACAGGCTAACCGTGTGAGTCTTGCGCACGAATCTCGCCGCATGAATCTCCCCGCAAAAGACTGCGAGCGTTCCGTGCCCGTGGCTTTCATCATCCGCGGCGACGCGCAGGGCGTCGGCAAGGTTCGCCGGGCCATCGGCCCCCGCTGCATCGCCGCCTCGCATCGCTCCCGTCACCACCACGGGCTGTGCCTCGGGAATCAGGGAGTCGAGGAGAAAGGCTGTTTCCTCCAGGGTGTCTGTGCCCTGGACGACGACCGCGCCGTCGCATCCCTCGGCGAACCGACCACGCAGCGCCCGCGCCACGTTGATGATCTCCGCGAGACTTAAAGAGGCGCTGGGCAGCACCGCCGGCGACCACGTTTCGATGTCCGCCAAGGATGCGATCTCCGGCGATCGGTGCAAGAGATCGTCTGCGGAGAGTTTCGGCAGGAGCCCCGACGACGTTGTCTTGGTCATGGTAATGGTTCCACCGAGTGAAACCACCAGGATGCGCTTTTTCCTGATCATAGCCCCTCATGCGATGCGGCTGCGTTATGAAGCGCTCGCCACGGCTGCGACCTCGGCGAAGCGAGCAACCGCGCGATGTCCGTCAATCTCCATGCAGGAGCCCATGTTCGCCGACATGCGGCGGAAGCGTTCAAGGGGCGGCCGCGAGGCTTCCTCGCTCGCGATGAGATTGGGCATGCCTTGGGCATCGCATTCGGTGGCGCGAAACTCGATCGACCGCACGCCCGCCTCGCCGAATTCGATGCGGCACACCAGCGACCACGGGTCGATCTGGGAGAATATCTCCTTCTGAACAGGTGTGGCGTTGGCCCAGTCCTGCTGCGCGACATGATTGCCGAGGCTGTAAAGGATCGGCCGTCCGCGATAGGTCTCGAGCCCTGCCGGGCTGTGGGGGTGGTTGCCCAGGACCATGTCAGCGCCGGCATCAATGATGGCGTGGCCGAGAGGGCGCTGATATTCAGCCTGTGGATCGCCACGTCCGTAGCCCCAATGAACGCTGACGACGAGATAATCGACGCTCGGACGCAGCGCGCGGATGGCTTTCACCAGGCTTTCCAGATCCTCGGGCCGGACGCGGCTGCGCATCTTCAGCGGAGCTCCGGGCTCGGTGGCGAGCAAGATCGGATGAAGCTCAACCCATTGATCGACTCTGAGCGGTGCGATGCCCGGACGCTGGTCGGTTGCCGCGTAGTCCGGCGGCAGAAGGCACGAGACCGCCAGAAAGCCGATGCGGCGCCCCTCGATGTCACGCACGATCGGCGCCATGGCCTCATCCACGGTGCGGCCACCTCCGACCGGAGTGATGCCAGCGCCGCGCAGATGGTCGAGCGTCTCCAGGAACGCCGCGGGACCAAAGTCGCAGGTGTGGTTCGTGGCAACCGTCATGATCTGAAATCCCGCACGGCCGAGATCCTCGGCGATCGCAGGATCGGAGAGATAGGCGATGGGCGCGTCGGTCCTATAGCCCTTGCGCGCGAACTGCACTTCGCACGATCCCCAGACCAGATCGGCGCGCCGAAGGTACTCCAGCGTGCGCTCGTAACAGGGGTGGACCGCCCCCCCTTCGTTGAAGAGCCTGTGTCTGATGACGATGTCGCCAGCCGCAGCCAGCACCGGATAACGACGCATGTTTGCTTCCATATTTTTTTGATGTTTTATGAAAGCTGAATTTTTTGGCGCTTTCAAGCGGAATATTTGATTTTTCAGGCAAGCGAAAGTTCTCTTTTTTCCTCGGAATCGGTTCCGCATTGACTAATTAAAACTTTTTTGATGTTTTATGCAGCGAGACGCGCAAGAGCGTCCCCAAAGACCGAAGTCGCCAGGGGAGGGAACCCAAGGATGAGCAGCGTTGCCGATTGTGCCGCCGTTACAGGCGCGGCAGATCATGTGAGCCCGATTTACAGAAAGATCGCGGTTCGACTGATCCCGATCCTGATGCTGCTTTGGGTTCTTGCATGGATCGATCGCGTTAATGTCAGTTTCGCCAAACTCCAGATGATGGACGAACTGCGTTTCAGCGACGCCGTCTATGGATTGGGCGCGGGGATCTTCTACATCGGCTATCTGCTGTTCGAAGTTCCGAGCAATCTTTTGCTGCAGAAGATCGGCGCGCGAGGCACGATCGCGCGGATCGCGATCGGGTGGGGCATCACCTGCACGTTGATGGCGCTGGTTGCGACGCCGACGACATTCTATGTGCTGCGATTCTTGCTTGGTGCTTTTGAAGCCGGTTTTTTTCCCGGCGTCATCCTCTACCTGACGCTGTGGTTTCCGAGCGATCGAAGGGCCAAGGTGTTCGGCATCTTCATGTCCTCGGTGGCGCTGTCGGGCGTCGTCGGCGGCCCGCTCGCGGGTTTGATCATGAGCGGGCTCCACACGCATCTCGCGCTCTCGGGATGGCAGTGGCTCTTCATCATCGAGGGGGTGCCAACGATCCTGATCGGTATCTTCTGTCTTTTCTATCTCACGAACCGGCTCGAGGAGGCGCACTGGCTCTCGCCCGAGGAACGCGCAGCCGTTGCTGCGGATCTGAAGCGCGATCGCGATCTCCTCGGAAGCCGGGAGAGCGATTTCGGCTTGGTGCTTCGTGATCCGCGCCTGTGGGCCTTCACGGCCATCTATTTCTGCGTGATCGTCGCAAACGCCACCGTCGCCTTCTGGGGCCCGACCATCATCCGGGGGGCGGGGATTGCCGACATTTCAACCATCGGGTGGATCGTATCCGGGGCATCCCTGCTCGGATCGGCCTGCATGATCTTGAACGGATTTGTCGCCGATCGAACCAAGCGTCCGCTGATTCTGTGCGTGCTGTCCCTTGTGGTCGCGAGCGTCGCGCTAGGCATTGTTGCGATTTTCCTCCACAACTCGACGAAGATCACCATCGTCGCCTTCGCCTTTGCATTGGCGGGCGCCTATGGGACGATCCCCATCTTCTGGCAGATGCCCAATCGCCTCTTCGCTGGCGCCGCGGCGGCAGGCGGCATCGCCGTGATCAATTCGTTCGGCAACCTCGGCGGCTTCCTCGCGCCATACGGCCTCGGGATGACCGCGAGCCAGACCGGCGACGTTTCCGGAGGCCTGATCGCTGTCAGTCTCGTCACGCTCATCGCCGCTGTCGGAATTGCGGTCACCCGGCGATTTTTCGCCCCGGGCACCGTATGATGGCGCCGAATCCGAACCCAGCCTCCGTTCCGGATTCGCCGCGGCCGTCCGAATTCTGGCGGCCGCGCTTCACTGAAGGAAACGGGTCGGATCATTCGATGAGCAACAGCAAGGCGGGCGCTAAGCTTTCTCTGGGGGAGCGTGTCTACGAGGATTTGCGCGTTGCGATCACTCTTGGCGAGATTCCTCAGGGGCAGGTTTTCAATGAGGCGGATCTGATCGCACGATACAAGGTCAGCACCTCTCCGCTGCGCGAGGCATTGACCAGGCTTCGGCAGGATGGGCTGGTCAAGGTCATCCCGAGGCGAGGTTACGCGGTTGTCGAACTGACCCTTCGTGACTTTCACGAACTCGTCCAGATGCGCATGATCAACGAAGGGGCCGCCGCGGAACTTGCGGCCCCACGAATCACCGACCAGCACATCCGCGAGATGCAGCGCCTGTCATCCGTATCCCTCGCGATCGGAAACACACAAAGCTATCGGAATTTCATGCAGGCCAACCAAGCCTTTCATGAATTGATCGCGTCGATTTCCGAAAATTCGCGCCTCCTGAAGGCAACGAAGCAGACGTTCGATGAAATTCAGCGGGTTCTGTTTGCCGGCCTGAGCGAGATCGAAGACGGCGATCTCAAGCACGATCACGACGACATTATCGCTGCCCTTGCGAGGCGGGATGGACGGGCGGCTCGCAAGGCCGTCATTGAGCACATCAAACAATCACGGGACCGCGTTGTGCAACGGATGCTGCGCCACGATCGACCGTTGGAGAACATCAGCCTGGCGGACTGATGTGGCCACAGGCTCCGCGAGGTTCGAAGGGGAGACGGATCAGATCGATCCCAATCCTAGACCATCGAACCTCAGACGCTGTCCGGCTTCGGCGGATGGATGAAGCGCCAGGGGCTGGTCTCGGAATCGCGGGGAACGTCGACCGAGATCAGAGAGGGGCCGCCGTCGGCCAGCGCCTTCTCCAGCGCGGGGCGGAAGGTTTCCGGCGAGGTGACGTGGGCCGCGCCGACGCCGAACGATTCCGCCAGCTTGACGAAATCCGGGTTGACGAGATCGGCGGCGACCACGCGGCCGTCGAACACCGTCTTCTGGTCGCGCCGCACGTTGCCATAGGCGCTGTTGTTGAACACCAGCGTGACCACGCCGATCTTGTACTGCACGGCGGTGGCCAGCTCCTGCACGCCGAACATGAAGCCGCCGTCGCCGGTGATCGCGACCACCGGCTTGTCGGGGTTGGCGACCTTGGCGCCGAGCGCGGTCGGGAAGCCGGAGCCGAGGGTGCCCTGGTAGCCAGAGGAGATGAAGGTGCGCGGCTTGTAGATCGGCAGGCCGTACCAGGAGGCGAAGCCGACCTGGGACAGCTCGTCGGTGACGATGCCGTCGTGCGGCAGCACGTCACGCAGCACGTTGAGATAGTCCATCTGCGGCTGCACCGCCTGGATGTCCCGGTGCGCGGCGAGGGTTGCCTCGCGGATGGTGCCACGGCGTCCGCTCTGCCTGGCGTAGCCCTGCTTGCGGACGGCGGCGAGGAGGGCATTGGTGCCGTCGCGGGCGTCTGACACGATCCCGACATCGGCGGCGAAACGGCGCATTTCCACCGGATCGATATCGATGCGGACGGACTTCTGCCCGGCCGGGCGGTAGGGCCAGCGCCAGGACGGCAACTCGAGGCGGGTGCCGATGCCGACGATCAGGTCGGTCTGTGGCCACAGCCGGTAGGCGGCGGCCATGGTGAGGCCGAGCTCGTGGGCGTTGCTGACGATACCGCGGCCGCTGCGGAAGGCGACCACCGGCGCATCGATCAGCTCGGCGAGCTCGAGGATCTCGTCCGCGGCATCGATCGCACCGGCGCCGACGAAGATCATCGGCGCCTTGCTGGCGGCGATCAGCCTGGCTGCTGCCTGGACATGGTCCGGATCGGGCTCGGGCGAGGGCAGTGGCGCCAGCGGGTTCAACGAAGTGGCTGCCGCGCGCTGGGTGAACACGTCCCATGGCATTTCGACTGACACCGGGCCGCGGCGGCCCGAGGTCATTTCCTGGAAGGCGCGGGCGATGGTCGTCGGCGCCGCGCCCGGATGCTCGACGCGCTCGGCCCATTTCAGGATGCTGCGCAGCGTCGCGAGTTGGTCCGGCATCTCGTGCAGATGGCCGCGCCCCTTGCCGAGGAATGGGGTCGGCACCTGCCCGGTGAGGCACAGCACCGGCTCGTTACAGCCGAACGCGGTGAGCATCGCGGCGCTGGCGTTGAGCACGCCGGGGCCGGGGACGACGCTGAACACGCCGGGCTTGCCGCTGGCGCGGGCGTAACCGAACGCCATGTAGCCGCAGGCCTGTTCGTGGCGGGCGCCGATCACCTTCAGGCGCGGCTCGGCGCGCTTGAAGGCATCGAACAGGCCGTAGATCTGGGCGCCGGGCAGGCCGAAGACAGTGTCGACACCATGTGCGAGGAGACCATCAACAATGGCCTCGCCACCTGTCCGTACCGTCATCGCCTGCTCCTTCCCGTTTCTTGTCTGCTTTTAAGTCTACTCGTCGATGACGCCGTTGCGCAGCACACCGATGTTGTCGGCCTCGACCTCGATCACGTCACCGGGTTTCAGATACCGCGGCGGATCGAACCGCGCTCCCGCCCCAGTCGGCGTGCCGGTGACGATGACGTCGCCGGGCACCAGGGTGGTGAACGTGGAGATGTAGTTGATGAGGTAGCGGAAGCCGAAAATCAAGCGGCTGGTCCGGTCGTCCTGGCGCAACTCACCGTTGACTTTGGTGGTGAGCCGTACGTCGGCGATCTGGTCCTCCCGGGTGAAGGGAACGATCCAGGGACCGAGGCTGCCGGTGGAATCGAAGTTCTTGCCCTGCGTCACGTTGAACTTGGCGTGCCGCACCCAGTCGCGGATGGTGCCCTCGTTGCACAGTGTGACGGCGGCGACGTGGTCGAGCGCATCACGCTCGGCGATGTGCCGGCCGGCCTTGCCTATGATCAGCACCAGCTCGCCTTCATAGTCGAGCTGGGGAGAGGCTTTTGGGCGCACCAGCGGCGCGCCGTGGCCGACGAACGACCGCGGCGTGCGCATGAACATGCTCGGATACTTCGGTGCGTCCTGACCGTCCTTGTACTCGGCATTGCGGTCCGGGTAGTTGACGCCGATGCAGATGATCTTTTCCGGCGCCGGGATCGGCGGCCGCAACGCGGCGTCGCCGAGCCTGAGGTCGGCGCTGGCGCCGGCCGCGGCATCGGCGAGGCGGGGCAGCGCGCCCGCCGCGATCACCTCGCGAAGGGTCGGATACTCATGTCCGAAACGCGACGAGAGATCGACGATGGCCTCGTCGATCACCGCGCCATAGCGTTCCGAACCGTCCTTGAGGTAGGTGGCAAAGCGGACGGGGTGTGTCATGGGTGTGACGTTCCGTTAGCTCGCGACGATGACGTCGGCGACGAACGACGGATCGTGCACCTCCTGCCCGGTGAACGCGGAGCCTTCCTCGAACCAGGAACGCGGCGCCGGCGCGCCCCACAGGGTCTGGCGGCGCGGGTCGCGCAGCGACCAGCGCAGCGGCTCATGGTCGTAGTCCATGGTCTGGTAGTCGCTGGTGTACAGCTCCAGACGATGGCCGGCCGGGTCGCGGACATAGAGGAAGAACGCGTTGGCGATGCCGTGGCGGCCGGGGCCGCGCTCGAGGTTCTCGAGGTAGCCGCTGGTCGCCATCACGTCGCACAGGTGCAGGATGTTCATTGCGGTCGGCACCCAGTAGGCGAAGTGGTGCAGGCGCGGTCCCCGGCCGTTGGTGATGGCGAAGTCGTGGACGTTGCCCTTGCGGTGCATCCACGCCGCGGCGATGCGGCCATTCGGGCCGTCCTCCTCGGCGTACTCGGTCAGGCGGAAGCCGAGGCGGGCGTAGAAGTCCACCGTGCTCTGCACATTGTGCGAGAACACGTTGAAGTGGTCGAAGCGCTGCGGGTGGCAGCCCTTGTAGAGATCGTAGCGGCGCAGCAGGTGCGGACGCTTCTCCATCGTGACGTAGAGCTCGATCGGGTAGCCGAGCGGGTCGGTGAAGTGCAGCGTACGGCCCTGGAACGGCTGCTCGACGAAAGTCGCGGTGATGCCGTTCTCCTTCAGGAAGGCGGCCGCCTTGTCGAGGTCGTTCTCGGTGCCGACCTTGAAACCCATGCGGTTGCAGGCCGCGGTCTTGGCCTTGCGCAGCACCAGCGAGTGGTGCTGATGCTCCTCGCTGCCGCGCAGGTAGACGGTGTCGCTGTCGGCATCCTCGACATGCAGGCCGATGGCGTTTTCGTAGAACGCGCGGGTGGCGGCGAGATCGGGCACGTCCAGCACGACATGGCTGCAGCGCAGCACGTTGAACGGCGGATCGAACGTATGCTGGGGAACGGGCATGGTCTTGTTTCCTCTCGTCTGAAAAGTGTCAGTCTTGCTGGACGCCGAGCCGCTGGATCTTGTGCGTGCCGCGCGCAAGGCTGACGTGCTTGGTTTCCATGTAGAACTCGAAGGAGTAGTCGCCGCCGTCGCGGCCGATGCCGGAAGCCTTCATGCCGCCGAACGGGGTCGGCAGATGCCGGACGTTCTCGGAGTTGAGCCAGATCATGCCGGCCTCGAGCGCGTCGGCGACGCGCAGCGCCCGGCCCATGTCGCGGGTCCAGACATAGCCGGTGAGGCCGTACTCGACGTTGTTGGCGATCTCGATCGCCTGAGCCTCATCCTTGAATGGGATCACGGTCAGGAACGGGCCGAACACCTCCTCTTGGGCGACCCGCATCGTGCTGGTGGCGCCGGTGACCAGGGTTGGCTGGACATAATGTCCGCCGCCGGGGCCGTCATGCGGCTTGCCGCCGACCGCGATGGTGGCGCCGTCCTGGCGGGCGATATCGAAGTAGGAGCAGACCTTGGCGAAATGCCGCTCGTGGATCAGCGGCCCGATTTCGGTCGCCGGGTCGAGCGGATGGCCGATCTTCAGCGCCCGCACGCGTGCGGCAAGCTTGTCGTTGAAGGTATCGGCAATGCTTTCATGCACCAGCAGGCGGCTCGACGAGGTGCAGCGCTCGCCGTTCAGCGAGTAGATCATGAACACGACAGCGTCGAGCGCGCGCTCGATGTCGGCATCGTCGAACACGATCACCGGATTCTTGCCGCCGAGCTCGAAATGCACCCGCTTCAGCGTCGGCGCGCCCTGCGCCATGATCGCCGAGCCGGTCGAGCTTTCGCCGACGAAGGCGATCGCCTTGATGGCGCGGTGCTGGGTCAGCGACTTGCCGGCGTCTTCGCCGAAGCCGTGCACGGTGTTGAACACGCCGTCAGGGATGCCGACCTCGTGCGCGAGGCGGACCAGCAGGTCCGCGGTGATCGGCGACCATTCCGCCGGCTTGTGCACCACGGTGCAGCCCGCCGCCAGCGCCGGCGCGATCTTCCAGGTCGACAGCATGAACGGTGTGTTCCACGGCGTGATCACGCCGACCGGGCCGATCGGCACCCGCGTGGAGATGTTCCAGTGCTCCTCGCTCGGCAGGTTCTGGCCGTCGCGGGCTTCCGGTGCGCGATCGGCGAAGAAGCGGAAGTTTTCCGCGGCGCGCAGCGCCGCCTTGGCCATGAAGCGGTGCGCCTGTCCGGTGTCGATGCATTCCAGCACCGCGATGTCGTCGGCGCGCGCCTCGATGGCGTCAGCGAGCTTGTGCAGCAGCTTCTTGCGCTTGGCGGGCGCCATGTCGCGCCAGGAGCGGAATGCCTTCTCCGCGGCCTTTGCGGCGGCGTCGATATCGGCGGCGTCGCCGCGGGCGACGGTCGCGAGCGGCGCGTTGTCGATCGGCGAATGGGTCTCGAACGTCCGTCCGGAGGCGGCCGGAACGGACTTGCCGTCGATGAAATGCGAGATGCCGTCGGCACGCAGCTTCTCGAGCAGCGGCTTGGCGCGCTCGATGTTGGTGGCGAAGGTGGTGTCGGACGCTTTAGCCA
This sequence comes from Pseudomonadota bacterium, assembly GCA_040756765.1. GTDB lineage: Bacteria > Pseudomonadota > Alphaproteobacteria > Rhizobiales > Xanthobacteraceae > Bradyrhizobium_A. Next base: position 52,838 of record JBFLYG010000026.1, on the reverse strand, counting down.
TGGTTTGCCTCGGCCTTCAGGTGATCGTGGATGTTGTTTCGCTTCCAGCTCGTTTCGTTGAGGATCTCGACGATGTCGAACGACAGCGCGAACCGGCTCGACGAAAACACCGGATCGAGATGCGTCGACAGCGCCTCGAAGATCTCGGCGCCGGCGCGTTTGCGGGTCGGCAGGTCGCGGCCCTGGCCGAGGCGCAGCACCATGGCGAGAAAGCCATGCTGCGGATCGCCGTCGGCGACGGCATAGTCGTCGCAGCGGATGGCGCGGACGCGAATGCCGCCCAGCGGAAAGACGCCGGTCTCGACCGCGGCGCGGCGAACCAGCTCGACGATCGCACCCATGTCGACGCGATCCGTGAGATTGGCGGAATATTCGATGGTGAAATGCGGCATGGCCGGCGCTCCGTCAGGCTCAGGCGAAGTAACAGCTCACCGATCCATAGACGCCGAAATCGGCCTGGATGGTGTCGCCCTTGCGGGTCTCGATCGGGCGGATGAACGATCCCGCCAGCACGACCTGGCCGGGCTCGAGCGCAAGGCCGAGCGGGGCGAGGCGCTTCACCAGCCAGACGATGCCGTTGGCCGGATGGTTGAGCACGCCGGCGGCAAGGCCGGTCTCCTCAAGCTGGCCGTTACGATAGCACAGCGCGCCGATCCAGCGCAGGTCGGTGTCGAGGGGGCGGAGCGGCCGGCCGCCGAGCACGATGCCGGCATTGGCGGCGTTGTCGGCGATGGTGTCGACAATCTTGCGGGTGGCCTTGGTCTGCGCATCGACCCGCTCGATCCGGGTGTCGAGGATCTCCAAGGCCGGCACCACGAAATCGGTGGCGTTGAGCACGTCGAAGATGGTGCAGTCGGGGCCTGCGAGGCGATGCTTCATGACGAACGCGAGCTCGGCTTCGACCCGGGTGGCGATGAAGCGGTCGGTCGGCACCAAACCGCCGTCATTGAAGAACATGTCGTCGAACAGCACGCCGGAATCCGGCTCGTCGATGTTGAGTGCGCTCTGCATCGCCTTGGAGGTCAGGCCGATCTTGTGGCCGCGCACGGTGGCGCCGGCGGCGACCTTGTGCTCGACCAGGGCGGTCTGCACCGCATAGGCGTCAGCGATGGTCATGCCGGGGTGTTCGATGGAGAGCTGACGGATCTGCTTGCGGTTCTTTTCGGCCTCGAACAGGCGCCTGGCCGCATCCTTGATGGCACTCTCGGTCAAGTTCATTGGAAAACGCTGCCTCCCGGTCATTTGAAAAACTATTTAACATGTTAAGTTGATCAGATCAACGCGGTTCTCGCGGAATCTCGCCCGGCCCTGTGGCCGGAGTGTCGTGCCACATGATAGATGGTTGAGAATGACAGAGAATCTGCGGACATTGACGCGCGGCAAATCCCGTTCGGCGCGTCCCGAGGGCGAGGCTGGCAAGGTGGGGAACAAGCCGTCCGGCACGGCCGGGAAGACCAGCCGCAAGCCGCCGATGCGTGAGTTCTCACGCTCGCTGCCGATGGCGCTGCTGCGGTCCCGCGAGGCGGTGATGCGCCAGTTCCGCCCCTCGCTGCGCGATCATGGCCTGACCGAGCAGCAGTGGCGCATCCTGCGGGCGCTCACCTCGATCGAGCAGATGGAGGTCAGCGAGCTGGCGCGGGCGACCTATCTGTTGGAGCCCAGCCTGTCGCGGATTCTCCGCGACCTCGAAGCGCGGCAACTGATCCAGCGCCGCTCGCCGGAGAGCGATCTGCGCCGCGGTATCGTCTCACTGACCCCGGCGGGAAGCGCCCTGATCGACGCGGTGGCGCCGATTTCCGAGGCGATCTATGCCGAGATCACCCGCCGCTACGGCGCCAAGAAGCTCGAGGCGCTGCACGAGATGCTGCGGGAACTGGAGACCGAGCTGTTGGCCATCCCGGTCAAGAACGGCGCCGACGCCGACGGCGACGAGTAGCAAGGCAGAGCTGGCAGGCGCCGGACAATCGGTCACTGGCTGCGAATGCTTTAGGCATAAAATATCTATTGACCTTGTGCGCGTCCGGGCCAAAATCTGACGGCCAGTGCCTTCAGATCGGCGGCGCTGGCCTGATGGAGATGCATGCATGGCCCGAGCCCCGGTTTACTATGGCGACTACCTCAAGCTCGACCGCCTGCTGTCGTCCCAGGATCCGGAAAGCCTGAAGGCCGGCATCGACGCCCATGACGAGATGCTGTTCATCATCGTCCACCAGGCCTACGAGCTGTGGTTCAAGCAGATCCTGCACGAGCTCGACCGCATCGAGGCGGATTTCGGCACCATTCCCGTCACCGACGATGCCATGGGCCGCGTCGTGCACGGCCTCAATCGCATTCATGAGATCCTCAAGCTCGTCGTCGGCCAGCTCGACGTGCTGGAGACGATGACGCCGTTCGACTTCCTCGATTTCCGCGACCTGCTGATGCCGGCATCCGGCTTCCAGTCGCTCCAGTTCCGCCTGATCGAGACGCGACTTGGGCTTGCACCCGCGACGCGGGTGCCGTTCGACGATAAGGCGATCGACGAGCGACTGTCGGAGCGTGACCGCGCCGCGTTCCGCGCCGCCGGCGAGAAGCCGTCGCTGTTTGATCTGCTCGACCAGTGGCTGGCCCGCACCCCGTTTCTCGACTGGGGCGGTGCCACCTTCCGCGACGCCTATCGCAGTGCGGTGGAAAAACATCTCGCCCGCGACGCCGAGATGGTGCGCAACGATGCGGCGATTCCGCCGGAGAAGCGCGAGCGTGACCTCAAGAACATCGAGCGCGCGATCGCCTCGTTCTCGGCGATCTTTTCCGCGTCCGACGACAATGGCGGCTGGCGGCTGTCGGCGCCCGCGGTCCAGGCGGCGCTGTTCATCACGCTCTACCGCGACAAGCCGGTGGTGCAGCAGCCGTTCCGCCTGCTGGCGGCGCTGATGGACATCGACGAGACCATGACGCTGTGGCGCTACCGCCACGCATTGATGGTCGAGCGCATGATCGGGGTGAAGATCGGCACCGGTGGCTCGTCCGGTCATGCCTATCTGCGGACCACCGCCGAGCGGCACCGTATCTTTGGCGATCTGTTCCGCCTGTCGAGCTTCCTCATTCCGCGCTCGGCAGTGCCGGAACTGCCGGCGCAGGTCCAGGCCCGCATGGGCTTCGTCACCCCGTCATGACCGCACCCGGCCCGCTGCTCGACCTCGCCGCGCATTTCTCGCGCTTCCGTGCGGCCGCGCCGGAACGGATCAATCTCGCCTGCCACAGCCATCACGACTGGCCGGATGTGACTTATGCGGCGCAGGAGCGCTGCTGGCAGGACGCGGCGCGGCTTGCCGGCGACAAATGGGGGCTGGTGTTTGGTGACCTCATTCCGCAGGTGCAGGCGCATCTCGCTGGGCATCTGCGCCTGCCGGATCCGACGACGATCGCCTTTGCACCGAACACCCACGAGTTCCTGCGCCGGCTGCTGTCGTGCTTTCCCGCGGGGCGTGCGATCCGGATCCTCACCAGCGATGCCGAATTCCACACCGCGCGGCGTCAGCTCGACCGGCTCGACGAGGATGGTCTTGTTGCGATCACACGCGTACCGACTGAGCCGCTAGCAACCTTCGCCGAGCGCTTCCACGCGGCCTGCGCAGCGGGCGACCATGATCTTGTGTTCGTCAGCCAGGTGTTCTTCAATTCGGCGGGGACGTGCGGTGATCTTGCGGCGCTCGCCTCAGCGCTGCCGTCGCCGGAGACGTATTTGGTGATCGACGGCTATCACGGCTTCATGGCGCGGCCGACCGATCTCTCGGGGATCGCCGAGCGCGCCTTCTATCTCGCCGGCGGCTACAAATACGCCATGGCCGGCGAAGGGGCCTGCTTTCTGCACTGCCCGCCGGGCTATGGTGCGCGTCCGCGCGACACCGGCTGGTTCGCCGATTTCGGTGCGCTGGCGGCGCCGCCCGGCAAGGCGGTGGGTTATCCGGTCGATGCCGGCCGTTTCCTTGGCGCGACCTTCGATCCATCGGGCCTCTATCGCATGGCGGCGGTGTTCGACTGGCTCGCGGCAGAGGGGATCGATGCCGGCGCAGCCCATGACCATGCGTGCGCCTTGATGGAACGCTTTCTCGAGGCCGTCGAGCCGCGGGCGATCGCGGGCCTGCGCCGCGCCGATCTGATCACGCCGTATGGGGCGGATGCCGCGCACGGCAACTTCCTCACCTTCAGGACCGACCGGGCTGGCGCGATCGAGGCCGGCCTCGCCGCGGTCGGCGTTCACTGCGACCACCGCGGCGACCGCCTGCGATTCGGCTTCGGCCTGTGCACCACGGCCGCGGATGTCGATCGTGCGGCCGAGCGGATCGGCAGGGCGCTCGGCGGCTGAGTTGGCGCGCCTGCGCAGGCGGCAGGGCCCCACAAAATCAAGGGTTGAAATCGCTGCGATGTTTCGTCACGGTCGGCGGCAAGCGCGCGGCACGGGGAGGTGCCGCGCCGAACAACGTCGTGGGTTGGGGAGGATTTATGAGCGAAGCACCCGCACATCTGCGCGCGGCCGTTGGTGGCCGCGACGATATCGAAGCGGCGACCATGCAGGCGATCTCCTGGCGGGTCGTGCCGTTTCTGATTCTGGCCTACTTCTTTTCCTATCTCGACCGCGTCAATCTCGGCTTTGCCGCGCTGACGATGAATGAGGAACTGAAGTTCTCGCCGGTGGTGTTCAGCATCGGCGCCGGCATCTTCTTCTTTGGCTATTTCCTGTTCGAGGTGCCGAGCAACATCATCCTGCACAAGGTTGGCGCCAGCCGCTGGATCGCCCGCATCATGGTGACCTGGGGCATCATTTCGGCGCTGATGGCCATCGTCAGCGGGACGACGAGCTTCTACGTGCTGCGCTTCCTGCTCGGCGTGGCCGAGGCAGGCTTTTTCCCGGGAATCATCCTGTACCTGACGTACTGGTATCCGGCGCAATACCGCGCCCGCATCCTCGCCGGCTTCGCCATCGCGGTGCCGGTGTCCACCGTCATCGGCGCGCCGATCTCGGGCTTCCTGCTCGGTCTTGATGGCGTCGGTGGCCTCAAGGGCTGGCAGTGGCTGTTCATTCTCGAGGGCATTCCTTCGATCCTGCTGGGCGTCGTCAGTTGGTTCTATCTGACCGATCGCCCCAGCGCCGCCACCTGGCTGTCGGCGGAACAGAAGCAGTGGCTGGCCGGGCGGCTGGCCAGCGAAGAGGCGGCCAAGGGCGGCGCCGAGCACATGACGATCGGCCAGGCGCTGACCTCACCGCGGGTGCTGGTGCTCAGCCTCATCTACTTCGGTTTCGTCGGCGCGCTCTATGGCATGCAGTTCTGGTTGCCGCAGATTGTCAAGGCGTTCGGCCTGACCAATGTGCAGACCGGTTTCGTCACGGCGATTCCCTACCTGTTCGGCGCCATTGCCATGGTGCTGTGGGGCGCCCATTCCGACCGCACCCGCGAGCGCGTCTGGCATGTCGCGCTGCCGCTGTTCCTGACCGCTGTGGCTCTGGCCGTTTCGAGCTATCTCAGCGATCCGACGCTCACCATGATTGTGCTGACCATCGCGGCGATCGGCGTGTTCTGCACCTTTGCGCTGTTCTGGACGCTGCCCACCGCCTTCCTGAGCGGCACCGCGGCGGCCGGTGCGATCGCGCTGATCAACTCGATCGGCAACCTCGCCGGGTTCGGCGGGCCGTACCTGATCGGCTTTGTCAAGGAGAGCACAGGCAGCACCGCCTGGGGCCTGTTCGTGCTCGCGGTGCTGCCGCTGGTCGCCGGCGTGCTGGTGCTGCTGCTCAAGCACGACAGCCGGACCGAATTCGCGGCCGCCACGCAAACGCGCTGAGCCCCGAGGATCCGTCCAGTCGTCTCAAAAGCCCGCGCGAGGGTTTCGCGCGGGCATTTTTGTGCCTGTTCACTAACGATTGATCATTATTCACTGATGAATATTGACATTCGTCAGTAGTCAATTAGCCTGAGGCCACCAGTCTCGGGAGCTCAAGATGTTCGGCGAAGCCATGTCCTCACGTCTATTCAAGACGTTAACCGCTGTTTCCGTCACCGCCCTGGTGTTGACCCTGGCGGGCTGCAACGACAAGCCGGCGGAGCAGGCCGCCGCCGGCCGCCCGGTGCTGGTGGCTACCGTCCATTATGAGTCGGAGGTTCCCGAGCGCAGCTTTGTCGGCACCATCCGGCCGCGGATCGAGAGCGATCTCGGCTTCCGGGTCGCCGGCAAGGTGGCCAAGCGCCTGGTCGAGGTCGGCCAGCAGGTCGAGGTCGGCCAGTCGCTTGCGGTGCTCGACGAGGTCGATCTGCGCCTCCAGGCGGAGCAGGCCGAGGCTGAATACCGCGCTGCCACCGGCGTCGTGGCCCAGGCGGTCGCCGCCGAGACCCGCGCCAAGGATCTGCGCACCAAGGGCTGGTCGACCGATGCCCAGCTCGACCAGTCCAAGGCCGCCGCCGACGAGGCCCGCGCCCGGCTGACCCGCGCGGAGCGCTCGGTCGAACTGACCCGCAACGCGCTGTCCTACACCACGCTCACCGCCGATGCCCGGGGCGTCGTCACCGCGACGCTGGTCGAGCCGGGTCAGGTGGTGGCGTCCGGCCAGGCCGCTATCCGCGTCGCCCGTTCCGCCGAGAAGGAGGCGGTGGTCGCCATTCCGGAGACGCTGGTGGCGCGCGCACGTGACGGCGCCGCCCAGGTGGCGCTGTGGTCGGAGCCCGGCAAGCAGTACACCGCAAAGCTGCGCGAGCTCGCGCCGATGGCGGATGCCGCGACCCGCACCTATCTCGCCAAGTTCTCGCTGTCCGCGGCTGGCGATGCCGTGCAGCTCGGCATGACGGCGACACTGACGCTGTCGGACGCCGACCGTGAACGCGTCGCGCGCGTTCCGCTGTCGGCGCTGTTCAACCAGGGCGCTGGCCCCGCGCTCTATGTGGTCGATCGCGACACCGGCGCGGTAACGCTGCAGCCGGTCACGGTGAAATCGTACGAAACCAACGACGCGGTGGTCACGGGGGGCGTTCCCGAAGGCGCGCGCGTCGTCGCCATGGGGGTGCAGAAGCTCGATCCGGCCCAGAAGGTCCGGGTCGTCGCGGCGCTGTCGTTCTGAGCGAGGAGGGGACCATGCGGCGTTTCAATCTGTCCTCCTGGGCTGTCGCGCATCCCGCCCTGATCCTGTTCTTCATCGTGGCGCTCGGCGCCGCGGGCTTCTTCTCCTACGAGCGGCTCGGCCGTGCCGAGGATCCGTCCTTCACCATCAAGCTCGCGGTCGTGACCGCGATCTGGCCCGGCGCCACCGCCCAGGAGATGCAGGCCCAGGTCGCTGACACCATCGAGAAGAAGCTGCAGGAACTGCCCTATTTCGACAAGGTGACCACCTACACCAAGCCGTCGTTCACGGCGATGCAGGTGGCGTTCAAGGACAACACGCCGGCCAGGGACGTGCCTCAGCTGTTCTACCAGTTGCGCAAGAAGCTGGTGGACATCCAGGGCGATCTGCCGGCCGGCCTGATCGGCCCGAACGTCAACGACGAGTACGGCGACGTCGATTCCATCCTCTACATGATGACCGGTGACGGCGCGAGCTACGCCCAGCTCAAGACCGTCGCCGAGGGCATGCGCCAGCGCCTGCTCAAGGTGCCCAACGTCACCAAGGTCAACCTGTACGGCGTGCAGGACCAGAAGATCTTTGTCGAGTTCTCCCACGCCAAGCTCGCCACCCTCGGCATCGCGCCGCAGGCGATCTTCGATTCGCTGGCGCGGCAGAACGCGGTGAGCCCCGGCGGCGTGGTGGAAACATCGTCGCAGCGCGTGCCGTTGCGGGTGACCGGCGCGCTCGATGGCGCCAAGGCGGTGGCCGAGACCCCGGTGGAAAGCAACGGCCGGGTGTTCCGGCTCGGCGACATTGCCACCGTGACCCGCGGCTATGAGGATCCGTCCGACTACAAGGTCCGGCAGAAGGGCAAGCCGGCGCTCGGCATCGGCGTGGTGATGGCCAAGGGCGCCAACATTCTGCAGCTCGGCGAGGAGGTCAAGGCGGCGACCGCGGAGTTCATGGCTGCGGTCCCCCAGGGCATCGACATCGAGCAGATCGCCGACCAGCCCGAGGTGGTTGATCACGCGGTCAGCGAGTTCGTGCACTCGTTCATCGAGGCGCTGGCCATCGTGCTGTTCGTCAGTTTCCTGGCGCTGGGATGGCGCACCGGCATCGTGGTCGCGCTGTCGGTGCCGCTGGTGCTGGCGATCGTGTTCGTCGTCATGAATGCGATGGGGCTCGACCTCCACCGTATCACCCTCGGCGCGCTGATCATCGCGCTCGGCCTCCTCGTCGACGACGCCATCATCGCGGTCGAGATGATGGTGGTGAAGATGGAGCAGGGCTGGGATCGCATCAAGGCGGCGTCGTTCGCCTGGGAATCCACCGCCTTTCCGATGCTGACCGGCACGCTGGTGACCGCGGCGGGCTTCCTGCCGATCGGCTTCGCCAACTCGTCGGTCGGCGAGTATGCCGGCGGCATCTTCTGGATCGTCGCCATCGCGCTGGTGGCGTCGTGGTTCGTCGCGGTGATCTTTACGCCCTATATCGGCGTCAAGCTGCTGCCGGACTTCGCCAAGGCGGCGAAGGGCGGTGCGCATCACGCCGATCCGCACGCGATCTATGAGACGCGGATGTATCGCGGCCTGCGCCGCATCATCGAATGGTGCGTACGCTGGCGCGGCACGGTGGTGCTGTCCACCATCGGCATCTTCGTGCTGTCGATCGTCGGTTTCGGCGCGGTGCAGCAGCAGTTCTTCCCGCTGTCCGAACGCCCGGAGCTGTTCTTCCAGTTGCGCTTGCCTGAAGGCACGGCGTTCGGCGTCACCGAGAAGACGGTGGAGAAAGCCGAGAGCCTGCTCAAGGGCGATCCCGACATCGCGACCTACACCGCCTATATCGGGCAGGGCTCGCCACGGTTCTGGCTCGGCCTTAACCCGCAGCTGCCCAACGAATCCTTCGCCGAGATCGTGGTCGTGTCGAAGGACGTGAAAGCGCGCGAGCGCATCAAGGCGCGGCTGGAGAAGGCGGTCGCGGAAGGCGCGCTGTCCGAAGCCCGTGTGCGTGTCGATCGCTTCAACTTCGGCCCGCCGGTCGGCTTCCCTGTCCAGTTCCGCGTGGTTGGTCCCGACGCCGGCGTGGTGCGCGACATCGCCTACCAGGTGCGCGACGTGATGCGCGGCAACGACAAGGTCGTCGATCCGCATCTGGACTGGAATGAGAAGACGCCCTACCTCAAGCTCGTGGTCGACCAGGAGCGTGCGCGGGCGCTCGGCCTGACCCCGCAGGATATCTCGCAGGCGACGCAGATGCTGATCTCCGGCGCACCGGTGACGACTGTTCGTGACGGTGTCGAGAAGGTTGGCGTGGTGGCGCGGGCGGTGAAGTCGGAGCGGCTTGATCTCGGTCACATCGCCGACCTGTCGATCTACTCCCGCAACGGCATCGCGGTACCGCTGTCGCAGATCGCCAAGATCGAATACGCGCACGAGGAGCCGATCCTGTGGCGGCGCAACCGTGACATGGCGATCACTGTGCGCTCCGACATCGTCGACGGCGTCCAGGCGCCCGACGTCACCAACGCGATCTGGCCGAAGCTCGCCAAGATCCGCGCCAGCCTGCCGCCGGCCTACCGCATCGAGATGGGCGGTGCGATCGAGGAATCGGCCAAGGGCAATGCCTCGATCTTCGTGCTGTTCCCATTGATGGTGATCGTGATGCTGACGCTGCTGATGATCCAGCTGCAGAGCTTCTCGCGCCTCGCCCTGGTGTTCCTGACGGCTCCGCTCGGCATAGTTGGTGCCGCTCTAGGGCTGTTGGTGGCAAATCAGCCCTTTGGCTTCGTCGCATTGCTCGGTTTGATCGCGCTGGCGGGCATGATTATGCGCAACACGGTGATTCTGGTCGATCAGATCGAGAGCGACGTGGCGCATGGCATGACCCGGCGGGAAGCCATCGTGGAAGCGACCGTCCGGCGTGCCCGGCCGGTGGTGCTGACAGCGCTCGCCGCCATCCTGGCGATGATTCCGCTGTCGCGCTCCGCATTCTGGGGGCCGATGGCGATCACCATCATGGGCGGCCTGTTCGTCGCCACCTTCCTTACCCTGCTGTTCCTGCCGGGACTGTACGCGCTCTGGTTCCGCAAGAGCCTGGAGCAGAGCGGCACGGTCGAGCCGGTTACGGCTGCGCCGCCGCTCGCGGGGGAGGCCCATGCGCAGCCGGTCTATTCGGTTGCGGCGGAATGAGAACTGCCCCATGTTAAGGGGGCGCCGCCAAGCTGAACCACGTTGCGCCGCCGGCTCCGGCGGCCCTTGAGGAGGACGAAGCACACCGATGGTCATGGTCGCCGACAGCAGTGAGACCGACACCCCCGCGCGCATTCTGATTGCCGCGGAACGGCTGTTTCGCGAGATCGGCTACCAGAAGACCACGGTGGCCGACATCGCCAAGGTTCTGCGCATGAGCCCGGCGAACGTCTATCGCTTCTTCGACTCCAAGCGCGCGATCCACGAGGCAGTGGCTCGCCGGTTGATGGGCGAGGTCGAGACCGCGGCTACCGCGATCGCGTTCGAGGACCAGGAGCCGGTCGGCCGGCTGAAGCGGCTGCTCGCGGCCATCCATCATATGAACGCCGAGCGCTACACCGGCGACGAGAAAATCCACCAGATGGTCGCGATGGCCATGGAGGAAGACTGGCAGGTCTGTAACGCCCATTTCGAGCGGCTGACCGGCATCATCGGCAAGGTGATCGACGATGGCGTCAAGCAGGGCGTGTTCGAGGCGCCTGACCTCGCGCTCGCTGCGATGACCACGTCGACCGCCATGAGCCGCTTCTTTCACCCGCAGATGATTGCGCAGTGCGCCGACAAGCCGGGACCGACGCTCGCGCAGATGATCGATTTCGTCATTGCGGCCCTGACGCCGCGGCGCCCTGCTTGATTGATGGGCCGCAAGCGCCGTATGGCGTGCGAAGGCGGGATCTCGTGGAGCGGATTTGACATCCGCCTGTCCCACTTGGCCGCGTGCGCGACGCGAATGTCCAATCCCAAAGCTTCCCTCGCATCATATATTTGCTAGTGGTTCATATGCCTCTGGCATTCGCAATAATGTCCGCCGACATGATAGAAACGGACCACCAGCAACGGGATCGAAATCGATGAGCGAGCGGGATTTTCACGTTTACGAGCCGGCGCGTGGTCACGGCCTCAAGCACGATCCGTTCAATGCCATCATCGGGCCCCGGCCGATCGGCTGGATCTCGTCGCGCGACAAGGACGGCCATGTCAATCTCGCGCCCTACAGCTTCTTCAACGCCTTCAACTATAAGCCGCCGATCGTCGGCTTCTCCAGCATCGGCTTCAAGGATTCCGTGCGCAATGTGATGGAGACCGGCGAGTTCGTCTGGAATCTGGCGACCAAGGACCTCGCCGCCCAGATGAACGTCACTTCGGCCCAGGTCCCCAGCGACGTCGACGAGTTCGCGCTGGCCGGGCTGACCCCCGTCCCCGGACGCTTCGTCAATGTGCCGCGGGTCGGGGAAAGCCGGGCTGCCATGGAGTGCAAGGTGCTCCAAGTCATCCAGTTGCAGGACAAGGAAGGTAACAAGGTCAAGAGCTGGCTGACGCTCGGCGAGGTGGTGGCGGTCTATATCGACCGCACGCTGCTCCGGGACGGCGTGTACCAGACCGCGGAGGCGCACCCGATCCTGCGTGCCGGGCGGTTGGGGGACTACGCCGAAATCACGCCGGACATCATGTTCGAGATGATGCGGCCGGACTGACGGGTGGAACCGGCCCGGCCGTCCGATCGTTAACGGCGGACGGGCAGGTTCATGTCATTTTGCGCCATTCTCGCTGCAAGTTGTAAGGGCAACGCCGTTACGGTCGGCTCGTATCGGCGTTCCGCCGGCGCAGGACTGCGCCGCGGATCCTGCACGTCGTTCTGCAGCCTCACCCAAGGGACATCACCATGACGTCGTCCACGTTCCGACGCGACTGGCTCTCCGGGCCGATCTTCTCCTGGGCGCGCAAGGTGATGCCGGAGATGTCGGATACCGAGCGCGAGGCGCTCGAAGCGGGTGACGTCTGGTGGGATGCGGACCTGTTCACCGGCAGCCCGGACTGGCAGAAGCTGCTGGCCTATCCTCCGGCCAGGCTGTCGGCCGAGGAGGAAGCCTTCCTGAACGGCCCCGTCGACGAGCTCTGCGCCATGCTCGACGACTGGGCCATTACCTGGGACCTGCGCGACCTGCCGCCGCAGGTGTGGGACTTCGTCAAGCGCCACAGGTTCTTCGGCATGATCATTCCGAAGGAATATGGCGGCCTTGGTTTCTCGCCCTATGCCCACTCCGAAGTGGTGCGCAAGATCTCGACACGCTCCTGCGCGGCGGCGGTCACGGTGATGGTGCCGAACTCGCTCGGGCCGGGCGAGCTTTTGATGCGCTTCGGCACGACCGAGCAGCGTGAGCGCTGGCTGCCGCGGCTTGCCGATGGACGCGACATTCCCTGCTTCGGTCTCACCAGCCCCGAGGCCGGCTCGGATGCGGCGTCGATGGTCGACCGCGGCGTGGTCTGCAAGGGCGTGTTCGAAGGGCGCGAGGTGCTCGGTCTGCGGCTGAACTGGCACAAGCGCTACATCACCCTCGGGCCGGTGGCGACACTGCTCGGCCTCGCGTTCAAGGCCTACGACCCCGACCATCTGCTCGGCCCGACCGAGGAGCTTGGCATCACCGTCGCCCTGATCCCGACCCATCTGCCGGGCGTCGAGATCGGTCATCGCCACCTGCCGTCGATGCAGGTGTTCCAGAATGGCCCGAACTGGGGCCGCGACGTGTTCGTGCCGCTCGACTTTGTCATCGGCGGCCACGAGCGCATCGGACAGGGCTGGAAGATGCTGATGACGGCGCTCGCCGCCGGGCGCGGCATCTCGCTGCCGTCGCTGTCGGCGGCGGCGGCTGCGTATTGCGCACGTACCAGCGGCGCCTATGCTCGCATTCGCGAGCAGTTCAATGTGCCGATCGGCAGGTTCGAAGGCATCGAGGAGCCGCTCGCCCGCATCGCCGGCACCGCCTATCTGCTCGACGGCGCGCGCCGTCTGACCTGCGCGGCGCTCAACGACGGCCATCATCCCGCGGTGATCTCCGGCATCATGAAGCTGCACGCCACCGAGCGCATGCGCATCGCCATCGATGACGCCATGGATATCCATGGCGGCAAGGCCGTGATCGACGGGCCGCAGAATTATCTCGGCAACCTCTACCGTGCGGTGCCGGTCGGCATCACTGTGGAGGGCGCGAATATCCTGACCCGTAACCTGATCGTGTTCGGCCAGGGCGCGATCCGTGCTCATCCCTATCTGCTGGCCGAGATGACGGCGCTCGCCGACGACAATGCGGCGCGAGGGCTCGACGCCTTCGACAAGGCGTTCTGGGGTCATGTCGGCCACGCCTTTGCCAACACGTTCCGCGCCCTTGGACGGAGCTGGACCGGTGGCGCGTTCGCGCCGGCCCCCGACGCCGGCCGCGCGACGCCGTTCTACCGCCAACTGTCGCGTCACGCTGCGGCGTTCGCGCTGTGCGCCGACATGGCGCTACTGACGCTCGGCGGCGCGCTCAAGCGCAAGGAGATGCTGTCGGCGCGGTTCGGCGACATCCTGTCGGAGCTCTATCTTCTGTCCGCCGCGCTCAAGCGCTGGGAAGACGAGGGCCGACAGGACGCGGATTTCGCGGCACTGGAATGGTGCATGGCGAGCGGGCTGAAGACCATCGAGACCCGGTTTGCCGAGATCCTCGCCAATCTGCCCAATCGGTTTGTCGCTTTCGTGCTCAAGCTGATCGTGCAGCCGTTCGGCGCACGGGCGGTCGGCCCATCCGACGGTGTGGTGCATCGCCTGGCCCAGCTGATTCTCGCGCCGTCGGCGGCCCGTGAGCGGCTGACCCCGAATATTTCCCATGTCGACGACGATCGCGGCCTCGCCCGGCTCGAGAAGGCGTTCGCGCTGGTCACGGCCAACGAGGACATCGTCAAGAAGATGCGCTCGGCGCGCATCCGTGATCCCCGCGAGGCGCTGCGCAACGCTATCATCAGCACCGCCGAGGCCGAGCGGCTCACGGCGGCCCATGACGCGGTCGCTGAGGTGGTCGAGGTCGACGATTTTGCGCCGGAGGCCTTGTCACCGATGAGCGCCAGGTTGCAGGATCGCCGTGCTTCGGAATTCAACACGCGAGCAGCAAGCTGATGACACGCCCGGTCTATATTATCGACGGAAGCCGAACCCCGTTCCTGAAGGCGCGGAGCGGGCCAGGGCCGTTCACCCCGGTCGACCTGGCGGTGCAATGCGGCCGGCCATTGCTGGCGCGGCAACCGTTCGCGCCGGACGCTTTCGATCAGGTGATCCTCGGTTGCGTCAACGTCATTGCCGATGAGATGAATCCGGCCCGCGTCGCGGCGCTGCGGCTCGGCATGGGCGAGAAAATGGTCGCTTTCACGGTGCAGATCAATTGCGGCTCGGGCATGCAGTCCATCGATACTGCCTACCGCACCATCCAGCAGGGCAAGGGTGACCTCATCCTCGCCGGTGGCGCCGAGGCATTGAGCCATGCGCCGCTGGTGTGGTCGCAGAAGGGCGTGCGCTGGTTCGCCGGTCTCGCCACCGCCAAGGGCGCGCTGGCGAAGCTGGCGGCGATCGCGAAGGCCCGCCCGGCCACTTTCAAACCGATCATCGGGCTCGAGCGTGGCCTCACCGATCCGGTCACTGACCTCAACATGGGGCAGACCGCCGAGGTGGTCGGGCACCTGTTCGGCATCACCCGCGCCGAAGCTGACGCTTATGCGGTGGAGAGCCACAAGCGCCTGGCGCGGGCGCAGGAGCAAGGCTGGCTGAAAGGCGAGGTCGAGACCGCGTTTGACCGCCAGGGGCGCTTCTATGACCACGACGACGGTGTGCGCCCCGACTCCAGCGTCGACAAGCTCGCGGCCCTCAAGCCGGCGTTCGAGCGGCCGTGGGGGCAGGTGACCCCCGGCAACTCGTCGCAGATCACCGACGGCGCGTGCTGGACCATCCTCGCGTCCGAGGACGCGGTGCGAAAGTACGGGCTGGCGCCGAAGGCCGTGATCGTCGACAGCGCCTGGGCAGCGCTCGATCCGTCGATCATGGGGCTCGGGCCGGTGCTGTCAGCGACAGCGCTGCTCAAGCGCAACAACCTCACCCTGCAGGACGTGGAGACCTGGGAGTTGAACGAAGCCTTTGCGACCCAGGTGCTGGGCTGTCTCGCCGCCTGGCAGGACGACACATTCTGCCGCGAGGTGCTCGGCCTCGATGGCGCCGCCGGCGCCATCGAGCGTGATCGGCTGAACGTCGATGGCGGCGCCATCAGCCTCGGCCACCCGGTCGGAACATCCGGCAACCGCATCGTGCTGCATCTCGTCAACGCCATGAAGCGGCTCGGCACCAAGCGCGGCGTTGCCACAGAATGCATCGGTGGCGGCCTCGGCGGCGCCATGCTGATCGAGGCGGTGTGAGCATGAGCATGGACAGCCGGATCCTGGACGTTCTGTCCGACCGTGTGCTCGAGCTCGGGCCAACGCTCGCGGCGGAGAGCGCCTATCGCCACTTCCACCTCACCCGCGATGCGGACGGCATTGCCTGGCTGCTGTTCGATCGCGCCGGCGCCAGCGCCAACTCGCTGTCCGCAGGGGTGATGGAGGAACTGGACAAGGTGCTTTCGGTGCTTGAAGTCGAGCGCCCGGCCGGGCTCGTGATCCGCTCCGCCAAGCCGTCCGGCTTCATCGCGGGCGCCGACATCAACGAATTTCGTGGCGCCAGCGATGCGCACCAGGTCGAGATCGAAATGGTGCGCGCCCATGCGGTGGTGTATCGGCTGGAGGCGCTGCGGCTGCCGACGGTCGCGGTCGTGCACGGCTTCTGCCTCGGCGGTGGGCTCGAGGTCGCGCTTGCCTGCAACATGCGCATCGCCATCGACAACGCGCGGTTCGGCTTTCCCGAGGTCATGCTCGGCCTGCATCCCGGCCTCGGCGGTCCGGCACGATTGACCGAGCTGATCAATCCGGCCGAGGCGATGAGCCTGATGCTGACCGGCAAGACCATCGATGCGCGCAAGGCGAAGTCGCTTGGCCTGGTCGATGCGGTGACGCAGGAGCGCCACGTCCGCAACGCCGTCAAGGATGCCATATTCGGCCGCCTCAAACGCGCAAAGCCGGGTGCCTTGAACGCCGTGATGAACTTCGCGCCGGTGCGCGGCGTGCTTGCGAGCCGCATGCGCACCGAGGCCGCGAAGGCTGCGCCGCGCGACCACTATCCCGCACCCTACGCGCTGATCGATCTCTGGGAAAAGCACGGCGGCGACAAGGTGGCGATGCTGGCGAACGAACGCACGTCGTTCGCCCAGCTGATGGTGACGCCGACCGCGCAGAACCTGATCCGGGTGTTCTTCCTGCGTGAGCGGATGAAGAAGCTGGCGGGGGGCACCAGTGACATCAAACATGTGCATGTTATCGGAGCGGGCGCCATGGGCGGCGACATCGCGGCCTGGTGCGCGCATCAGGGCCTGCGGGTGACGCTCGCCGACATGAAGGCCGAGCCGATCGCCGGCGCGATCACGCGCGCGGCGGAGCTGTTCGGCAAGATCATCCGCAAGCCGACCGACGTGCGCGACGCGCTCGACCGCCTGATCCCGGACATGGCCGGGGAGGGCGTGCGTGCCGCCGATCTCGTCATCGAGGCGGTGCCCGAACGGCTCGATCTCAAGCAGAAGGTCTATGCCGCGCTTGAGCCGCGCATGAAGGCCGGCGCCATTCTCGCCACCAACACCTCCAGCATTCCGTTGCAGGACCTGCGCACCACGCTGGCCGCGCCGCAGCGGCTGGTCGGCCTGCACTTCTTCAACCCGGTGTCGCGGCTGCAACTCGTCGAGGTGGTCAGCCATGACGCGGTCGATCCGCGGGTGCTCGCCGCCGCGAAGGCGTTTGTCAGCGCCATCGATCGCCTGCCATTGCCGGTGAAGAGCTCGCCAGGCTTCCTGGTCAACCGGGCGCTGACGCCATACATGCTCGAAGCCATGGTGATGCTGGACGAGAAGATCGAGCAGGCCACCATCGATGCGGCCGCGGTGAAGTTCGGCATGCCGATGGGGCCGATCGAGCTCGCCGATCAGGTCGGCCTCGACATCTGCCTCGCGGTCGGCGACATGCTGCGCACCCGGATGGGCGACAGCCTGCCGGCCGCGCCGGACTGGTTGCGGGACAAGGTCGCAAAGGGCGAGCTCGGCCGCAAGACCGGCAAGGGCTTTTATGACTGGAAGGACGGCAAGGCGCAGAAAACCCCGGCCATTGCCCAGCCGACCACCGAGATGACCGACCGCCTGATCCTGCCGATGTCCAATGTCTGCGTCGCCTGCCTGCGCGAAGGCATCGTCGACGACCCCGACGTGGTCGACGGCGCCATGATCTTCGGCACGGGTTACGCCCCGTTCCGCGGCGGTCCGCTCAACTATGCGCGCACCCGCGGGGTTGCGGATGTGGTGGCGACGCTGCAAGGTCTTGCCAACCGCTTCGGCGACCGTTTCAAGCCGGACGCAGGCTGGGACGACTTCAGGAATGCGACCGCAGAGACCGGATCCCGCCCATGACCGACACGACCTCCGCTCACGCCGCGCCGCCGCCGACCGCGCCGAGCGGCGAGCTCTGCATCCGCACGCTGGCGATGCCCGCCGACACCAACCAGAACGGTGATATCTTCGGCGGCTGGCTGCTCAGCCAGATGGACGTCGCCGGCGGCATCATGGCGTCGAAGTTTGCCAAGCAGCGCACGGTCACGGTGTCGATCGATGCCATGACCTTTCGCAAGCCGGTCTATGTCGGCGACGTGGTCTCGGTGCACTGCTCCATGATCCGGATCGGCCGCACTTCGATCACCATCCATGTCGCGGCCTGGGTGACGCGGCGCAAGGAGAGCAGCACCATCCTGGTGACCGATGGCAACTTCACCTATGTGGCGATCGACGAGGCCGGCCACCCGCAGGTGATCGCTCGCGACGCCGCCGCGGTCAGCCCCGCAGCGCCTTGAGTGTGCCGCGAGCCGCCTTCGGGCTCGCCAGCATGTCGGCGATGGTCAGCGTGTCCAAAATCTCCGCCATCGCGTCGCGCACCTTGGTCATGGTGAGGCGCACGGTACAGGTCTTGACGTCCTTGCAGTCGCGGCAGGGCTGGTAGGCGGTTCTGCTCGCGCAGGCGATCGGGGCCAGCGGCCCGTCGAGCGCGCGGATCACGTTGCCGACCTTGATCGAAGCCGCCTTGCGTGCCAGCGCGTAGCCGCCACCGGGCCCTTTCTTGCTCTGGACCACGCCGGCGTTACGCAGGTCGCCGAGAATGGCATCGAGGAATTTCTTCGGGATGTTGTTGCACTCGGCGATGTCGCTGGCCTGGGCGGTCTCACCGGGAGCGAGCGCCGCCAGATGCACCAGGGCCTTCAGACCGTATTTTCCCTTCGCCGTCAGCATGCCGCGCAACCCGTCCTTTGGAAGATTCTGCCGCCTGAAAGTGGTCGACTAAAATAATCGACCTTCATTAGCGGGCTCTGGAGAATAATTCCAGCGTGATGTTGCGGATTCGGCGACTTTCCGCAGCAATCTGATCGACTTAGCCGCGCCGCCGGGGCGCCGGTCAGCGCTGCGCCTCCATCGGCTGGCAAATCGTCTTCCAATTCCGTTTGCCCTCTTGGAAAAATCATGCGGCGTGCGCGTCATCGGCAGGACGGCTGTCGTTTTCTTCGCCAAATACTTGATCAAGTTGATGGATTACTAACATCTTCACTCTGGAATTGTCCGGAGATCGTCATGAAACGCAGACACCTGTTGCAACTGCTGGCCGCTTCAGCCGCCTTCGTGGCGTCGCTGGCGCCGGCGACGTTGTTGGCTGAGCCCGCGGTCAAGGAGATCCGGATCGGCTTCCAGAAATACGGCAAGCTGGTGCTGCTCAAGAGCAAGGGGGCGCTGGAGCCGAAGCTCAAGGCGCTCGGCTACAGCGTGACCTGGACCGAGTTTCCGTCCGGCCCGCCGCTCCTGGAGGCGATCAATGTCGGCGCCATCGACTTCGGCAACACCGGCGAGGCCCCGCCGGTGTTCGCGCAGGCCGCGGGCGTGCCGCTGCGCTATGTCGCCTATGAGCCGCCGGCGCCGAAGGGCGAAGCGATTCTCGTGCCGAAGACCAGTCCGCTCAAGAGTGTCACTGATCTGAAGGGCAAGCGCGTCGCGCTCAACAAGGGCTCCAACGTGCATTTCCTGCTGGTCAAGGCGCTGGAGAAGGCTGGCGTCAACTATGCGGATATCACCCCGGTGTTCCTTGCGCCGGCGGACGCCCGCGCCGCGTTCGAGCGCGGCTCGGTCGATGCCTGGGCGATCTGGGATCCCTACCAGGCGGCAGCGGAAGCCGCGCTTGAGGCCCGCGTGCTGGCAGATGGCACCGACACCGTGCCGAACACCCAGTTCTACCTGTCGTCGCAAAAGTTCCTCGAGAGCGATCCCAAGGTGCTCGACGCGCTGCTCGACAGCCTGCGTGAGGTCGACGCCTGGGCGAAGTCCGACATCCATGCGGTCGCCGAGCAGCTCAGCCCTTCCGTGGGGCTGCCGGTTGCAGTGCTCGAGGTGGCGCTGAAGCGCCAGGGCTACGGCATCAAGCCGATCGATACGCAGGTGCTGGCCGAGCAGCAGAAGCTCGCCGACACCTTCCACCAGCTCGGGCTGATTCCGAAGGCCATCACTGTTTCCGACATCGCACGAAAGTCCGGCTCATGACCGTCGCTCCGTCTCCCTCCGCCAACGTTCTCTGGTTCCTGCCGACCCACGGCGACGGCCGCTATCTCGGCACCACCGTCGGCGGCCGCCATGTCAGCCTGTCCTATCTCAAGCAGATCGCCCAGGCGGCTGACGAGCTCGGCTACTACGGCGTGCTGCTGCCGACCGGGCGGTCCTGCGAGGATTCCTGGATCGTGGCGTCGGCGCTGGTGCCGCTGACGCGCCGGTTGCGTTATCTCGTGGCAGTGCGGCCAGGCTTGCAGTCGCCGAGCGTTGCCGCGCGCATGACCGCGACGCTCGATCGCATCTCCGAGGGGCGCCTGCTGATCAATGTGGTGACCGGTGGCGATCCCGTCGAGAACAAGGGTGACGGCATCTTTCTCTCGCACGGCGAACGCTATGAGGTCACCCGCGAGTTTCTGTCTGTCTACCGGGATTTGCTGGCGGAGAAGAC
The DNA here is from genome assembly GCA_040756765.1 of Pseudomonadota bacterium. Lineage (GTDB taxonomy): Bacteria > Pseudomonadota > Alphaproteobacteria > Rhizobiales > Xanthobacteraceae > Bradyrhizobium_A. The sequence goes on along the minus strand of JBFLYG010000026.1, from coordinate 32,561 downwards.
CGTTGAATTCAAGGGCAAGCACCTCTCCATCGAGGACGGCCGCCTGCTGTTTCCGCCGCACCAGGCCGGTGGCCCGCCGCTCTATTTCGGTGGCTCCTCGGACGCTGGCATCGATGTCGCCGTCGATACCGTCGACAAGTATCTGACCTGGGGCGAGCCGCCGGCAGCGGTCGCCGAGAAGATCAACCGCGTCAACGCAGTGGCGCAGCAGCGCGGCCGCAAGGTGTCGTTCGGCATCCGCCTGCACGTGATCGTGCGCGAGACCAATGCGGAGGCGTGGAAGGCCGCGGACGAGCTGATCCAGCATGTCAGCGACGACACCATCGCGTCGGCCCAGAAGATCTTCGCCCGGATGGATTCGGTCGGCCAGCAGCGCATGGCCCAGCTCCACGGCGGCCGGCGCGACAAACTGGAGATCAGTCCCAACCTGTGGGCCGGCGTCGGCCTCGTGCGCGGCGGCGCCGGCACTGCGCTGGTCGGCGATCCCGAGACGGTCGCGGCCCGCATCAAAGAATATCAGGCGCTCGGCATCGATACCTTCATCCTGTCGGGCTATCCGCACCTCGAGGAAGCCTATCGCTTCGCCGAGCTGGTGTTCCCGCTGCTGTCGCTGAACACCGCAGGGAACGTGACGCCGCTGCGGGTCAACACCGGGCCGTTCGGCGAGACTATCGCCAACGAGCATCGCCCGCTCCACAAGCAGGCGTCGCAGTCATGAGCCTGATCGATTCCCTGCCGCGCGGGCAGCGCATCCGGCTGCCGCGGATCGACGGCCTGACCCAATGGATCGTGCCGCTCCTGATCATCGTGATCTGGCAGGCGGCGAGCGTCGCCGGCTGGATCTCGGTGCGGGTGCTACCGGCGCCCAGTGACGTCGCGCTGGCCGGCTGGAAGCTGCTGCAGTCGGGCGAGCTCGCCCGCAATATCTGGGTGAGCTTCTGGCGCGCGTCCGTCGGCTTCCTGATCGGGGGCGGCATCGGCTTCGCCTTCGGTCTCGCCAACGGCTTGTCACGGCTCAGCAACCGCCTGACCGACACCACACTGCAGATGGTGCGCAACGTGCCGCACCTTGCGCTGATCCCGCTGGTGATCCTGTGGTTCGGCATCGACGAGGCCGCAAAACTGTTCCTGGTTGCGCTTGGTGTGTTCTTCCCGATCTACCTCAATACCCTGCACGGCATCAAAACCGTCGATCCGCAGCTGATCGAGATGGGGCGCAGCTATGGCATGAGCGATGGCGAGTTGTTTCGCCGGGTGATCTTTCCGGGCGCGCTGCCGTCGATCTTCGTCGGCTTGCGCTTTGCGCTCGGCATCATGTGGCTGACGCTGATCGTCGCCGAAACCATCGCCGCCTCGTCCGGCCTCGGCTACATGGCGATGCAGGCGCGCGAGTTCATGCTGATCGACGTGGTGGTGCTGAGCATCCTGATCTACGCGCTGCTCGGCAAGCTTGCCGACAGCGCCTCGCGGCTGCTCGAGCGGTTGACGCTGACATGGCATCCGGCGTTCCAGAAACAATGAGAATGATGATGCAGCAACCGCTTCGTTTTGCTCCGGCGTCCGCCCGCGCCATCGATGGCGCCGGTCTCCTGCGTGAGGCCGAGGTCGCCCGCACGACTGCCCCCTCGACAGTGCGCGGCCTGCCGATCACACTGCGCGGTGTGCGCAAGGCGTTCGGCGACCATGAGGTGTTGCGTGGTATCGACCTGCACATCCCGGCGGGGCAATTCGTCGCCATTGTCGGCCGCAGCGGTTGCGGCAAGAGCACGCTGCTGCGGCTGATCGCCGGGCTGGACAGGCCCGATGCCGGCAGCATCGCGTTCGGCGACCAGGATAGCGCGACGACGCAGGTGCGGATGATGTTCCAGGAGCCGCGGCTGTTGCCCTGGGCTCGGGTGCTCGCCAACGTCGAGGTTGGCCTCGGCGCCGACCGCCGTTCGCCCGACGCGCGCCAGCGCGCCGAGCGTGCGCTGCACGAGGTCGAGCTCGATGCCAAGCGTGACCAGTGGCCGGCGGTGCTGTCGGGTGGCCAGAAGCAGCGCGTCGCGCTGGCGCGGGCCCTCGTCAGCCGGCCGCGCGTGCTGGCATTCGATGAGCCGCTCGGCGCCCTGGATGCGCTCACCCGCATCACCATGCAGCGGCTGCTGGAGCGGGTCTGGTCGGATCAGGGCTTTACCGGAATTCTCGTCACCCACGATGTGGCGGAAGCGGTGGCGGTGGCCGACCGTGTGCTCGTTCTTGAAGAAGGGCAGATCGCCAACGATATCCAGATCGATCTCAAGCGGCCGCGCAGCCGCGGATCGGCGGCCGTGGCCGCGCTCGAGGAAACCATTCTGCGCGACTTGCTGCGGAATGCAGCCGACGACCAGTAATGACAGGTGCCCCATGAATTCGCTCGTTCGCATCGTCCAGACCGATCTTGACGTCTCCCCCGTGAGCTTCCGCAATGCCATGCGCCAGCTCGCCGGCGGCGTCAGCGTGATCACGGTCGGGCGCGATCAGGACATTTCTGGAATGACGGTCACGTCCGTGACGTCATTGTCGGCCGAGCCGCCGAGCCTCCTGGTGTGCATTAACCGCTCGTCGTCGTCCTGGCCGCTGTTCGAGAAGTACGGTGCTTTCGCCGTCAACATCCTGCATGCGGAGCAGCAGCATATCGCCGAGCGTTTCACCGGGCGCGGCGGCGCCACCGGCGCGGCGCGCTTCGAGGGGGCGCAGTGGTCGACGCTCGCCACTGGTGTGCCGGTGCTCGCCGATGGCCTTGCTGCGCTCGATTGCCGGATCGAGGAGGTGATCCATCGCCATTCGCATGCGATCGTGATCGGCCGCGTCGAGGCGGTGCGGGTCGCCGGCAAGACGGCGGCGCTGACCTATTGGCAAGGCGAATATGTGGCGATTGATCGCGACGAGGATGCGGTGCGTCTCGCCGCGGTCAGCCTGCCGGTAGGAACCTACGCGAAACCTTGATTTTGACGTCATCGCGTTGTCGCGCAACGCGATTAGAGGGGCGGCACGGAACATGATCCGGATTCGGAAGCGTGAAAACAGCCGGTGGCGTCGCTTGGATTCGACATGTCTCGTGTCGCGGTTCTCTCCGCGGCATCTCTCGGCTGCGACTGGCTGTTGTCGCTGCCCGCACTGAACCTTTTCGTCTCTTCAGTGTTAGTGCGACCAGGAGCGCTGGCGTCATGTCGGCGACGGGAGTGCCATGTCTGACAGCTACATCATCGAAGTGAGTTCCAAAACGGCCGGCATCGTTGTCCGTGACAAGGCCGGTTACCGGTTCTTCGCAGCCACCCACGACTTCAATTCCCTCGAAGGCCGCTACTTCCGCAGCGCGCGGGAGGCGGAACGCGCCGCCACACGGTTCAAGCAGGACCGCAGCGAAGGGGGCCGCGCCGGCGCAACGGCGGCTTGATGCCGAGACGGGTGGCGGCCGGCCACAGCTTCGCCAAAATCGCGAGTTGACCCCATCGGGGAACATGATCACCATGTGACGCTTGTTGCGTCATGTGGTGATCGCTGTGGCCGGACTGACCCATCGCCAATCGGAAATTCTGAATATCGCCCGCTCGGTCGGGCGCGTCACGGTCGAGGACCTGGCGCGGCGATTCGAAGTGTCGGCGCAGACGATTCGCAAGGATCTGAACGACCTGTGCGACCGCCGCTCGATGACCCGGGTGCACGGCGGCGCGATCATTGCCTCCGGTGTCGAAAACCTCGCCTATGAGGCGCGCAGGTTTGTCGCAGCCGATGAGAAGAAGGCGATCGGGATCGCGGCGGCGGCCCAGATCCCGAACGGCTGCTCGCTGTTCATCAATATCGGGACCACCACCGAGGAGGTGGCGAGCGCGCTGGTGTCGCACGAAGACCTGCTGGTCATCACCAATAACCTCAATGTGGCGATGCTGCTCTATCGCCATCCCCGCATCGAGGTGATCGTGGCCGGCGGCAATGTCCGGCGGGCGGACGGCGCGGTGATCGGCTCCGCGGCCATCGACCTGATCGGGCAGTTCAAGGTCGATTACGCCATCATCGGCGCCTCGGCCATCGACGAGGAGGGCGCGCTGCTCGACTTCGATTATCGCGAGGTACAGGCGGCACAGGCCATCATCGCCAACGCGCGCAGCGTCATGCTGGTGTCGGATTCCACCAAATTCGAGCGCAGCGCGCCGGTGCGCATTGCTCACATCAGCCAGATCCAGACCTTCGTCACCGACACCGGCATTCCCCCGCGCTTCCGCGCGATGTGCCAGGAGCGCGGCATCGAGGTGATCGAAACGCGCGCCAAGGGGGGCGAGGACAAGGGCGATGCTGACGACGGCACCCTCGAAGCTGCGGAACGGGTGCCCACAGCCGACTGACCTTTCGCAACTGCTTTCGATAATCTTTCGCTTGCTTTCGCTTTTGAGGATGGTTTAATCCGGACCCGAAAGCGAAATCGCCTCGCCCAGGGGCGAGCGCCGGGGGAAGCGTCTCGTGGATCAGGTCTTCGACCTCGCTATCATTGGCGGTGGGATCAATGGCTGCGGCATCGCGCGCGATGCGGCAGGCCGCGGGAATTCCGTTTTTCTTTGCGAAATGAATGACTTGGCGAGCGGGACGTCGTCCTGGTCGACCAAGCTGATCCACGGCGGCCTGCGCTATCTCGAGTACTATGAATTCCGCCTGGTGCGCGAAGCGCTGATGGAGCGCGAGGTGCTTTGGCAGATCGCGCCTCACATCATTCGCCCGCTGCGTTTCGTTTTGCCCCATCATCGCGGCTTGCGGCCGGCATGGCTGCTGCGGCTCGGGCTGTTCCTTTACGACCATCTTGGCGGTCGCAAGCTCTTGCCGCCGGCTCGCTCGGTGGATCTGCGGCGCGATGAGGTCGGCCTGCCGCTGGCGCCGGGGCGCTTCCAGCGTGGCTTCGAATATTCCGACTGTTTCGTCGACGACGCGCGTCTCGTGCTGCTCAATGCGCTGGATGCCGCCGAGCGTGGCGCGGTGATCCGCACCCGCACCCGCGCCACCGACGCACGGCGGACCGCCGACGGCTGGCAGATCACCGTGCAGGACCTGCTGACCGGGGCTCAGGACACGATTCGCGCCCGCGCGCTGGTCAATGCGGCCGGTCCCTGGGTCGAGGAGGTGCTGTCGCAGCGCGCGGGCGTCAACGCCAAGGCCAAGGTTCGCCTGGTGCAGGGCTCGCACATCGTGGTGCGCAAGCTCTACGCTCATGACCGCGCCTACATTTTCCAGAATGAGGACGGCCGTATCGTCTTTGCGATCCCCTACCAGAACGACTTCACGCTGATTGGCACCACCGACCGCGACTATGACGGCGACCCCGCCAAGGTGAAGATCACCGATGAGGAGGTCCGCTATCTGTGCGAAGCTGTCAGCGAGTATTTCGCAAAGGCGGTAACGCCGGAGGATGTCGTGTGGACCTATTCCGGCGTACGGCCGCTGTATGACGACGGCGCGAGCGACGCCAAGGCGGCGACGCGGGATTACGTGTTCGAGCTCGATACCCCGGGCGGGGCGCCTTTGCTGTCGATCTTCGGCGGCAAGATCACCACCTATCGTCGCCTCGCCGAGGAGGCGATTGAGCATATCGCCGCCTTCCTGCCGGGCGCCAAGGCGAAGGAGGGTTGGACCGCCCATGCCGCGCTGCCCGGCGGCGATCTCGATGTTTCGGCGATTCCCGCGCTCACCAATGAATTGCTGCGCGAATATGCCTTTCTCAGCCGGACCCATGCCGAGCGTCTCGCCCATGCCTATGGCAGCCGCGCCAAGCTGGTGCTCGGCCGGGCGACATCGGCGGCCGATCTCGGCAGGCCGTTCGGCGCAACGCTCACTGAATGCGAGGCACGCTATCTGATGACCGTGGAATGGGCGCGCACCGCCGAGGACGTGGTGTGGCGGCGCTCCAAGCTCGGCCTGCGCCTGTCGGCGGAGGAAGTGGCGGAGCTCGACCGCTGGATGACGGCGCAGCGCGCCGCCGAGCCGTCGCTGCGGGAAGCGGGAGCGCGGCCGTGAGCATCACCCTCGATCATGTCTCGCGCGAGGTGAACGGCGTTCCCTATATCCGCGACGTGTCGCTGACACTGGAGCGCGGCACGCTGAGCGTGCTGCTGGGTCCGACGCTCGCCGGCAAGACCTCGCTGATGCGCCTCCTTGCCGGGCTCGACAAGCCGAGCCAGGGGCGGGTGCTGGTGGATGGCACCGACGTCACCGGCTTCGACGTGCGGCAGCGCTCGGTGGCGATGGTCTACCAGCAGTTCATCAACTACCCCTCGCTGACGGTGTATGAGAACATCGCCTCGCCGTTGCGGGTGCAGGGCCGTCCGCGGGAAGAGATCGAGCAGCGCGTGCGGGAGGCATCGCGGCTCCTGAAGCTCGATCCCTATCTGTCGCGCACGCCACTGCAGCTGTCCGGCGGCCAGCAGCAGCGCACCGCGATCGCACGGGCGCTGGTCAAGGGCGCCGATCTCGTGCTGCTCGACGAGCCGCTCGCCAACCTCGACTATAAGCTGCGCGAGGAGCTGCGCACCGAGCTGCCGCGCATCTTCGAGGCCTCCGGCGCAATCTTCGTTTACGCCACCACCGAGCCGTCGGAAGCGCTGCTGCTCGGTGGCAATACCATCTGCATGTGGGAAGGGCAGGCGCTGCAGATGGGCGCGACCCCGAAAGTCTACCGTCAGCCGGATACGGTACGCGTGGCGCAGGTGTTCTCCGATCCGCCGCTGAACACCATCGGCATCGAGAAGAGCGGTGGACGCATCGTCTATGATGGTCGCGTGGAGGCGCCGGCGAGCGGCCTCTATGCAGCGCTCGGCGACGGCGCCTATCGGGTCGGCTTCCGCGCCCATCAGCTCGAGGTGGCGAACGGCGCCGCCGGCCAGCATGCGTTCGCGACCGAGGTCATTCTGACCGAAATTACTGGTTCGGAGAGCTTCGTGCATCTGCGCCAGCCGGGCATCGACTGGGTCGCCGTGCTCTCGGGCGTGCACGAATTCCAGCCGGGGGATCATCTGCAGGCGGCGCTCAACCCCGACGATGTCTTTGTGTTCGATCCTTCCGGGCGCCTCGTGGCCGCCCCGGCGTCGATGTGAGGTTTTCATCATGGCTCGCATCGATCTGGTCGATCTGGCGAAATCCTACGGTGGCGATGAGGCCCCGATCGACTCCTATGCGCTGAAGCCGCTGTCGATGACCTGGCGGCAGGGCGGGGCCTATGCGCTGCTCGGTCCCTCGGGCTGCGGCAAGACCACGCTTCTGAACATCATCTCGGGCATCGTCGCGCCGTCCCGCGGCAAGGTGCTGTTCGATGGCGCTGACATGACAGTGCTGCCGACCCAGAAGCGCAACATCGCCCAGGTGTTCCAGTTTCCGGTGATCTACGACACCATGACGGTCGGCGAGAATCTCGCCTTTCCGCTCAAGAACCGCGGGGTGCCGCGCGCCCAGATCGATGCGCGGGTTGCCGAGATCGCCAAGCTGCTGGATCTGACGCCCGATCTCAATCGCAAGGCCCAGCGGCTCACCGCCGACGCCAAGCAGAAGATCTCGCTCGGCCGGGGCCTCGTGCGGTCCGATGTCGCCGCGGTGCTGTTCGACGAACCGCTCACCGTGATCGATCCCCACCTGAAGTGGGAGCTGCGCTCCAAGCTCAAGGCGCTGCACAACGCGCTGGATCTTACCATGATCTACGTCACGCACGACCAGACCGAGGCGCTGACCTTCGCCGACACGGTGGTGGTGATGCACGATGGTCGCGTCGTGCAGAGCGGCACGCCCCAGGAGTTGTTCGACAAGCCAGCGCATACGTTCGTCGGCTATTTCATCGGTTCGCCGGGCATGAACATCCTGCCGGCGCAGATCGACGGGCGGGCGGCACGTCTCAATGGCCACGTCATCGGGCTCGAGCGCGGCTACCCGGTGTTCCCGGCCGGCGCACGCACCGAGATCGGGGTACGCCCGGAATTCGTCACCGTGGCGCAGCCGGCATCCAATCTGCTGACCGCGCAGGTCGATCGTATCGATGATCTTGGACGGACCCGCTTTGCCCGGGTGCGGATCGGCGAGCAGAAGCTCGCCGCGCGCGTACCGAACGGCTTTTCGGTGCAAGGGGAGACCGTTGGCTTGGTGTTCGATCCGTCGCGCGTGCATGTCTATGCCGACAGCCAGTTGGTCGAGGGGGCGGTCTGATGGAGAAAACCGTCAACCAGAAAGCCTGGCTGCTGGTGCTGCCTGTCTTCCTCATCGTGGCGTTCTCCGCCGTGCTGCCGCTGATGACGGTGGTGAACTATTCGGTGCAGGATACCTTCGGCAACAACCAGTTCTTCTGGAACGGGATCGGCTGGTTCAAGGAGCTGCTCGATCCCTCCACCGACCTCGGTGGCCGCTTCCTCGCGTCGCTATGGCGCAACCTGGTCTTCTCGGCGATCATTCTCGCGATCGAGATTCCGCTCGGCATCATTGTCGCGCTGTCGATGCCGCGTGACGGCTGGCGGGTCGCGGCCTGCCTGGTGATCCTGGCGCTGCCGCTGTTGATCCCGTGGAACGTGGTCGGCACCATCTGGCAGGTGTTCGGCCGGCCGGACATCGGCCTGATGGGCTATGTGCTCAACAAGATCGGCATCGATTACAACTACGTGTCCAACGAGATCGACGCCTGGGCGACCGTGATCGTGATGGACGTCTGGCACTGGACCAGTCTGGTGGCGTTGTTGTGTTACGCCGGCCTGAAGTCGATTCCCGACGCCTACTATCAGGCGGCGCAGATCGACGGTGCTTCGCGCTGGGCGGTGTTCACCGCGATCCAGTTGCCGAAGATGCACCGCGTGCTGCTGATTGCGGTGCTGCTGCGTTTCATGGACAGCTTCATGATCTACACCGAGCCATTCGTGGTCACCGGCGGCGGTCCGGGCAATTCGACGACGTTCGTGTCCATCGAGCTCGTCAAGATCGCGCTGGGACAGTTCGATCTCGGCAAGGCCGCGGCGCTGTCGCTGGTCTACAACCTGATCGTCCTGATCGTGTGCTGGGTGTTCTACACCGTGATGACCAACGCCGGGGTCGAGCACCAGGCCCAAACGGGAGAGGCGTGATGCAGACCATTCCCGGGCGCCGCATCATCATGATCGCGTTTCTGGTGTTCCTGTTGCTGCCGATCTACTGGCTGGTCAACATGAGCTTCAAGACCAATGGCGAGATCATCTCGACCATGACGCTGTGGCCGCATCAGCCCACGATCGAGAATTACATGCGGATCTTCACCGACGAGAGCTGGTACTCCGGCTATATCAACTCGCTGAAGTACGTGGTGATCAATACGGTCATCTCGATCTCGTTCGCGCTGCCGGCGGCGTATGCGTTCTCGCGCTACCGTTTCCTCGGCGACAAGCACCTATTCTTCTGGCTGCTGTCCAACCGCATGGCGCCGCCGGCGGTGTTTGCGCTGCCGTTCTTCAACCTGTATTCGGCGATCAACCTGTTCGATACGCCGTGGGCGGTGGCGCTGGCGCACTGTCTGTTCAACGTGCCGCTCGCGGTGTGGATTCTGGAGGGCTTCGTCTCCGGCGTGCCACGCGAGATCGATGAGACTGCTTTTCTCGACGGCTATTCGTTTCCGCGCTTCTTCCTCAAGATCCTGGTGCCGCTGATCGCCAGCGGCATCGGCGTTGCGGCGTTCTTCTGCTTCATGTTCTCCTGGGTCGAGCTCCTGCTGGCGCGCACGCTGACCTCGGTCAATGCCAAGCCGATCGCGGCCACGATGACCCGTACGGTGTCGGCAGCCGGCATGGACTGGGGGCTATTGGCGGCGGCGGGTGTGCTGACCATCATTCCGGGCGCGCTGGTGATCTGGTTCGTGCGCAACTACATCGCGCGCGGCTTCGCGCTCGGCCGGGTTTGAGGAGGCGGCGATGGAGAATTTCGCATGGATGGCCTGGACGTGGCCGACCGCCACTTTCTTCGCCCTGCTGGCGATGACGCTCGGTGCGATGACCTGGCTCGCGGCCACTTATCCGGAAGCTGAGCGCATCGGGGTGCTGCGTATCCCCACCACCCGTGGCGACCGCCTGTTCATCTCGTTGATCGTTGCGGCCGTGCTTCATCTGTTGTGGATCGGCGTGGTCGGCACCAATCCGATCCTGACGCTGCCGATCGATGAAGGAGTTGAGGTCTCGAGCCTGTGGCTCGCGACTATCATTTCGCTGCTCTCCGCCGTCGCTATCTTTCGCACGGTCTGAGTGGTGAAACGTTGCGCATGATCCGGTCCTGAAAGACCGCCTCAAGCGGTGTCGAGGGATCTCACCGGATGATGCTGTTGAGGAGGAGGGGCTGCCTGCTCGGTTGGGGGCTGCTCCACAAGTCCGGGACTTAAGCCGGGGTAGAAAGTCAGTCGCTTGAAGGAGGAAAACAAAATGCAAAGTTTGACGAAGAGTAGCCTGATGTCGATGGCCAGCGCGGCGGCGATGATTGTCGCATCCGCCGCACTGCTGTCGCCCGCGCGCGCGGACGACGCTGCAGCCCAGAAGTGGATCGATGGCGAATTCCAGCCGTCGACCCTGTCCAAGGCCGACCAGCTCAAGGAGCTGCAGTGGTTCGCCAAGGCCGCTGCCCCCTTCAAGGGCATGGAAATCAATATCGTGTCGGAAACACTGACCGTGCACGAGTATGAATCCAAGGTGCTCGCCAAGGCGTTCGAGGAGATCACCGGCATCAAGGTCAAGCACGACATCATCCAGGAGGGTGACGTCGTCGAGAAGATCCAGACCCAGATGCAGTCGGGCAAAAACGTCTATGACGGCTGGATCAACGACTCCGACTTCATCGGCACCCACTTCCGCTATGGCCAGGCGGTCGACCTGACCGACTGGATGGCCAAGGATGGCAAGGACGTCACCGATCCGATGCTGGACGTCAACGACTTCATCGGCAAGTCGTTCACCACGGCGCCGAACGGCCATCTCTACCAGCTGCCGGATCAGCAGTTCGCCAACCTCTACTGGTTCCGGTACGACTGGTTCACCAACCCGGAGTACAAGGCCAAGTTCAAGGCCAAGTACGGCTACGAGCTCGGCGTGCCGGTCAACTGGTCGGCTTATGAGGATATCGCCGACTTCTTCACCAACGACATCAAGGAGGTCAACGGCGTCAAGGTCTACGGCCATATGGATTATGGCAAGAAGGACCCCTCGCTGGGATGGCGCTTTACCGACGCCTGGCTGTCGATGGCCGGCAACGGCGACAAGGGCCTGCCGAACGGCCTGCCGGTCGATGAATGGGGCATCCGCATGGAAGGCTGCCGTCCGGTCGGCTCCTCGGTCGAGCGCGGCGGCGACGTCAACGGCCCGGCTTCGGTCTACTCGATCGTCAAATACCTTGACTGGCTGAAGAAGTATGCTCCGCCGCAGGCGCAAGGCATGACCTTCTCCGAGTCGGGTCCGGTGCCATCGCAGGGCAACATTGCCCAGCAGATCTTCTGGTACACCGCCTTCACCGCCGACATGGTGAAGCCGGGCCTGCCGGTCATGAACGCCGACGGCACGCCGAAGTGGCGCATGGCGCCGTCCCCGCATGGTGCGTACTGGAAGGATGGCATGAAGCTCGGCTACCAGGACGTGGGTTCGCTCACGCTTCTGAAGTCGACCCCGGTCGACCGCCGCAAGGCGGCCTGGCTCTATCAGCAGTTCATCGTCTCCAAGACGGTGTCGCTGAAGAAGAGCCATGTCGGTCTCACCTTCATCCGTGAAACCGACATCTGGGACAAGAGCTTCACGGAGCGGGCGCCGAAGCTCGGCGGTCTGATCGAGTTCTACCGCTCGCCGGCGCGCGTGCAGTGGACCCCGACCGGTAACAACGTGCCGGATTATCCGAAGCTGGCCCAGCTGTGGTGGCAGAACATCGGCGATGCGGCGTCGGGTGCGAAGACCCCGCAGCAGGCGATGGACTCGCTGGCCGCGGCCCAGGACTCGGTGATGGAGCGGCTCGAGAAGTCGGGCGTGCAGGGCGCCTGCGGTCCGAAGCTCAACAAGAAGGAGACTGCGGAGTTCTGGTTCGCCAAGGCGGAGAAGGACGGCGGCATCGCTCCGCAGCGCAAGCTCGCGAACGAGAAGCCGAAGGGTGAAACCGTCGACTACGATACGCTGATCAAGTCGTGGCCGGCGTCGCCGCCGAAGCGCGCCGAAGCCAAGTAAGAGGCTCGTTCCTCCAGACGAGGACCAAACTGAAGGCCGGGAGCGATCCCGGCCTTTTCTTTTTGGGTTGTTCGACGCCCGCGGACCTTGCGTTGACGGCTCGCCGCGTTGCCGGCAGCATGGTGCGAGACAGGAGCTTCTCATGCGCATCGTCTTTCGTTGCGATCCGGCGCTTGCCGATCATCTGCCACGCCCGGTCGCAGCGCGCGGCATGCTGCCGGACTGGCTGCGCCGCATGCCGGCGACCGCGCCGTCGCAGGTGCATGGCCGCGACATCCGCACCGTCAAGCAGTGTCCGCCGTTCGTCGACGCCATGGCTTATGGCTTCATGATCCTGCTGCCTTGCGACGTGCGGGTGGAGCACGGCGCGTTCGCATGGGACTGGGACATTCCTGCGCCCGCAACGGCCGGGCATCCGCGCGCGCCGCTCAGCTTTCATGTGGCCGCGCAGTTTCCGGGCACGCCGTTTGCCTGCGACGGGCAGGCGGCATTGAAGTTCAACAGCTTCTGGACCGTCGAGCTCGAGCCGGGCTGGTCGTTGTTCGCGACCCATCCGGTCAACCGCGACGACCTGCCGTTCCGCCTGTTGTCAGGGCTGGTCGATGCAGATCTCTTCCATGACGGCGGCATCAATTTTCCGGCGCTATGGACCGCACCGGAGTTTTGCGGCGTGCTGCCACGCGGCACGCCGGTGGCGCAGTGTTTTCCGGTGCCACGCGCGGCGCCGGAGCTGGTCGTCGAGCCGTTCGATGCCGCGCACCAGGCGGCCTACGCGGCCACCGTCGCCGAGGTGCTGGCGAAGCCCGGTGTCTATCGGAAGCAGTTCCGGGCGCGCCGGCTGCGTTCAGGCCGAGAGTGAGCGGCGTAAGCCATCCTCATCCAGCCACAGCCGCCCATGTGGCGCCGAGGTCAGCGCCATGGCGATGGTGCCGAAGGTCGCAGGATTGAGTTTGTACGCCATGCGGTACGCCACGAGCGCGGCCTCGGTATCGCCGGCTTCCTGCAGTGCAATGCCGAGATTGACCGCCGCTTCGGCATGGTCGGGGCCGCGCGCGAGCGCTTCGCGATAGGCGCTCGCCGCGCCGGCATGGTCGCGCAGGTCCTGACGCACCACGCCGAGGTCGAACCAGGTCGAGGCCGGGCAATCGCCAGCGACCGCGCCCTCAAGCTGGGCACGGGCGGTCGCAAGATCGCCGTCTTCCCAGGCGATCCGCCCGAGGCGCGCCATGGCCTCGCGGTTCTGCGGCGCGATGTGCAGCACCGCATGCCAGGCCGCCGCGGCGTCGCGGCGGTGATCCGTCCGGTCGAGCGTGCGTGCGCGTTCCAATACCACGTTGATGCCGGCGGATGCCGGGGCGCCGATGTGGTCGAGATGCGCCAGCGCCGCACCGGGATCCCCGTCGGCGCGGGCGATTCGTGCGGCGAGCAGCCGCGCGGGCCCGTGCCGCGGCGCCTTGCGCAGGCTGGTTTCCACATGCACGCGCGCCTGTCGCAGATGGCCTTCGGCGAAATAGACTGCGGCGAGCAGGTGATTGAGCATCGGCTCGTCCGGCCAGCGGCGCAGCGCCTGTTCGCACAGCCGGCGGGCCTCATCGGGCCGGCCGCCGTTGAACGCGGTGGCCGCCTGGTGGACGATCTCTTCGGCGTTCCGAGACGTCATCACGACACACGCATCTGCATCATCGGCCACAAGGATAGGTCGACACCGGGCGTCGCGGCAAATGAATTTGCCGGTCGGTCCCGAGACATATGCGCGAAGACCAGGAGGGATCCCGCTCCTTGTTCCACTCGGGATTGCTGGCCTATACGCGGCGGCGCACGAGGTCGTCGATCATCCCCTGGACATGGGCGAGCCATGCGCTGCGGCGCTCCGGTTCGGCGAGATCGATCTGCATGTAGTTCGACAGCGTGTGGAGGTTGGCGCGATAGAAATAGGTCAGCGACAGAATCGAGAGATAGACCAAAAAGCGGTCGCAGTCCGGTTTGAACTCGCCACGTTTCGCGCCGCTGTCCAGCACGCGATTGAGCATGTCGAGCTGGGTGCTGGCGAAGATGCCGCGGATGTTGTTCTTGACGTGGCGTCCCTTGAAGAGGTTCTCCGAGGCGAGAATGCTCAGCAGTTCGGGATTTTCCCAATAGTAGTTCCAGTTGAAGGCCACCAGCGCGGCCAATGCCTCACGTGGTTGCTCGAAGTCGAGCGCCAACGCCTCCTCGCGCGCGACGAGATCGGCGTAGCAGTATTCGATCACGTGATGGAAGAGCTTCTCCTTGCTGGCGAAGTAGTAATAAAGCATCCGGTCGTTGCTTTTTGCCGCCTTGCTGATCCGGTCGACGCGTGCGCCGCCATATCCCTCGCGCGCAAATTCAATCACAGCTGCACGCAGCAAGGCATCGCGCGTCTGGTCAGGGGCTCGAGTCCGGCGGCGAGGGCGCGTCGTGGTGCTCTTGGGCCTGGCAGGGGCTTTCTTCAGCATCGAATCCTCTTTGTCCCCTTCATAGCGCATTTTCGCTGAGGCTCGCGCCAGCGGCGAGCGCCGGCAGGATGCCGGCTGCCCGGCTTTTGGCAAGCCGGTCCATTTTTTAAGCGTCCTAATGCGTTGACAAACGGCCGCGGCCGTGATGCGTTATGAAGTAAGTACTACATAACATATTTCGATCCGGCGACGGGAGGTGACCTTGCGAAGATCACTTGCGGCAGGAGGGCTTGTTCTTGCGTTGTCGTTGGGCGGCGCAGGGGCCAAGGCGGCGGAGCAGCCGCCGATCCGCATTGGCGAGATATCCAGTTATTCGGCGCTCCCCGTGGGGACACGCGGCTACCGCCAGGGCTGGGAACTGGCCCGCGATCAGATCAATAGCCGTGGCGGCGTGCTTGGGCGAAAACTGGAGATCATTGCCCGTGACGATGCCGGCAAGCCGGACGTGGCGATCACGCAGGCCAACCAGCTGGTCGAAGCCGAGCATGTCGATCTCCTGACCGGCACGATCCTGTCTCACGTCGGTCTCGCGGTGGCCGATTTCGCCAATCAGAAGAAGATATTGTTCCTCGCCTCGCAGCCGCTGACCGATGCGCTGATCTGGGAAAAGGGCAATCGCTATACCTTCCGGCTGCGGCCATCGACCTACACGCAGACGTCGATCCTGGCCAAGGAGGCGGCCAGGTTGCCGGCGCGCCGCTGGGCCACCATCGCGCCGAACTACGAGTTCGGCCAGTCCGCGGTCGCAAGCTTCAAGAGCGAGCTGAAGCGGTTGCGTCCGGACGTGGAGTTCGTTTCCGAACAGTGGCCGCCGCTCGGCAAGATCGACGCCGGTGCAATCCTTCAGGCGATGATGTCCGACAAGCCGGAGGCCGTCTTCAACGCAACCTTCGGTCCTGACCTCGCCAAGCTGGTGCGCGAGGGGGGTACGCGGAACGCCTTCGCGAGCCGGCCCGTGGTCAGTCTCATGACCGGCGAGCCAGAATATCTCGCGCCGCTGAAAGACGAGGCGCCCGTCGGCTGGCTCGTGACGGGCTATCCCTGGAGCGAGATCAAGACCGCCGAGCACGATGCGTTCCTCAAGGCCTATCTCGATCGCTACAAGGAATCCCCCAATATCGGCGCCCTCATCGGCTACATCAACACGATGACGCTCGCCAAGGCGATCGAGCAGGCTGGCTCCACCAAGACAGATGACCTGATCAAGGCGATGGAGCGCCTGAAATTGGATACGCCGGTGGGCCGAATTGCGTTCCGCGCGATCGATCATCAATCGACGCTCGGGGTCTATATCGGCCGGCTCGCCGTCAAGGACGGGCGGGGGGTGATGACCGACTGGCGCTATGTCGATGGCGCGGACTTTCAGCCCTCCGACGTGGAAGTGGCCGCCAAGCTGAAGAATTGAGTCCGTTATCCTCTTTTGAAAGCCGGATCGATGACATCGAACGCTCCTCGCAACTGCTGGTATCCGCTCACCTGGTCGCGCAATGTCGGGCGCGCGCTCACGCGGCATCGTCTTCTGGGCGCCGATGTCGTTGTCTATCGCGGCGAAGCCGGCGCGCCGATTGCGCTTGATGACGTCTGTCCGCATCGGTTCGCCCCCCTCTCCATGGGAAAGCTCAAGGGCGATGCGGTCGAGTGTGGCTATCACGGCATGACATTCGGCCCGGACGGGCGCTGTGTTCGCATTCCCGGGCAGAAGGTGATTCCGCCGAATGCCCGGGTGCTGTCCTATCCGCTGTACGAGAAGATGGGCCTGATCTGGATCTGGCCGGGTGATCCAGATTTTGCCGATCCGTCGCTGATCTATGACCTGCCGCAATATCATCAGCCGGACTGGCACGCGGCCCATGGCGATGCGCTACGCATCGAGGCGAACTACCTCAACCTCGCCGACAATCTCTGTGATCCGGCGCACGTCAGCTTCGTGCATCTGTCGACCCTCGGGAACTCTGCCAGCGAAGAGATTCCTGTCGAACATACCTTCAGCGAGAATGGTGTCCTCGTCTGGCGTTGGATCAAGGACGCGCCTGCGATCCCGCTGTTCGCCAAGTACGGCAACTTCAAGGGACATGTCGATCGCTGGCACTACTATGACTATCGCGCGCCCTGCATCGCGGTGATCGATTTCGGCAGCGCCGAGGTCGGCGCTATCGTCGATCCGGAAGAGCGAGACAAGGGCTTGCGGATCTTTGCCTGTCATTTCATCACGCCGGTCGATGATCACGCCTGTATCGACCATTGGTTGCACGTCCGCAACTTCGCGATCGACGATGCGGACGTCGACCAGCGACTGCATGCGGATTTTCGAATCGCGTTCAATGAGGACAAGGAAATTCTGGAACGGATCGAAGCTGTCGAGCGTGCGCGGCCCAATGTCAAACGTATCCGGCTTGGGATCGACGCTGCGCCGCAACGCATGCGCCGGATCGTCGAACGGCTCGCGGCCGCCGATAGCGAGCCCGGGATCTCCGCTTGAGCGAATGGAAACCCGGCGATGAATGACAGCGGCGTTGTGATCATTGGCGGCGGGCAGGCGGCGTCGCAGCTGGCCGCTTCGTTGCGGGAGAACGGTTATGGCGACACGATCCGAATCGTCGCGGCGGAGCCGACATAAGGCGCATCTCGCGGAAGCAGCGAGAGTACCGGCGGAAGCCTGACCTTGTCACCGGATACAAGCGAAAGGGCCGGGATCGCTCCCGGCCCTTGTCGTCTGGCGATGTGCCGGCCGCTTACTGCGCGGCTTCCAGCGTCGGATAGTCGGTATAACCCTTGGCGCCGCCGCCGTAGAACGTCGCCTTGTCCGGTTCGTTGAGCGGCGCGCCCTTCTTGAGGCGGGCGACGAGGTCCGGGTTGGAGATGAAGGGCTTGCCGAACGCGATCAGGTCGGCGTCGCCAGCAGTGAGCACCTTCTCCGCGAGATCGCGCGTGTAGCCGTTGTTAGCAATGTAGGTGTTCTTGAAGCGCTTGCGCAGCGAGCGGTAATCGAACGGCACGTTGTCGCGCGGCCCGCCGGTCGCGCCCTCGACCACATGGATGTAGACGAGGTCGAGCGCGCTGAGGCGATCGACGATATGATCGAACAGCGGCTGCGGGTTGCTGTCGGAGACGTCGTTGGCTGGCGTCACCGGCGAAATGCGGATGCCGGTACGGTCGGCGCCGATCTCGGCGGCGACGGCATGGGACACCTCCAGCATCAGCCGGGCGCGGTTCTGGATCGAGCCGCCATAGGCGTCGGTGCGCTTGTTGCTGCCGTCCTTGGCGAACTGGTCGAGCAGATAGCCGTTGGCGCCATGGATCTCGACGCCGTCGAAGCCGGCGGCGATGGCGTTCGCTGCGCCCTTGCGGAAGCTCTCGACGATCCCCGGGATTTCCTCAGGCGCGAGCGCCCGCGGCGCGGAGACGTCGGCGAAGGCGCCGCCGACGAATGTCTTGGTCTTGGCCTGCAGTGCCGACGGGGCGACCGGCGCACCGCCGGCGGGCTGCAGCGACACATGGGAGACGCGGCCGACGTGCCACAGCTGCAGGAAGACGTGGCCGCCATGCGCATGCACTGCGTCGGTCACCTTGCGCCAGCCGGCAACCTGTTCCGGAGAATAGATGCCGGGCGTGTCCTGGTAACCCTGGCCCTGCTGCGAGACCTGGCTCGCCTCGGTGATCAGGAGGCCGGCGGAGGCGCGCTGGCCGTAATATTCGGCAGCAAGCGGATTGGGCACGAGGCCAGCGACGGCGCGGTTACGCGTCAGCGGCGCCATCACCGTGCGGTTCGACAGGGTGACGCGGCCCAGCTTGTAAGGCTCAAACAGTTTCGAGGTGCTCATCGCAGGCGGGTTCCATGGTTGGCGATGCGTCTGAAGTTGTGCATTGCGGCCGCAAAACACAAGCGCAGAAATGCGATGCAGCAATGCCGCGGCGGTGGCAACCGGAAGGCGGACCGCGCGCGGTAGAATCTGCTTCAAAAGCGGGCAATCGGAGGCAAATGTCTGTGGCTTTTGCCTGATAAGGAAAAGACTTTTCCGACGAGATGGAGCTCAGAGCTCCGCGTTCACGAAGTCGGCGACCAGCTCGATCTGGTCGGGCACGTTGAGGGCCGGGGCATGGCCACAGCCGGCGATGGTGACCACCTGGCAGCGAGGATTGCGCACCGCCATCCTCTCGGCGTCCTCCGGTAGCAGCAGGTCGGAGGTTTCGCCGCGCAGGCAGAGCATATCGCAGGTCAGCTTATCCCAGTTGTCCCACTGCTCTTCATTGGTGTCGAAGTGCCGCTTGATCCTCGGATCGAAGTGCGTGGTGACGCCGCCGTCGGGCAGACGGCGCACCGAGGTTTCGGTCATGCGGCGCCACTGCGCATCGGTCAGGAAGCCATAGGGCTTGTAGATCTGGCGGAAATAGGTCTCGAGGTCGCTGACCCGCTCGAAGCGCGGCGGCGCGCCGGCGTAGGAGCGGATGCGGTCGAGCGCGGCCTGCGCCACGATCGGGCCCATGTCGTTGAGCACGAAGCGGCGCACGCGCCCTTGCAAAGTCGAGGAGGCGGCGCGGATGCCGATGATCGCGCCCATCGAGGTGCCGACCCAGTCGACGACATCGAAGCCGAGCTTGTCGACGAGCTCGGTCGCCTGCCGCGCATAGAACGGCGTGGCGTATTCGGTCTCGTCCGGCGTCCACTGGCTGAGGCCGCGGCCAATGGTGTCCGGCACGATGATGTGCCTGTCGTCGGCGAGCGCGATGGCGAGGTCGTCGAAGTCGCGGCCGGTGCGGGCGACGCCATGCCACAGGATCAGCGGCGGCTTGCCCGGTGTGCCCCATTCCACATAGTGCACTTCGCGGCCGCAGAGCGAGATGTAGTGCGAACGGGGCGTGGTCATTTGGACGATGCTCCTCGGAGGCGGCCGACAATGCCGGTCGGAAAGAAGTAGACGCTGGCGATGAACAGCAGGCCCAGCCACAGCAGCCAGCGGTCAGGATGCAGCAGGCCGGGCAGCAGCGGCAGTCCGGCGTCGGCGGCGGCCGACGAGGCCGCGCCCATCAGCGCCTGCAGGTAGTTCTGCGCCAGGATGAAGATCACCGCGCCGATCAGGGCGCCGTAGATCGTGCCCATGCCGCCGATCACCACCATCAGCAGGATGTCCAGCATGATCGCGAACGACAGCGAGGTGTCGGGCCCGGCGTAGCGCAGCCACAGTGCGTTGAGCGCGCCGGCGCCGGCGGCAACGAGGGCAGCGATGCAGTTGGCCCAAGTCAGGTGGAACACGGTGCGGTAGCCGAGTGCTTCGGCGCGGAAGCGGTTCTCGCGGATCGCCTGCAGCACGCGGCCGAATGGCGAATTCACGATGCGCAGCAGGCCGAGGATCATGGCTCCGGCGGCGACGAACACGATGTAATAGGTCAGCGTGCGGCCGTTCACCGTGGTGCCGAACAGGTCTTTGATGAACACCGTGCCGGGGCGCAGCAGCTCGGGCAACTGGAAACTGCGGCCGTCCTCGCCGCCGGTCAGCCAGGACAGCTGCGACGCCAGCACCAGGAAGGCGGAGGCGACGGCGAGCGTGATCATGGCGAAGAAGATCGCTTGCACCCGCAGCGAGAACAGCCCGATGCCGAGCGCGAGCAGCGCCGCGAGCGGCAGGCCGACGACGAGGCCCGCGCCGACCGCGCCCCAGGTCGGGCCGAGCGCGTACAGCGCAATCGCGATGGCGTAGCTGCCGATGCCGTAGAACATGGTGTGGGCAAACGACACCGAACCGGTGTAGCCGAGCAGCAGGTCGTAGGAGGCGACCAGTGCGGCGAACACGCAGATCTTGGTGGCGACGTTGAGCGCCTTGGCGCCGGGGAAGATAAAGGGTGCCAGCGCCAGCACCACGACGATGGCGAGGAGCAGCAGGCTGAGAATGCGGCTGCGGGGCGGATCGCCGGACAGGATCATCATCGCGTGGTCACCGGATAGAGGCCGCGCGGCCGCCACATCAGGATGGCGACCATCAGCAGGATGTTGGAGACGAGCGCGAGCTTGGGCAGCAGGAAGCCGCCATAATTGGCGACCATGGCCACCAGGATCGCGCCGATGAAGCAGCCGCCGACCGAGCCGAGGCCGCCGATGATCACGACGATGAAGATCAGCACCATCAGGTCCGCGCCCATCGAGGCATGGATCTGCTCGCGGTAGAGGCCCCACATCACGCCGCCAAGGCCGGCGAGCGCCGAGCCGACCATGAAGACGCCGAGGAACAGCCGCTTGATGCGGTAGCCAAGGGCCTCGACCATCTCGCGGTTCTCGACGCCGGCACGGATCAAAAGGCCGATCTTGCTGCGGTTGAGCACGAGCTGCATGCCGATGAAGACGATCAGGCCGACGACCATCGCCAGCACGCGGTACTTGGCGATCGCGATGTCGCCGAGGATGAACGAGCCGCGCAGCGCCGTCGGCAGCGGCAGCGGGATCTGTGCCGGGCCGGCGATCGCATAGAGCGCCTGCTCGGCCACGATGAGACCGCCCATGGTGATCAGGATCTGTTTGAGATGGTTGCCGTAGACCGGCAGGATCAGCACCCGCTCGAACACCAGGCCGAGCGCGCCCGACACCGCCATGGCGAGCACTGCCGCCGGCAGCAGCGCGGCGAGGTTGCTCCACACCGAATCCGCCTGCAACCAGCCGGCGAGCGGGCCGAGGATCAGCACCGCGACATAGGCGCCGACGGCGATGAACGCGCCGTGACCGAAGTTCAGCACGTCCATCAGGCCAAACACCAGCGTCAGGCCCGAGGCCATGATGAAGATCATCATGCCCATGGCGAGGCTGGCGACGGTCAGCGTCACCCAGGATGAGGTCGAGCCGATCAGCGGCAGCATGGCGGCGGCAAGCGCGATCGGCAGCAGCACCGGGGTGATGTCGCGCGGCGGCTTCGGCAGGGCGTCGTCGGCGGTCGTGTCGGTCATTGATGTGCCTCGAGGCTAAGGCCGAGGAAACGTTCCTGCAGCGCGGTGTCGGCAGCGAGCGCCGCCATGTCGCCGTGATGGACAATGCGGCCATTGTCCATAACAGCGACATCGTCGCCGAGTTGCTGCGCGACGCGGAAGTTCTGCTCCACCAGCAGGATGGTGGCGCCGCGGCGCTTGATCTCGGCGAGGCAGTCGATTAGCGCTACGACGATGGCTGGCGCGAGCCCCTTGGTCGGCTCGTCGATCAGCAGCAGCTTGCGCGGCTCGATGATGGCGCGGGCGATCGACAGCATCTGCTTCTGGCCGCCGGACAGCGTGCCGGCGCGCGACAGCCAGAACTTCTTCAGCGCGGGGAAGAACTGGAAGATCCAGGTGAGCTGGGCCTCGTCCATCGGGCCGTTGCGCGCGGCGAGGATCAGGTTCTCCTTCACGGTGAGGTCGGAGAACACCGCCATGGTTTCGGGCACATAGCCGACGCCGCTACTGGCGATCTGCGGTGTCGGCCAGGTCTCGATGCGCGTGCCGTCGAGGGTGATGGTGCCGGCAGATGCCGGCCACAGGCCCATGATGGTGCGCAGCGTCGTGGTCTTGCCGGCGCCGTTGCGGCCGAGCAGCATGGTGACGTGGCCGGCGGCAACAGTGAGGTCGACGCCCTGCAGGATGTGATAGCGCCCGATATGGGTGTGGACGCCGGAGAGGGTGAGAAGGTCGGTCATGCCGCGCTCTTTCCGGGTGCGATGCCCAAATAGGCTTCCTGCACGATCGGCGAGGCGATAACCTCGGCGGGCGGGCCGTCGGCGACGAGGCGGCCGTTGTGCAGCACGATGATGCGGTCGGCGAGCGAGCGAACGACGTCCATCTTGTGCTCGACCAAGAGGATGATCTTGCTTGGGTCCTGCTTGAGCCTGGCGATCAGGTCGAGCACCACGGGGACCTCGTCGACGCTCATGCCGGCGGTCGGCTCGTCGAACATGAAGACCTTCGGCTCCAGCGCCATCATCAGCGCGACCTCGAGCTTGCGCTGGTCGCCATGGGAGAGGGCGGTGGCGGCGACGCCGCGCCGGCTGCCGAGCGCGACGCTGTCGAGGATGGCGTCGGCGCGAGCGATGAGGTCAGCGCGCTTCATCCAGGGCCGCAGCATGTCGTAATGCACGCCGCTTGCCGCCTGCACCGCGAGGCGGACGTTTTCCTCGACGCTGAGGTTGGGAAAGAGATTGGTGAGCTGGAAGGCGCGGCCAAGGCCAGCGCGAGTGCGCAGCGGCGCGGAGAATTTCGTGATGTCAGCGCCGCCGAGCAGCACCTGTCCCTCGCTCGCCGGCAACTGGCCGGAGATCAGGTTGAAATAGGTGGTCTTGCCGGCGCCGTTCGGCCCGACGATGGCGGTGAGTTCGCCCGGGCGGAAGGTGCAGCTGACATGATCGACCGCGACATGGCCGCCGAAGCGGATGGTGAGGTCACGGGTTTCGAGGGTGAGGGTCATGGCGTCGTCTGATCGTCCGTTGCATCTCTCCTCATGGTGAGGAGGCGCGCCTACGCCGTCTCGAACCATGAGGCCTCGAAGGTGTCGGCCTCGTCCTTCGAGACGCCCGCTATGCGGGCTCCCCAGGACGAGGGAAGAAGGCGGCGGTTCTGCAAATTCCGCGTCATGCGCGGGCTTGACCCGCGCATCCAGCTTTCGTCAGCCCAGCGGCGAAGCAAGATGGATGGCCGGGACAAGCCCGGCCATGACGACGGAGAGGCGTGTCGTCACCGCTTGTTCTTGATCGGGATGGTCATGTCCTCGATCTTGAGCTCGCGCACCGGTTCGTTGACCGCCCAGGCAAGGTTCGGATCGACCTTGACCTTGAAGTGATACATGCTCTGCAGCGCTTGGTGATCTTCCTTGCGGAACACCATCTTGCCCTTCGGCGTGTCGAACTCCATGCCTTCCATCGCCGCGATCAGCTTCTCGGTGTCGGTGGACTTGGCCTTCTCGACAGCGGTCACGACCGCCATCGCCGCGGCGAAGCCGCCTGCGGTGAAGAAGTCCGGCGGTGCGTTGAAGCGCTTCTGGTGCTCGGCGACGAACCAGTCGTTGATCGGGTTCTTGGGGATCGCATAGTAGTAATAGGTCGCGCCTTCCATGTCCGGCAGGCGCTTGTAGGCGGCGAGCGCGGGCAGGATGTTGCCGCCGGTCGACAGCTCGATGCCGTAGCGCTTCGGGTCCATATCCTGCAGCTTGGTCAGCGGATCGCCGGCGCCGGCCCAGATCACCCAGATGATCTTGCGGCCCGGCTTGTCCTTCAGCGCGTCGAACAGGCGCTGGCCGGCCGCGGTGAAGTCGGTGGTGTTGGTCGGGACATATTCCTCGGTGGCGAGCGTCGCGCCGGTCTTGGCCAGCGCCTCCTTGAACGCGGCGACGCCGTCGCGGCCGAACGCATAGTCCTGCGCCAGGGTCGCGATGGTCACGCCGGGTTTGCCGATCGCTACCGCATTGGCGATCGCGTCCTGCGAGGAGTTGCGCGCGGTGCGGAAGATGTACTTGTTCCACTTCTCGCCGGTGATCTGGTCGGCGACCGCCGGCTCGACGATCAGGATCTTCTTGTTCTCTTCCGCCACCGGCAGGTCGGCGAGCGCCGCGGCCGAGGAGGTGGTGCCGATGGCGATGTCGGCCTTGTCGTCCTGGTATGCCTCGGCGAGCGCTGCCTTCGACAGGTCGGGCTTGCCCTGGTCGTCCTTGGTGATGATGACGATCTTGCGGCCGTCGATCGTCATCGAATTCTTCGTGGCGTATTCAAAGCCCATGCGCAGGCCGGTCTCGGTCTGCTTGGCATAGGCCTCGAGCGGGCCGGTCTTGCCGTAGATCAGCGCGACCTTGAGGTCGTCGGCGTGCGCGGCGCCGGCCGCACCGATCAGCGTGCTGGCCAGGAATATTGTCCGCAGGATGGTCATGCTCTCCCTCCAGTTCCTCTGGCTCTGCCAGAAGTTGACACTTGATTCATGTTTCATGTTTCGGCTATGCCTATCGGGTCAAGGGAACGCCGTCAAGCGACCGGGATCGCGGGATGGAAAAAATCAACACCGACGGGCGACAGCGTCCCGCGCATCCTGAACGAGTCTTAAAACCCGATGGTGACGACGAGCGATCCGTCCCAGGAGCCAGATCCCGCGCCCAATCCGGTGCCGAAGACCAGCCGGGGCGAACGGACGCGCCAGCGCATTCTCGCCGCGGCCGAGCGCCAGATCGGCGAGCGCGGCTTTGCCGAAACATCGGTCGCCTCCATCACCCAGGAGGCCGAGGTCGCGCAGGGCACCTTCTATGTGTACTTCCGCACCAAGGAGGATGTGCTGCGCGAGCTGGTGCTGCGCATGGGCCGCCGCCTGCGTCGTTCGCTGACACTCGCGACCTCCGGCATCGACGACCGCCTCGAGGTGGAGCGGCGCGCCGTCCATGCCTTCTTCGATTTCGTCCGCAAAAATCCGAACCTCTATCGCGTGGTTGCGGAATCCCAGTTCGTCGATGAGACGGCCTATCGCCGCTACTACAACGATTTCGCCGTTGCCTACCGCACGGCGCTGGAGGCCGCGGCGGCGCGCGGCCAGATCTCGCCGGGCGATGCCGAGGTGCGGGCGTGGGCGCTGATGGGCGTCTGCGATCTCGCCGGTCGTCGCTACGCGCTGTGGGAGACCAAGGCGTCGTTCGAGGAAGCCGCCGAGGCGGCGTATGATTTCATCGCCCATGGCCTCGCGCCACGCTGACGCTGTGCGGGCGGCAAGAGAGCATCAGTGCTGCGTGGCGATGCCGGCACTGGATCAAACCGGAGCGATACAGTAGGTTCGATCGCATCTTCAAGTAGTGCCCGGCTCTCATGGCGATCGATTATTTTCAGGTTGGACAGCGACTGCGCGCGCATCGCATGGGGCAGGGGTTGTCGCCGGAAGAGGCGGCCGAGCGGCTCGGCATCTCGCGCGCAGCGCTCTACAACTACGAGAAGGGCGAAGGGCCGGTAAAGCTCGAGACTCTCGAGCGCATCGCCGAACTGCTGCAAACCTCGCTGCCGTCGTTGCTCGGTGTCGGGACCGAATATTTCTCGAGTGCGCTCGCCTATTTCGAGCGGCTGCGCCAGATCGAGGCGCAATCCGAGCGGGTGCTCGTCTACTACGAGCCAGTGACGTTCCTTTTGACCTCGGACGAGTACCCGAGGATCCTGCAAGACATGCTGCTGGAAGGACTGCCCGAAAAACTTCCGAACCGGAGGAAACTGCAGGGCGAGGTCGAGCAGCTCATCGCAATCCTGGCCCAGCGCAAGGCGACGATCGGCGCTGGTGGGCCGAGCTTCGCCGGCATCGTCGGGGCTACCCAGGTGCGGCGGCTGCTGCGCACCGGCTTCATCGGCACCTACGATCTGTCCAAGCCCGAGCGCGAGAAGCGCCGCCAGGCCGCGCGCAGGGAGGTCGAGCGGATTGCCGACGTGATGGAGAATGAGCCTGTCGGCATCCAGATCGGCGTGGTCGACGATACGCTGCCCAACCAGACGTTCGAGATCTGCCGCCTGCGCGGCGGCGGCGCGCTGGTGGCGGTCAGCCCCTTCCGCCTCGGTGAATTGCCCAACGTGCGCCTCGGCGTGGCCTCGATCACCGGCGCGGACGAAGCGATCGGTCTCTATCAGCAACTCGCCGACCAGATGTGGCAGCGAGCGGCGAAGGGCAATGCCGGCGCGACGCTGCTAAGAAAATGTCTGCGGGAACCGCAGGGCTGAAGGCTGGCAAACGCCTCGTCTATTTTTTTAGACAAGTCTTGATTTTTGTACGGCGCTGGTGTTCGATTATCGCTTCGGCGGCCGGCCGTGCGTCAGTGTTCTGATGGCACCACGGCTCGATCCGCCGAAGCCGCCCGCGCCCGGCACCTCGCGCGGCAACAGTGACGCATCCAAGCGTCCGGGTCCCCAGGATCAGGCATAAGGCCCAGTCCGGGACGAGACGGAATTCGACAGCGATTTGAAAATCGGCCTTGCGCCGGGCGGCTGCGCCGCGCCGGCGGCGGCATGCTTTTTTCTTGGATCAGCAGCGGGGAGTGAGATGACACAGCTACAGGACACGGCGGATCTGGCGTTTCCAGCCGAAACAGCACGCAGTGAAAATGCAGAGGCGCGCAGGGCGTTGTGGGGTTCGGCGCTTGGCTATGCCATGGACGGCTTCGACCTCCTGATCCTGGGCTTCATGCTGCGCGTCATTTCGGCGGACCTGCACCTGACCGCGGCGGAGGCCGCATCCCTGGTGACGGCAACGCTGATTGGCGCGGTGGTCGGCGGGCTGGTGTTCGGCATGTTGTCGGACCGGCTCGGCCGGGTGCGTGTGCTGACCTGGACCATCGTGCTGTTTGCGGTGTTCACCGGCTTGTGCGCACTGGCGCAAGGCTACTGGGATCTGCTGGCCTATCGCACCGTCGCGGGCCTTGGCCTCGGCGGCGAATTCGGTATCGGCATGGCGCTGGTGGCGGAAGCCTGGCCGGCCGCCAAGCGCGCGCGGGCCACATCCTATGTCGGCCTTGGTTGGCAGCTGGGTGTGCTGGCCGCGGCGCTGGTGACGCCGCTGCTGCTGCCGGTGATCGGCTGGCGCGGCATGTTCGTGGTCGGCATCTTTCCTGCGGTCGCCGCCTATTTCATCCGCCGCAAGCTGCACGAGCCGGACGTGTTCGTTGCCAGCAAGGCGCGCGATCCGCATGCCGGATTCTCGCTGCGGCTGCTGGTGGCGGATGCACAGACCACCAAGAGCAGCCTCGGGCTGATCGTGCTCTGCTCGGTGCAGAACTTCGGCTACTACGGCATCATGATCTGGCTGCCGAACTATCTCTCGACCCAGTTCGGCTATGGCCTGACCCAGTCCGCGGTGTGGACCGCGGTGACCATTGCCGGCATGGCGGTCGGCATCTTCTGCTTCGGCCATATCGCCGATCGCGTCGGTCGCCGTCCCGCCTTCTTCGGCTACATGCTGGCCGCCGCGATCATGGTGGTGGTGTATTCGCGTCTCACCGGCGCTGTCGAGCTGCTGATCGGCGGCGCGGTGATGGGCTTCTTTGTCAACGGCATGCTCGGCGGCTACGGCGCGCTGATCAGCGAACTCTATCCCACCGCCGCCCGCGCCACCGCGCAGAACGTGTTCTTCAACATCGGCCGTGCGGTGGCCGGCTTCGGTCCGCTCGTGGTCGGTGCCGTTAGCGCGGTCTATGGCTTCCAGACCGCGATCGCCGGCCTCGCACTGCTTTACGTGCTCGATATCGTCGCGCTGTTCCTGCTGGTGCCGGAGCGGCGGGGCACCGAGTTGGTTTGATCGTCGTCGGCGTACTTGCGAGGACAGAAACCGATGTCACTTCAACTGATCTCAGATCGTCGTCCCGACGCCGCGGCATGCGGCTCATCCGGCTGCTGGTCGGCCAGCGTGGTGGCGGAACGGGCCGAAGTGCTGGCGAATACGGCGGTGAATGCCGAGTATCGCCATCTCGTGGTCCGCTGCAGTCCCACGGCAGCGCAGGCACAGCCGGGACAGTTCTTCCAGTTGCTCTGCCCGCAGACGGGGGATGACCAGCCGTTCCTGCGCCGGCCGATGTCGCTCTATGGTGCCGATCCGGTGCGCGGCACCGTCGAGTTTCTCTACAAGGTCACCGG
The DNA here is from genome assembly GCA_040756765.1 of Pseudomonadota bacterium. Lineage (GTDB taxonomy): Bacteria > Pseudomonadota > Alphaproteobacteria > Rhizobiales > Xanthobacteraceae > Bradyrhizobium_A. Next base: position 4,322 of record JBFLYG010000026.1, on the reverse strand, counting down.
CGCTGGCACGCGTGGCCTCGCCACGCTGACGGCAGGCGATCAGCTCGACATCATGGGGCCGCTGGGCAAGGGTTTCGCGCTCGACGACACCCACCGCCACATTGTGGCGGTGGGGCGTGGCGCGGGGCTGGCGACGCTGGCACCGCTGGCAAGGGCTGCACAGGCGGCCGGCGTCGGCGTCACCGCGATCTTCAGCGCCCGGCGGCCAGAGCTTCTGGTCTCGGTCGAGCTATTTCAGCGCCATGGCGCCGAGGTGATCGCAGTGACCGATCTCGAAAGCACCAGCGGGCCGGCCAATGTCGAACGCATCTTGCGCGGCCTGATCGCGAATGGCCGCTGCGACGCCTTCTTCACCTGCGGCTCCAGCCGGCTGCTGCGCGTGCAGCAGCGGCTCGCCCGCGAGTTCCGCATTCCCGGCCAGGTGGCAATGGAGCAGCAGATGGCCTGCGGGCTCGGGCTCTGCTTCTGCTGCGTGCGCGACTTCCATATCGACGGCGCGATCGTGCATCGCCGGGTGTGCTGGGACGGGCCGGTATTCGACATGAAGGAGGCGCTGCCATGACTGACCTCACGGTGCGCATCGGGGCATTGACCCTGCCAAATCCGGTGATGCCGGCATCCGGCACCTTCGCCGAAGGGCTCGACCGGGTGATGGACTTCAACCGGCTCGGCGCCTTCGTCACCAAGACTATCACACGCGAGCTGCGTGCGGGCAATCCACTGCCTCGCGTGGTCGAGCGCCCTGGCGGCCTGATCAACTCGATCGGGATTCCATCGAAGGGGGTGCCGCATTTCCTGGCACACACGCTGCCGTACTATGCAGCCTATCGCCCGCCGCTCGTGGTCAGCATCTCCGCGCCCACGGCGGAGGAATTCGCGCAGCTCGCGGCCGAGCTGACCCGTCCCGGCATTGCCGCGATCGAGGCGAATATTTCCTGTCCGAATATCGAGGAGGACGGCAAGGCCTTCGCCATGCGTGCGGCCTCGACCGAAGCGGTGATCCGGCAATTGCGCGCGGCGACGCCGCTGCCGCTCTGGGCCAAGCTGACGCCCAACACCGGTGATCTTCCGGAAATCGCCTGCGCGGCGGAAGCCGCCGGCGCCGATGCGCTGGTGGTCGCCAACACCATCCTGGCGATGGCGATCGATATCGAGACGTTTCGTCCCTGCCTCGGCAGCGTCATGGGCGGCCTGTCCGGGCCGGCGGTGAAGCCCATCGTGCTGCGGCAAGTCTACCAATGTGCCCGCGCCGTGCGCATTCCGGTGATCGGCTGCGGCGGCATCTCCAGCACCGAGGATGCGGTCGAATACATGCTGGCGGGCGCATCTGCGGTGCAAGTCGGTACCGCGAGCTTCGTGCAGCCGGCGGCGCTTACCACCATCATCGATGGCTTGTCGCGGTTCTGCGAGCGCCGCGGAATTGCCCGGGTTGCGGACCTGACCGGGGCTGCGCTTGGCGAGGAAGTCGACGAGCCGGAACTCGCGTGGGTGGGGCCACAGCCATGAACATGCAGCTCACGATGGAACGGCCATCGGTTGGCCGGCACGACACCCAGTTCTGCGAGCGCGTGTTCACCGCGCTGCGGGAAGCGACACACGACGGCGTCGGCATCACCCGGGAAAGCTTTGGTGCCGGCGAGTCGTGCGCGCTCGACATTGTCGAGCAGGCCGCGCGCGATGCTGGCCTGACCACCGAGCGCGATGCCGGTGCCAATCTCGTCGTTACCCTCGAGGGACGCGAGGATGGTCTGCCGCATCTCGCCTGTGGATCGCATCTGGATTCGGTGCCGCAGGGCGGAAATTTCGATGGCGCGGCTGGCGTGGTGGCCGGGCTTGCTGTGCTGGCGGGTCTCAAGCGCGACGGCGTGCGCCCGCGGCGGGCGCTGAAACTCTACGGCTTGCGCGGTGAGGAGAGTGCCTGGTTCGGCAAGGCCTATGTGGGCTCGAGTGCGCTGCTGGGCATGCTGACCGCCGACGATCTCGCCGCGCCGCATGTTTCGAGCGGAGCAACGCTTGGCGAGTGCATGCGCAGGGCCGGAGCCGATGTCGCGCGCATCGAACGTGGTGAGCCGCTGCTGGATGCCTCGCGCGTGGCCGCGTGGGTCGAGCTGCACATCGAGCAGGGCCCGGTGCTGGAGAAGCGCGGGCTGCCGGTCGGCATCGTGACCGGCATTCGGGGCAATGTCCGGCACCGTCAGGTCGCGTGTCTCGGTGAAGCCGGACATTCGGGGGCCGTGCCGCGCTGGTTGCGACAAGATGCGGTGTTCGCCGCAGCTGAACTGATCACCCGCCTCGATCACCACTGGCGTACGCAGCTGGAGCGCGGGCGTGACCTCGTCGTCACCTCCGGCATGATCGGCACCGATCCCTCCGAGCATGCCATCGCCAGGATCCCTGGCCGTGTTGGCTTCAGCTTCGAGGCCCGCAGTGAGAGCCAGGAGACGCTGGATGAGTTCTACGATCTGTTCCTGTCGGAATGCAGCGGCGTTGCCAGCGAGCGTGGCGTCACATTCAAGCTCGATCGGCGGTTGCAGACGCCGCCCGCGCTGATGGATTCCGGCTGGATCGAGCGGTTATGCGCCGCTGCGCGCCGGCTTGGCTTGCCCGACGAGATCATGCCGAGCGGCGCCGGGCACGATGCCGCGGTATTCGCCAATGCTGGCATCCCCAGCGCGATGATTTTCGTGCGGAACCAGCATGGATCGCACAATCCGCACGAAGCCATGGAGATGGCCGATTTCATGGCCGGCGTGGCGGTGATGCGCCACGCGCTGGCTGACGCGGCTCAGTGAGCCCGCCCCAATCACGCGGCGTTGGCGTGCATGCCGGCTCTGCCGTGTGGATGGCCGTTTGACCTCAGGTCATGTGTGCTGTGCACTGTCGCGGACAGCTGATCTGTTCATTGAAGAAAATGAAAGCTTGTCTGGCCGCCAGGGGCAGCGACGGGTTGTAGCGCATAACCTTCCTCGATCATCCAGGGGGCACGAACATGGGATCTGATACACAGGCGCTTGGTGTCGGGAGCGCCGGCTCCTTGCGGAGAGCACGATGACCGCGGATGTCTTGTTCGATCTTGCCGCTCGCCGTACGGCTGCAGCCGACCGGATCACCATCCGCCGCGCCGACGACTTCCATGTGCATCTGCGTGACGGCGAGATGATGCGGGCGGTGCTGCCCTTTACCGCTGCGCAGTTCGCCCGCGGCATCATCATGCCGAATCTGGTGCCGCCGGTGACGACGGTGGAGGCCGCAGCGGCCTATCGTACCCGCATTCTCGCGGCGCGTGCGCCGGATAGCGACTTCCAGCCGCTGATGACCTGCTACCTGACCGACACAACCTCTCCCGACGAGGTCGAGCACGGCTTCACCGAGAAGGTGTGGGTGGCGGCCAAGCTCTATCCGGCCGGCGCGACCACCAATGCGCATCACGGCGTGACCGACATCAAGGCGCTGCGGCCGGTGCTGGAGCGCATGCAGCGCATCGGCATGCCACTGCTGGTCCATGGCGAGGCGACCGATCCGGCCGTCGATGTGTTCGACCGCGAGAAGGTGTTCATGGACACGCAATTGCTGCCGCTGCTGCGCGATCATCCGGAGCTGAAAGTGGTGGTCGAGCATGTGACCACGGAGGAGACGGTGGCGATCGTGCGCGCCCACGCAACGCGCACAGCCGGCACCATCACCCCGCACCATCTCGTCATCAACCGCACGTCGTTGTTCCAGGGCGGCCTGCGGCCGCATCTCTATTGCCTGCCGGTCGCCAAGCGCGAGCATCATCGCCTGGCGCTGCGCCAGGCGGCGACGTCGGGCGATCCCTGCTTCTTCGCCGGCACCGACACGGCGCCGCACCCTGCGCGCGCCAAGGAAGCGGCGTGCGGCTGCGCCGGGGTCTTCGTCGGCGCCACCGCGCTGCAGACCTACGCGCAGGTGTTTGACGAGGGGGGCGCGCTCGACCGCCTTGAAGCCTTCTGTTCGGTCAACGGCGCCGTCTTCTACGGGCTGCCGCTGAACAGCGGCACCACGACGCTGGTGCGGCGGGCGCGCGCGGTGCCGTCGTCGGTGGTGGTCGGCGACGACGAGGTGGTGGTGTTCCGGGGCGACGAGCCATTGCCCTGGTCGCTGGAGTGCGCCGAGGGCGGCGAGCGGACTGTGTGATCTTGGAAGGGGAGACGGACGTCTCCCGGCACGGAAGAATCGAAAGGAATGACGATGACGGCAGAAACGACCGGCCCGGATACGGTGGAAGTCGCGACCACGCGCTCCATCGAGATCAACCGCGTCGCCACCCGGCGCGAGCACGATCTGCTCGGCGAGGCCGAGGT
>JBFLYG010000025.1:0-80142 GCA_040756765.1 Pseudomonadota bacterium | reverse complement strand
ACCACAAAGTCGCTCTGATCGCCTGTACCAGAAAGCTGATTATCTTCGCAAATGCCGTTCTCGCCCGCGGCACGCCGTGGACTAAATCGGCCGCCCCAACCTAATGGTTGCTCACCATGAGGAGATGGAATGCAGTCGAACGACGGGGTTTTGACGCTGCCTCAGAACCGCGTGACGAGGTCGGCGAGGTTCGGCCGTGGCCGGTCCTCGATCGCGTGGTCGATGCGGCCGATGTGAACGAAGCCGGCGATCTTCTCGTCGGCGCCAAGGCCGAGCGCGGTCATCACGTCGCGGTCGAACGCCACCCAGCCGGTCAGCCAGTTGGCGACATAGCCGAGCGCGTTGGCGGCGATCACGATGTTCATGGCGCTGGCGCCGGCGGACAGCTCCTGCTCCCACGGCGGCACCTTGGGATGCACCTTGGGCGAGGACACGACGGCGATAACCAGCGGCGCCTCGGCGAGGCGATTGCGCTCGCTCTCGATCTGCTCGCGCGAGGCCTCCGGACTTTTGGCGGCGAACACGCGCGCGACGATGTCGCCGGCCTTCAGGCGGGCATCGCCCTCGAACACGATGAAACGCCACGGCGCGATCTTGCCGTGATCGGGCACGCGGGCGCCGATGGTGAGGATGGTGTCGATCTCGGCCGGGGAGGGGCCGGGGCCGCTCATCTCGCGCGGCTTGGCGGAACGGCGGGTTTTCAGAAGCTGCAGCGTATCGGACAAGCGCGTCCCCTTCGGTGCGGTTCGTGGATGGGGTCGCGGCTTGATACCACGCGGTCGCGTGGGCGGCGATACGCCGCGGCCGCCTTTAAAATGATTCTCGCGGGAACGCGTGCATGGGGCGGCGACGCGGGCCACACAAAAATCCGGCGGCTCGCGGCCGCCGGATGCTGTCGATGGGCGCGTCAGCCGAGGCGGGCGCGCTTGATGTCGGGCGGCGTCGCCTCGTCGACGAGCGCGGCGATCGCCTCGTCGAGCGCCATCACCGTCTGCCCCTCGCTGCCGAGGCGGCGGATCGAGACGGTGTGGTTTTCCGCCTCCTTCTTGCCGACCACCAGCAGCGCCGGGATCTTGGCCAGCGAGTGCTCGCGCACCTTGTAGTTGATCTTCTCGTTGCGAAGATCGATGTCGGCGCGCAGGCCGGCGCGGCGCACCGCCGCCAGCACCTTCTTGGCGTACTCGTCGCCTTCCGAGGTGATGGTGGTGACGATCGCCTGGGTCGGCGCCAGCCACAGCGGGAAGTGGCCGGCGAAGTGCTCGATCAGGATGCCGGTGAAGCGCTCCATCGAGCCGCAGATCGCGCGGTGCACCATCACCGGCGTCTTCTTGGCGCCGTCGGCGTCGATGTAGAACGCGCCGAACCGCTCCGGCAGGTTGAAGTCGACCTGGGTGGTGCCGCACTGCCAGTCGCGGCCGATGGCGTCGCGCAGCACGTACTCGAACTTCGGCCCGTAGAACGCGCCTTCGCCCGGGTTGATCGCGGTCTTGATGCGGTTGCCGGACTTGCTCTCGATTTCGCGCAGCACGGTCGCCATCACGCGCTCGGCGTGATCCCAGGCCTCGTCCGATCCGACGCGCTTCTCGGGGCGCGTCGACAGCTTGACCGTGAGCTCGCCCTCGAAGCCGAAGTCGTCGTAGGTCGACAGGATCAGGTCGTTGATCTTGAGACACTCGTCGGCGAGTTGCTGCTCGGTGCAGAACACGTGGGCGTCGTCCTGGGTGAAGCCGCGCACGCGCATCAGGCCGTGCATGGCGCCCGACGGCTCGTAGCGGTGGACGATGCCGAACTCGGCGAGGCGCAGCGGCAGGTCGCGGTAGCTCTTGAGGCCATGCTTGAAGATCTGCACATGACCCGGGCAGTTCATCGGCTTGATCGCGAACCAGCGCTTGTCCTCGGCCTCGTCGCCGGCGGACTGCGCCGCGAACATGTTTTCGCGGTACCAGTCCCAGTGGCCCGAGGTCTCCCACAGCGACTTGTCGAGCATCTGCGGCGCGTTGACCTCGTCATAGTCGCCGGCGAGGCGGCGGCGCATGTACGACACGATCGACTGGAACAGGCTCCAGCCCTTGGCGTGCCAGAACACGACGCCGGGGCCTTCCTCCTGGAAGTGGAAGAGGTCGAGCTCGCGGCCGAGCTTGCGGTGGTCGCGCTTCTCCGCTTCCTCGAGCTGCTTGAGGTAAGCGTCGAGCTGCTCCTGCTTGGCGAAGGCGGTGCCGTAGATGCGGGTCAGCATCGGGTTCTTGGCGTCGCCCCGCCAGTACGCGCCGGCCACCTTCATCAGCTTGAAGGCGTTGCCGATCTTGCCCGTCGAGGTCATGTGCGGGCCGCGGCACAGGTCGAACCACTCGCCCTGCTTGTAGATCCTGATGGTCTGGTCTTCGGGAATGGCGTCAACCAGTTCGACCTTGAACAGCTCGCCCTTGTCCTTGAAGACCTGCTTGGTCTGCTCGCGCGTCCAGATCTCCTTGGTGAAGGGCGCGTCGCGCGCGATGATCTCGCGCATCTTCTTCTCGATGGCGGCGAAGTCTTCCGGCGTGAACGGCTCGTTGCGGAAGAAATCGTAGTAGAAGCCGTTCTCGATCACCGGGCCGATGGTCACTTGCGTGCCCGGCCACAGCGCCTGCACCGCTTCGGCGAGCACGTGGGCGGCGTCATGCCGGATCAGCTCGAGCGCGCGGGGATCGTCACGGTTGACGAATTCGATGGCGGCGTCGTTCTCGATGGGATCCGCAAGGTCGGTCAGCTCGCCGTTGAGCGTCATCGCCACCGTGCGCTTGGCCAGCGACGGCGAGATCCCCTTGGCGATGTCGAGGCCGGTGGTGTTCCTGGGAAATTGGCGCTTGGCGCCGTCGGGAAAGGTCAGCGTGAGCGGCTCGGCCTGGGCTTCGGCGGGGCGCAGGTTGGCGAGGCCGAACACGAACTTGGATTCCGTCATATGTCTCTCCTCAAGCTCACTCCTGCGAACGGGCGCAGGTAAGCGGAAAACAGGGGTATAACAGCCGCCGCCGCCGTTGCAAGGCATGGGCCTGCGGTGCGGGGCACTGCCGCGGCGAGCGCACAACACCGTTGCCAATTCGAGATATATGCAATTGCATTGAAACCCTCTATCCTCGGGTCATGAACAAGTCGCTGGCGCCCACGGCCCTGATGCTGGGAAATTTCGTCACTGGTGTTGCGGTGTTGTCGCCGGCGGGCATGCTCGGCGATCTCGCCCGCGCGCTCGGCGTGTCGGTGTACCAGGCCGGTCTGCTCATCACCTTCGGGGCGGTGCTGCTGTGCATCGGCTCTCCGCTGATGATCTGGCTGACCAGCCGCGTCGGCCGGCGCACGCTGCTGGTGATCAGCATGGCCGGGGTGGCGGTCTGTCATGTCGCCACGCTGGTCGCGCCGGACTATGCGACGCTGTTGTCGCTGCGTCTCGTGATGCTGGCTTTTCTCGTGGTGTTCACGCCGGTGGCCGCCGGCACGGTGAGCTTGATCGTTCCGGAGGCCAGCCGCGCCAGCAGCATCGCCTATGTCTTTCTCGGCTGGTCGCTGGCGCTGGTCGCCGGGCTGCCGCTCGTCACCTTCATGGCTGCGCATTTCGGCTGGCGCGAGGCGCTGCTTGTGATCGGCATCATGGCGGCGGTGGCGGCGCTGCTGATCGCGATCTGCCTGCCGCGCGGCCTCGTCGGCGCGCCGGTCGAGTTGCGCACCTGGGCGGCGATCGGCCGTAACCGCCTGATCCTGTTGCTGCTGCTGATCACCACGCTGCAGATCACCGGCCAGTTCTGCACCTTCACCTATCTCGGGCCGCTGCTGTCGCGCCTGACGCAGGCGACCCCGGCGACCGTCGGGCTGGCGTTCAGCCTGTTCGGCGTCTGCGGCCTCGTCGGCAATCTCGTGGCGATGCGCATGGTCGGACGAATCGGGCCGTTCTGGACCTCGGTGATCTTTCTCGGCGCGATGCTGTCGGGCAGTCTCGTGTGGGTGGTCGGAGCCGGCATGGCGGCGCTGCCGCTGCTCTTGACCGCCAGCGTGCTGTGGGGGCTCGGCTTTGCCGCCATCAACTCGATGCAGCAGTCGCGTCTCGTCGGCGCTGCGCCGGCCTTCGCCAGCGCCTCCGTCGCGCTCAACACCTCGATGGTGTATGTCGGGCAAGCGGCGGGGTCGGCGATCGGCGGCCAGTTCTTCGAGCAGCAGCTGTTCCACGCCCATGGCTATGTCGGGATCACGTTCGTGCTGCTGGCGATCGGGGTCGCGTTCCTCACCCGTCCGGCGCGCGCCATGGCGTGAGAGGTGATGGATGCGGGGGATGATGGCGGCCTGCGCGGGGCTCGCGCTGTCCGGCTGCGCGGCGATGCCGCCGGCGTGCATGCCGCCGGCCAAATCGATGGTGTCGGCGGACATGCTGTTCGGCCGCAACATCGGCGACCGCATCGGCGTCAGCGACGCGGCGTTCGCCGCCTTCACCGCGCGCGAGATCACGCCGCGCTTTCCCGATGGGCTCAGCGTGATCGATGCCGCCGGGCAGTGGCGCGACAGCGCCCGCGGCACGCTGGTGCGCGAGCCGAGCAAGCTCGTGCTGATCGTGTTCGCCGATGATCCGGACAAGCGCGCCGCGCTGGATGCGATTGCCGCGGCCTATAAGCGCGACTTCCGGCAGCAGGCGGTGATGACCAGCATCAGGACGGCGTGTGTGTCCTTCTAGCGATCATTGACGCCGCGCCAGCGGCCGTAGCGCCAGGGCAGGAACCAGCGCGCGCCGGGCGGCGCGGTGGTCGGCACGTTGTCGATGCCGGAGGTGCCGAACGGCTGGCAGCGCAGCAGCCGCGCCAGCGTCATCCAGCCGCCGGCCCACAGCCCGAAGCGCTCGATCGCCTCCTCGCCATAGGCCGAGCAGGTCGGCAGGTGGCGGCAATGAAAGCCAATCAGCGGCGACAGGGTGTAGCGGTAGCCGAGGATCAGCAGGCGCCCAGCGTTTCGCGGCAGCCGTTGCACCCGCGCCGCGCAGGCCGGGCAGTAGGGCGAGAGCTTCAGGGCAGGCTTCATGGCGGCGACATCATGGGCGGATTGCTGGCATCGGCGGCGCTTCGCTGCCTGGTTCCAGGGCACGGAACCGGCCGCAACCGCGCGCGGTCGACAGATGGTGGACATATCGCATGGTTCTGGTCGCGCCGCACCAAAGTTCCGTGGACGCGACTCCGGCCGGCGGCTACGCTTTTCGCGACGGTCCGATGACAGATGCGGGTGCAGCGAGAGGAACCAATTTGCGTCGCAGCAAGCCATTGACGAGGTGGGCATGGGGGCACTTCGCGGCAACGGCGCTGCTGCTCGGCTGGCCGCTCGCGCTGGGCGCGCCGGCGGTTGCCGGCGCGACGCTCGAGGAGCGCAAGCTGCCGATGCATTTCGTCTGGCATGGCAGCGCGGCCCTCGCCACCGCGGCCAGCTGCGCGCCGGCCTGCAAGGGGCTGGTGGCCGCAGTCGGCACCGTCACCGCCGACACGCCGCAGGTGTTCGCCGATTTCGCCGAGGGGCGCGATCTGCGCGGCGTCACGGTCGTGCTCGATTCCAGCGGCGGCTCGGTGCTCGATGCCATCGCGCTGGGACGGCAATGGCGTGCGCTCGGCGTCGCCACCACGGTCGGCATCGTGACTCAAGCGCGCGACGGCGACCAGGCGCGGGTCGGGATCGTACCCGAGGCCTATTGCGAATCCATGTGCGTGTTCCTGCTGCTGGCCGGCGCGCCGCGTCATGTCCCGGATGCTGCCCATGTCCGCGTCCACCAGATCTGGATGGGGGACCGCACCGACGACGCCAAGGCCGCGGACTACACCGCGCAGGACGTCATGATCATCGAGCGCGATATCGGCCGGCTCGCCAGCTACACCTTCGAGATGGGTGGCTCCGGCGATCTCCTGGCGCTCGCGCTCAGCGTGCCGCCCTGGGAGCCGCTGCACGAATTGACCGCGGCCGAGCTGCGCCTCACCCATGTCGTGACCGAGGCGGTGGTCGCAGGACTGGCGCCGCGTGGCGGTCATGAAGACTCTGCGGACGCCGTGTCCGCGATCAGGTCGACGAAAACGGCGCAAGCGGGCGGTCCGACCGGCGCGGCAGTCGCCGCGCCGCGCTGACGATCTTGTCCGGAACGTGCGTGTCGGGCTGCGGACGAAGGCTCAGCCGGGGACGGTCGCGTCGGCGGTCTTGACCTTGGCCTCCACCTGGCCGATGGCGTCCACCACCGCATCGAAGGTGAGCAGGGTCGAGGCATGCCGCGCCTTGTAATCTCGCACCGGCTCGAGCACGGCGATATCAGCCCACTTGCCTTGCGGCGGCGCGCCGTTCTCCTTGAGCATCCGCCGCACGGTCTCGCGCAGCTCGCGCAGTTCGGTGGCGTTGGAGCCGACGACATGGCGGGCCATGATCGACGACGACGCCTGGCCGAGGGCGCAAGCCTTCACGTCATGGGCGAAGTCGGTGACCACCGGGCCGTCCATCTTGATGTCGACCTTGACGGTCGAGCCGCACAGCTTGGAATGGGCGGTGGCGCTGGCGTCCGGCGCCGCGAGCCGCCCCAGCCGGGGGATGTTGCCCGCCAGCTCGATGATCTTCTTGTTGTAGACGTCGTTCAGCATGGCCGCATGAGACCCCTGCGGGGCCGGCCTTGGCGGGCCCCATAGCCTATCCTATATATGTACCGGGTCGCAGGAATAAACCCGCCTGTTTCCCCCAAAGCCCGGAAAAAGAGAATTTCTTCCAGAGCTTGTAATGATATGGGTGTGAGCTGGTGTCGGGCGAGAGGCCCGACATCTGGATTGGTGTCGAGCAAGAAGCCCGACATTTGGATTGTTGTCGGGGCGAGCCCCGACATCGGGACATGTGGCGTCCGGCGGCTGAAGGGCTGTTGCGGCGACCCGGTGACACTCCCGGCCCGCCATCGAGGGGCCGGTCGAACGGAGAGCTGTGAATGGACGCGATCATCAAGCCGCTGCGCACCAATCCGCCGTCGGAAATCCCGGCTGCGGAGTTTCAGCAGGCGGCCATCCAGGCCGATCTGCCGCGCCCCTCGCGCGAAGAAGCCGAGGAGGCGGTGAAGACGCTGCTTGCCTATATCGGCGAGAACCCGGCGCGCGAGGGTCTGCTCGACACGCCCCGCCGCGTCGTCGAGGCCTATGACGAACTGTTCCAGGGCTATCATCTCTGCCCCGCCGAGGTGCTGAACCGCACCTTCGGCGAGACTGCCGGCTATGACGATTTCGTGCTGGTGCGCGACATCACCTTCCATTCGCATTGCGAGCATCACATGATGCCGTTCTACGGCCGGGCGCACATCGCCTATACGCCGGTGGAACGGGTGATCGGGCTGTCCAAGCTGGCGCGCCTCGTCGACATCTTCGCCCACCGCCTGCAGACCCAGGAGCACCTGACGGCGCAGATCGCGGGCGCGATCGACACCGTGCTCAAGCCGCGCGGCGTCGCCGTGCTGGTCGAGGCCGAGCACACCTGCATGTCGGTGCGCGGCATCGCCAAGGACGGCGCCAAGACCATCACCACGCGCTTCACCGGCCTGTTCCGCAACAATCCGGACGAGCAGAACCGCTTCCTGAGCCTGGTGCGCGACCCGCGCTGAGTCCGGCGCGTCTGGTTGCGCCTGTCGGCATCGGTGCGGCGGTCGTCCGCCGCGCCGTTTCATGTCATTGTGTCGACCCCTGTCATCGCACGCGCGGCGGACCGCCGGCCGCGCCATGAGGATTCCGCCGTGAGCGCTCCGTCACCGCAAGGCACCGTCAACGAGATCGAGGAGGGCCTCGCGCTGCGGCCGAAGTTCGACGCCGCCGGGCTCGTCACCTGCGTCACCACCGACGCGGCGACCGGCGAGGTGCTGATGGTCGCGCATATGAACGACGAGGCGCTGCGGCGCACGGTCGACAGCGGCGAGGCCTGGTACTACAGCCGCTCGCGCGGCAAGCTGTGGCGCAAGGGCGAGAGCTCCGGCCATGTCCAGCGCGTCGTCGAGATGCGCGTCGACTGCGACCAGGACGCGGTCTGGATCCGCGTCGAGCAGGCCGGCGGCGCCGCCTGTCACACCGGCCGGCACTCCTGCTTCTACCGCGCGGTGGGCAAGGGCGCGGACGGCGCGCCCGCGCTCAGCTTCGTGTCGGCCGAGCGGCTGTTCGACCCCGCGGACGTTTACAAGCCCCATAGCTAATGGCCGTCGCACCGGCGTGCGTGCACCTGTCTTCTCAGGCCTCGCAACAGGGGCGAAATGGGAGGTCGGAGAAGTGGTAGATTCTGTTTTTCTCCTCTGGCACGTCCGGGAGCTTCCCGACGATGCGGACGAAGTAAAGCTCCTGGGAGTCTATTCGAGTGCACTGAAGGCGGAGGAAGCCAGAGCTGGAGCTTCAACTCTGCCTGGTTTTCGTGACTATCTCGAAGGCTTCAGCATCGATGAATATCGAATTGATGAAGTCAAATGGTCCGAGGGATTTCTCACTCCTGACGGCAATCCCTGAGTTACGTGCGGTCTATCGGCCGCATTCTGGTCTGCCTGCATGACGACAATCATCGGGCGGCGATCGATATAGTCGTCCTGCCCGTGCATTCGCGCCCGTTCGGTATCCGGATGCGGGTATTAACTCTTCATTAACCATGTTTTGCGCATGGTTCAGGATGGCCGGAGAGGGCTAGGGCGCCGGGGGAGCGGGGCACCTGACATGACGATCGACACCACCAGCCTCGCGGCGGGCTTTCAGTCCGTCGGGGAGCGGATCACGAGCGCGATCCGGCAGGCCGCCGACGCGACGGGTGCGAGCTTCGAATACCTGCTCTCGGCCGCCAAGATGGAATCCAACCTCGATCCCAGCGCGTCGTCCTCGACGTCGTCGGCGAAGGGGCTCTACCAGTTCATCGAGCAGACCTGGCTCGGCACCGTGAAGGAGGCCGGCCCGTCGCTGGGCTACGGCAAGTATGCCGACGCCATCACCAAGTCGTCGTCCGGCACCTATTCGGTGAGCGATCCGTCGATGCGCAACGAGATCCTCAAGCTGCGCGACGATCCCGCGGTCAACGCCGCGATGGCCGGCGTGCTCACCCAGTCCAACAGCTTCAAGCTGACGGGAATGATCGGCCGCCGGCCGACCGACGGCGAACTCTACATCGCCCATTTCATGGGGGCGGGCGGGGCGGCGAAGCTGATCAACGCGGCGCAGGAGACGCCGCGCGCCGACGCGACGCAGATGTTTCCGAACGCCGCGGCGGCGAACCGTCCGATCTTCTACGACCGCAGCGGCAATGCGCGCAGCGTCTCCGACGTCTATTCGGTGCTGACCTCACGCTACGCCAATGCGGTGAATGCACCGTCGACCCAGGCCGCACTCGCCGCGCTCGGCGCAGGCGCGCCGTCGGGCACGCTCGCGGCGAGCGCCGCCGCGCAGGCCGACAATGCGCTCTTTCTCTCCGGCTTCCCGCAGGCCCAGCAGGGCGCCACCACCGTCGCGGCCGCGACCACCGCTGCGTCGCCGTCGCAGGAGCCGCCGATGCCGCAGCCGACCTTCCGCTCGCTCTACCAGGGCGGCGATCGTCCCGAGCCGGTCTCCGCGGTGGTGCAGGCGCTGTGGGGCAATGGCGCGGCAAGCGCCGAACCCGGCCAGGGGGCTGGCGCCAATGCGCCGCAGCCGCTCGACCTGTTCAGCGACCGCTCCGGCCGGTTCAGCAGCTGACGCTGTCTCCGGCGATCGTTGTCGGTTAACAAAACATCAACAAACGCAGGTGGTTATGGTGAACGCTTTGTTAAGCGTCGTGGTTTATTTTGCTTAAACGGCACCACGACGGTGGCGGTCAAGTTGCGTAAGGCCGGCAGAGCATATGATCGTTCGGCAGTTCATAAGTTGGGTCAGGACGGCTCCTCCAGGGGAGCGCGCGGAAGCGACACGGGCACTGGCCCGGGCCTGGTTGGTTTCCGATTTGTCGGACGATGACCGCGGCGCGGCCGAGGGCGCGCTGCTGATGCTGCTGGATGACGGTTCGCCGCTCGTCCGCCAGGCGATGGCGGAGGTGTTCGCGCGCAGCCTGGATGCGCCGCCGGCCATCGTGCAGGCGCTGTCGCTCGATCAGGCCTCGGTGGCGCTGCCGATTCTCGAACATTCCCCGCTGCTGATCGATGCTGACCTGGTCGATCTCGTCGCCACCGGCTGCGCCGAGGTGCAGGGCGCGATCGCCCGCCGCGCCGGCCTGCCGGCGGCGATCTGTGCCGCCATCGCCGAGGTCGGGCAGGCGGCCGCGACCCTCGAACTGATCGAGAATCCCGCAGCGGCGCTGCCGACCTTCTCGCTGCAGCGGATCGCCGACCGCCACGGCCACCTCGCCGCGATCCGCGAGGCGCTGCTGGCGCGCACGGACCTGCCGTCGTCGACGCGGCTTGCGCTGGTCGCCAAGCTCTCCGACACGCTGGTGCAGTTCGTCACCGCCCGCAACTGGCTGTCCGCCGACCGCGCCGCCCGTGTCGCCGCGGAGGCGAGCGAGCGCTCCACCGTCACCATCGCCGCGCGCTCGCGTGGCGAAGACATGCGTGACCTCGTCGGTCATCTGCGCGCCACCGGCCAGCTCAACGCCGGCCTGATCCTGCGCGCGCTGTTGTCCGGCAACCTCGCGCTGTTCGACGCCGCGCTGGTCGAGCTGTCGGGCCTGCCGCAGAGCCGCGTCAGCGCGCTGATCGACGATCGCGGCGGCGCCGGGCTGACCGCGCTGCTGACACGGGCGGGCTTCCCGAAGTCCACCTTCGGTGCGTTCCGCGCCGCCGTGGCGGCGCTGCACGAGGTCGGCTTTGTCGGCAGCATCGAGGGCATGACGCGGCTGCGCCGCCGCATGGTCGAGCGGGTGCTGACGGCGTGCGCGATGGAGAGCTCCGAGGCCACCGAGCCGCTCCTGATCCTGCTGCGCCGCTTCTCCACCGAATCGGCCCGCGAGGAAGCGCGCCTGTTCTGCGACGAACTGGTGGCGAGCCACGATCTCGCGTCGCTGCCCGGCGAGCTGATCGCCGCCTGACGCTGCTGGTCCCGCAGCTGCGCCAGAAGGCTGCAGTGGCGGAGCGAGGTGACGGTCGCTGCTAGGGCGCGATGGGTTTCGGTCGAGCTGCAATCCGTCATCCCGAGGTGCGAGCCAGCGGGTCCGCGCGAAGCGCGGCCCGATGACAGGCTCCGCGAGCCTCGAAGGATGAGTGGCCCCGTCGTCACCGTCGTGGCCGTCGCCCTTCGAGGGCCATGCTTCGCAACGCAAGTCGGGTTTACCCGACTTGCGTCTTGCAAAGAACGCAACTTGGCAAAGCCGAGTTGCTATGCTCAGGGTGACGGATCACGGCGATCGAACTTCAAATCACGATGCTCGCATCTAGCCGCCGGGCACGATGCTCGGTGCGAGGATCGCCTCGAGGTGCTCGGGGCGATCGCGGTTGGCCTCGATCAGGAACTTGTCGGCGAGGCCGCGCAGTTGCCGGCTGAGTTCGTCCGCCATGCCCATCCGGTCGATCCGGCTGTGCTCGCGCACGATCGCCTGGATCGCGCTGACATGGTGGGTGACGAGATCGAGCGGCACCTTCGCAAGGTCCGGGGCGTGCTCCATCAGCCGGCACAGGCTCTCCGCCGCGGCGGCCGCGATCGGATAGCCGAAGGTCGCCGCATCCCCCTTGATGTCATGGGCGGCGCGGAAGAACTCCGCGCGCAGCGCCGCGGTGAACCCCTGCTTCAGCACGGCGACATGGGCCGCGGCGAGGCGGTCGCACTCGGCCAGCATCCAGTCGCCGAACTCGCCGGACAGCCCCGCCAGCGCGCGTTCGGCGCGGGCCACCGGATCGTCGGCATCGTTGTCGGGCGCGCGGCGCAGCGCGCCGCGCAGCGGATTCGGCTGGGTGATGACCTGGTAGTCGGGAAAGGTTTCGACCTTGAGGGGGGCGGGCTTGTCGGCGGGCATGGAGGATCCCTCGCGGTGGTTCAGCTCGTGATGCGCGCTTTGTCGATCAGTGCCGGCTGCGGCATGATCTCCGCCTTGCCGCCGTTGCGGCGCTCGGGGCCGATATAGGCGCTGTTGGTGTTGCGCCGGCGGTCCGGGCCGAAATAGTTCTTGGTGCGGATGAACGGGCGGGGATGGGCGACCACGCTCAGGATGCGCTGATAGAGCGCCTTGGCCGAGATCGGCTTGGCCAGGAATTCGGTGACGCCGGCATCGCGCGCCACCATCACGCGGCGCTTTTCCGAATGGCCCGTCAGCATGATGATCGGCACGTAGGGATTGCCGATGGCGTCGGGCTGCCGGATGATCTGCGTCAGCTCGAGGCCGTCGAAGATCGGCATCGCCCAGTCGCAGATCAGGATGTCCGGCGCGGAGTGGCTGTACATCTCGAGCGCGGTGGCGCCGTCCTCGGCCTCATAGACCTCGCGCGCGCCGAACGAGTGCAGCAGCGTGCGCAGGATGCGCCGCATGTGCGGATTGTCGTCGCAGATCAGAAACCGCAGCTTGTTGAAGTCGATGCGAATCATGACGCGGCTCGGGGCGGAAACCGCCACCCAGGTCGGAAATACACGTGGCGTTAACTATAAGTGCCGCGCCGTTAATGAAACGTTGCGATGGCACGTTGCCGTGCTCCGGCCGTCCCGGCAGCCGTTCGACTAGTAGCTGAACTGCTCGCGCAGGATGCGCTCTTCCAGGCTGTGCCCGGGGTCGAACAGCATGCGCATGGCGATCGAGCGGTCGGTGAGGATCTCCACCCGCCGCACATCGCGGGCCTCGTCATGGTCGGCCACCGCCGCGACGGGGCGCTTCTCGCTCTCCAGCACCTCGATCACGACAAAGGCGCTGTTGGGCAGCAGCGCGCCGCGCCAGCGCCGCGGCCGGAAGGCGCTGATCGGGGTCAGCGCCAGCAGCGCGGCGTTGATCGGCAGGATCGGGCCCTGGGCGGAGAGGTTGTAGGCGGTCGAGCCGGCCGGCGTCGCCACCAGCACGCCGTCGGCGACGAGCTCCGGCATGCGCTCGTTGTCGTCGACCAGGATGCGCAGCCGCGCGGCCTGGTGGGTCTGGCGGAACAGCGCGACCTCGTTGATGGCGTGATGGATGTGCACCTGGCCATGGATGTCGGTGGCGCGCATCAGGAGCGGATTGATCACCGTGACCTTGGCGGCATCGAGCCGTGCACCGAGGCCCTCGATGCTGAACTCGTTCATCAGGAAGCCGACGGTGCCGCGGTGCATGCCGTAGATCGGCTTGCCGGTGCGCATGTAGCGATGCAGGGTCTGCAGCATCAGGCCGTCGCCGCCGAGCGCGACGATGACGTCGGCGGTATCAGCGGCGTGGTTGCCATAGGCCTTCACCAGCTGGTCGAGGGCCTGCTGCGCCTCGTCGCTGGGGCTCGCAACGAACGCGATCCGGTCGTATTGTTTCGAGACGGTCATCCCAAATGAACTCGATCTTGAACCCGGTCTCTGGATCGCGGCAATGGTTTCAAGGAGTTAAGTCCAATGGCGCGCGCGGTACTGGTCTATACGACGTTCCCCAGCCTTGTCGAGGCGGAAGCCGTCGGCAAGGTGATCGTGGAGCGCCATCTGGCCGCCTGCGTCAACATCCTGCCGGGGATGATCTCCCACTATCGCTGGGAAGGGCAGGTGGAGCGGGCCGAGGAGGTGGTGGCGATCTTCAAGACCCGGGACACCCTGGCCGGCCAGGTCAGCGACGCGGTCCGCGAGCACCATTCCTACACCACGCCCGCGATCATGGTGCTCACCGTGGAGAGCGTCGAGCGCGGCTATCTCGACTGGCTGATGGACGCGACGCTGTCGGCGCCCGGTTGAGGACGCCGGCAGCGGGGAACGCGGTCTTGCTGGCGATCCGCGTCAGTAGACGATGTGGGCCGCTGTGGTGGTGCCGTCGATGGCGTCGGCGAGCGAGCGATACTCCGGACAGGCCGTGCCGCAGAGCTGCTCGATCCTGGCGAGGTTGACGCGCGCCTGGTCGCGGTGGCCCTGCTCGACCTGCCACAGCCCGTAATACTGCCAGGTCTTGACATGGGTCGGGTCGGCCTTGAGCGCGCGCTCGTACCAGGCCTGCGAGGTCTGGTAGTCGCCGAGCTTGCGGTACGAGTAGCCGATCAGGTTGGCGACGTCGGCGCGGTCGTCCTGGTTCAGCGCTTTCAGCTGCGCGATGGCGGCGGTGTAGTCGTTGCGCTCGTAGATCGTGGCGTAGGCGGCGCGGTAGCCCTGCAGGAACGCCGGATCGTCGATGCTGGACTGCTTGTCGTTCTTCTTCGACTGCTTCGGCGGGTTGGACTTGCTGTCCGACGACGGCGGCGGCGACGACGGGGTCTCGCCTCCCGCGGCGAAGGCGGAACTGAGCAGCGGAGACACCAGCAACGCCGCCAGGAAAGCCGTCAAGGTCACGAGACGTGTCGGAAAAGTGAGACGAGTCAGAAAAGTCATGGCGCCTGTCTCCTGCGAGTCGGCGGCTGATCGGACCGCCGTCGAGATGTGAACCCCCGGAGCTGCCCGACATTCCCGGCCGCGCGGCGCAATTTTCCTCGCGGATCGGGTCCGGCCGGGTTCACGGACCGGGAACAGTGAACATGACCAACATTTCATCCACATGAACGGAGGCTGTCCACCACCCTCAGGATGAGTTCAGCGCCCCCCGCCTAAGGTCACTCCCGACGATCACCGAACCGGCCACCCCGACCGGTCTTCCCCGGGTGATCACATCGAGAGGAGACCACCATGCTGAAGTCGATTTCCGCCGCTCTGATTGCCGTGTCGATGATTGCGGCGCCCGCCATGGCGGCTGGCACCACCAAGACCGACACCGCGCCGGCCAGCAAGCCGGCTGTCAAGACCGAGCAGGCCACGCCGAGCACCGCCGCCAAGGTCGGCGATGTCAAGGCCAGCGATGCGAAGGCCCTCAATGCGAAGGCCAGCATGAACAAGCGCCATCATGTCCGCCAGCACAAGACCCACAAGCACATGTCGGCGATCAAGTCTCACCACAAGATCGCCCACGTGGTGAAGGTGAAGCCGGCGGTCAAGAGCTAAGGCGCACGGCAAGTCAGGAGTGCGTCGGCCGCACGTTGCCCGCCCCGCCGTCCGCGTCCGATGCATTCCGGGCAGGAAAACCCCGGAGCTCCCGCTCCGGGGTTTTCCGATTCAACTCGCCGATGAAAGGCTCTATTGTGCCGCTCGCGAATGACTCTTTGGGTAATGCGAACGGCATGGCGGGAATGAATTGGCGAAGCGCGGCCGCGGCCGGGCTCGTTGTGGCGGTGGCGGGATGCGCGGGCTTCGGCGGCAGCGAGGAGCGCTACAACATCGCGGACAGCGCCCTTGCCGTGCAGCCTTATCCCACCGACTACCGCGGCGACCTGCTGGCGTTCATGCGCACCTACATTAATGATCTGCGCGGCGTGCGCGAGGCGATGGTGTCGGAGCCGGCCGAGCGCGACGTCGGCGGCAAGCGGCGCTATGTCGCGTGCGTGCGCTACACCGCGACCGGAGGCGGCGATGCCGGTGGCGGCGAGCGTGCGGCGATCTATCGCGACGGCCGGTTCGAGCGCCTGGTCGAGAAGGCGCGCGAAATCTGTGCCGGGGCGAGCTATGCGCCGTTTCCGGAGATGGAAAAGCTGACGCGCTGAAGACTTGCCCTCGCGTACTTGCCCTCGCGCACTTGCCGCAAACGATTGCGAGGGATGCCAAACGGTGCGGGATGGGGCGCGGGCGGCTTCAAAAAAGCTGCAATCAATGGGAACAAATCTCGGCAAAGTGAGTTTGCCGAGGTCCGCGGCGATCATGCGCCTGATGTTTCGAGATATTTCCTGGATAGTGACCTGATGCTGAAATCGATGGGGCGCCTGCTGGCCTGTCTATTGTTGTGTGCCGGCATCGGGCTGCTCGCGGGGTGGGTCACGCAGTCGCAGATCGAAGGCTGGTATGTCGGACTCGCAAAGCCGTCCTGGACGCCGCCGCGCTACCTGTTTCCAGCCGCCTGGATCGTGCTCTATGCGCTGATCGCGCTGTCGCTGTGGCGGCTGTGGGATCGCACCATTCCGTCGCCGGCGCGGCGGGAAGCGCTGCTGTTCTTCTTCGTGCAGCTCGTGCTCAACGCGGCGTGGGCGCCGGTGTTCTTCGGCTGGCACAACCTGCCCATCGCGCTCGGCATCATCATCGCGCTGGTGGTGACGATCACCGGCACCATCTTCACCAGCGCGCGTGTCGACCGGCCGGCGGCATGGCTGCTGCTGCCCTATCTCGCGTGGGTGGCCTATGCGACCACCCTCAACGCCGGCATCGTCGCCATGAACTGAGCGGCATGGCTGCGTCGCCGAGGCGTTTCTTCAGAGCCTGACTGGAAATGCAGCCGCCGGCCTTGATGTTTGTCATCGCCGGGCAGCGCGATCCGTTTCAACGGATCGCTAGGACTAAGGTCTCCCGGCGACCCCGATCATCAGGGCACTGCGTCCCTAAGCGGGGTGGCCGGGACGAGCCCGGCCACGACAGAGAAAGACGGCAAGTGCCGTCTTTCATGATGGTTTGACGTCTTTTCAGTCAGCCTCTCAGGAAAGGCGCGCGATCGCGGCGAAGGCGCGCAGCCACAATCCGGCGCTGTCGGGATCGAGCGGGATGCCTTCCGAGGCGAGGCGGACGATGACGGTCTCCGAGGGGGGATCGATATGGATCCACTGGCCATGGATGCCGATCGCGGTCAGCGTGCGGCGCTCCTGGTCGAGCTGGTACCATTGGCTGCGGTAGCGCCCGCCCGGAAACATCGGGGCGAAATCACCGCGGCTCCAGACCTCGGCATCGCCGCGGTCATTGATGTCGTCGACCCACCAGCCCGGCACCACCTGGCGTCCGCCCGCGACGCCGCGCAGGCGCATCATCTCGGCGAAGCGGGCGAGGTCGCGCGGCGCGACGCAGATGCCGCCGGCGGCCCGCATCGCGCCATGGGCATCGACGGTGATGTAGGCCTCGCGCTCGGCGCCGAGCGGCTGCCACAGATGCTCGCTGATCAATTCGGAGAGCGGCCGGCCGCTCGCCCGCTCGTATACCCAGCCGAGCACGTCGGTGTTGGTGGAGACGTAGTGGAAGGCATGGCCATGCGGCTTGCCGTCGGCTTTCTGCTGGGCGAGGAAGCTGCGCAGGTCGATCGCCGGCTGTCCCGGCGGGATCGGGTCCCAGCCCATCGCCCGGCGATAGCGGACGACGTCGCCGTCAGGATCGAGATAGTCCTCGACGAAGGAGATGCCGACGGTCATGTCGAGCAGGTGCCGCACCGTGGCGGTCGCATAAGCCTGTGATGCCTTGAGCTCGGGCAGGATGTCGACCACCGCTTGATCGGGATCGAGGATGCCGCGCTCGGCGAGAATGCCGCCGAGCGAGCCGCAGATCGACTTGCTGATCGAGAACACGATATGCAGCCGCTCGGCGTCCATGCCGTTGGCGTACCATTCCGTCATCAGGCGGCCATGCCGCAGCACCAGCAGCGCGTCGGTGCTGGTGTCGCGCAGCGCGGCATCGAGCGTGGTGCGCGCGCCGCGCAGGCCCTCGAAGGCGGTGGTTCCGATGTCGCGGAGATCCGCGGCCAGCGGCGCTGCAGAGCCCGACGCCGCGATCGGCGCGGTCGGCAGCAACTGGCGGACGTTGCGGAAGCTCCATTGCGTGTACGGAAACTTGCGCCAGTTGGCGAGCGTCACCAGGCGTTCCGCCGGTGGTGGGAATTCAGTCATCAGGCGCACGCCCGTCATTCGCGTATCCTCGTCTTGGTATCCTGTTCCGGGCCATCATCCGCGATTCATCAAATCCGGTGCAAGCGCGCTGTATGCGACGCTGTGCGTGTCGATCCGTGTCCGGACCTTGCGTGAAGCTGTCCGTGCTCTCTCGTCGCAGCGCAGCATGCATCTCGCGCGCACATCGCGCGGATGTGATCGCGCCAAATGTGCGTTCGATCACAGTTGCGAGCTGTTCAAATCTGGAACGTGTCGACGGTCACAAGGATTTAATCTGCCGGACTCACATTGGTCACGTTATTAGGTCACTTGTCCGGCTCCACCGATACGGAGGGCATCTATGGCTTCAAGTTCCCATCATCAGTTCGATTCAGAGTTCGTCGCGACGTTGCGTGCCGTGCTCGACGAAGCGGTGAAGCGTATCTCAGAGGAGAACCGAACGCCCGCCACCAAGGCCAAGATGGCGGAGCGCATCGTCAGACGCGCGGCAGCGGGCGTGACCGACGCCGGCGAGCTGATCTCGGAGGCCGTGGAAGAAGGGCGCGTGCCCGCGGCCTAGCCGCGATGCGTCGCCGGGCGCGGCGGCGATCGCTCCAGTCTCAATGCTCGACGAGGCTCCGGAATTTTCCGGAGTCTTTGTTTTTGGAGAAATGACGTTCGTGGACGGTAACGCGATGCGGACGTCAGTCGGTCGCATCGCGGGGCGCGCCGAACGCAGCGCAGAGCCGTTGAGCGGTAAGCCTCAATTGAACTGCGCGCGGCAGGACGGGCTGAGCTTGGCCTTGTTCTTCTCCATGCATGCGGTGATGCGCGGCACGTTGGGGACGGCGTCCCGGCACAGGCGCATCGCATCCGCGCGGCAGGCGCGGCGCTGCTCCGGCGTTCCGGCGGCCTGCGCGGCGCTGGCGAGCGCCATGATGGTGGCAACGATCGCGAAGGCGCGGGGAAGGCGTGACGGCGTCGTCCTGACCATGCTGGTTCCTTTTCGGGGCTGAGGGCCGTGGATTGATGCCATCCTGCCGGGGGGCGGTGAATGAAGTCTTCCGGAATCTGCGCCGCAGGCCGCGGCGCGGTTGCATCAAGGCGCGGACGGTAAGCGCCCCGCTGCGGCGGAGCGATCCGCGAGTTGACGTAAGCTTTTGATTTTGCTGGTGCCGGCTGAGGGGATTGAACCCCCGACCTTCGGTTTACAAAACCGCTGCTCTACCGCTGAGCTAAGCCGGCGCCGCAGCCCGAACAGCTAGCAGCGTCTCCGCCGCGGAACAAGAGCCGATGCGACGGAAAGCGGGGATCGACGTCGGTGCAGACGGCTGCCGCTAGGCCCGATTCGGCGCCTGCGGCATGCGCGTATCGAGGAAAGCCAGCAAGCCGCTCGCCGCTTCGGACGCGTGGCGAAAGATCATGCCGAGATGATCGCCCGATGTGGTCAGCGAGCGCAGTCCGTTGGCGGCGGCGAATGCCTGCATCGGATCGCAGTTCGCATCCTCACGCCCGCTCCACAACATCACCGGCACCGGCAGGTTCAGCACGGCGTCTTTCGCCTGGGCAAGCTGACCGAGCGCGTCGAAACAGGCGCGCAGGCCGGGCTCGAACGCCGGCGTCACCCAGTTCACCAACTCAGGCGCGGTCCGCTTGGCGAAATCCATCAGGCGTTCGAACGTCATTGGTCCGCTCGGCGTTGCCGGCACGCCGCCGAGCAGATTCCAGCCGCCGATCACCAGCGATGACAGCCGGCTTGGGAAAAACTTGGCCATGCCGATCGCGAGCCATCCGCCCATGGAATGCCCGATGACATGGGCTCGCTCGGATTCGAGTGCGTCGAGCACCGCGGCGATATCGCCGGCGCGCTGCTCCTGACCGTAGAACGCTGCATCGGAAGGCTTGTCGCTCCGGCCGTGGCCGAGCGAGTCGATGCAGGCAATGCGATACCGCCCGGCCAGCGCAGCGACGATTCCTGCTCTTCGCCAGCTTTCTGCGTCCAGCAGCAATCCGTGTTGCAGGATCACGAGCGGGCCGGAACCGTCGATCGTGTAATGAATGCGCTGTCCGCGATTGAAGGCAAAAGGCACGGCATGCTCCACGTCGGTTGAACGATCGATCGCATCGCGAAGATTGTCGCATGAAATACCGCTGAGTTCGACGCGCATCGATGCAGGGCGCCGCGGATCGACTGCCATTCTTGCCCGAGAGCGGACTGGCGCCGCCGCGCTGTTGTCGTCATAGTGCGTGCTGTTTTGAGCACGTTCAAATCGTGGTGTTGATATTTGCGGGGGATGGCGGTTCGGCCGGCAGGCCGGGCGCGCGGTCCGCGCGTGGGGGCATTGATGTCGGTACGGAAATGGATGTGGGCTGGGCTTGTCCTGATCATTGCCATCGCGGCCGTTGGCGCCGTTGCTTTCTTCCTGGTCGCGCCGGGGCGGGTCGAGCGATCGCAGAACAGGATCGCGCCGCAGGCGCTGAACATCACGCCGGCGGCGCTGGCGCTGCACGGCACGCTGGATGTCGCCGACATGCATGCCGACAGCCTGTTGTGGAAACGCGACCTGCTGGTGCAATCGGATCGCGGCCATGTCGACCTGCCGCGGCTGATCGCAGGACACTATGCGCTGCAGGTGTTCTCCTCGGTGACCAAGTCGCCGAAGGGGCAGAACTATGATGCCAATGGCGGCGACACCGACAACATCACCGGCCTCGTGATGGCCGACCTGCAGCCGCCGCGTACCTGGGGCTCGCTGCTCGAGCGGTCGCTGTGGCATGCCGAGAAGCTGCACAGATTCGCCGACGCGTCCGAGGGACGGCTGCGCCTGATCGCCATGCCCTCCGACATCGACCGCCTGCTGGCGGATCGGCAGGGCGGTGCGACCGTGGTCGGCGCCATGCTGTCGATCGAGGGGCTGCATGATCTCGAGGGGCAGATCAGCAACCTCGACATCCTCTATGCCGCGGGCTTTCGCATGGCGGGGCTGGCGCATTTCTTCGACAACGACGTCGCCGGCTCGATGCATGGCCTTGCCAAGGGCGGGCTGACGCCGCTCGGCCGCCAGGTGGTGCGGCGGATGGAGGCACTCGGCATGGTCGTCGATGTCGCGCATGCCAGTCACGCGGCGATCGCCGACGTGCTGGCGATGGCGAGCCGCCCGGTGGTGTCGAGCCATGGCGGCGTCCAGGCGACCTGCAAGGTCAACCGTAACCTGACCGACGACGAGGTGCGCGGCGTCGCCAGGACCGGCGGCGTGATCGGCATCGGCTACTGGAGCGGCGCGGTGTGCTCGACGAAGCCGGCCGATGTCGCGCGGGCGATCGCCCATGTCCGCGATCTCGTCGGCATCGATTATGTCGGGCTCGGCTCCGACTTCGACGGCTCGACGACCACCGCCTTCGACGCGAGCCAGGTGGC
Source organism: Pseudomonadota bacterium (assembly GCA_040756765.1). Lineage (GTDB taxonomy): Bacteria > Pseudomonadota > Alphaproteobacteria > Rhizobiales > Xanthobacteraceae > Bradyrhizobium_A. Next base: position 59,014 of record JBFLYG010000025.1, on the reverse strand, counting down.
GGCGGTCACCCAGGCGCTGCTGGACGCCGGCTTCTCGGACGCCGATATCCGCAAGGTGATGGGCGGCAATGTCCTGCGCGTGCTGCGCGCGGGGCTGACTCACCCTTGAAGGCCAAACCGCGCCCAGCAGCCGGCTTAAACACGGAGAGTTTTGGTCAAACCATCTCCGTCATCCTGAGGTGCGAGCGAAGCGAGCCTCGAAGGATGAACGGCCGCCGAGCAACCGCCCAGGCCGTCGCCCTTCGAGGGCCATGCTTCGCATGGCCACCTCAGGGTGACGGATTACTTTGGTCCGCCTCAGGTGCCGGCGTCGGTGGCGACGCCGAGCATCAGGCCGATGTTCTGCACCGCCGCGCCCGACGCGCCCTTGCCGAGGTTGTCGAGCCGCGCCACCAGCACCGCCTGGCCGTAGGCGGCGTTGCCGAACACCCGCAGCTCCAAAAGATTGGTGTCGTTGAGCGCGAGCGCGTCGATGCGGCCGCCCTTGGTCGAGGCGTCGTCGGCGTCGACCACCCTCACCCAGCGGCTGCCGGCGTAATAGGCCTTGAGCGCCGCTTCGAGATCGCCGGCCTTGGGCTGGCCGGGCAGCGTGTCGAGGTGCAACGGCACGGACACCAGCATGCCCTTGCGGAAGTCGCCGACCGACGGCACGAAGATCGGCCGCCGCGTCAGGCGGCTGTACTGCTGCAGCTCCGGCAGGTGCTTGTGGGTGAGGCTGAGGCCATAGAGCTCGAACAGCGGCGCCTCGCCGGCCTCGTAGGCCTCGATCATGGTGCGCCCGCCGCCGGAATAGCCGGACACCGCATTGACCGTCACCGGGTAGTCCGGCGGGATCAAGCCGGCGTCGACCAGCGGCCGCAGCAGGGCGATGCCGCCGGTGGGATAGCAGCCGGGATTCGACACGCGCTTGGCAGTGGCGATCGCCTCCGCCTGGCCGGGCGCGAGCTCCGGAAAGCCGAAGGTCCAGCCGTCGGCGACACGATGGGCCGAGGAGGCATCGAGGATCCGCGGGGCGTTGGCGCCGAGGCTGTCCGCCAGCGTCACCGCCTCCTTGGCGGCGGCGTCGGGCAGGCACAGCACCGTGAGGTCGGCCTTTTCCATCAGCGCCTTGCGCGCGGCGGGATCCTTGCGCTGCTCCGGGTCGATGCTCAGCACGGCGATGCCCGGGACGCGGGCCAGACGCTCGCGGATCTCGATGCCGGTGGTGCCGGCTTCGCCGTCGATGAAGATCGCGGGGGTCTTGGTGGTGTCGCTGGTGGTCATGGGCATGTTCCCGAAAGCAGCAGGGGCGATAAGACTGACAGGCTGATGCGAAGACAAAATGAAAAAGCCGCGCAGGGTGTTGCGCGGCTTCGAGCGAACATGGATGCGATCAGGCAGCCAACGTCACTCCCGCGCGGTGCGGGTCGGACGGCGTCGGCGGATGGTCCTGACACATGCCATGGCGCCTATCTAGGCGCGGATGCAGCGAGGGTCAATCGTCTTGCGGGGCATGGCGGACCGGCGAAGCGGGACAGGGCTGCCGCAGGCCGGGCCACCCCGGTGCCGGCGCCCTGGATCCTTCCACCGGCGTTACCGCCATGGGCCGGATGCGGGGCCGCCGCGCTGCGGCCCATTAGCCTTACCAACAGATTGGGGCAGGCTCTTAACCCGTCGGCGGGCGCTTTGGCCTAAGCTTGCCGCGATATCGAAGGATCAGTCCATGCGGACCCTGCTCGCCGCCGCCCTGTTGGTTGGAACCGCGCTGCCGGCGCTGGCGGACGCGTTCAACATCGTGGTTCCCGGTCGCCCCGGCGTCCCGGTGCTGATCAACGGCCGCGACGCCTCGTATGCGGTCATCGAGGGCGAGTGGGGCCTCGGCCGTGGCCAGGCCATGCAGCCGATCGTCTATGGCGGCTTCCGTGGGCCCTATGTCGAGCGTCCCGTCGGGGCCTATTACCCGAGCGCCGGCCGGCTGCCCGGCTACGGCCGGCTCGAGGTCGAGCCGCCGGCCAACCGGCCATTGCCGCCGCAGGCGGAGAGCTATCAGAAATCATGGTCGGCGCAGTCGGCGCCGCCGCAGATCCAGATTCCCGCCAATCCGCCGCCGGTCATCGTCGCGCCGCAGATCGGTGGAGGAGGGCCTTATCCGCCGGGGCCGCCCCGGCCGGCGCCATCGCGGTAGCCCTCGGACCAGCGTGACGACGTACAATCAACGATACAAAAGCAAAACCGACAGGACAGGAGAGAGCGTAACATGCGTAAGACGATCATGGGACTGGCCGCGGCATTCGCGGTGACTGCGGCCGGCGCTGCCCCGGCGATGGCCTGCGCTGGCGACTACTATGCCAGCCCGTGCACCGGCGGGCTGTTCACGCAGGGCTTCGGCTACCAGGCCGGCTATGGCGGCTATCAGGTCGAGCGTCTGCCGGATCCGAGCTATTCCTACGGGCCGCGCTACTACTATGTGAACCAGGGCCCGGTCTACAGCGGCCCCGGCAACTACGGTCCGGTGCCGACCTATCAGGAGCGCGCGGTCACCGGCTGGCACAGCTACGATCGCCCGTACTATTACGGCTACAATGGCGGCCCTTATGGCGACGCCACCTCGCACTACTATGACGGCATGCCGGCAGTGCAGGGGCCGGTGGTCTATCGCTACGGCCGGCGTTTCTACCGTCACGGCTATCGCCACAGCATGCGCTACGGCTATCGTGTGCACCGCCACTATGCGAGCGGCCCGCGCATCATTCGCGTGCCGCACTACTGAGGCCGGCCGCGCGCGCGACCGAACACAACAAAACGCCCGCCGTCTCGCGACGGCGGGCGTCTTTGCTGTGAGAAAAGTGTCAGCGCATCAGGCCGAGCCGCGTCGCGCCGATATAGAGCGCGAGCACCGCGGCGTTCGACACGTTGAGGCTCTTGATGGCGCCGGGCATGTCGAGGCGGGCGACGACGCGGCAGGTCTCGCGGGTGAGCTGGCGCAGGCCCTTGCCCTCGGCGCCAAGCACCAGCGCCAGCGGCGCCTCCAGCGGCACGCCAGCCAGATTGTCCTGCCCCTCGCTGTCGAGGCCCACCGTCATGAAGCCGCGCTCGTTGAGCGCGGCCAGCGCCCGTGCGAGGTTCTGCACGGTGACGAACGGCACCAGCTCCAGCGCACCGGACGCTGATTTTGCCAGCACGCCGGTCGCCTCCGGGCTGTGGCGCGCGGTGGTGACGATGGCCTTGACGTCGAACGCCGCCGCCGAGCGCAGGATGGCGCCGACATTGTGCGGGTCGGTGATCTGGTCGAGCACCAGCACGATGCCCTCGCGCTCCAGCGTCTCGATCGACGGCGAGGACAGGGGATCGGCCTCGGCCAGCATGCCCTGGTGAACGGCGTCGGGTCCGAGCCGCTGGTCGATCTGGCTCGGGCGCACCATCTCCGGCGCAATGCGGGTGTCGATGTTCTCTTCCGCAAGACGCCTTGCGGCGTTCTCGGTCAGGAACAGCTTGCGGATCTTGCGCCTGGGGTTGGCCAGCGCCGCGGTGACGGTGTGCCAGCCATAGAGGATGGCCGGCCCGTCTGGGCGTTCCCGCTCCCGCCAGGCGGGCTTGTGGCCGCCGTCCCGGCCTTTCGGGCGGAAACGGGCCTTGTGGTCACGATCGCTCATGGCCGGCTTGTCTCACGCGGGGCGGATTCTGGCAATTTCGGAAAGGGGCCGGCGCCCGGTTCGGGGCAGGTCACCCGGCCTGGGAGGACCGGCAGCCCAGTTCGTCGAGCGCCCGCTGCAGGTCGTCGAGGGGAATGCGGAAGTCGCGGTGCATCGGGTTGCCGCCCTGCGAGACCTGCGGGCCGACGAGGTAGCTGAGGTCGTGGCCGAGCGCCTCCATCATGTTGGTCCAGTAGGCATAGTCGGCATTCCTGTGGATGGCGGAGAGCGACAGCACCCGGCACCCGCGCGGCGCGAAAATCAGGTTGGTCATCGCCGCGCCGATCGGCGCGACCACGACCTCGGCGTTGCGGAAGGCCGCGATCTGTTCGTGGATCGTCATCGATCCCGTCTCGATCAGGTCGAAGCCCGCCCGCCGCATGATCTCCTCGACATTGAAGCTGTTGACGACGGCGCGTGCGTTTCCGTAAGCCGACGTCCGGCGCTGGAGATAGAGCCGCCTGCCGCTCGCTGTCGCGGTGTGAGGCACGATCTCGCCGGCGCGCGCACGGACGAGGCCGAGCGCATAGGCGCTGAACCTGTAGACATGGGCGGGCATCGGCACATGCAGGCCGCGCTCGATATAGGCTCTGGAATCCGGCGGGGCATAGGCCGGCGGCGTGACGTCGATGAGGCGCGTGCAATTGACCGGCTGCCCCGAAGGCACCTCGACGACGGCATGCTTGCGGGTGTTGAACGCCTTCAGGATCGCCTTGATCTCGCGCGGCAGCCACTGGTCGATCAGGACTGGAAGCTGGTCGTAGCCGCCGTGGGCGTCGATGACGAGGAGCTTGGTCAGCACCTCGGTCATGAAGTGCGCGTAGTTGCCGGCGCACTGCCCGAGCAGGCAGATGGCCGCATTGCGGCGCGTCGGCGGTTCGAGCGAGTAGAGCATCTCGCGGGTCGCTGGTCTGACGAACACGCCGCCGATCTTCTCCGCATGGGTAAAGTCGCGCGCGGCCTCGTAGTCGTCGGGGGTGATCGCAAGGCCGTCCCTGACGATGAAGTTGGTGGCGCCGATCGCGGTGGCGTTGTCGTAGTCAAGGATTTCGAGCGGCGGCTGCGCGATCCGGCTGGGCGCGGGCGGATCTGCCGGCACATGATTGCTGTAGCGTGGTGCTGGGACGTCCTTCACCTCGCCGGCGGCGACCTGCGTCGAGCGCAGGTCGTGGATCGTGCGATAGTCGCTGAGGTGAACGAGCCTCGCCCGGCCGCCGGTCCGGTAGAACTTCAGCCACCAGCCGGGATAGGTCAGATAATAGTGCGTCGCGACCCGGATGGAGTGAAAGCCGGTCAGCCAGCGCACCAGGCGGTGCGGCGCCATGACGATGGCGACGGCGATCGGCTTCAGCGCCCGGAACATGCGATATCGCGACAGCACGCGACGATAGAACCGACGTGGTTGTACCAACTTGGCGGTCATGGAGGGCGCCCGTCACAACTTCAGATTGCGCGACGCGGGGGGAACCGGCTTCGCGCGGGAGATCGTTCCGGGGTGGTCAAGTCGTTGCAGAGAACGCCGTGGCGGTGGTCCGGACGAGGGGCGGGATAGGGCCGCAAGATTACCGTAGGCTGACGCCCATCGCGCCATTCTACCTCTGCGCGAGTCTGGATCCGAGCGTCCGCGCCGACATGTCAGACGGCATGCGCGCGCTCCCCCTCGGGCCTGAAAAAGCGGTGCGCGCCAAGGCGCCGGTGGCTGGCCGGCGGCGTAAACTTCAAGAGTGATTTGAAGGGGTTATTGGATGGTGGGGGAGGCAGGACTCGAACCTGCGAAGCCATGAGGCGGCTGATTTACAGTCAGCTCCCTTTGCCACTCGGGACACTCCCCCGCTTCGGACCGTCAGCCGCGCACGCACCGTCTCGGTGGCGCTTGCGGTCAGGGATGACGGCAGAAAAGCGAGCCCGGCCAGCGGATCGTGGCGGGCACCCGAACGGGCGCGTTTATGGGCGAAGGAGAGGGGTAAAGTCAACCAACAGAAGCATTTAATTCACTGTCCCGGAGGCGGGGGCGAAAACCGGGCGGATCGGGCGCTATTTGCCGAGATGGCGGCGCACCGCGGCGACCGACGGGCCGACCTTGTCGATCGCGGCATTGAGGTCGTGCTGGGAAATGCTGAGACGATAGGCCCAATAACGCGTCGAGGCCGCATCCGTCGTGTCGATGCGGACCTCGGGTCTCACCACGTCGTTGACCGGCGCGACGATCGGCGCGCCGTTGCTGGCAATGATCATGGCCGTTCACCGATGCGACGTCCGATCATAACACGGCCGTCCCGCTGACCCGGCCGCGGTCCACGGATGGCGTTAACGAACCGTGAAGCGGCGAATCGCCATCAGTCGGCGTGGTGGCGGCGGTGGCGATGCTTGCGCGGCGGGGGTGGCGGCGGCTCGTCGCGGCCGAAGCCTGCGGCGTTGCGGGCCCAGTTCGGCGAGAACGGGTTGGGCACGCACTCGCCGCGCAGCCCGCTGATGGCGGCGCGGCACTGGTCGTAGGTGTAATACATGCAGTCGTCGCCGTTGAAGCCGCGGTTCCAGGTGCGCGCGCACCAGGCGATGTCGCGCGCCTCGGCGGTGGTGGGTGTGGCAAGAGCGGCGAGACCGGCCATGGTGGCGGCCAGTGTGGCGAGGGCGATCAGTCGACGCATGAAAGGCTCCCTAACGGTCCGGCGGCTCTGTCGGCATTGATACGCCGCTTGCCCCGGGTTTGAACACCATGGCCGCGGTGTCTGCTCCGGAAGATGACGGCGGCAACGGCGGGCTTTCCGTCGCAGGCCACCGAGCGCTGCGAAAGCCCCACGATATCAATCCCCGGGATCGCCGCCGACCGGTTGCCAAGCGGCGCGATCCATTGCATATGTCGCACCGACGCGGGTGTAGCTCAATGGTAGAGCAGCAGCCTTCCAAGCTGAATACGAGGGTTCGATTCCCTTCACCCGCTCCAATCCCCAAAAACTTTCCTCAATCATCATCGTTACTTACTGAGATTTCGCACGGTGAGGAGCTTCATTCGGGCCGCCGGCGCAGCCATGGGCTGTGAAGCGATCCGATCGACGCAGCTGACGCCGTGCGATTCCACGCCGGACGACGACATGCGAGCCGATGTCGATGGAAGCCGCGGACGCTGCGCAAGTTGCGGGACGGACGCGGCTCCCGATCGGCAAATATCCTGTCGCATCGCCGCCGAAATGGACGTTATGGCTTGCATTTGGATGCACAATTTTGAGCGGAGGTCAGACATTGGGTTCAGAGACGACGCGGCAGATGCCGCAGGGACGATTGCCCGTGCTGGGCCTTTCGGCGCTTGGCATCGTATTTGGCGACATCGGGACGAGCCCGCTCTATACGTTCAAAACCATCCTGAGCACCGCTGAAACATCGCCCAACGCTGCGACGGTCCTCGGCGCGCTTTCGCTCGTGCTCTGGACGCTCTTCATCATCACCACGGTCAAATATGTGTCGTTCGCCATGCGCGTCGACAATGATGGCGAAGGCGGCATCCTGGCATTGATGGCGCTGTTGGGGGTGAAGAAGCAGCACCGCCCGACGATCGTCGCGGTCGGTCTCTTCGGTGCGGCGCTGATCTATGGCGATGGTGCAATCACGCCGGCCATCTCGGTGCTGTCCGCCCTGGAGGGCCTCGAAATGGCGACGCCGGCGCTGCAGCCTTACGTGGTTCCCACCGCCGTCGTGATCCTGTTTCTGCTGTTTGCGATCCAGTCCCAGGGCACGGCGAGGATCGGTCATTTGTTCGGCCCTGTGATGCTGGTCTGGTTCGTCATCATGGGCGTGCTGGGGGTGGTCGGCATCGCCAAGCATCCGAGCGTGCTGGCCGCACTCAATCCGCTGTACGGGCTGTCCTATCTGTTCTCGAGCGGTGCGACCGGATTTCTCGTGCTGGGCGCCGTATTTCTGTGTGTCACGGGCGCCGAGGCGCTCTATGCCGATATGGGGCATTTCGGCGCCGGCCCCATCAAGGCTGCCTGGTTCGCGATTGTTTTTCCCAGCCTGATCCTGAACTACGCTGGACAAGCGGCCCTCGTGTTGGAGGGAGCGCCGACGAACGGCAACATCTTTTACCGGTTGTGCCCGGACGCGTTGCTGCTGCCGTTGATCGTGCTTGCGACGGTCGCCACGATCATTGCCAGCCAATCCATCATCACCGGAGCTTTCTCGATGACACGGCAGGCGATCCAGCTCGGCTGGCTGCCGCGGCTGCAGATCAAGCAGACTTCGTCGGAGGGCTACGGGCAGATATACGTCGGTGTGGTGAACTGGCTTCTGATGATCGTGACACTCGGGCTCACCATCGGTTTCGGCAAGTCAGACAACCTGGCCTCCGCCTATGGCATCGCAGTTTCGCTGACCATGCTGATGACCTCGGCCCTTCTGTTCATCGCGATGCGGGAAATCTGGCGGTGGAGCATCGTCGCGGCAGGCCTGGTCGCCGCCAGCTTCCTGATCGTGGACGGGGCCTTCTTTCTGGCCAATCTGTCCAAGGTGGTGGAGGGGGGATATGTGCCGCTGATCCTCGCCATATCGGTCTACGGCGTCATGTGGATCTGGCATCGCGGCGCGGCCGCAGTCTCCGCGCGGCTGGGCGAGGCGCTGATCCCGGTCCCGCAGTTCATGGCAGAGGTTGCCGACAAGAACGTCCCGCGCGTGCCCGGCACTGCCGTGTTTCTCACCCGGACCGAGCACGGTGCCCCGCCCGTGATGGTCTGGCATGTCAAGCATAACCGCGCCCTGCACGAAAAACTCATCGTCATGCGCGTGGAGATCCTCTCGGTGCCTTGGGTCGATCCGAGCGATCGGATCGCGCTTGAAGAAGTCGCACACAATTTTTGGCGCATCGACGCTCGGTTCGGCTTCATGGAGCGTCCGCGCATTCCGGAATTGATCGCGCAAAGCAGATCGCTGGGGTGCTCCGCCGATATCACTGATGTGACCTATTACGTGGGCCACGAGACGGTGATCCAGCGTGAGGACGGCATGGGACTGCCGGGCTGGCAGGAGCGTCTATTCGCAACAATGGAGCGGAACGCGCAGCACGTCAGCGATTTCTTCAGTCTTCCCAACGACGAGGTGGTGGAGATCGGCCGGCAGGTTGCAATCTGAGCAGCACCGCTCGCCGGTGCCGTCCCTGCCGCGGCGTCGGTCGCCTTCGCTTGGCTGGCCGGTGGTTACCGCGCGCGGTGCCAACGCTGCGTCAGGCCCGTGATCGGTCGGTCGGCGGGGCGCCACCGCCCGCCGGCCCATGATGGGCGCGCAGCGGTAGCTCTGGCAGGAACAGGATCGCGATCAGCGCGGCCAGCACGATGCAGACGCCGATGGTGAAGGTCGTCGCGATGGCGTGGCGGTAGACGTCGAGGAGGGCGCTGTGCGCCTCCGCCGTCAGCGCCGTGATGTGGGGCACGCCGCCTTCGGCGTGGAGCGAGGGGACGCCAGCGCCTGGGGTGCCGCGCAGCTGCCGGGCGAGGATGGCGCCGGCGCCGGTGACGCCGATCAGGCCGCCGAGCGAGCGGAAGAACGCCAGCGTCGCCGTGCCGACGCCGCGGTGCGCGGCGGGCAGGGCATTCTGCACGGCGATGGTCATGTTGGGCATCACGAGGCCGAGCCCGAGCCCGAGCGCGAAGATCGCCGGCTCGATCACGGCAAGGCTCCTTGCCGTGGCGATGCCCCAGGCGAGCGTGGCGAAGGCCACGACCGCGACCGACAGGCCGCCGACCTGCGCCGGCTTGTAGCGGCCGGCGCGCAGCAGCACGCGTCCGTTGACGAACGAGGACACCACCATGCCGATCATCAACGGGCCGGTGAGGAATCCGGAATGCGACGGGGTGATGCCCATCACCACCTGGAAGAACAGCGGAAAGAACAGGCTGGCCCCGAGCAGGCCCATGAAGGTCAGGCCGAGCACGGCGCAGGCGACGACGAACACGCGGTTGTCGAACAGGTCGAGCGGCAGCACGGGCTCCGGCGCGCGCCGCACATGGACGACGAGCAGCGCCGTCAGCACGACGGTGGCCACGGCGAGGGTGATGATCTCAGGCGAGCGCCACGGCCACTGCGTGCCGCCGAGCGCCAGCACCAGCAGGAAGGCGGTGGTGCCGCAGGTCAGAAGCGCCGCGCCGAGATAGTCGATCCGCCGGGCATGGGTCGGTGCCGGCCGGCGCAGCGCGCGGGCGATGGCGACGAATGCGACCGCGCCCACCGGCAGGTTGACGTAGAAGATCCAGTGCCACGACAGCAGGTCGGTGATGACGCCGCCGAGGATCGGGCCGAGCACGCTGCAGACGGCGAAGACGGCCATGATCGCACCCTGCCGGCGGCCGCGCTGCGCCGGCGGCACGAGGTCGCCGATGATGATCTGGGCGAGCGGCAGCAGGCCGCCGGCGCCGATGCCCTGGATCGCGCGGAACACGATCAGCTGAAACAGGCTCTGTGCCAGGCCGCACAGCGCCGAGCCGATCAGGAAAATGGCGATGGCGGCATAGATCAGCGGCTTGCGGCCGTACTGGTCGCTGAGCTTGCCATAGAGCGGCATGGTGCTGGTCGAGGCCAGCACGTAGGCGGTCACCACCCATGAGAGGTGGGTGACGCCGCCGAGGTCGCCGACGATGCGCGGCAGCGCCGTGGCGACGATGCTCTGGTCGAGCGCGCTCAGGCCCAGCACGATCATCAGGCCGATGAACACCGCGCGGATCTCCTGCGCCGTCGGCTCGGCGGTGGGCGCGGCGATGGTGGGGGTCGCGGTGGCGGATGGTGCGGGTGTCGTCATTGCACGAGCTCGCTCAGCGGGCCGATCGCATCGCGGACCGCGCGGCGCGCTTCGCGCGGCAGGTCGCCGAGCTTCTGCGCCAGCCAGTCGGTACGGCGGCGCTTCATGACCTTGAGGAGGTTGCGGCCCTTGTCGGTGGCGATAAGGCCGACCCGCCGCCGGTCGTCCGGCGCGGGCGCCGTGCGCGACACGAGGCCGGCGGCCTCCATGGCCTTGATGTGGCCGCTCATGGTAGGGCCGCGCACCTGCTCCTGGCGGGCGAGTTCCGCCGTGCCGATGCCCGGGTTCTTGACGATGGCGATCAGCAGCTGGAGCTGCAGCAACGAGACGCCGAAATCCCCGCTCTCGCGCCGCAACTGGCGGATCAGGCGGTGCAGCAGCGGGCGCAGGGCTTCCGCCAGCGCGCGGGCGTCGTCGAGGTCGTCGGGGGATCGGACAGGGGTCATCGCCGTCATCTAGATGGATAGCCTACCTATCTATCTAGCTGGTTCCCGATCGTCGTGCAACGCCGCAGCCCGACCCCGCTGTGCGGCCGATCGGTTCCGGCCTACACTCGCGTGCCGCCATGTCGGAAACGGCGGTGCAACAAACAAAAACAATGGGAGACAGCGAATGCCAAAGGTGTGCTTGGAAGGGCGATACCGGTCTGCGCTCGTCATGGTGACGGCCGCCGCCGCGGTCGCGGGCGGCCTCGGTGAACCGGCGCGGGCGCAGTCGGGCGAGCCCATCCGCATCGGCGTCATCGCCGAGGTGCAGTCGATCGCCGGCGCCTCGACGCCCGGCGGGGCGCAGATCGCCGCCGACGAGATCAACGCCAAAGGCGGCATCAACGGCCGCAAGATCGAGATCATCACCTACGACAACAAGAGCTCGTCGGCGGATTCCGTCCGCGCCTTCCAGCGCGCCGTCAACCAGGACAAGGTCAGCGCCGTCATCGCCAGCTACATCAGCGAGGTCGTGCTCGCGCTCGAGCCGTGGGCGTCGCGCCTGAAGACGCCGCTGATCACGCCGGGCGCGGCCAGCAACGAGATCTCAAAACCCGTTCACGACGACTACGACAAGAACAAGTACACCTTTCATGGCTACCTGACGTCGGCCGCCCAGGCGCAGCTGGTGTGCGATGCCGCGAAAGACCTGCTGGTCGACGGCCTCAAGCTGAAGACGGCCGTGATCATGAGCGAGGACGCGGCGTGGACCAAGCCGCTCGACGCCGGCTATGAGGAATGCCTGCCCAAGGCCGGGCTGAAAGTGGTCGACCATGTGCGGTTCTCGCCGGACACCACCGACTTCACGCCGATCTTCAACAAGATGGAGGGACAGAAGCCGGACGTGATCGTCACTGGCATCTCCCATGTCGGCGTGCAGCCGACCGTGCAGTGGAAGAACCAGCAGGTGCCGATCCCAATGTTCGGCATCAGCGCGCAGGCGCTGAGCCCGACGTTCTGGGCCGACACCAATGGCGCGGCCGAGGGCGTGCCGTCGCTCGCGGTGGCGACGCCGGATGTCGCTGTCACGGCGAAGACCAGGCCGTTCGCGCAGGCCTTCAAGGCGAAGTTCGGCACGCCGCCGGCCTACACCGGCTACACCGCCTATGACGAGGTCTACGTCATCGCCGAGGCGATCCAGCGCGCCGGGTCGACCGATGCGGACAAGGTCGTCGCCGAGATGGAGAAGACGGACTACGTCGGCACCATCGGTCGCATCCAGTTCTACGGCCGAAGCGACCAGTTCACCCACGCCATCAAGTCCGGCCCCAGCGCCGTCACCGGCATGGTGTTCCAGTGGCAAAGCGGCAAGCAGGTCGCGCTTTGGCCGAAGGGCATTGCCGACGGCAAGCTGAAGTATCCGGAGTTCGTGAAGGTGTCGCAGTAGGCTGCGCGGGCTCTCCGCTCGGAAAGAGCGGAGAGCCCGCCGGCGGCTGCATGCGGTGGGGAGGCTTCGGACGCATTTCCGGCGCAAAGCGCACCGAGGATTCACGGCCGGGAACGCGCGATGTTTCCGAGGCGATGAATCGAGGTGACGATGCTCTCTCGCGCAGATGGCCGGCTTGACGATCTGGCCTTTGTCAACGATGGCGCCCAACTCTGTGCCGCGGCGCTGACAAGCGATGAGCTCCGCTCGCTGCAGGCCGTTCTCTCCCACCTGCCGGCGGATCACGCAGGCCTCAGGCTGAGAGGTGTCGAGGGGCTGCCGCCTTTCCTGGCTGTCAGCGGTCCGATCGGCCGCTGCGCCGCAGCTGTGCTGGGCGATGCCTGCCGGCCCGTGCGGGCGATCCTGTTCGACAAGACGCCGGCGACGAACTGGGCGCTCGGCTGGCATCAGGACCGTACCATCGCGGTGAGACAGCGTCTCGCCGTCGACGGTTTCGAGACCTGGAGTGTGAAGAGCGGCATGGCGCATGTCGAGCCGCCCTTCGCGCTGCTGTCTGGGATGGTGACCTTGCGGCTTCACCTCGATGCCGTGCCCGCGAGCAATGCGCCGCTGCTCGTCGCGCCGGGGTCCCACAAGCTGGGACGTATCGCCGAAGAGGATATTCGCGATGTCGTTCGCCGCTGTGGCGCGGTGGCATGCCTCGCCGAGCCCGGCGACGTCTGGCTCTATGCGACGCCCATTCTCCATGCCTCGGATGCGGCGGTCATGCCGACCCATCGCCGCGTGCTGCAGGTCGACTTCGCCGTCGGCGGCCTTCCCGGCGGCCTGGAGTGGCTGGGCGTCTGACTTGCGGTTCAGCGGTCGCGTGCCGCCGAACGGCCGAGGCAGCCGGCGCATATCACGACGTTATGACCCATGCACGTCTTGGTATTGTTGCGTTTGTCGCGGACGGGCGACAACAGGGCTTCCGCAAAAACAAGCGGGCGCCTCAACGGCGCCGCAGCAGGAGGGACAATCCATGGAGCAGCCGGCTCGCTCGATCTGGCTCGGCAGTCTCGACGTCATGGCCGCCGTCGACCAGGGCGCGCTCGGCGCGTTCGGACGGCGTGTGCTCGTGTTGTGCGGCCTCATCATCATGATCGACGGCTTCGACGTTCAGGTGATCACCTATGTCGCTCCCGTTTTGACCAAGGCGTTGGGGATCGACAGGTCGATGCTGGGCCCCGTCTTCTCCAGTGGCCTCGTCGGAACGATGCTGGGCGCCCTCATTCTGGCGCCGCTGGCCGATCGGATGGGGCGCAAACGCGTGCTGTGCGGTTGCATTCTGCTGTTCGGGCTGTGCTCGCTGGGAACGATCACGGCCGCGCGGATCGAGACCCTGATGGCCTGGCGCTTTCTGTCGGGGTTGGGGCTGGGCGGCGCCACGCCGATTGCGGTGGCCTTTGCGGCGGAGTTTTGCCCGGCGCGCATCCGGGCGACCGCCGTCATGATCGTCTACACCGGGTTCGCGGTCGGCGCCGGCGGCGGTGGGCTCCTGGCGGCCCAGATGATCCCCGCCTTGGGCTGGACGTCGGTGTTCGTGCTCGGCGGCATCGCGCCGCTCGTGCTCCTCGCCGCCGTCATGCTGTTGCTGCCGGACTCGATGAGCGATCTTGCGCGGCGTGGCCGCGCTGATCTCCTTGCCCGGACGCTCGGTCAGCTCGTGCCGGGGATCTCCGCGGATCCGACCGCTCCGATCCGGCTGGGAGAGCGCGAAGCCGGCTTCCCGGTCAAGCGCCTGTTCGCCGAAGGGCGCACGCCGCGCACGATCATGCTGTGGATCATGTTCTTCACCAACATCCTGTCATTGTACTTCATGGTGTCGTGGTTTCCGACGCTCGCCCATGCGTCCGGCCTGGAGCTGTCGGATGCCCTGCGTGCGGCGGCGATGATCCAGGTCGGCAGCATCGCCGGTACGCTGTCGCTGGCGCTGCTCGTCCGCCGTTTCGATACGTTCACGGTGATGAGCTTCGGCTACCTCGGCGGCGCGATCGCGCTCGTGCTCGCCGCCTTCGCCGGCGGATCGGTGGGGTATTTCACGGCCATCGCGTTTCTCGCGGGCTTCTTCGTCATCGGCACCCAGACCGGCGCGAACGGGGTCAGCGCCCTGATCTACCCGGCCAGCATGCGCCCGACCGGCGTCGGCTGGGCGCTCGGGATCGGGCGTACGGGATCGATTCTCGGTCCGAGCCTCGGCGGCATGCTGATCGCCCTCGACTGGCCGACGCGCGACCTGTTCGTCGCAGCCGCTGTTCCGGCGGTGGTGGCCGCGCTCAGTGCGTTCGCGCTGTCGCGCCTGCTGCGGCGTTCGGCTGAGGTGCGCGATGCGGTCGGGGCGCTGCCATGAGCGGTCTTGCTCCTCAAGTCCTCGTCTGCGGCGGCGGCATGGCCGGTGTCGCGGCGGCGGTTGCGGCCGGGCGCAGCGGCGCCGAGACGCTCCTTGTCGAGCGCTGGGGCTATCTCGGCGGCAGCGCCACCGCGGCGGCGGTCGGGCAGTTTGTCGGGTGGGAAACGGAAGCCGGCCGACAGGTCGTGCACGGCGTCGCCGAGGAGATTGTCGCGCATCTCGTCAGGCGTGGCGGCGCGAGCGGGCACGGGCATTTCGTCATGTCGACCGGCCATCGCATGGACCATGTCGAGTACGATCCGGAAATCCTGAAAGTCGTGCTGGACGACATGGTGTCGGAGGCCGGCGTCACCACACTCTTCCATGCCTCCGTGCTGTCCGTCCGCCGCCAGGGCACGACGATCGATGCCGTATCCGTGCTCACCAAGGGCGGCGTCCTCGAGATACGGCCGCGGGTCGTGATCGACGCCTCGGGCGATCTGGATGTGCTCGCGCGGGCAGGGGCGGCGTTTCTTCAGCTCGGCGCGGACGAGGCGCTGCAGCCGGGCACGATGATGTTTCGCTTCGGGCCGGTCGATTTTGATACCTTCCTGGGGCTGGGTGTGGCCGAGCGCTCGGCGCTGGCGCAGCGGGGTTTTGAGTCAGGCGCATTGGCGCGCGCGGCGCTGCATTGCAGCCGCATTCCGGGGACGCAGGACGGCTGGTTCAACATCAGCCGCGTGGCGCTGGACGCGACCGATCCGTTCGCGCTCAGCCGCGGCGAGATGGAGGGCCGGCGCCAGGCCGTCGCCGCCGCCGACTACCTCGCCGCCGCCGTTCCCGGGTGCGCGGGCGGGCGCCTGGTGGCCATTGCGGCGCAGCTCGGCATTCGGGAAAGCCGTCGGGTGCGCGGGCACTACGTGCTGACCGCGGACGACATTCGCGCCGGGACGTTCTTCGCCGACGGGATCGCGGTCGGGGCCTATCCCCTCGACATCCATCCGGCGAAGGGAGGCGATCTGCATTTCACCACGCTCGGCGCGGATCACAGCTACGGCATTCCCCTGCGCTGCCTGGTGCCGGACGCATTGGACAATGCGCTGGTCGCGGGCCGGGGGGTATCGGCGACGCACGAGGCGCACGCATCCGTGCGGGTCATGCCGATCGGCATGGCGATCGGCCAGGCGGCAGGAACCGCGGCGGCGATGATGGCAGACGGCAACACGCCATCCGGCGAGGTCGACGTGTCGCGGCTGCGCGGCAGGCTGCGTGAAGCGGGCGCCTATCTCGGCAGCTGAGCGGAGGTCCGCAGCGCGAGCAACTCTTCGCCGACGAGCTCCCGCAGCCGTTGGACGGCAACCGACGGCGGCGCATTGGCGCTGGTGACGGCCGAGATCGGAAAGCGGGGGCTTTCGCTGACGGGGTGCGCGACAAGACCCTGGGTGCGGAAGCTGTGCGCGGTGATGTCGTCGACGAACGCGATCCCCAATCCCGCGCGCACGAGCGCGCAGGCGAGCTGGCCTGAGCGCACCTCGATCGAGATGTCGGGCCGGATGCTCCGTTCGTCGAGCCAGGCGCGGATCACGCCGCCCTGGATGGTGTCGGGGG
The DNA here is from genome assembly GCA_040756765.1 of Pseudomonadota bacterium. Taxonomy (GTDB): domain Bacteria; phylum Pseudomonadota; class Alphaproteobacteria; order Rhizobiales; family Xanthobacteraceae; genus Bradyrhizobium_A. The sequence goes on along the minus strand of JBFLYG010000025.1, from coordinate 42,720 downwards.
CGAAGGAGACCAGCCGATAGCGCAGCAGGTCGTCGATGCCCGGGCGCTTGCGCGCCAGCAGCGGGTGTTTCGGCGGGATGAGGCACACGAGTTGCCACTCGCCGAGCGGCGCGCTGTCGAGCAGGGGATGATCAGGGACGACCGACGAAATGCCGATTTCGGCGCCGCGCGTGACGAGGCGCGTCACCATCTCGGCGGCCGGCACGACCTCGACCGACAGCCGCACGTCGGGATAGTCGCGCCCGAGCCGGGCAAGCGCCCGCGGCACGACCTCCAGCGCCATGTTCGGGCTCGACAGCACCCGCAGATGGCCCGCGGCGCCGCCTTTCAATCCCGCTGCGACATCCTGCACGGTCTGGATGCCCTGATAGACGCGCTGCACTTCACGGTACAGCGCCTGCGCCTCCGCGGTCGCAATCAGCTTGCCCTTGCGGCGCAGGAACAACGAGACGCCGAGCCGGCTCTCGACATTCCGGATCATGCGCGTGATGCCGGGCTGGGACACCGCGAGCGCGCGTGCCGCATCGGTGATGCTGCCGGTCAGCATCACCAGGCGAAACACCTCGATCTGTCTCATGTTCAACAGCGGAGCGCGGGGCGGTGGCATCTGGACCTGGGGCGTCATCGGCCGGGCTTGCGCTGTTCTGGAAGGGGCGTCGAGCTCGAGCGATATGTCGGAGGCATTTTCGGCGCATGCTATGGTCTCAGATGCACTTTCGGCAATCGCCTTCTGACCGCGTTCTGTTTGCCAGGTGATCATTTTGAAATGCGACGGATCGGGCCCGCACTATGCAGAGCCCCATATCATCGCGTACGTCGGAAAGCCGCGTGCACCCGGCCGGCGTCCCGGCGCCAGCCGCGCCGCATTCGTCCTTGCTCAGAACTCGTCGTTCGCCACAGGACCCATCCGCGTGTCGCCGTGACGCGCCTTGGGCAGCGTCAGCATGACGCTGTGATCGGGGATGCCCAGCAAGGTTTGCTTGTCCGTCAGGGAGAATTGCTCCGAGCGGACGACGGCGCCCGAATTCAAGTCCTTGTAACGGATCTCGTAAGTACCTTGGCGGAGACCTCCGAGCGTGAAACTCTGGCGTGCGGGGACATAGAACTGTCTGACTGTCAACGCGTCAGCGCTCTCGAGTGAGACAAGCTTGGCGAAGACGTCGGAGCCGTTCCGGCTGTTGTCGACCTTCACTCTCGCGCTGCCGTCCGCGTTGAAAAGCGGAACGCCTGGCAGGTACCCCGCCATGACTGGCCAGGGCAGCCCGTTCGGTGTCGTCGCAGGGCGGACGTAGCCCGATTGGCCGGACGTTGGAGTGGCCGCTTTGGCAGGAGCTGCGGCGGTACGAGCTTTCGGCCCGGGCAGCGGCAGAGCAGAGACCAGCGCGGCGCCGATCACGATGACGGCAACTGCTGCGGCCTGAACAAAAAAGGGCCGGGATAGGCGTCGCCAGGAGTTCTTCAGCCGCTGGGTGGTGCCGCCGATGATCTGGAGAAGTTTTTCGGCGTCAGTGCGCAATGCCGCGCCTTCTGGCGTCGATGGCGCTTTCTTTGCGAGATCGACGGCGTCCATCGCGACAGCGCGGGCCACATCGACCTTGCCGAGCGTAGCGAAGTACCACGCCTGATGCATGGCGATGCGTGCGTTCACCTCGGGCGGGCGCTTGCCGCCCATCATGTTGGCAATGATGGCGTGGGTCGAAAAGATCGGCCCCCACGGAAGGCCCCACCAGCCCAGCAGCAGGGTGATGACCGAAGCCTTGTAGGATTGCTTCTCGGCGCAGGCGCTGCAAAAAATCCCCTGGATGGTATTGCGCAACGTGATCAGGATGAAGCTCTTTAGGGTGAAGAAGATCACATAGCGGGGCTGGGCGCTGACCTTGCCACAGCATGAGCAGACGATCGGCTCCGCCGGTTGATGCTCCTCTGCCCGCGCGGTATCCGCGGTCTCGAGCGTCATGGTGTCGTAGCGGGCCCGTGAAGAAGGATCGTTCAGAACCTCATACGCTGCGTTCAGCATCTGGAATTGTGCTGACGCATCGTGAGCCCGGTTGTGGTCCGGGTGCAGAATTTTTGCCCGGCGCCTGAAGGCGGCCTTGATCTCGACAGCGCTCGCGTCGGGCACGATGCCCAGAATTGCGTAGAACCCTTTCGGATCTCGTTTGTTCATTCCCTGCAGTCCCGCGATCTGAAGTGGTCGCCGCAGCCAGCGCTCATCACCCGTCGTGGCCGATGAAGCCGCTTTCACCGGGCTGTCGGTGCGGCGAATACAATGCCTCGATGGATGGGAGCCGCAGTTCGGGAGGGGCGTTCGTCGTATCGGTTGGTCAGATGATGTCCGTATATTGCTTCAAAAAAATCGTGCGCGCCAAGCCGAGCGGCGGCCGGCGTTTTCAATGTCGGCGCTCAGCCCTTCCTGGCGGTCGCCGTGCGCCCCGGCGCCAGCCGCGCGGCGAGGTACAGCCGGTTCATCAGGCGCAGCTGGTCCGGCGCGCCGGGGCTGGTCGGGGCATCCTTCATGGTCATGCCGACCATGGTCTTCATGTTGTTGAGCACCACCGCGGCGATGTCGTCGAGGGCGGCATCGTCGAGCGCTGGCGCACAGGCGGCGAGCGCCGTCTTGATGCCGGCGAGGGCCATGCTGCGGAAGCGCAGGCGGATCTCGGTCCAGTCGGTGCGGGAATCGAGCAGCGCGGCGATCGCCCGCGTGCGCGGGTAGAGCTTCACCAGGAAGTCGATCAGCTCGTCGGCGAGCGCTTCCGGCGTCGCGCTGGCGGCGCGCGTGCGGATCGCCGCGTATTCGGCCGTCAGCACCTGCGCGTACTGCTGCATCAGCGCGTCGGCGACGTCGTCCTTGCTCGGGAAGAAGCGGTAGAGCGAGCCGATCTTGGCGTCCGCGCGCGCGGCGATCTCGGCCATGGTCGCGGCTTCGAAGCCGCGTTCTTGGAACACGGCTGCTGCGGCTTCCAGAATTTCGGCCACGCGCTGGCGGCCGACGGCGCGCTGCGGCGGCAGCGGTTTGCGGGGCGGGCTTGACAAATTTGAGGACATGCTCAAATGGACTTTGCTTGAGGGTATCCTCAACTATCTAGCCGCCTTCCGCCCGCCCGGCAATGGCGGGCCGGGGAGCCGGCCCCTGGCACAAGGACGCATCCATGCTCACTCTGCCCGCCGCCACCACCGCCCTGATCCTGATCGACCTGCAGAAGGGCATTTTCGCCCTGCCGACCGAGCCGCGGCCCGCGGAGGCTGTGCTCGCCCGCGGGCAGGCGCTGGCGCAGCGCTTCCGCGCCGTGAAGGCGCCGGTGGTGCTGGTCAATGTCGCGTTCTCGCCCGATTTCGGCGACGCCCTCAAGGCGCCGGTCGACGTGCCGATGCAGCTGCCCGCCGGCGGCTTGCCGCCGGGCTGGTCGGATCTCGCGGGCGGGCTCGCCGAGCTCACTGACATCCGCATCACCAAGCGCCAGTGGGGGGCGTTCTACGGCACCGAGCTCGACCTGCAGCTCCGCCGCCGCGGCGTCACCACCGTGGTGATCGGCGGCATCTCCACCAATATCGGCGTCGAATCCACCGCGCGGGCCGCCCATGAGCATGGCTATGCGGTGGTGCTGGCGGAGGATGCGACCGCGAGCCGTTCGGCGGCGATGCATGCCTTTGCGTTCGAGCATATCTTCCCGCTGCTCGGCCGCGTCGCGCAAGCCGACGACATCGTGCTGCAGGGGTGACGGCTGTGCCGCCGCTGCAGCGCCTGCCGGTCGCGGCGCGGTGGGCCGTGCTGCTCGCCGCCTCGGCGCTGCTCGCCGCCGTGCTGTCGTGGGCCCGCCTTCCCGCCGCCCTCATGCTCGGGCCACTGGTCGCCGCCATCCTGGTGCAGATGGCGGGCGGGGCAGTGCAGTTGCCGCGTGTGCCGGTGGTGGTGGCGCAGGCGGTGATCGGCTGTCTCGTCGCGCGCTCGATCACGCCGACGGTCATCACCGGGCTCGCCGGCCACTGGCCGGTTTTCGTCGGCGTGGTGGCGCTGTCCGTCGCGGCGAGCGCGGCCATCGGTTGGACCATGAGCCGGCTGCGCATCGTGCCCGGCGGCACCGCGGTGTGGGGCATGCTGCCCGGCGCCGCCTCGGTGATGATGGTGATGGCCGAGGCCCACGGCGCCGATTTCCGCCTCGTCGCCTTCATGCAGTACCTGCGTGTCGTGCTGGTGGCCGCGGCGGCGTCGGTGGTCGCGCTGCTGTTCGTGCACGGCGATGGCAGCCGCTTCGCCGCGGGGATGTTTCCGCCGGTCGACTGGCCGCAGTTCGCGGCGACCGCCGTGGTCGCGCTGGCCGGCGGCGTGCTCGGACATCTGGTGCGGATTCCGGCGGGCGTCCTGCTCGGGCCGCTCGTGCTCGCCGCGGTGGCGAGCGTGTCCGGCCTGATCCGGATCGAGCTGCCGCCATCCCTGCTGATCGCGAGTTACACCGTGATCGGCTGGACCACGGGCCTGCGGTTCACCCGCGACGTGCTGGCGGCCGCCGCGCGCATGCTGCTGCCGAGCGCGGGGGCGACGCTTCTCCTGATGGGGGTCTGCGGCGGGCTGGCATGGCTGCTGGTCGTGCTGCTGCATGTCGATCCGCTCACCGCCTATCTCGCCACCAGCCCCGGCGGTGTCGACGCCGCCGCGATCATCGCGGCGTCGACCAAGGTCGATACGCCGTTCGTCATGGCGCTGCAGACCATCCGCATGCTGCTGCTGCTGGTGATCGGCCCGCCGGTGGCGCGCTGGGTGGCGGGGACGCTGGACGCGTCGACGGATCTGGAGGACGCTGGTGATGGCGCGGCCGACGTCTAGTCGGCGTCGAGCGCGCCGGCGGCCCGCAGCCCGTCGTATGTCACGATGGTGATTTCATTGGCCATCTCGTCGATGGCGTCGCGTGGCCCGAAATACTGCCGTTCGGTGAGCACGCTCTCGCTGTAGAGCGCCCAGACGCGGAAATCGATATTCATCCCCTTGGGATGTTCGCCCACGCGCCCGACCATCAGCACATCGGCATGGCGCGCGCGCAGCGTGGCGAAGCGCGGCAGATCGTCGATCCCGACCTTTTCGTCGGACAGGTCGACGAGGCTGATGGGAGGGACGGCAAGCCTGGTGCGGAGGCCCTGCGTGATCTCCGCGGCGATGCCCGAGAGCGCGACATCTGTCCATGCGAAATCGTTGATCGCGAGATAGAGGTCGCGCTTGATCACGACGTTGGGAATACGGCCGCGGATGGGGCTATCGTTCGCCGCTGTTGCAGGTCGGCACGCGGCGATGCCGGCGAGCGCAGCGAACATCATCGCACGCCTGTTGAGCACGGCAGGAGACGAAGACGAGATCGGCATGACAATCTCCCGCTGTCGCCTCGTCGGTCGGCGACTCGGCTGCGATGTTACGCGAATTCCTCGTTCCAGGTGCGGCCGTCGCGCTCGATCAGGGCGACCGAGCCCGCCGGTCCCCAGCTACCGGCGACATAGGGGCGCGGCGGTTCGGGCGCTTGCGCCCACGCCTCGCGGATCGGATCGATCCACGCCCAGGCGGCGCGCACCTCGTCGCGGCGCATGAACAGCGTGGCGTTGCCGCGGATCACGTCCATCAAGAGCCGCTCGTAGGCCTCCGGCGCGCGCGCGTTGAACGCCTGCGCGAAGCTCATGTCGAGCGGCACCTGCTTGAGCCGCATGCCGCCGGGGCCGGGCTCCTTGATGGTCAGCCACAGCTTGATGCCCTCGTCGGGCTGCAGGCGGATGGTCAGGCGGTTGTCGACGACATGGCCGCCGACGCCCTGGAACAAAAGGTGCGGCACCGGGCGGAACACCACCACGATCTCCGAGCGCTGCTCGAGCAAGCGCTTGCCGGTGCGCAGGTAGAACGGCACGCCGCTCCAGCGCCAGTTGGACACGGTGGCCTTCAGCGCCACGAAGGTCTCGGTGCGGCTGTCGGCGACGCCGCTGTCGTCGGCGTAGCCCGGCACTGTGCCGCCATTGCTGGCGCCGGCGCGGTACTGGCCGCGCACGGTCAGCGCGGCGGCATTGCCGGCGTCGATCGGCACCAGCGCGCGCAGCACCTTCAGCTTCTCGTCGCGCACCGCATCCGCATCGAGCGAGGCCGGCGGCTCCATGGCGACGAGGCAGAGCAGTTGCAGCAGGTGGTTCTGCACCATGTCGCGCAGCGCGCCGGAGCGGTCGTAATAGGCGCCGCGGCCGCCGACGCCGAGCGCCTCCGCCACCGTGATCTGCACATGGTCGACATAGTGTGAATTCCACAGCGGCTCGAGCAGGATGTTGGCGAAGCGCAGCGCCAGGAGGTTCTGCACCGTCTCCTTGCCGAGATAGTGGTCGATGCGGAAGATTTGCCGCTCGGCGAACACCGCACCGAGCGCATCGTTGATCTCCTCGGCGGAGGCGCCGTCGGTGCCGATCGGCTTCTCGACGATGATGCGCGCCTCTGGTGTCACGAGGCCGCCCGCGGCGAGCCTGGCCGCGAGGGTGCCGAACAGGTCCGGCGCGGTGGCGAGATAAAAGCCGCGCACCTTGTCCGTGGCCGCGCTGAACCAGTCGCGCAGCTCGGGCCAGCCGGCATCGCCGCGCCCGTCGACGGCGATGTAGTCCACGGTGGCGAGAAAGCCGTCGAGCTCGCCGGCATCGGCGCTGGTCGCGCCGCCCTGGGCGAGCAGGGCAGCGCGGATCGCCGCGCGATAGGCGTCGCGGTCCATGGGACGGCGCGAGGCGCCGACGATGCGGCTGTCGCCGCCGAACTGGCGGTCGCGGAAACGGTGGAACAGGGCGGGGAAGATCTTGCGGTAGGCGAGGTCGCCGGTGCCGCCGAAGATCACGAGGTCGAACGGTTTGACGGGAACGATCCTGCTGGTCACGCGCGCCTCACGCTCATGCTGGTTCACCACTGTAGTCGGCTTGATGTCCCGGCTATGGCAACGCCGCTGCACTGCAATGGGTCGACCGATGATTCAGCAGTTTGGCGGATTGATCAATGGGTTATTGCTCAATTAATGGGTATATGATCATATGTTGGCGAAAAACTGGACCCGATGCTGACACCCGATCTCATTATTTTCGACTGCGACGGCGTCCTCGTCGACAGTGAAGCCCTGAGCTGCCGCTGCCTGTCGGAGGTGCTGGCGACTTACGGGATCCGTGCGGATGCCGGCGAAGTGCTGGAGCTGTTCCTCGGCCGCAGCGTCGCGGCGGTGACCGCACATTATGCCGGCCTCGGGCAGGCCCTCCCGCTGCACTTTCCCGCCGACTATGCCGCGCGGGTGCGCGAGGTGTTTTCTGCGGCGCTGCGTCCCGTCGCCGGCGTTGGCGCGGTGCTGGCGGCCCTTCAGGCGCCGTCCTGCGTCGCCTCGTCGAGCGACCTTGCGCGGGTGGCGCTGTCGCTCGCGCTGACGGGGCTTGCGGCGCATTTCGGCGACCATGTGTTCACCGCGCAGATGGTGCGCGACGGCAAGCCGGCGCCGGACCTCTTCCTGCTCGCCGCGCAGCGGATGGGCGCCGATCCCCGCCGCACCCTCGTGATCGAGGACAGCGTCAGCGGCGTGCAGGCCGGCAAGGCCGCCGGCATGACGGTGTGGGGCTTCGTCGGCGGCAGCCATTATGACGGTCGCGACGGCCACGCGCTGCTGGCGACCGCCGGCGCCGACCGGGTGTTCGCGCACATGGACGATTTCTGGCGGGCTGGTGAGACCGATGGCGGCAAGCGATAGCGACAGGTCGCGGCTCGATGAGGCGGCGCGCGCCGGCTGGCTCTACTTCATCGCCGGGCACACCCAGGACGAGATCGCGCGGATGCTGAAGGTGTCGCGCGCCTCGGCGCAGCGCCTGGTGTCGCTGTGTCTCGCCGAGCGGCTGATCACGTTTCGCCTCGAACATCCGATCGCCGCCTGCATGGAGCTGGCCGCACGCCTGCAGGAGAGGTTCGCGCTGTCATCGTGTGAGGTTGTCCCCGCCGATCCCGCGGCGCCGCTCGCCATCGCCGGCATCGCCGAGCGTGCCGGCGCGCTGCTGGAGGCGACGCTGCGCAGCGAGACGCCGGTGACCGTCGCGCTCGGCACCGGACGGGCGGTGCGCGCCGCGGTCGAACGGGTGTCGCCGATCGAGCGCCCCAACCATGAGATCGTGTCGCTGGTCGGCAACATCTCCGCCGATGGCTCGGCGAGCTTCTACGACACCGTCAGCCGGCTCGCCGACCGCACCGCCGCGCGCCACTATCCCATGCCGCTGCCGTTCCTGATGTCGTCGGAGGCCGAGCGCGACCAGATGTGCGGCATCAGTTCGATCGTGAAGGTGAGGGCGGTCGCCGCGCGCGCTGACCTGCGGCTGGTCGGCATCGGCCAGATGGACCAGAGCGCCCAGGTCCATGTCGACGGCTTCCTGTCGCGCGACGAGCTCATGGAGATGCGCCGCCTCGGCGCCGCCGGCGAATTGACCGGCTGGGCGTTTGACGGCGACGGCCGCATCATCGACGGCGGCACCAACCGCCGTCTCACCAGCATCCCGCCGCAGGTGCCGGCCGCGGCGCTCACCGTCGGGGTGGCGATCGGGGTGGCCAAGGTGCCGGCGATCCGCGCCGCGCTCGCCGGCCGCCTGATCAACGGCCTGATCACCGACGAAACCACCGCCCGCGCCATTCTCGCCGACTGACACCGCACGCCCCGCGTGCCCTCGCCATCGTCCCGCCGGCTGGCCGGGGCGTGCGGCTGCTCGTCCGCAGGGACCGGGAGGCGCGCAACCGCCGGCTTGACAAGGCCTGAACCTGGTGTGAACATATTTTCAACGCTTGGGCATATACTCAAAGCGGCACAGGGAGGTTCACGTGAGACACGTCCTCGGCGGACTGCTGGGCGCGACTACGCTCCTGGTTTCGGCCCCCTTGATTGCACAGACAGCGCTGACCATCGCCACCGTGAACAACGGTGACATGATCCGCATGCAGGCGCTCACCAGCGACTTCACCGCCAAAAATCCCGACATCGCCGTCAAATGGGTGACGCTGGAGGAGAACGTGCTGCGCCAGCGCGTCACCACCGACATCGCCACCAAGGGCGGCCAGTTCGACGTGCTGACCATCGGCACCTACGAGGTGCCGATTTGGGCCCGCAAGGGCTGGCTGGTGCCGCTCGACAATCTCGGCGCCGACTACGACGTCGCCGACCTCCTGCCGCGCATCCGCGACGCGGCCTCCGTGTCGGGCAAGCTTTACGCCGCGCCGTTCTACGGCGAGAGCTCGATGACCATGTACCGCACCGACCTGTTCCAGAAGGCCGGCCTTACCATGCCGGAGAAGCCGACCTGGAGCTTCGTCGTCGACGCGGCCAAGAAGCTCACTGACAAGGCGGGTGGCGTCTACGGCATCTGCCTGCGCGGCAAGGCCGGCTGGGGCGAGAACATGGCGTTCCTCTCCGCGATGGCCAACTCGTTCGGCGCGCGCTGGTTCGACGAGCAGTGGCATCCGCAGTTCGACAAGGTGGAATGGAAGACGACGCTCACCACCTATGTCGACCTGATGAAGGAGGCGGGCCCGCCCGGCGCGAGCTCCAACGGCTTCAACGAGAACCTCGCGCTGTTCAACGCCGGCAAGTGCGCGATGTGGATCGACGCCACGGTGGCGGCATCCTTCATCTCCAACCCGAGGGAGTCCCAGGTCGCCGACAAGGTCGGCTTCGCGCTCGCGCCCAACACTGGCCTTGGCAAGAACGCCAACTGGCTGTGGGCGTGGAATCTCGCCATTCCCGCCGGCTCCAAGAAGGTCGAGGCGGCGGAGAAGTTCATCGCCTGGGCGACCGGCAAGGGCTACACCCAGCTCGTCGCGTCGAAAGAGGGCTGGGCCAACGTGCCGCCGGGCACGCGCACCTCGCTCTACCAGAACGCGGAGTATCTCAAGGTCGCGCCGTTCGCGAAATTGACGCTCGCCTCGATCGACAGCGCCGATCCCAACAAGCCGACCGTTCAGCCAGTGCCCTATGTCGGCGTGCAGTATGCGGCGATCCCCGAATTCCAGGGCATCGGCACCGCCGTCGGCCAGCAGTTCGCCGCGGCGCTGTCGGGCGCGTCCACCGTCGACGCCGCGCTCGCCAGCGCGCAGGCCTCGACCGAGCGTGAGATGAAGCGGGCCGGGTATATCAAGTGAGGGCGCCGCCGCGCTTCTCCTCATGGTGAGGAGCGCGGCACGCGCGTCTCGAACCATGAGGCCGGCAACCTCAGTGTTTGTCGTCGCCGGGCTTGTCCCGGCGACCCCGATCAGGAAGGCACTGCGCCCCTAAACGGGGTGGCCGGGAGACCTTAGTCCTAGCGATCCGTCGAAGACGGATCGCGCTGCCCGGCCACGACAGAGAAGAACCAAAGCGCTGTCGTTTTATTGTGATCTGACGCCTTTCCTTGTCGGACACATCGGGACGATGGGCACAGCTTGTCTGCGCAGCTCGCCTCCCGAGCTGTGACCTCGCGGCCATCCTGTCAGCCCCCGATTTGGATGGCCGCTCTTTCTTCTCCCGACCGCGGAGACGGCGATGGCGACGCAGCAGACGAGGTTTCTGGCGAAGGCGCTGCTGTCGCCGGCCGTCGTGCTGCTGTTGATCTGGATGATCGTGCCGCTGGCGCTGACCATCTACTTCTCGACGCTGCACTACAGCCTGCTCGATCCGGGATCCGAGAGCTTCATCGGCTTCGAGAACTTCCAGTACTTCCTCACCGATCCTGCCTTCCTCGCCTCGCTGCGGAACACGCTGGTGCTGGTCGGCGCGGTGCTCGCCATCACCATCCTGCTCGGCGTGCCGTTCGCGCTTTTGCTCGACCAGCCGGTGATCGGACGCAGCATCGTCCGCCTGATGGTGATCGCGCCGTTCTTCGTGATGCCGACCGTCAGCGCGCTGGTGTGGAAGAACCTTCTGATGCACCCGGTGTCCGGGCTGTTCGCCTCTGTCGCGCGGCTGTTCGGCTTCACCCCGATCGACTGGTTCACCGACGCGCCGCTGCTCGCGGTGATCCTGATCGTGTCCTGGCAGTGGCTGCCGTTCGCGACCCTGATCCTGCTGACCGCGCTGCAGTCCCAGGACGAGGAGCAGAAGGAGGCCGCCGAGATGGACGGCGCCGGGGCGTTCTCGACCTTCGTCTACCTGACGCTGCCCCATCTCGCGCGGCCGATCACCGTGGTGATCCTGATCGAGACCATCTTCCTCCTCACCGTGTTCGCCGAGATCTTCGTCACCACCGGTGGCGGGCCGGGGCTGCAGACCACCAACATCGCCTTCCTGATCTACTCCCAGGCGCTCATTCAGTTCGACGTCGGCAGCGCGTCCGCCGGCGGACTGGTCGCGGTGGTGATCGCCAACGTCGTGGCGTTCTTCCTGGTGCGGATCGTCGGCCGCAATCTGGAGGCGTGACCATGGCGCGCAAGGTGACGACACGGCAGGTGGTGGTGTCGACGGTGGCGGCCTGGCTGTTCGGCTTCATCGTCTTCCTGCCGATCCTGTGGATGATCCTCACCAGCTTCAAGACCGAGCTGGAGGCGTTTGCGACGCCGCCGTCGTTCCTGTTGTTCCACTGGACCACGGAGAACTACGCCGCCGTGCAGGAGCGCAGCGACTACGTCCATCATGCGCTCAACTCCATCATTGTCGCCGGCGGCTCGACCGTGATCGCGATGCTGATCGCGGTGCCGGCAGCGTGGTCGATGGCGTTCGCGCCGACCAGGCGCACCAAGGACATCCTGCTGTGGATGCTGTCGACCAAGATGATGCCGCCGGTCGGCGTGCTGGTGCCGATCTATCTCATCTTCAAGTCGCTGGGCTTGCTCGACAGCCGCGCCGGGCTCATCGGCATCCTCTGCCTCGGCAACCTGCCGATCGTGATCTGGATGCTGTTCACCTACTTCAAGGAAATCCCCAAGGACATCCTTGAGGCCGCGCGCATGGACGGCGCCACCATCGGCCGTGAGCTCGTCTACGTGCTGACGCCGATGGCGATCCCCGGGCTCGCCTCGACGCTGCTGCTGAATTTCATCCTGGCCTGGAACGAGGCGTTCTGGACGCTGAACCTGTCGACGCTGCAGGCCGCGCCGCTCACCGTGTTCATCGCCTCCTATTCGAGCCCGGAAGGGCTGTTCTGGGCCAAGCTGTCGGCGGCGTCGACGCTCGCCATCGCGCCCATCCTCATTCTCGGCTGGTTCAGCCAGCGGCAGCTCGTCCGCGGCCTGACCTTCGGCGCCGTCAAGTAACCAGAGGGAACGACACACCATGGGGCGGATCACGCTGCAGGACGTTCGCAAGTCGTTCGGGCCCGTCAACATCATCAAGGGCGCTGATCTCGACATCCCCGATGGCTCATTCGTGGTGTTCGTCGGGCCGTCGGGCTGCGGCAAGACCACGCTGTTGCGTCTGATCGCCGGCCTCGAGGACGTCACCGGCGGCGCCATCCTGATTGATGGCCGCAACGTCGTCGACGTGCCGCCGGCGAAGCGCGGGCTGTCGATGGTGTTCCAGTCCTATGCGCTCTATCCGCACATGAGCGTGCGCGGCAACATCGCCTTCGGGCTGAAAATGGCCGGCCTGCCGCGCGCCGAGATCGACCGCAAGGTCGAGGCCGCGGCGGCGACGCTGAACCTCACCGCCTATCTCGACCGCAAGCCGCGCGAACTGTCCGGCGGCCAGCGCCAGCGCGTCGCCATCGGCCGCGCCATCGTGCGCGAGCCCAAGGCGTTCCTGTTCGACGAGCCGCTGTCGAACCTCGATGCGGCGCTGCGGGTGCAGATGCGCATGGAGGTGACGCGGCTGCAGAAGCAGCTCGGCACCACCGCGATCTATGTCACCCATGACCAGGTCGAGGCCATGACCATGGCCGACCGTATCGTGGTGCTCAACGCCGGCACCATCGAGCAGTACGGCGCGCCGCTCGAGCTCTACGAGCATCCGGCCAACCTGTTCGTCGCCGGCTTCATCGGCTCGCCGCGCATGAACTTCGTCACCGGCGCGCCGGCGGCCGAGCGCGGCGCCGTGACCATCGGTATCCGGCCGGAGCATCTCAAGGTGACCAAGGGCGAGGAGGGCGACGGCTGGCCCGGCACGGTCGCGGCTGCCGAGCATCTCGGCAGTGACACGTTTGTTTATGTCGACGCCGGCCCGCTCGGCCAGCTGACGGCGCGCTGCATCGGCGAGCAGGGGCTCGCGCCCGGCGATCGCGTCCGGCTGGTGCCGGAGGCGGCGCGCGTCCATCGCTTCGACGGCGACGGCCAGGCGATGCGCTGAGCATTCATCCCGGCCGCCGCGGCGGCCTGCAACAAGGCAGACGACCATGTATCTGGAAAAATTCAGGCTCGACCGTCGTGTCGCCCTCGTCACCGGGGGCGGGCAGGGCATCGGGCTCGCCTGTGCCGATGCGCTCGGCGAAGCCGGCGCCACCGTGATCATCGCCGACCGCGACGCCGCGGCGGCGGAGGCCGGCCGGGCGGCGCTGGCCGCCAAGGGCCACGCGGTCGAGGCCGTGGTCATGGACGTTACCAACTCCGCGCGCGTCACGGAGGTTGCCGACGATGTCGTCGCGCGCCACGGCAAGGTCGACATTCTCGTCAACAATGCGGGCATCGCGCGCAGCGAGACGCCGGCAGAGACCGTGACCGACGAGCACTGGCTCAACGTCATCGACGTCAACCTCAACGGCACGTTCTGGTGCTGCCGCGCGTTCGGCCGCCACATGCTGGGGGCGAAGCGGGGGGCCATCGTCAACATCGGCTCGATGTCGGGGTTCATCGTCAACAAGCCGCAGGAACAGGCGTTCTACAACGCCTCCAAGGCGGCGGTGCACCACCTCACGAAGTCGCTGGCGGCGGAATGGGGCGCGCGCGGCGTGCGGGTCAACGCGGTGGCGCCGACCTATATCGCCACCCCCCTCAACGCGTTCGTGAAGAGCAACCCGGCGATGTACGACGCCTGGATCGGCGGCACGCCCATGGGGCGGATGGGCGAGGTCGACGAGATCGCCGCGGTGGTGCTGTTCCTGGCCTCGGACGCCGCCAGCCTGATGACCGGCAGCATTGTTGTGGTCGATGGCGGCTACACTTGCTGGTAGGGTGCCCGCAGGAATCCTGGGTGGCCCTGACATGACGCAAGCCTTTATCGGTGTGGACGTCGGCACGTCGAGCGCGCGCGCCGGCGTGTTCGATGGCCATGGCAAGCTGCTGGCCGCGGCGCGGCATCCCATCACGATCTGGCACGAGGCCGGCGGCATCGTCGAGCAGTCGTCGGCGCAGATCTGGGAGGCCTGCGTTACCGCGGTGAAGGCGGCGATGGCAGAGGCAGCGCTACCGCCGTCGGCGGTGCGGGGGCTCGGCTTCGACGCCACCTGCTCGCTGGTGGTGCTGGATGCGGCAGGACAGCCGCTCACGGTCAGCCCATCGGGCGACGCCGGCCGCAACGTCATCGTCTGGATGGATCACCGCGCCACCGCGGAAACCCGGCGGATCAACGCCACCGGCGACGACGTGCTGCGCTATGTCGGTGGCTCGGTGTCACCGGAGATGGAGATCCCCAAGGTCTTGTGGCTGAAGAACCACCTGCCGCAGACCTATGCCGCGGCCGGACACTTCTTCGATCTCGCCGACTACCTGTCGTTCCGCGCCACCGGCTCGACGGCGCGGTCGATGTGCACGCTGACCTGCAAGTGGAATTTTCTGAGCCATGAGCAGCGCTGGAGCGCGAGCTACCTGGAGCGGGTCGGCCTCGGCGACCTGGTCGCCGACGGCTATCGCCGGATCGGCCGTGACATCGTCGTTCCTGGCCGGGCGCTGGGCGCGGGGCTCACGGCCGCGGCGGCGGCCGAGCTCGGTCTTGCGCCGGGCACGCCGGTCGGCGCCTCGTTGATCGACGCCCATGCCGGTGGCGTCGGCATGATCGGCGGGCGTGTGGACGATGGCGGCGCGGTCGATGTCTGCCGCCGGCTTGCCTACATCATGGGGACGTCGGCCTGCATCATGGCGTCGACCCGCGCGCCGTGCTTCGTCAACGGCGTGTGGGGGCCTTACTTCTCCGGCATGGTGCCGGGCCTGTGGCTCAACGAGGGCGGCCAGTCGGCGGCGGGCGCGGCGATCGATCACCTCCTCAAGGCGCATCCCGCCCACGACGAGGCGCTTGCCGCCGCGCGCGCGGCCGGCCTCGACCTGCCGGGCTACCTCGAGCGCCGCATCCTCGCGCAGGTCGCAACGCCTGGCGAGGCGGCGCGGCTCGCCCGCGACGTTCATGTCTTTCCCGAATTCCTCGGCAACCGCTCGCCGTTCGCCGATCCCGATGCCCGCGCCATCGTCGCTGGCCTCGACCTCGACGATGACATCGCGTCCATGGAGCGGTTGTTCGTCGCCGGGCTGTGCGGGCTCGCTTACGGCCTCGCCGACGTGGTCGAGGCGTTCCGCGCCAACGGCGTCGGCTGCGACCTGATGGTGATTGGCGGCGGCGCCGGACGCAGCAGCCTGGTGCGGCAGATCATGGCCGACACCACGGGGCTCACCGTGGCGTTGCCGCAGACGGCGGAGCCGGTGCTGCTCGGTGCCGCCATGTTAGGGGCGGTCGCGAGCGGCGCCCACGGCTCGGTCGATGACGCCATGGCGGCGATGTCGGCGGTCGGCTCGCTGAGCGCGCCCGCCGCCGCAGGCATCGCCGACTTCCATCGCGCCAAGCGGCGGGTGCACGGCCTGATGCGGGAGCTCGACCGCGCGAGCCGCGGCGTGATGCGCGCGACCGATGGCCGGGACTAGACGCGGGACGATGAACACCATGCTGCTGAGCTGCGGAGACGCCCTGATCGATTGCCTGCCGGTGCGCGCCGCCGACGGTCGCGATGCCATGGTGCCGGTGGTCGGCGGCTCCTGCCTCAACATTGCCATCGGCATGGCGCGGCTCGGCGCGGCGGCCGGGTTCGTCGGCGGCGTCTCCACCGACATGTTCGGCGAGATGATCGCCGGTCACGCGACAGCCTCCGGCGTCGACCTGCGCTTCGCCGCGCGAAGCTCCCGGCAGACGACGCTTGCCTTCGTGCGCATGGAGGACGGCGAGCCGCGCTATGCGTTCTACGACGAGGGCTCGGCGGCGCGGAGCTGGCGCCATGTCGCCGGATCGCTGCCGTTCGCCACCCTCGACGCCGTCCATGTCGGCTCGACCACCCTGGTCGACGACACCGCCGCGGCGCAGGCCATGGCGCTGGCGGTCGAGGCGCGGGCGGCCGGCGCCACGGTGGCGTTCGATCCGAACTGCCGCCCCGGCCTTGTCGCCGACAAGGCGGCCTATCGCGCGCGCATGGACGGCTTCATCGCGGCCGCCGACATCGTGCGGATGTCGGACGTCGATTTTGCGTTCCTCTATGGCGATGCCGACATGGCGGCAAAGGCGGCGGAGTGGCTCGCGGCCGGCGCGCGGCTCGTCGTCGTCACCCGGGGCGGGGAGGGCGCGCAGGCGTGGCATGGCGGAGCCGGGAGCATCACGGTGCGCGCGCCGCAGGTCGACGTCATCGACACCATCGGCGCCGGCGACAGTTTTCAGGCCGCCTTGCTGGTGGCGCTGCAGGCGATGGGGCGACTTGCCGCGGCGGCGCTGGCGCTGGCCAGCGCCGACGACATCCGCCGCGCGCTGACCTTCGCCGCCGCCTGCGCCGCGATCACCTGCAGCCGCCCCGGCGCCGACCCGCCGCGCCGCGCGGAGCTGCCGGCCGATCTCCAGCGGCTCCTCGCCGGATAGACGACCGGCTCCTTGACCCTGCCTGTCACGCGCGGGCTCCGCGCGGCCGGCACTGCCGGCGTGATTGTTGCATTTTTATTTCGGTGCCGGTGCAGATCGGCTGCAAGCCGCGGCGCGGATCTTCCGATATCGTTATTGACGATAATGATTAATGCAATTAATGATGTGCGCGCTGCCGCTGGATGAGGGAGAGCGCATGCTGTGGTCGAAATGGACGGCCGGTCCCGAGACCGGGACGACCGAGAACGTGTTCGTCAGTGTCACGCTGTTTCGCGCCCGCAGCCTGCTCGACATGCCGAGCATCATCTGGTCGGGCCAGGCGCTGCAGAAGCGCTGGATCGAGCTGCCCGGCGCGATCGGGGTGTGGACCTGGCTCGACATGCCGCGCAAGTGCAGCGGCTCGGTCTCGATCTGGCGGGAGGAGGCCGACATGCGCGCCTTCGTGCGCTGGAAGCCCCACGTGCAGATCGTCAAGAAGCACCGTGAGGCCGGGAAGATGACGTCGTCGAGCTGGATCTATCCGCGGCTCGACCGGCGGGCGATCCGCCTTAGCGCCGAAGGCCTGCTGGCGGAGTGGATCGGCGAGGCCTGAGGGCCGCGCGCCGCCACGTCACAGCGCATTGATCACTGAGCCGGAGCCGTTCATTCGGCTTCGCATGAAGCGTGCCCGGGTGCGGGAAAGGTCCTGTCATGTCGTCCTATACGCCGCCGCTGCCGCAGCAGCTGTTCCTGCTCGAGCGCGTGCTCGGCCTGCAGGAGCTTCTTGATCGCAAGGAGGATGGCGCCGACCTCGGGACCTGCCGGGCGGTGCTGGAGGGCGCGGGCCGGTTCGCGTCGGGCATTCTGGCGCCGCTCAATGCCGTCGGGGATCACATCGGCGCGACCTTCAGCGCCGGTCATGTCACCATGCCGCCCGGCTTTGCGGCCGCCTATGACGCCTATGTGCGCCAGGGGTGGTCCACGCTCAGTGCGCCGCGCGAGGTCGGCGGCCAGGGACTGCCGCAGCTGCTGCAGCTCGCCGTGTCCGAGATGGTCATCGGCGGCTGCATGGCGTTTGCCATGCTGCCGCTGCAGCAGCGCGCCGCGACGAGGCTGCTCGCCGCCCATGGGCGCGGCGAGGCAAGCCGCAGGCTGCTGCCCGACATCGTCGCGGGACGGTGCGGCGCGACCATCGCGATGACCGAGGCCGACGCCGGGTCGGATGCCGGGCGCGGACGCACCCGCGCGGTGCCGCGCAGCGACGGCCTGTTCGAGCTGCACGGCAGCAAGATGTTCATCAGCTACGGCGATCACGACCTCACCCGCCAGATCGCCCATGTCGTGCTGGCCCGCGAGGCCGACGACGGTGAGGGCGGGCGCGGGATGGGGCTGTTCCTGGTGCGCAAATGGCTCGATGACGACGGGCGCGTTCGCAACGCCGCCCATGTCACCGCCATCGAGCACAAGATGGGGCTGAAGGCGTCGCCGACCTGCGTGCTGACGCTGGACGGCGCCATCGGCGAGCGCATCGGTCCAGCCGGCGCCGGGCTGCGGCTGATCTTCACCATGATCAACGTGATGCGGCTCGAGGTCTCGCTGCATGGGGTGGCGATCGGCCAGGCGGCCTATGACCGGGCGCGGGCCTACGCCGCGGAGCGCCGCCAGGGATCGGACGCCGCCGGACAGGGGCCGGTGGCGCTGATCGAGCATCCGGATGTCCGCCGCAATCTCGTCACCATGCGGGCGCGGCTCGATGCCACCCGCGCTCTGATCTTCGAGGCAGCCCGCCAGTTCGACCTCGCCGAACTGGCCGAGCCCGACGAGGCCGCGACCGCGCGGGCGCTCGCCGAATTCCTGCTGCCGGTCTGCAAGGTCGCCGGCAGCGAGGCCGGCTTCGACATCGCCAACCTCGCGATGCAGATTTTCGGCGGGCACGGCTACATCGCCGGCAACGGCATCGAGCAGTATGTGCGCGACGTCCGCGTCGCCGCCATCTTCGAGGGCGCCAACGGCATTCAGGCGATCGACCTGCTCACCCGCAAGCTCGTCGATCATGACGGCGCGCGCTGGCAGGCGTTCATCCGCCGTGTCCGTACCGACCTCGGCATGCTGGCCGGGAGCCGTCGCGCGCCCGAATTCGCGATCGCGCTCAATGCGCTGGAGGATCTTGCGGTGGCGATGCGGTCGCGCCTGGAGCGCGACCGCGATCTCGCGCTGGCCGGCGCGACACCGTTCCTGAACATGGTGGCGATCATTGCGCTGGGATGGATGTGGCTGCGCCTCGAGGCCGCCGGCGCCGCCGAGGTCGCGCCGGATCGCAAGCTGCCCGACATCTGCGACTACTTCTTCACCAACCTGTTCCCGCTGCACGAGGTCTACCGGCGGCAGGCGTTCGATCAGGCGCCGTGGCGGCGCGGCTGACGGCTGCGCCAAATCGTTATTGACGATAACGACTAATAAGATTAGCTATTATTACGAGGAAACTAGCGGCCCGCGCCGTCGTGCGGCGGCGGGCTGAACAACGAAGCTCACCAGAGTTCGGAGATGGCTGTGCTCAACCTGCCGAGACCCCGATCCGTCTTCGCCGATGTGGGGTGCGACGTCGCGCCGGCCGAGGATGGCGGCTTCGTCGTCCGCTGCTCATTGCCCGAAGCGCGCTATCCGGACGGGGTGATCGAGGTTCTCCGGCAGCAGGCTGCGGCGGATCCGGACCGGGTGCTGTTCCGCGAGTCGGCGCTGGAGGGGATTGTCGCGGAGCTGACGGTCGGCGAGGCGTATGGTCTTGCGTGCCGGATCGGCCTGACGCTCCGCGAGCTCGGCGCCTCGGCCGAGCGGCCGGTGATGCTGCTCGCGGAAAACTCCCTGCGGGCCGCTGTCGTCATTCTCGCCTGCTACGCGGCAGGCGTGCCCGTCGCGCCGGTGTCGCCGTCCTATTCCAAGTTGTCGAGCGACTTCGGCAAGCTGCGCCATGTCGTCGACATCCTGACGCCCGCGGTGGTGGTGCTCGACGACGGCGCCGATCATGCTGCGGCGCTGACGGCGGCGCCGTGGGGAGCCGTCCGTCTTGCCGCGCTCGAGCGGCCGCCGCGCGGGGCGTTGTCGTGGGACGATCTCATTGGCGCCACGCGTGTGACGGAGGAGCCGGCCGGGCGGCCGGGGCCGGATGCGGTCGCCAAGATCCTGTTCACGTCGGGATCCACCGGCATGCCCAAGGGCGTCATCAACACCCAGCGCATGATGATGTCGAACCAGCAGGCGCTGGCGCAGGTGTGGTCCGGCGTGTTCGACCGGCCGCCGCGGCTCGTCGACTGGCTGCCCTGGAACCACACCTATGGCGGCAACCAGCAGTTCAACATGCCGATCGTGTTCGGCGGCTCGCTCACCATCGATCGGGGCCGGCCGACGCCGGCCGGCCTTGCGACCATGGTGGCGTCGATCAAGCGCACGCGGCCGACGATCTTCCTCAGCGTGCCGCGCGCGCTCGACCTGCTCGCCGACCAGCTGCTGCAGGACCGCGACCTGGCCGTGGCGCTGTTCGAGGATCTCGACCTCATCGGTTATGCCGGCGCGGCGCTGCCGCCACCGGTGGCGATGAAACTGAAGGATGCGGCGCGTCGGATCACCGGGCGCGATCTGCCGGTGGTCGGCCTGTGGGGCGCCACCGAGACCGCGCCGGTGGCGACCGCGGTGTATTTTCCGTCGTCTGAGCCCGCCAATATCGGCCTGCCGATCCCGGGTTTTGCCCTCAAGTTCACGCCGGATGGCGCCAAGCACGAACTGCGTGTCAAAGGCCCGGGCGTGACGCCCGGCTACTGGCGGCAGCCGGAGGCGACGCAAAAGGCCTTCGATGCCGACGGCTTCTACCGCATGGGCGACGCCGGCCGCCTCATCGAGCCCGGCAACATCAATGCCGGCATCGTGTTCGATGGCCGCGTCGCCGAGAACTTCAAGCTGCTCTCCGGCACCTGGGTCAATGTCGGCGCGCTGCGGGTCAAGGTGATTGCGGCCTGCGTCGACGATATCGCCGACGTGGTGGTCACCGGCCATGATCGCGATGCCATCGGCGTGCTGATCTTCCCAAAAACGGCGGCCGCGCCGGCCGACGATGCGACGGTGCGGGATGGCTGCCTTGTCGATCCGGCGCGTCAGGCGCGCATCCGCGCGGCGCTCGCGGCCTACAACCGCACGGCGGGCGGCAGCTCCAATCGTATCGCGCGGGCGCTGCTGCTCGCCGAGCCACCGTCGGTCGATGCCGGCGAGATCACCGATAAGGGCTACCTCAACCAGCGTGCCGTGCGCGAGCGGCGGGCTGATCTGGTGCTGCGGCTCCACGCGGATCAGCCCGGCGACGAGATTATCACCATGGACGGAGGCGGCGCGCGTGCTTGATCAGGTGGAAATTCCCTACGGCGCCTACTGGTCGACGCCGTTCGCCAAATGGCAGGGGCCGTTTGCCGGCCTGCACAGCATCCGCTTTGCGGCGCATGTCGCCGGGAAGGAACTGGCACGGCGCGACATCGCGCCGGCCGCGTTCGATCATGCGGTGCTCGGCGTCACCATCCCGCAGTGGCGCGGCTTCTGGGGCGCGCAGTGGCTGATGACCATGATCGGCACGAGCGCGGTTGCCGGGCCGACGGTGGTGCAGGCCTGTCAGACCGGCCCGCGCAGCGTGATGGCGGCGGCGATGGAAATCGATGCCGGGCTCGCGACCACGTCGCTGGTCGTGACCTGCGACCGGATGTCGAACGGCGCCTTTGTCACCTATCCCGGCGATGGCGGCTGGGGCGGCCTGCCGCAGACGGAATCCTGGACCATCGACAATTTCCTGGCGGCGCCCGACCTCGGCCACGCCGTGGTGCAGACCGCGGAGAACGTCGCAAGCCGCTGGCGGATCAGCCGCGAGGAGCAGCATGACGTGGTGCTGATGCGCTATGGCCAGTATCAGCAGGCGCTTGCCGACGACCGCGCGTTCCAGCGCCGCTACATGACGCTGCCGTTCGACGTGCCGGATGCCAAGTTGGCACGCAGCGTCGCGACCGTCGAGGGCGACGTCGGGGTGACGCAGACGTCGCGTGCGGCGATCGACCGCCTCGTGCCCACGACGGATGGCGGCACCGTCACCTATGCGAGCCAGACCCATCCCGCCGATGGCAATGCCGCGGTGATCGTCACCACCGCCGAGCGCGCCCGGGATCTGGCGACGGATCCAGCCATCCGCGTGCGCATCCGCGGGTTCGGCCAGGCCCGCGCCGAGCCGGCGCTGATGCCGGCGGCACCCGTTCCTGCGGCGCGTCGCGCGCTCGAGCAGGCGGGCCTCGACCTCGGCGCGATCGCCGCGATCAAGTCGCACAATCCGTTCGTCGTCAACGACATCGTGTTCGCGCGGGAGACCGGCTTTGCGGTCGAGCGCATGAACAATTTCGGCTCGTCGCTGGTGTTCGGTCATCCGCAAGGACCGACCGGGACGCGGCTCCTGATCGAGCTGATCGAGGAATTGGCCCTCAGGGGCGGTGGCCGTGGCCTCTACCACGGCTGCGCGGCCGGCGACGCCGGCGTGGCGATGGTCATCGAGGTCGACGACAGGCCGCGCTGAGAGACGCGGCGATCACTGAACAGCGAGGTTTCCTGATGATCTTTACTCCCTATGGCTGGCCCGAGCCGGATGACAGCGCCTACCTGGCACCGACAGCGTTCCTCGACAGCGACAGCACCGAGGTGCGCGACTTCGCGACCGCGGTGGTCGGTGCGGAGACGGATCCGGTGCGGCGGGCCGTCAAGCTGTTCTACGCGGTGCGCGACGGCTTTCGGTATGATCCCTTTTCTATCTGGCTCAGTCCGGAGGCGTTTACCGCAAGCTCGGTGCTGCGCAAGGGCTACGGCTTCTGCATCACCAAGGCGGTGCTGCTGACCGCGGCGGCGCGGGCCGCCGGCATCCCCGCGGCCGTTGGCCTCAGCGACGTCATCAATCACTTCACGTCGGACAAGCTCAAGGAGGCGATGGGGCACCGCGAGGTCTTCATCCATCACGGCTACGCCGCGCTCCATCTCGACGGCCAGTGGGTCAAGGCGGCGCCGGCTTTCAACATCGAGCTGTGCCGGCGCTTCGACGTGCCGCCGACCGACTTCGACGGCCGCTCGGACGCGGTGCTGCAGAAGTACGACGCCGACAACAACATCCGCATGGAGTACCTGCGCGACCACGGCTTCTGGTCGGACCTGCCGTTCAACCGCGTCAAGGACGACATGGAGGGGTATTACCCCGCCGGCTTCAACTACGGCAGTGGCGGCGCCCGCGGCGATCGCTTCACCGCCGACGCGGAGGCGCGACGTTGATGTCATGAAGAGGACCGCGCTGACAGCGGTCCCGTACGGAGGGAGGTCGTCATGCTGAGGAAGTTGATCTGGGGGATCGGGGCGATGCTGGCGGCGGGGGCGGCATATGCCGCCGACCCGTCGCCGCTGCGCATCGCCGTGCTCAACGATCTGTCGAGCGTCTATTCCGACTATCAGGGCATCGGGTCGGTGGTCGCGGCGCAGATGGCGGTCGAGGACTATGGCGGCAAGGTCGCCGGCCGCCCCGTCGAGGTGCTGTCGGCCGACCACCAGATGAAGGCCGACGTCGGAGCTGCGATCGCGCGGCGCTGGTTCGACAACGACAACGTCCAGCTCATCCTCGACGTGCCGAACTCGTCGGTGGCGCTCGCCGTCAACGAGATCGCGCGCGACAGGAACAAGGTGCTGATCGGCTCGGGGGCGGGAACCTCGCTTCTGACCGGCGAGAAGTGCACGCCCAACACCATCCACTGGACCTACGACACCTGGGCGCTGGCGCACGGCGTCGCCAAGGCGGTGGTGCAGCAGGGCGGCAAGAAGTGGTTCTTCATCACCAGCGACTACGCCTTCGGCCACGATCTCGAAAAGCAGGCGGCCGAGGTGGTCAAGGCCAATGGCGGCGAAGTGCTGGGGTCCGTGCGCCATCCGCTCGGAACCTCGGACTACGCCTCGTTCATCCTGCAGGCCCAGGCCTCTGGCGCCGACGTCATCGGACTGGCGACGCCCGGCGGCGACCTCTCGAACCTCGTCAAGCAGGCCAACGAGTTCGGCCTCGCCAAGACACACCGCCTGGTCGGGCTGATCTTCGCCATCAACAACGTGGAGTCGATCGGCGTGGCGAGCTCGCAAGGCGTCGTGGCGCTCAACGCCACCTACTGGGATCTCAACGACGCGACCCGCGCCTGGTCGAAGCGCTTCCAGGCGCGCCATCCCCGCAAGGTGATGCCGAACGACCAGCAGATGGGCGTCTACTCCGCGGTGCTGCACTATCTCAAGGCGGTGGAGAAGCTCGGCGGCGAGGCCACCGACGGCGCCCGCGTGGTGGCGCAGATGAAGCAGATGCCGACCGACGATCCGCTGTTCGGCAAGGGCGTGATCCGCGCCGATGGCCGCAAGATCCACCAGAACTACATCCTGCGCACCAAGCGTCCGGAGGATGTGAAGGGGACGTGGGACTATTTCGACGTCATCGCCACGGTTCCTGCCGAGGAGTCGTTCCGGCCGATGAGCGAAGGCCGCTGTCCTCTGGTGCAATGACCTGCCACCGTCGCCCGGCGGGGTGCGATGCGCCCGCCGGCGCGACGGTCCGGACGATCCGTCTCAGTCGAGCCCGTAGTGCCGCATCAGGCCGTCGAGCGCCGCGACGAAGGCGGGGAGGCTGCCCTGCACCGCGAGCTTGATCTGGCGCTCCTGCTGCTCGACCTTGGCATTGACCTTCTTCTGCAACTGCCGGCCGGACGGCGTGAGGTGCAGGGTGCGCAGCCGGCGATCATTCTCGCTGAGGCGGCGGATCAGGTAGCCGCCCTTTTCCAGCCGGTCGAGCGACAGCACCACGGCCGGCGGCTCGGCGCCGAGCAGGCGGGTGATCTCGTTCTGGTAGAGGCCGGGATTGGCTTCGACGATGCACAGTGTCGCGAAATCCATGATCCGCAGCTCGAACGGCCGCAGGATGTCGTTGAGCTCGCCGATGACCGCCTGCTTGATCCGCCGGATCTTGTAGCCGACGAAGCGATCCATCGGGTTGACGAGGTGGCGTCCGGCCGGGCGCTGCGCGAGCGCGAGATCCTCGCCCTCAGTGGGCTGTGGTCTGCCGGCCGGCGTTTTCCGTGGGGGCACCTGATACCTCTCGCTGATCCGATGGTTGTCGCACGGGTGGCTTATCACGCCATATGATTACTTTACATAATCATTTATTCGAGTAATGAATTGGGGCGCAACAACCTGGTCGGGATCTGAGCCACATGACATCACGCGATATCGCCATCACCGTCGACGACGCCGTCGCCACGCTGACGCTGGACCGGCCGCACAAACGCAACGCCATCCGCGACGAGACCATCGAGGCGCTGGGCCGGTTCTTCGCCGCGCCGCCGGCCGGCGTGCGGGCGGTGGTGCTGCGCGCCGCCGGTGACAATTTCTCCGCCGGGCTCGATCTCAGCGAGCATCGCGAGCGCGATGCGGCGGAGGTGATGCACCATTCCCAGATGTGGCACCGCGTGCTCAACGCCGTGCAGTTCAGCGGCCTGCCGGTGGTGGCGGTGCTCAAGGGCGCGGTGATCGGCGGCGGTCTCGAAATCGCCTCGGCCTGCCACGTTCGCGTCGCCGAACAGGGCGCCTATTACGCGCTGCCCGAAGCGGTGCGCGGCATCTATGTCGGCGGCGGCGCTTCGGTGCGGGTGGCGCGGCTGATCGGCCAGGGCCGCATGATCGAGATGATGCTCACCGGGCGCGTCCACGACACGCAGACGGGGCAGCAGCTCGGCATTTCGCACTACCTCGTCGGGCCGGGCGAGGGTGAGGCGCTGGGATTGTCGCTGGCGCGGCAGATCGCCGCCAACGCGCCGCTGTCCAACTATGCCATTCTCAACGCCATTCCGCGCATCTCCGACATGGGGGCGAACGACGGCTTCTTCGTCGAATCGCTGATGGCCGCGGTGGTGCAGACCGGCGATGATGCGCGCCAGCGTCTCGGCGATTTCCTCGAGAAGCGCGCCGTGACGATCAAGCCGAAAGAGGCTTCGCAGGACGTGCACGCCGAGCCCTGACTTATCTGGCGGCGACGGCCGCCGCGGCCGCTCACCTTCGCCTTTTCGCTTCCTCAAGCCCCCGCGCCGTCCGGCCGCGGGGGTTTTGTCGTTGCAACCACATGGTGATTAACACGCATAACGTCTCGTAAAATTAGCATTGTTTAGAAGCTATTTTGTGGTACGATTTTCCCAACGACAACGATGATCCACGGGGAGGGAAGAGATGTTTCTCTACAATGCCTGGTACGTCGCGGCGTGGAGCAGGGATATCGGGTCGACGCCGCTCGGCCGCACGCTGCTCAACGAGCCGGTGGTGCTCTACCGCACCGCGGACGGCGCGGTCGCAGCGCTCGAGGACCGCTGCTGCCACCGCGGCATGCCGCTGTCGTGCGGCGCGGTGTTCGGCAACAACATCCGCTGCGAATATCACGGCATGGTGTTCGATCCCGCCGGCGGCTGTGTCGAAATTCCGGGACAGGCGATCATTCCGCGCAGCGCCAAGGTCCGCAGCTTCCCGGTCGCCGAGCGCGACGATCTCGTCTGGATCTGGATGGGCGAGCCGGCGCTGGCCGATGTCGCAGGGATCCCGAGCTATCCCTGGCACAAGCTGTGGCCCTACCAGAGCAAGACCGAGCGCATCGACTGCAATTATCTCCTGCTGTCGGACAACCTGCTCGACCAGACCCACGGCGCCTACGTCCACAAGTCGACGCTCGCCAGCAATGTCGACGCCTATGAGCGCGCGGAGATGACCATCACCTCGACGCCGGACGGCGTGAAGTTCATCCGCTGGATGCTCAACTGCATGCCGCCGGGCATCTACGGCCGCGCCGTGCCGTTCAAGGGCCGCGTCGACCGCTGGGGCGAGTTCGAGTATGTCGCGCCGTCCTGCATTCTGCAGTTCACCGGCGCGCGCGATGTCGGCGAGGGCGCCTACGAGAACGACGCGCGTGACGGCGGCTTCGGCCTGCGCATCTTCTACGGCATCACGCCGGAAACCGAGCACACCAGCTGGTTCATGTGGTCGACCGCCAACAGCTATCGCCAGGACGATCCGCACGCCACTGCGGAGCTGTTCGAGGAGATCGAGCGCGCCTTCAAGGAGGACGAGGACGTGCTGGTGGCGCAATACGCCATGCTGCGCCGGCTCGGCGACCGGCCGCTGATCAACATCGCCTCCGACGGCGCCCGCGTGCAGGCGCGGCGGGCGCTCGAGCGCAAGATCGCGGAGGAACGCGGCATTCCGCGCGAGGAGGTGGTGACGCTGGTCTGACCTGCGTCACGTTCGATCCCACTTATCGGCAGTCCTGACTGGAGACCTATCGTCATGATCACGTTCATGAAGGTTGCGGGTGTATTCGTGATGCTGGGGTGGCTCGTCGCGGGTGAGGCCGCGGCGGGCGACAAGCCTGGTGTCAGCGACACGGAAATCCTGATCGGCCAGACCAATCCCTACAGCGGCCCGCTGTCGGCCTACAGCACCCAGGGGCGGGCGCAGGCCGCCTACTACCGCATGATCAACGACCAGGGCGGGGTGAACGGCCGCAAGATCAAGCTGCTGTCGCTCGACGACGCCTACTCGCCGCCCAAGACGGTCGAGCAGCATCGCCGCCTGGTCGAGAGCGACGAGGTGCTGAGCATTGTCGGCACCATGGGGACGCCGACCAATTCCGCGGTGGTGAAGTATCTCAACGCCAAGGCGGTGCCGCACATTTTCCTCGCCAGCGGCGCCTCGAAGTGGGGCGACACCAAGAGCTATCCCTGGACCATCGGGTGGTATCCGACCTACCGCTCCGAGGGGCAGATCTACGGCAGCTACATCCGCGACAACATGCCGGACGCGAAGATCGCCATCCTCGCCCAGAACGACGACTACGGCCGCGACTTCGTCGCCGGGTTCAAGGCGGGGCTCGGCGAGGCCGCGGACAAGCTGATCGTCAAGGAGCTGACCTACGAGGTCTCCGAGCCGACCGTCGATTCCCAGGTCATCACGCTGAAGGCGTCCGGTGCCACCGTGCTGTTCAGCGCCTCCACGGCGAAGGCCGCGGCGCAGGCGATCAAGAAGGCCGCGGAGCTCGACTGGCATCCGACGCACTTCCTGGTGCAGAACGCCAACTCGATCGCGACCGTGCTGACGCCCGCCGGCCTCGACAACTCCGTCGGCATCATCTCGACGGCGTATCTCAAGGATCCTGCCGATCCGCAGTTCGCGGGCGATGCCGGCATGGCCTGGTACCGCGGCTTCATGAAGCAGTACTATCCGGAGGGCGACGTCAACGATCCGCAGAACGAGATCGCGGTGTCGATCGCCGCGACCTTCGTCCAGGTCCTCAAGCAGTGCGGCGACGACCTGACGCGTGAGAGCCTGATGCGGCAGGTCAACGGCCTCAAGGACCTGGAGCTGCCGCTGCTGTTGCCGGGGATCAAGCTCAACACCGGCTCGGCCGATCACTATCCGATCGAGCAGCTGCAACTGGTCAAGTTCGACGGCAAGACCTGGGACCGCTTCGGCGCGGTGCTGAGCAGCCGCTGATGGGGCGGCCGCCCGCAGCCCCGGCACGGGCGGCGCACCCGTCAAAAGGCTTCCGAATTTAGCGGCTTTTCTTAGCTAATTTTCCGAAACCTCGGCTGATCTTGCTGGTCGCTGTCACGGGCGCGGTGTATGCATCCATCAGATAAAACAGGGGAAGATGCGCCGATTCTCTTCCCGCCGATGGATTCGCATCTCGGGAAGCCAGCCGATGTCCGCCAAGAAGAGCCGATCGTCCACACCGCGGAGTGCGGCGGATCCGAGCACCGCCAAGCAAAAGACGCTGCCTTTGCCGGCGTCGACGGGGCGGCCGCGGTCGATGCCGCTGACGGTGTCCCGTCCGGAACTGCTGGTGCAGGGCTCCGACCGTGCGTTCCGCAGCCTGGTGCACGGGCTGTTCGGCTTCTTCGCCCGGCACGAAGCCGTCCGCGCCGGCCACGGCGCTCGCATCGGGCTGGTCGGGATCGAGTACACGGTGCTGATCTCGATCGGTCACCTATCAGCCGAGGAGGGCCAGGTCAGCGTCAACCGGATCGCCGAACACCTTTATCTCAGCGGCGCCTTCGTCACCACGCTGACCAATCAGCTGCTGAAGCACGGCCTCATCCACAAGACGCCGGACCCGAGCGACCGGCGGCGGGTGCTGCTCGAAATCTCGCAGGACGGCTGGGCGCGCCTTGCCGAACTGGCGCCGGTGCAGCGCAAGGTCAACGACGTGCAGTTCGATTGCCTCAGCGCCACGGAATTCCAGCAACTGCTCAGCATGGTGAACCGCCTGATCGAGAGCAGCAACCGCGCCCTGAGCCTGCAGGCCTATTACGCCGGCGGCGGCGAAGGCGCGATGCCGACCGACGAGCGTCCGGCGAAGCGGCGCAGCAAGCAGTCGCGCCGGCTCGGCATGCCCTAAGCACGACGCCGCGGTCCTCCCCAGGGCAGATGTGCCTTGCATTAGCTTCGAAAATTAGCTAATAAAACTTATTGTTTTGGGAGGAGGCGAGCATGCACATCCGCAAGATCATCACCGTCGTCGACGAGGCGCGCACTGAAGCCGGCATCGCGGCGACGCCGCCGCTGCGCAAGGTCGCTGCGGTGGCGGTCGTCGGCAATCCGTTCGCCGGTCGCTATGAGAGCGACCTGTCGAGCCTGGTAACGGCGAGCGCTGCGCTCGGCGAGGAAATCTCGGCGATCGCGCTGGCGGCGATGGGGCCATATCCGGTCGAAAGCTATGGCAAGGGCGCGGTCATCGGCCTGTCCGGCGAGCAGGAGCACGGCGTCGCGCTGCTCACCACCGTGTTCGGCAACGTCATCCGCGCCACCGCCGGCGGCGGCAAGGCCTGGATCTCGTCGCTGACCAAGCGCGCCGCGCCGGGCGCTTCGATCGACGTGCCGCTGGCGCACAAGGACGCACTCTATGTGCGCTCGCACTACGACGGCATCACGGTGGCATTGCCGGATGCGCCGCTGCCCGACGAGATCGCGATCATCTGCGCCTACGCCAACCGCGGCCGCCTCAACCATCGGGTCGGCGGGCTGGCGAGCGCAGAGATCAAGGGTCTCGACGGTCTGGTCTGAACACGGCAAACAATCGGGAGGAACATCATGGCCATCAGCAAGAATGGTGCCGAGCATCTCGCATCCCTGCGCGACGGGCGCGCCGTCTTCATCGACGGCGAACGCGTCGCCGACGTGACCACCCACCACGCCTACCGCAATGCGGTGGCGTCTGCCGCCAGCCTCTATGACTTCCAGTCCGCGCCGGAGCATCTCGAGCTGATGACGTTCGCGCCGGATGGCGGCAACCGCCGCATCAGCCGCGCCTGGCAGATCCCGCGGTCTCATGCCGAGATGGTCAGCCGCCGCAAGGCGCTCACTGCCTGGGCCGAGTGCAGCTATGGCTTCATGGGGCGCTCGCCTGATCACCTGGCGTCGGCGCTGGTCGGCCAGCGCATGCGGCTCGACGTGTTCGAGCGCGGCGGCGCGGCACGAGCCAAGGCATTTGCTGACTACTTCGACTATGCCAGCAACAACGATCTGTTCCTGACCTACGTCATCATCAATCCGCAGGCCAACCGTTCGAAGGACTGGGGCGACCAGGACGACGATCTCGTGGCGCGGATCGTCGACGAGGACGCGACCGGCGTCACCATCCGCGGTGCCAAGATGATGGGCACGAGCTCGATCATGGCCAACGAGATCTTCGTCGCCAACCTGCAGCCGCTCAGGGCGGGTGAGGAGGCGCTCGCCTTCAGCTGCGCGCTGGAGATGAACGCGCGGGGCTTGCAGGTGATGTCGCGCAAGTCCTATGAGGCGGCGGCGGTGTCGGTCTACGACAACCCGGTGTCGTCGCGTTATGACGAGAATGACGCGGTGATCTACTTCGACGACGTCAAGGTGCCGTGGGAGCGGCTGTTCGTCCACCGCAACGTCGATCTCTGCCGCGCCCAGTTCCACGACACCCCCGGGCATGTCTTCCAGAACTATCAGTCGCAGATCCGCCTCGTGGTCAAGCTCAAGTTCCTGGTCGGGCTGGCGCATCAATTGACGGAAGCGATCGGCACCGCGGCCATGCCGCAGGTGCGCGAGCAGCTCGGACGTCTCGCCGCCGATGTCGGCATGGTGGAAGCCATGCTGCACGGCATGGAGGCGGCGGGCGAGGCCTGCGGCGACTACTGGGTGCCGAACCGCCATCACCTCTATTCGGCACAGGTGGTGACCCAGGATCTCTATCCGCGGATGATCAACAAGATTCGCGAGCTGGCGGGCGGCGCCTTCATCATGCTGCCGTCGTCCTATCGCGACTTCGCCAACGAGACGCTCGCGCCGCTGATCCGCAAGACCCAGCGTTCCGCCACGCTCGATCCCGAGCAGAAGGTGCGCTTCCTCAAGGCGGCATGGGATGCGATCGGCTCCGAGTTCGGCTCGCGCCACACCCAGTACGAGATGTTCTATGCCGGCGCGCAGTTCGTGACCGCGGGCCACAGCTACCGGACCTTCGGCTGGGACGGCGCCACCGCGCTGGTGCGCAATCTCATGGCAAGCGTGTCGCTCGACGCCCCCCAGGGCGCGGTGCGGCAGTAGGGCGGATCATCAGGGCACGGGAGGCCAGTCATGCGTGTTGCGATTGTCAACATCGGCGCCATCGTCTCGGGTGACTGGCGCCATCCCCTGATCGCAGGGGACACTGTGGTCTGTGAGGGCGGCCTGATCGCCGCGGTGGGGACGGCGTCCCCCGCCGCGGTCGAGCAGGCCGACGTGGTGATCGATGCCGCCGGCACCACGCTGATGCCGGGCCTGATCGATTCCCACGTCCACATCACGTTCGGGGACTACACCCCGCGCCAGCAGACCGTGGGCTATCTCGAAAGCTATGTGCACGGCGGCACCACCACGGCGATCTCCGCCTCGGAGGTGCACGTGCCCGGGCGGCCTAGGGATGTCGACGGCGTCAAGGCGCTCGCGGTCGCGGCGCACAAGTGCTTCAAGGAGTACCGGCCCGGCGGCATGCGGGTGCATGCCGGTTCGGTGATCCTCGAGCCGGGCCTGACAGACGCCGACTTCGCCGATCTCAGGCGTCAGGGCGTGTGGCTGGCGAAGGCCGGCTTCGGCGCCATGAAGACGGCCTATGATTACGTGCCGCTGGTCGCGGCGGCGCGTGCGGCGGGCATGATCACCACCGTCCACACCGGCGGCTCGTCGATCCCGGGATCGGGCGCGGTGACCGGCGATCACCTGCTGGCGATGAACCCGCACGTCTCCTTCCATGTCAATGGCGGTCCCACCGCGATGAAGGACGCCGACTTCGAGCGGCTGGTGCGCGACAGCGCCATCGCGCTGCAGCTGTGCACCGCCGGTAATCTGCGCACGGCGCTGCTGACCGCATCGCTGGCGCTCGCCCATGACGCCTTCGACCGGCTGCTGATCGCGACCGACACGCCGACCGGCAGCGGCATCATGCCGCTCGGCATGCTCTACACCATCGCGCATCTGGCGAGCCTCGGCGGCGTGGCGCCGGAGCTCGCCATCGCCGCGGCGACCGGCAACAACGCGCAGGTTTACGGCCTCAATGCCGGGCAGATCGCGGTCGGCCGCGACGCCGACCTCGTCCTGATCGATGCCCCCGACGGCGGCTCGCAGACGACCGCGCTCGCGGCCATCGCCAACGGCGACATCGCCGCGATCGGCGCGGTGGTGACGGCGGGCGAGCCGCGCTTCGTCGGCCGCAGCCGCAACAGCCCGGCGACGACGCGCAGCGTCGCCGTCGCGAGCTGCCGCGTGCCGATGTCGTACGGCGCGGCGCGCCACTGACACCGCAAGCGCTCTGGAGGGATGCGATGACGACGATCGAGCAGGAGGCAGGCTTCTCGGCGCGCGAGTTCCGTGATGCGCTCGGCCTGTTCGCGTCCGGCGTGGTGGTGGTGACCAGCACGACGCCCGGCGGCGAGCGGCTCGGCATGACGGTGTCGTCGTTCAATTCGGTGTCGCTGGAGCCGCCGCTGGTGCTGTTCAGCGTCGGCCGTGGCGCCCATGCCTTCGCGGCCTGGCAGGCGGCCAAGACGTTCGCCATCAATGTGCTGGCCGAGGAGCAGAGCACGGTGTCGACGCGCTTCGCCCGTCCCCTGACCGACAAATGGGCAGGCATCAGGTCGGCCGCCGACGTCAACGGTTGTCCGATCGTGCCGGGCGCGCTGCTGCTGCTGAGCTGCACCAGCCATGCGCATCACGACGGCGGCGACCATCTGATCGTGGTCGGCCGGGTCGATGCGCTCGCCCATGTCGGCCGCCATGCCGCCCGCCCGCTGGTGTTCTTCGGTGGTCAGTACCGCCGCCTCGATGCCGAGCATGCGATCGCGGCGCCGTTCGACGCCGGCGGCTGGAGCCACGGCTGGTAAGGGCGGCTGGCCGCGACGGGGCGGCTGGTCAGCCCTTGGCGCTCGCCGCGGTCTTCGCCTTGTCCTTCCGCGCAGGCGCCGCCTTGCCGGTCAGTCCGTGGCTCGCCAGCGAGACGATGCGCTGGATGATGTCGTCGACGTCGTCGAGATCACAGAGATCGCCTGACAGCTTGCGCAGGCGGTCGCTGTCGGTGATGGTCTGGCGGATCATCGCCAGCGTGAAGTGCAGTCCCCAGTAGACATCGACATCCCTGCGCTCGGGCAGCGCCCGGAGTAGCGCCTCGGCGAAGCGCCGCAGATGGGTGATGTCGCGCTCGACGATCTTGCGGATCGGCGGCACGGTTTCGACCGACGCCCGCGTCATGAACCGCGCCGCGGCGGAACGCTGGCGGTCGGCACCCAGGCACCAGCGGATCGGCGGGCCGGCGAGGGCGCGCAGGATCGCCTCGACGTCGGCACGGCCGTCGCCGGCGGCTTCAGCGGCCTTCAGCTCGGTAAAGCGCTCGCGGTTGAGCGCGCTGGCGCGGCTGAGAAACAATTCCGCCAGCAGTTCGTCCTTCGATCCGAAATGATAGTTGACCGCGGCGAGATTGACGCCTGCGGCGGCGACGATGTCGCGCAGGCTGACCTCGCCGAAGCTGCGTTCGGCGTAGAGCTGCTCGGCTGCGGTGAGGATCGCGGTCTTGGTTTCGTCGGTCGACATCGGCGAGCCATGTTCGGCCGGCAGGGACGCGTTGCCGGTGGACGCTCAGAGGTCAGTGATTGCATTTCAAACTTTTGTATGAAACTATCGTTTCAGATCGCGGGATGTCAATGCGGCCCCTGCCGGATGACATCTTGATGTTGAAACTGCTGGTTTTTCCGTTGCGCGGGATACCCATCAAGGCTCTTGCGGGCGGCGGACGGCAGGCAGACACTGCGACGTAAAGACGTTTCAAAACGAACAGCGAGGATCGCCAGATGGACTTTTCAATGTCGGATCGCCAGCGCGAATGGCTCGATCGCGTCACCACCTTCATGAACAAGCATGTCCGTCCCGCGGAAAAGATCTACAAGGAGCAGGACGCTGCCGGCGAGCGCTGGAAAGTCATTCCGATTCTCGAGGAGCTGAAGAAGAAGGCGAAGGCCGAAGGCCTGTGGAACATGTTCATGCCGCCGTCGTCGCATGAAGATGACGAATTCCGCGGCGCGGGCCTGACCAACCTCGAATACGCGCTGCTGTCCGAGCAGATGGGCCACATCTACTGGGCCTCGGAAGTGTTCAACTGCTCCGCGCCGGATACCGGCAACATGGAAGTGCTGATGCGCTACGGCACCAAGGAGCAGAAGCGCCAGTGGCTGCGCCCCTTGATGGACGGCGAGATCCGCTCGGCCTTCCTGATGACCGAGCCGGCGGTCGCCTCGTCCGACGCCACCAACATCGAAACCCGCATCGAGCGTGACGGCGATCACTACGTCATCAACGGCCGCAAGTGGTGGTCGTCCGGCGTCGGCGATCCCCGCTGCAAGATCGCGATCCTGATGGGCAAGACCGATTTCAACGCGCCCAAGCACCAGCAGCAGTCGCAGATCCTGGTGCCGCTCGACACCAAGGGCATTACGGTGGAGAAGATGCTGCCGGTGTTCGGCTTCGACGACGCACCGCACGGCCACGCCCAGGTGCTGCTGGAGAACGTCCGCGTGCCGGTGTCGAACCTGCTGCTCGGCGAGGGCCGCGGCTTCGAGATCGCGCAGGGTCGCCTCGGCCCCGGCCGCATCCATCACTGCATGCGCACCATCGGCAAGGCTGAGGAGGCGCTGGAGAAGATGGTGCGGCGTCTCGCGTCGCGCACCGCCTTCGGCAAGAAGATCATCGAGCACTCGGTGTGGGAGCAGCGCATCGGCGAAGCCCGCACCAACATCGAGATGACGCGTCTTTTGTGCCTCAAGGCCGCCGACATGATGGACAAGGTCGGCAACAAGACCGCCCAGCTCGAGATCGCCATGATCAAGGTGGCGGCGCCCAACATGGCGCTCAAGATCATCGACGATGCGATCCAGGCCTATGGCGGCGGCGGCGTGTCCGACGAGGCGGGCCTCGCCAAGGACTATGCAGGCATTCGCACGCTGCGGCTTGCGGACGGCCCGGACGAGGTGCACAACCGTGCCATCGCCCGGCTCGAGATGCGCAAGTACGCCAACGCGCCGGCCAAGCACTGACTGGAGAGCTGGCATGGGTCTCGGGGTGAGGGAAGACGCGGATTTCTCCGGCACCAAGCCGGTCGAGGAGCGCCATCGCATCGATGAGGCGAGTCTCGACCGCTGGATGGCCTCGCATGTCGAGGGCTATGCCGGGCCGCTGACGGTGTCGCAGTTCAAGGGCGGGCAGTCCAACCCGACCTACCGGCTCGACACCCCGGGCCGTGCCTATGTCCTGCGGCGCAAGCCGTTCGGCAAGCTGCTGCCGTCGGCGCATGCGGTGGATCGCGAGTTCCGCGTCATCGATGCGCTGTACCGGCAGGGCTTCCCGGTGGCGCGCGCCTATGCGCTGTGCATGGACGACGCCGTGATCGGCTCGGCCTTCTACATCATGTCGATGGAAGAGGGCCGCGTGTTCTGGAACCCGACCCTGCCGAACCTGCCGCCGGCCGAGCGCCGCGCGGTGTTCACCAGCAAGGTCGAGACGCTGGCACAGCTCCACCAGTACGATCCGACGGCGATTGGCCTCGGCGACTTCGGCAAGCCGGGCAACTACTTTGCCCGGCAGGTCGAGCGCTGGACCAAGCAGTACCGGGCGTCGGAGACCGACGTCATCCCGGAAATGGACCGCCTGATCGAGTGGCTGCCGCGCACGGTGCCGCAGCAGGAGCGGGTGTCGGTGGTGCACGGCGACTACCGGCTCGACAACATGATCTTCCACGCCACCGAACCCAAGGTGAAGGCGGTGCTGGACTGGGAGCTGTCGACGCTCGGCGATCCGCTCGCCGACTTCACCTATCTCCTGATGCAGTGGGTGATGCCGGGCCTCGAGGGCGCCGACTTCAAGGCGCTCAACATCCCGACCATGGAGGAGGCCGAGGCGATCTACTGCAAGGCCACCGGCCGCAGCAGCATCCCCGACCTCAACTGGTACTTCGCCTACAACCTGTTCCGCCTCGCGGGCATCGTGCAGGGCATCGCCGCGCGCATCCGCGACGGCACCGCGGCCAACGCGCGGGCGGCGGAATCGGCGGCGCGCCGCATCCCGCTGGCGCAGGCGTCCTGGGCCTTCGCCCAGAAGGCCGGCGCCTGATTCCTTCGCGACGCGCCTGGCCGGTTGTGGCCGGGCGTGCGCTGACGCCATGGCGGCAACCGCACCAGCGGTCGCGCTGTGCTCCTGATCGACACGACACTTCTGATCGACACGACATAAGGGAAACGCATCATGGGTCGCCTCGACGGCAAGTCCATCGTGATCACTGGCGCGGGCAGCGGCATCGGCCGCGCCGCGTCGCTGTTGTTCAGCAAGGAAGGTGCGCGGCTCATCGCCGTGGACCGCAGTGAGGGTGTCAAGGACACGGTCGAACTGGTTCGCAAGGCTGGCGGCACCGCGGAAGCGGTGCAGGCGGATGCGGGTTCGGAATCAGATGTCCAGGCCTTCATCGCCCGCGCCATCGCTGCTTACGGCAAGCTCGACGGCATCTGGGCCAATGCCGGCGTCAGCGGCGGTCTCGTGCCGCTCGCCGACCAGACGCCGGAGCACTGGCAGGAGATCCTGCGGGTCAACCTGATCGGCCCGTTCCTCGCGGTGAAGCACTCCATTCCGCACCTCACCAGGCAGGGCCACGGCGCGATCGTCTGCACCGCATCCGTCGCCGGCCTCAAGTCCGGCGCCAGCG
Organism: Pseudomonadota bacterium; assembly: GCA_040756765.1. Classification (GTDB taxonomy): domain Bacteria; phylum Pseudomonadota; class Alphaproteobacteria; order Rhizobiales; family Xanthobacteraceae; genus Bradyrhizobium_A. Next base: position 5,646 of record JBFLYG010000025.1, on the reverse strand, counting down.
GCCATCCCTATGCCGCCAGCAAGGCCGGCGTTATCAGCCTGGTGCAGACCACGGCCTATTCGCTGTCGGGCACCAACGTGCGCATCAACGCCGTCTGCCCCGGCCTGATCGAGACCGGCATGACCAAGCCGATCTTCGACAACGCCAAGGAGCGCGGCACCGAGGGCAAGATCGGCCAGCTCAACCCGCTCAAGCGCGCCGGCCAGCCGCACGAGCTTGCGGCGATGGGCCTGTTCCTGATCAGCGACGAGGCGTCCTACGTCAACGGCCAGGCGTTCCCGGTCGACGGCGGCCTGACCGCGTCGATGCCCTACACCGGCAAGCCGATCTGAGCGGAGCGATCATGTCGGCCACGCTTCCGCGCACCACCGGCGGCATTCCGCCGAAGCCCGCCGGCCTGTCGATCACCCGCTGGTGGTGGGTGCGCCACGCGCCGGTGCGCGAGGACGAAGGCCTGATCTACGGCCAGAAGGACCTCAATTGCGACTGCAGCGACACGGTGGTATTCAACGCCGTCGCCCGCATCCTGCCGAAGGACGCGGTGTGGTACGCCAGCAACCTCAAGCGCACCCATCAGACCGCCGCGGCGATCTGGGCCGCGGGCCTCGCTGCGCCGGTCGAGATGACGCATGAGCCCGCCTTCGCCGAGCAGGATCTCGGCGAATGGCAGGGGCGCAACCGCGCCGCGTTCTTCGCCAGCCGTCCGGCGGCGATTGCCAGCTACTGGTTCGCGCCGGCGGAGGAGCGGGCGCCCGGCGGCGAGAGCTTTGCCGATCTGTTTGCGCGCGTGCGCGCTGCGATCGAGCGCCTCAACGTCGCCCATCGCGGGGCCGACATCGTGGTGTCGTCCCATGGCGGACCGATCAAGGCCGCGATCGCCCACGCGCTCGGCCTGCCGGCCAGCGCGGGCTTTGCGTTCGCCATCGACAACTGCTCGGTGACGCGGCTCGATCATCTCCATGGCGAGGATCACACCGGCTGGCGGGTGCCGATGATCAACCAGCAGCCATGGATCGCCGATCCGTCCCACGCCGCGATGCATCAGCCGGCCGGCCCCGAAGCGGCGTCGCCCGGCAAGATCGGCTGACGCCAATAATCACACAAAATATCAGGGAGAGAGACATGACGCTGTTCGACATGACCGGAAAGGTGGCTGTCATCACCGGATCGACCCGCGGCATCGGCCGCGCCATTGCCGAGCGCATGGTCGAGCACGGCGCGCAGGTGGTGATCTCGTCGCGCAAGCAGGACGTCTGCGACGCGGTCGCCAAGGAGATCAACGAGCGCTTCGGCAAGGGCCGGGCGATCGCGATCGCCGCCAACATCTCCAGCAAGGAGAACCTGCAGAACCTCGTCGACGAGAGCAACCGCGCCTTCGGCAAGATCGACGTGCTGGTGTGCAACGCCGCGTCGAACCCGTATTACGGGCCGCTCGCGGGCATCTCGGACGATCAGTTCCGCAAGATCCTCGACAACAACATCGTCTCGAACAACTGGCTGATCAGCATGGTCGTGCCGCAGATGATCGCGCGCAAGGATGGCTCTGTCATCATTGTGTCATCGATCGGCGGTCTCAAGGGCTCGACCATCCTCGGCGCCTACGCCATCTCCAAGGCCGCCGACATGCAGCTCGCGCGCAACCTCGCCTGCGAGTACGGCCCGCACAATGTCCGGGTGAACTGCATCGCGCCGGGCCTGATCAAGACCGATTTCGCCAAGGCGCTGTGGGACAATCCGGACAACCTCAAGGCCTCGACCGCGCGCTCGCCGCTGCTGCGCATCGGCATCCCCGACGAGATCGCCGGCGCCGCGGTGTTCCTCGGCTCCGCTGCCGGCAATTTCATGACCGGCCAGACCATGGTGATCGACGGCGGCGCGACCATCAGCTGACGTCCACCAAGTCATTCCGGACGACGCGCAACGCGCGTTGATCCGGAAGAGGCGCCGATCGCTCTAAACTGCATCAATTTCGATTGAATATCTGAACAAGCCGTTCGTTGCTGCTTGGGCAGACTTTCGGTCGTACCGAGGCAAACTGGCGTGCCGCTTGGGCAAGCGCTCTGCAGCGAGTGACTGATCGCGTTTCTGCGGAAGTCGGCGGAGCTCGTTTCCGGAATTCGCGCTGGAGCGGTGCCGCGGAGCGAAGCGATGCAGATTGAAGCGCAGGACGAACCAGCCGCGTTTCTGTCGACCGTCCCCGCGGGCCGGTTCGAGCGCCGCGCGGCGCTCGCGCTCGTGCTCCTTTCGGCTGTGATCTTTGCCGTGCTCGCACCGAACGCGACGCGGCCATTGCCGCCGGTCCGGGCTTTCATCCCGGCTTATGAAGCAGCCCTCGTGCTCAACGACCTGATCACCGCCGCGTTCTTACTCGGCCAATTCAGCGCGCTGCGGATGCGCAGCTTGCTGCTCCTCGCTTGCGCCTACCTGTTCACTGCGGCCGAGGCGGTTGCGCATATGTTGAGCTTTCCCGGCCTCCTCGCACCGGCGGGGCTGGCCGGCGCCGGACCACAAACGACCGCCTGGCTCTACATGTTTTGGCACGCTGGCTTTCCGATACTCGTGATTGCGTACACCCTGAGCAAGGACCGACGCATCGGCGAGGCGACGAGCGCGCGTGCGACAATGCTAAGTGCCGTGGCAGTGACGTTCGGCGCGGCTGTGGCGCTGACGGTGGTCGCCACCGCCGGCCACGACGCCTTGCCCGCCGTTATGCAGGACAATCACTATCGGCCGGCACAGACGGTCGTCATATCGATTGTGTGGCTGCTCAGTTTCCTCGCATTGGTGCTGGTCCTCTGGCGGCGGCGCCCTTATTCCGTGCTCGACCTGTGGCTCATTGTCGTGATCTGCGCCTGGCTGTTTGATATCGCCTTGAGCGGTGGGCTCAACGCCGGCCGCTACGATCTCGGTTTCTATGCCGGTCGCATCTATGGTCTGGTGGCCGCCAGCTTCATTCTGCTGGTTTTCCTGGCCCGCAACGGTGCCCTTTATGTCCGCTTGATCGCAGCGCATGAACATGAGCGCCGACAGGCTGCCGAGCTGCAACGCCTCTCGGTCACAGATCCGTTGACGGGGATCGCCAACCGCCGCGCGTTCGAGCAGGCGCTCGATGGCGAGTGGCGGCGAACCCTGCGCTACAAGACCCCGCTGTCGTTGCTCATGATCGACGTCGACTATTTCAAGCGCTTCAATGACAGTTATGGTCACGTCGCCGGCGACGAATGTTTGCGCCGTGTCGCGGAGGTTGTGGCGGCGCATGCCCGGCGCGCCGGCGACGTTGCCGCACGCTACGGCGGCGAGGAATTTGCCGTTCTGTTGCCGCATACTGAAACCCTGGACGCGTGCCGGCTCGCCGAACGGCTTTGCGAGTCGGTCCGGCAGCTCCGGGTTCCGCATGCGGCCTCGGCGGCGGCCGATCACGTCACGGTCAGCGTCGGCGTTGCCGGTGCGGTGGCGGCGATGCGCTTCGAACTGGAAGACGTCGCCCGAGGTGCCAATGACAACCGGCCGCCGATCGTGTTGCCGCCCGCTGCCACACTGGTGGCAAGTGCTGACCGTGCGCTCTACGCAGCCAAAGTTGCCGGCCGCAACTGCGCCTGCATGCTGAGCGATGAGGGCGAACTCGAAGGGGCGTGCCCGGGATGACCGACGTTGAGAGGCTTTCTCACTCCAGCGTGGCGTAGACCAGGCTGCGGACCAGCGTGCGAAAATACTCGCGCTGGCCGGGGCCCTGCGACAGGAAAATCGCGAACAGGTCTTCCGCCGGATCGATCCAGAAGAACGTGCCGGCCATGCCGCTCCAGAAGTACTGCCCGACCGAGCCCGCAAACGGCGCGAGGCCCTGGTGGGTGCGCACCGCGAAGCCGAGGCCGAACGAGTGGCCAGCCGGAATCAGCGGCGAATCGACCTTCACGGACGGCGCGAGGTGATCGGCGGCCATGAACTGCAGGGTCTTGCGCGCGATGATCGACGCCCCGTCCAGCGTGCCGCCGTTGAGCAGCATCTGGCAGAAGCGGGCATAGTCCATCGCCGTGGAGACGAGACCGCCGCCGCCCGATTCCATCACCGGGACCTCCAGCGGATCGAACAGCACGACCTTGTCGCCGGTCCAGGGATCGGCCGGGAACGGCTGGGCGAGGCGGCCGGCGTTCGACGCAACTGTGGAAAACGCGGTTTCCGTCATCTGCAGGGGGGCGAGGATGCGCTCGGACAGGAACGCACCGAGCGTCTGCCCCGACACCACCTCGATGACCCGGCCGAGGATGTCGGTCGAGCGGCTGTAGTTCCACTCGGCGCCGGGCTGGCAGACCAGCGGCAACTCGGCGATCAGGCGGGCGTGCTCCTCGTTGCTGATGCCGCGGGCGAAGGCGCGGACCTTGCGGTACATCTGCTGGACGAGGCCGTTGCCGGTGATCTCGTAGGTGATGCCGGAGGTGTGGCGCAGCAGGTCCTGGATGGTGATCGAGCGCACCCGGGGCACCAGTTCCAGCCGGCCGTCCTTCTCAACGCCGACCTGCTGGGCGGCGAATTCCGGAATGTACTTCTCCAGCGGGTCGGTCAGCAGCAGCTGGCCGTCCTCCAGCAGCTGGCCGATGCCGATCGAGACCAGCGGCTTGGTCATCGAGAAGATGCGAAACAGGCTGTCCAGGGCCATGGGCGTGTCGCTCCCCGGGGCCTGGCGGCCCTGGGCCTCGAACCAGCCGATCCGGCCGCGCCGGGCGACCATGGTGACCACCCCCGGGGTGGTTCCCCGGTCGATCTCGCGCTGCAGGGCGTCGCGCATGCGCCGCAGCCGGGCGGCCGACAGGCCCAAGACCTCGGGGTCGGCGGAGGGGAGCGGCGGGGTTTGCGGCCCGGCGGCGGGTTTCAGGGCGGTCTGGAGGGGCATGGGGCTCCTTGCACGGCGTCATTTTGTTGTTTTGGCCCCCCGCGGGACGGGGGCCGGATCACCCTGACCCATAACTTCGCCCTTGAACAGCAGCGTTTTCCGCAGTAACCAGCCGCCGATTTGTAGCCGCGCAGCCGCGCCGGCTGGTGAGGGTGGACGAAGAATGGCCAAAGAGAAGTTTGAGCGTAATAAGCCGCACTGCAACATCGGCACGATCGGTCACGTTGACCACGGCAAGACGTCGCTGACGGCGGCGATCACCAAGGTGCTGGCGGAGACGGGTGGCGCGACGTTCACGGCGTACGACCAGATCGACAAGGCGCCGGAAGAGAAGGCGCGCGGCATCACGATTTCGACGGCGCACGTCGAGTACGAGACGCAGAACCGCCACTACGCGCACGTCGACTGCCCCGGGCACGCCGACTACGTCAAGAACATGATCACCGGTGCGGCGCAGATGGACGGCGCGATCCTGGTGGTGTCGGCGGCCGACGGCCCGATGCCGCAGACCCGCGAGCACATTCTGCTGGCGCGCCAGGTCGGCGTTCCCGCGATTGTCGTGTTCCTCAACAAGTGCGACATGGTCGACGATCCGGAGCTGCTCGAGCTCGTCGAGATGGAAGTGCGTGAACTGCTGTCGAAGTACGACTTCCCGGGCGACGACATTCCGATCATCAAGGGCTCGGCGCTGGCGGCGCTGGAGAACTCGAATCCGAAGCTTGGCCACGAAGCCATCCTCGAGCTGATGAAGGCCGTGG
>JBFLYG010000024.1:0-169254 GCA_040756765.1 Pseudomonadota bacterium | reverse complement strand
GCGCCTTGCCGCGATACCGCGCCGCGATCTCCTCGGCGCCGGCGAGATGGCGATCGGCCACCACGACCTCGCGCACGAAGTCGAGCTCCGCAGCCACCTTCACCGCGGTGCGGCCCATGCCGCCCGCGCCGCCCAACACCACCACCCGCATGTTTAACGTTCCCTTCCGCCTTCTTGCGACGACAACTACACAACAGTTGTTATGTTTGTCCAGTGGCGAAAATGACGGGCGAACGGCCTGCGGTCAGGTCGCGGGAGCCGAGGGGAAGTGAGGTTCGCCGGCCTGCGGCAGCCAGCGCCGGCGCAATTTCAGCTCAAACGATGAGCGTCGCCTTCAAACGGGACATCGTCTCCGGCCCCAAGTACACATCATCCGGGCTGTTCCACATCGCCTCATTGAACAGCCGGGTCTCAGCCTCGTAAATGTGGGGCCCCACTTTGGACACTTCGAGTTTTTGAAAACGCACAAGGCTGCGGCGAATTTCCTCAAGTATCAGACTGTAGATGTCGCCCAGTACCTCGTCGACGATGGGCTGAGATAATGACGCGCCCAGCTGATGCTCGACGATGGAAGCCAACTGCCCCTTCCTCAATATAACCGCAGCAGTTACAGGTTGATCGATGTCTGTGCCATTGAGCTGCGCAATAACGAATGTCTCGAAAACAAAGATCGCCGGGAAGCGCACCTTCAATCGATACCGAGGGCTTTCGTAGAGAAATGTCGTGCCGTCTGAAAGCTCCGGCGGCGTTGTGTTCAGGGTGATCTTTGAGCCAGTGGACATTCGCTTTGTGGTGACGCCATCAGTTTCGAACAGCGCAGTCATTTCCATCCCCCAACCATCACCGCTCCTGCCCGACAACCGCCCCGTTGGAACGGGAGCCCTTCTCCGCCTGTCTATCTCTCCCGGAGAGATCGAATGGCCTCATCGGCCCACATCAAGACACGCATGAGCGCCCACACGACAATGGGCAGCGCCGACAGAAAGCCGACGAATATCTGACATATACTCGACCAATCCTGCTTTAAGAGCAGGCCGATCAGCATGAAATAGATGCGCCCCGCCAGGATTGCAGAGAGTACTGATGCGTAGGCGAAGACAATCGGAGCAAGACGACGGGCGAGAAGAACAACAAGTATCGGGCAAAGCAAGACAGCTTCCGATATCACATGCTGATAGGTGACCAGATCCTGAGTTTTGAGTGTGGCAAGACACTGCTGATAGTTCAAACCAGCGACTGACGCCACGTTGCAAAGACAGGCAATGATCACTGCCGCTGGAAGCCAGTTCGCTTTGCTTCTGCCCTCACGAGCCGGCGTGCCACGCGTCATCACCCTCGCCACGCCTGGATGGCCCTGATGTGTTCCGGATCGGCCTTCGTACATTCCGCGAGCGGCCGGTGACGATTCAAGCGGACGCGTCGCGCCCCGCAGCGCACGACTGAAACCTACGAGGCCGCTCATTCCGATCAATCAATTTATTTCGCAAAATGTCTTGCGGGTTTGGCCGGCGCCAATCGTCCGGAATAGCCCCGTCTTCTGGACCGACCGCGCCACGAGCGGCGCAGGTCCACCCCTTGGCATGATCGCTGCGACAGGCCTGCCCGTGTTCGCGCGAGATCGTCACGCAGCGCCGTCACCTGAACGGCCGGCCACGACCGGCCGGGCGCGCTCAGGAACCGAACGCCACCGGGCGGAATGCCTGCACCAGTTGCTGGTCGAGCTGGTCGCCCATGTGCTCCAGCGTGCCGAACGCCGCCTCGCGGGTGAGCGAGGTGTCCTGCCCGCTGCGCTCCACGAGGCCCGCGAACACGTCGACCATGGTGATGATGCGGACGATGTCGGAGATGTCGCCGTTGCGCAGCTGGTCCGGATAGCCGGTGCCGTCGAGCAGCTCATGATGATGCAGCACGACGTCGAGCATCTCGCGCGGGAAGCTCGCCTGCGCCGCCAGCGCATCGTAGCCGCGGCGGGTATGCTCGCGCATCACCGCTTCTTCCTGGTCGGTCAGCGGGCCGGCCTTGTTGAGGATGGTCAGCGGAATGAACGCCTTGCCGACGTCATGGATGAGGCCGGCACGGGCGAGACGGCGCTGATCCTCCTCGCGCATGCCGAGATGCTGGCCGAACGCCACCGCGAAACCGGTGACCAGCAGGCAGTGGCGGTAGCTGCGGTTGTGGTGGCGGCGGACCGCGAGCACCCACTCCTTCAGCGAGGAGCGCTTCAGCGCCTTGAGGATGCGGGTCTCCTCCTGCATGACGTCGTCGGGCGTCAGCGGCACGCCGGCGCGCAGCTTCTCGAACACCCGCACCAGCACCGCATGGGCCGCGGCGACCCCGCGCGACAGCGCCTCGCGGCTCGCGCTGGTCTCCTCCTTCTCCTGGGTGTAGGCGAACGAGGCGTTGAGCCGGCGCAGCACGGCATCGGCCTCGAACGGCCGCTGGATGGTGTCGGTGGCGCCGAGCGCCCAGGCCTGGGTCGAGCCGTGATGCAAGGTGTCGGCGAGCACGAACAGGCGCGGCATCGACTGGTAGGCCTTGCTGACCAGCTTGCGGCGCACCCGCTGCACGCTCTCGGTCGAGCGCAGGTCGATGTCGACCACGATGCCTGACAGGCTCTTGAGAGGTTTCTCCGGCATGTCGGCAGTCGTCACCACGTCGACATTGCCCATGACCGACATGATCTCTGCCAGCTCGCTGCTGCGGTCGCCCCGATCGGACGCCAGAAGCAAGTATCTCCGGCCGAGAGAACCATCCACTAACGACATACTCAAACCTCAACGATGCCCCATGCGTCATCGAGGACTTACAGGAAAAATGGTTCCCGGAGATTAAGGAGTATTCTGAATGGGTTATCTGGAAATTCGATAAAATTTGAGACAATCGCGGGCGGCAGCCGCCGGCGCCTCACCCAGTGAGTCATTGCCGGACTTGATCCGGCAATCCAGCTTGCTCACAGTGCAACGAGAGTTTGTAAAGCTGGATCACCGGGTCACGACGCTTCGCGTCGGCCCGGTGATGACGCTGAAAATGTGGAGCTGCATTGGGTCCCAAGCGCTCCAATTTGGTGACTTCTTTTGAGCCGGCCTCTCAGCTCTTGCGGTCCGGGGTCGCCGACGCGGTCGGCCCGGTCTTGCGCTGAGCGGGCGCGGCGATGCGCACCTGGTCGTTCTCGGCAAGGCCATCCGGCGGCGTGACGATGACCCGGTCATCCGCAGAAAGCCCCGCGGCGATCTCGATCTCGCGGCCGAGGTCGCGGGCGATCGTCACCTTCTTGAAGGCAACGCGATCGTTCGCACCGACGGTGGCGACCCGCAGGCCGTTCTGGTCGAAAATCAGCGCGCTGGCGGGAATGTGCAGCGGCTGCACCTCGCGCGACAGGTCGAGGCGGACATTGCTGTAGCTGCCAGGCAAGAGCTCGCCCTTGTCATTGGCGACGCCGAGCTGCATGCGGGTGGTGCCGGAGCTGACGTCCACCGCCTGCGCCGACGACTCCACCTCCGCCGGGAACGCACGGTCGGGATATTCCGGCACCGAGACCATCGCCTTCGTGCCGACCTTGATCATCGGCACATAGGTCTGCGGCACGTTGACATAGACGCGCAGCTTCTGGGTGCTGGAGATCACGAACATCGCCGAGCCGCCGCTGCCGGCATTGATCAGCGCGCCGACGTCGGTGTCGCGCGCGGTGACGAAGCCGTCGAACGGCGCGGTCAGGCGCTTGTAGCCGGCGAGCGCCTCGAGGCGATCGACATTGGCCTGCCCCGACTTCACCAGCGCAGTCTTGCTGTTGAGGTCGGCGGTGCGCTCGTCGACGTCCTGCTGGGAGGCGAAGCTCTGGGTCAGCAGCGCCTGCCGGCGCTTGAGCGTCGCCTCCGAGAGCTTGGCGGCGGCCTGCGCGTTGAGCAGGTCGGCGCGGGCCTGCAGGAGTTGCTGGTCGAGGTCCGGCGCCTCGATCTCCGCGAGCAGATCGCCCGCCTTGACGCGGGCGCCGATGTCGACCTTCCAGTCCTTCACATAGCCGCTGACGCGGGCGTAGATCGGGGCGCGGAAATAGGCCTCGAGCCGGCCCGGCAGGTTGAGCACCGGGTTCAGCGTCTTGCCGTCGGGCAGCGCCACCGCCACCGTCGGGATCGCCTGGGCTTCGGTCCATTCGCGCAAGTGAGCATCGCCCTTCTCGCGGGCGACGATGCCCGTCACCACGACGACGATCACGGCAACGCCAGCCAAGAGGCCGGCGATGCCGAGCTTGCGGCGGCTGATCGCGGGCGGGGTCGGTTCAAGCGGCATGGGGTGTCTCCTGCGGCGCCTGCGTTGGCGCGTGCCGGCGTCGCCCGTGGACCAGACTGAAAACCACGGGAACGAACATCAGGGTTGCGATGGTTGCGAAAACAAGTCCGCCGATCACGGCGCGGCCGAGCGGCGCATTCTGCTCGCCGCCCTCGCCGAGCCCGAGCGCCATCGGCGCCATGCCGATGACCATGGCGAGCGCGGTCATCAGCACCGGGCGGAAGCGGACGAAGCCGGCCTCGCGGGCCGCTGCGACCGCGTCGCCGAGCGCATCGAGCCGCTCGCGGGCGAAGCTGATGACCAGCACGCTGTTGGCGGTGGCGACGCCCATGCACATGATGGCGCCGGTCAGCGCCGGGACCGACAGCGTGGTCTGGGTCGCGAACAGCATCCAGACGATTCCGGCGAGCGCCGCCGGCAGCGCGGTGATGATGACGAACGGGTCGGACCAGGACTGGAAATTGACGACGATCAGCAGATAGATCAGCACCACCGCGCCGAGCAGGCCGAACAACAGCCCGGCGAACGCGCTGTTCATGGTCTTGACCTGTCCCAGCAGCACGACACTGCTGCCCTTCGGCAGGTCCTTGGCGGTGTCAGCGATCGCTTTCTGCACGTCGTTCGCCACCGCGCCGAGGTCGCGCCCCTGGGGCGTCGCGTAGATCTGCACCATCGACTGGATGTTGTACTGCGACACCACCGCATTCGACGTCGTGCGATTGATGTTGGCGATGCCGCCGAGGATTGGCAGCGAGCCGATGCCCGCCGCGGTGATCGGCAGGGTCTGCAGCGCGCTCAACGAGTCGATCTGGTACTGCGGCGTCTGCATCACGATGGGATAGGACACGCCGTTGTCGGGGTTGAGCCAGTAGGTCGGCGCCACCTGCGAGCTGCCGGCGAGGTTGACCACCAGGCTGTTGGTGACGTCGCGCTCGGTCAGGCCGATGTACTGCGCCCGGGTGCGGTCGACGTCGACATTGAAGGTCGGGTTGCTCTGCGACTGCTGGATGCGGGCGTCGGCGACACCGGGGATGTGGCGGATCTTGCCGAGCAGCAGGTTGGCATAGGTGAAGTTGGCCGGCAGGTTGGCGCCGCGGACCTGCAGGTCGATTGGCGCCGGCGCGCCGAAGTTGAGGATCTGGCTGACGATATCGGCCGGCAGGAAGGCAAAGGTGACGCCGGGGAAGGCGCGCGGCAGCTCCTCGCGCAGCAGCTGGACGTATTCGGCGGTCGGACGGTGGTCCTCTTTCAGCTTGATCTGGATGTCGCCGTCCTGGGTGCCGATGACGCCGGTGTTGTTGTAGGTCATGTTGATGCCGCTGATCGGCATGCCGATGTTGTCGACCAGGGTGTCGAGCTGATCGGGCGGGATCAGGCGGCGGATCGCCTTCTGGATGTCGGCGAACTGGGCGGCCGTCTCCTCGACGCGGGTGCCGACCTGGGTGCGCACATGCATCAGGATCTGGCCGGTATCGACCGCCGGGAAGAAGTTGCGCCCGAGGAACGGCGTCAGCAGGAACGAGGCCGCCACGACCAGCAGGAAGCCGGTGACGAACACGCCGCGATGATGAAGCGCGAGGTCGAGCAGGTCGCTGTAACCGCTGCGCAGCCGCTCGAAGCCGGCCTCGAAACCGCGCTGGAAGCGCACCAGCGGGTTGCGCGAAGGCGGCGCGCCCTCGCCTGCCCCGTGGCCGTGCACATCATGGGCCTGCAGCAGGTAGTTCGCCATGGTCGGCACCAGGGTGCGCGACAGGATGAACGAGCAGATCATGGCGAAGATGACGGCTTCCGCCATCGGCACGAACAGGAAGCGCGCGACGCCGTCGAGGAAGAACATCGGCACGAACACGATGCAGATGCACAGCAGCGACACGAACGCCGGGGTCACGATCTGCGCCGCGCCGTCCATGATCGACGTCTCGACGTCCTTGCCGTGCTCGAGATGCCAGTTGATGTTCTCGATGGTCACGGTGGCATCGTCGACCAGGATGCCGACCGCGAGCGCGAGCCCGCCCAGCGTCATGATGTTCAGCGTCTCGCCGATCGCCGACAGCGCAATGATCGAGCCGAGGATGGCGAGCGGGATCGAGGTGGCGATGATGACGGTCGAGCGCCAGCTGCCGAGGAACAAAAGGATCATCAGGCTGGTCAGCGCCGCGGCGATGGCGCCTTCGGTGGCGACGCCGGTGATGGCGCCGCGCACGAACACCGACTGATCGGCGAGCAGCGAGACCCTGAGCTGTTCGGGCAGCGTGTCGCGCATCTGCACCAGCATCTGCTTGATGCCGGCGATGATGGCGAGCGTCGACGCCGAACCGTTCTTGAGCACCTGCAGCAGCGCCGAGCGGTTGCCGTCGACATGGACGATGTTGGTCTGCGGCGGGTTGCCGTCGCGCACCTGGGCGACGTCGCGCAGGTAGACCATGGCGCCGTTGACCGCCTTGATCGGCAGGCCGCCGAGGTCCTCCAGCCGCGTCGCCGCGTTGTTGAGCTGGATGGTGTATTCGAACGCGCCGATCTTCTGGGTGCCGACCGGGGTGATCAGGTTCTGCGCCGCCAGCGTGTTGGCGACGTCCTGGCCGGACAGGCCGCGCGCCTGCATCGCCGCGGAATCGAGGTCGATCTGGATCTGGCGCTGCTTGCCGCCGAACGGATACGGGATCGCGGCGCCGGGAATGGTGACGAGCGGGGTGCGCACCACGTTGATGGCGAGGTCGCCGAGGTTCTGCTCGCTGAGGCCCTCGCCGCCGAGCGCGATCTGCAGGATCGGCACGGTGGCGGCGCTGTAGTTCAGCACCAGCGGCGGGGTTGCGCCCGCCGGCATCTGCTTGAGCAGGGTCTGCGAGATCGCCGTGACCTGGGCATTGGCGGTGCGGATGTCGACGTTCGGCTGGAAGAAGATCTTGATGATGCCGAAGCCGTTGTAGGAGTTGGCCTCGATGTGCTCGATGTCGTTGACCGTGGTGGTCAGCGCCTTCTGGAACGGCGTCGTGATGCGGCCCGACATCTGGTCCGGCGGCAGGCCGGTGTACTGCCAGACGACGCCGATCACCGGGATGCGGATCTCCGGGAAGATGTCGGTCGGCGTCCGCAGCGCCGCGAGCGGCCCCACGATCAGGATCAAGAGCGCAAGGACGACAAAGGTGTAGGGGCGCGTGAGCGCAATGCGGACAAGGCCGATCATCGACTTAAACTTCCTCGATCCGCGAAACTGGTCTTGAATGATCTTGGTGGGTGTGATGCGCCCTCCGGGGGAATCCCCCAGATGCGACAAAACATACCAATCGTGCCGCCATCGGGCAACGACGTCTCAAAAAAGTGAAGGCCGTTGAGCTGGATACCGCAGGTGCAAAGACATGTTTCCGCGCCTGCGTGACGATGCTACATGGCACCCATGTCCTTCCGTGTGGCCGCGCTCTACCAATTCCTGCCCCTGCCCGATTTCCGTGCAGTGCGGGAACCCTTGCGCGCGCTGTGCGAGCAGCTGCAGGTCAAGGGCTCGCTGCTGCTCGCCGCCGAAGGCATCAACGGCACGGTGGCCGGCACCGCGGAGGCGATCGACAGCCTGATCGCGGAGCTGAAAGACGGCCCGCTGTTCGGCGGCCGGCTCGACAACCTCGAGCTGAAATTCTCGACCGCGGCGCAGATGCCGTTCGGCCGGCTCAAGGTCCGCCTCAAGAAAGAGATCGTGACCTTCGGCGACGCCAGCGCCGATCCGACCCGGCAGGTCGGCACCTATGTCTCAGCCGCAGACTGGAATGCGCTGATCGCAGAGCCGGACGTGGTGCTCATCGACACCCGCAATGCCTTCGAGGTGGCGATGGGCACCTTCGAGGGCGCCCGCGATCCGCAGATCGCCCGCTTCAGCGACCTCCGCGACTATGTCCGCGCCGAGCTCGATCCGGCCCGGCACAGGAAGATCGCGATGTTCTGCACCGGTGGCATCCGCTGTGAGAAGGCGTCCGCCTACATGCTGGCGCAGGGGTTCGCGCAGGTCTATCACCTCAAGGGCGGCATCCTGAAGTACCTGGAGGATGTGCCGGAAACCGAGAGCCGCTGGCGCGGCGGCTGCTTCGTGTTCGACGAGCGCGTCGCGCTCGGCCATGGCCTGGCCGAGCAGCAGAACCCCAGCCAGAGCGGCGAGACTGACCATGACTGACACCGAGCGGCTGGATTCCCTGGAAATCCGCATCGCCTACCAGGACGAGATCATCGAGACCCTGAACAAGGCGGTGACCGAGCAATGGACGCGGATCGAGGCGCTGACGCGCGAGATCGCCCGCCTCACCGACCGCGTGCGCGAAGCGGAGAACCGCGCCGCGACCTCCACCGCACCGGAGCCCCCGCCGCCGCATTATTGATGCGATCGGTCCGCGCCCCGGCTGTCCGGTTTGATTTCGAAACGCGCCCCACCTACGGAGTCATTGCCGGGCGAAGACCCGGCAATCCAGCTTTCTCACCGCGTAACGTGTGTCTTTGAAGCTGGATCCATAGCAACTCGGCTTTGCCGAGTTGCGTTCTTTAGTGGTCCAAGCCCGAAACATCGGGCTTGGGCTGTCTCGACGCGGAGCCTGTCATCGGGCCGCGCGTTCGCGCGGACCCGTTGGCGTCGCCCCGGTGATGACGCGGAAATGTGGAGCCGCATCGACGCGACGCCCGTCGGGACGTGCGTCGCGCAACCAGATCCATCTCACACCGCGACCTTGCGGTGGCGGATCGGGCCGCCGCGGGTCAGCCGTTCGGCGGCCTCGATGATGGCGTTGGTATCGATGCCGTATTCCGCATAGAGGTCGTCGATGGTGCCGGTCTGGCCGAAATGGTCGACGCCGAGCGCCTCGACGCGGTGGCCATGGACGCCGCCGAGCCAGGCGAGCGTCGCCGGATGGCCGTCGATGACCGTGACGAGGCCGCAATGCCGCGGCAGCGGCGCCAGCAGCCGTTCGATATGGCTTGAACTGGCGATCGCGCCCTCGCGCTGGCGGCGGCGCGACGCCGTCCAGCCGCGGTAGAGACGGTCGGCCGAGGTCACGGCCAGCAGGCCGATGTCGCGTCGGCCGTCACCGAGCAGCCCCGTCGCCTCGATCGCCTCGGGGGCAACCGTGCCGGTGTAGGCGATCACCAGCTCGGCATTCGGCCCCGGCCGGCGCAGCCAGTAAGCGCCGTCGGCGATGCCCGCCTCCAGCTCAGCCGTCAGTTCGCGCTGCGGCTGGTCGATGGTGCGGGTCGACAGCCGCAGGTACACCGAGCCGCCGCCCTCCTGCCCGGGATGCGCGGCATCCGCCGCGTCCTTCTGCATATGCACAAAACCCCAGCGCATGATCGCGGCGAGCTCGTCGACGAACGCCGGCTCGAACGACGACAGCCCATCCTGCGCGAGCCCGATCAGCGGCGTGCCGATCGACTGGTGCGCGCCGCCTTCGGGCGCGAGTGAAATGCCCGACGGCGTCGCCGCCACCATGAAGCGGGCATCCTGATAGCAGGCGTAGTTGAGCGCATCGAGGCCGCGGCAGATGAACGGGTCGTACAGCGTGCCGACCGGCAGCAGCCGCTCGCCGTTGATGCTGTGGGAGAGCCCGAGCGCGGAGAGCAGGATAAACAGGTTCATCTCGGCGATGCCGAGCTCGATGTGCTGCCCTTTCGGCGAAAAATCCCACGCGAAGGTCGAGGGAATCTTCTCCTTGCGGAACTGGTCCGCCTGCTCGGCGCTGGCGAACAGGCCGCGGCGGTTGACCCAGCCGCCGAGATTGGTCGACACGGTGACATCGGGCGATGTCGTGACAAGGCGCGCGGCGAGATCGCTGTCGCTTCGTGCGAGCTCGCTGAGGATCAGCCCGAACCCCTGCTGGGTCGACATGCGCGGCGCCGGCGTGAACGCCAGCCGCTCCGGCACGGCGATCACCGGCGCCGACAGCCGGCGGCGGCCGTCGCGCGCGAACGGCACATCGGCGAGGAATTTTTCGAGCACCGCCGGCGCGAGGTCGAGGCCCTCGAAGCGCTCCCACTCGTGGCCCGGGCGGATGTTCTGCGCCGCGCGCCAGGCTTCCATCTGCGTCACCGTCATCAGGCCGGCATGGTTGTCCTTGTGGCCCTGGAACGGCAGGCCGATGCCCTTGATGGTGTAGACGATGAAGCAGACCGGGCGATCGTGGTCGATGGCCTCGAACGCCGCGATCAGGGTCTCGACATCATGGCCGCCGAGATTGGACATCAGCGCCAGCAGCTCGGCGTCCGAGCGCTTCTCGATCAGCCGCGTGACGTCGCCCTGGTCGCCGATGTCGTCGAGCAGGCGCTTGCGGAACGCCGCGCCGCCCTGGAACGACAGCGCCGCATAGACCTGGTTGGGACAGGCATCGATCCAGCGCCGCAACGCCTCGCCGCCCGGCTCGGCGAAGGCGTCGCGCATCAGGCGGCCGTATTTGACGATGACCACGTCCCAGCCGAAGTTGCGGAACATGACCTCGAACTTCTCCCACAGCCCCTCGCGCACCACCGCGTCGAGGCTCTGGCGGTTGTAGTCGACCACCCACCAGGTGTTGCGCAGGCCCTGCTTCCAGCCCTCCGCCAGCGCCTCGAAGATGTTGCCCTCGTCCATCTCGGCATCGCCGACCAGCGCGATCATCCGCCCCTCGGGACGATCCTTCATCCAGCCATGGGCGGTGACGTAGGACTGCACCAGCGAGGAAAACAGCGTCTGCGCGACGCCGAGCCCGACCGAGCCGGTGGAGAAGTCGACGTCGTCGGTGTCCTTGGTGCGCGACGGATAGGATTGCGCGCCCTTGAGCCCGCGGAAATGCTCGAGCTTGTCGCGGGTCTGGTGGCCGAGCAGATACTGGATGGCGTGAAACACCGGGCTGGCATGCGGCTTCACCGCGACGCGGTCCTGCGGCTTCAGCACCGCGAAATACAGCGCCGACATGATGGCGGCGAGCGAAGCGGACGAGGCCTGGTGGCCGCCGACCTTGAGGCCGTCGACGTTCGGGCGAACGTGGTTGGCGTTGTGGATCGTCCAGGACGACAGCCACAGCGCCTTGCGGGTCAAGGCGGACAGGATCTCGATACGGGACGGCGATTGCGGCATGGCGGTCACCCGGCGGGACATGATGCACGCGAGGCTAACAGCAGCGCCCCCAGGTTAGATCCCAAAGACGGTCGCCAGAAGCGGGGTTATTGGTATATCTTACCAATCCCAATGACCATTTCAGCGTTTCATTCCAATGACCGCCCTCGACCCCATCGACCGCAAGATTCTCGCCGTGCTCCAGGCCGACAGCCGCGTCACCATGCGGGAGCTCGCCGACAAAGTCGGCCTGTCGGTGTCGCCCTGCCACCGCCGCGTCAAGCTGCTGGAGGAGCGCGGCGTCATCACCGGCTATATCGCCACCGTCAACCAGAAGGCGCTGGGGCTGCCGGTCAGCGTGTTCATCTCGATCAAGCTGGCGCGGCAGAAGGAGGAGGACCTCGAGCGCTTCGCCCGCGCGATCTCGACCTGGGACGAAGTGCTGGAGTGCTATCTGATGACCGGCAACCGCGACTACCTGCTGCGCGTGGTCGCGGCCGATCTCGCCTCCTACGAGGCGTTCCTGAAGACCAAGCTGACGCGGCTCGACGGCATCGCCTCGATCGAGTCGAGCTTCGCGCTCAGCCAGGTGAAATACTCCATCGCACTGCCGGTGTGAGGGCAGCGGCTTTTGCCGCTCACCACCGATAGCGCACGATGCCCCTGCCGGCGTAGCTCGCGGTGACCTTGGAGAACTCGCCCTCGAACGCGGCGGTCGCCGACCAGCCATTGCGCCATGTCATCTCGGCCGCAGCCGTCGTCAGCGCCGAATCGCGCGCCTGTGCGGCGCCGTTGACGACAAAGGATGCGCCGGGCAGCGCCTGGAACGTCGCCGCGATGCCGCGGCCGGGCTCGAAGTCATGCGCCCAGGCCAGGCGGCCGCGAAGCGTGAACATCCCCTGCTCGACGGCGAAGGACTTGTCGGTGCGCAAGCCGAGCTCGGTTCGGGTATCGGTCACGGTCTTGCCGGCGTAGGCGAGCGCAAAGGTCGCTGCGCCGGAGACGGCCTGCTCGGCATAGGCCGGCAGATCGAAGGTCGTGAATTGCGCGGCGGCGTAGGGCGTAAGGCCAACGCCTCCGGCCCAGGGCATGAGAACACGGTAGCCACCTTCCAGCCGGCCGCTCCACGCATTGGCGTTGAACTGCGCCCGCAAATGATCGGCGCCCGAGACGGTCACGATGCGATCGGTGGTGATGTCCTGCCAGCCATAGGCCAGCGCCGCGGAGACATAGGCGGGGCCATTGAAATGGCGCACATAGGCGCCGGCCTGGAACAGATCGGAGCGGCCGGAGCCGAGCCCGTTGACGCTGAAGTTCGTGCCGCCGCCGGCGAGCGCAAAACCGGCAAGCGTGTTCGGCGACACCAGATAGTCGGCGCCGACGGCGCTGCCATAGATGCTGCTGGTCGTGGTGCTGGAGCCCGTCGCCGCGTTGCCGTCGGTCGATTGCGATCCGCCATAGCCCGCGCCCCACACGCTCCAGCGCGGCTCGAACGTCCGCGGCGCAGCCTTGGTGAACATGGCCAGGGCATCGCTGCGCCCGCCGGCCGCATAGGCCAGCGGCGCACTGCTCGCACTGCCGTCCCCACCGCTGCGCTGCATGAAGGGGTCGGCCAGAATGCCCATGAACTGGGTCATCGCCTGAAAGGTCGTCTGCTGCGATGAGGTTCCGAGTTCGCCGGCGGCCTGCGTCAGGCCGGAGGTCGTGAGCGCGCCGTACACCAGCGGAATGCCGCCGGTGCTGGTGAAGAAATTGCCCAGCGCGTTGCCGACCGCCCGCTGGTTGCCGTTGAGCCCGCCGGGAATAGAGAAGTTGAGGGCGAGGTTGAGATAGGCATCGCCCGCGTCGTAACTCAGCGCGGTGTGGAAATTGGCCGGCAGGTTGGTATTGACGACGTTCGAGGCGAAGGTGCCGGTCACACCGCCGGCGGCGGTGAGGATCGTATAGGTCTTGCTGATATAGCTGCCCGCCGCGAATACCGCATTCACCGTGGCGCCGCCGAGCGTTGCCGATCCCGTGACGCTGGCGAACGATGCAGTCGAAGGATTGACCTGCACGAGATAGGTCGCGCCCGACTGAAACGCGAGATTGCCGACAATGCTGGTCGAGGTGCCCGGCGTGCCGTTGCCCGGCGCCAGGGTGCCGCCGCTTGCGATGGTGACGACAAGCGGATCGATGGTGCCGGCGCCCATCAGCACGCCGCCGGCATTCACCGTGACAGCCGACGTCCCGGTGATGGTCCCTGCGACGTTGAGCACGCCACCATTCACAAGGGTGGCGCCGGTGTAAGCATTGACGCCGGAAAGTGTCAGCGTACCGCTACCCGTCTTGGTCAGGTCGCCGCTACCCGATATCCCGCCCGACAGCGTCGCCTGGTTGGCCTGAGTGTCGAACGTGCCGCCGCCCCCGCTCAGCGTGATCGCCCGCGCCGAAGCGAAGCTCGCGCCCCATTGCAGGGTGCCGCCGCCCAGGGTGAGCGCTCCGTTCGATGCCCCCAGCGCGGCATCCGCGCTGACATTGACGGTGCCCTGACTGATGATCCAGGGCGTCGTGGTTGTTGTCGCCCCCGTCAGCGTCCAGGTGCTGCTGCCGGTTTTCACAAAGCTCGCAAAGCCCTGATACTGCGCCAATGCGCCGATGCCCGAGACATCGAAACTGCTGCTGGTCGAACCGCCCAGCCGCAGCGTGTCTGATCCGGTACCGACCACGTGGCCGCTGATGACCGAGCCGCTCTGCAATTCCAGCACATTGCTGCCGCCGGTGAAGGTGATGGCGTTGGCCTGCGTCACGCCATCGCCGGACAGCCCACCGGTGATGCTGCCACTGTTGATGACCGTCAGCCCGGTGCCCATGATCCCCGCGCCACCGGCGCCTGCGGCGCTACTGCCTAAGCCGCCGCCCCCGCCCGCGCCGCCGTTGCCGCCAGCAACCGTCCCGGAATTGGTGAAGGTCGTGCCCGCAGCGGTGAATTGCACGCCTACCCCGCCATCGCCGCCGTTGCCTCCGAGGTAAGTCGAAGCGCCGCCGTTGCCGCCGGTACCGCCGGTGATGTTGCTGGTGTTGCTGCTCGGCCCGGGCCCCGTGATGAGGGCGCCATAGCCGCCGGCGCCGCCGCCGCCGCCGCTTGATGTGGCGCCACTGTTCGTACTGCCGCCATTGCCGCCATTCCCCCCGGCGAGCGGCGCACCATTGCTCAGTGTGGTAGCGCCTGCACCGTTGCCGTTATAGCCGCCGCCACCACCGCCACCGCCGCCGGCGGAAAAAGAGGTGTCGCCGCCGTTTTGTCCGTTGGGGCTGCCCGTGGTACCGCCGCCGCCGCCGGCCCCACCCGGGATCGTACAGCTGACGCCGCCGGCGCCACCCTGGCCGCCGGCGCCACCGCCGGCGCCGCCCCCGCCACCTCCGCTACCAACGAAGTAGCAAACGCCGTTGCCTCCCGCATTTCCGGTAAAGCCGGCTCCACCGGCACCGCCGGGTCGGGTACCGCTGCGGCCACCGGCGCCACCGTCCGCGGATGCGGGCACCGAGAACGAGCCCATCGCCATCACAGATGCCGTCGCAAGCAGGAACGCCCGCGTGCGATATGCGCTATAAAACCCGCTCAAATCCGCCATCCCCCGGCTGCGCCGCAGCTCGTGCAAAATCCCAAAATATCCATCCGCGACGCCGGCCCGCCGCAGATCCGTGGCAGAAGGGCACCGGGCCACCAGAATCCGGACGAAGGGATACTATGAGCGCACGCCGCCGGCCGTTATCACTAATCCGCAAAAGCCGCGGCCATGGCAATAGACAGCTGGCTGCAAACATCAGCGCGGGGCCCGTTTCCGCAGCGTCTCCGACGGCAATTCCCCGAACAGGGCGCGATAGTCGCCCGCAAACTTGCTGAGGTGCCAGAAGCCCCAGCGGGCCGCGACGTCACCGACCCTCGGCATCGCGGCCTCCGGGTCGCGCAGCGCGGCGCGGACGCGGTGCAGGCGGGCGAGCCGCAGATAGGCCACCGGCGTCAGCTCGATCACCTCGAGAAAACAGTATTGCAGGTTGCGCTGGCTGACGCCGGTGTGGCGGCAGACATCGATGATGGTCGGAAACGCATAGCGATCGAGCGCGTGATCGATATAGTCGCGGGCGCGCCGCACCACCTGCAGGGCCCGCCGTCGCAGGTTGATGCTTTTGGCAGCGACGCCGCTCTCGGCTGCAGCGCGGTCGAAGGCCGTGAGCGTGTTGGCGATCATCATCCCGGCGAGCTGATCCGGTGGCGGCGCAGGGAATGCCGTGACCTGCCGCAGCAAAGCATCGGCAAAAGCTGCAAGCTCTCCGGTACGGTGCGCCGCGAAGAAGCTTCCCGCACGGGCGCTCCAGTACGCTTCGTCGAGCGCCATGGCGTCGGCCAGGAAACGCGTCTGATCGAAGCTGAAATAGACGGCCTCCGAGTCTCCCGACAGCTTGACGTCGAACTCGGTGCCGGCCGGGCAGAAATACACGGCCGAATCCGTCAACGGATATTCCGAGAAGATGCCGTCGACGTCGGGCGTGCGCACGAAAGACACCGTGCAGACATCCGGCGCCATCACGCCGCGCTTGAGCACGGTCTGGGTCTGGAATTCGCTGACCAGGCGTTGATGGCCGACGGCGATCTCGCGAAACCGGCCGACGTATCGGCCGGCCGTGAGTTGGCGATAATCGATGGGGAGCCAGGTCTGCAGCGCCGCCTGCTCGGTGGCGTCGCCGAGGGAGATATCCGCAAGACGCGGCGCCATCTCATCCATGCCAGCGTCATCCCTGAACCGCGACTGGTGCGTTGCCAGCACTTTACGAATATGGTCCCGCTCGCCAGGACCACGCGCCCATATGTACCCGCGTACCTTTTTTGATGAAAGCAGCGGTCTGGCGGCTGGCAGGCGCCCGCGCTTAATTGTTCCGACCGTGGCCAGAAAGCCACAGAGGCGTGGTCGCCAGGCTCGCCTGTAAGCTGGATCCATAGCAACTCAGCTATGCCGAGTTGCGTTCTTGAATCGGCCGAATCGGAAATGTCCGACTTGGACTATCTCGGCGCGGAGCCTGCCATCGCGCCGCGCAAACGCGCGGACCCGTTGGCGCCGGCCCGGCGATGACGCAAAGAACACCGCAACGCGGCCCGAGCCTGGCCGCGCTGATCGTCCGGCTATGGGCGCTCAGGCGTTCGCCGACGGGTTCATCCACACCAGCTCCCAGACATAGCCATCGGGGTCTTCGATGTGGCGGTTGTAAAGGAAGCCGAGGTCCTGCGCCGGGTTGGGATCGGCGCGGCCGCCCGCCGCCACCGCACGCGCCAGCGTCGCGTCGACGGCCTCGCGCTCGGCGACCGTCAGGGCGAACAGCGCCTGGCTGTCGCCGCGCGCGTCGCCGATCGGGCGCTGGGTGAAGTCGCGATAGTGGTCGTGGGTCAGCAGCATCACGCCGATCGCGTCCGAGAACATCAGCGACGTCGAGGTCTCGCCGGAAAACTGCGGGTTCACCGTGCCGCCGAGCGCCACGTAGAACGCCGTCGACGCGGCGAGATCCCGCACCGGCAGGTTCACGAAAATCATCCTGGACATCGTCTTTCCTTCCCAAGCGTCTGGAGGCCACGTCATGGCCGTGCCAATCTAGCGGTAGCTTGGATGTATCTTGATATCAAGATACTTTATTGAAAGATAAATGACGATGGATCGTGCCGAGGCTGCCTCCAAACAATGGGCGCGCGAGCGCCCCGAGCTGCCGATGTTGCCGGTGGAAACCATCGGCCGCCTGCTCGACGCCGCCGAGCGGGTGATCCGCGACCACATGAACCCGTTGCTCGCAAAAGAGGGGCTGCAGGTCGGCGAGTTCGACGTCCTCACCCCGCTCAGGCGCTCCGGCAAGCCCTACACGCTGTCCCCGACCCAGCTCTACAAATCGGCGATGATCTCTTCGGGAGGCATGACCAACCGCCTGGACCGGATGGAGCGCGCCGGACTGATCGAACGGCGCCCCGATCCCAACGACCGGCGCGGCCGGCAAATCGCGCTGACGGCCGATGGCAAGCGTGCCGTCGATGACCTGATCGGCCCGATGGCGGCGATGGAGGAGCAACTCCTCACGGTGCTGACCCCGAAGGAGCAGAAGACGCTCAACACCCTGCTCAAGAAGCTGCTGACCGCTCTCTAACGCGCTGGGTTTTGCGCAGCGCGCGTTGCCGTCACGACGGATGAAGCCATTGCGCGAGATGCAACGGGCCTCATGGTTCGAGACGCGCAGCTGCGCTGCGCTCCTCACCATGAGGAGCGAAACATCGCGATCAACCGAACGTATAATGTAGCCCGCATGAGCGCAGCGACATGCGGGGCTGCCTCTCCGCAGCAACCCGGATATCGCTGCGCTCATCCGGGCTACGATGCTTCTCTGCGTCGCTTCGTCCTCTGTCGCGACCCTGCCGATGCGCTTTCCCCTCATCCTGAGGAGCCCGCATAGCGGGCGTCTCGAAGGATGAGGCCACTGCGGACATGGAAGGGCCTCATGGTTCGAGACGCGCAGCTGCGCTGCGCTCCTCACCATGAGGAGCGAAACATCGCGATCAACCGAACGTAGCATGTAGCCCGCATGAGCGCAGCGACATGCGGGGCTGCCTCTCCGCAGCAACCCGGATATCGCTGCGCTCATCCGGGCTACGATGCTGCTGTTGCTCGCAGGCGCGCATCACACCCAATGCGTCCTTGCCGGGCTTGACCCGGCAATCCAGCTTGGTCGCTACATACCATCAGCTTCCAAGGCTGGATCACCGGGTCTCGGCGCGGAGCCTGTCATCGGGCCGCGCTTTGCGCGGACCCGTTGGCGCCGGCCCGGTGATGACGCAGAGAATGTGGAAACGCACCGCAGCCCCACCTCACCCCCGCTGCATGCCCCAGCGGCGGACGGTGCGGGATTCGATGGCGCGGAAGATGACGCCTTCGACGAACAGGCCGACCGCCATCACCGTGAGGAGGCCGGCGAACACCGACGCGGTGTCCAGCGTGTTGCGGTTCTCGAAGATGTACCAGCCGAGGCCGCCCTGCCCGGACGACACGCCGAACACCAGCTCCGCCGCGATCAACGTGCGCCAGGCGAACGCCCAGCCGATCTTGAGGCCGGCGAGGATCGCCGGGAACGCGGCCGGCACCAGCACCTTGAGCACGAGCCGCAGGCCGCCGAGGCCGAAGGTGCGCCCGGCCATGCGCTGGGTCTCGGACACCGAGAGAAAGCCGCTGTGCATGTTGAGCGCCACCGCCCACAGCACCGAGTGCACGATGACGAACACCAGCGACGGCCGGCCGAGGCCGAACCACAGCAGCGCCAGCGGCAACAGCGCGATCGCCGGCAGCGGATTGAACATCGCGGTCAGCGTCGACAGCAGATCGGTGCCGAGCCGCGTCGTCACCGCAAGGCTGGTGAACAGCGCGGCGATGACGAGACCGATGGCATAGCCCATCACCAGGGTCTGCAGCGTCACGAACAGACGGTCGGGAATGACGCCGGAAATGATGCCGTTTGTCAGCGCCTCGAGGGCGTCGAGGAAGGTCGGAAAGGTCAGCGGCGAGCCGAGCCAGCGGCCGTACAGCTCCCACACCACCGCGAGCGCGACGAGGATCAGCCCGCGCCGCGCCAGCGTGTTGTTGGCGAGCCGCTCCAGCACCGACAACGGCTTCTCGACGTCGCCGAGGCCCTCCGGGGCCGAGACCTTGCAATCGCGTTCCGGCCGCACCGGCGGCGTCAGCTTCAGGATCAGTTCGCTCATGGCCGCCTCCTTTTAGTGCCCGACACTCTTGTCTTCGAACAGCATCGCGGCGATGCGCCGCGTCAGCATCTGGAATTCGGCGCCGTCCTGCTCGGCGACGCCGAGGTGATGGCAATTGAGCTCCGCCCGCACCTGCCCCGGGTGCGGCGACAGCACCACGATGCGCGAGCCGACGATCACCGCCTCCTCGATCGAGTGGGTGACGAACACCAGCGTGAAGCGGACGTCGTCCCACAGTTGCAGCAGCTCTTCCTGCATCTTGCGCCGGGTCAGCGCGTCGAGCGCGGCATAAGGCTCGTCCATCAGCAGCACGTCGGGCCGCATCGCCATGGCGCGGGCGATCGCCACGCGCTGCTTCATGCCGCCCGACAGCATGTGCGGATAGACGTCGGTGAACTTGGTGAGGTTGACCTTGGCGATGGCGTCGCGCGCCCGCGCGTCGGCCTCCTTGCGCGGCACGCCGTTCTCCAGCATCGGGAACGCGACGTTGGCCAGCACGCTCTTCCAGGGAAACAGCTGGTCAAACTCCTGGAACACCATCATGCGGTCGGGCCCCGGCCCGGTCACCGGCTTGCCCTTGAGGCGGATCGAACCGGCCACCGGCTTGTGGAAGCCGGCGATCGACTTCAAGAGGGTCGACTTGCCGCAGCCGGACGGTCCCAGCAGCACCAGGCGGTCGCCGGCGTGGATGTCGAAACCGACACGGTAGGTCGCGGTCACCAGGTGATCCGACGTCTTGTACTGCAGCGTCACGCCGTCGACCGCGAGCACCGGCGGTGCCGCCGGTGTCAGCGCCACGGTCTCAGGCTCGTCCTCGATCCATCGCTGGGCCATCTGCATGCTTCCCTCCAAAGCGGCGCTATCCGCGCCGGTCATTGTTTCCGGCCGCCCAGCGGGCGGCCGGCATGCTGCCGCCGGTCAGTTGCTCTTGGTCTGGTGGATCGGCGCGGCGAACACGTCCTTGAAGCTCGCCGGCACGGTCTTGATCAGCTTCGCGCGCGCCATGAAGTCGGCGGTCTGCTTGACGCCGTAGACGGCGACGCCGAAGTCGTCCGGATTGGCCTTGAGGATCGCGGTGACACGCGCCTCGTCGAGCAGCTTCGACGGCTCGGCCTTCAGATAAATGCCTGCCGCCATCGCCGGATCGTTGCGGATCAGGTCGCTCGCTTCCGCCAGCGCGCCGACCATGACGTCGGCCATCTTGGGGGTGGCGTCGAGGTAGCGCCTTGTCGCGCCCAGAACCAGGAACGAGGCGCGGCCGCCGAACGCGTCCTCGGTCGAGGCGATGGCATGGGCCTTGCCGCTGTCGATGGCGATCTCAGTGAACGGCGGCGAGGCAAAGTAAGCCTTCACCTCGGTGCCGCCGGACAACATGGCGTTGAGCGCCTCGGGATGCGGCAGCGCCACGACCTGGGGCTTCAGCTTGTCCTGCTGGCCTGCGCCGAAGATCTTCTCCGACAGCATCTGCAGCGCATACATCTGCGGCGACACCAGCGCCGGCATCGCGATCTTGTCGGTCGTCGCAAGCTCACCGAGCATCTTGACGTCGGGCTTGTTGGTGATCAGCACCAGCGGGCTGGCGTTGACCCCGGCGATGCCGAAGATCTGCTGCGACGTGCCGCGCGCCTTGTCCCAGGCGAACAGCATCGCGGCAACACCATAGGCGCCCATGTCGACCGAGCCTGACAGCACCGCATCCTGCATCGCCGCCGAGCCGGAGATGCGCTGGTACTCGGTCTTGACGTCGAGACCGGCGGCCTTGGCATGCTTCTCGACCAGATTGAGGTCGCGCATGATGAACATCGGCAGGAAGCCGATGCCAAAGCCGATGCCGATCTTCACCGGTGTCTGCGCCAGGGCCGGTGTCGTGACGGTGGCCGCCAGGACGAAGGCCATCAGGCGTTGTGCGAACGAGCGCCGCATTGTGTTTCCTCCCCGTTGTCTTGATTTATTTGCCGGCCGCTGCGAGCGGCATCGCCAGCAGCACGATCACCGGCCTGTTGGTGGCGTTCTTGAGCGCCCGCGCCTCGTTCGGCGCGATGCGACAGGAATCGAAGGGTCTAAGCACCGTGTCGCCTTCGGTGGTCTCGACGGTCAGTTCGCCCTCGACCACGAAGTAGATCTTCTCGATCGGCGAGGCATCGAGCGAGGTGTGGCCGCCCGGCAGGATCTGCGACATGCCCAGCCACACCGTGTCCGACGGCCCCGCCTCCCGCCCCTGCAGCCGCAGGCAGCGCATGTCGTAATGCTCGGGCGGATGATAGGCCGGCGCCTCGTTGAAGCGGGTGACGTGCATGGTGAGCCCTGATGGTTGGCGTTGGAGCGTTGCGACCTTCAGATCAAATTTGTCGTCGCCGGGCAGCGCGATCCGTCTTTAACGGATCGCTGGGACTGAGGTCTCCCGGCGACCCCGGCAAGGAGGGCACTGCGTCCCTAAGCGGGGTGGCCGGGACAAGCCCGGCCACGACCGAGATAGGAAAGCGCAGCCTTTCCATGATGACCGACGTAACGCGCATCTTTTCATATCCGGACGTCGGTGACGGATTCCAGTTCACGGCTTCAGCACGATGCGATCGCGCGACGAGCCGATCACGGCGAGATAGGCCGCCTTGGCCTCAGTGAGCGGATAGATCGCCTCGGAGCGGATCGGGTACGGCTTGAGATGGCCGCTGGCGAAGCCGGCCACCGCCTCGCGCAGCACCTCGCCGCTCTCGATCGAGGAGAACGCCAGCGTGTCGATGCCGACATAGGTGTGGCGGCCACGGTAGAACTCGAGGATGTTGAACTGCACGATCTTGTCGACCGCAGCGATCAGGATCTGGCGGCCGGCAAGCGCGAGCGCTTTGTGCGCGGCCTGAAAATAGGGATCGCCGACGGTGTTGAAGACGATGTCGGCGCCCTTGCCGCCGGTCAGCTCGCGCACCCGCACGGCAACGTCCTCATGGGACGCGTCGATCATCTCGACCGGACCATTGGCATGTCCTTCATAGGGCTCACCACGCCGCGCCACGCCGATCACCCGCGCGCCGCGCCAGGTGGCGAGCTGCGCCGCCGCCTGACCGACCTTGCCGTTGATACCCATGATCAGCACGGTCTCGCCCGGCTTCGGCTGGCCGGTGCGACGGAAACCTTCGATCGCGGTGACGAAGGGCACTCCGATGCCGGCGGCCTCCGCCATCGACATGGTGGCCGGCTTCTCCACCACCGCGCTCGCCTCCACCACGAGATGGCTGGCGTGGGTGCCGTCGCGGCGGATGCCGAGATCGCCGGATGAGCCGAACACCTCGCGTCCGACCAGCGCCGCCGGACCATCGATCACGACGCCGGCGAAGTCGCGGCCCGGCGTGCGCGGGAACACGGCATAGGGCATCAGGCCGGTCGCCGCCTTGACGTCCGAGGGATTGACCGCCGCGGCATGGATCTCGACGAGCACGTCGTCGGGACCGCGCACCAGATCATGCCGCTCGATCGCGGGCGCGATGGCAGTTGCGTCCGCCGCCTTGGCGTTGAGGCGGACGCAGGTCGCCGTCACGTGCAGCGGCTGGGGCGAGGCTTTGGCAGAGAGAGAGTTCATCATCATCCTTTCAGGCGGCATCTTTCCGTCGCCGAAATCTCAGGCACCGCGGGCGTCGGCGAGACGGGTCGGCAGACCGATGATCTCGCGCGCCTCCCGCGGGGTGGCGATCTGGCCGCCGAGGTCCTCCACCATGCGGCGGGCCTTCTCGACCATGGCGGCGTTGGACGGCGCGAGCTCGCCGCGCGACAGGTAGACCGCGTCCTCGAGCCCGACGCGGACATGACCGCCCGCGAGATAGGACTGCGCCACCATGTGGAAGGCGGCGCGGCCGATGCCGATGGCGGTGAACTGCGCGTCAGGCGGCAGCAGGTTGCGGGCGTAGATCACGGTCTCCGGCGATGGCTGGAAGCCGTAGCGCACGCCCATCACGAACGAGCACAGCACCGGCCCTTCAAGTGAGCCGTCCTTGAGCAGGTCGTGCATCAGCGCGATGTCGCCGGAATCGAACAGCTCGACCTCCGGCTTGACGCCGGCCTCGCGCATCACCTTGGCCATGCGCCGGACATTGCCGGGGGTGTTGATCACCACCTCCTTGCCCGAGTTCATGGTGTTGAGGTCGATGGTGCAGATCTCCGGCTTGAGCACCGCGATGTGCTCGACGCGCTTCTCCGGCGCCATCAGCGTGGTGCCGGGCGCGGCAACGCGCGGCTCGTCCGGCGACGGCACGAAGCGGCCGCCCGGGCCGGTGGTGATGTTGAGGATGAGCTGGGTGTTCTTCGAACGGATGCGCTCGACGACGTCGCGGTAGTAGCCGAGCTCCATCGACGGCTTGCCGGTCGCAGGATCGCGGACATGGATGTGGACCACCGCGGCGCCCGCCTCGGCCGCGCCGAGGCAGGCGTCGGCGATCTGCTCCGGGGTGATCGGCAGGTGCGGCGTCTGGTCCGGCGTCGTCAGGTTGCCGGTGACGGCGCAGGTGATGAAGACCTTGTCGCGGGGTGCGCGCATCGTCGATCCTCCCTCAGAGCGCCCGGCCGCCGTCGACCAGGATGGTCGTGCCGGTCGAGAAGGTGAGATGGGTGGCGCAGGACACGATCGCGGCGGCGACATCGTCGGCGCTGGCGATGCGCTTCAGCGGAATGGTGGTGGCGGCCTTGGCGTTGAAGTCGGCGCCGCGGCCCGGCACGAACTCGGTATCGACGACGCCCGGCGACACGCCGAGCACCCGCACCTGCGGCGCCAGCGCCCGCGCCAGCGACTTGGTCATGACGTCGATGCCGGCCTTGGTGGCGCAGTAGGCGATCGAGGAGCCGTTGCCGGTGATGCCGGCGATCGACGACAGCGAGACGATCAGGCCGTCGCCGGACGCCTTCAGCAACGGCGCGAAGGTGCGGATGACGGCGAACTGGCCGCGCCAGTTGACCTGGAACATGCGGTCGATCAGCTCGTCGTCGAGCGCATCGAGGTCGGCGTGCGGCACCGCCTTGGTGAAGCCGGCGGAATTGACGAGCACGTCGAGGCGGCCATAGCGCGCGGTGATCGCCTCGCGCAGCGCGAGCAGCGTCGCGGTGTCGACGACGTCCGCCGGGAATGCGGCATGGCCCTCGCCCGCGAGCGAGGTGACCAGCACGGCCGCCTCCGCCGCCTTGTCGGCGCCGGGACGATGGGTGATGACGACACGGGCGCCGAGCTCGGCGAACTGGCGCGCGGCGGCAGCACCAATGCCGCCGGCGCCGCCGACGATCAGCACCACCTTGTTCTTGACCGAAACGGGAAACGACATCAGCGGCCTCACTTGATCGGGGGAATGGGAAGCTTGGCCTCGCCCGCTTCCATCACGAAGGTGTAGTCGAGCGTGTACCAGGGTGCGGCGACGCCTTGCGCCGGCGGCGTGCCGCCGTCATGGCGGCGGTAATCACCGACGAGATGGCGCGTGACGCCAAACACCGCGTCGGTCGCCAGGTACTTGTCGTCGTCGACGAACACCTGGGTGATCAGCGTCTTGAAGCCGTCCTTGTGGGCGAGGAAGTGGATGTGCGCGGGCCGGAACGGATGGCGGCGCTGCGCCCGCAGCATGTCGCCGACCGGCCCGTCGGTCGGCACGGGGTAGCCGGCCGGCTTGACCGAGCGGAACGAGAAGCGCCCGTCGGCATCGGTGGTGAACTTGCCGCGCAGGTTCATGTCGGCCTGCGCCTCGTCCTGGTTCTCGTAGAGCCCGACCGGCGAGGAGTGCCAGACGTCGACCTCGGCGCCGGCGATCGGCGCGCCCTTGGTGTCCTTGAGCGTGCAGGACACGAACAGCTCCGGCCCCGGCGTCGGCGAGCGCACGATCGAGGCGCCGTTGGCGGTCGCCGGCGAATGCATCCGCCAGAACGGCCCGAGCAGCGCCGCCGCGGTTTCGGTCGCACCCTGGTCGCCGTTGTTCTGCAGGCACACCAGCGTCGAGAAGCCGATGGCGTCGGCGAACAGGATGCCCTCGTTGTGGCGGTCGTTGGTAGCCTGGCCGATGCGGTTGAGGAAGTCGATGCCGATGTCGTACTCGGCCTCGGTCAGCTTCACCTCGCGGGCAAAGGCGTGCATGTGGCGCACGAAGGCCTCCGCGATCTCGCGCACCCGCGCGTCCGGCGTGCGCGCCATGGCCGCGATCACGGTGGGCGTGACATCGTCGACGCCTTCGATGATCCGCCCGGCGGGGATATCCGCGTCGTTCAGCGGGGATGACGTCATGGCAACCTCCCTCGAAGTGGCGACCCAAAATGCAATCGTTTGCATCTGCGCGACCGATCTATGCAATCGATTGCATTGTGTCAAGCCTCCAGCTGCCACATCGCGGATCGCAAAAATAACGCGAAATTTAACAAAACTACACGTTTTACGGGAGGGGAATGGCAACCAGGCGCCCGACGCGGCCAGTTGCGGAACGCGACGGCGCGACGCTTCAATGTCGCGCGCCCACAGGGGAACGGGGAATGGTTGCCAGCGACAGCTTTGCCGAATTCCTGCGCGAGCAGCTCGCACCGCTCGGGCGCATCACCATGCGACGCATGTTCGGCAAGACCGGCGTGTTCTGCGACGGCGTCATGCTCGCCATGGTGAACGACGACACGCTTTACGTCCGCGTCGACGACGGCAACCGGGCGGCGTTCAGCGAAGCGGCGTCCTGTCCGCCCCTCACCTACCAGAAGAAGGGCGAGACCGTCGATCTCGCCTTCTGGCGCGTGCCGGAGCGGCTGCTCGACGACCCCGACGAACTCGTCAGTTGGGCGCGATTGGCCCAGGCGGCCGCGCGTCGTGTGGCGGCACAGCGCGAACGCGCTGCGCCGCGGCGCGCATCAAAACGGCGCCCGGTTCGTTGAACGCGCCACGGCCGGCTGGTGGCGCGGCGGTCCGGCGTGTTGTCGACGTACGCCACACCCGGCGGCAGCGTCTGTCATCGGCCGCGCTTTGCGCGGACGCAGCGCGCTCAGGGCCGCCCCATGCGCGGCCGCAGCCATGTCATGATGACATCGAGCGGCGCGCGCCGCGAGCGCGGCAGGTCGTGCCGCGCGGCCGCGGCCTGTGCGAACGCCTGCGCCTGTTCGGCGGACTGTCGCCTGTCGCGCGCGAGCGCCATCCATTCACGGATGACGGCGCGCCGTGGATTGGTCTTGGCCATGGCAGATCTCCTGATCAAGAACGGTGCGGCGGGCGAGCGTGCTACGCCGCCTGTTGTAGCGGGTGGACCAGCAATCTGCGCGCCGCGAGCGCGCAGCCGCAGTCGTGCACGATCCCCTGCTCGATCACGAAGCCGCGCTTTTCCAGCAGCGCACACAGGCTCTCTTTCGCGGCCGGCTTCTGCGCATCGACCCAGACCACCAGCACGGCGCCGGCGCCGAGGAAAGGCGCCAGCCAGTCCAGCGCCGCCTCGAGCGCCCGCAGCGGGCGCCGCCGCCAATCGACGAGCGCAACGTCGTACTGGCCGGCGGCGCGACCGCAATTGCCTGTCGCCGCCGCACCCGCATAGCCGCGCCGGCGCAACTCCAGCGCCAGCTCCATGCTCCGGGCGCCCGCGACGATGATGCGCTGCCGCGACGCGCAGCCCGCGAGCGTGATCATGGGATCGAGAATTCTGTCGCCGGCAGCGACCTGGAGCGAGGACATGACATCACCTGTTGTGGTTCGCTCCGCCCGTGCCGGACAGGAGCGTTCGAAGCGAGGTGATGATCGGGCATATCGCATAGGGTTTCGAGAGCGCCGCGCGCGTTGCCGCATAGCCGCGGCATAGGACCAGGACGCGGCACTTATGCGGCCTTTACGAAAAGCACCGCCGCCTCCTCTCGAATTCATATGCCGTGCCGCTCACCTTACCGAACAGCCGCCGGCACCGCACCGCAGGACCGCGGCGAAGACAAACTCACGCGCGCCTTGCGCGGTATGGAGACCACAATGCCCGCCTATCAAGCCTATATCGTCGGCATGCACAGCCGCTCCATCGGCATGGTGCGGATGGACTGCGAAAACGACGACAAGGCCATCGAGTCCGCCAGCCGCCTCGTCGAGGGCCATGACATCGAGCTCTGGCAGATGGGCCGCCCCGTCGTCCGCTTCGAGGCGGCGTCGAAGCAGATGTTCAGGAAGTAACCTCGCGCAGCAGACCTGTGAGACGCGCGGACGAGACACGGCAATGGGCGAACTGGAAGCCCCTCGCACAGCCGGATGCCGTGCCTCGTCCCATATCCGCGCAGGTGCGCCAGGCGAAGCGCCGTGACGCGATCCCGGCATAGTCCCGTGCTGAGATCCATGGTTGGGATCCATGTCTGAGATTAATGGCTGAGATCAATGGCGAAACTTGTCAGCCCGGGTTTTTTCCGCCATGTGTTGATCGCGAGCTGAGGCTATTCGGCGGAGTAGCGCGCGCCTGGCGCCCGGGGGACCTGCGATGAGCGAGATGCCCGATTTCCACAGCAACAAA
This sequence comes from Pseudomonadota bacterium, assembly GCA_040756765.1. Classification (GTDB taxonomy): domain Bacteria; phylum Pseudomonadota; class Alphaproteobacteria; order Rhizobiales; family Xanthobacteraceae; genus Bradyrhizobium_A. Next base: position 141,674 of record JBFLYG010000024.1, on the reverse strand, counting down.
GAACCCTTCGAGGTGGTCTTTTCCCCGTGGCGGGAAGATCTCGCAAAGCGGATCATCAAGCGGCTGCACGAAAAAGGGGTTCAGGTCTCATACAGCAAAATGAAATACAGCACGTTTGCCACCGGAGAAATCCTGCCAGACGTGCCGCAATCCGTGAGGGGCAAGCACGTCTACTTCCTGCATGATCTCCTGGCGGAGGATCCCAACATCGCGCTCATGAGGTATCTCCTCACGGCCGACGCCCTCACCCGTTCTGATGTCGCCTCGATCATCTGCGTCTTCCCGAACATCCCCTATTTGCGCCAGGACCGCCGCGAGCCGGACGACCGCGCGTCGATTTCCGCAGCCGTCGTCTTGCGGCTCATCGAGGAAAGCTCGCCCAGGATCCGCACGATCATCACCTATCACATGCACGCGGCGCAGGAGACGGGATTTATACGGCTTCCGATCGCGAACCTGCCGGGCTATGTCGATCACATCCGACACCTCAAGCAGGAGCGCGGCGAAGACCTTGCAGATGCGGTGATCGCAGCGCCGGATCTCGGCGCATCGAAATATGCCCGCCGGATCCGCAAAGCGATCGGTTCGCGTTACCAGATCGCAATCGTTGACAAGGAACGTGACAACGGAGTGGCGCGTCCGCTCGATATCATTGGCGAGCCGGTCAGGGGCCGCCGGGTCATCATGTTCGATGACATCATCGATACCGGCGGCTCGATCCTCGGCGCCGCGCGGCGTCTGCAAGATGAAGGCGCGCTCGACGTCGAACTCCGGTGCGCCCACGGTCTTTTCAATGGCGATGCGATCCAGCGGTTCCGCAGCGCCGGGCTCCGCGTCGTCACGCTCGATACGGTTTCGCGCCCGCAGAGTTTCCACGAGAGCGAACGATCGTGGCTGACGATCCTTCCCATTGACGAGATGCTCGCAGCCGCGATGCACCAGACAATGCAGGTGGCTGGCTCGGTCAGCCAGCTGGTCCGCTGATGCGCCGATGCCTGCGTTTCGCTTGGAGCAGCTCGACGCAGCGGCTGCGAACGCCTGACCTCAAGTAGCGGGCTCCAAAGACTGCCCCTGCGCCACCTCCCATGGCGGCCGCGGCAGGAAGCGCTGCACCAGGTCGTCCACCACCACGCGCACCTTCGGCGCAAGGTGCTGCGCGGCAGCACAGCATGGATCGGCCGAGCGTAGCTACGACGCGGACAATGGACGTGTCGATCACCTGGACAACCCATCATGGGCAGCGGCAAGTCGTCCATGATGCGGCTCCAGCCACCTCCACCGAACGAACCGTCTGGCCAAACTCAATGCTCCTGATCCGGCCTCTCCATGTCTCGTTTTCATGGAGCCGCGAGCGTCGCCTTGCCTCGCAGCCCCCACAGCAGCAAGACCGATGCTGAAATGATCGCAAGACCGATCATGACAAATCCGGCGGTCACGAGAGCTTCCTGCCACTGTGCGGCTCCGTATCCGGCCGCCGTGATCGGTGAAAGAGCAGCGGTTCCGAGAATGGCGGCGATGGTCGTCACGGCCCAGTTGCCATAGGTCCCGCCGAGCAGCGTCCAGTAGGCGACGGCGTTCGCGCGGGACGACAGCTTGACCTCGCTCCAGATCGCGCCGACGACGAGCAGGAATGTTCCGTTCATGACCCCTTCCAGATGAGCCGCCAGCGCCATCCGTACGTTCGTAAAGTGCTGCTCGGCGAGGCCGGTCAACAATCCAATCAAGAACAACGCCATTCCATGGAAGAGAAGTCGTCGCCGATAATCCATTTTCTCACCCCTCCCAATATCCCACCTGGCTGACAGCTGCCGATCGTAGAAAGTGCGCGGATGCTCCGCCAGCGACTTGATGTCGCCGCGTCTGCAGCCCACTCCGCACGACCTGTTGGGTACACCGCCTACCCCGGCGCCACCTCCCATGGCGGCTGTGGCAGGAAGCGCCGCACCAGGTCGTCCACCACCACGCGCACCTTGGGCGCAAGGTGCCGCGTGCGCGGCCACACCGCGTGGATCGGAAAGCCGAGCGTCGCCACGCCCGGCATGACATCGATGAGACGGCCGGCGCGCAGGTCCTCCGCGCAAAGCCAGGTCGCCAGCAGCGCGACGCCCTGCCCGGCGCACGCGGCGTCGCGAATGGCCTCGCTGTGGTTGAACACATAGCGGCCCGTGACCTGTTTGCTGACCGGCTTGCCGGCGGCGCCGGCGAACAGCCAGGGATTGGCGCGGCCGTCGCGGCCGAACACGATGCAGGCATGGCGGTCGAGATGGTCGATCGACTGCGGTGCGCCATGCGCGGCGACATAGGCCGGGCTCGCGCACACCACGGACGCCTGCGTGCCCAGCCGCCGCGCCACCAGCACCGCGCTGTCGCTGAGCTCGCCAATACGAATGACGAGATCGATCCCTTCCTCGATGGGATCGACCAGGCGATCGGAAAACGACACCTCCATCCGCAGCTCGGGATAGGCCGCGCCGATGTCGAGCAGCGCCGGCAGCACCCAGCGCCGGCCAAACATGTGGGGCAGATCGACCCGCAGCCGGCCGGACGGCGCGCCGCGCCGTGACGACACCGCGGCTTCCGCGTTCTCGAGCTCGGCGAGCGCGCGCACGCAGCTGTCGTAGAACGCCTGGCCCTCGTCGGTGAGGCTGAAGTGCCGCGTGGTGCGCGCGATCAGCCGCACACCGAGCTTCTCCTCGAGCCGCGCGACGCTCTTCGCCACCCCCGACTTGGTCAGCCCCATGCGTTCGGCGGCGAGCGTGAAGCTGCCGGCTTCCACCGCCTGGACGAAGGCGGTGATGCCCTTGAGGCGCTCGGGAGAGATCATGGCGGCCCTATTGGAGACAAATTATCTACACTGAATTGATATCATGGATATTTATCATCATCCATTTCGTCAATATCGACTCCAGACCAGCGCCTTCGCGCCGGCCGAGGACTTGAGATGTCGACGATCGATGGATGCGCCCGCCCGCCCCGCTCAAGCGCCGGCCGATCGGTGCCGGCGCTGCCGCTGGCGATCGGCGCCGGGCTCGGCGTTGCCAATGTCTATTACAGCCAGCCGATCCTGCACCTCGTCCAGCAGGGCTTCGCCACGCGCGCGGACACCGTCGGCTGGCTGCCGACCTGCACCCAGCTCGGCTATGTTGCCGGCCTTCTGCTGCTGGCGCCGCTCGGCGACCTGATCGATCGCCGCCGCCTGATCGCGGTGAAGGCGCTGCTGCTTGCCCTCGCGCTCACCGCCTCCGCGCTCGCCCCTGGCCTGCCGACACTGATTGCGGCGGGCATCGTGGTCGGGCTGCTCGGCAGCGTCGGGCAGGATTTCGTGCCGCTGGCGGTGCAGCTCGCGCCTGTGGAGCGGCGCGACCGCGTGGTCGGCCTCGTGATGTCCGGCTTCCTGATCGGCATCCTCTGCTCGCGCACCCTCGGCGGCAGCGTCGCGCAAGCGTTCGGCTGGCGCGCGGTGTTCGGCCTCGCCGCCGTGCTGATGGCGCTCACGGCAGCGGCCGCCTGGCGCGGCCTGCCGGCGATGCCGCCGACCGTCACGGGCCGCTATGCCGAGCTGGTCGTCAGCCTCGCGCGGCTGGTGCGGCAGCATCGCACCTTGCGCACCGCGATGATGACGCAGGCGCTGCTGGCCAGCTCGCTCGGCGCGTTCTGGTCGACGCTGGCGCTGGTGCTGGCGGCGCCGCCGTTCGCGCTCGACGCCGGCCCCGCCGGACTGTTCGGCCTTGCCGGCGCCGCCGGCGCGCTGGCGGCGCCGCTGTTCGGGCAGCTCACCGACCGCTTCGGGCCGCGCCTCGCCATCCGCACCGGCTGCGCCCTGGTGATCGCGGCGTTCGGCCTGATGCTGGCGGCGCCGGCCTCGCTGGTCGCGGTCGGCGGCGGCGCGGCGCTGTTCGACCTCGGCGTGATGGCAAGCATGATCTCGCACCAGGCCCTGATCCACGGCCTCGACGATGCCGCGCGCAGCCGCCTCAACGGCCTCATCGTCACCGCCGCGATGGTCGGCGTTGCCGTCGGCACCGCGCTCGGCACCTGGAGCTGGGCGCATTTCGGCTGGCGCGGCGTGTGCACGGTCGGCGTGCTCGCCGGGGTCAGCGCGCTCGCCCGCAGCCTCGCCGATCGCGAAACCGCATGAGGCCACCGATGTCTCCGCACGCCCCTTCGTCAGATCACGCCACAGATGAACCACGGATCGTCATCTTCTCCTTCCTCTCGCGCGCCGATGCGACGCCGCTGCATCTGCGGCGGCGCTCGCCCGGTCATGTGCTCGACCGCACCGGCGCGGTGATCGCCGATCCGGCGGCTGATCCCGCCGCCCATGCGTTCGGCCGCGATCCCAACCTCAACTTCGAGACCTGGGGCGACTACTGGCGCAAGGTGCATGGCGTGCGCTTCCTGCATGCCGAGGACGAGAACGACCGCAGCCTCGACAAGCTGCTGCGCTACGATCAGATCCACCGCATCGCGGCCGGACCATCGAATCTTGCACCACTGCCCTACCTGCCGCCGCGCGATGCCGACGGCCGGCTGTTCGCCGACGTCATCGGCCATCTGCCGCCCTACCACCGCCCGGCCTGGGACGGCGCGGCGTATCTGGTGTTCGCGAGCGTGGATGATATCGCCGCCGTGCTCGGCACCGAGCGGGTGCGCACCAAAATCCTGCCCGAGGACCACGCCATGTTCCGGGAGATCGCGCCGCTGCTCACGCGCCAACACGTGATCCTGCCGAGCATCAGCGGACGCGATGCCATCACCCTGATCAGGACCCATGTGCGGCGCCCTGAGCTTGATCGCGCCACGTTCCAGGCGCGCTGGCTGCACGACCACGCCGACCTCGTGCTGGCGCAGCCGGACACGCGCCGCCTGGTGCGACGCTACGTCCAGTTGCACAACATCGGGCCGCAGGTCGACGGCGCGCCGTTTTTCCACGCTGCCACCGCGTCGATCGACGGCGTCAGCCTGATGGCCTTTGCCAGCATGACGGACGCGGAAGAGTTTCTGGTTTCAGACGATTACCGCAGAGTTACCGAGGCCGAGGCGCGGATCGCCACACCCGAGGCCTGCGACTATGTCACCGGCCTCAACTTCCATCTGCACGACTTGATCGGACCTGAGCGCGCATCGCACCGCACGTCCGCGACCGCCTGACACATCGGCAGCACACATCGCACGCTCGTCGATTTTGGACAGGCGTCAAACGCGCGTGCGGCACTGCAGTGTGCCATCAACATGACGCGTATGATCGCTGCGCCCACCGGCTTGATCACTTCGCATTGGACAAATGCATTCGGACCGCCTTGTCACGCCACCGCGGACAGGCCAGACTCAGCGTGCGCGATGGCGAGTCCCTGGGGATGCGGCCACCACGCGATTTAGACGACACGCCATTTCGATCATCGATATTCGCCGACCGGGACGTTTGACCTGATCGGCCCAAATGATTGGGAGCACCGCGCAATAGTCCGCGGTGTCGCTGCATGCGGGAACACGCCCCCCTGTCAGGCCGCCTGTTCGCGGACGATTTCAACGTGAGCGGACCAGGTGACGCAACGCAGCTTGCGGCCGACGCGCCCCTCATCGGCGTCGGCGCGCTGCATGGCGGCGCCATCGCCGCCTTCGCGCTGCTCGCCGCGCGGCGCGGCTGCGGCAATGATCAGCCGGCTGCGATCACCTCACCGATTCCGTCGGCCGCGAGCTTCCACATCAACTTCCTGCGCGCCGGCCGCGGCGAGCGTTTCAACGCGCTCACCACCTCGGCGCGGCAGGTCAAGGAGCTCCACTTCTGCGATCTCAGCATCCGCGACGCCGACGACCATGTGATTGCCAGCGCCCACACCACGCTGTCCGCCAAATGCACCGACCTGCGCGCCGCCGATCCCTGGACCACGCCGGCCGGCGACGGCGCCGAGTACGAGGCCGCCGGCCGCGCCCTGCCGTTCCTCCGGGAACGCGGCCTCGCTGTACCCGGCGTCGATATCGGCCTGCTGGAGATGTCGTTCGCAGCGGTGGCGCGCAACCTCGACTGCGACGGCGCGATGCACGAGGCGGCGATGCTCGCCCTCGTCGATGCCGCCGGCTCGACCATTCCCTACACCGTGCGGCGGCCGAAATGCCATGGCGCGACGCTGTCGCTGTCAGCCCACTTCACCGGCCACCGCCCGGCCTCCACCGTCCACGCCCGCGCCCGCATCCGCGACCATTCGGCGCAGTACTTCTGGAGCGAGATCGATCTCGTCGATTCCCGGGAGACGCATTGCGGCTCGGCGACGCTGCTGTACCGGTTTGCGGATGGGGGGTAATAGGCCCGCGGCAAAATCGATGGACTACGGCCCGTCGGCAAACCTGGAGAGAAGCCTCGCACAGTTTAGAGAGCTCAAGCCAGGGCACGTACTCATCATTTCTCGGCTATGACCGCTTCGCTCCGCTAACGACCATTTTTGTGCAGACGCAGCAAATGACGCGAAGGGACGACTCCGCCTCCATTGCTCGTCGGCGGGCACGAGCAGACTGGTCATAGGGGCAATGTTTGGATATGATCCCCGCCGGCCTGCGCACGATGCACGACAATTGCAAATTGCTCGAAGAGCAGGGACGCGTATCCATGTTTCGCAAACTCGTGATTGGCGCGCTAGGCGCCATGGCTGTCTTGTTTTCGACGACGGCATTCGCGCAAGGTACAGCGGCGGACGCTAGGGCCATGCTTGAAAAGACGGTTGCGGCCATCAAAGCCGATAAGGCCAAGGCGCTCGACCAGATCAACAAGGACGAAAACGGCTTCCTTGTTGGCGACATCTATCCGTTCTGCTTCAATCTCAGCGACGGACTCCTCGTCGCGAATGCCAATCTCAACGTAAAGCAATTGCTCGGCAAGGATGTGAGGACATTTAAGGACCCTACGGGCGACCTGTATGGCCCAAGGCTCTATGACGAGGCAAAAGAGGGCCAGATCAATGAGGTCAGCTACATGTCCCCCAAGCCCGGCGCTGACAAGACGTGGGTGCCGAAGGCGAGCTTAGTTACTGCGGTCGCCGGCCTGGGATGCGGCGTCGGTTACTACAAGTAGTCCGTTCCAAACCAAGCGCCGAACTCTGACGCCCACACAATGCTATTCTCTCGCGTGACCAGTCAGGTCCGATGCCCTTCACTCCGCATGTGCGGCTTGCCATCGAGGCTGGTCAGTTTGGATATCCGCCTCGGGTCAATTTCGACGGATTCAGCGGGGCGCTGTTAGAGATTGATGTCCGCTCCTGCCCGTAAGCGCCGGTGATGACGTCGTGGGTATAGCGCGCGCTGTCGGATGACATAGCACCAACTCGGAGCGCCCCTCACGCTCGCTCCGGTTGCTGATGCGGCAGCAGCCCGATCCGCGATCGCCGCCTTCTCGATCTGTGGCCGGAACAAGAGCAGGATCGCGAGCGTCGTGATGCTCCGACGAGGCCGTTCAACCAGAACACCAGGATCGACGCCGCCGGCTCGACCATCCGCTACATCGAGCGCCGCCCAAAATCCCATGGCGCGACGCTGTCGCTGTCGGCGCACTTCACCGGCCACCGCCCAGCCTCAACCGGCCATGCCTGCGCCCGCGCCCGCATCCGCGCCCATTCGGCGCAATACTTCTGGAGCGGGATCGATCTCGTCGACTCCCGGGAGACACATTGCGGCTCGGCGACGCTGCTGTACCGGTTTGCGGATGGGGCCTAGCTAGGCCGAAGCTCCATTCTTGCGACCGAGCCCAAACCAAGCGGCGGCTGCAAGCCCTCGGTCACGCACACATCATCGTGACGACACTCCTCGCTCACCAGGCAACGAAGCCGGAATAAAAAACATCCGCCAGCTGTCTTTCCCTTCAGCGGCGCGACCTTCTTTCGCGCACAGGAGAGAGAGATGTCCCAGAAACAGATCTGTCATATCGAAGCGACATCAGCCCAGCGGTGGCTGGTGAGGGTTCGAACAATCGCACTGCCGCTTGTCGTGGCGATCGCATGGGGTGTTGCCTTTCTTGTTTCTGCTGCGCGCGCACAAGACTATGGATGGTGCATCGCTTACGACAGCGAGATCCAATGCGACTACACCACACGTCAACAGTGCATGGCGGCAGGATCCGGGATTGGTGCGACCTGCATGCAGAATCCCCGGCTTTCCGTTGAATCTCCGTCACGCGCGGCCTACGCCAAGTACAAGTAGCGAGCGCCACCTCGCCACGCCGACCGCCTTAAGCGTGGAGGCGCGCCCCATGGCCGCGCCTCCCCGCTTAAATGACGAATTGATGAGAGAGGCGTCAATGACACCCACTCGTCATTGCCGGGCTTGACCCACGATTGTCCGGTATATTGTCGAGGCGATTCATCCCCACTGCGTCTTTGCCGGGCTTGACCCGGCAATCCAGCTTGGTCAGCGTAAAACGCGAGGCTTTTTGAAGCTGGATCACCGGGCCACGGCGCGGAGCCTGTCATCGGGCCGCGCGAAGCGCGGACCCGTTGGCGCCGGCCCGGTGATGACGTCGAAAAAATCGCAGAAGCTGTGCGTAGAGCAACGCCGATTTGCGAGGCGCCCCCTCACGCCCGCTCCGGCTGGGGCCGCAGCATCAGCCCGATGCGCGACACGGCCTTCTCGATCGGCGACCAGAACAAGAGCAGGATCGCCAGCGTCGTGATGCTGCCGACAAGACCATTCGACCAGAACACACCGACGTCCCCGCCCGAGCCGATCATCGACAGGCGGAAGGCGTCTTCGGCGCGGCTGCCGAGCACCAGCGCCAGCGTCAGCGGCGCCAGGGGAATGCCGATCTTCTTGAAGACGTAGCCGACGACGCCGAAGCCCAGCATCAGCCAGATGTCGAACATGGCGTTCTGGATGGCGTAGGCGCCGATCGCACAGGACACCACGATCATCGGCGCCACCGCGGCAAACGGCACCCGCAGGATGGCGGCGAAGATCGGCACGGTGCTCAGCACCAGCACGAGACCGACGACGTTGCCGAGATACATCGAGGCGATCAGGCCCCAGACGAAGTCCTTCTGCTCGACGAACAGCAGCGGTCCGGGGTTGAGGCCCCACACCATCAGGCCGCCGAGCAGGATCGCCGCGGTGCCCGACCCCGGGATGCCGAGCGCGAGCATCGGCAGCAGCGCCGCCGTGCCCGAGGCGTGGGCGGCGGTTTCGGGGGCGAACACGCCCTCGATGCGGCCCTTGCCGAAACTCTCCTTGTCCTTGGAGAAGCGCTTGGCGAGGTTGTAGCCCATGAAGGATGCGGCGATGGCGCCGCCCGGGGTGATGCCGAGCCAGCAGCCGATGGCGGAGGAGCGCAGCAGCGTCGCCCAGTACTTCGGCAGGTCGCGCCACACCCGGAACACGACGCGCGGACTGATCGCCGCGGCATGGCCGCGCAGCGCCAGGCGCTCCTCCATGGTGAGCAGAATCTCGCTGATGCCGAACAGGCCGATCACCGCCACCAGGAAGTTGATGCCGCGCAGGAGATCGCTGGAGCCGAAGGTCATGCGCAGCGTGCCCGACACGGTGTCCATGCCGACGCCGGAGATCAAAAGGCCGAGCGCCATGGAGATCACGGTCTTGTGCTTGTCCTCACGGCCGAGGCCGACGAACGAGCAGAAGGTCAGCAGGTACACCGCGAAGAACTCGGGCGGGCCGAACCGCAGCGCGAACGAGGCGATGCTCGGCGCCAGGAACGTGATCAGCATCACCGCCACCAACGAGCCGATGAACGACGACGTGAACGCCGCCGTCAGCGCCTCCGCGGCGCGGCCCTGCTGCGCCATTGGGTAGCCATCGAAAGTTGTCGCCACCGACCATGCTTCGCCGGGGATGTTGAACAGGATGGAGGTGATGGCGCCGCCGAACAGCGCGCCCCAGTAGATGCTCGACAGCATCACGATGGCCGAGGTCGGGTCCATCGAGAAGGTCAGGGGCAACAGGATCGCCACCCCGTTGGGACCGCCGAGCCCCGGCAGCACGCCGACGAATATGCCGAGCACGAGGCCAAGCAGCATCAGGGCGAGGATCTTCCAGGTCAAGAGAACGGCAAAGCCGTGAACCAGCAGCGACAGAGCTTCCATGATGCGCTCCCCATCAGATGACGACAGGTCCTTTCGACCCGATGATGCTTGTGCTCCGTCACCCGAGGTAGCCGCGCAACGCGCGGCCCTCGAAGGGCGACGGCCCGTATGTTGAAGGCCTCGGCCGTTCATCCTTCGAGGCTCGCTTCACTCGCACCTCAGGAGGACGGATTGGCTGTTACCGCCCGATTCGAAAGGCTCCAGGCATACGTCGGATTCCTAGTATCCCAGCAGCGCCTCGAGCGGCCCCTTCGGCATGATCACATCGAACGCGACCTGGAAGGTGACGAACATGATCAGCGAGAACGCAAGGCCGGTGACGATCGACACCCACCACGAGATCTTGCCGATCAGGCGCATGAAGCCGGCGATCAGGAGGAAGCTCGCGACATAGAGGCCGAGCCACTGGGTCAGCAGGCAGAAGGCAAACGTCGGCGCGAACACCTGCAACACCCGGCGGAACTGGTCGCGAGTGACGAAGGTGACGCCGGCGGCGGCGCGGTCGCGCAGCGCCGCGGCAAAGCCCCATGCGCCGGCGCCGAGCAGGATCAGCGACAGGTAGAACGGGAAGTAGCCGGCCTGCGGCCCGTCGGCGGACCAGGCGATGCCGGTGCGCCAGTTGTCCCAGGCCATCACCAGCGCCAGCGCCATGAGACAGGCCATGGTGACGAGCTCGACGCTGCGCTTGCTGGCGATCGCCGGCGAATCGTCCGACGGCGCATCGGGATCCTCGACAACGATTTCGATGTCGGACTGCGACATGGTGCTGCCCTCTTCTCGCGTGATCAGGAAGGCCGTCCCGCAGCGCGGGCGGCGGTGACCGGCTCCCGTCCCGCGGAAGCCGTCGCGTTCACATGCGGCCGATCAGTTCGCGACGAAACCGGCCTCGGTCATCAGCGACTTGTTGAGGGCATCATCGTCCTCGAGAAAGCGCACCATGTCCTTGCCGGTGAGGAAGATCGGCTTGAGCGCCTGCTTCTCCATGTAGTCCTTGTATTCCGCCGTCTGCGTCACCTTCTCGAACAGCTCGACATAAAAGTCCTTCTGCTCCGGGGTGACCTTGCCGGGCAGGAAGATCGCGCGCAGCATCAGGTACTGCACGTCGAGCCCCTCCTCCTTGCAGGTCGGGACATCGTTCCAGGACAGGTCGCCGACGACCTTGGCCTTGTAGGAAATGCGCTCCTTGTCGAACACGCACAGCGCCCGCACCTGCCCGGCGCGCCACACTTCGAGGTTCTCGGACGGATTGTTGACGTTGGACTCGGTGTGGTTGCCGACGAGCTGGGTCGCCGCCTCGCCGCCGGACTTGTACGGCAGATAGGCGAACTTGGTGCCGGTCTTCTTCTCGATGAAGGCGGTCAGCACATGGTCCTCGCGCTTGGAACCGGTGCCGCCCATCTTGAACGGCGCAGGTGCGGCCTTCGCCGCCTCGACGAAGTCCTTGACCGACTTGTAGGGTTTGGCGGCGCTCGACCACAGCACGAACTGGTCGAGGGCAATGATCGACACCGGCGTCAGTTCGCGCCAGTTGAACGGGATCTTGGCCGACAACGGCAGCATGTAGATCAGCGAATAGGCGATCAGCAGCTTGTTAGGATCGCCGTCGCTCGACTTCATGTAGATGAGGGCTTCCGCGCCGGAGGCGCCGCCCTTCAGCGACACCACCGTCGGCTGCTTCATCAGGTTGTTTTTCTGGATCGCGGCCTGCATCATCCGCGCCATCTGGTCGGAGGCGCCGCCGGCGCCCGCCGCGACCACGATCTCGACCGGCTTGGTCGGCTCCCAGGCGCGCGCCGCCGGCATGCCGGCCACCAGGATCGCGCCCGCCGCGATCGCCTTCACGAAAGCTTGCATCGTTTCTCTCCCATTTCTTGTCAGCCGGTTATCCGGTCTTCGTCGGCAAGATTGTCAGGTCATAGTCCGCCTGGTCGGACGTCAGTCCACTCCATCGTCGATCGATCGGGAAGCGAGGCGCGGCGCGTCAGGCTGCCGCACCGCCGAGCAGCGAGGCCATGGCCGCGGTGACGCCGCCGGGGCGATGCGGCACGCGGGCGCGCGCCAGCCCCATCTCGACGCCGGCGAGCGTGCCCATCAGCATCAGGTCGTTGAAATGGCCGAGATGGCCGATGCGGAACACTTTGCCCTTCACCTTGGAGAGCCCGGCGCCGAGCGACATGTCGAAGTGCTCGAGGGTAACCTGGCGGAAATGGTCGGCGTCGTGCCCCTGCGGCATCACCACCGCGGTGAGGATCGGCGAGTGCTCCGCCTCATTGAGGCAGAGGATCTCGAGCCCCCAGGCGCGCACCGCGGCGCGCGCGGCGGCGGCATGGCGCTGGTGGCGGGCGAAGACATTGTCGAGCCCTTCCTCCTGCAGCATGGTGATCGCTTCCTTGAGGCCGTACAGCAGGTTGGTCGCCGGCGTGTAGGGCCAGCCGCCGCTGACATTGCTGGCGATGATCTCGTTCCAGTCCCAGTAGGAGCGCGGCATGGTGTTGGTCTTCGTCGCCGCCAGCGCCTTGTCCGAGACGGCGTTGAAGCCGAGCCCCGGCGGCAGCATCAGTCCCTTCTGCGAGCACGACACGGTAACGTCGACCCCCCAGGCGTCGTGCTCGTAGACGATCGAGCCCAGCGACGAGATGGTGTCGACCATGAACAGCGCCGGATGCGACGCGCGATCGATCGCCTTGCGGATCTCGGCGATGCGGCTGGTGACGCCGGTCGAGGTCTCGTTGTGCACCACCATCACCGCCTTGATGGCGTGGCTGCGGTCGTCGCGCAGGCGCGCCTCGATCGCCTCAGGGCTCGCGCCATGACGCCAGTCGCCGGCCAGGAATTCGACCTCGATCTGGAAGCGGCGCGCCAGCGCGCACCACAGCGTAGCGAAATGGCCGGTCTCGGCCATCAGCACCTTGTCGCCGGGCGACAGCGTGTTGACGATCGCCGCCTCCCACGCCCCCGTGCCCGACGACGGATAGATGATGACCGGCTTCTGCGTGCGGAAGACCGTCTTGCAGCCCTCCAGCACATCGCGGCCAAGCCGCGCGAACTCGGGACCGCGGTGGTCGATAGTCGGCATGTCCATCGCCCGCAGCACGCGGTCCGGCACATTGGTCGGCCCGGGGATCTGCAGGAAGTGGCGCCCGGTGTGAACGGGGGCATTGGTGGGCATCGGTCGCTCCCTGATATTGTCCTTGGATATTTTTGAATGCAAAACTTTCTTATCGAGTCCGAAACTGAAAATCAATCGTATCCATTTTTTGCTTCATGACAAGCCGGATGTCGGCTAAGGTGCGTTTTATTCGCTGCGCCGCGCCTCACCCCAGCCAAAAAATACCGGGGTGCACCGTGCACAAGGGAGAGAAATGTGAGCAACCGCCTGTCGGCCGCCAACCTGAAGCTGGTCGAAACCTCCCCCGCCTCGCTGCATGAAGACATCCTCGGCCAGCTCCGCGACTTCATCGTCGAGGGCCACCTTAAACCGGGCGCACGCATTCCCGAGCGCGAGCTGTGCGAGCGCTTCGGTATCTCGCGCACCCCCTTGCGCGAGGCGCTGAAGGTGCTGGCCGCCGAGGGCCTGATCGAGCTGCTGCCGAACCGCGGCGCGCGGGTGCGGCAGTTCACGGAAGGCGACATCCGCAGCCTGTTCGAGATGATTTCCGGGCTCGACTTCGTCGCCGGCCGCCTCGCCTGCGAGCGCATTTCCGACGCCGGCATCGCCGAGATCGAGCGCATGCACATGGAAATGTACGGCCACTACCTGCGGCGCGAGCTCGCCGACTATTTCCGCCTCAACCAGAAGATCCACCAGGCGATCGTCGACGCCGCCGGCAACCCGATTCTCAGCGCCAATTACGCCAACCTCAACGCCATCGTGCGGCGGCTGCGCTATGCGGCCAACCTCGTGCACCGCGATCGCCTCGGCGACGCCATGCGCGAGCACGAGGGCATCGTTGACGCCCTGCGTCGCCGCGCCGGCGACGAGCTCAGCCTGCTGATGTTCGAGCACATGCGGCGCAAGTGCGACGCTGTCTGCGAGCATCTCGCCGAAGAGCAGCCCATTGAAGCGACTGGTGAAAACACCAGCACCGCTACTGCCGGCGATTTTTGAATTCAAAATTAATCTCGCAATGCGGCATAACTGCATGCGAATAGCGGGGTGGATTCGAGGTTCTTGATGGCCAAACAGCAGGAGACCGCGCGCGCGGATAGCCCGAACGCCCCGCCCCTGGCACGGCGCCTGCGGCGCGAGGTGCAAGGCGACGTGTTCACCGACGCCGTCGACCGCGGCCGCTATGCCACCGATGCCTCGTTCTACCAGATGATGCCCACCGCCGTGGTGGTGCCACGCACCACCGACGACGCGCTGCGTGCGCTGGCGATCGCGCGCGAGGAAGGTGTCAGCGTCACCCCGCGCGGCGGCGGCACCTCGCAATGCGGCCAGACCGTCAACACCGGCGTCGTCGTCGACGTCTCCAGGCACCTCAACCGCATCCTGGCGCTCGACGTCGAAGGTCGCACCTGCGTGGTCGAGCCCGGCATCGTGCTCGACGACCTCAACCGCCAGCTCAAGCGCCACGGCCTGTGGTTTCCGGTCGACGTCTCCACGGCGTCGCGCGCCACCATCGGTGGCATGGCCGGCAACAACTCCTGCGGCGGCCGCTCGCTGCGCTACGGCACCATGCGCGACAACACGCTGTCGCTGCAGGCGGCGCTCGCCGACGGCACGGTGCTGCCGTTCGGGCCGGTCACGCGCGACGTCGCGACGCGTAACACAGACGAGCCGGGCGTCGCACTGACCCGCGACATGCTGGCGCTCGGCGCCCGCGAGGCCGCCGAGATCGCCGCGCGCTTCCCCAAGGTGCAGCGCCGGGTCGGCGGCTACAATCTCGACGCGCTGGTGCCGTCGGGGCCGACCGCCAACATGGCCCACCTCCTGGTCGGCTCCGAAGGCACCCTCGCCTTCACCACCCAGGTCGAGCTCAAGCTGTGGCCGTTGATCCGTAATAAAGTGCTCGGCGTCTGCCATTTCGGCAGCTTCTACGAGGCGATGGACGCCACGCAGCACTTCGTCAAGCTCAAGCCGATCGCGGTCGAGCTGGTCGACCGCACCATGATCGGGCTCGGGCGCGACATCGCCATGTTCCGCCCGACCATCGAGGCGGCGGTTCGCGGCGATCCCGACGCCCTGCTGGTGGTGGAGTTCGCAGAGGAAGACCAGAACGAGAACCTGCGGCGGCTCAAGCAGCTGTCCGAGCTGATGGCCGACCTCGGCTTCGGCTGGACCGAGCCGCCGCGGCGCTGGGGCGGCGTGGTCGAGGTGATCGACCCGGCGCTGCAGGCCAGCATCGCCGATTTCCGCGCCGCCGGCCTCAACGTCATGATGTCGATGAAGCAGGAGGGCAAGCCGGTGTCCTTCGTCGAGGACTGCGCGGTGCCGCTGCCGCATCTCGCCGAATACACCGACCGCCTCAATCGCATCTTCGCAAAACACGGCACCCGCCCGACCATGTACGCGCACGCCTCCGAGGGCTGCCTGCACGTCCGGCCGGTGCTCAATCTCAAGCTCGACACGGACGTCAAGGCGATGCGCGCGATCGCCGAGGAGGCGTTCGCGATGGTGCGCGAGTTCAAGGGCTCGCACTCCGGCGAGCACGGTGATGGCATCGTGCGCTCGGAATTCCACGAGGCGATGTTCGGCACACGGCTGGTCAAGGCGTTCGCCGAGGTCAAGCACCGCTTCGACCCCGGCGACACCCTCAATCCCGGCAAGATCGTCGACGCGCCGCGGATGGACGATCGCAGCCTGTTCCGCTACCCGCCGGGCTACCATGTCGCCGATTTCAAGACCGCGCTCGACTGGTCGGCCTATCCCGGCGCCGCCGGCGGCTTCCAGGGCGCGGTCGAGATGTGCAACAACAACGGCGCCTGCCGCAAGCTCGAGGGCGGCGTGATGTGCCCGTCCTATCGGGCGACGCGCAACGAGCGCGACGTCACCCGTGGCCGCGCCAACACCCTGCGGCTCGCGATCTCCGGCCAGCTCGGCGAGGGTGCCCTCTCCTCCGACGCCATGATGGAGACGATGAAGCTGTGCGTCTCCTGCAAGGCCTGCCGGCGGGAGTGCCCGACCGGCGTCGACATGGCGAAGATGAAGATCGAGGTGCTGGCCGCGCGCGCGCAAAGCCATGGCCTGTCGCTGCGCGATCGCCTGGTCGGCTACCTGCCGCGTTATGCGCCATGGGCGGCGCGGTTGGCGCCGCTGCTCAACCTGCGCAACAGCAGCCCGCTGCTGCGCCGGCTGGGCGAAACAATCACGGGTTTCAGCGCGAAACGCGACCTGCCACGCTGGCGCAGTGACGTGTTCGTGCCGCCGACCGACGCCGTCGGCCCGGCCGATGGCCCCGAGGTGGTGCTGTTCGCCGACACCTTCAACCGCATCTACGAGCGGGAAAACCTCGATGCCGCGCTGCAAGTGCTGGTCGCCGCCGGCCGCCGCGTGCACCTGCCGCAACCGCAAGGCAACAACGCCCGGCCGCTGTGCTGCGGCCGCACGTTCCTGTCGGCCGGCCTCGTCGATGACGCCCGCGCCGAGCTCGACCGCGTGGTGGCGACGCTGTCGCCGTTCGTGGCGCGCGGCGTGCCGGTGGTCGGGCTCGAGCCGAGCTGTCTTCTGACGCTGCGCGACGAATTGCTGTCGCTGCGGCGGGACGACGACGCCCGGCGCATCGCCGATCACGCCCTGACCTTCGAGGAATACCTCGCCCGCGAGGCGAAGAGCGGCCGCCTGCAGCTGCCGCTCGGCAAGATAGAGACCAAGGCGCTGGTGCACGGCCACTGCCACCAGAAGGCGTTCGACGCCTTCAAGCCGGTCGAGCAGGTGCTGCGGCTCATTCCCGAGCTCACCGTCGAGACCATCGAGTCGAGCTGCTGCGGCATGGCCGGTGCATTCGGTTACGGCGCGGAGACCTATGACACCTCGATCGCGATGGCGGAGGCGGCGCTGCTGCCGACCGCACGCAAGGCCGCGCCCGACACGCTGCTCGTCGCCGACGGCACCTCCTGCCGCCACCAGATCAAGGACGGCACGGCGCGCGAGGCGCTGCACGTCGCGCGCGTGCTGGCCCGCAGCCTCGACAGGGGCGCCATGTCCCCGCCCGGGGAGAACGCCTGAGTAGCCCCCTAGACCTTAGTGTTTGTCGTCGCCGGGCAGCGCGATCCGTCGAAGACGGATCGCCAGGACTAAGGTCTCCCGGCGACCCCGATAAGAAAGGCACTGCGTCCCTAAGCGGGGTGGCCGGGACAAGCCCGGCCACGACAGAGAAAGCGAAAATTCGGTTTGTTACGAGACCTGACGTAATGCGTACCTTTTCCAGACAGGCTCCTACCCCCATTGAAAGCCCAAGCCTGTTTTTGCAAAATCAACCTCAACCCATCTTCCAACGAGGCTTTCCGATGTCCGAGCTCAAGCTCGATACCGCTCTCATCATTCTCAACACCGCGCTGTCGACGGCTGCCGACAAGAAGCTCAACCCGCTCTCCGTCGCCGTGCTCGACGCCCGCGGCTGCGTCAAGGCGGCGGTCGCACAGGACGGCACCAGCCTGCTGCGCAACGACATCGCCCATGGCAAGGCCTATGGCGCGCTGGCGCTCGGCATCGGCTCGCGGGCGATCTTCAAGCGCGCCGGCGAGCAGCCGTACTTCGTCGACGCGGTGAACACGCTGGCCCGCGGCGCCCTCGTGCCGGTGCCCGGCGGCGTGCTGATCAAGGACGCGAGCGGCGCGCTCTTGGGCGCGGTCGGCATCAGCGGCGACACCTCGGACAATGACGAGGCCTGCGCGGTCGCCGGCATCGCCGCCGCCGGGCTCACGGCGGTGACCGGCTGACCGTCGCCCCGCCACCATCGTCCCCGTACCGCCGGAGAGCCGAGCATGAATGTCCCCCGCGCCTCGCAAGCCCTGTCGCGCTTCACCGTGCTCGACCTCACCCGCATCCGCTCCGGCCCGACCGCGGTGCGGCAGCTCGCGGACTGGGGCGCTGACGTCATCAAGATCGAGGCGCCGACCGACGTCGCCGACGCCGAGCAGCCCGGCGGCCCGCGCCATGGCGCGGACTTCCAGAACCTGCATCGCAACAAGCGCGCGATGACGCTCAACCTCAAGGATCCGAGGGGCCGCGACACGTTCCTGCGGCTCGCGGCGAAAGCCGACGTGGTCGTCGAGAACTACCGGCCGGACGTCAAGGCCAAGCTCGGCATCGACTACGAGGCGCTACGCGCCATCAACCCGCGCATCGTCTATGCCAGCATCTCCGGCTTCGGCCAGGACGGCCCCTACCACAAGCGTCCGGGCTTCGATCAGATCGCGCAGGGCATGGGCGGGCTGATGTCGATCACCGGCGCGCCGGGCGAAGGCCCGATGCGGGTCGGCATTCCCGTCGCCGACCTCACCGCCGGGCTGTTCTGCGCCATGGGCATCCTCACCGCGCTGCTCGAGCGCGAGCAGTCCGGCCAGGGACAGTGGGTGCAGACCTCGCTGCTGCAGGCGCAGATCTTCATGCTCGACTTCCAGGCTGCGCGCTGGCTGATGCATGGCGAGGTGCCCAAGCAAGCCGGCAACAACCACCCGACCTCGATCCCGACCGGCGTGTTCAGAACGTCCGACGGCTACATCAACATCGCCGCCACCGGCCTCAACATGTGGGAGCGCCTGGCGCAGGCCATCGGCGCCCCGGAGCTGCTGGAGGACGCCCGCTTTACGACCAGCGCCGGCCGCTCGGCCAACCGCGACGCGCTCAATGCCGCGATCGAACGCCAGACCCTGACGCGCCCGAGCCGCGACTGGGTCGAGATCCTCAACGCCGCCAGCGTGCCATGCGGGCCGATTTATGCGGTCGACCAGATGTTCGACGACGCCCAGGTGCGCCATCTCGGCATTGCGCAGGATGTGCCCAATCCGGAGGCCCGGCCGATCCGCCTGGTCGGCCAGCCGGTGACACTGTCGCGCACCCCGAGCCGCATGGCGGCCCGCCCGCCCGAGGTCGGCGAGCACACCGATGCGGTGCTCTCTGAATTCGGCTTCAGCCCCGCCGAGATTGCAGAGCTCAAGGCGGCCAAGATCGTATAGAGAGACGCGACCATCCAACCGGCCGCGCGCCGACCGACGCAATTCAAGGAACCCAGGAACACGGCATGACGCAAACGGACAAGATGCTCTCGCGCAAGGAGAACGGCGTCGGCTACGTCATCTTCAATAATCCGGAGCGTCACAACGCGGTGTCGCTGGAGATGTGGCGGGCGTGCGCGGACTTCATGGCCGCCTTCGCGACGGACCCGGAGGTGCGCGTCGTGGTGCTGACCGGCGCCGGCGGCAAGGCGTTCGTGTCGGGCGCCGACATCTCCAAGTTCGGTGACGAACGGGCTTCGGCGGATGCCGTCAAGGTCTACAACGAGACGGTCGAGCGCGGCTACGCCTCCGTCCATGAATTTCCCAAACCGACCATCGCCATGATCAGGGGTTACTGCATCGGCGGCGGCATGGGGCTTGCGAGCTGCTGCGACCTGCGGATCTGCTCGGACAATTCGCGCTTCGGCGTGCCCGCCGCCAAGCTCGGCCTCGGCTACGCCTACCCCGGCGTGAAGCGTCTCATGGACATCGTCGGTCCCTCCTTCACCAAGGAGATCTTTTATACCGCGCGCCAGTTCGACGCCGCGGAGGCCCGCGAGATGGGGCTGGTCAACCGCGTGGTCGCCGCCGACCAGCTGGAAGACTATGTTCGCGACTATGCCGAGATGATCTCGGCCAATGCGCCGCTGACGGTGGACTCGATCAAGCTGATCGTCGGCGAAGCGCTGAAGGACGAGAGCCGGCGCAACATGCAGGCCTGCACTGACGCCGTCGCCACCTGCTTCGCCAGCCGCGACTACGAGGAAGGCCGCAAGGCCTTCCTGGAAAAGCGCAAGCCGGTGTTCGAGGGCCGCTGAGGCGGTCCATGGCAACGTCAACCTTACCCCTCATCCTGAGGAGCCCGCCAACGGGTTCGCGCGAAGCGCGGCCCGATGACAGGCTCCGCGGGCGTCTCGAAGGACGAGGCCCGTACGTTGCAGCTCCTCGGCCTCATGGTTCGAGACGCGCGGCCTTGCCGCGCTCCTCACCATGAGGAGATAAAATGCGGATGCGAATGTTCAAATCCGCCCACTAGTGTGGTGGATCTGACATTCGCTTCAGTATCGCCGCGAGTCCTCCAAGCGAATGTCAGATCCAAAACCACACTAGAAACTTATATTTGCTAGTGTCTCTTAAGGTTCTAACATTCGTAAAAGAGCCTGCTGCAAAGTGATACGAATGTTAGAACCGGAACACTAGCGCACCGCCTGCAATGCAAAATCGATGAAGGCCCGCACCTTCGCCGCCGGCTGGTGGCGCGAGGGATGGATGGCGTAGAGCGGAAAGGTCTCGTCGGGCCAGTCGGGAAATAGCTCGACCAGCTGCCGCTGGTCCAGCAGCGGCTGGACGGAGAGCGCCAGCACCTGCGCGACGCCGACATCGGCGACGCAGGCGCTGAGCATGCTGCCGACATCGCTGAGCACGAGGCGCACCGGCGTCGTCACAGGCAGCACCTTGCGCCCCCGGTGGAATTCCCAGGCGAAGGGACGACCGGTGGCCGGATCGCGAAACAGGATGCAGGTGTGCCGCGATAGCTCCGACGGATGCTTCGGCCGGCCGTGCCGCCGCAGATAGCCAGGCGACGCCACCGTCAGCACCCGCGTCTCCAAGAGCTTGCGCGCAATCGCCGAGGACGGCTGGAGCTCGCCGAACCGCATGGCGACGTCGATGCCGTCGGCGATGAGATCGCCGACATGCTCGCGGGTCACGAGCTCGAGCGACAGCTCCGGATAGCGCGCCAGGAACGGCCCCATCCGCTCGGTCAGCAGCAGCTGCGCGAAGAACGGGTCGATGTCGACCCGCAGCCGGCCGCGCACGGCGCTGGCCGCGCCCGACGCCAGCGTCGCCGCTTCCTCGATGTTGGCCAGCATCGGCCCGACCTGTTCGTAGAACCGCCGGCCCTCGTCGGTGAGCTGCATCGAGCGCGTGGTGCGGTCGAGCAGGCGCACGCCCATCCGCGCCTCCAGCCGCGCCACCGCGCGGCTCACCCCCGACGCCGACAGGCCGAGGATTTCGGCGGCCTGCACGAAGCTGCCACCCTCCACCACGGCAGCCAGCACGCTGACGCCGCTCAGCAGCCGTCCATCGAAAGCCATCCCGGAATCCCCGCGCCCGCAAATTGATGCTATTTGATCAGTAATGATGTGACAGAAGCGCACTTTAGTCAAAGCTCGGGGAATGCCATAACCCGTGCGTCCCTTCTCGCGGCAGGCCCGCGTCTGCCGCTGTCATCCGGATGGTTCCTCATCCGACCGAACATCTGTCACGGAGATCTTCCCGCATGGACCACCTGCTCACCCAGGGCATCCGCCTGCCGCGCCTCGGCCTTGGCACCTTCCGCGTCCAGGGCGACGCTTGCCGCGCCGCGGTCGAGAGCGCGCTGGCGCTCGGCTATCGCCACATCGACACCGCGGAGATGTACGGCAACGAGGACGCCGTCGGGGCCGCCATCAGCACCGCCGGCCTGCCACGCAGCGAGCTGCATGTCACCACCAAGGTGTGGCACGACCACCTCGCCCCCGACGCCATCCGGCAGGCGCTCGACACCAGCCTGCAGAAGCTGCGGCTCGACCATGTCGACCTCTATCTCGTGCACTGGCCGGCAAAGGACATGAACCTGCCGGCGATCTTCGAGACGCTGGTGAAGCTGCGCGACGAAGGCCGCGTGCGCGCCATCGGCGTGTGCAACTTCAACCTGGCGCTGCTGCGCCAGAGCGTCGACGAGATCGGCGCGCCGATCGCCTGCAACCAGATCGAATATCACGTGCTGCTCGACCAGGATCCGGTGCTGGCCTATCTGCGGGCCAAGTCGATCCCGCTCGTCGCCTATGCGCCGCTGGCGCAAGGACGCCTCGCCGAGCATGGCGAGCTGCAGGCGATCGCCGACAAGCACGGCGCGACCCCGGCCCAGGTGGCGCTGAAATGGCTGCTCGACCAGGACGGCGTCGCCGCGATCCCGAAGGCGCAGCGGCCGCAGAGCCAGCAGGCCAATCTCGACGCGCTGAAGATCACCCTCGACGACGCCGACCGGCGGGTGATTGCGTCCCTGCCCAAGGACCAGCGCTTCGTCCGCCCGGCGTTTGCGCCGGTGTGGGACACGGCGATGTGAAGAAATAGACTGCATTCCCGCAACTTCAGTGTCATCACCGGGCCGGCGCGTCAGCGCCGAGACCCGGTGATCCAGCTTCAAAGGCTCTCGTTGTGCTCCGCGTCAGCTGGATTGCCGGGTCAAGCCCGGCAATGACGCATTGGGTGCGGCATGCTTCGAAATTAAGCCGCAGCGCTACAGGAGAACTGCCAATGAGACGGCGGGGCGTTTACTCACCCGCCTCATCCACCGGCTCCGGCGTGCCGCCAGAAAAGTTGCGGTAGATGAAGCGGTCGGCGCCGGTGGCGGCTTCGGTCGCGGCGACCTTGAAAATCTCCGCATGCATCGGCGACAGCGCGCAGGCGGGATCGGTGTTGCCGGCATCACCGGTCAGCGCAAACGCCTGGCAGCGACAGCCACCGAAATCGACCTCGCGATAGTCGCAGCTCCGACACGGCTCCGGCATCCAGCCCGTGCCGCGGTAGCGGTTGAAGGCCTCCGAGTTCTGCCAGATCCAGGCGATCGAATGGTTGCTGCGCACCGACAGGAAGTCGAGGCCGGTGATCGACTCGGCGGCATGGCACGGCAGCACCTTGCCGGCGGGCGAGATGTTGAAGAACTGCCGGCCCCAGCCGCCCATGCACTTCTTCGGGCGCAGCGCATAGTAGTCCGGCACGACATAGTCGATGGCGAGCACGCCCTTGAGGCCGGCCTGCGCCTCTTCCACCACCTGCGTCGCCGTCTCGATCTGCTCCAGGGTCGGCATCAGTGCAGCGCGGTTCTTCAGCGCCCAGCCGTAATACTGCACGTTCGCGACCTCAAGCCTGTCGGCGCCGAGCTCGACCGCCATGGCGATGATCTCCGGCAGCTCGGCGAGGTTTTGCCGGTGCATCACCGCATTCACGGTGAGCGGCAGGTCGAGTTCACGCGCCCACCCAGCGACTTCCAGCTTGCGGGCATGGGCGTTCCTGAGCCCGGCGACGCGGTCGGCGGCGGGCGCCTCGCTGCCCTGGAAGCTGATCTGGATGTGGCAGAGGCCGGCATCGGCCAGCGCGGCGAGCTTGTCCTTGGTCAGCAACACCGCCGAGGTGATCAGATTGGTGTAGAGGCCGACCTTGGTCGCATGCGCCACCAATTCGACGAGGTCCTTGCGGGCGGTCGGCTCGCCGCCGGAGAGATGAATCTGCAGCACGCCGATCGCGGCGAGCTCGTCGAACACCTTCATCCACTCGGCGGTGGTCAGCTCGCTGCCGCCGCGGTCGAGCGCGACCGGGTTGGAACAGTACGGACATCGCAGCGGGCAGCGGTGGGTCAGTTCGGCCAGCACCGCAAGCGGAATGCCGAACGCCTGCGCCGGTGACGCCCCCGCCTCCAGGATGGCGAGCGCGTCGGCCGGGTCGGCCAGCGGTGCGCGCCCAACGGTGTCGGCCGGCCCGGTCATGACGGCGCGCTCCGCGCTTCGACCAGAAAGCCTTTCTCCGCGAGATCAGCCAGCATGGCGATCACATCGGCGGCGATCTCGGCGCGATCGGCGGCGTATTTGGCCGCGAGCAGGTCGACAGCCTCAGCCACCGTGCGCTCGCCGTCGCAGAGCTGCAGGACCTCGACCGCGATATCGTCAGGCGCCAGCACCCGTTCCGGCGCCAGGATCACCCAGCGCTGGCGGACGTCGTCGAACTTCAGGCGGGTATGGCGCGGCAGCACCGGCCGGCTGTCCTCGCTCACCGTCATGCGCTGACGCGGCGCCATCAGTTGGTCTCCGGCACGAACGCCCCCGGCGGAATGTGTCCGTTGACGTAAGAATGGTACAGCGCATCGAGCTGCGCCCACAGCACGTTGGTCTTGAAGATCAGCGCGTTGCACACCGCGGCGCGCTCCGCTTCCGTGGTGGCATGCGCCTTGACGTAGTCCAGCGCAAAATTGGCGTCGCGCGGCGCCTGCTCGAGGCGGCGGCGGAAATAGCTCATGATCTCCGGATTGACGAAATCGTAGTGCGACAGCATGCCGGAAATGCGTTCCTCGTGCAGGTTGGGCGCGAACAGCTCGGTCAGCGACGAAGCGATGGCCTCGAGCGGACTGCGGTCGCGCACGAAGTGCACATAGGCATCCACCGCAAAGCGCGTCGCCGGCAGGATGCCCTGCCCGGATTCCACATAGGCCGTGTCGAGGCCGAGCCCTTCGGTGAGCTTCAGCCAGCGTTCGATGCCGCCTTCGCTATCGACATCGCCGTCATGATCCTGCAGGCGATGGCGCCATTCGACGCGGATATCGCGCTCGCGAAAACGCGAAATCACCACCGCGTCCTTGATGGGAATGCTGCTCTGGTAATAGTAGCGGTTGAGCGCCCAGGCCTGCACCTGGCCCTTGTCGAGCTTGCCGCCATGCAGCAGGCCGTGGAACGGATGCAGGCTGTGATAGCGCGTCGCGCCGATCTCGCGCAGCCGCTCTTCGAGCTCGTCAGCCGAACGCAGCGAAACGCCGGGCTTCAATGCGGAGGCGGTGGCGATGCTCACAGCACGATCTCCATTCCATCATGGGCGAACTCCCAGCCCGCCTGCAGCGCGACCGCGCGCTCGGGCGAGCTCGGCAGCAGCGCCGGGTTCGAATTGTTGACATGCAGGAAGACGCGCCGGCCGATGGCGACGTCGGCAAGGCCGGCGATCGCGCCTCCGTCTCCCGACATGGCGACGTGGCCCATGCGCGCTCCCGTCTTGGTGCTCAACCCCTGCGCGATCATCTCGTCGTCGCGCCACAGCGTGCCATCAAAGAACACCAGCGCCGCGCCGGCAAGCCGTTGCTTCAGCTCCGCCGTGATGGCGGCACAGGCGGCGATCAGGAACAGCGCCTTTCCGCTGCGGCGATCCGAGATGCGCAGGCCGATGGTGTCGCCGGCGCCATCATCGCCCGCCGGATGCGCCTGCCCTTCGAGATACCAGGCCTCCTTGCCGGCGACGGCGAACGGCAGGATCTCGAGCCCGGAAGGCGTGCCGTCCTGCAAGGTCGGTTCGAACGGGACATCGAGCGCGATCGGCACGCGCGGCACCCGCTCGGCGTTCAGCACATTGAAAATGCTGTTGGCGCGCAGGATCGCCAGCACCCGCTCATGGGCGTAGAGCGTGAACGGCGAGCCCTCGCGCAGCGACAGCAACCCCGCCACCGCATCGACTTCGCCATTGGTCAGGACCACGCCGGCGATCGGGCTATGGCGCAGCTGCCCGGCGCGCGGATGCAGCCGCGGCGTCGCGGTGAGCTGCTGGCGCAGGTCCGGCGCCGCATTGACCAGGAACCAATGCGTGTCGTCGACGCTGACCGCGATCGAGGTCTGGGTGCCCTGCAGCGCCCGGTCGTCCCGCGCCGCACGGCAAACCGCGCAGCCGCAATTCCACTGTGGCACCCCGCCGCCGGCCGCCGCACCGAGAACAATGACACGAAGCATGAAGCGATCCGGCGCCTGCGGCGATTGGATTCAAAACATCGGCCGGGGACAGGCGTCGGCAACGTGCCGATTGCAGCATCAGCTGCCGATCATCCGCCCGGCGGAAAAAGCGGCGTCAGGGCCGTCCCTCAAACCGAAAGAGGTGTCGCGAGCCCCGCTTCACATCGCCGCCGAATCGACGGGCGATGCCTGCGCGAACCTGCGTCCACCTCTCCAGAAGATCCCGAATGAAGGGAAACAATTGCCTGCGAAGCGATTACTTCCGCACGGCGCACGCGTACATGTTGATTTCGAGGCCGACGGGCACTTCGACGATTGTTGGTTTTTTCCAGGCCATTGAGGTCTCCAGCGTCGCGTTGAAGGTCTTCCGGAAGGAACGGCTGATGTGCCGCGCGCTCACCTTATAATGGAAATGTCCGCTCCGGAAGTTAGTTGCGATGGGGCGACCACACCCGTTTTCACCTTGCCGCAGTGCAGCAGAGCATCGCCATCGCAACGCAGCAAACAGCACCACTCCCCGTCGAAACATCCCGACACAGAGCATCACTTCTGTGCGAGCCTTCGGCGCGCGCCACCATTGTGCGCCGCTGTTGTGCAATCATCCTGCCGCAACTTCTCGTCTTCTCATCAGGCCGCTTGCCGATGACGGCAGATCGATTACCCGATACCAGCCGGCGCACACTGCTCGCTGCAGGCGTGATGCTCGTGACTGTCACCGCGCTGCGGCCATTCGCGACCATGGCGCAAGCCGCCCCGCTCAAGATCGGCGTGATCGGCTCCGGACATATCGGCAGCACCATCGGCGGCTTGTGGGTCAAGGCAGGCCATCCGGTGTTGTTCTCCTCGCGCCATCCCGAGGAATTGAAGGACCTGGTCAGCGGGCTCGGCGCGCTGGCCCAGGCCGGCACCGTGGAGCAGGCGATTGCGTTCGGCGACGTCATCTTCATCGCCGTGCCCTACGGCGCCGTGCCGCAGATCGGCCACGACTACGGCAAAGCACTCACCGGCAAGGTGCTGATCGATGCCGACAACGCGGTGGCGGCGCGCGACGGCGCCATCGCCGAGGAGGTCGAGCGCGACGGCATCGGCGTGACTTCGCAGAAATATTTTCCGGACGCGCGCGTGGTGCGGGCCTTCAACACCATGAACTACACCATCTTCGCGCGCGAGGCGCATCGCGCCGACCCAAAGCTCGCCATCCCGATTGCCGGCGATGATCCGGCGGCAGTGGAGACAACAGCGGGGTTGGTCCGCGACGCCGGTTTCGATCCGGTCGTGGTCGGCAAGCTCGCCGACGCCCGCCGCTTCCAGCGTGGCGCGCCGGGCTACGGCCAGGCCGTCAGCGCCGCCGAGCTTCGCCAGAAACTGTCACTCTCGCCATGAACTCAGTGAAAGACTGGCTGCGGGGCGCCCTTCCCGCCACGCCGCAGGAGCGCAATGCGGCGCTGTGGTCGTTCGCCTATTTCTTCGCGCTGCTCGCCGGCTATTACGTGCTGCGGCCGCTGCGCGACCAGATGGGCATCGCCGGCGGTGTGCGTAACCTGCCCTGGCTGTTCACGGCGACCTTCGTCACCCTGCTGGTGGCGCAGCCGCTCTATGGCTGGCTGGTGGCGCGGCTGCCGCGTCGGCGCTTCATCCCGATCGTCTACCATGTCTTCGTCGCCAACCTCGTGATCTTCTGGCTGCTGCTCGCGCTCGGCATCGCCGAGGTGATCGTGGCGCGGGTGTTCTTCGTCTGGGTCAGCGTGTTCAACCTGTTCGCGGTCGCGGTGTTCTGGTCATTCATGGCCGACCTGTTCACCGCCGAACAGGGCAAACGGCTGTTCGGCTTCATCGGCGCCGGCGGCACCGCGGGTGCGCTGCTTGGCCCGGTGATCACCATCGCGCTGGCCAAGCCGCTTGGTGCGGTCAACCTGCTGCTCGCCGCCGCGCTGTTTCTGGAAATCGCAGTCATCTGCGTCTGGCAGCTGGAACGCGCGGTGACCAAGCAGTCGAAGGCCCCTGCCGTCGCGACTGAGCGGATCGGCGGCAGCGCATTCGCGGCGCTGCCGGAACTGCTGCGGTCGCCCTACCTGCTCGGGGTCGGCGCCTGGGTCAGCCTGTTGTCGTTCGGGGCCACCATCGCTTATTTCGCCCAGGCCAATATCGTCGCCGCCACGATCCACGACCGCGACGCGCAGACGCAACTGTTCGCCACCATCGACCTCGCGGTCGGCCTGCTGAGTCTCGCCACCCAGGTGTTCGCCACCGGCTTGGTATTGAAGCGGTTCGGCACTGGTGTCGCTGCCGCGGCGCTGCCGGCGGTC
The DNA here is from genome assembly GCA_040756765.1 of Pseudomonadota bacterium. Lineage (GTDB taxonomy): Bacteria > Pseudomonadota > Alphaproteobacteria > Rhizobiales > Xanthobacteraceae > Bradyrhizobium_A. The sequence continues at coordinate 113,609 of JBFLYG010000024.1, read as the reverse complement.
TATGTGATCGGCTTTGCGGTGCTCATGGTAGCGCCCAGCCTCTCGGCTGTGATCACCCTGCAGGTGGTGCAGCGCTGGATGAATTTTGCTGTCGCCAACCCGGCGCGGCAGGTGTTCTTCACGGTGGTCGTCCGCGCCGAAAAATACAAGGCCAAGAACCTGATCGATGTCGTGATCTACCGCGGCTCGGACGCGTTGTATGGCTGGATCTACGATATCCTGCAGGGCCTCGGGCTCAAGCTCGGCGCCATCGCGCTGTGCGCGCTGCCGGTGGCGGCCATCTGGCTGTGGCTGTCGCTCGCGCTCGGCCGCACTCAGGAGAAACGCGCCGACGGTCTTGTTGCCGTCACTGATGGAGGCTGACATGCCGCACTTGACCCGTCGCGATGTCCTGGCCGCTGCTGCGGCGCTGTCGATCACCGCCTCCGCGCGCGCGCAGGATGCCTCACCGATCACCCGCCCGCTGCCCGGCGGCGGCCCGCCGCTGCCGGTGGTCGGCCTCGGCACCGCATCGGTGTTCGACGTCAACGACGACGCCACCCGGCAGAAGGCCGATGCGGTGGTGCGGGCCCTGCTCGCCACCGGCGGCCGCCTGATCGACACCGCCTCGACTTACGGCCAGGCGGAGACGGTGCTCGGCGCGGTGATCGCCACCGCGGGCGTCCGCGACCGGTTGTTCATTGCCAGCAAGGTGGAGGCGCCGGACACGAACGAGCTGAAGCGCTCGCTCGCCCGCCTCAAGATCAGCAAGCTCGATCTTCTGCAGCTCCACAACGTGCGCGATCCGCAGCAGTCGCTGGCGCAGTTCAGGGACTGGAAAGCGCAGGGATTGTGCGGCCTGATCGGCATCACCTCGACCTACCGCGGCGACCTGCCGGCAGTCGCGGCGGTGCTGAAGCGCGAGAAGCCGGACTTCGTCCAGATCGACTATTCGATCGACAACCGCGAGGCGGAAAGCCGCGTGCTGCCGCTGGCGGCCGAGGTCGGTGCCGGCGTGCTGACCGCGCTGCCGTTCGGGCGCGGCCGCCTGTTCCGCGCCGTGCGCGGCAAGGACGTGCCCGACTGGGCCAAGCCGTTCGCCGGCAGCTGGGCGCAGTTCTTCCTGAAATACCTCATCGGCGACACGCGTGTGACCGCGGTCATCCCCGGCACCGGCGATGCCGCCCACATGACCGACAACGCCGGCGCCATGCGCGGCGCCCTGCCCGATGCCGAGCAGCGAAAGCAGATGGCGGCGTTCGTGGATGGGCTGTGACGCGGTGAGGAACAGCGTCCGTTCCCAGCACATCGGTCGTCTGTCGCAAGGCTCATCACACCCACCGCGTCATTGCCGGACTTGATCCGGCAATCCAGCTTCTTTAAGGCGAAACGTAAAGCTGGATCACCGGGTCTCGGCGCTGCGCGCCGGCCCGGTGATGACGCAGAATATGATTATATGCCGTCTATCCCGACCAACAACACCTGGCCCGGGTGAGCGCAGCGACACCCGGGGCGACCGAGCGCGGCATATCCCGGATGTCGCTTCGCTCATCCGGGCTACAGACGACTGACCGCTACGGATGATGCACGACGATATCCAAGCCCTCTTCGGGCGTCGGCGGCACAAAGTAGCTGGTGATGACATCAAACTCCGCGTCGGTCACGACGTACGCGTGATCACCCGTCGCGTTCCGGGCGTGCAGGCGCGCCCGGCAGACATCATCGGGCACGTCGAGGTAATGCAGTTGATGTGCAACCCCCGCCTCCTCGAATATCCTGCGCATCCAGGCGCGGTTCGTCGGCGTGTTCGCCGGGAAATCCAGCACCACCGAGAGGCAGGCACGCAGCAGGGCCACGAGGTGCGGCGCCATCGCGCCGCGCAGCCGCGCCGAGCAGCGGCCGTAGTCGGCGACGGTGACGATTTCACCGGGATAGAGGCGCGAGAGCCAATCGTCTTCGGCGACGACCACCGTACGCGGCCGAGCCGCGAGCGCGGCGGACAGCGTCGACTTGCCAGCGGCGATCTTGCCGCACAACAGGTGCATCACCGCATCATTCGTCAACATGGAAACAGACCTTATCAGGCGCCGATGGCGCCGTGGACACGCAGAGGCGAACGGACCCGGCCCGACGGATCAGGCCGGGCGGCTAATTCGACCGCTAATCGCGGTCGCTGCGTGGTGAACGACGAAGGTCATGGGAGGGAGTGTGCCAGACGAGGATGCCGGCGTCCAGCCGCTGCGAACGTTGCGCGGCGACGCTCCCTTTCTCCTCATCCTGAGGAGCCCGCCAACGGGTCCGCGCGAAGCGCGGCCCGATGACAGGCTCCGCGGGCGTCTCGAAGGATGAGGCCGAAGCGCATCGTCTGCAGGCCTCATGGTTCGAGACGGCGCTTACGCGCCTCCTCACCATGAGGGGATGGGATACGGCGAGCGGCAGAACGACGCGCAAGCAGATAGCCCTGGTCAGCGTAGCGACACCACCACACCCACGGCGTCATTGCCGGACTTGATCCGGCAATCCAGCTTGCTCGTGGCGTGACGTGAGCCCTTTAAAGCTGGATCACCGGGTCTCGGCGCTGCGCGCCGGCCCGGTGATGACGCACAGTATGAGGATGCGTTTCACCCGCTCGACACATCTCCCGGATGTCGCTGCGCTCATCGGGGCTACAGGCGACGATCAACACCAGGCTAAAGCGCTGATCCTCAGATCCCCAAAAACTTGGTGCGGATGCTGTCGTCGGCGAGCAGCGCGGCGTTGTCGCCGCTCCAGATCACCTCGCCCTTTTCGATGGCATAGTGGCGGTCGGCGAACTCACCGAGGGCATCGACTTCCTTGTCGATGATCAGCATGGCGAGGCCCTGCTGCTTGAGCGCCTTGAGGCGCGCCCAGATCTCGTCGCGGATCACCGGCGCGAGGCCTTCGGTCGCTTCATCCAGCACCAGCAGGCTGGGATTGGTCATCAGCGCCCGGCCGATCGCCAGCATCTGCTGCTCGCCGCCGGACAGCTGGTTGCCGCCATTGGTCAGCCGCGCACCGAGCCGCGGGAAGAACTCGATGACCTTGTCCATGGTCCAGGGATCGGCGGCGCGCAGCGGGTTGGCCGCGGCCATCAAGAGATTCTCGCGCACGGTGAGATTCGGGAAGATGTGCCGGCCCTCCGGCACCAGCCCGAGCCCGAGCCGCGCAATACGATGCGGCGGCAGGCGGTCGATCGCCTCGCCAGCGAGGCGGATGGTGCCCGAGCGGATCGGCAGCAGCCCCGACAGCGTCCGCACGGTGGTGGTCTTGCCCATGCCGTTGCGGCCGAGCAGCGTCACCACCTCGCCCGGGCCGATGGCGAAGGACATGCCGAACAGCACCTGGCTCTGGCCATAGGCGGCGGTGAGATTGGAAACCTCCAGCAGCATCGGCGCTCTACCCTTTGTCTTGACGCGTTTTCTTCACGCGAACCGGTGCCCACTTTGCTCGAAAACGCGTTACTTGTGTCCGAGATAGGCCGCCCGCACCTGCGGATCGGCCCGCACGGCGTCGGCGCTGCCGGTGGCGATCACCTGGCCGGCGACCAGCACGGCGACGCGGTCGGCGAGCGCAAACACCGCATTCATGTCGTGCTCGACCAGCAGGATGGCGTAGGTGCGCTTGAGGTCGGCGAGCAGGCGCGTCATCCGCGCGCTGTCCTCGCGGCCCATGCCGGCCATCGGCTCGTCGAGCAGCAGCAGGCGTGGCTGCATCGCCAGCGCCATGGCAAGCTCGAGCTGACGACGCTCACCATGGGAGACGTCGGCGGCGCGCCGCTCGGGCTGCGCCAAGCCGACGACGTCGAGCGCCGCGCGCGCCGGGCCGGTCAGCACCGGATCGCGGTGAACATTGCGCCAGAAGCGGAAGCTGTGGCCGACGCGGGCCTGGACCGACACCGCGACATTGCCGAGCAGCGAGAACTCCGGAAACACCGAAGTGATCTGGAACGAGCGCGCGAGCCCAATGCGGGCGCGGCGATGCGCCGGCTCGGCGGTGATGTCACGGCCGGCGAAGCGGATCGCGCCTGCATCCGGCGTCAGGTCGCCCTGCAGCTGGGAGATCAGCGACGTCTTGCCGGCGCCGTTGGGGCCGATCAGCGCCAGCGTCTCGCCGGGATGGACGTCGAGGTCGAGATGGTTGGTGGCAATGAGGCCGCCAAAACGCTTGACGAGGCCCCTCACCTGCAGCAGCGGCTCGGTCATTTCGCGCTCCCCTGTCCGGTGACGAGGCGCAAGAGGTCGACGAGCCCGCCGCGCAGCGTCACCACCACCGCAATGATGAACAGGCCGAAGGCGAGCTGCCAGTGCACCGACCAGCCCGACAGCACGATCTCAAGGATCAGGAACGCAGCGGCGCCGATCACCGGCCCCCACACCACCGCCATGCCGCCGAGCACGCACATCACGACGAGATCGCCGGAGCGCACCCAGGACATGTCGGCCGGACTGATGAACTGCTGCCCGGCGGCGAGCAGCGCGCCGGCGAGACCTGCGATGGCGCCGGACAGCGCGAACGCGGCGAGCTTGTAGCGCAACGGCGGAATGCCGAGCGCGGTGAGCCGGCGCTCATTCTGCGCCGCGGCGCGCAGCACGATGCCGAAGCGGCTGTCGATCAGGCGCTGCAGCACGACCAGGACGATCGCCAGCACCACGAGGCAGCCATAGTAGAACGGCACCCGCCCCGTCGCCGCGCGGCCGAACAGGGTGAGATCGGTGGTGATCTGCAGGCCGTCCTCGCCGCCATACTGCTGCAGCGCGATGAAGAAGTAGAACAGCATCTGGTTGAAGGCGAGCGTGATCATGATGAAGTAGGAGCCGCTGGTGCGCAGCGAAATCACCCCCATCAGCGCGGCGGCGCCCGCCGACACCAGCATCGCCAGCGGCAGAACCAGCGCGAGTTCGCCCGAGCCCGGCAGGATGCCGAGGAACGGCTCGCCGGCATCGGCATGGAACGCCATGATGCCGACGACATAGCCGCCGATGCCGAACAGGCCGGCATGCAGCAGGCTGACGAGGCCGCCGAAGCCGAGCACGAGGTTGAGGGCGACCGCGGCGATCGAGAACACCACGATGCGGGTGCCGATCTTGATCAGGAACGGATTGCCGAGCCAGGACGCTGCGAGCGGCACCAGCGCCAGCAGCGCGACGAGCAACGCGATCGCGGCGAGATCCGCGAACGGCCGGCGGGAAGCGGCGGGTAGCGCCGCGACAAGGGTCTGTTCGGACATCTGCTCAGCCATGTCTCATCAGCTATGGACCGGGAACAAGCCGCGGGGACGCCACGCCAGGATGGCGGCCATCATCATGAAGATCAGCATGCTGCCGAGCGCCGGCGGCAGCAGCACGCGCCCGAAGGTATCGACCACGCCGATCAGGATGGCGGCGATGAACGCGCCCTTGATCGAGCCGATGCCGCCGATCACCGTGACCACCAGCGCCAGGATCAGCACCGGCTCGCCCATGCCGACCTGCACGGCGCTGATCGGCCCGGCCATGATGCCGGCAAGGCCGGCGAGCGCCGCACCGGCGGCGAACACCAAGAGGAAGATCAGCTCGACATTGACGCCCATGGCGGAGGCGATGTCGCGGTTGCTGGCTCCTGCCCGCACCCACATGCCGATCCGGGTGTGGACGACAATAAAATACAGCGCGAGCGCCACCACCACGCCGACGCCGAGGATGGCCAGGCGGAAGCTCGGATAGACGACGCCGGGCGCAACGGTGACCGCGCCCGACAGCAAGACCGGCAGCGCCATCGGCACCGGCACTGCTCCCCAGACCATGCGCACGGCCTCGTTGAGCACCATGATCAGCCCGAAGGTGACGAGAACCTGGTCGAGATGGCCGCGGTGATAGAACCGCCGCAGCACCGCCGCCTCCAACAGCGCGCCGGCGAGCGCGGTGGCCGGCACCGCGACGACCAGCGCCACCACGAAGCTGCCGGTGCGCGCCAGCACGGCGGCAGCGAGAAACGCGCCGATCATGAACAGCGAGCCGTGGGTCAGGTTGATCATGTTCATGATGCCGAACACCAGCGTCAGGCCGGCGGCCATCAGGAACAGCTGCACCCCGAGCTGCAGACCATTGAGCGACTGTTCGATGAACAGCGCAGCACCCATCACAACCTCCGAAAGGCCATTCGCGGCCGCGCGTTTATTTAGTGTTCGCTCGAACCAGTTCACCGTCATCCTGAGGTGCGCGCTGTTGCGCGCCTCGAAGGATGAACGGTCGCTGAGCTGCGGCCCGGGCCGTCGCCCTTCGAGGGCCGTGCTGCGCACGGCCACCTCAGGGTGACGGATCAGGTCGATCCGGAAATCCCGGACTTCACTTCATCGCACACTCGCCGGCATAGGAGTCGGCCTGGTCTGCCTTGATCAGCTCCAGCCGCTTCATGCTCGGACGGCCCTTGGCGTCCTTGACGATCTCGGACAGATAGGAGTCCTGGATCGGATGGTGGTTGGTGTTGAACTTGAAGTTGCCGCGCAGGGATTCGAACTTGACGGTCTCCAGCGCCTTCTGGAACGCGGCCTTGTCCTCGATCTTGCCGCCGACGCTCTTCAGCGCGGCGTCGAGGATGCGAGCGCCGTCATAGGCGTTGGCGGCGTTCGGCGACGGCACGCGGCCGTAGGCGGCCTCGAAATCGGCGACGAATTTCTTGCTCGCGGCGTTGTCGAAGTCCTCGGTCCAGAACGCGGAGGCGAACGCGCCGATGGCGGCGTCGCCCATGCCCGGCAACACGGTCTGGTCGAGCGAGAACGACGGACCATAGAGCTTGATCTGGTCCTTGAGGCCGGCCTGGGCGTACTGCTTGACGAAGTTGATGCCCATGCCGCCGGGATAGAAGAAGAACACGGCGTCGGGCTTGGCCGCGCGCAGCTGCGCGATCTCCGCGGCGTAGTCGAGCTGGCCGAACGCGGTGTAGACCTCGCCCGCGATCTCGCCCTTGAAGGTGCGCTTGAAGCCGGCGAGGAAGTCCTTGCCCGCCGGATAGTTCGGCGCCATCAGGTAGACGCGCTTGACGTTGTTCTCGCGGAGATAGATGCCCATCGCCTCGGGCAACGTATCGTTCTGGAACGAGGCGTTGAAGTAGTGCGGGTTGCACAGTTTGCCGGCGTACTGCGACGGCCCGGCATTGACGCTGAACACGAACGCGCCGGAATCCAGCACGGGCTTGGCCACCGCCAGCATCACGTTGGAGAAGTTGATGCCGGTGATGATCTCAACGTGGTCGCTTTCGATCATCTTGTCGGCGAGCTGGCGGCCGACGTCCGGCTTGGCCTGGTCGTCGCCCTGCACGATCTCGACCGGGCGCCCGCCGAGCGTGCCGCCGGCGTTCTTGACGCCGAGCTTGAAGCCGTCGAGCAGTTCCTGGCCGAGCTGGCCGGACGGCCCCGAGAACGTGGAAATGAAGCCGATCTTGATCGGGTCGGCAGCGATCGCCGCGCCGGTGCCCAGCAGCAGTACAGCGGCGGCCGCAGCGAATGCGGTTGTCTTCATCAGAGTACCCTCCTCCAGGATCGAGGGGCCCCTTGGCGCGGGACCCTCGTTGATTGATTGCGGTCGTCAGGATGAGACGGGCGGCGACATGCGCCGCCCGCGTTATCAGCCGATGGTGATGGCGATCTCGCCGAGGCCGTCGATGCCGCCGGTGACCTTGTCACCTCGCACGATCGCGCCGACGCCCGCGGGCGTGCCGGTCATGATCAGGTCGCCGGGCTTCAAGACCATCGAGCGCGACAGGATCGAGATGATGTCCGGCACCGGCCAGATCAGCTCGGTGAGGTCGGCGTCCTGCTTCACCGCGCCGTTGACGGCGAGCCAGATGCGGCCCTTGGCCGGATGCTGGCCGGCCTTGACGCGGTGCAGCGGCGCGATCGGCGCCGACTGGTCGAACGCCTTGCCCCAGTCCCACGGGCGGCCCTTGTCGCGCGCCTCGAACTGCAGGTCGCGGCGGGTGAGATCGATGCCGACGCCATAGCCGAACACGAGGTCGAGCGCCGCCTCGCGGCTGACGTCGAACGCCTCGCGGCCGATGGCGACAATCAGCTCGATCTCGTAGTGCAGGTTGTTGGTCTCCGGCGGGTATGGCACGGTAACGCCGCTGTCGACCACCGCGTCCGACGGCTTGGTGAAGAAGAACGGCGGCTCGCGATCCGGATCCTTGCCCATCTCGCGGGCATGCGCGGCGTAGTTGCGGCCGACACAGAAGATGCGCCGCACCGGGAAGCGGGCCGTCTCGCCGGCGATGGCGACGGTCGGCGGCACGGGCGGATTGAAAGCATACTCAGTCATTCGTGGTCCTTCAGGCGTTGCCGCGGTCTTCGCGGAACAGGTCGAGCTTCTGCTGCACGGGGCGGTCGGAGAAGCTGAACAGCACCGCGTCCTCGTCGGCCTCGTGGGTCACCCAGTGCCAGCTCGGCACCACGAAGATGTCGCGCGGCCCCCATTCGAACACCTCATCGCCGATGCGCGAGCGTCCCCGCCCCTCGATCGGCGCAAACACGGTGGCGTCGGTGGAGCGATAGCGCGCCGTGGAGAAGCCCTTGGGCAGCAGCTGGATGAAGGTGCCGATGGTCGGCATGGCGAACTCGCCGGTCACCGGGTTGGTATAGCGCAGCTTGAGGCCGTGGCAGGGATCCCACTCGCTCTTGCTCTTCGCGGTCTCCAGCGCCTCGCGGGTGTGCGCATAGGGATAATTGAACACCGGCGAGGTCTTCGAGACGCGCTTGAGATCGACCGGCAGCAGGTTGTGGCCGTAGCGCGCAAAACTGTCGCCCTCGGGACGCGTGATCGGCTGCTGGTCCTCGGCGAGGCCTTCGGCGAACGAGGCGTCGAAGAACTGCACCACCGGAATGTCGAGGCCGTCGAGCCAGAACATCGGCTCCTTGGTCTGGTTGCCGTGGTCGTGCCAGGTCATCGACGGGGTGATGACGAAATCGCCCGGCTCCATCACCGTGCGCTCGCCGTCGACCGCGGTGTAGGCCCCCTTGCCTTCCAGGATGAAGCGCAGCGCCGACTGGGTGTGGCGATGCGCCGGGGCGACTTCGCCCGGCATCACCATCTGCACGCCGGCATAGAGCGAGGTCGTGATCTTGGACTGGCCGCGCAGGCCGGGATTTTCGAGAATCAGAACGCGGCGCTCGGCTTCCTTGGCGGTGATCAGACCGCCCGCCTCGACCATGTAGGCGCGGATCGCATCAAAGCTCCAGAGGTGCGGACGGCACGGGCTCTTCGGCTGCGGCGTGATGAGATCGCCCATCACGTTCCACAGGGCCGACAGATTCTCGCCGTCGATCTTGCGATAGAAAGCTTCGCGCTCAGGTGTCTTCTGAATGGCGTGATCCATGATCAGCCTCCCGGGTTTCTTGTCGTGATTGATTGACAGCATACTGATCGAATGTGTACTGTCAATCATCAAACAGACGGCGCGCGACAAAAAGCCCTTAGGGGTCCGGGGAGAGATTTGATGAAACTGCATGGCTACTTCCGCAGCAGCGCGTCGTACCGGGTGCGGATCGCCCTCAATCTCAAGGGCTTGACGGTCGAGCACCTGCCCCACCACCTGCGCAAGGGCGAACAGCGCGCGCCCGACTATCTCACGCTCAATCCGCAAGGGCTCGTTCCCACCCTGATCGACGATTACGGTGACGTGCTGACCCAGTCGCTCGCCATCATCGAATGGCTCGACGAGACCCGCCCGACGCCGCCGCTGCTGCCGGCCGATCCGCTCAAGCGCGCGCGGGTGCGCGCCTTCGCCATGGCGATCGCCTGCGACACCCATCCGGTGCAGAATCTGAAAGTGCTGGCGCGGCTGCGCCAACTCGGCCTGCCGGAAGAGCAGGTCACCGCATGGGCAGCCTGGGCCAACCAGGACGGCTTGGAAGCCTGCGAAGCGCTGATCGCGGGCGAGGCCGGCCCGTTCTGCTTCGGCGACGCCCCGACCCTCGCCGATCTCTGTCTCGCGCCGCAGCTCGCCAATGCGCGGCGTTTCGGCGTCGCGGTGGACAAGTTTCCGCGCCTGATCGCGGCGGAAGCCGTGGCCAAAACCCTCAAGGCGTTTGCCGACGCCGCACCCGATCGCCAGCCCGATGCCGAGTAAGAACGACCACCCGTCGATGGACGACGTCTACACCAAGCCGGGCTACCTGTTCCGGCGGATGCAGCAGATCGCCGTCTCGATCTTCATGGAAGAGTGCAAGGCGTTCGACCTGACGCCGGTGCAGTACGCCGCGCTGGTGGCGATCCGCAGCCACCCCGGCATCGACGCAACACGGCTGTCCGCAGTGATCGCGTTCGACCGCTCGACGCTCGGCAGCGTGCTGGAGCGGCTGGAGGCCAAGGGCTACATCCAGCGCAAGCCCGGCGCCGACGACAAGCGGGTGAAGCTGCTGCATCTCACGGCGAGCGGCTCTGCACTGCTGCACGAAGTGATGACCTCGGTCGATCGCGCCCAGGCGCGCATGCTCGAGCCGCTGAAACCGGCCGACCGCAAGACGCTGCTCGGGCTTTTGATCCAGCTCGTCGATCTCAACAACGAGGCGTCCCGCGTCCCGCTGCGGGCGGAAGACGCCGTCGAACATCTCAAGAAAACAACCTGACGGAGGCATCCTTGACCACGAACACCGGCGCACGTCCCGTATTGATCGCAGGTGGCGGAATCGGCGGCCTCGCCGCCGCCGTGGGCCTCGCGCGCAAGGGCATCCGCAGCATCGTGCTGGAGAAGGCCCCCGCGCTCGGCGAGATCGGCGCCGGCATCCAGCTCGGCCCCAACGCCTTCCACGCCTTCGACTATCTCGGCGTCGGCGAGGCCGCGCGCGGCATGGCCGTCTATGTCGACCAGTTGCGCCTGATGGACGCCCTGACCGCCGAAGAGATCACCCACATCGACCTGCGCGAAGCGTTCCGCTCGCGCTTCAAGAATCCTTACGCGGTCGTGCACCGCGGCGACCTGCATGGCGTGTTCCTGAAGACCTGCCAGGCCAGCGACCTGATCGAGCTGTGCGTCAGCAGCGAGGTGGTCGGCTACGACCAGGACGGCTCGTCGGTCACCGCCCGCCTCGCCTCCGGCGACACCGTCACCGGTTCGCTGCTGATCGGCGCCGACGGCCTGTGGTCGAACATCCGCAAGAAGGTGGTCAACGACGGCGCGCCGCGGGTGTCCGGCCACACCACCTACCGCTCGGTGATCCCGACCGAGCAGATGCCGGAGGACCTGCGCTGGAACGCGGCGACGCTGTGGGCCGGGCCGAAGTGCCACATCGTGCACTACCCACTGTCCGGCTGGAAGGTGTTCAACCTGGTCGTGACCTATCACAACGACGCGCCCGAGCCGGTCGCCGGCAAGCCGGTGTCCGAGGATGAGGTCATGAAAGGCTTCCACCACGTCCACCCGCGCGCACAGAACATCATCCGCCATGGCAAGGACTGGAAGCTGTGGGTGCTGTGCGACCGCGATCCGGTCGAGCATTGGGTTGACGGCCGCGTCGCGCTGCTCGGCGATGCCGCCCACCCGATGATGCAGTACTTCGCGCAAGGCGCCTGCATGGCGCTGGAGGACGCGGTGTGCCTGTCGCACATGCTCGACAAATATCCGGGCGACCACGTCACCGCGCTCGAGGCCTACCGCAAGCAGCGCATGGTGCGCACCGCGCGCGTGCAGCTGCAGTCGCGCGCCATCGGCGAGCACATCTACCACCCGGCCGGCGCCCATGCGGTGCTGCGCAACGAGATCATGCGCGCCAAGTCGTCGGAGGATTATTACAACCACCTGGCATGGCTGTATGGCGGGACGGGGCTGGGAGAGTGAGCGGGCGGCTGTGGCTGTCTGTCGAACCGTAGTGTCCGCGGTGAGCCGTCTCACGGCCGCACGTTTCATATTCGAAGCGCGCCACACCCACTGCGTCATTGCCGGGCGAAGACCCGGCAATTCAGCTTGTAGTGAAATGAGAACTTTCAAGCTGGATCACCGGGTCTCGACGCTTCGCGTCGGCCCGGTGATGACGCAGAGATTTGAGGCGCCGTGTCGGCTCAATAACGGCCGCGCGCCTATGACAGACGCCCGTAGCCCGCATGAGCGCAGCGACATGCGGGACTTTCAGGTGCGAGATCACCCGGATGTCGCTGCGCTCATCCGGGCTACACGTTCGGCCGCATCTCTTTTGTCGTCGCCGGGCAGCGCGATCCGTCTTTAACGGATCGCTAGGACTAAGGTCTCCCGGCGACCCCGATCATCGGGGCATTGCGTCCCTCAGCGGGATGGCCGGGACAAGCCCGGCCATGACGGAAGAGGCTTTCACGCCAATCCACGCGTCAGGTCGCTGAACAGCTCTTCCACCGCAAACCGCCGCGAGATCAGCTGCTGCTGGGCGGCGTAGGCGATGATCAGCTCCAGCGCCGGGCGCATCGCCGCGAGACCGAACGGCGTTCCGTCCGGCGCCGTCACGGGCGCGCGCGCCTTGGCCTCCTTCAGGAGACGGAAGACCTCGCGCACCGTGTCCGGATCGCCGTCATTGAGCGCCTGGCTCACCACCACCACATGGTTGATCGGCACGACGCCGTGCTTCCCATACCACGCCTGCGCCTCAGCGGTGGGATCGCCGAACAGCGGCTTGAGGCGCGGATCGGTCGAGGTCTCGCCGAGCGCGACATCGATCTCGCCGTCGAGCAGCATCTGCAGGATGGTCTTGCCGGCCGGGGCGCGGGTCGTCGTATCCCGATACTCCGCGACATGGGGATCCTCGAAGGTGATCCATTCGATACGATCGAGGTCGACGCCATGGTCGTTGGCGAGGATGCCGCGCAACCAGGCCCCGGAGGTCGTAGTGAAGGACCGGATGCCGACACGCTTGCCGGCGAGATCCGCCACGGTCAGCCGGCCCCGCTCGGCGTTGTAGAGCGCCGACGCATGGGCAAAACGCCCCATCACGGTCGCGGGCAGCAGCACCATCGGCTTGCCGTGGTCACGCGCCATCAGATAGGTGACCAGCGCCATCTCCGAGACGTCGAACGCCTGCTCGCGCACCATCGGCTTGAAGCCCTTGTTGGTGGGCGTAAAGTCGGCGAAATCGAACGCGACGCGGCCGGACGCGATGTCGCCGTTCTTGAGCGCCTTCGTTCCCGGATGATCGCCCAGCAGCGTGCGCAGGCGTTTGGGTTCAGACGGCATGATCCGCACTCCCATACATGTTCACTGTCTCAGTGGCCGTTTTTCTCTGTCGTGGCCGGGCCCGTCCCGGCCACCTCGCTTAGGGACGCAGTGCCTTCCTTGTCGGGGTCGCCGGGACGCGCCCGGCGACGACAAACACTCAGGTCGGAGGTCGCTCTTTCAGTTCGTCTCTCCAGGCGACGGATCGAATGTCGACAATCGGAACGAACTGCCCGAACTAGCCCCGCCCTGTCGAAGCACTAAACGTCTTCCGGACGGTCGACGTAGACGAGGCCTGCCTTCTGCAGCGGCTCGCGCATCTTGTACATGTCGAGGCCGAGCTCGCCCGACGCCAGCCGCGCCCGCTTGCCCTCCTCCTCGGACTGCCGCTTGAGACCCTTGGCCGCGACCTCGGCGGCTTGCCCGCGCGGAATCACGACCACGCCGTCGTCGTCGGCCACCACGACGTCCCCCGGCGTGACCAGCGCGCCGGCGCACACCACCGGCACGTTGACCGCGCCCAGCGTCGCCTTGACCGTGCCCTTGGCCGAGATGGCGCGCGACCACACCGGAAACTTCATCTTGGTGAGCGCCTTGATGTCGCGGCAGCCGGCATCGATGACGAGGCCGACGACGCCGCGCGCGACCAGCGAGGTCGCCAGCAGCTCGCCGAACATGCCGTCATGGTTCTCGGTGGTGGTGCCGACCACCAGGATGTCGCCCTTGCGGCACTGCTCGACGGCGACATGCAGCATCCAGTTGTCGCCGGGCTGGGCCAGCACGGTGACGGCGGTGCCGGCGACCTCGGCCCCCGGCCAGATCGGACGCATATAGGGCTGCATCAGGCCGAAGCGGCCGTAGGCCTCGTGGGCGGTCGACACGCCGAGGCCGGCGAGCGTCCGGACGGCGGCGTCATCCGCGCGCGGAATGTTCCTGATGACGACGGTCTTCATGCCAGCTCTCCCACCACCGCCGGAAACAGCCGCTGATACGCCTCGCCATAGGTCATCGGCGTGCCGGCGTTGCGGCCGCCCTGGACGCCACGGTTGAGCGCGACGCGGGTGTAGTACTCCCAAAGGTGCTTCTGCGCCGCCAGCACTTCAAACGCCTTGCGCTTCTGCTCCCAGACCTCGTCGATGTTGAGGATCACCTGGGGCTTGAAGTTGCACTGCTCCGGCTGGTGCGGCTCGAACAGGAATACCGGCGGCGCGGCATAGGTGTACTTGGCGCCGGGCTTGTGGCCCATCGCCTGGGCGACGACGCGGGTCTCCTGGGCGAAATGCGCCGCGGCCGGATGGTCGAAGTTGTAGGGATCTTCCAGCGCATGGGTCAGGACGAACGACGGGTTGAGCTCGCGGTAGACGTCGACCATGCGGTCGAAGTGCTCCTCCTTCAGACGCAGCGGATAGTCGCCGACGTCGAAGAACTCGATCTCCGCGCCGAGCACGGCGGCGGCCCGTTCAGCCTCGTCGCGCCGGCCGGCCTTGACCTTCTCCAGCGTCGCGCCCGCCTCCTTCCAGGCGAACTGGCTTTCGCCGCGCTCGCCGTAGGACAGGCAGACGATCTTGACGCGATAGCCCTTCTTGGCATGCAGCGCGATTGCACCGCCCGCGCGCCAGACGAAATCACCGGGATGGGCGGTGACCACGAGGCCGGTTTTTGTGGTGGCCATGTTGTGTCCTTCCGTATTGAACAGGTTTGAAGATGACTAGTTGGCTGCCGGCGCCGGCTCTCCGTCGAGAACCCTTTGCATCTGCGTGGTGTCGAGGGCGTTTTCCCACTTGGCGATGACGATGGTGGCGACCGCGTTGCCGATCAGGTTGGTCGGCGTCAGCGCCTGCGACATCAGGCGGTGCACCCCGAGCACGAGGGCAACGCTCGCCACCGGAATGGTGCCGCCTGCCGCCAGCGTCGCCGCCAGCACCACGAACGCCGCGCCGGCGATCCCCGCTGCGCCCTTCGAGGTGACGAGCAGGATCAGCAGGAGGCCGATCTGGTGGCTGACGTCGAAATGGGTGTTGGTGGCCTGCGCCAGGAACACCGCCGCGGTCGCCAGATAAAGACAGGTGCCGTCGAGGTTGAACGAATAGCCGGTCGGGATGACGAGGCCGACCACGCTCTTCTCGCAGCCGAGCGCCTCGAGCTTGCTGATCATGCGCGGCAGCACCGTCTCCGACGACGTGGTGGCGATGCACACCAGCAGCTCTTCCCAGATGTAGCGGACGAGCTTGAGCAGGTTGGCGCCGCACAGCGCGGCGATCGGTCCGAGCACGATCGCAATGAAGATGATGCAGGTGACATAGAAGCCGCCGATCAGCTTGCCGAGCGACGACAGCGAGCCGACGCCGAACTTGCCGACGGTAAAGGCGATGGCGCCGAACGCGCCGAGCGGCGCCGCCCACATCACGATGCGCACCAGGCCGAACACCATCTTGGCGGCGACCTCGAGCACGTCGGTCATCGGCTTGGCCTTGTCGCCGAGCCAGATCAGGGCGAAGCCGCACATCACCGACAGGAACAGCACCTGCAGGATGTGGCCTTCGGCGAACGCGCCGACGAAGGTGTTGGGGATGATGTTCATCAGGAACGGCACGAAACCGACCGCGGAGGTCTGCTTGACGTAGGGCTCGATGACGCTGGCATTGATGGTCGAGACATCGACGTTCATGCCGGCGCCGGGCTGCCACAGGTTGACGGCGACGAGCCCGATGATCAGCGCGAACGTCGTGACGACCTCGAAATAGACGATGGCCTTGATCGCCACCCGGCCTACCTTGGCCATGTCGGCCATGTGGGCGATGCCGTTGACCACGGTGCAGAAGATGATCGGCGCGATCAGCATGCGGATCGCCTTGATGAAGGCGTCGCCGAACGGCTGCATCTGCGTCGCCAGATCCGGCCGCCAGACGCCGAGCACGATGCCCAGCGCCATGGCAACCATGACCTGGACCCACAGTTCCTTCCACCACGCCTTCGTCGGGCGCCGTGCGGCAGCCGCCTCAGTCATCGAGATGCTCACCTGTCGTTTCCCCTGTCTTGTTGTTGGTTCGGTCGCGGCGCTCAGAACTCGAACAGCCGCGCCGGATTGTCGACCAGCACCAGTTGCTGCCATTCCACCTCCGGCAGGAACAGCGGGATGAGGTCGACGAGATCGCCGTCGTTCGGCATCACCTTGACGTTGGGATGCGGCCAGTCGGTGCCCCAGATCACCCGGTCGGGCGCGGTCTCGACGATCTTGCGCGCGAACGGCACCGCGTCGTGGAACGGCGGACCGCCGGACGACACCCGTTCGCAGCCGCAGACCTTGACCCAGCACTTCTCGTCGCGCTGCATCAGGTCGATCAGGGTGCGGAACGGCAGCTGGTCGAGGCCGTCCGAGGCCTTGACCCGCCCCATATGATCGATGGTGTAGCGCACCGGCAATTTCGCCAGCAGGTCGGCATACTCCGGCAGGTCGATGGCATCGAAATGCAGGTCGACGTGCCAGCCCAGCGGCGCGATCATGGCGACGATGCGGTGGAACACGGCCATGTCCGGCACGCCGCCGAGATGGCGCACGAAGTTGAAACGGCAGCCGCGGAAGCCGCCCTCATGCAGCTCGCGCAAGGCCCGCTCGGTGATGGTGCCGTCGATGTTGGCGACAGCGCGATAGGTGCCGCCGCTCGCGGCGATGGCGTCGAGCGCGACGCGGTTGTCGGTGCCATGCACGCTGGCGTTGACAATCACGGCGCGGCCGATGCCGAGCTTCTTGTGCAATGCGCGGAAGTCCGCCAGCGGCGCATCCGGCGGCGTGTACGGCCGGTTGGGCGCGTAAGGATATGTGTCGTGCGGCCCGAAGATGTGGGTGTGGGCGTCGCAGGCAAGCGGCGGCAGCTTGAATTTGGGCGTGCGGGTGTCGGGATCTGGGCCGGGAATGGTGGGTGTGAGCATGTCGTTTCGTCTGCTTTCGTTATCGTTCAAAACGTGAGCGCGGCATGTGCCGCACGGTCATTTGGTGTGCGCCCAGAACAGCCGCTCCGGATTTCTGACCAGCAGCTTGTGCTGCTTGGCAGCGTCCGGCGCGTAGAGCGGAATGAGGTCGACGAGATCGCCGTCGTTCGGCATCACCTTGACGTTGGGATGCGGCCAGTCGGTGCCCCAGATCACCCGTTCCGGCGCGTTGTCGATCAGCGCCTTGGCGAGCGGCACGGCATCGTGGAACGGCGCGCCGGTGGCGGACGCCCGCTCCGGCCCCGTAATCTTGATCCAGCACTTCTCATCCGCGCGCTGCAGCGCCAGCAGCGCCTTGAACTCAGGGTCGTCGAGGCCCTTGCCGGCATCGATCGTGCCCATGTGGTCGACGACATAGGTCACCGGCAGCGCCTCCAGGATCGGCGCGAACTGCCGCACCGTGCCCTGCTCCAGGTAGATGTCGACATGCCAGCCGATCCCAGCGACGCGATCGACGAGACGGCGGAACACCGTCATGTCGCCGACGCCCCCGAGCCGCTTGAGGAAGGCGAAGCGGCAGCCGCGGATGCCGGCCTTGTCGAGCGCACGCAGCTCGGCGTCGGACATGGCATCGTTAATGTTGGCGATGCCGAGGTAGCGGCCCTCGCTCTGGGCGATGGCATCCGTCACCACACGGTTGTCGAAGCCGTGCACCGTCGCATTGACGATCACCGCGCGCTCGGCGCCGATCTTGTCATGCAGGCTGCGGAACATGGCGAGCGGCGCATCCGGCGGCGAATACGGCCGCTTCGGCGAGAACGGATAGGTCGCGGCAGGCCCGAAGATGTGGGTGTGGGTATCGACGCTGCCCGGGGGCAGCTTGAATGCCGGGGTCCGCGTGTCGGGATCGGGACCGGCGATCACCGGGATCTGACGGCTTTCCTCCGCGCCGCGCGCCACCGGCAGGCGGCCGACCATCGCCGCGGCGCCGAGCCCTGCACCTCCCGCCAACACATCGCGCCTGCGCATGCCGTTTGCTCCCTGTGTGTTGTTGTCGCCGGATCTATTCGGCGGAAGCCGCCCGCTTCGCCGGACGCGCCGCCGGATGATCGACCACGCCGGGCGCTTGCAGCGACGCCACCGTGGAGGCGACCAGTTCCTCGATGGCATGGGCGACATCGGCGCCGTCGGCCTCGCCGCGCGACAGCCGCGTGACGCGCTCCGGCGTGATCAAGGTGTAGTACAGCGCCCCCAGCAGGAACTGGCAGCGCCACACCACCGTGGTGAGCGGCAGGTGCGGCAGGCTCTCGCGGATCGCAGCGATGAAGGCCTGGGTGGTGTCGTCGAAGATCTCCGCGATGATGCGGCCGACCACGGCATTCCCCTCCGCTGACATCACCGCACGCAGGCGCGTGAAGCGCGCGCCGCCGCCGGCAAGGTCGCTGCTGGACGAGAACGCCGGCAGCACATAGGCGCGCACGACCGCCTCCAGCCGCTGCTGCTGGTCGCGGATGCGCTGCGCCGCCACCAACAGCTCGATGCGGCGCTGGTTCATCGGCCCGCAATGGCGGCGGTAGATCTCGAGCAAGAGGCCGTCCTTGCTCTTGAAGTGATAGGTGACGCTGCCGGGATTGGCGCCCGCCTCCTGGGCGATGTCGCGGATCGACACCGCGTCGTAGCCATGGGTCGAGAACAGCTGTTCCGCCGCGCTCAGGATCGCTTCCCGCATGTTCGGGTTCCGCGCCATGCCTTTTCCTCGCCCCCCGCATCCGCAGCTCGTGAAACGTCGCGGCGGCTGTGGTTGCCGTCGCCTGCGTTCTTTTGTACAAATGTACAAAAGATATGGTCTTGTCAATAAGACGGGACCGCCGCCCCCAAGGAGCCCGCCCATGACGCCGGAACCGATCCTCGACCTCGCCCATCTCGGCCATGTGGAAATGCTGACGCCGAAGCCCGACGAGAGCCTGAAATTCTTCGTCGACGTAATGGGCATGACCGTCAGCGGACGCCAGGGTGACTCCGTCTACCTGCGCGGATGGGACGACTACGAGCGCGCGACGCTGAAGCTGACGGCGTCGAACACGTCAGGCATGGGCCACATGGCGTTCCGCGCGCGCAGCCCGCAGGCGCTGGAGCGCCGCGTCGCCGCACTGAAGGGATCAGGCCATGACATCGGCTGGATCGACGGCGATGTCGGCCACGGCCCGGCGTTCCGCTGCCGCGATCCGGACGGCCATGTGGTGGAGCTGTATTACGAGACCGAGTGGTATGAGGCGCCGCCCGATCTCAAGCCGGCATTGAAGAACCAGGCGCAGCGTTTTCCGGCCCGCGGCGTCAATGTCCGCCGGCTCGACCACCTCAACTGCCTTGCGGTCGACATCAAGGCCAACCGGCTGTTCTTCGAGAACTACCTCGGCTGCCGCCTCACCGAGCAGATCGTGCTGAACGACGGCACCGAGGCCGGCATGTGGCTGACCGTGTCCAACAAGAGCTACGACTTCGCCTACACCCGCGACCATTCCGGCACCAAGGGCCGCTTCCACCACGTCACCTACGCCCTCGACAGCCGCGAGGAGATTTTGCGCGCCGCCGACATCTTCCTCGAGAACGGCATCTACATCGAGACCGGGCCGCACAAGCACGCCGTGCAGCAGACCTTCTTCCTCTATGTCTACGAACCCGGCGGCAACCGCGTCGAAGTGGCGAATGCCGGCGCACGGCTGGTCCTCGCGCCCGACTGGAAGCCGATCGTGTGGACCGAGGAGGAGCGCAAGAAGGGCCAGGCCTGGGGGCTCAAGACCATCGAGTCCTTCCACACCCACGGCACCCCGCCGGTGTGAGGGGGACGCGAGCCCTAACAGCCGAAAGGACCTGCTTCCAAATTCTGCGTCATGCGCGGGCTTGACCCGCGCATCCAGCTTGCCCTCCTTTGGGCGACGCCTTGAAGCTGGATCACCGGGTCTCGACGCTTCGCGTCGGCCCGGTGATGACGAGAGGGTGCTGGTTGCGCCTCGTCACTCTTCATGGTTCGAGACGGCGCGACCTCCTCCTCAGCGACTGTCTCAGCTCTCAGGCCCGCCCGCCGCCGGGTGATGCAGCACGATGTCCGGCGGCGAGGTGTCACCGGCGCCGAGGGAGCGCTGCATCATCACGGTGGCTGACCAGTGGCCGAACTTGTAGCCGATCGCCGGCAGATAGCCGACCTGGCGGAAGCCGCAGTTCTCGTGCAGGCGGATCGAGGCGGCGTTGGCGGCGTCGATGTAGCCGATGAGCTGGCGATAGCCGGCGGCGGCGCAGGCGTCGACCAGCGCCGGCAGCAGCACCCGCCCCACCCCGGCGCGCAGGTGGTCCTGGTGCACATAGATCGAGTGCTTGGCGGTATAGCGATAGGCCGGCCGCTTGCGGAACAGCACGGCATAGGCATAGCCGACGATGACGCCGTCGATCTCGGCGACGATGTGCGGCAGGCGGCGGCTGCGCATGTTCTTGCGCCGCTGCTTGAGATCATCAGGGTCGAGCGGCTCGGCGGCCTGCACCGCGCCGGGCTCGACGCCGTGGCGGATGTGGTAGCGGTAGATCGCCAGCATCGCATCGACATCGTCGTCGCGCGACGGCCGGATCGTGATCAGCGGCGTCGGGCTCGCCGATGCGGAGGCGGACACATCGAGGCTGGGTTCGGCCACGGCGGTCACTCCCGCACGACATAGGTGTGGAAGCGGATGGTGCCGCTGGCATCCACTTCGCGATAGAGCCCCTGGATCTCGGCGCCGAAACCGGGGAACAGGTTTTCCGCCTGCTCGAACGCTTTCAGATACGCGATCATCGGCTGCGCCCGCTCGGTCAGCCGCTCGCCCGGCACGATGGTGGCGATGCCCGGCGGATAGACCACGAACAGCGTGGTGGCGATGCGCCCCGCGATCTCGTCGATCGGCAGATAGTCGACATCGTTGCGCACGAGGTAGCGCGACGCCTGGTACGGCGTCATCGCCGGCTCCGGCAGGTGCTCGGCGCGGAACTGGGCCTTCTGCAGCTCGCTGATGTTGGCGGAGCGGTAGAACGCGTGCATCTCGCCGCAGAGGTTGCGCAGCCGCACGCCGCGGTAGCGCGCGGGACGGCGCGCCACGAACTCGGGCATCACATCATCGAGCAGCGCGTTGTCGTCGTGCAGGCGCTTGAACGCGACGAGTGCGCTGACCAGCGTGCCGGCCTTGCTCGATTCCACACCCGGGGTGAGCAGGAACAGCAGCGAGTTGAGGTCGTTCTTCTCCGGCACGACGCGGTTCTCGCGGAGATACTGCGCGACCACCGGCGCCGGAATGCCGTGGGCTTCATACTGGCCGGTCGTGCGGTCGAGCCCCGGGGTCAGCAGCGTCAGCTTGTTGGGATCGGTGATGGCATGGCCCGGCGACAGGTTGGCGAAGCCGTGCCAGGACGCGCCGGGCTTGAGCTCCCAGTAGTTGGCCTTGCCGGCGAGCTGGTCGGTGGACAGGCTCTCCCACGGCACGTCGTGGCTGCCGCCCTCGCGCGCCACGTCCGGGATCGCCACGCGGTCCGGCACGAACGGATCGAAGAACCAGCGCCGCGCCGGATCGCTCTCCTTCTCCTCGAACTCGCGCCGGACGGCGCGCAGCTTCTTGCGCAGCTCGATGCCGAGGCGAATGGTGTCGTCCCACAGCACTTCGCCGGAGCGGCCCTTCATCATCTGCGCGCCGACGTCGAGGGACGCGAACAGCGGGTAGAACGGCGACGTCGAGGCGTGCTGCAGGAAGCTCTCGTTGAAGCGGCGGTGCTCGACCCGGCGGCGCTGCCCCTTGATGTGGCGGTCCTTGACGTGGATCTGGGACGCCTGCGAGAAGCTCGCGAGCTGCTTGTGGGTCGATTGCGTGGCGATGATGCCCGGCGCCTCGGGCCCGAGCTCGCGCAGCCCCATGGCGAAGCGCTCGGCATAGAGCGGGTGGAATTTCATGAAGCCGGCCCAGGCCTCGTCGAACAGGATGTAGTCGCAGAGCGGGCCGATCTTCTCCAAAAGCTTCTGGGCGTTGTAGATGGTGCCGTCATAGGTGCACTGCTCGATCACCGCGACGCGGAACGGACGGCGGCGGGTCGCCGCCTCCGGATCCTTGACCAGCGGGCTCGCCTTGATCGCCGCGCGGATCGCGGCCTCGTCGAGCGAGGCCGGCGTGATCGGCCCGATCAGGCCGTAGGCATTGCGCTCGGTCGGCAGGTAGACCGGCGTGCCGCCGCCGAGCAGCAATGCACCATGATGGGCAGCCTTGTGGTTGTTGCGGTCGAACAGCACGAGGTCGCCCTCGGCGACCAGCGCCGACAGCACGATCTTGTTGGACGCCGAGGTGCCGTTGAGCACGAAATAGGTCTTCTCCGCCCCAAAGATGGTGGCGGCCTCCTTCTGAGCCTGCAGCGCCGGGCCTTCATGGGTCAGGAGATCGCCGAGCTCGAGCACCGAGTTGTCGAGGTCGTCGCGGAACACGGCTTCGCCGAGATGCTCCATGAAGATGCGCCCGATCGGGCTGCGGCTGTAGAAGATGCCGCCGTTGTGGCCTGGGCAGGTCCAGAGTTGGTTGCCTTCTTCGGCGAAATCCGACAGCGCGCCGAAGAACGGCGTCTTCAGCGTCTCGGCATACTGCTTGAGCCGGCTGACCAGGTTCTTGGCGATGAACTCCGGGGTCTCCTCGGCGAGGAAGATGTAGCCGTCGATGAAGTCCAGCACCTCGACCGGGATGTCCTCGAAGCGCTTGCGCCGCACCAGCAGCACGATCGGCATCTCGAGGCCGCGGCGGCGCATCAAGGCGATCAGGGACGCCGCCTTGCCCTCTAGGCCCTTCTTGCCCCAGTCGACCACCATGCAGCCGATGGCGGCGTCGGTCTGGACCGCGATTTCCGCATCCTCGATGCGGCGGGCCTTGACCACCTGAAAACCCATCTGCTCGATCGCGGCCATGATCTGCTGGAGCCGCAGCCCCTCGAGATCGTCCGCGTCGAACACCGGCGCCGAGAAGAGAAACGTGAAGCGTTGGAAGAAGTTCATGGGGCTGCCACAGGTCCTGACATGGAAGGCTGGCGCGACATTTCAGGACGAAGATGACAGTGATATGACAATCGCAAAAACCCGGGCTCGCGGGACCGCACGGCGGCTCGCACGGGCGAATCGAGCGCCGTTCGCCCGACAGATCAGTTCGCTTCGGCTGCGGCTGGTGCGCTCGTGATCGCCTCCCCGAACGAGCGGTCCACGAGCTCGGAGGCCTGAAGCCGCCGCCCGATCAGGCCCGCACGATGGTAGAGGTCGATGGTCTGCTGCTCGCCGGCGACCACGCCGTCGTCGATCGGCGTCACCTCGATCCGCGCCCGCTGCAGCCAGTGCAGCGCGACCTCGGCGGGGATGCCCATCAGGCGTCCCCAGCTTTCGGCATACCCGGCGACATGGGAGCGCGACCAGGCCCGCGCCGCGGCCTGGCGCCGCACGAAGTCGTCGAGCGCCGCCCGCCGGTCGCGGATCGCCTCCGGCCGGGCGATGATGAAGCTGAGGCCGGGCGTCAACCCCTCCGCCGTCTGGATGCGGCGGGCGCCGAACAGCACCTCCTCCTGGCTGACATAGGGCTCCCAGGTCGACCAGGCGTCGACCGAGCCACGGGTATAGGCGACCTTGGCGTCCGACGGCGCGAGGAATGCCAGGCGCACGTCGGCGGCGGACAGGCCGTTGGCCTCCAGCGCGGCGAGGACGAGCTGATGGCCGATCGAGCCCCGCCCGGTGGCGATGGTCTTGCCCTTGAGGTCGGCGAAGCTGCGGATGGGCGAGTCTTTCGGCACCAGGATGGCGAGGCCCTCCTGGGACTGGCGGACGGTGGCGATGGCCCGGACCGGCGCGCCGGCCGCGGCGGCGAAGGTGAACGGCGCATCGCCGACGAGCCCCGCATCGACGGCGCCGGCGCCGAGCGCCTCCAGCAGCGGCGCGGCGGCGGGAAACTCCTTCCACTCGATCCGGTACGGCACGTCCTTGAGCACGCCCGCGGCGTCCATCACGGCCTGCGCGTTGCCCTTCTGGTCGCCGACCCGCAGGGTGACCTGCGCGGCGACGCTGCCGGTCAGACCAGCCAGCAGCGCGCCGGCGACGATCAGGGCGCGGATCATTCGGCGGCCACCCCATGGGTCGCGCGCCGCTCGGCGATCAGCTTGCGGGTCAGCGGGATCAGCTCACGGCCATAGTCGATGGCGTCGATCAGCGGATCGAAGCCACGGATCAGGAAATGGCTGATGCCGAGGTCGTAGTAGTCGCCGAACACCTCGGCGACCTGCTCGGGCGTGCCGACGAGCGCCGTGGAGTTGCTGTTGGCGCCGGTGAGTTTCGCCACCTCGGTCCACAGCCGCTTGTCGATGCGGCTGCCCTGCTCGGCCAGCGCCAGCAGGCGCTTGGCGCCGGCACTGGCGCGGCCGTCGGCCGGACGGCGATACCCCGTCTGGTCCTGCAGCGCGGTGGCGCGCTCCAAAATCGCCTCGGCCTTGGCCCAGGCCTGCTCCTCGGTGTCCGCGAGGATCGGCCGCACCGACAGGCTGAAGCGCGGCGTCGGGCGGCCGTGCCTCGCCGCCGCAAGGCGCACCCGCGCCGTGACGTCGCGCACCTGGGCGTAGGATTCGCCCCACAGCGCAAACGTATCGGCGTGCTTGCCGGCGACCTCGATGGCCGCGTCGGACGCACCGCCAACGAAGATCGGAATGCCTTCGGCCCGGCAGGGCTTCACCAGCGAGAAGCCCTGCTCGACCTGGTAGTACTTGCCGCGATAGTCGAACGGCTTGGTGCTGCTCCACTCGGCGCGCACCACGTCGAGAAACTCGTCGGTGCGGGCGTAGCGCTCGTCCTTGTCGTCGAGGGTGTTGCCGTCCTGGCGCAGCTCGACGGCATTGCCGCCGGTGATGACATGCAGCGCGACACGGCCACGCCACAGCTGGTCGATGGTGGCGAGCTGACGCGCCAGCAGCGTCGGCGCGGTGAAACCCGGGCGCTGGGCGATCAGGACGTTGAGGTTCTCGGTGACGCCGAGCACATGCTGGCCGACCTGCAGGCTGTCGGGAATGGTCGAGTGGAACGCGAGCAGGACGCGGTCGAAGCCGGCGTTCTCGTGCGCTTTCGCCACCGTCTCGATGTGGTGACGGTCGAGCACGGCCCCGGCGCGCACGATGGTCTCGGAGGCATTGTTGTTGCTGATGTAGCCGATGAATTCCACGGACATGGGCTTTCCCCTCGCTGATGATCGTTGGCCTCAGATTCCGAGCGCGAGCCGCCCGGCGGCCACGCGGGTGCTATCGTCCTGCGGCGTATGCACCCGCGCGCACAGCACGTCGCGGTAGTGCCGCTCCAGCGGATTGGCCCGCGTCAGGCCGTGGTTGCCGGTCAGCGACAGCGCCGCCTCGACGGCGGCAATCGCGTTGCCGGTCACCGTGAGCTTGACGATGTTCGCCTCGCCGGCGGCGATCTCGCGGCCGCTGTCGCAATCCTCGGCAAAGCTGGCGATCAACCGCGCGTTGACCGCAAGCAACGCCTCGATGCCACCGACGACCTCCTGCACCCGCGGCAGGCTCGCCAGCGGCGCACCGAGGCTCGACGGCGCCCGCGTCTTCAGGAAGGTGATGAGCCAGTCGCGCGCGGCGCGGGCGACGCCGTCATAGATCGCCGGGATCAGAACCGCATGCAGCGGCACCTGCGTGCCTTTGGCGACCCGCCACTGCGCCGGGGTGCGGACATCGACCGCATGGTCGGTCGGGATGGCGACATCGTCGAACAGCACGTCGTGGCTGCCGCTTGCGCGCAATCCGAGATGGTCCCAGGTCTCAGTGATGCGGACGCCCCGCGCGCCGGCCGGGACCAGAAAAGCCCCGACCCGCGGCTCGGTCTCGTCGGTGCGGGCCCACACCACGTACCACTTCAGGATCGGCGCGCCGGTGGAATAGATCTTGTGGCCGCTGATGCGCCAGCCGTCGCCCGCATGCCGCGCCACCGTCGCCGGCAGGCCGCCGCGCGCCGGCGACCCCAGCTCCGGCTCGACCCGCAGCGCATTGACCAGCGCGACGCCGTCGAGCGTCTCGCGCGCCAGGCGATCCGCAAGATGCGGCGGCCACGCCGGATTGACCGCGATGGCGAGGTGCTGAAGGTAGTGCATCGACAGCACCAGCGCCGTCGACGGATCGGCGTGGCCGACGATGCCGAGCACGCGCGCCGCATCGCGCACGCCGCCGCCAAGCCCGCCACGGACCGCCGGCACGGTCAGCGCCAGGAGACCGGCGTCGGCAAGCTCCTTGAAATTCTCGAAGGGAAAGCTGCGATCACGATCGTGCTGCGCCGCGCGGGCGGCAAAGCCCGCCGCCAGGAGGGTCGCCTTGTCAACCACCGTCGTCGCTGCGTCCATGTCCGGCCCCTCTTCACCAGGTGGCGTCGAGCCCGAGCAGGCCGAGAATCTGCCGGCGCAGGTCGGCGAGATGGGGGTCGCCACGGTGCCGCGGGTACGGCAGATCGACGGCAATATCGGCCTTGACCTTCGCCGGCCGGTCGCTGAACACGATCACCCGGTTGGCGAGGAACAGCGCCTCCTCGACGTCGTGTGTGACCAGGAGCGCCGTGAAGCCGGAGCGTTGCCACAGCGACACCAGCTCCGACTGCATGGTGATGCGGGTGAGCGAATCCAGCTTCCCCAACGGCTCGTCCAGCACCAGGATCCGGGGATCGTTGACCAGCGCCCGCGCCAGCGCCACACGCTGGGCCATGCCGCCGGACAGCTGGTGCGGATAGGCGCTGCGGAAGGCCGAGAGGCCAACGAGATCGAGCGCCGCATCGACGCGCCGCCGCTCGCTGCGCAGGATGCCCTGCGCCTCGAGGCCGAGCGCGACGTTGTTCCACACCGTGCGCCAGGGAAACAGCGTCGGGTCCTGGAACACAACGACGCGCGACGGCCAGGGACCGGTGATCGGCTCGCCGTCCTCGCGCAGCGTGCCCGCCCGCGGCGGCTCGAGGCCGGCAACGAGGCGCAGCAAGGTGGACTTGCCGCAGCCCGACGGCCCGAGCAGCGCCACGAACTCGCCGGGCTGCACGCTGAGGCTGATGTCGTCGAGCACCGGCAGCGCCTCGCCATCGATGTCGAACTGATGGCTGACGCCGGCGATGTCGAGCGCGGCCCCGGCCGGCTGGGATTTTGCGGCCAGCGCTACCATTTGACGACCCCCTTCTGCCACACGAGGAGGCGATCGCGCACCTTGAACAGCAGCGTGATGGCGCCGGAGCACAACAGCGACATCACCAGCAGCGCCGCATACATGTTGGCATAGGCCGCCCAGCCCTGCGCCCATTGCAGATACCAGCCAAGGCCCGCCTTGACGCCCATCATCTCCGCCACCACCAGCACGGCGAACGACGCGCCGAGCCCCATGAACAGGCCGACGAAGACATGGGGCAGCGCCGCGGGAATGGCGACCTTGAGGACGAGGAACGACGGCCTGGCGCCGAGCGTGCGGGCGACATCGTAATAGGCGCTGCTGACGCTCGCGACCCCCGACCAGGTCAGCACCGTGACTGGAAAGCCGGTCGCAAGCGCGATCAGGAAGGTGCTGGCGCTCCAGCTCGAGGGAAAGGTGAAGAACGCGATCGGCAGCCAGGCGGTCGCCGGCAGCGGGCCGATGAAGCGCAGGAGCGGATGCACCCAGTAGCCGACGCTGCGCGACCAGCCGATCGCCACCCCGGTGACGAAGCCGACCACCGCGCCGATGAGGTAGCCACCGAGCTGCAGCTTGACCGAGGCCCAGACGCTGGCCGCGAGCTTCGGCAGGTCGTCGGTGTAGACCTCGATGATCGCCTGCGGCGGCGGAAAGAACGGCAGCGGCAGCCACGCGAGCTTGGCGGTCGCGACCTCCCACAGCGCCAGGAACAGGCCGAGGACGACGAACCACGGCGCGCGCTGGCGCAGCGCCTCCGTCCGGCCGAGCCAGGCCGCGCCCACCGTGGCGACGCCGAGCAGCGCGGCGATCACGAAGGCCGCGATCGCGAGATCACCGGTGCGCGTCCAGTCGCCGACATCGTCGCGCCACAGGCACGACCACCCAAAGAGAAGCCACGCGGCTGCCGCCGCGAATCCGCGACCGGCCACGGGGGCATGGCGCAGCCAGCCGCGCGCCCGCGGCAGGACGCCGGTCGCGGCGGACGACGGATGGTACGGGACGTCGTCAGACGCCGAAAACGTCGACATAGATCTTCTCCGCAAACCTGGCCGTGTCGGTCGATGGCTTGAACACCGCGACACGCTTGAGATCGTCGGCGTAGGCCTTCAGCTCCTGCTTCAGCACGGCACCGACGGGATGATGATGATGGGTGTGGTAGCGCACCATGCTCTCGAGGTCCGCAAGCGTCGCCGCCTGCGGCGCATAGGGCTGGAACGATTTGGCCGCGAGCTCCGGATTGTGCGCGGTGAAGGCCGCGGCATCGAGCAGCGCCTGGGTGACGGCGCGGGCGACCTGCGGCTCGTCGCGCACCAGGCTGCCGCGCAGGCCGACGATGCAGCAGGTCTTGTCCTTGTAGTCGCCGTCGAGGTTGGAGGCGATCTCCCTGTAGGTGCCGTCCTTGAGCCAGAGATAGGCGACGGGATCGCCGATCAGCACCGCCTGCACCTCGCCCTTCTCCGCCGCAAGCTGCAGCAGGTTGGATGGGTAAGGCCGCCAGTCGACCTCGGTGTTGGGATCTATGCCGAGCTTGGCGAGCTGGATCGAGAAGAAGTTCTTGTCGGGCCCGGCGAGATCGCCGACGCCCACCGGCCGCCCCTTGAGGTCGGCAAGGCCCTTGAGCGCGGAATCGGCGCGGGTCAGCACGCGCATGCAGCCGCCATGGGTGCCGGCGGCAATCTTGACGTCGAACCCCTGCTCCAGGGGCTTGAGCCAGCGCAGCGCCATGCCGAGGCCGGCATCGCTCTTGCCGGTCGCGATCGCCTCGAGCAGCTGATCGGTGGAGCCGCTGTAGTTGATGAGCTCGACGTCGAGATTGTGTTTCTGGAAGAAGCCGTGGTCGATCGCCACCGGCAGCGGCGCGAGGCAGACCGCACCGGCATTCCACGACAGTTTCAGCTTGCGCGGCGCGCCGCTCAGTGACGGCGCGTCGGACGCAGTCCGGCAGATCTCGCCCTGTGCTTCGTCGAGGGCAACCGGACGGCCGGGAAACGCCTGCGCGCCGAACACCCCAAGCGGCGCGGCGATGGCCGCGGCACCGGCGCCCTGCAGCAAGGTCCGGCGATTGAACAGCCTGTCGCGCGTCGTCATCAGCCACTCTCCCCGCAGGACGCAGACGCATGCTCGCGCAGCGCAACCGCGCTGCGCGCCGGAGCGATCCGACGCCGGCTTTCAAGGTTGATCCCGAGTGCCGCCGCGACACCATGGCGCAACGGCCGAAGCATGACGGTCATGATGGTGCCGGACGCGCGCAAGCGTCAATGAAATGGAATTTTGAAGTTCGCAGGCGCAAGAGACGTTCTCTCCACGCGCGCGCACCGAAAGACAGCAACGATTTCACCGCACACGCATCGTTTCGCCACCATGACGTTTTCGAGACGAACATTGCGCGCGCCGCGCATTCTTCAGTCGGCCATTTCATTGACGATCGGCCTGCGCGCCGCAAAGCATGCACGCTTGCATCTCCCGCATCGATGGAAGGACCGGCACTGATGACGATGACCGACACGATCTCCGCCCTGCTGCGGCAAACCTTGCGCCGTCTGCGGCCGTTCGCCGTTGCCGCAGCCGGCTGCATCGTCGCCACGGCGGCGTTTGCCGAACAGCAGGTCACGCTGCGGGTGGGCGACCAGAAGGGCGGCAACCGCTCGCTGCTGGAGATCGCCGGCCTTGCCAAGGACCTGCCCTACAAGATCGAATGGTCGGAATTTCCCGCCGCCGCGCCGATCCTGGAAGCGATCAACGCCGGCGCGCTCGATGTCGGCTACACCGGCGACCTGTCGTTCCTGACCGTGTTCGCCGCCGGCGCGCCGATCAAGGCGATCGGCGGCACCCGCTCCGATGCCCGCACCCAGGCTATCCTGGTGCGCCGGGATTCGCCGATCCGCTCGGCGGCCGACCTCAAGGGCAAGAAGCTCGCCGGCACCCGCGCCGGCTGGGGCCAGTTCCTGATCTCGGCGACGCTGGAGAAGGCCGGCTACAAGCTCGACGACGCCACGTTCGTGCCGCTTGGCCCGGTCGATGCCAAGGTCGCCCTGCTCGCCGGCTCGGTCGACGCCTGGGCCGTCTGGGAGCCCTACATCTCCTATGCCGAACTCAAGGACAACGCCCGCGTCGTCGCCGATGGCCAAGGCTTGACGCCCACCATCACCTTCGTGGTGGCCTCCGACGCCGCGATCGCCACCAAGCGCGCGGCGGTCGCCGACTTCCTGCAGCGGCTCAACAAGGCGCGGCTGTGGTCGCTCGACCACAACGCCGAATATGCCAAAAGCACCGCCGAGCTCACCAAGCTGCCGGAGGACGTGCTGGCACGCGCCTATGCGGCGCAGCGCACCAGCCCGATCGCTATCGACGACACGGTGCAGCGCGAGTTCCAGCAGGCTGCCGACCGCGCCACGCGCTATGGCCTCGTCGCCAGGCAGGTCGATGTCAGCAAGGCGCTCGACCGCAGCTTCAACACCGCCGCCGGCACCAACTGAAGGGCATCGCCCGCCGCGCGCAGATCACGCTTCGGCCGGCGCCGTCGCGCCGGTCGATTCCGCTGAACATGGCAGCGCGCATGGTGCCGCTGCGCAGCCGACCGACAACGCACCGCAGCATCGTCCCGCCGCACGATGCGGCGCCGATGCGATCGCTCCGCTGTGATGCGTTTCGCACATTCCAAATGGCCGTCCCTGTCGGTCAATCAATCCTGCGCGACCAAGCAAGACGATTTCCAGCGCCCTGAGTAGCTTGCAGCCTCCATCGCGATGGGCTCGCCGACCTCGGCAAAGCCCGCGCGTGCAACGCGAACGCTTGCCCGTCCTGGAAGGTATCCCATGAGTGATCGAAAGAGCGCGGGACTGACCGCCCTGTTCACCGCTCTCGCCGTGACGGCGATGACGTCGCTGGCGCAGGCCCAGACCAAGCTGGTGGTCGCGGTGGCGCCCGCGCCGGAAATGGTCGCGGCGTTCATCGCCAAGGAACAAGGGCTGTTCAAGAAGAACGGCCTTGACGCCGAGGTGCGGGTGATCCAGGGCGGCGCCGCGATCCCGGTGGCGCTGGCCTCCGGCAACATCCAGATCGGCGTGTTCGGCACCCCCAACCTCTTGCAGGCCAACGACAGCGGCCTCGATTTCGTTGTGGTCGCCGGCGGCGCGGTGGCGTCGCGGACCGACGAGAACTACGGCATCGTGGCCAAGGCCGGCTCCGGCATCGAAACGCCGAAAGACCTCGCCGGCAAGAAGATCGCCCTGCCCGGCCTCGAAGGCTTCTTCCATGTGCTGGCGCGCGAGTGGCTGACGAAATCGGGCGTCGACGCGTCGACGGTCACGTTCATCGAAGGCAACTTTCCCACCCTCGGCGACATCCTCAAGGCCGGCACGGTGGACGCCATCGTCACCACCCAGCCCTTCCTCGGCCGCGCGGTGTCGAGCGGCGCCGGCGACAAGGTGTTCCACATCGCCCATGAGCTGCCCGATGGCCTGCCGCCATTCGTCTATGTCGCAACCCGCAAGTGGGCCGAAGCCAATCCGGCCGTGGTCAAGGCGTTCAAGCAGTCGATCGCCGAGGCGATCAGCTTTGCCGACAACAATGCCGAGGCCGGCCGTGCCGACTACGGCAAGTACGTCAAGCTGCCGCCGGAGGCGCTGGCGACGGTGCAGTGGAACAAGATGAGTGCGGAGGTCCACCCCGACCAGATCCGGCTGTGGATCGAGATGATGCAGCGGCAGAAGATGCTGAAGACCCAGATCGACGCCGCATCGCTGTTTTCCAAGTGACGGCGTTCCGAAGCTTCCCAAGCGATCTCTGCGAGCGTGAGCCTTTGTCTGCCGTGAGCCTTCCCCCGCACGCCGTGCCGCCGATCCTGCGGTTTGAATCAATCGTCCTCGATCTCGGCGGCCGCCGCGTCATCGACGGCCTCAGCTTCGATGTCGCCCGCGGCGAATTCGTCTGCATCGTCGGCCCGTCGGGCTGCGGCAAGACCACCTTGCTGCGGCTGGTGTCGGGCCTGCTCACGCCCAATGGCGGCGCGGTGCTGCGCGAGGGACGCCCGATCGAAGGCCCCTCGCCCGACGTCGCCATCGTGTTTCAGGACTATGGCCGGGCGCTGCTGCCTTGGCGCACGGTCGCCGGCAATGTCAGCCTGGCGCTGGAAGCGGCACGCGTGCCGAAGGCCGAACGGGCCGGCCGCATCGCGGCGCTGCTCGACAAGGTCGGGCTGCTCGGCCATGCCGACAAATACCCCGCCCAGCTCTCAGGCGGCATGCAGCAGCGGCTGCAGATCGCGCGCTGCCTCGCCCAGCACCCGACCATCCTGTTGATGGACGAGCCGTTCGGCGCGCTCGACGCCATGACCCGCCAGGGCTTGCAGGACGAGCTCGCAAACCTCGCCACCGAGGCCGGTGCGACCGTGATCTTCGTCACCCATGACCTCGAGGAGGCGATCTATCTCGGCGACCGCGTGGTCACGTTGGAGGCCAATCCGGGCCGCCTCGCCGACATCATCGACGTGCCGCTGGCGCGGCCGCGCGACCAGCTGCTGACGCGGGAGCATCCCGACTTCCTGCGGCTGCGCCATGGCCTCTACGACTTCTTCAAGCGGCACCACTGATGCGCGCGCGCGATCTCGTCCAGGGCCTCGCTCTCCCCCTCGGCGCGCTGTTGCTCGCCGAAGCCGCCATGCGCATGAGCGGCATCCGCAGCGACGGGCTCGCGCTGCCGAGCGACGTCGCCATCGCCGGCGTCGCGGGCCTGCGCGACGGCACGGTGCTGCAGGCGACCGGCGACACCCTGGCGCCGGCGTTCGGCGGTGCCCTGCTCGGCGGCGGTCTCGGCCTGTCGTTCGGGCTTTGGTTCGGCCTGTCGGCGCCGGCCGACCGGCTGTCGGCGCTGACCGTCGAGCTGCTCCGGCCGATCCCGCCGGTGGCGCTGATCCCGCTGGCCCTCCTCGTGTTCGGTTTCGGCGTCACCATGGAGGCGCTGATCGTCGCTTTCACGTGCTTCTGGCCGATGCTGCTGCTCACCCGCGCCGCGACGCAGGCGATTGACCGCGAGCTGCTCGACGTCGCCCATGTGCTGGGCCTCTCCGCCGCCGCGCGGATCTGGAAGATCGTGCTGCCTGCAAGCCTGCCGCGCGTCTTCGTCGCCGCCCGCCTCACCCTCGGCATTGCGCTGATCGTCGCGGTCACCACCGAGATCGCCGCCAATCCATCCGGCATCGGCTATGCGCTGGTGTCCGCGCAGCAGGAGCTGCGGCCCGACATCATGTATGTCTATGTCGTCTGGCTGGCGCTGCTCGGCTGGACGCTGAATGGCGGCCTCGTGCTGCTCGAACGCCGTCTGTTCTCGGCCGGCCGCGCGGAGGCCGCGCCATGACCGCGCTCTGGCGTCTCGGATCGCTCGGCATCGTGCTCGCCATCGTCGCGTTGTGGGGCGCGGTGGTCGCGGCCGGCGCCGTGCCGCGGGTGTTCCTGCCGGGCCCCGGCGCCACCATCGCGGCACTCTACGACGGGCTCGCCCATGGCGATCTGCTGGCGCTGACGCTCGCCACCATCCGCCGCATGATCATCGGCTGGATCCTCGCGTCCGTCGCCGGCGTCGCGCTCGGCACGCTGGTCGGGCTGTCGCGCCACGGCCGCGCCGTCCTGCTGCCGACGCTCGAATTCCTGCGCCCGCTGCCGGCGTCGAGCCTGCTGCCGGTCGGCATCGCGCTGTTTGGCCTGACCCCCGGCATGCTGCTGGTGACGGTGGCGTTCGGCGCGATCTGGCCGACCCTGCTCGCCACCGTGCACGGCTTCACCGCCATGGACCGCCGCCTCCATGAGGTGGCGCAGGTGCTGCGGCTGTCGCGCACCGCATTCGTGGTCAAGCTCGGCCTGCCCAACGCCCTGCCCGACATTCTCTCGGGCATGCGGCTGTCGCTGACCGCGTCGCTGATCGTCACCGTGGTCGGCGAGATGCTGACGGCGCAGAGCGGGCTCGGCACCACCATTCTGATGGCGGGGCGCACCTTCCGCAGCACCGATCTCTATGCCGGCGTCATCCTGCTCGGCCTCGTCGGCTACCTCAACAACACCCTGCTCGAACTCGCCGAACGGCGCTTGCTCGCCTGGCGGCGCCGCTGACCAGTCTGCAAAGGAGGCAACAACCACATGGGCAAGCCCTTCGACCGCACCACCACCATCGATGAGGTCCTGCGCGGCCTCGACCTGCATGGCAAGACCATGCTGGTGACCGGCGCCTCCTCCGGGCTCGGCCAGGAGGCCGCGCGCGGCCTCGCCGCCCGCGGCGCCTCCATCATTCTCGCGGTCCGCTCCGCCGAACGCGGCAAGGCTGCCGCGGACGCGATCCGCGCCCATCATCCGGACGCCTTGCTTGAAGTCCGCCTGGTCGACATGGGCTCGCTCGCCAGCATCCGCCGCTTCACCGACGATGTCGCGGCCGACCATCCTGCGCTGCATGGCCTGATCGGCAATGCCGGCGTCATGGCGACCGACGAGGGCCACACCAGCGACGGCTTCGAGCTGCAGTTCGGCACCAACCATCTCGGCCACTTCCTGCTGGTGAACCGCCTCACGCCGTTGCTGGTCGCCGGCGCGCCGTCGCGCCTCGTGATGATGAGCTCGGGCGCGCACCGCCTGCACAGCGTCGACCTCGACGACCCCAACTTCAGCCGCAAGCGCTACGACCGCTGGGACGCCTACGGCCAGTCGAAATCGGCCAACGCGCTGTTCGCGCTCGCCTATGACGAGCGCCACGGGAAGCAGAACGTGCACGCCTTCACGGTGGCGCCGGGCATCATCACCGAGACCAACCTGCACCATCATCTGACGGAAGAGATGTTCCTGCCGCTGCGCGCGCGCCAGCCCGGCGTCGTCGACCTGCCGCGCAAGAGCCTCGCCGCGGGCGCCGCGACCATGGTGTGGGGGCTGGTGCACCCCGACCTCGCCGGACATGGCGGCGACTTCCTCGAGGACTGCGGCTTCTCGCAGGTCAATCCCGATCCGCAACTGCCGAACGGCGTGATCCCCTGGGTGCGCGACCGCGACCTCGCCGACAAGGTCTGGACGCTGTCCGAGCGCCTGGTCGGCGAAACCTTCCCCCGTCCCTGAACATGGAGCCCGACATGACCGAACCTACCCAACAGCGGCCCCAGCTCGCCCAGAATATCGCCGGCACGCTCGGCTTCAACCGTCTGCCCAGCACCTCAGCGCTCGCGGGCACGACGCTGGCGCTGACGCTGGACAACGGCGATACGGCGCGCATCGCGTTCGGCCCTGACAACAGCTGCGACTGGCGCGGCCTGCCCGGCTTCAGCGCACCATCGGGGCGCGCCGCGACCGACGTGGTCGAGGCGGCGCCGGGCGTCTACTTCATCGACCTCTTGCTGTCGCCCGATGCACCGGAGACCGTCAACGTCATCGCCGACACCACGACGCGGCATGCGCTGATCGTCGGCACCCGCATGAACGCGCCGGTGGACCGCGACACCCGCCTGTCGCAGCTGTTCACGGCCGCGACCATCGACGGCGGCGCGGCGACGGGTCCGGCGCCGGCGCCGACCCGCGAGCTCGTCAACCACCGCGCGCTCTACCACTACAGCCCGGAGACGACCTACGAGCACATCTACATCAACACGAAGTGGTACGCCTACCAGTGCGTCAAGGGCGCGCGGCGCGGCGACTGCGGCTGCGATCCCGTCAGCTACTACAAGATCAGGGACGACCTCTATGTCGTCACCTGGCGCGAGATCCTGATCGATATCGCCGTGGTGTTCGTCTACGACATGAAGGCGATGCGCACCACCGGCAAGGCCTGGGGCCTGCTCGGCGCGCCGCCGCAGATGCGCAATGCGCCGGCCGGCGCCCATATCGAGATGCTGCAGGGCGCCGACTACCCGGCCGGCGTCGAGCTGGTCTGACCGATCCTGCCGTTGCGGCGTGCCGGCCCGACGCTTTGGGGGAAGCGAACGGCCGGCGCGCTCAAAACCCTGCAGGCCCGCGGCGAAACCTCCCGCGCGGCCTGCAGGGTAACTTCCGCCGCGCGTTACGCGCCGGACGAACCGCCGTTCATCACCGTGAAGGTGACGACGCAGCCGCCGCCCTTGCCCTGCGAACCGCTGCCCGTCGCCGTGAAATGCGACGACTGCACCTCGCTGGAGCCGGTGCCGGTACAGTTGTTGGCGTGGCTCGGAAACGCGCTGGGTTCACCGGAATAGCTCACCGTCAACAGCTCAGGCTCGCCCGGCGACGTGGCGCTGCCGCCATAGATGCACTGGATGCTGAGCGAGCCCTTGGCCCAGCCGCCCGAGCCGTCGGATGACGCCGCCGTGAAGGAATAGCTGCCGTTGTGCGGCACCGAGATCGGCACCGACGGCGGGCTGTTGCCCCTGGCGTCCGTCAACGTGCCGCCCTTGCCGTTGGAGGCCGGAGCTGCCGCCGTGATGGTGATCGACGCCGGCTGGCCGGACTGGGTGATGTTGGAATTGACGACCTTGATCTGCATTCCGTTACAGGCGCTATCAGGCATGACAAACCTCGCGATGGATTCAGCGCACGCATACGCCCGCGCCCACGGCTCATGTCAGCATCGCTGGCAGGCCGGCATGACGACGGATGAGTTGAGAGCGGCGAACGTGCCGCGCGACACTGAGATCAGGTGATGAAAATGAGCGTTCGAAACGCGCCGATGTAATCGTGCGGCAGAACACGCGTCAATGCCGAACCGCGCTCATGTCGCCGATGTGATGTTGCGGCGTGAATATCGATTATTGACGCGATCAATATCAGGCAACTGACACGCTGCACACAGTCCGCGCGCAAATCGGATCGACGCAAACGTTGCGTCCCGCGCCACGCCCATGACGTCTTCGCGCGCCGCGCATCGCCGCGCACGGATGATGGCGTGGCCGCGATCATCCGTGCCCGCGACACGCCTCAGCGCGGCGTCAGCGTGATCGCCTCCGCAGTCGCGGCCTCGACCGCGGCGCGGCTGTAGAGCAGCGGCACGTATGCGCCCGCCGCCCACAGCGGCGCCAGATCGCGATAGTGCGGGCTGAAGGGATCGCCCGACTGCCCCGGCGTGTTGATGGCGCGGCTCGCATCCCAGTTGCCGACATCGAGCACCATGCGGAACGACGCGCCGGCGGTGAGCTGATAGTCGGTGCGGCGGTAGGTCGCCGCGCGCGGCACGTTGGCGGCGCCGCTGAAGGCGAGCGGCCCCACCGTGAGCTGCGCCGCGGTCGCCTTGTCGGCGAGCGGCGCCAGCGCATGGGTGAACAGCGCGCGATGCAGCCGGCCCCAGGCCCAGCGCGACGGATCATTGCCGAGCTTCTCGGTCACTTCGGTAACGGCCTCGCCGAGGCTTTGCAGCAGCAGGCGGTCGCGTGCCGCCGCGGGATCGGCGCCGAACGCCGCGTCCGGCTTCTCCAGCAGCGGCACGATCGCCGGGATGCTGGCCGGATCGGCGGCGATGATGTCCGCGGCCTTCGGCGCCACGGCCTTCGCAACCGCCGCTCCCAGATGATTGGCGATCCACACCTCGAACACCGCGGCCGCGGCGCTGTCGGCGGTGTCGCGCGCATCCCAGCCCTTCAGCAGGTCGAGGCCGCGCTGCACGGTTGCATCATCGGACGACAACGGCTTGAGCAATGCCACCAGCCGCCGCCCGAGCATCGTGGTGTCGTCATTCTGCAGGTCCATGGCATCGGCGAGCGTCATCTTGCTGTTGGCGCCGAGCACCTCGACGATGCGCTGCCAGCGCGCCGCATCCGACCATTCGAAGCCGACCTTGCGCTCCTTCACCGGATAGTCCGGCGGCAGGTTCATCTGGTTGGCGGTGGCGAACCAGCCCTGCTCCGGGCGGTAGACCCGCGGCAGCTCGTCGAGGGTGAGGAAGCCCTGCCATTCGTAGCGGCCATCGCCCGGCGCCGGCATCAGGCCGTCATAGCTGACGCGGCGCGGGATCTTGCCGCCCGGCACCCAGCCGATGTTGCCTTTCACATCGGCATAGACCTGGTTCTCCGACGGCGCGCCCCAGCGCCGCATCGCGGCGAGGAAGCCGTTCCAATCCCTGGCGGTCATGTAGTCGGACGAGCCGAAATAGGCCGAGGTGCCCGGCTCGAACCACACCGAGCGGATGGCGAAGGCGCGGTGGTTGGCCTCGTCCACGAACAGCACCGGACCATGACGGGTGAACTTCAGTTCGAGGTCGCGCGGCGCCTCGCCCTTGACCTCCTCCTTCTCGTGCACCACGCGCATGCGCTCCCAGCCGCCGTCATAGCGGTACTGGTTCGGATCGGCCGGGTTGAGCTCGTAGACGTAGAGATCTTCCTGGTCGACGTTGAAGATGGTGAGGCCGAACGCGATGGTGCCGTTGTGGCCGATCGAGATTCCGGGCAGCGCCGGCTCGCCGGCGCCGATCACCGACAGCCCCGGCGCATTGAGGCCGACGATATAGCGCAGCGACGGCACGCTGTGCTCGCGGTGCGGGTCGTTGGCGAGGATGGGCCGGCCGGTCGCGGTGCGCGAGGCGGCCACTACCCAGTTGTTGGAGCCGATATTGTCGCGCTGCGCCGCCGCCTCGGTCAGGAACGTGTCCGGATCGTGCAGCAGCGCCGCCTTCTGTCCCGGCGCGGCGAAAGTCACCGGCCGTGTCGCGAGGTCGTAGAGCGCCAGCACGCCCTTGGGCACGCTGCAGGGATCGAGGCCGTCCGGCACCTTGGTGGTCCACGACGGCTCGAGCTTGACGCGCAGGCGGTCGGCGTCGAGCCCGGCAGTGCAGGCGACCTGGGCGCGGCGCACTTCGGAGGCGACGTTGCGTGTCAGCCCGTGGCTGCGGACGCGGACCACGTCTTCGGCGGACCACAGGTCCGGCTGCGTGCCGGCCAGGCGAAACTCGATCGGCAGCGGCCGCCGCCCCTCGCGCACGTCGGTGACGTAGGCGTTGATGCCGGCGACGAACGCGTCCGCATAGGTCTTGGCCTTGGGGCCGTAGGACGCCCATTCGGTCGCCATGTCGCCGCGATAGAGGAACAGCCGCAGCGCCCGGTCCTGCTCGGCATATGAAGGCCCGAAATCCTTCGCCAGCAGGCCGAGGCCGCGCTTGCGCCAGAGGTCGATCTGCCACAGGCGGTCGCGCGCCGCATTGAAGCCCTGCAGGAAGAACACGTCATGCTCGTTGCCGGCATAGATGTGCGGGATGCCCCAGACGTCGACCAGGATTTTTGCCGGCGCCTGCAGCCCGGCGACGGTGGCGCTGGAGAGACGCGCCGCCGACGGCAGTGTGTCCTTCACCTCGCGCGCGGCGGCGGGCGGCGCCGCGGCGGCGACCCATGCTGCGGTCAGGCTTGTGGCGAGAAACGACGTATGAATGGCCCGTGTCAGGCTCTTGTGCATGTCCATCCCCATGATGCAGTCGCTGTCCCGGACGACCCCGGCCGGACGCGATCTTGTCCGGCGCCGCATCACGGCCGCGCCGGTTGAGGCGCGAAGGTAGCTCGCCCGCAGCGATGCGGGCAAGGCAGGCCTGACGGCAGCGCGGGGGTAGCCGGATGCGGATCAGATGGGGCAAATAGCTGCGATGCAGCGCATCGACGGCGCGTGGCCTCAAGGGCCTGGGAACAGCCGGGGACGGCGGCGCACCGCGCAATTGACATGATCGTCATTGTATAGCAGTGCGACGATCGCAGAGTTCGTCCCCTCCCCTACGAGATGAGAGTTCACATGACCGATATCCGCCGCCTGCATTCCAACGCCCGCATGAGCCAGGCCGTGGTCCACGGCAACACCGTCTATCTCGCCGGCCAGGTCGCCCAGCGTGCCGCCGGCGGCTCGGTCGCCGAGCAGACCCGCGACATTCTCGCCCGCATCGACGAGTTGCTGGCGGAGACCGGCAGCGACAAGACCAAGATCCTGTCGGCGACCATCTGGCTGACCGACATGGGCCGCTTCGCCGAGATGAACGAGATCTGGGACGCCTGGGTCGCCCCGAACGGCCAGCCGGCGCGCGCCTGCGTCGAGTCCAAGCTCGCCGCGCCGTCCTACAACGTCGAAATCGCGATCATCGCCGCCCGCTGAGGCGACGACGGGTATCGCGCGGGCCGGGCCGGCGCGATACCTTCAATCCCCCGAAGCTCGCCGCGCCGGCCTCCGGCGCGGTCTCGCGCCGGTCCGTGATGCCGGCGCAAACCTTGCCCCCAGGAAGTGCCGATGTTCAGGGCCGTGAAGCATCTGTTCGACGAGAGCTCGCCCGACTTCAAGGCGCGCCTGATCGCCATCTATGCCGTCGTCGGCATCCTGAACATCGGCGCCTGGCTGTGGGCCTTCATCGCCTTCCGCCACAGCCCGGCGATGCTCGGCGTCGCCCTGGTGATCTACGGGCTCGGGCTGCGCCATGCGGTCGACGCCGACCACATCGCGGCGATCGACAACGTCACGCGCAAGCTGATGCAGATGCGCCAGCGCCCGGTCGCGGTCGGCTTCTTCTTCGCCATCGGCCATTCGACGGTGGTGATCATCGCGAGCGGCGCCGTCGCGGTCGCCGCGACGCTGCTCGGCAGCTTCAGCGCGTTCCAGAACGTCTCCGGCATCATCGGCACCAGCGTCTCGGCGCTGTTCCTGCTGGCGATCGCGGCGATGAACATCGTGATCTTCGTGTCGATCTATCGCAGCTACCGCCGCGTGCGGGCCGGCGGCCCCTATGTCGAGGAAGACTTCGACATGCTGCTCGCCAACCGCGGTTTCCTGGCGCGCCTGTTCCGCCCGGTGTTCCGCCTGGTGACCAAGAGCTGGCACATGTTCCCGCTCGGCTTCCTGTTCGGCCTCGGCTTCGACACCGCGACAGAGGTCGCGATGTTCGGCGTGTCGGCGGCGCAGGCCGCCAAGGGCGTGCCGTTCACCGCGATCATGGTCTATCCCGTGCTGTTCGCCGCGGGCATGTCGCTGATCGACACCACCGACGGCGTCATGATGCTCGGCGCCTATGAGTGGGCGTTCGTCAAGCCGATGCGCAAGCTCTACTACAACATGTCGATCACGCTGGTGTCGGTGATCGTCGCGCTGCTGATCGGCGGCATCGAGGCGCTCGGCCTGATCGGCGGCCGGCTCGGCCTCGAGGGCGCGTTCTGGGAGTTCGTCGCCGCGCTCAACGAGAACTTCAACAACCTCGGCTTCTTCATCATCGGCCTGTTCATCGGCGCATGGGCGCTGTCCTATGTCATCTACAAGGTGCAGGGACTGGACGAGGTCGACGTGCGGATGAGCGGGCAGTCCTGAGCGGCGTCCCCCACAGTATCGCGGCGGGACAAGATCGCGGTTGTGGCATATGATGGCAGCCTGGCGGACGTCACGCGGCTCTCCTGCCGCAACCGCCAATGCAAGGCTTCCGTCCTGCTGCGTGAAGTGACGCGATGATTCTTCAATCCATCATCACCTGCCCCCATTGCGCCACGGCGAAGCTTGAGACCATGCCGACCGATGCCTGCCAGTTCTTCTATGACTGCACCGGCTGCGCGGCCAGGCTGAAACCAAAGCCGGGCGATTGCTGCGTGTTCTGTTCCTACGGCTCGGTGCCTTGCCCGCCCGTGCAGGCGGCACGCTCCGGCGATGCGAATGCCGCCTCGTGCTGCGGCTGAACACGGCCCTGTTCACCGGGCGGGACGTGATCCCAACAAGAAGGCTTGCAATGGACCGCAAAAGCCTGCCGAACTGACAGCGGGCTGATTGTGCTGTGGCGCTTAGTAGCTCTTGCGCGTGTCGTTCATGCGGTCGCCGGGCGAATATTCCGATGCGCCCTTGGACCGGCCGACCGTACCCTTCTTGTCACGCATGTGGCTGCCCGGGCTATATTCGGACGCTCCCTTGGTCGATCCGGCCCGCATCTCATGACCGGGCGACATGCCCGACGCGCCGCCCTTGTTGCTGCCAGCGAGCGCAATCGATGTCGCACCGAGCAGCGCAGCAGTGGCAACAGCCAGAATTTTCTTCATTGAGGTCTCCTTGGATATTGCTACCCGGTACATAACGGCAGCGCT
Organism: Pseudomonadota bacterium; assembly: GCA_040756765.1. Lineage (GTDB taxonomy): Bacteria > Pseudomonadota > Alphaproteobacteria > Rhizobiales > Xanthobacteraceae > Bradyrhizobium_A. The sequence goes on along the minus strand of JBFLYG010000024.1, from coordinate 71,311 downwards.
GCGGGCGACGTTCCATTGAAACTCAGCTGCGGATGCCCCAGGTTTGCAAGCTTTGACGCCTCGTACCGCGACGCGGTCGCAACAGTTTGGCCCCGCCAGGCAGACCAGCGCGAGCGGCGAGAAGGATACCGAGGTCTGGGCCTATGGCCCGTGGCCGTTCTCGTTCGAGGTCAAGGCCGGACGCGTGACATCGATCCGGATCGCGGATCAGCCGCAGGACACTTGGGGGTTGAACGCAAGAGGCTTAAACGCAATCGTCTCGCGAGTGGCTGGGGAACTAGGATTCGAACCTAGACAGGCAGAGTCAGAGTCTGCAGTCCTACCATTAGACGATTCCCCACCAGGTGCCGGCCGGGCTGCCTTCAGTGTTGTGGGCAGCGGAGTTGCGGAACGGGGTCCGCAGCGGCACGACGAAGCGTCTGGCGCCCGATATAGAGCGCTCGAGCGCCGCGGTCTACCCCATCGCACCGCCAAATTTGAGCCGGGACGGCGGATTTTTGTGATTATCGGCCGTCGCCGGCGCCCCGGCAGCCATACGGCCCGGCGAATGGTTCCCGGCGATGGTGAACGAGCGCTTAAGCCGGCGCGCCCGGGGGCGCGCGAGCGTCCGCTGCGGGGAAGAAATTCCTCTTTTGGAACAGCATATTACCGATCGGAGCCGGCATTCATCCGGGAAAACCTTGCACAAGCGTGACCGCGATCCCCGCCGTGCGCGACTCACGCTTAACCGTTTGTCCAAACACCCCCTCCATAGTCGGTGTCAGGATAAGCACAGGTTGCAGGCTCGTCGGTCCCTTTCATGCTGAGTTCGGCCCCCCTCGCCCCGTTCGGGCGCGTCATCGTGGTTCGCGGGTCGCAGGCCCGCCTGGGCCTGCTCGCCTCGGGCCAGATCAGCCAGGCCGAGGCGCGCGCCACCGTCGGCCGCTTCGTCAGCATCCGCAGCGGCGTCTCCTCGATCATCGCCATCATCACCGAGGTGACGAGCGAGAGCCTGCCGCCCGGCGGCGACTACCTCGCCGTCGCTGCCGTCGACCTGCTCGGCGAGATCCAGGGCGGCGCGACGCCCCGCTTCCAGCGCGGCGTCACCGGCTACCCGGCGATCGGCGACATCGCCCACCTGACCTCCAATCAGGAGCTCCGCACCATCTATACGCCCGCGCGCGCCGACCACATCCATGTCGGCACGCTGCAGCAGGACGCCAGCGTGCAGGCCTATGTCGATGTCGAGGAAATGCTGAACAAGCATTTTGCGGTGCTCGGCTCGACCGGCGTCGGCAAGTCGACCGGCGTGTCGCTGCTGCTCAACGAGATCCTGCAGGCGCGGCCGAACCTGCGCATCTTCCTGCTCGACGTCCACAATGAATATGGCCGGTGCTTCGGCAGCCGCGCCCTGGTGATCAACCCGCGCAACCTCAAGCTGCCGTTCTGGCTGTTCAATTTCGAGGAGATCGTCGACGTGTTCTTCGGCGGCCGCCCCGGCGAGCCCGAAGAGGTCGAGGTGCTGGCCGAGACGATCCCGCTCGCCAAGGCGATGTACACCCAGTACCAGAGCGCCGACCGCCTCGGCGTCAAGCGGATGGAGCCGAAGACCACCGGCTTCACCGCCGACACCCCGGTGCCCTATCGCCTCGTCGACCTGACCGCGCTGATCGACGAGCGCATGGGCAAGCTGGAAAACCGCTCCTCGCGCATCGTCTACCACAAGCTGCTGTCACGCATCGAGACGGTCAAGAACGACCCGCGTTACACCTTCATGTTCGACAACGCCAATGTCGGCGGCGACACCATGGCGGAGGTGATCAGCCACCTGTTCCGGATGCCGGCGAACGGCAAGCCGATGACCATCATGCAGCTCGCCGGCTTCCCGGCCGAGGTGGTCGACGCGGTGGTGTCGGTGCTGTGCCGCATGGCGTTCGACTTCGGGCTGTGGAGCGACGGCGCCTCCCCAATGCTGTTCGTGTGCGAGGAAGCGCACCGCTACGCCTCCGCCGACCGCAGCATCGGCTTCGGACCGACCCGCAAGGCGGTGTCGCGCATCGCCAAGGAAGGCCGCAAATACGGCGTCTATCTCGCGCTGATCACCCAGCGGCCGGCCGAGCTCGACCCCACCATCATCTCCCAATGCAGCACGCTGTTCGCCATGCGGCTCGCCAACGACCGCGACCAGGCGCTGCTGCGCTCGGCGGCGTCGGACGCCGCCGCCAACCTGTTGTCGTTCGTGCCGTCGCTGGGCACCCGCGAGGTGCTGGTGTTCGGCGAAGGCGTGGCGCTGCCGACGCGCTTGCGCTTCAAGGAAGTGCCGCCGCAGCAACTGCCGCGCGGCGAGGCCACCGTCGCCAGCGTGGCAACGACCAGCCGCGGCCAGGACATGCATTTCGTCGCCTCAGTGCTGGAGCGCTGGCGCGGCGCCACCACCAGCCGCGACATGCCGAACGATCCCTCGTTCGCCGACAAGCTGCCGCCGCGCCCGCTCGATGCGCCGCTGCTGCAGCCCTCGCTCGGCCTCGACCCCGACCGCTTCCAGCTCCTGAAGAAGCCGCTGCGCTGAACGTTGCGGCGAGCGGCGGACAAGACACGCTCGCTATTTTAGGATTCGTCTCCCTTGCCCCTCATGGTGAGGAGCGGCGTCAGCCGCGTCTCGAACCATGAGGCCCACACGCGGAAGAGAGGCATCGGCCTCATGGTTCGAGACGCCCGGCTGCGCCGGGCTCCTCACCATGAGGAGATCTGCGGTCTGGACGCTGCGGCGTTCTTTCAGCATGCTGCCGCCGCGCACCATCGCGCCGTGCCCGCAGAGATCACCGTCATGACCCAGCCCCCGCGCTTTCCGCTTCCCTCGCTCGCCGAGCTGCCCGACGACATCCGCACCCGCATCCTCGGCGTGCAGGAGAAGTCCGGCTTCGTGCCCAACGTGTTCATGACGCTGGCGCGGCGGCCGGAAGAGTTCCGCGCCTTCTTCGCCTATCACGACACGCTGATGGACAAGGACGGCGGCCTCAGCAAGGCCGAGCGCGAGATGATCGTGGTCGCGACCAGCGCCATCAATCAATGCCTGTACTGCGTCATCGCCCATGGCGCGGTGCTGCGCATCCGCGCCAAGAAGCCGCTGCTCGCCGACCAGATCGCGGTCAACTACCGCAAGGCCGACATCACCGAGCGCCAGCGCGCGATGCTGGATTTCGCGGTCAAGGTCACCACCGCCTCGCACACGGTGGGCGAAGCGGACTTCGCCGCGCTTGCCGCCCACGGCTTGAGCAACGAGGAGATCTGGGACATCGCCGCGATCGCGGCGTTCTTCGGCATGTCGAACCGGCTCGCCAATTTCACCAACACGCTGCCGAACGACGAGTTCTACCTGATGGGACGGCTGCCGAAGGCGTGAGGCCACGCCAGCCGTCCATTGGCGGCGCGATCCGGCACTGCGGATCGCGCTTTGCTTGGGTGAAGCTTCAGTCCGCCGCCGCCGGCCCGCACCAGCCCGGCAGATAGATCGCGTCCTGGCTCTTGGCGAGCGTCAGCGCCTTCTCCAGCGCCTTGTCGAAATCCGCCTCGACGGTCCGGCGCGCCAGCCGGTTGCGCAGGAAATCGGCCCACACGAACTCGCTGAACGGCGTCACGTCCTTGGCGAATCCGCCGATCCGCCGCAGCTCGCCGGCGAGGCTGCGGAACGGATCGTCCTTCAGGTCGGCCACCGTCTTCGGCAGCTTGCGGTAGTTCTGACGCACGCCCTTGGAGTCATAGGGATAGACCCAGCGGCGCGCTTCCATCACGTTCCAGAACACCGCGGGATCGACCATGGTGAGGTCGGCGACGACCGTGACGAGGATGTCCTTGACGCCTTCCTCGTGCAGCGCCCGCGACAGGTGATGGTGGTCGATGACGTAGTGCTTGCGTCCGGGGCCCATCACCACCGGGATCATGTGGCTGCCGAGCAGCTCGGCGCGCTTCTTCGACTTGTGCTCGCGCCAGCGTTTGCGCTTCTCCTTCACCTCGCGCATGCCGACCGTCAGCTGGGTCGGTTTCAACGACAGGATCGGTACAGGCTGCAGGATGGGTTCGCGCTTGTTGGTCATACACAGCTCCTCAATGACTCGTTTTCAATCGATTGCCTCAAATGCATCGCAGCCGCGATGCGAGACGTCCTGGCATGCCTGATCCCAGTGTGGTGGATCTGACATTCGCTTCAGCATTTGCCGCGTGTCCTCCAAAGCGAATGCCTGATCCAAAACCACACTGGAATCTTATATTTGCGAGTGCCCACCCAACACCATTCCGCCGCGGCCAGGGAGCCGCGGCGAGAAACACCAGGACTCGTAAGGTTAGATCGCGCGCCCGCCGCTCCGCAAGCCGCCCCGCCGCCGTGATCAAAAACCCGCGATCCTGCATCGCCCCGCATTTAGGCCTTTCGGCGTGCGACGATCGTGCTAGGCTTCGTGCATCACGCATTCACGAACAGGCCTTACTTCATGTCGAGTCGGCAGCCGGTCGTGACCGATGACGATCACCGCGTCATCCCGTTCAGGCCGCGGACCCTCGCCAAACCTCCCGGCCAACCGTCTGTGGTGCTGCAGGACAACCGTGCAGCACGCGACAGCCGGCCCGCCGCATTGCGGGTCGTCAACAACTTACCGGATGCGGCCGCGTCCCACGGCCGGACCGACGACTATCGCCATCGCATGCAGATCAACATCGCCGCGCTGATGTTCACGCTGCTGCTGACCGGCCTCGGCGTGTGGCTGGCGACGACGCTGGCCGACATGCGGCGCACCCAGGACTGCGTGCTGGTCGGCCGCCGCGATTGCGGCAAGCTGCCGTCGCTCGACAAGATCATCCCGTCCCGCCCGGCGGACCACATCTGACCCGCACGAACAGCCCGGCGAATCACGCCGGCGACATCCCGCGCGCCGCCTCCCGGGCAGCCACCAGAAATCCATGATTGCGGTGTGGCGTGCGGCCGTGGCGCCACCCGAATCGCGGCTGCCGGGGCCCCCAGCCACCGGTTCCGCGCTGGCCACAACGGGGCGTGGAGGGCCTCCACACCCCACCCGCGCTGGCATTGAACTCAGGCCGGCGCTCCGATATACGGGCATTCGACTTCATGCCGGAGGATGGGCCCTTCCCGGCACGACCACACTTGCGACCTGCCCAAACACGGCAATTCTCGCAAATACATCAAAGGCTTAATGATGACAGCCACATTCGACCAGGTCGCCAATATCATTGCTGAGACCTGCGACATCCCGCGCGACACGATCACCCCCGAGAGCCACGCCATCGACGATCTCGGCATCGACAGCCTGGACTTCCTCGACATCGCGTTCGCGATCGACAAGGCGTTCGGCATCAAGCTGCCGCTCGAGAAGTGGACCCAGGAGGTCAACGACGGCAAGGCGACCACCGAGCAGTACTTCGTCCTGAAGAATCTCAGCGCGCGTATCGACGAACTGGTCGCCGCCAAGGGCGCGTAAGCCCGGCCGCCATGAATCTCGCATACTTCCAACTGATCGACCGCATCGCCGCCCTCGACGTCGGCGAGCGGACGATTACGGTCGAGGCCAACGTCCCCGAGACCAGCACCATCTTCGAAGGCCACTTCCCCGGCTATCCGCTGATGCCGGGCGTGCTGCTGATCGAGGCGATGGCGCAGACCTCGGGCTGGCTCCTGATCGCCATGATGAAGTTCGAGCGCATGCCGTTCCTGGCCTCGGTCAAGGAAGCGAAAATGCGCACCTTCATTGCACCGGGTGAACGGCTGATCATCGACGCCAAGATCGCCCACGAAGGCTCCGGCTTCGCGGTGACCGACGCGAAAATCTCGGTGGACGGCAAGCTGCGCTGCAACGCCAGCCTGACCTTCCGCCACGTTCCCTTCCCTCATCCCGATCTGCGCCGCCACATGGACCTGATGGCGGACAAGCTCGGCTTCCCGAGACAGGCCATCGCCCATGGTTGACAAGCAGGCTGACACGCAGGCGGACGCGCGGGAGGCCTGGATCACCGGCATCGGCATCGCCTCCTCGCTCGGCATCGGCCTCGATGCGCACTGGGAAGCGCTCGCGGCCCGTCGTGTGAATGTCGACGAGAGCGGCTTTGCGCCCTACGTCGTGCACCCGATGGTGCCGGTGTCGTTCGACGCCCAGATCCCCAAGAAGGGCGATCAGCGCCAGATGGAAGCCTGGCAGCGCATCGGCACCTATGCCGCCGGCCTCGCGCTCGATTCGGCCGGCGTGAAGGGCAACCAGGACATCCTGGCGAAGATGGACATGATCGTTGCCGCCGGCGGCGGCGAGCGCGATCTCGCCGTCGACAGCGCCATCCTCAATGCCGAAGCCCAGGGCAATTCCGCACCCGGCTTCCTCAACGAGCGGCTGCTCAACGACCTGCGCCCGACGCTGTTCCTGGCGCAGCTGTCCAACCTGCTCGCCGGCAACATCGCCATCGTCCACGGCGTCACCGGCTCGTCCCGCACCTTCATGGGCGAGGAAGCCGCCGGCGTCGATGCCGCCCGAATCGCGCTTGCACGCATCAATGCCGGCCAGAGCGACATCGCCCTGATCGGCGCCGCCCACAATGGCGAGCGCAAAGACCTCTTGATGCTCTACGAGTTCGGCGACTTCAATCTCAAGGACAGCTACCGCCCGGTGTGGGCGCGTGGCAGCCATCCGGGCTTTGCGCTCGGCTCCGGCGGCGTGTTCCTGGTGGTCGAATCGAAGGCGCATGCGCAGGCGCGCGGCGCCAAGCCGTTCGCCCGCCTGTCCCGCGTGGTCGCCGACCATGCCCGCCGCAAGGGCGCGGGCGACGTGACCAGGACGCTGGAAAAGCTCTGGAGCGAACTGAAGCCCGCGACCGACAAGCTCGCCGTGATCACCGGCGCGACCGGTGCCGAGCCCGCCACCGCGGAAGAGCGCGCGTTCCTCGCGGCGCACCAGCCGCTGGCGGTGCGCGCCACCAACACGATGTTCGGCCACACCGTCGAGGCGCAGTTTCCGCTCGGCCTCGCGCTCGCCGCGCTGGCGTTGTCGCGGGGCGAGATGTTCCCGGCCAACGATCCGGCCGGGTTCGAGATTGAAATGTCGGGGGCGCCGGACCAGATAGTGGTCGTCGGCGCCGGCCACTGGCGCGGCGAAGGCATGGCGCTGGTCGAGGCCGTGCGCTGACCGCGCACGGACGCTGCGGGCCACGTCAGGCCCGACTGGAGGAGCGATGATGGCAAAGCGTGACAAGTTCGGACGTCCGATCGTGGTCGTCACCGGCACCGGCGTGGTGACATCGCTCGGCGCCGGCAAGACCGAGAACTGGTCGAAGCTCGTCGCCGGCCAGTCCGGCATCCGCACCATCACCCGCTTTCCGATCGACGGCATGAAGACCACGATGGCGGGCGCCGTCGATTTCGTGCCGGTCGATCCGTTCTCCTCCACCGACCTGTCCGAGCGCCTCGCCGATCTCGCCACCGAGGAAGCGATCGCGGAAGCCGGCATCGGCAGCAAGGGCGACTTCCCCGGCCCGCTGTTCCTGGCGGTCGCGCCGGTCGAGGTCGAATGGCCGCAGCGGCACATCCTGTCGCGCGCCATCGGCGCCACCAGCGACATCAACTACGACACCATGCTGAAGGTGTGCGGCGGCGGCCGCTTCACCGACTATCACCGCCGCTTCCTGTTCGGCTCGGTCGCCGACCATCTCGCCGAGCGGTTCGGCACCAAGGGCTCGCCGATCTCGCTGTCGACCGCGTGCGCCTCCGGTGCGAGCGCGATCCAGCTCGGCGTCGAGGCGATCCGCCGCGGCGAAGCCGATGCGGCGCTGTGCGTCGCGACCGACGGCTCGGTCAATCCGGAAGCGCTGATCCGTTTCTCGCTGCTGTCCGCACTCTCCACCCAGAACGATCCGCCGCAGGGCGCGGTCAAGCCGTTCGCGAAGAACCGCGACGGCTTCGTGATGGCGGAAGGCGCCGGCGCGCTGGTGCTGGAGAGCTATGAATCCGCCACCGTGCGCGGCGCGAAGATTCTTGGCGTCGTCGCCGGCTGCGGCGAGCTCGCGGACTCGTTCCACCGCACCCGCTCCTCGCCGGACGGCAAGCCGATCATCGGCTGCGTGCGCAACGCGCTCGCGGACGCCGGCATGACGCCGGAGCAGATTGATTACATCAACGCCCACGGCACCGGCACGCCCGAGAACGACAAGATGGAGTATCTCGGCATCTCCTCGGTGTTCGGCGAGCGCACCCGCACCGTTCCGGTGTCCTCGAACAAGTCGATGATCGGCCACACCCTCTCCGCCGCGGGCGCGGTGGAAGCGGTGTTCTCGCTGCTGACGCTGGCGCATCAGCGCATCCCGCCGACCATCAACTACGAGGTTCCGGATCCGGCGATCCAGTTCGACGTGGTGCCCAACAAGGCCCGCGATGCCCGCGTCACCGCGGTGATGTCGAACTCGTTCGGCTTCGGCGGCCAGAACGCCTCGCTGATCCTGACCGGCGAGCCGGCCTGAGCCGCACCGCCCCCGCCCCGCGAGGGACCTTTGGCGGTTGACGCGCCGGCCCGGACGGGGGATACGCAGGCGGCCGCTAGTGTGGCGGATCTGACATTCGCTCCAGCCTTGCCGCGAGTCCTTCGAGCGAATGTCAGATCCAAAGCCACACTAGAATCTTACAACGCTAGTGTCCCTTCTGGTTCTAACATTCGCAAAAGAGTCTGCTGCAAAGTGATGCGAATGTTAGAACCGGGACACTAGCCCGCCCATTGTACTTTCTCACCTTTTTCAGGACCGACCGCATGCGCGCCCTCACCCTCGTTGCCGACCGCCAGCTCATCGTGGCGGACGTGGCGGCCCCGCCCCCGCCGGGCGATGGCGAGGTCCAGATCCGCGTCAAGGCGGTCGCGCTCAACCACATCGACGTCTGGGGCTATCGCGGCATGGCGTTCGCCAAGCGCAAGCTGCCGCTGGTCGTCGGCGCGGAAGCCTCCGGCGAGATCGCCGCGGTCGGCGCGAACGTCACCCGCTTCAAGGTCGGCCAGCCGGTGGTGATGTACGGCGCGCTGACCTGCGGCACCTGCAAGGCCTGCCGCGAGGGCCGCGACAATCTCTGTGAAAATGTCGCCGGCATCATGGGCTTCCATGTCGACGGCTTCGCCCGCGAGCTGCTCAACCTGTCCGAACGGCTGGTGATCCCGGTGCCCGACGGCGTCAGCCACCGCGACGCCGCCTGTGCGCCGATCGCGTTCTCGACCGTGCAGCACATGCTGTTCGACAACGCCAAGCTCGAGCCCGGCGAAACCGTGCTGGTGCATGCCGGCGGCTCCGGCATCGGCACGGTCGCCATCATGATGGCCAAGGCGATCGGCTGTACCGTGATCACGACGGTGGGCGACGACGCCAAGATCGAGGGCGTCAAGGCGCTCGGCGCCGATCACGTCATCAACTACCGCAAGGACCGCTTCGAGCACGAGACGCGCAAGATCACCAAGAAGAAGGGGGTCGACGTGGTGTTCGAGCATGTCGGCGCCGATACCTTCAACGGCTCGCTGCTGTCGCTCAAGCGCGGCGGCCGCCTCGTGACCTGCGGCTCGACCTCCGGCCCGACCACCACCCTCAACCTGATGCAGCTGTTCCAGCAGCAGTACCGCATCATCGGCTCGTTCGGCGCCTCGATGCGCAACATCGCCGAGAGCCTCGACAAGATGGCGGCCGGCATGAAGCCGGTGATCGACACCGCGGTGCCGCTCGACAACGTCGCGGCGGCGCTGGCGCGGATGGAAAGCCGCCAGGTGTTCGGCAAGATCATCGTTCAGTTTTGATGCTGCGGCTCGTTCTCCGCGCCCGCGCCCTCCTCCGCGACGCCACCAAACCGCTGACCGAGGCGGTGATCGGCGGCCTCGTGGTCGTGGTGCTGCGCGTGACCAGGCACTTCGATGCGGAGCGCACCGCCAACGCGTTCGCGACAATCACCCGCGCCGTCGGCCCTTATCTGCCCGAGCACAAGATCGGCCGCGCCAATCTCAAAGCAGCCTTTCCCGACAAGAGCGACGCCGAGATCGAGGCCATCCTGCTCGGGGTGTGGGAGAACCTCGGCCGTGTCGGCGCCGAGGTCGCCCACCTCGACCACGTCTGGGACCTCGACCCGGCCCATCCCGAGCGCAGCCGCATCGAGCTCGCGCCGGGCACCGCGGAGATTTTCGGCAAGCTCCATGACGACGGCAAGGGCGCGCTGATCTTCGCCTCGCACCTCGCCAACTGGGAGCTGCCGGCGCTCGCCGCACCAGCCTATGGCCTCGACTCCGCCGTGCTGTTCCGCCGCCCCAACATCGCCGCCGCCGACCGCGCCATCCAGAAGATCCGCGCGGTCAACATGGGCACGATGGTGGCGACCACGCCGGACGCGCCGCTGCGGCTCGCGCGCGCGCTCGAGGACGGCATCCATGTCGGCATGCTGGTCGATCAGCATTTCGGCCGCGGCGTCGACGTCACCTTCTTCGGCCGCAAGGCCAAGGCCAACCCGCTGCTGGCGCGCCTCGCCCGCCAGATCGAGGTGCCGATCCACGGCGTGCGCATCGTCCGCCTGCCCGGCTACCGCTTCCGCGCCGAACTGTCGGAGGAAATCCCTCCGGTGCGCGATGCCCGCGGCAAGATCGACGTCGCCGCCACCATGCAGGCGGTCACGTCGGTGATCGAGGGCTGGGTGCGCGAGAATCCCGAGCAATGGCTGTGGCTGCACCGCCGCTGGCGGTGATACGCATCGACGCGCGCTGCCTGCATTTCACGCTATGGAATCGCAACTTCTCTTGTCGTCGCCGGGCTCGTCCCGGCGACCCCGATAAGGTGGGCACTGCGTCCCTAAGCGAGGTGGCCGGGAGACCTTAGTCCTGGCGATCCGTGAAAACGGATCGCGCTGCCCGGCCACGACAGCGAAAACGGAAAATCCGTCTTTTAGCCGCGCATTGGCGCGGCTTGCCCTGAGGATCGACGCCCTCAGCGCCCCGTCTTCACCCGCGTCCACAGCCGGTTGATGATGCGCTGGGTCGCCGGTTCGCGGGCGGTGATGACGAACAGCTTCTTGAGCGTCGCCGCGTCCGGATAGACGGTGGTGTCGTTGATCACCTTGGCGCTGATCAGCTTCTGGCTCGCGAGGTTGCCGTTGGCGTAGGACAGGAAGTCCGAGTTCTTCGCCGCGATGTCGGGTCGGTACAGGAAGTTGATCAGCTCGTGGGCCTCGGCGACGTTCTTCGCATCCGCCGGGATGACGAAGTTGTCGAAGAACATCTGCGCGCCCTCCTTGGGGATCGCATAGCCGATCTCGACGCCGTTGCCGGATTCGGCCGCACGGCTCTGCGCCTGCTTGATGTCGCCGGACCAGCCGACGACGAGGCAGATCTCGCCGGTGGCAAGGCCGCTGAGATACTCCGAGGAATGAAACTTGCGTACGTAAGGCCGTACCTTGCTGACGAGGTCGGCGGCCTTCTCCAGATCCTCGGTCTTGCTCGAGTTGGGATCGAGGCCAAGATAGTTCAGCGCGGCCGGCAGGACGTCGTCGGCGGAGTCCAGCATGTGGACGCCGCAGTCTTTGAATTTGGCGAGGTTCTCCGGCTTGAACACGATGTCCCAGGAATCGATCTTTGCGTCCGGGCCGAGGATGCTGCGCACCGCCTTCACGTTGTAGCCGATGCCGGTGGTGCCCCACATGTAGTTGGCGGCATAGACGTTGCCGGGATCGTAGACCGCGAGCCGCTCGGCGACGAACGGCCAGACGTTGGCAAGGTTCGGCAGCTTCGCCCTGTCGAGCTTCTGGAAGACGTTCGCCCTGATCTGGCGCTGCAGGAAATACGCCGTCGGCACCACCACGTCGTAGCCGGACTTGCCGGCAAGCAGGCGTGTCTCCAGCGTCTCGTTGGCATCGAAGGTGTCGTAGACCACCTTGATGCCGGTCTCCTTGGTGAACTGCTCCAGCACCCCGGGCGCCATGTAGTTCGACCAGTTGTAGAAATTGACCACGCGCTCGTCGGCCCGCGCCTGCATGGCGGCGATCATGGCGGCGGCGGCCAACAGCCAGGCCTTCATGCGCATCAGAGCTCTCCCCTCACCGGCTGCGCAGCGCGCGCGACAGCCGCTCCAGCGCGGCGTCGATGGTCGCGTCCTTCTTCGAGAAGCAGAAGCGGATCACCGAGGTGACGGGATCGTCCTCGTAGAACGCTGATACCGGAATGGCCGCGACCTTGTACTCGGCGACGAGGCGGCGGCAGAACTCTTCGTCGGTCTCGTTGAGGCCGAGCGGCGACAGGTCGACGTTGAGGAAATAGGTACCCTGCGACTGCAGCACCGGAAAACCGAGGCTGTTGAGCCCCTCGGTGAGGCGGTCGCGGCTGCGCGCGAGCTCGGCGCGCATCGCCAGGAAATAGTCGTCGGGCTTGCCGAGGCCGTAGGCCACCGCGACCTGCAGGTTCGGCGGCGTGGTGAAGGTCAGGAACTGGTGCGACTTCGCCAGCACGCGCAGCAACGGCGGCGCGGCGCAGACGAAGCCGACCTTCCAGCCGGTCAGCGAGAAGATCTTGCCGGCGGAGCCGATCTTCACGGTGCGGTCGCGCATGCCGGGAATCGTGATCAGCGGAATGTGGCTACGGCCGTCGAAGATGACGTGCTCCCACACCTCGTCGCAGATCGCGATCAGGTTGTGCTCCTGGCAGATGCGCGCCAGCAGCTCGAGATCCTCGCGCGGATAGACGATCGCCGACGGATTGAGCGGGTTGTTGAAGATCAGATACTTGGTCTTCGGCGTGATCGCCGCGCGCAGTGCCTCCTCCGGAATGCGCCAGTGCGGCGGCTCCAGGCGCACGAACCGCGGCACGCCGCCGGCGCAACGGATCAGCGGGTTATAGGCGTCGTACGCCGGCGGAAACACGATGACCTCGTCGCCGGGCTGCACGAGGCCGAGGATCGCCCCAGCCAGCGCTTCGGTCGCGCCCGAGGTCACCAGCACCTCGCTCATCGGATCGAGCGCAAGGCCATGCCAATGGCCGTAATGCGTGGCGATGGCCTGGCGCAGTTCCGGCAGGCCCATCATCGACGGGTACTGGTTGTAGCCGTTGAGCACCGCGTCCGCCGCCTTGCGGCGGATGTCCTCGGGGCCGGCGTCGTCGGGAAAGCCCTGGCCGAGATTGATGGCGTCGTGGTCGCGCGCGAGCTGCGACATCGCCTCGAAGATGGTGACCGGAAGGTCGGCGAAGACCGGATTCATGATGCCGTGTCAGCCGCCGGCTTTCACGGGCAGGCCTGCGGCCTTCCACGCCAGGATGCCGCCCTCGAGATGGGAATCGTACGGCAGACCATCGGCCTGCGCGGCGAGCGAGGCGGTGACGGAGCGGCGGCCGGAGCGGCAGGCGAACACCACTGTCTTGCCCTGCGGATCGGGAATCTCGCCGGGATCGAACGACGACAGCGGCAGCACCACCGCGTCCGGATAGGCCTCGGCGGCGACCTCGTTGGGCTCGCGCACATCGATCAGCAGGTAGCGGCCCTCGGCGATCCCCGCCGCAACGTCGGCCGCTTTCAAATCATGCACGCGATGAGGTTGGTCCGACACGCGGAGCTCCTTGATCCAGATGGTCCATGAGTGCCCGAAAGGCAGCCCGAGGCGGCGCGAACGCCGCGCGGGCGGGCGCCAAAGTCCCTTGTTACGGCTGAAAAATCAAGCGTCGCAGGGCTGCGGCTGGGCAGCCCTGCCCGGCCGGATCTGTGACCGCAATCCCAAACGCTAGATGCTGAGCTGGGTGCCGACCTCGACCACGCGGCCGGTCGGGATCTGGAAATAGTCGGTGGCATCGTTGGCCGAGCGGCTGAGCGCGATGAACAGGTGATCCTGCCAGCGCGGCATGCCGGAATGCGCCGCCGGCTTCAGCGCGCGGCGCGACAGGAAGAACGAGGTCGACATGATGTCGAACTGCCAGCCGAGCTTGCGGGCGATCGCGAGCGCCTTGGGCACGTTGGGCGTCTCCATGAAGCCGAAACGCAGCGCCACGCGCGAGAAGGTCGGGCTGATCTGCTCGAGCCGCACGCGCTCGGACAGGTCGATGCGCGGCGTCGACGCCGTCTCGATGGTGAGAATAACGTTCTTCTCGTGCAACACTTTGTAGTGTTTCAGACTATGCATCAGCGCGGTCGGCGCGCTGTGCGGGTCGCTGGTCAGGAACACCGCGGTGCCGGGCACCCGCTGCGGCGGCTTCTTCTCCAGCATGGCGACGAGATCGGCGAGCGGCAGCTCGAGCTTGCGCGACTTCTCGAACAGCAGCCGGCTGCCGCGCCGCCAGGTGTACATCAGCAGCATCACCACGCCGCCGAGCGCCAGCGGCACCCAGCCGCCCTCGAACACCTTGAGCAGGTTGGCGCCGAGGAACGTGAGGTCGAGCACCAGGAACGGCACGATGAGGGCCGCGGCCGCGACCGCCGACCAGCGCCACACCTTCCACACCACGACAAAGCCCATCAGCGCGGTGACGACCATGGTGCCGGTCACCGAGATGCCGTAGGCCGAGGCCAGCGCGCTGGACGAGCGGAACAGCACGACCAGGAGCACCACCGCAACCAGCAGCAGCGAATTGACGCGCGGAATGTAGATCTGGCCGGCGTGGGATTCCGAGGTGTGACGGATCTCGAAGCGCGGCAGCAGGCCGAGCTGGATCGCCTGGCGGGTCAGCGAATAGGCGCCGGTGATCACCGCCTGGCTGGCGATAACGGTCGCAACCGTCGCCATCGCCACCATCGGCAGCAGCGCCCAGTCCGGGAACATGAGATAGAACGGGTTTTCGATCGCCTTGGGATTGGCGATCACCAGCGCGCCCTGCCCCAGGTAGTTCAGCGCCAGCGACGGCAGCACGATGCACAGCCAGGCGCTCTGGATCGGCCGCTTGCCGAAATGGCCGAGGTCGGCGTAGAGCGCCTCGGCCCCCGTCACCGCCAGGAACACGGCGCCGAGCGTGACGAGGCCGATGACCCCGTGATGCAGCATGAAGCTGACGGCGTTGTACGGGTTGAACGCCATCAGCACCTCCGGGTGCTTGGCGATCTGCGGCAGAGCCGCAAGGCCAATGACCGCGAACCACACCAACATGATCGGGCCGAAGAACGCCGCGACATGCGCGGTGCCGCGCGACTGCACCGCGAACAGGGCGAGCAGAATGACGACGGTCAGCGGCACCACATAGGGGTCGAAGGCCTCCGTGGCGATCTTGATGCCTTCGATCGCCGACAGCACCGACAGCGCCGGGGTGATCACCGCGTCGCCATAGAACAGCGCACCGCTGATGATCCCCAGCAATACTATCGTACCACTACGACCAGACAGCGCCCGTTGCGCCAGGGCCATCAAGGCCAGGGTTCCGCCCTCGCCGTTGTTGTCGGCCCGCATCAGGATCAGGACGTATTTGAGGGTGACCACCACAATCAGCGCCCAGAGGATCAGGGAGATCACTCCGATCACGGCATGGGGGGTGACCCCGTCGGCCGACGCCGCGGCCGTCACGGCCTCGCGGAAGGCGTACAGCGGGCTAGTGCCGATGTCGCCATAGACCACGCCGATGCTGCCGAGCAGCAGCGCCTTGAAGCTGGCTGTCGAATGGGTCTCGCCATAGGCATTCGCCGCCGGCGATTCCGCGGCGGTGACTGTGACCTCAGACTGCATGAACGGCCCACCTCGATTGCTTCACCGCACAATGGCGAGCGGCGGCTTATAGTTCCGCGCATAGTGCATAGGTTAGCGCATTTTTGGGCCACAGACATGCAAATTTGCATGCCATGCAAAATGTCATCGACCTGTCACGGGGTGCCCCGTCCGCATCCGGCCCGGCCGCGACCGGAATCAGGGCTTGAGGTTGGGCGGCAGCGGCGGATCCTCGCGCATCAACGTAATGGTCACGCGGCGATTGGCCGCGAGCGAGGGATCGTCGGGAAACAGCGGCTGGGTATCGGCCTTGCCGGACACAGCGAAAATATGGCTCGGCGGCAGCCCTTCCCGCTCCAGGATCTGGCGCACCACGTTGGCGCGGTCCGCCGACAGGTCGAAGCCGTCATAGCCGGTGCGCGGCGAGACGAAGCCGGCGGCGGTATGGCCGGAGATCGTGATCCGCAGCGGCGTCGCCTTGAGCGGCGCCGCGAGCTTCTGCAGCAGCACGCGCGTGCGCTCATAGGGCTCCCGGGAGCCGTCGGCGAACATCGAGCGGCCGTCCTGGTCGATGATCTCGAGGTTGAGCCCCTGCTTGGTCTCCTCGAACATGATGTGCTTGGAGATCTCGGTCAGCTCCGGCATGTCCTGCAGCGCCTGTCGCAGCGACGCGGAGGCCAGCGCGAACTCGCGGTCGGTCTTCATCCGCGCGCCGGTGATGCGGCTGTTTTCGTCCTGGTCGGGGGTCGGCGTGTTGGACGCGTCCTCCGGATTGATATGGGCGACGTTCTTGAGCTTGGCGCGGGTCGGCAGGCCGTCGGTCTCGATCACGCCGGAATAGCGCGCCTCGTTCTGCACGCCGAACGCCTCGCGCATCGAGCCGGCGACGATCTTCAGCTTCTGCTGGTCCTGGGTGGAGAACGCGACGAGCATCACGAAGAAGCTCATCAGCAGTCCCATCAGGTCGGCGAAGGTGACGAACCAGCCGTGACCGCCGGCATGTCCGTCATGCTTTTTTTTCCTCGCCATCGGCTTGCGTCCAGCTCGCTGTCGTTAGGCGGGAACGGGCTCGTCGGCGCTGTGGCGATGTTTCTCCGGCAGGTAGGCCAGCAGCATCTCGCGCACCAGCGCCGAGCTCTTGGAGTCGCGGATCATGAGAATGCCGTCGATGATCAACGTGCGGTTGGTGTCCTCGTCATGCAGCTTGAGCTGGAGCTTGTCGGCGATCGGCAGACAGAAGATGTTGGCGACCACCGCGCCGTACAGCGTCGCGAGCAGCGCGGTCGCCATGAACGGACCGAGCTTGGAGGGATCGGTCATGTTGGCGAACATCTGCACCATGCCGATGATGGTGCCGACCATGCCGAACGCCGGCGCGCAGTCGCCGATCGCGCGGTAGATCTTCTGGCCCTCGTCGAGGTGCGCGATGAAGTTGTCGCGGTCGCGCTCCAGGTTGTCGCGGATGAAGTCGACGTCGTAGCCGTCGGCGACGTAGCGGATGCCCTTGGCGAGGAACGGATCGTCGATCTCCACCTTCTCGAGGCCGACCGGGCCCTGCTTGCGGGCGATCTCGGCGAGGCTGGCGATCTGGTCGACGAGCTCGCGCGCGGTGGTCCGACGCATGGTGAAGGCGAACTTGGCGCCGAGCGGCAGGCCATGCAGCATCGAGCTCAGCGGGAAGCGGATCAGCGTCGCCGCGAACGAGCCGCCAAAAATGATGATGGCGGCGTGCTCGGACACGAACATTTCCAGATCGCCGCCCAACAGCATCATCACGGCGATGACGGCCGTACCTACGAGGAGGCCGATACTGGTGGCGAAATCCATGGGAAAACTCCGACGCATCCGCGTACGCACACGACCGTCGGTCCTGGACGGCGACGCGTCCCGTTCTGGACCGCGCGCTGTCACCCTAGCGTCGGCGCGATTAAGGACGGGTAAAACGAAAGCACTCAGAAGCCGCCGACGGCTTATGGCGCAACGACTTGCACCATCTTTGCAGCCTCGTTGCGGGCACGCCGACGGCCCCGCGGCGGCCCGCCGGATGGCCGTCGCAACACTTCCTTAACGATCGCACGTCCGGAATGATCGCAATGTGGCAGGCGGCCGAAGCGCCGTCAGCCGTCAGTTGAGCCGCGGAGGCCGGTTGTCGTCGGCGGCGGGCGGCGGCGACGCCTCATAGGGCGCCGGCTGCGCCAGCGTGCCGGAGGCGGCTGTGGTCGCGCGCTCGGCCGCCGTGGCGGCAGCCTCGGCCGCCCGCTGGTGCCGGCGGTAGGACAGCCAGCCCGCCGGCAGGGTGGCGAGATAGACCACTGCGCCCGCCGACAGCATGTGCCAGGGATAGCCGATCAGCAGCGCGATCACGAGGATGACGCCGACGAACACCGGCAGCACCATCTCGGGTGGCACGCGGGTGCTGATGGTCTTGCCCGAGAACACCGGCAGACGCGACACCATCAGGAAGGCAATCAGCAGGGTGTAGAGCGCAACCAGCGTGGTCGGCAGCTTGGGCAGGTCGAGGAACGACAGGTAGATCGGCAACAGCACCAGCAGCGCGCCGGCCGGCGCCGGCACGCCGGTGAAGAAGCCCGCGGCATAGGCCGGGCGGTTGGGATCGTCCATGGTGGCGTTGAAGCGCGCCAGCCGCAGCCCGCCGCTGATGGCGAAGATCATCGCGGCGATCCAGCCGACATTGCTGAGCTCGTGCAGCTGCCAGAAATACAGGATCAGGCCGGGCGTGACGCCGAAATTGACGAAGTCGGCGAGGCTGTCGAGCTCGGCGCCGAACCGCGACTGGCCCTTGATGGCCCGCGCCACCCGGCCGTCGATGCCGTCCAGCAGCGCGGCGAACACGATGGCGGCCAGCGCCAGTTCCAGCCGCCCCTCGGTGGACAGGCGGATGGCGGTCAGGCCGGCGCAGATCGCCAGCAGCGTGATGACGTTCGGCACCAGCATCCGCAGCGGGATCGTGCGAAACCGGCGGCGCTTCGGATCGGCGGGACTCGGATCGTAGGGCATCGACATCCCCCTCATATAGCAAGCGGATGCCGGCTTCACCATGGCCGGAACCGGGCCCCCAGCGTCCGGCGGCGACGCCGGACGCGGAACACGGGTCAATCCACCCGGTAGGTGCGGCCGCTGTCGCCGAGGCGAAAATCCGCCAGCACGGTCTCGCCGGCGATCGCGGTCTGCCCTTCGGACACCAGCACCTTGCCGCCCTCGGGCAGGTAGACGTCGAGACGCGAGCCGAACCGGATCAGGCCGAAGCGCTCGCCGGCGCCCAGCGACTGGCCTTCGCGCACGAACGAGACGATGCGCCGCGCCACGAGGCCGGCGATCTGGACCACGCCGATGCGCCCGTCCGGGGTGGAGATCACGAGGCCGTTGCGCTCGTTGTCCTCACTCGCCTTGTCGAGCTCGGCATTGATGAACTTGCCGGGCCGGTAGGCGATGCGCTCGATGCGGCCGGCCACCGGGCTGCGGTTCACGTGGCAGTTGAACACGCTCATGAACACCGAGACGCGCAGCAGCGGCTTGTCGCCGAGGCCGAGCTCCGCCGGGGGGACCGTCTGGACGATCATCGATACCCGCCCATCGGCCGGCGACACCACGAGGCCCTCGCGCACGGGCGTCACCCGCACCGGATCGCGGAAGAACAGCGCGCACCACACCGTCAGCACGACGCCGATCCAGCCGAGCGGCGACCACAGCCAGAACAGGATCAGGCTGGCGAGCGCAAATCCGCCGATGAAAGGGTAGCCCTCGGGATGGATCGGGGGAATTTGCGCACGAATCGAATTGGCGATGGACATCGGGTCAACCTGGCTGAGCGGAGAAACGTGGACGGCGGCTACTCGGCGGCGTCGGGCGTCGCCAGTTGGTCGCCGAGGTGCGGAGCGGCACGCTCCGGCGAATCGATGTCGCCGGTCTGCGCCAGCCTTTCCCGCGCCTCTTCGGCCTCACGTTGCCTGTTCCACATGCTGGCGTAAAGCCCGTTTGCGGCCAAAAGTTGCGCGTGGCGGCCGCGCTCGGCGATCTGGCCGCGCTCCAGCACGATGATCTCGTCCGCGCCCACGATGGTCGACAGGCGGTGCGCGATCACCAGCGAGGTGCGGTCGCGCGATACGCGGTCGAGCGAATCCTGGATCTCCTTCTCGGTGTGGCTGTCGAGCGCCGAGGTCGCCTCGTCGAGCAGCAGGATCGGCGGGCCTTTCAGGATGGTGCGGGCAATCGCCACACGCTGCTTCTCGCCGCCGGACAGCTTCAGGCCGCGCTCGCCGACCTCGGTCTCGTAGCCCTTCGGCGACATCCGGATGAAGCCGTCGATCTGGGCGAGCGCCGCCGCCTCCTCGACCTCGCGATCGCTGGCGTTCCAGCGGCCGTAACGGATGTTGTAGCGGATGGTGTCGTTGAACAGCACGGTGTCCTGCGGCACCATGCCGATCGCCGCGCGCAGCGAACTCTGCGTCACGGCGCGGATGTCCTGGCCGTCGATCAGGATGCGGCCGCCGCTGACGTCGTAGAGGCGGAACAGCAGGCGCGAGATCGTCGACTTGCCGGCGCCCGACGGCCCGACGATCGCCACCGTCTTGCCGGCCGGCACCTCGAAGGTGAGCCCCTTGAGGATCGGGCGAGCCGGATCGTAGGCGAACTGCACGTCCTCGAACCGCACCGCGCCGCGACCGACGACGAGCGGCTTGGCGCCGGGCGTATCCTTGACCTCGGGATGGCGCGCCAGCACGTCGAACATCTTCTCGATGTCGATCACCGCCTGCTTGATCTCGCGGTAGACCATGCCCATGAAGTTCAGCGGCTGGTAGAGCTGGATCATCATGGCGTTGATCATCACGAAGTCGCCGACGGTGTTGTGGCCCTGGCGGATGCCGATCGCGCACATCACCATGGTGGCGGTCAGGCCGCAGGTGAAGATCACCGCCTGCCCGGTGTTGAGCCAGGCCAGCGAGGTGTAGGTGTCGACGCTGGCGCGCTCGTAGCGCTGCATCGAGCGGTCGTAGCGCTCGGCCTCGCGCTGCTCGGCGCCGAAATACTTTACCGTCTCGTAGTTGAGCAGCGAGTCGATCGCCTTGGTGTTGGCCTGGGTGTCGGACTCGTTCATCCGCCGGCGGATCTCGATCCGCCACTCGGTCGCGACATAAGTGAAGTACATGTAGACCGCGACGGTCGCGACCGTCGCCAGCACATAGCGCCAGTCGAACTTCCACAGCAGCACGC
Source organism: Pseudomonadota bacterium (assembly GCA_040756765.1). Classification (GTDB taxonomy): domain Bacteria; phylum Pseudomonadota; class Alphaproteobacteria; order Rhizobiales; family Xanthobacteraceae; genus Bradyrhizobium_A. The sequence continues at coordinate 50,439 of JBFLYG010000024.1, read as the reverse complement.
CGACCAGCAGCGCGACCTCGATGATGGTCGGCACCAGTTGCAGGATCACCATGCGCACGATGGTCTCGATGCCGGTGCGGCCGCGCTCCAGCACCCGCGTCAGGCCGCCGGTCTTGCGCTCGAGATGAAAGCGCAGCGACAGTTCATGCATGTGCACGAAGGTCATGTAGGCGAGCCGCCGCACCGCGTGCATCGCGACCTGCGCGAAGATGCCGTCGCGCCACTGGGTGAGCACCGCCATCACCACCCGCGTCAGGCCGTAGCTCGCGGTCAGCGCCAGGGGCGAGGCGATCAGCCAGGTCATCCAGTCGGACGACGCCAGCGGCGAGGTGTTCTCGCCGCTGAGCGCATCGATCGCCCATTTGAAGGTGAAGGGCACCGCCAGCGTCGCCACCTTGGCGATCAGCAGCAGCACCATCGCCCAGACCACCCGCATCTTCAGGTCGGCGCGGTCGCCGGGCCAGATGTAGGGCCACAGCCGGACCAGCGTGCCGAACAGCGAGCCGCGGTCGACGGCGACATGGGAGGCCGCGGCGGGAACCGTGGGCGGATGCGGACGAGCAGTGGAATCGGTCATCAGGCGGGCCTGGCTGGCGGCCGGCGCGGCCGCGCGGGGTCACGGGAACAGGAGCGTTCGCCCCGTCATATAGTGCTTTTGGCTCCCCCGCATACCCTTGAAGGGGAAATCTTTTCCGCTCCAGGGGGCGGTGGGGACAAATCCCGTTCCGCCCACCCCGACCGCGCCGTCTTGACGATGTCACCAGCGGGTGCCACATCGCCCTTATGGACACCATTTCCACGCGAATTCGAACGGTCTGCGTCTATTGCGGCTCAGGCCCCGGCACCAACCCCCAGTTCATGGACGCGGCGCAGGCGCTCGGACGCACCCTCGCCGAGAACGACATCGGCCTGGTCTATGGCGGCGGTTCCGTCGGACTGATGGGCCAGGTCGCGAGCGCAGTGCTCGACCATGGCGGCCATGTCACCGGCATCATCCCGGAATTCCTGACCAACAAGGAAAACGCGCTGAAGCGCGTCCAGGAAATGGTCGTGACGCGCAACATGCACGAGCGCAAGCAGATGATGTTCGACCGCTCCGACGCCTTCGTGGCGCTGCCGGGCGGCATCGGCACGCTCGAGGAACTGGTGGAGCAGCTGACCTGGGCACAGCTCGGCCAGCACAACAAGCCGATCCTGATGGCCAATATCGACGGCTTCTGGAATCCCCTGCTCGGCCTGATCGACCACATGCGGTCGACGGAGTTCATCCGGCCGGGCCTGTCGGTGCGGCTGCTGACCGCGGACCGGGTCGAGGACATCCTGCCCAAGCTCGAGCAGGCGCGCGAGGCGCTGCCGCTCGGCACCGCCGCCGAGGTCGACGTCACCGAACGGATGTGAGCGCGGCGCGGCGTGGCTGGATCATGATGCGATGACGTGGCATCGCATCATGATCACATCTTTTTATCTGAGCATGATCTTTTCGGAAAACCGGTTTCCACTTTTCCGGATCATGCTCTAAGCCGGCGCGTCCGACTTGACGAGCTTGTAGACCACCGAGTCCATCAGCGCCTGGAACGAGGCGTCGATGATGTTCGGCGACACGCCGACCGTGATCCAGCGCTCACCCTTCTCGTCCTCGCTCTCGATCAGCACCCGCGTCACCGCCTCCGTGCCGCCATTGAGGATACGGACGCGGTAGTCGATCAGCTTCAGCCCCTCGATGTACTTCTGGTACTTGCCGAGGTCCTTGCGCAGCGCGACGTCGAGCGCGTTCACCGGGCCGTTGCCTTCGGCCGCCGAGATCAGCATCTCGCCGGCGACGTTGACCTTGACCACCGCGAGCGCCACCGTCACCCGCTGGCCGACGGCGTTGTAGCGCTGCTCGACGTTGACGTCGAACTGCTCGACACGGAAATAGTCCGGCACGCGGCCGAGCGTGCGGCGCGCCAGCAGATCGAACGAGGCATTGGCCGACTCATAGGAATAGCCCGCCGCCTCGCGCTCCTTCATCTCCTCGACCAGGCGGCCGAGCTTGGGATCTTTGCGGTCGAACGCAATGCCCGCGCGCTCGAGCTCAGCGAGCACGTTGGAGCGGCCGGCCTGGTCGGACACCAGCACCTTGCGGTGATTGCCGACGAGCCCGGGGGCGACATGCTCGTAGGTCTCCGGTTCTTTCAGGATCGCCGACGCATGGATGCCCGCCTTGGTGACGAACGCGCTCTCGCCGACGTAAGGCGCGTGGCGGTCCGACGGGCGGTTGAGGATGTTGTCGAGCGTGCGCGACACCTGGACCAGCGACGCCAGCTTGTCCATCGACACGTTGATGTCGAAGGCGTCGGCAAACTCCTTCTTGAGCTTCAGCGTCGGGATCAGCGAGCACAGATTGGCATTGCCGCAGCGCTCGCCGAGGCCGTTCAGCGTGCCCTGGATCTGGCGCGCGCCGGCGCGCACGGCCGCCAGCGAGTTGGCGACCGCCTGCTCGGTGTCGTTGTGGGCGTGGATGCCGAGATGGGCGCCGGGGACGTGCTTGACCACCTCGCCGACGATGGTCTCGACCTCGTGCGGCATGGAGCCGCCATTGGTGTCGCACAGCACCACCCAGCGCGCGCCGGTTTCAAACGCCGCCCTGGCGCAGGCGATGGCGTAGTCCGGATTGGACTTGAAGCCGTCGAAGAAGTGCTCGCAGTCGACCAGCACCTCGCGGCCCCTCGCCTTCGCCGCGGCGACGCTGTCGCGGATCGAGGCGAGGTTCTCCTCGTTGGTGGTCTCGAGCGCGACACGGACCTGGTAGTCGGACGCCTTGGCGACGAAGCAGATCGCCTTGGCGCTGGCGTCGAGCAGCGTCGCGATGCCCGGATCGTTGGAGACCGAGCGGCCCGGCCGCCGCGTCATGCCGAAGGCCGTGAAGGTGGCATGGCCGAGCTGCGGATCGGCGCCGAAGAACTCGGTGTCCGTCGGGTTGGCGCCGGGATAGCCGCCCTCGACATAGTCGATGCCGAGATCGTCGAGCATGCCCGCGATCTGGCGCTTGTCCTGCAGCGTGAAGTCGACGCCGTTGGTCTGGGCGCCGTCGCGCAACGTGGTGTCGAACAGATAGAGCCGCTCGCGCGTCATTGCATCGGACCTTTCGGCGGCGCTTCCACCAGCGCTTTCTGCATGCGGGTGTTGGTGAGCCATTCATCGCCCACCGAGAGGGTGCTGCGCTGCTGGTCGACATAGCCGCGCTTACGGAAGAAATCGTGCGCGGTGTCGCTGGCGTCGACGGTGAGTTTCGTCGCGCCGCGCGCGGTCGCGAGCTTCTCCAGCGCATCGCACAGCGCCGTGGCGACCCCCTGCCCGGCGGCGCCGGGATGGACGTAGAGCATCTCGATGTGGTCGGCGCCCTTCAGCGAGGCGAAGCCCACGGGCGACGACTGCAGCGTCGCCACCAGCGTCAGCTGCTCGCCGAGCCGCGCGCCGAACGCCGCTTCGTCGTCGATCGCCGCGATCCAGGCCTGCTGCTGCTCCTCGGTATAGTCGTCGCCGGTCAGGCCCTCGATGCTCTCGACGAAGATCGCCGCGAGCATGGCGGCATCCGCCGGAAGGTAGGGCCGCAGCCCGATCGCTGGCACGCTGCGTCCCATCTCAGAAGGCTCCCAACAGCTTGAGGGCGATCACGATCGCCACCGCGATCACCGCCCACTTCAACACAATGTAGTAGCGCCAGTGCTTCGGAAAAGGCGTGTCGGGCTTACTCATCGCGCGATCTCCCAGGTGGTCAGCGGCTTGCCGTCGGCGTCCTTGCCGTCCTTCAGCACCACGCCCATCGCCGCAAGCGCGTCGCGGATGCGGTCGGATTCCTTGAAGTCCTTGCGACCGCGCGCCGCCGCGCGATCGGCGATCAGCGCTTCGACCGCAGCCGCATCGACGCCGGCGCCCTCCTGCTTGCGCCGCGCCCAGGCCTGCGGCGTCTCGGCGAGGAAGCCGAGCAGCCGCAGCGACACGGCAAGCTCGTCGCGCGCCAGCGCATCGCCCGCCACCGCCCGCGCGCGCAGCGCATGCAGCGCGGCGATGGCCTGCGGCGTGTTGAGATCGTCGGTCAGCGCCTCGATCACGCTCGCCGCCGCGCGCTCGCCCGTCACGTCGCCGGCGATAGCGTACCAGTCGTCGAGGGTCTTGGCGCTCTCCTCGAGCCCTTTCACGGTCCAGTCGATCGGCGAACGGTAGTGCGTCCGCAGCATGTTGAGGCGCAGCACCTCGCCCGGCCAGTCGGCCAGAAGCTCGCGGATGGTGACGAAGTTGCCGAGGGACTTCGACATCTTCTCGCCTTCCACCTGCAGGAATCCGTTGTGCATCCAGACGTTGGCCATGCGGTCGTGGTGGAACGCGCAGCACGACTGGGCCCGCTCGTTCTCATGGTGCGGGAACACGAGATCGATGCCGCCGCCATGGATGTCGAACTGCTCACCGAGATGCTTCCAGGCCATCGCCGAGCATTCGATGTGCCAGCCGGGCCGCCCCGGCGCCGCGATGCCGCCGGGCGAGCGCCACGACGGCTCGCCGGGCTTGGACGGCTTCCACAGCACGAAATCCATCTCGTCGCGCTTGTAGGAGGCGACGTCGACGCGGGCGCCGGCCATCATCTCGTCGAGGGTGCGCTTGGCGAGTTCGCCATAGGACGGCATGGTCGCGACCGCGAACAGCACATGATCCTGCGCGACATAGGCGTGGCCGCCCGCGATCAGCCTGTCGATGATCGCCCCCATCTCGGCGATGTGCTCGGTGGCCCGCGGCTCGACGGTCGGGCGCAGCGCGCCCAGCGCGTCGACGTCATCATGGAACTGGCGCTCGGTCAGCTCGGTGACCTTGCGGATCGCCTCGTTGAGCGGCAGTCCCGGATAGTCCCGCGCGGCGCGGTCGTTGATCTTGTCGTCGACGTCGGTGATGTTGCGCACATAGGTGACGTGATCAACGCCGTAGAGATGGCGCAGCAGGCGGAACAGGACGTCGAACACGATCACCGGCCGCGCATTGCCGATATGGGCGAAGTCGTAGACCGTCGGCCCGCAGACATACATCCGGACATTGTCCGGATCGAGCGGCGCGAACACGCGCTTGTCCTTGCTCAGGGTATCGTAGAGCTTCAGCTCCATAGGTCCCGCCCACATGGTTGCAGCCGCCATCGATCCGGCTGGCCGGGCGTCTTGTCGCTCTCATGTGAGAAAAGACGGCCTCAGCCAGCGAATCGCTAGCTCGTAATCTCGCGGCAAATGCCGATAATGGAGAAAAGGCCGTTCATGGGGCCGCACCATGGGGCAGCCGAGGCGCTCGCGTCAAGGGAACAGCCCCCACCGGAGGGCGGTTTTTTGCAGCCCGCCTGCGGCCCAAAAGCCACGGTCGCGCGCCAACCGCGCCGCCACCGGACAGCGCTGTCGAGGTGCCACGGTTTCGCCTTGGTTAATCATTTTTAACACAGCCCGTTTATAGCTCCTGCAACTCTCCTCTCCAGCTCCGGTGCCGCGATGCTGATCCGTTCTGCGCTGTCCTGCCTCCTGCTCCTGACCGCGACGGTCGCCCACGCGGACACGCGCACCTTCGTGATCGCCAACCAGGCCGACGGCTACGGCGTCGACCAGTGCCTCGCCAATGGCGAGCCCTGCGGCTCCTACGCGGCGCAGGCCTATTGCCAGTCCCGTGAGTTCGCCAAGGCGACCACCTACCACCGCATCGACCCCACCGACGTGACCGGCGCGGTGCCGGTGTCCTCGGGCGGCAGCTGCGGCCATGCCGGCTGCCGCGACTATGTCGCCATCACCTGCCAGCGCTGATTCCACTGCCGGCGCGGCACGCCACACCGGCGCCGCGGAAACGACGTGACGTTGCCCCGAGAAGCGGCTATTGGAAGCCGGTCGGTCGGCACGGCCGGCGGGTGCCCTGAAGAATTGCGTGCGAGATCCGGCGACCGCCAATGGCGTGCGGCCGGGCCGTGAAGGTCACTCAAAATCCATGATTCTGGTGCGGTCTCGGCCGGCCCGGGCTTTGGCGGCGCAAGCTGCCGCTGCCGGCGACGCCCGACCGCCACATCAACCGGAACCGTCTGATTTGCCGATCCTTTCCTCGTCCCGCTGGCTTTTCGTCTGTGCCGCGCTGCTGACCGGCACGGCCGCCTGGGCCCAAGGCTATCCGCCCCCTCCGGGCGGTCCCGCGCCTGCCAATCCGATGTGCCAGCGGCTCGAGAGCCAGCTCGCCATGATCGACCGCGGCGGCGCCGACCCGGCCAAGGCCGAGCAGATTCGCCGCTATGAGGAGGCCCAGAACCGCCAGCAGGCCGAGCTCGACCGCGTCACCACCCAGGCCAAGCGCATGGGCTGCGACAGCACCGGCTTCTTCTCGCTGTTCAACGGCCAGGCGTCGCAGTGCGGACCGGTGAACAACCAGATCCAGCAGATGCGCGCCAACCTCGACCAGATCACCAACAGCCTGCAGCAGCTGCGCGGCGGTGGCGGCTCCGATCGCGACATGCAGCGCCGCTCGGTGCTGCTGGCGCTGGCGCAGAACAATTGCGGCCCGCAATATGCCGCGGCCGCCCGCGCCGCCCAGCCCGGCGGCTTCTTCGACAACATCTTCGGCGGCGGCAACAACAACCCGGACGGGACGTTGCCCGCACCGCCCCCGGAAGCCAGCGCCCCCTCGGGCACCTACCGCACGGTGTGCGTGCGCAGCTGCGACGGCTTCTACTTCCCGATCTCGTTCGCCACCGTGCCGGGCCGCTTCACCGACGACGAGCGCACCTGCAAGAGCCTGTGCCCGGCCACCGACGCCACCCTCTACACCTATCGCAATCCCGGCGAGGACATGAACCAGGCGGTGTCGATCAACGGCCAGCCCTACTCGTCGTCGCCGAACGCGTTCCGCTACCGCCGCGAATTCGACGCGACGTGCAGCTGCAAGGCGGCGGGACAGAGCTGGGCGGACGCCCTGAAGAACATCGACGACAAGGCGAGCGCCGAGCAGCAGGGCGACATCATCGTCACCGAGGACCGCGCCAAGAAGATGTCGCAGCCGCTCGCGCCGGCCAAATCCGCCCAAGGCCAGAACCAGGGCCAGAAGAAGGGCGCGCCGGCCCCGGCCACCACCGCGCCGACATCGGCCAACGCCAGCCCGGCCGCCCCTGCAGTGCCGGCCACCACCACCGACGCGAACGGCAACAAGACGATCCGTTCGGTCGGCCCGACCTTCATTCCCGCGCGCTGATCTTTCTTTCCGCGCGCGGCCGTGCGCCGCAAAGCGATCGGACAAGGCCGCCGGGCCGGCTCACTCGTCGTAGGTGACCGAGCCGCGGCTGGCGCGCGTGACGAGGCTGTCGTCCGGCACGGGCAGCGGATTGCCAAGATCACGGAAGCGATTGGTGATCGGATAGCGGCGGTCGCGGCCGAAATTCTTGTGCGTCACCTTCACGCCGGGCGCGGCCTGGCGGCGCTTGTACTCGGCGATGTTGAGCAGCCGGTCCACCCGCGCCACGGTCTCCCGATCGAAGCCGGCGGCGACGATGGCCGCGAGCGGCTCTTCCCGCTCCACCAGGCGCTCCAAGATGCCGTCGAGGATGTCGTAGGGCGGCAGCGAATCCTGGTCGAGCTGGTTGTCGCGCAGCTCCGCGGTCGGCGGCCGCACGATGATCGAGACCGGAATGACCTCGCCCGACGGGCCGCGCGCGCCGTTCGGCTTCCAGCCGTTGCGCAGCCGTGACAGGCGAAACACCTGGCTCTTGTAGAGGTCCTTGATCGGGTTGAAGCCACCGTTCATGTCGCCATAGAGTGTGGCGTAGCCGACCGACATCTCCGACTTGTTGCCGGTGGTCACCAGCATCGCGCCGGACTTGTTGGAGAGTGCCATCAGCAGCACGCCGCGGGTGCGCGCCTGCAGGTTCTCCTCGGTGATATCGCGGGCGAGCCCCGCGAACGGCGCCGCCAGGATCTCCTCGAAGCCGTTGACGGCGGCGGCGATCGGCAGCGTCTCGTAGGCGAAGCCCAGCGCCTGCGCGAGCCGCGCCGCATCGTCGAGCGAAACCTGCGCGGTGAAGCGGAACGGCAGCATCACGCCGCGCACCCGCTCAGGCCCGAGCGCATCGACCGCGATCGCCGCGCACAGCGCCGAATCAATGCCGCCGGAAATGCCGATCAGCACGCCGGGAAAGCCGTTCTTGCCGACATAGTCGCGCAGGCCGAGCACGCAGGCGGCGTAGTCGGCCTCGTCGTCGGCAAGCGGCGGCGCAACTGGTCCCTCGCAGCGCCAGTCGTCGCCGTTCCTGCTCCAGCGCAGCGTCGTCAGGCACTCCTCGAACGCCGGCAGCTGCGCCGCCAGCGTGCGATCGGCGTGCAGCACGAACGAAGCGCCATCGAACACCAGCTCGTCCTGGCCGCCGACCTGGTTGAGGTAGATCATCGGCAGGTCGCTCTCGGTGACGCGGGCCACCGCCATCGACAGGCGGATGTCGGCCTTGCCGCGGGCATAGGGCGAGCCGTTGGGCACGATCAGGATCTCGGCGCCGGTCTCGGCGAGGCACTCGACGACGTTCTCGTAGTCGGCGCCCTCCTCCATCCAGGTGTCCTCGCAGATCGGCACCCCGATCCGCACGCCGCGCACCGTCACCGGGCCCGCCGCGGGCCCGCGCGCGAACACCCGCTTCTCGTCGAACACGCCATAGTTCGGCAGGTTGGCCTTGAAACGCAGCGCGGCGATGCGCCCGCCGTCGAGCAGCGCGCAGGCATTGTAGAGCTTGCCGTCGTCGACCCAGGGCGTGCCGATCAGCACGGCCGGGCCGCCGTCGGCGGTCTCGCGCGCCAGCTCCTCCACCGCCGCGCGGCACGCGGCCTGGAACGCCGGCTTCAGCACCAGGTCTTCCGGCGGGTAGCCGGCGATGAACAGCTCGGAGAACACGATGAGGTCGGCGCCCTCGTCCCGGGCGCGCGCCCGGGCGTCCCGGGCCTTGGCGGCATTGCCGCTGACGTCGCCGACGATCGGATTGAGCTGGGCGAGCGTGATGGTCAGGTGGCTCAAAGCGGTCATGCCCTCATCTAGCCCCTGCGCGACACGGCGCGCTACAGGATGCCCACGCGCTCAGCGATGGCGACCAGCCAGACGAGGCCCGCGATCACCAGCGCAACGCCGACCGCGGCCGACCCCATGTCCTTGACCCGCCCGATCGCCGGATCGTGGTCGGTGGTCAGGCGGTCGGCAAGCTTCTCGATCGCGGTGTTCAGCAATTCGACAGTCAGGAGGAGAAGCACCACCGCGATCAATTCGACACGGCGCACCGCGGTGGTGCCGACCACGAAGGCGAGCGGCAGCGCGATCACCAGCGCAACCAGCTCTTCCCGGATGGCCTGTTCGGAACGGGTTGCGAAGGTCAACCCATTCCAGGTGTTGATGCTGGCGCGCCAGAATCGCAGCAAGTCAGCGCCCCAGCCTCACATGCCCGACGCGACCGGCAGCGGCTTGATCTTGCCGGCCCGCTCCTGCTTGAGCAGCTCGGCGATCAGGAACGCCATGTCGATCGACTGCTCGGCGTTGAGGCGCGGATCGCAGACCGTGTGGTAGCGGTCGTTGAGATCCTCGTCGGTGAGCGCCCGTGCGCCGCCGATGCACTCGGTGACGTCCTTGCCGGTCATCTCGAGGTGCACGCCGCCGGCGTGGGTGCCTTCCGCGGCATGGATCGCGAAGAACGAGCGCACCTCGGAGATGATGCGGTCGAACGGCCGCGTCTTGTAGCCGCTGGTCGCGGTGATGGTGTTGCCGTGCATCGGATCGCACGACCACACCACCTTGCGGCCCTCGCGCTCCACCGCGCGGATCAGCCCCGGCAGGTGGTCGCCGACCTTGTCGGCGCCGAACCGGGCGATCAGCGTCAGGCGGCCGGGCTCGTTGTCAGGGCTCAGCACGTCGATCAGCTTGATGAGCTCGTCCGGCTTCAGCGACGGGCCGCACTTCAGGCCGATCGGATTCTTGATGCCGCGGAAATACTCGACATGCCCGTGGTCGAGCTGCCGCGTGCGATCGCCGATCCAGATCATGTGGCCGGAGGTCGCGTACCAGTCGCCGGTGGTGGAATCGACGCGGGTCAGCGCCTGCTCGTAGCCGAGCAACAGCGCCTCGTGGCTGGTGTAGAAGTCGGTGGTGCGCAGCTCCGGATGGCTGTCGAAGTCGAGACCGCAGGCGCGCATGAAGTTGAGCGCCTCCGAGATGCGGTCGGCAAGCTCGGTGTAGCGGCGGGACTGCGGCGAATCCTTGAGGAAGCCGAGCATCCACTGGTTGACGCTGCCGAGATTGGCGAAGCCGCCGGTGGCGAACGCGCGCAGCAGGTTCAGCGTCGCGGCCGACTGGCGATAGGCCATCATCTGGCGCTGCGGATCCGGCGTGCGGGCTTCCGCGGTGAACGCGATGTCGTTGACGATGTCGCCGCGATAGCTCGGCAGCTCGACGCCGTTGACCTTCTCGACCGGCGACGACCGCGGCTTGGCGAACTGCCCGGCGATGCGGCCGACCTTCACCACCGGCAGCGAGCCGGCATAGGTCAGCACCACCGCCATCTGCAGGAAGACGCGGAAGAAGTCGCGGATGTTGTTGGCGCCGTGCTCGGCGAAGCTCTCGGCGCAGTCGCCGCCCTGGAGCAGGAACGATTCGCCAGCTGCGACGCGGGCGAGCGCCTTCTTCAGGTTGCGCGCCTCGCCTGCAAACACCAGCGGCGGAAACGTGGCAAGCTGCGCCTCAACGTCGGCCAAGGCTTTCGCATCCGGATATTCCGGCACTTGCACGACTGGCTTGTTGCGCCAGCTGTCGGGAGTCCACCGCTCGGACATTGATCTGCTCCGATTCTCTCCTGAAAAAACCGCCTGCCCCGCAGGACTGCGTGGCGGCGGTTATACACAGCGCCGCCGCGGACCGCCAGTTGCAATTCGGCGTGGGATGTCAATGCCTTGCAGAGACGGCCGAATTGCCCTTAGCTGGCGCCGGGGACGCTGGGGAATGAGATGGTGGCTGAGGCTGTCCTTGACAACGTCTTCATCGACGACATCGTGCTGCCGGCCGGTGACGGGTTTTCCCTGGCGGCAACGCTTTATATGCCTCGCGCGCCCCGTCACCACGCGGTGCTGATCAGCTCGGCGGCCGCAGTGCCGCGCCGATTTTACCGGAACTTCGCCAGCTACATCGCCGCTCGCGGCTGCGTGGTGATGACCTACGACTATCGCGGCATCGGCGGCTCGCGGCCGAAATCCCTGGCCGGGTTCAAGGCCACCATGGCCGAATGGGCGGACAAGGATGCCGCCTGCGCCGTCGCCTGGATGCGCCAGCGCTACGAGAGCCTCCCCCTCGGCTATATCGGTCACTCGTTCGGCGGCCAGGCCCTGGGCCTGCTGCCCAACAACGCCGAGGTCGCCCGGGCCCTGCTGGTGGCGGCCCAGGCCCCGTTCTGGAAGCTGTTCCCCGCCCCTGAGAACTATCGGGTGTTCGCGCTGGTGAACTTCGGCCGCCCGATCGCACGGCTGATGGGCTATGTGCCGGGCCGCATCGGGCTCGGCGAGGACATGCCGCGGGACGTCTTCCTGCAATGGCGCAAATGGCTGATGAGCGAGCGCTACTATTTCGACGATCCCTCGCTCGCCGGGCTCGCCAACTATGGCAACTACCGCCACCCGCTGATGGCGCTGTGCGTCAGCGACGATGCGTGGGCGCCGCGCGCGGCCGTCGACCTGCTGTGCGCCGGCTTCACCGCGACCGCACCGCAGGTGGTCACGATCACGCCGGCGGAGGCCGGCGCGAAAGCCATCGGCCATTTCGGCTTCTTCCGCCCCGAACACCGTGAGCGGCTGTGGCAGCCGGCGGTGGACTGGCTGCTGGCAGCCTGAGCGAGGCGCCCTACTCGGCCGCCTGGCGGACGTGGCGGGCGAACGGCGTGCGCATGGTGACAAGCTCCTCGGCCGCCGTCGGATGGACCGCGATGGTGGCGTCGAAGTCCGCCTTGGTGGCCTTCAGCTTCACCGCGACGCCGACCAACTGGATCATCTCGCCCGCCTCCGGGCCGACGATGTGGCAGCCGAGCACACGGTCGGAGAGCCCATCGACCACGAGCTTCATCAACACACGGGTGTCACGGCCGGACAGCGTCGCCTTCATCGGGCGGAAGTCCGCCTTGTAGATGTCGACATGGGAGTGCTTTGCCCGCGCCTCGGCCTCGGTCAGTCCGACCGTGCCGACCTCCGGCTGGGTGAACACCGCGGTCGGAATGTCCGTATGATCGACCCGGGTCGGCCGGTTGCCGAACACGGTGTCGGCAAAGGCATGCCCCTCGCGGATCGCCACCGGGGTCAGGTTGACGCGATGGGTGACGTCGCCGACGGCATAGATGTGCGGCACCGACGTCTGCGAATAGCCGTCGACGGCGATGCCGCCGTTCTTCGGATTGAGCGCGACGCCGGCGGCCTCGAGGCCGAGACCGGCGACATTGGCATGGCGGCCGGTGGCAAACATCACCTGGTCGGACACGATGCGCTGTCCGTTCGACAGCGTGGCGGCATAGGCCTCTCCTTGGGCCTCGCCGTCACGGCCAACCGCGGCCACGGTGCAGCCGGTCAGGATGCGGATGCCGATCTTCTCCATCTCGGTGCGCACATGCTTGCGCACGTCGTCGTCGAAGCCCCTGAGGATGTTGTCGCCGCGATAGACCACCGTCACCTCGCTGCCGAGGCCGGCGAAGATGCAGGCGAATTCCAGTGCGATGTAGCCGCCGCCCTGGATCAGGATGCGGCGCGGCTGCACGGGCAGATGAAACACCTCGTTGGAGGAGATCACATGCTCGATGCCGGGAATGGGATCGCCGTGGCTCGGCGCCGCGCCGGTGGCGATCAGGATGTGCTTGGCACGCACCGTCTCACCGGTCGACAGCCGCAGCGTGTGCGGATCCTGAAACACGGCGCGCGCCTTGACGATGCGCGCGCCCGACTTGTCGAGATTGCTGGTATAGGCGCCTTCGAGCCGCGCAATCTCCTTGTCCTTGTTGGCGATCAGCGTCGGCCAGTCGAAGCTCGCCGACGGGATCGTCCAGCCGTAGCCGGCGGCGTCCTCGATCTCGTGATGAACATGGGAGGCGTAGACCAAGAGCTTCTTGGGCACGCATCCGCGGATCACACAGGTGCCGCCGAGGCGATATTCCTCGGCGACCATCACCCGCGCGCCGTAGCCGGCGGCGATCCGCGCGGCGCGCACGCCGCCGGATCCGCCGCCGATGACGAACAGGTCGAGATCGAAATCAGCCATCCGCCGCTCCGCGCTCAGATCTCTTTGCCGCGCGCGCGCATCTCGGAGCGGAACTTGGCGGCGACCTCGTTGGAGAAGGCGGCAGCCCAGTCGTTCATGTAGGCGAGGCTGCCGGTGATCGACTTCGGCTCCTGCTCGAGGAATTTCTGTCCCAGCGGCGACTTGTAGAACGCGATGAGGTCACGCAGCTCCTGCTCGGTGAAGTTGGTGGCGTAGATCTCCGCCATCGCCTTGCCGATATCCTCCTTGCGGCTAGCGAGCTCACCGGCGAGCTTCACCGCGACGTCGTCGAGGTCCTTCTGGTAGTTGAGGTTGTTCTGCAGGATGGCGTCCTTGGTGCGCTGGATCACCGTCGGCACGATGTTCTGGTAGACCGAGCTCGCCTTCTTGAGCGCCAGCAGCTCCGAGGCTGCGGCGACCGCGCTCGCCGGCGGCGGGTTGTTGGCCGCGGCCTTGGGGGCCTGGGCATAGGCGCTCAGGGTGCTGAGAGCCAGGCCGAAACCGACGGCCAGCAGCGTCTTCGAGAACTTCGTCATTCGCTTCTCCTTAACTGCGGCTCAAGGCCGCTCAATCGTTCGAATTCCTGCGGTGCCGGCCAGCACCGCGGTGGTCGCGAGCCCGATGAACAGACCGTGCTCCACGACCCCGGGGATGGCGGCGAGCGCAACCGCGAGCGCCGGCGCATCCGGGATGGCGCCAAGATGGGCATCGACAATCCAGTGGCCGCCATCGGTGACGAAAGCATGACCGTCGCGGCCGTTGCGGACCTCGAGTCGGCCGGTGAGCCCGCGGGCGGCGAACACGTCCGCGATGGCACGGCGGGTGGCGGCAAGACCAAAGGCATTGACCTCGATCGGCAGCGGGAAGCGGCCGAGCCGGTCCACCCACTTTGATTCGTCGGCGATGACGATCATGCGGTCGGAGGCCGCCGCCACGATTTTCTCGCGCAGCAGCGCGCCGCCGCCGCCCTTGATCAGGTTGAGCTGCGGGTCGACCTCGTCGGCGCCGTCGACCGTGAGATCGAGATGGTCGAGCTCGTCGAGGGTGGAGAGCGGAACGCCGCAGCGCTCGGCGTCGGCGCGGGTCGCTTCCGAGGTCGGCACCCCGACCACCTGCAGCCCGGCGCGCACGCGCTCGCCCAGCAGCTCGACGAAGTGTTTGGCGGTCGAGCCGGTGCCGAGACCCAGCTTCATGCCATCGCGCACATGCTCGAGCGCGCGGGCTGCCGCCTGTCGTTTCAGCGCGTCCATGCTCATGGAAAATCCTCAAATGGCCGGCCTGACCGGCTTTCGCCGACAGGCCCGGAACGGCGCATATCTAGCCCCGATTTGGGGCGAGGAACAGGCCTCCCCGGCGATCTTCCCGGGGCCGCGCACAGCATCCTGGCCACTGATTTTCCTATGTAATTTGCCATCGAGGCGAATTTGGCCGATTTCCTGCGCGCCCCGCCCATGCGGCGTGGCGGCTTGCGCGGCGGCGCGCGGCCCGCTAGCGATCCGACATGACCGATTCCCCTCTTGTCGTTTTCGACCTCGACGGCACGCTGGTCGACACCGCGCCGGACCTCATCGCCGCGCTCAACTTCGTGCTCGACCGCGAAGGCCTGCCGGCGCTGCCGATGGCCTCCGCGCGACCCATGATCGGCGCCGGCGCGCGCAAGCTGATCGAACGCGGCTTCGAGGCCGAGGACCGGCCGCTGACCATCGCCGATCTCGACCGCCTGACCGGCGATTTCATCGCCTACTATGCCGACCACATCGCCGACCTGTCGCAGCCGTTCGACGGACTCAACGACGCGCTCGACGATCTCGCCGGCCGCGGCTTCCGCTTCGCGGTGTGCACCAACAAGCTGGAATGGCTGTCGCGTCGCCTGCTCGACCGCCTCGAGCTGAGTGACCGCTTCGCCGCGATCTGCGGCGCCGATACGTTCGGCGTCAGCAAGCCCGACCCGGCGATTCTGCGCCAGACCGTGGCCCGCGCCGGCGGCAGCGTCGCGCGCGCGGTGATGGTTGGCGACGCGGGACCGGATGTCGGTGTCGCCCGCCGCGCCGGCGTGCCGGTGATCGGCGTGACCTTCGGCTACACCGATGTTCCCATCGCGGACCTCAAGCCCGACCGCGTCATCTCCGACCTGCGCGAGCTTCCAGTCACGGTCGAGGGTCTCGCCCTGCAAAGGCCGAAATGACAGGAAATGCTCTGCGATCGATGACGGTATCAAGACACCTTTATTAACCTTTTCGGAACCCTTGGTAAGCCGCTCGTTGCAAGCCCCGGTTGACCCTCTTATGGTCCGGCCGGGGACTGTGGCGGCTTGCCGCAACAAGAGACGGTGGATCATGCGTCGCGTAGTTATTATCGCCGGTGCGAGCCTTTGGCTTGCCGGCTGTGGCTCGGTTTCGATGCCAACCATGGACTTTCTCAAGCCAACGCCGCCGAGCGTGACGGTGCGGCTTGAATCGGTGCCGCCCGGCGCCGATGCCAAGACCTCGCTCGGACCGGGCTGCAAGACGCCGTGCGCGGTGTCGGTACAGACCACCGAGCCTTTCACGGTCAGCTACACGCTGGACAAGTACCAGCCGCAGAGCGTGCCGGTGTCGGTGCTGCAGCAGTCCGGCGACTTCGGCAGCGGATCGAGCGTGACCACCGACCCGAATCCGGTGTTCGCCGAGCTGCAGCCGGCCGCGCCGCCCAAGAAGCCGGCCCGCCACGCCAAGAAGCATGCGCCGCGGGCGAAGCCTGCCGCCGCGGCGCCGGCTGCCGCCCCTGCCGCTGCGGCCCCGGCCGACGGTGCCTTCCCGCCTCCGAACCGCTGAGCCTCCGGCGGCGCACCGAAGCGATTGTGCGCCGACCCGGCGATGCCTACATTGTGACAGTCAGCCTCCCCCTGGAGGCTGGCTTTCAAGTGCTGTCACAGCCTCATAGGCCTGCCGGATGAACGGACCTTTCCTGCCTCCCGGAACGATGACCGACCCGTTCGGCCGCACGATCAGCTATCTGCGCGTGTCGGTGACGGATCGTTGCGACCTGCGCTGCTTCTACTGCATGTCGGAAGACATGACGTTCCTGCCGAAAGCCGACCTGCTGACGCTGGAAGAGCTCGACCGGCTCTGCTCCGCCTTCGTCGCCAAGGGCGTGCGCAAGTTGCGCCTCACCGGCGGCGAGCCTTTGGTCCGCCGCAACGTGATGTCGCTGGTGCGATCGCTGTCGCGCCACCTGCGCAGCGGCGATCTCGACGAACTGACGCTGACCACCAACGGCTCGCAGCTCGCGCGCTTCGCCGCCGAGCTCGCCGACTGCGGTGTCCGCCGCATCAACGTCTCACTCGACACCCTCGACGCCGACAAATTCCGCGCCATCACCCGCTGGGGGGAGATCGACAAGGTCCTCGCCGGGATCGAGGCGGCCCGCGCCGCCGGCCTTCACGTCAAGATCAACGCGGTGGCGCTGAAGGGCCTCAACGAGGACGAGATCCCCGACCTGATGCGCTGGGCGCACGGCAAGGGGATGGACCTGACGCTGATCGAGGTGATGCCGATGGGCGACATCGGCGCCGGCCGCATCGACCAGTATGTGCCGCTGTCGCTGCTGCGCGCCCGCCTCGCGGACCACCTGACACTGACCGACCTCGACGAGAGCTCCGGGGGCCCTGCGCGCTATGTGCGGGTGGCGGAGACCGGCGGCAAGCTCGGCTTCATCACGCCGATGACCCACAATTTCTGCGAATCCTGCAATCGCGTGCGCATCACCTGCACCGGCACGCTGCACACCTGCCTCGGCCACGAGGACGCCTCCGACCTGCGCCGGCCGCTGCGCGCCTCGCCGGACGACGCCGAGCTGAACGCCGCCATCGACCGCGCCATCGGGCTGAAGCCCAAGGGCCACGACTTCATCATCGACCGCCGCCACAACCGGCCGAGCGTCAGCCGCCACATGAGCGTGACCGGCGGCTGATCCCCTGCCCGCCTGCACCGGGCCCGTACGGCCACCTTCCATTCCGACAAACAAAAAGCCCGGCCGCGAGGCCGGGCTTTTCATCGAAAGGCTGTTCGATCAGCCGCGGGTGCGCGAGCGGATCATGAAGCTGTCGAAGGTGTATTCGGCGACCTGCCACCACAGATACTCGTCGGAGCGGTAGGCCTGCATCGCCTCGATCGCCTTCTTGAAGTCGGCGTTCTTGGCCGAGATCTCCGCCCACAGCTCGTTGGTCGCCTTGAGGCAGGCTTCCAGCACCTCGTTGTTGAACGGACGCAGCTGCACGCCGCCGGCGACCAGCTTCTTCAGCGCGGCCGGGTTCTGCAGGTCGTAGCGCGCGGCCATCCAGGAATTGGTGTTGGCCGCCGCGTTGGTCAGGATCGACTGGTAGTTCTTCGGCAGCGCGTTGAACTTGTCCTGGTTGATGAAGGCATGCACGGTCGGGCCGCCTTCCCAGAAGCCGGGATAGTAGTAGTACTGCGCAACCTTCTGGAAGCCGAGCTTCTCGTCGTCATAGGGGCCGACCCACTCGGCCGCATCGATGGTGCCCTTTTCCAGCGACGGATAAATGTCGCCGCCGGCGAGCTGCTGCGGCACGACGCCGAGCTTCTGCAGCACCTGGCCGGCGATGCCGCCGATGCGGAATTTCAGGCCCTGGAGGTCGGCAACGGTCTTGATCTCCTTGCGGAACCAGCCGCCCATCTGGGTGCCGGTGTTGCCGCAGGGAATGCCGACGACGTTGTACTTCTTGTAGAACTCGTTGGCGAGCTCATTGCCGCCGCCCTGGTACAGCCACGAGTTCTGCTGCCGGGCGTTGAGGCCGAACGGCACCGAGGCGAAGATCGCGAAGGTCGGATCCTTGCCGACATAGTAATAAGACACGGTGTGGCTCATCTCGACCGTGCCGTTGGAGGTGGCGTCCAGCGCCTGCAGGCCGGGGACGAGCTCACCCGCCGCGAACACCTGGATCTGAAACTTGTTGTCGGTCATCTCGGCGACCTGCTTGGCGAGATACTCGCCGCCGCCATAGATGGTGTCGAGCGACTTCGGAAAGCTCGATGCCAGACGCCACTTCACTTCGGGCGTGGACTGCGCAATCGCCGGCGAGGCCACGGCGGTCGCGGCAGCGCCGGCAGCCGAAACCTTCAGAAAATCACGACGCTTCATAAGCATCTCCTCCATCGGGACGTTTCTTGGAAAACGAATGAGGCTCTGTAACACACAAGCCTCCTTGCAGAAAACGCGACATAAAGGGAAGTGGCAGGGGATTCAACCAAAGTCGAAGAGCGCGGACAGCCCGGCGGCGCGCCGATGGCGCGCTGCAGCGCGATGATTCGCCGAAGGCTTCACGCCGCGGAAATGTACGGCTTGAGCTCGTCCCGCACCTTGGCGCCGATCGCCCGGTAGATGCCGGCATGGACGCCCTGCGGCTCGCTCTCGACCACCGGGGTGCCGGCATCCGAGGTGCTGCGAATCGCCATGTGCAGCGGCACCTCGCCGAGGAAGGGCACGCCAAGCCGCTCGGCCTCGTGACGGGCGCCGCCATGGCCGAAAATGTCGGAGCGCGTGCCGCATTCGGGGCACTGGAAGTAGCTCATGTTCTCGACGATGCCGAGCACGGGCACGTTGACCTTGCGGAACATGGCGATGCCGCGCCGGGCGTCAATCAGCGCGAGGTCCTGCGGGGTCGAAACGATGATGGCGCCCTTCAGCGGCACGTTCTGCGCCAGCGTCAGCTGGGCATCGCCGGTGCCGGGCGGCATGTCGACGACCAGCACGTCGAGCGTACCCCACGCCACGTCGCGCAGCATCTGGGTGATCGCCGACATCACCATGGGACCGCGCCAGATCATGGCGGTCTCCTCCTCGACCAGGAAGCCGATCGACATGATGGCAAGGCCGAAGCGGGACAACGGAATCATCTTCTTGGCGGCGTCGAGCTGCGGCTTGTCGCGCAGCCCGGTCAGCCGCGGGATCGACGGACCATAGATGTCGGCGTCGAGCAGGCCGACCCGCAGCCCCTGGTCGCGCAAACCCAGCGCGATGTTGAGCGCGGTGGTCGACTTGCCCACCCCGCCCTTGCCGGACGCCACCGCGATCACCGCGGCGATGCCGGGGATCTCGGCCTGCTTGGCCATCGGCGACTGGCCCGGCGCACCATGCGGCCGATGGGCCGAGACCGGCGGCACACCGCCGGTCGGGCGTGGAGTCGCCGCCCCTGGCTTGCGCTCCGCGGTCAGCGCCACCATCACGGTCGTCACCCCGGGCAGCGCCTTGACCGCGGCCTCGGCGCGATGACGCACATCCTCCCAGGCGCGGGCTTCCGCAGCATCGACGCTGATCGAGAAGAACACCTTGCCGTCGGTGGCAACGATCTCGGACAGCACATTGGCCTGCGGCAGCGGCACGCCACGCGGGGTCGGCACCTGCGCGAGCGCCTCGAGAACCTGTTGCTTGCTGACCGTCAAAATCTGATCTCCTGTCGGAATTCCGCTGCGCGCCTGGCCTGGTCGGGCGACGTCTGGTTGGAGCGAAGCCGTGTCAGCGCGACGTCTTTTCGGCGCGAAGTCTTGTTGTCGGCGCGAAGTCTTGGCGCGTCACACCCACCGGGTCAACAGCCGCTTTGGCGCATGCGCCCTGCGCATCCATCCCAGGATGCGGGTCCACAACGGTCCTTGCAATCGATCCCGCCGGTTGGCAGGTTGCCTCGCGGCGGAGGCGACAGACCTCGACAAAACCGCCGGTTCGCATGGCCTTCCAAGGCAGGCGCGTCGTGGATCCGCGGTCGGCGGCCGACCGCGCCGCCGCCTCGACGGGCCGGCGGCGCTCACATCACGGAACAAAGGTTCATCACATGGCGAAAGTCGCTTTTCTCGGGCTCGGCGTGATGGGGTTCCCCATGGCCGGGCACCTCGTCACCAAGGGCAAGCACGAGGTCACGGTCTACAACCGCTCCGCGGCCAAGGCGAAGGCCTGGGCGGAGAAGTTCGGCGGCCGGACCGCGGCAACGCCGAAGGAGGCCGCCGCCGGTCAGGATTTCGTGATGGCCTGCGTCGGCAATGACAACGACCTGCGCGAGGTGACGACCGGGCCGAACGGCGCGTTCGCCGGCATGGCGGCCGGCGGCGTGTTCGTCGACCACACCACCGCCTCCGCCGAGGTCGCGCGCGAACTCTCCGCCGCCGCCAAGGTCGCCGGCTTTTCCTTCATCGACGCGCCGGTGTCCGGCGGCCAGGCCGGCGCCGAGAACGGCGTGCTGACTGTGATGTGCGGCGGTGACGAAGCCGCCTACACGCGCGCCGAGCCGGTGATCGCCGCCTACGCGCGAGCGTGCAAGCTGCTGGGGCCCGCCGGTGCCGGCCAGCTCACCAAGATGGTCAACCAGATCTGCATCGCCGGCCTCGTCCAGGGCCTCTCAGAGGGGCTGCATTTCGCCAAGAAGGCCGGCCTCGACGTCCACGCGGTGGTCGAGACCATCTCCAAGGGCGCGGCACAGTCCTGGCAGATGGAGAACCGCTACAAGACCATGGACGAGGGCAAATACGAGTTCGGCTTCGCCGTCGACTGGATGCGCAAGGACCTGTCGATCTGTCTCGCCGAGGCACGTCGCAACGGCGCGAGCCTGCCGGTCACCGCCCTCGTCGACAACTTCTATGCCGAGGTGCAGAAGATGGGCGGCGGCCGCTGGGATACCTCCAGCCTGATGGCCCGCCTGCAGCGCTGACGCGCGTCGGCGCGGACATCTCTCTACTTCGAATTCCCCGAGGCGGCGCGCGAGTGCCGCCTCGTTGTTTTTCCGGTGTTGTTTCAATGCCCTTGCCGGCAGCTATTCACACCGAGCCGTAACGTCAGGCCGCGTCGCGAGTGGTGGCCGCAGCACTCCGGGAACGCCGCCGCAGTAAGCCATCGTTAACTCAATTGTCGTGCCCTCTAAGGTCAGTCTTAACGATTTCTTGTCAGAGATGGACGGCAAGAACGTGGACGTGTGTGCACGCGGGAATTGTGGTTGTCGATGAGTGAGTCCGGCGAGTTTCCTTCAGTCGGTCCGATACCGGCCGAACCGGCGGCTGCCTCGCCCGCGCGCAACCGCCGCGCCGCCGCGCAGCGCGTGCGCGAGGCGCGCGACCGCCTGACCTCGACCAGCGGCACCCGCCCCGCCTTCGACCACGAGCTGCTGCGCCAGCATGCCCAGACGCGGCTGTCGGCGTCGTTCGTCGTCATGCTGCTAGTGGTGGCGACCGGCCTGCTGTCCGGCTTCTGGGTGCGTCCGCTCGGCGCCGCGGCCTGGACCTTCGGCATCCTCGCCATCCATGTCGTCATCATCCAGAACTGCCGCAAGTTCCTGACCGAGACCGCTTCGCCGGCGACGACGCGGAAGTGGCGTCTGCGCTTCATCGTGCTCGACCTCGCCTATGGCCTCGCCTGGGCCGTCATCCTGGTGCATCCGCTCGGCCTCGATGTCGTCTCCAACACGCTGATGCTGTTCGTGATGCTGCTGGTGGTGGCGGTATCGAGCATGCTGGCGGCGAGCCTGCCGATCGCGGCGCTGGCCGCCACGGTGCCGGTGACCTCGGCGATCGCGCTGAACTTCGTGATGCGCGGCACCCTCGATGACTACATCCTGGCGATCCTCGCGGTGACCGCCGAGGGCTATTTCGCGCTGCTCGCCCATCGCCTGCACTCGACGACGCTGGCGACGCTGGAAGCGCGCGCCGAGAAGGACGCGCTGATCGGCGAGCTCGAGCAGGCCAAGTCGATCTCGGACGAGGCGCGCTACCGCGCGGAAGCCGCGAACGTCGCCAAATCGCGCTTCCTGGCGCAGATGAGCCACGAACTGCGCACGCCGCTGAACGCCATTCTCGGCTTCTCCGAGGTGATGAAGAGCGAGATCTTCGGCCCGCATGCGGTGGCGGTGTACAAGGACTATTCCGCCGACATCCACAATTCCGGCGTCCACCTGCTGAACCTCATCAACGAAATCCTCGACCTGTCGCGCATCGAAGCCGGCCGCTACGAGCTCAACGAGGAGGCGATCTCGCTGACCCACGTGGTCGCCGACTGCCATCACCTGTTGAAGCTGCGCGCATCCAACCGCGGCATCACCATCCACGAGGTGTTCGAGCAGAACATGCCGAGGCTGTGGGCGGACGAGCGCGCGGCGCGGCAGATCGTGCTGAACCTTTTGTCCAACGCCATCAAGTTCACCCCGCAGGCCGGCGAGATCTGGCTGAAAGTCGGCTGGACCGCCTCGGGCGGCCAGTACCTCAGCGTCAAGGACAACGGTTCGGGCATTCCCGAGGACGAGATCCCGATCGTGCTGGCGTCGTTCGGCCAGGGCTCGAACTCGATCAAGTCCGCCGAACAGGGCGCCGGCCTCGGCCTGCCGATTGCCAAGAGCCTCGTCGACATGCATGGCGGCACCTTCACGCTGAAGTCGAAGCTGCGCATTGGCACCGAGGTGATCGTGACCTTCCCGCCGGAGCGGGTGATGTCGGCGCTGGCGCCGATGCGCGAGCCGGCCCCGCCGCTGCAGCCCGCCGAGCGCAGCTATCTGTCCGGCGACGCGGCGCAGCGCCGCGGCAACTCGATCATGAACGCGGGAACGGGACTGTCGTGAGCGCGACCGACGAAAACCGTTGCCGGGCGCAGCAGATTGTGCCTCAACAGCCGCATGAGCCTCGAGACGCCCTGCATCAAGGTCTGCGTGATGGATCCCACGAGCGGCCTGTGCCGCGGCTGCGGCCGTACGCTCGCCGAGATCGGCGCCTGGACCACGCTGCCTGCGGAGGCGCGGCGCGCGGTCATGGCCGCCCTGCCCGCGCGTCTCGCCGCGGCGGGGCTCGCCGTGCCGCCGGACGACAGCGCCAACGCCTGAGGAGCCCGGCATGAACCGGCTGCTCGCGCTTGTGGTGCTGCTCGCCGCCACCTTCGGCGCCGTGCTCGCCTATGGCGATCCCGCCGATATCGCGAAGGCCCGTGACAAGGCCCGCGACGCGGTGAGCCATGTGTTCAGCGCCCAGGCGGCCCATCCGGTGGTCGCCAGCAGCCGCATCGCCGAAGTGCCGCGCGGCACCGGCGGCGAGTTCTCGCTGCGCGCCAAGATCAACGGCGTCATGACGCCGATGGTGGTCGACACCGGCGCGAGCTGGGTGGTGCTGACCTATGAGGCGGCAAAGGCCGCGGGGCTGCCGCTCGAGCTGCTCGACTACAATGTCGACATCGAAACCGCCAACGGCCACACCCGCGCCGCCCGCCTGACCCTGGATCGCCTCGCGATCGGCAAGCTGGTCGAGCGCTCGGTGCCGGTGCTGGTGGTGCCGCGCGGGCAGCTCAAGAGCAACCTGCTCGGCATGAGCTTCCTCGACCGGCTGGAGAGCTGGGAAGTGCGCGCCGACAGGCTGATGCTGCGCGGCTATCCCTAAAACGAACGGGCTGCCTCAGGCCGCATCCGCAACCAGAGGCGCCTCGCGCACCAGCGCGATGGCGTCGCACAGCACGTCGATCCCCGCCCCCGGCTTGACGCCGTGCTCGGAAAGATGGCGGCGGAAGGCGCGCGCGCCCGGCACAGCCTGGAAGGCTCCGACCATGTGGCGGGTGATGGCGTGCAGCCGCACGCCTTGCGCCAGCTGCTCCTCGATATAGGGCTCGAGTGCGGCGAGCGCCGCTTTCATGTCGGCGTGCGGCGCCGCCTCACCGAACAGCTCCGAATCGACCGCGAGCAACCGCCAGGGATCGTGGTAGGCGGCGCGGCCGAGCATGACGCCGTCGACATGAGCGAGATGGCGCTTGGCTTCGGCAATGCTGCCGACGCCGCCATTGATGACGATCGGCATGTGCGGCATCGCCGCCTTGAGGCGATAGACACGGTCATAGTCGAGCGGCGGGATGTCGCGGTTCTCCTTCGGCGACAGACCGTTGAGCCAAGCCTTGCGCGCATGCACGATCAGGAGATCAGCGCCGGCGTCGACCACCGCGCGCGCGAGCGTGTCGAGCGCGACCTCCGGATCCTGATCGTCGATGCCGATGCGGCACTTGACGGTGACCGGCACCGAAACCGCCCGCTTCATCGCGGCAACGCAAGCCGCCACCAGCGCCGGCTCCGCCATCAGGCAAGCGCCGAAGCGGCCGTCCTTCACCCGGTCCGACGGACAGCCGACATTGAGGTTGATCTCGTCGTAGCCGAAGTCCGCGCCGATCCGGGCGCTCTCGGCAAGCGCCGTGGGCTCCGAGCCGCCGAGCTGCAGCGCCACCGCATGCTCGCTGGGATCGAAGCCGAGCAGCCGCACCCGGTTGCCATGGATGATCGCCCCGGTGGTCAGCATCTCCGTGTAGAGCCGCGCGCGGCGCGACAGCCGGCGATGGAACGCGCGGCAGTGCCGGTCGGTCCAGTCCATCATGGGCGCCACAGAGAAGCGATAATCTTGCGATTCCAATGATTTACCCTATGCTCTCAAGGGGATGAAACACGAACGTGTGCACACCAAACTGGGCGAAATTGCACACGTTTGTACCTGTTTTGACCTCTCAGTGCACACATAGCGCACACGAAATCCGGAGTGCACACGCGTGGCGACGTTCACTCACTTGGCATCTGGAAACTGGCGCGTCCAGATCCGGCGTAAGGGACGCTATACGGCCGAGACCTTCCGCCGCCGCAAGGACGGTGAGGAATGGGCGCTCGAGATGGAGCGCAATATCGACCGGGGCAAAGGCGCCCGCCCCAGCGCCAGGCTGCACCTGCGGACGTTCGGGGATCTCATCGATCTGCACGAAGCGGACATGAAGGAGATCGGCCGGCCCCCTCGCCGCTCCAAGGCCGCCGTACTCGCCGCCCTCAAGGCTGAACTCGGCACCGTGAAGATCCCGGCACTCGACCGGGGCCGTCTCATCGAATTCGGGCGCAAGCGCGCCAAAGAGGGCGCCGGGCCGGCTACTCTCGCGATTGACCTCTCATTTGTCCGGACGATCATAACCCATGCAGCTGCCGTGCATGGCGTCGAGGTATCCGCCGAAGAAGCACGGCTGGCCCGCGTCGCCCTCGCCCACCTCAAACTCGTCGGCAAGAGTAGGGAGCGCGACCGAAGGCCCACGCAGGACGAACTCGACGAGCTCATCGAATACTTCGAGAACAATTATCGTCAGATCATCCCGATGGGACGGATCATTCGTTACGCGATTGCGACAACGCTCCGCCAGGAGGAGATATGCCGACCCGAATGGCCGCTGGTCGATATGAAGAAGCGCCTTGTCCTGATTAAGGACCGAAAGGACCCGCGCGAGAAAGACGGCAACGACCAGAAAGTGCCTCTCCTCAATCTCACTGGCTACGACGCCTGGGAGATCTTGTTGCAGCAGAGAATTCTCACGCGCGGCCTCGGGCGGATATTCCCCTTCAACCATAAATCAATTGGCGCAGCCTTCACTCGCGCCTGCGCGGAATTGAAGATCGACGATCTCCATTTCCATGATCTGCGACACGAAGGTACGAGCCGCTTATTTGAGGCTGGGCTTTCAATAGAGAAAGTCGCCCTTGTGACAGGACACAAGGATTGGCGGATGCTCAAGCGCTACACCCACCTCAAACCAGAAATACTCCACGACATGCAGAAGTCGTCGCAGATGACGATGGAGGATTTCATCGCAACACTTGCAATTTGATAGAACTGGCGCAGGGAAATAGTCTGTATTCAGCTTGGAAGTCTCGAAATACTGTAGTGTTTTCAAAAACCGTTCTGGCATTTTCGGTGTTTTTGGCGCATTGAGATTGTTACAGAACTGCCCGTTTTCAGAATGCTTCGCCTAGATGGCCTGCCGTCAGCTTCACACCAATCGTGCTCGTTCAACACTGAGACACTTCTGCCGAAACCGTATCAGACAACGAACCGACTCCATTCGGGTAAACGAGGCGGACCCAGAAATAGAAATCCAACTTGCACCGTGAACGGTGAGCCTATTTAACAGTGCCCGCCGTCGCCGGCCGGGGTTTGAAGCTCTTGATACCGACCGGGCCGGCACGGCCGTAGCGAGCAAACAGCCGCGCAACCAAGTTGTACTCGTATCCCCGGATATAATCCCAAATCGCCTGCCGCTCCGCATCTCCGAGATGAACGATCTTGTCTTCGTTTCCGGGTATCTCGGTGAGCAACACCAACCAATAGGAAAACAGCTCCCCAAAGCCGCCGACGCTGATGACGTCGTTGCCGATCAGGACCTCAATACGCTCCAGCCAGTTCAGAAAGCCGTCGAACGCCGAGCGGACCGCCCGGTCCTCAGGCTGCATCAACGGCTTCGACGTACCTTCGGCGACCTTGTCGCCTTTCCAGTAAACCTCGAGCGCGCCTACCAGCCTGTCCTTTGTGAACGGAGAATGGCTCTTCAGCGCCTCATCGACGAACGGAACTTCGCCGTAGTCCAGCAACTCCATCACAAACCGGACGTCCGGATCGGCCAGGAAGTGGCGGGTTTGGGTCGTGGCCACGACCGCCCGCTCCCGCCGCCGGGCGAGGCTCGCCTGTTCGCTGTTGCTGCGGTATTGCATCAGGCCGAAAGCCAATCCGGTTCCCGTCAGCAACAAGCCCAGCATCGCTACGGCGTTTGAATCAGCCATAAGCGTCCCTCCGGCTGTTCATCTCCCTCAATGCGCCGCCGGCGGCTTTCCGGTTCCGTTATAGGCCTTGGTGGCGAGGTAGGTCGCATGACTGACAAGCAGCACGGAGGTGAACGCCGCGCCGGGATCGGGTAACGTATCGATGCCGGTCAACAAGGTGTCGGCCGTGATGCCGCTCAGTTTGCCCGCCAGCATCGCGAGATAACCGAGCACCAAAGTCACAGTTAGAACGACATTCTGCAGCCGCGAAATATCGACATTGCCGGCATCCGATACGTGCTCACCCACGAAGACGTCAGCCAGCGACGCATCGAGCGGAGCCACACGGGTTTCGAGAGGATCGTTGGGCAGATCCGCGCTTTGGCCTGAGATGTTGATCCTGAGCGAGTTTGCTTGCGCGGTCGCGTCGTCCGGGGTGCCGAATGTCTTCGAGTTCAGGATCAATGCCGAGACCATTGGCGATGCAAACGCAATGCCGAGAGCAGCAGCGATCGCGGCCGGGATTTGCGGAAAGGAAACTGGTCCAGCGAGCCCCACATTGTAGAGCGCGGTGGCAGCAAATCCGCCCAACGCGACAATCGTCCAGAGCGAAACCTGGGCGCGGGCCAGCGAAATGCGGTTACGCTCGTCGATCCAGATGCCGGTGACACGTCCCTTGGTGCCGAGGCCGAGGGCGATGGCGAGACCCGCGATTCCAAGGGTCATGCAAAGCAACTGCACCAGGATCGACCGTGTATCGGGGACGGTCCGCACGCCGAGCAGCGAGTTGACCACGCCGTCGAGAAACCCGTTGTAGGGCGCCGCACCGATGAGGCCGGCATCGGCGGCACTACGCGCGACCAATTCGCACGACGCTTTGGCGTCTGCCGCCGCGTCGGCATCCGGCGGCGTCTTGGACTTGGTATCCGCAATTTCCGGAGCCAGCCCGACGTTGAGACATTTCCGGATCGCAATGATGGTCTGGCCGACCTTGGGGCCATACAACGCCACAGGCGTCACTACCGGCTTTGTTTCCGTAGCGGGTACTGTCACTTGCTGCACCGGTGTGGCGGTCAACGCGGATGTTGTTGTCGGCGTGGTCGTCGCGCCGGCCGACGGTGTAACTGCCGGCGTGGTAGTAGTTTCCGTCCCGGGCGTGGCGGCAGCCGTGGGCGCAGTTGGCGTCGTGGGGGTAGTTGGCGTCGTGGGAGCAGCTACCGGCTTGGAAGCGGCTCCCGCCGCCGGAGCGGCTACCGGCGCGGGCTTGGCGTATTTTCCATTAGCGTCGGCAAGGAAGCCGCAGATGCTTCGCTTCCAGTTCGGAAACTGCGCCGCGTCCGCAATACAATTGTCGGCCAGCTTGTCCACGATCTGGTATTGGGTCGCAACCGCTCTAGCCTCGGAGCGCGGCGCTCCATCGCCCTGCCCCGAAAAAACGGCCGAGACGCCACCGATCACAAACACGATCGCCGAAATACTTCCGACCACCCAGGCAATCTTCCTCAGGTTCGCCGGCACGCTCCATTCCGGTGGCGCGAGGCCACTCGAACTATAAGAAGATGTCCATCCGGCCTTGCCTGGATCCGGTTCTTTCGGAGATTCATAGAGACGATAGGGCGCACCATTCCGGTCCTTGAAGTCTCCGCCCACGGTGACGCCTGCGGCAAAAATCCAGGCTGGCGGCTTTCCGGCCTGAAACGACGGGTAACCGTCCGTGGTGAGTTGCCATAGCACGGCCTGTTTCGGCAGTTGTGTCGGCCCGTCATATCTATTTTGCGCGATCTTGTCGGCGACGGCCTTCATCAGGAGATAACTGGCGGCCTCGTCGTCGGGCACCATGCTGCCGGCGCGGCGCATCAGCCCGAGCAGACCCTTGGTCCGTGCCGATTGCGCGATGGAGGCGACGACCGACCAGAGCCGGTCCTGTGAGACCGTGGCAGCCGCGCTGTCTGACGCCGTGAGCCCGCTAGTCTCTCCCAAAATGATCTTGGCGAGATCTTCGATATCGTCAGCCATCGTAGCCCCCACTTTGAAATCCGGCCATTCGCGTCAGGCCCGCGTCCACGGGATCGGCAACGACATGCCCAGCACCATTCCCATCGCATCCCGCGGGTTCATTTCGACATCGCCTTCGATGGTTTCGAATTGAAAGAAGTCCTGCGGGAATACCGGCGACTTTTCGACATAGCCCCCCGCCGAATAGGGCTTCGGCCGCAGGATCCGCAGGAAGCGAATGCTCCCGCCATCGCCGAGGTCGTCGGTCGTGACCGGCGCAGGCCAGTCTGCAGCCGCGAGATCGAGCGTAGTGGCAGAGGCATCCCATTGCTTCACCGCCACCGGCCGTTCCTGAATCCGGTCGAGGGCGTCGTGGATGCTGCGCGTCACCACCAACACAAGCACTTCCTCGAGCTGCCCCGCCGGCGGCCCCGCGCCGGGTGCGGTGCTGGGCGCCAGCGCCCGCAGCTTGCGCGGTTTGCCGGCCAGATCCGTGCAGGTCACGGTCACCTTCGTTCCATTCTTGGCGATCGTCGCGACCAGCTCTTTGGTTTCCACCGGTACCGGCTTGTCGGAACCGTCGATCGACGCGTCGAACAGCGACATCGCTTCCGCAAACTGGCACCACAGCGCGGGCGTGAACGGCGACAGCCGCACCGGCGACACGGTGGATTGCCCGCCGGTCGCCTTGAGCACGACCGTGACGGGGTCGCTGATCTTGATCTCGGCGTTCGTCGTCAACGGCAGACAGGCGATCGACAGCCAGCGATTGTCGTTGGGCGAAGCAATCCGGTCCGTGATGTCGCGCGTGACGCGCACCTGCACGGCGACGTCGCCGGCGGGCTTGTAGACATCGCCTTTCTGCGGCTTCTCGCGCGCCGACACCACCGTGCGCTGCAGCAATTTTCCGTCGGCCGGCATCGGCAATTTGAAGAGTCCGGCGGCACCGAGCTCGGTCGAGAATGTGAAGACGAGCAGGCTGCCAGACGTACCGTTCTCGACGCTGAAGTCGACCTTGACCCAGGGATTGTCGTCGCTGCCGTTGGTAAACTGGACACGGAGCGAAGAGCCGGCGAGATGGTTCGAGTCGTCGATGTCGATCACGAGCCCTTCGTGCTCCGTCGGGAATATCCCTTGCTTGAGGATGGTCGGCGTTCCGTCGACCACGTCCGCCAGTTCGTGGACGTCCTTCGGTGAAAAGGCGCTCATATCGCGGGTGTTGGACAGCCTGAAGCTGTTGTCCGAATTCAGGGCGAGGTGGCGCGGCGCGCACAGGAAGCGCTTCGGATCGGACGGAGCCGGCCCCTGCCCGGTCAGAGCCGTCGCCGGGTCGAGGCCTTCCGGCGCCTCGAGGCGACGGAATCTCAGCTTCATGAACGACCAAGGAGCAACGTTCTGGCTGGTCGGCGAAATCACCAGGCCGGCATGGTCGAACCTTCCTGCCTCGGTCCCGAGATCGAACGTGTAACCGATCGGACCATCGACCCGAAGCGGAACGATCTCGCCACCCGCCCCCGCGCCTGACCGGATCGGATCGGGCCCCCATTGCTGCCAGTACTTCAGGGCATCCAGCGGACTGTCCGGGACCGAGCCGAGCCCGCTCTGAAGCCGAGCTTGTTCTTCCCGAAGTCGCGCGGCCTCTTCAGGGGTTGGAGGGCTCGTTCCCGCCAGTATCCGGGTAATTTCATCGACCCGATTCTGCCGATCCTTTCGCGTGAACGGATGCCGCACCATCTCGATCGATACGTCGATGCCGTCGCCGGCATGGAAATTCGGATAGAGCTGTTCGTTGAACACGGCCAATAGCGGCGGCACCGTCCCGTAGGCCATCATGCGTTCGGTCAGAGGCAACACCAGCGCAAGACCCGGACGCTTGGGACGGCGGTCGTAGGAACGATCGAGCACGACTTCGTTGTGCCAGACGGCCGTGCCGTTCGATCGGCGATGGCTCGTTCGCATGAATTCCGGGCGGTTCGGCCGCATCGCCCGATAGCGGCTTATGATCCGCAGGCCGAATCGCCAGAAGTTCACGCCACCGCGCCAGTCGAGACTCTTGTCGAACAGGCGCGGCAGCGGATTTTGCGCGGCCGTATCGCTGCGCCGGTCCTTGCCTCCGTAGACATGCGCACGCTCGATGCGACGCTCGAAGATTTCGCCGATGTCGTCTTCGCGCCGGTCCGAAAAGGCGGTCGCGAACTGATCGTCGTAATTCGTCTTGCTGCCGTCAGTGTGCGGACGTTGCCATTGGTCGTCCTGCGGCCGGCCACGCCAGCTCCAGCGCTGCGACTCCAGCGCCGCGAGATGGCAGTAGCGAAGCGCGGGGTAGATATTGTCACTCGTGAACTTGTCGGTGAACCGGATCCACGCATGCTCGGCCAGCTCCGGCGGCCGCCGCAATTCGATCCCGAGCGGGTCGGTCCCAAAAATCTCGGGAACGGTCTCGGTCGCAACTTCGAGCGTCATCACCGTTGGACCCGCCAGCTTCATGCTCGCGTGCGGCGCGCCGGGTACCGGACAATGCCGCAAGGTCGCCTTGACCGCGGGTGACAAACGCTGGTCGCGAAGCAGCGGGCAAAGCTGATCCTGCTTGTCGGGCACGCCGGCATAGATACGAAGTTCGTAGATGCGCCCGGGCATCACCGTCGCCGTGCTGCCCGACCAGCCATCCGTATCGCCGGCCTTGATGCTGCCGACCTTGACGTCGATCGACGGCGATGGCCCGCCGTGGCGCTTGCACTGTTCGTCGAAACCAAGAACCTCTTCCAGCGATTGCCATGATGGGCCGATCGGCTGCATCGACAACGGCATGAAGTCGGGAAATATCCGGACCAGTTCGGCATAAAGCTGCGTTACTGCGGGATCGTCGAGCGAGCGGTCTTCTCTCGTCGCGTTCGTGGTCGTTGCGACCGTAAGCGCGCCCTCGATCGCGCGCTTCACGACGTTTCGTCCGGCGCTCGCCGTCGGATCGGGATCGAACAGCGGCGGATTGACCCAGCGTTCGTAGCTACCGAATTCAAGTGACGGTCGCCGTAACGGAATGGTCATGGTCCGGGGGCCGGTGGGCGAGCCGACACCGATGCCGTCGAGCACATAGATTTCGCGCGTCTGATGACCCGCCTCAGGCGCAATGCTCGGCTTGCCGACAGCGCCGTTGACATCGGGATAGCCGGGCCTGACCAGCGGCTCGATCGGCGTGACGACCGGCGGCTCGATGCCGACCTCCTTGTCGAACTTGATCACGAGCTGCACGTCGCGCCAGTCCGCGATGTCCCTCGCCGGTTTTATGACGTCGCGCGTGGACGGCCCAAAATTGAATTCATCTTCCGTGTAGGTCGGCTGGGCGACGCCGGAAGCAATCGTGGTCTTCGCCGCGAACATTTCCACGCGCATCGCGCCGACAGCGGCGACTTGATAGTCCAGCTTCAGCAGGTCCACGACATCCTGGCTCGCGCCCTTTCGTCCCCTGACCGTCAGCGTGAGCTGGCGCGGGCCGGCAGGGGTGCTCCATTCCAGTCTGCCGATATCGATGCGAAGCCCGGGATCCTTTCCGGCGCGGACGTTGAGCACGCCGGCGATTCCGTCGCGATCGACGAAAAAACGTCCCTCGATATCGCCACCGATCGTGACGGGTGCCGGGCGGATCGGCAGTTCGGAGGCCAGCGGCACCACGCCATCCGGAACACCGGGCGGCTTCCTAGCGAGCCTGGGACCACCGATAGGACGCGTCCGCCGATACAACGCCGCACGACGCATGTCTTTGGTGATCGTGCTCGGGATCGTCACCTGTCCCTTGAGCGCATCGGCCGTTCCGACCGGCCTCATGGTCAGCGGATCCTCGGGCGTGGCCCGCAACATCGGCGGCAACGTACCGCCCTGGCCGATGACGTAGGGAAGAACGTGGAAGGCATAGCCGAACGACAGCGCAATCAACCTATAGTCGGTCGCGCCTTGACCGGACGTCGGAGGAAAGCGATAGGCCTCGATGCGCCGTGCGTGAGACGAAACCGCCGTATCGAGCCCGGCGTCGGTGCTCATCTCGGCAACGATCGAGCGGTTGTCGTACGAGATCATCGCACTCCGCACGCCGCCAAGCTCGCCGACCTGCAACGCGACGGGATCGACGATCGAGCTTGCCGCCCAATCGCCGGCGCGAACCTTGATCGCATTGTCTGGGACGAGATTCTCCCGCATCCTCTGTTGCACCTTCGGCGCGTGCAGGGTCGCCACGTTGAGGCTGCGCCACGCGGCCGGATCCGCCATCGTCGAGGTCCGCGACATCAGCACGCCCAGGCCCGACAAGCGGGTCCACAGATCATCGGCGCCGATGATGCTCTGCAACTGGTCGAAACGGAACACCAGCGGCGGCGCGTCGATCGTGAGCCGGCGGCTGTGGTCGTCGCCATCGCCGGACTCGGCGGCCGCCGCCGGAACGAGGCCGTGCGCGCGCCGTACGGCGTCGAAACGCGCGGCCTCGACGATCTCGCCCAGCAATTTGACCAGCGCTTTCTGGTCGTCGCTGAGCGAGGTGCCGGTCAGCCCGGCATCCGCGAGTGCACGATTGAGCACGATGTCGTAGAGCGACGTCGCCGGCC
This sequence comes from Pseudomonadota bacterium, assembly GCA_040756765.1. GTDB lineage: Bacteria > Pseudomonadota > Alphaproteobacteria > Rhizobiales > Xanthobacteraceae > Bradyrhizobium_A. The sequence continues at coordinate 17,004 of JBFLYG010000024.1, read as the reverse complement.
TGGCGCCGCTGTCGTCCTTGGCACCGACGAAGGCGGTAATGCTCGTGATCAGCCGCCTGTCCAGCGACAGTTTGGCATTATCCTGATCGACGCTGGTTTGCGGCCCATCCCACGTCAGGCGCCCGGAGGTCAGTCCCTGGATGTAGGGGCCGATCATCGCCAGCGCGAGTTCGGCACGCAGACCGGGGCCGGTCGTGACCCGATCCAGCGCGGTGCGCAGCAGCGTCGCCGTCTTGTCCGGCATGACGATGCCGACATCGGAAATATCCGCGCCGCCCGCCGTCAACGAAAGATAGAACGGCCCGCCCAGCAGCCGTGCGGCGTCGACCGGCGCTGAGCTTGCGGCGGCGAGCGTCAGGATCACCGGCCCGTCGGCAGCCGCGCGTGACGCGGCAATCGTGACCGGCAGCGTCACCGACGTACCCAGGCTCCGGCTGATCGAATCCGTGGACTGCACGGTGCCGTCGACGACGATCGTGACGCTCAATTGCGCTGGTGCCGCAGCGGTGCCGGTGACGACGACGGACGGAGGCGCCAGCCGGCCCGGCGGCCCCACGAACGCGATGGTCAGCGTGAAATCACCGGCGGGCGGTACCAGTGAGACGCCGAAGCCGATACGCGTCGGAGTCGTCGGCGCGGCGGCCGCGACCGGCCCGAGGTCGAGCAAGGGTCCCTGCTGCGGACCGGCGGCCGCAGTTCCGATCGCGGCCGCGTTCGCAGACACAGTCAGCAGGTTCGCAGCAATCTTGCGCGTAGCCCCTTTCGGCAAGGGATTCGGCGGCGGCGGCGCCGGCGGCAAGACATCCGGTCGCGACAGATCGGGGCCGCCCAGCCAGTGGCGAGCGACGAACTGGCGAACGCCGTCGTCGGATTCGAGGCTCGGCGGTTCGGCCGACGCACCTTCATCCGGATTCACCGGCAGGTCGATCAATGCCTTGAGCCTGCGCGAGGAGACCGAACCAAACCTGGCGCGAGCGGTATCGTTACGCACGCTCCCCGCGCCGCGATCGGCCGCCGCCAGAATCAGCCCCGCCGTCGAATCCCAAAAATCGGTCTGGCGGCTCGCCAGTCCCTGCAGCAACGATGCTGCCGGCGGAGCCGCGACAGGTGAAGCCGCCACGCGGTCGCCGACCACCGACCAGGCGATGGAATCGAGCGCCGCGAGCAGGCTCGGCTTGAGCGGCATCTTGGAGATCGGATCCGTCCTGCCGATCCTGGCGAGATCCTCGGCAATCACGCGCCGCAAATTGCTGCCCGTGGCCGGATCGGTAATCGCGGAGGTGACGGCAGCATCGAGGACGCCGACCACGCGGGCAAAGGGATCGACCACTTCCGAGATTCGCCGCGACAACGACGCCGCCCAATCGTTGTCGGCGAGGCCATTGCCTTCTTTCGGCTTCTTGACGAGCATGGTCGCCATATCGATCAACCGCTCGGCGTCATCGGCCGGGGCGATCTCGCTCCATGAAAGGCTCGGCCTCATGTCAACCGACCCGGTCGGGAACATCGTCGTCGTGCCGGTATGGGCGACGAATCCGACGCGGTAGAACGTGCCGTTGACGTCGGTTTTGATCGATGGCGGCGCGGTATCGAGATCGTAAACGCCGCCATTGCTCGGCCCAAACAGCGGCGCGGCGAAGAACTTCGTCTCCAGGTCCAACGGCGCCGGGTCGATCGTGAACACGGAGAACACGTTCATTCCTGCGCCGACCGGGTGCGGCAGTCCGGTCAGGCTCTCGACCATCCCGAACACGGTCCGGCCGGACAGTTCGGCTGCGCCCGCGGGAATGCACAGCGTGGCCTCGAGCCCGGACGCAGCGACGATCGAATCGATCTCCTCCTGCAGCAGCTGGCCAAACCGCCCGGTGCCGTCGAAATTCGCAGGCGGGATCACCGCCGCAGTGACCGTCGCCGTGACCGGCTGGATCGTCGCAGCGCCACCGGCGCCCACGTTCCAGAACTTCCAGGCCGCGGGATCGTGCGGATTCCAGTGCGGGGTACCGTCCTGCTTTCGCCACAGCCACGGCAGTATCTCCTTGACCGACAGCGCGGTCAGCACCACGCCTTCGGTGCCGTCGATCACGGCGCTGACGCGCACCGCGACCTGCGCCTTGCTGCCCACGTCCGGCAAACGGTCGGCCTGAACCTTCACTCTCAGATTACGCGGGTCGGCCATCGACGACGATTTCCCTGCTTGAAATATTTACGCGTACGAATCCGAATAACCTTCGGAACTCTTTTTCTGGCCGGCGAAGACGTATTCGACGTGCTCGCAGACCTTCAGCGTATAGAAGACGCTGATCTTGAAGCTCAGGCGCAGCGTGCCGGAGCCGATCATCAGCGACCCGTCATAGGTGACTTCGAGCAGCAGCGAGATCCCGGCCGTGATCAGGCCGGCGATGTCGACATTGCCGCGCGCGAGGATGAACACCGAGATCGCCGTGGTGTTGCCGCCCGGCCCGGTCGACCAGGTCATGGTGATCGAGCAGCCGACCTGCAGCCAGACGCCGCCCGACACGATGCCGAAATTGAAGCCGAGCCCGACGCCGGCCACGATGCCGACCTCGAGCGAGAAGGTCAGCACCGGATGCGGTTTTGCGATCGGCAGGTACGACAGCCGCGTCGTCAGGAAGCCGCCGCCGTTCAGGATCCAGACGCTCAGCGTAAACGGCATCGTCTTGGTGGCGACGCCCAGTTCGCACATCAGTTCAAATTCGGGAATCGCCGCGATTCCGAACATGACGTGCAGTGACAGATCCGAGATGCCGAACACGCCGAGTTCGAGGTCTGGCAGATCGATGTCGAGCGTCGCGGCGATGCCGGCGGGCACGCCGCCGCGCATCAACGGCTCGATGATGAGGCCGTCGTCGTCACTATAGGCAGCGAGAAAATCGGTGAGGAACTGGAGCGCGTCGGCGAGCTCGACGCGCTCCGGATTGATCTTGAAATCGATCTTGCCGGAATCGTCGAAGTACAAGCCGGTCTGCAGGAAGGTCAGGATATCCTGGCCGCAGATCACGACCCGCCAATCGCCAAAGATGCGGCCATTGAACGTCTTCTGGGTGCCGTCGCGCCCGACCGACATCCGCGCCGTGGCGTTGAACTTGGCAGTGTCGATGATGATCTCGACCGGGCCGAACGACAACAGTGGCGCCGGCTCGGTGAAGGGAACATTGATGTCCGACTGAAGCCACGCCCGCATCTGGGCGGCGTCGAACCCGTGCTGGATCTTGATTGCCTTGGAGTCGTCGAGATCGGGGAACGCGAAGCGTTGCAGCAGTCCGCGAAAATCGATGCCGCCCATGTTCGGTATCAGGTCGGCGACCGACAACTGCTTCAGCTTGTCGGGGATGAACTGATCGGCGACGCCGCTTGACGGCAACCTGACGCCGAACGATTGCAGCATGTCGCCGACCGCCTTGCCGGCCTGATCCGCTGCCGCGAGCGTATCGGAGACGCGGTTGACCAGGGCGATGGCCGGCGTCATGTCGACGATCTTGTTAGTTTCGGCCAGAACGTAGGCGACCTCCGGACGATTGAAGCCCAAACGGTCGGTCTTCGGCGGATCGCCGACCGCGCGCAGCAATCGCAGCGTGTCGTTGCCTTGCTGGTAGATGCGGTTGGCCTGATCGGCCAGTTGCGCCGGATCGGTCCCCAATGCGTCGCGCACCGTCTCGTGCACGGCGCCGGCGATCTGCCGGGCCCGGTTCTCGACCTGGCGCGTCACATCCGCCGCAACCTCCGCAGCGCGGCGTTTCAGGTCCTCGATCGAGCCGTCCACCGCGCCGATGGCGTCGTTGATGTCCTTGACGAGGCGTTGCTGCGTGCCGTCGAGATCCAGTGCATGCTCAAGCCAGTCTGCGATTTTTCCGGCGCCGTTCTGGAAAAATGAATTGATGAAGCTGTCGAACTGGCCGCAGGCGTCCTTGAGCTCGCCCGCCACCTTGTCGATCGCCGCGTTGACCTGAACCGCAACGCCGTCCAGCGTGGTGTGCAGTTGGGCCGCGACCGTGGCGGCCTGCTTCGTCACCCCGGCTTCGATCGCGCTCGTCGCATCGGCCAGTCTCGACATCGCATCGCGAACGGCCGCGGCCGCGCTGTAGCTGTCGTCGTCGGGATCCTCCGGCGTCGACAGTTCGATGATTGCTTCGGCGATCCGGTCGAAGACGCTGTCGGAGAGGGCTATGCGCTTGTCGATCTCGTCCTCGATGAGACCAACGAGTTTGCCGGCCGACTTCTGGGCCTCGAGGACGATGTTGTTCAGCGTCTGCGCGAGATCGGCGAGCGACGTCCCGGCGGTGCCGATCCGGGCAGCCAGCGCCTTCTCGAGTTTCTGGAGCGACGCCTCCAGGGTCGCCAGCTTGTTCTTCGTATCTGTCGTGATCGTTGCATTGAGGACAATCAATGCGCTTGCGACGTCGATGGCCTGCCCGAGCGTGTCGTGAATGGCAGGCAGGATGCGGCGGGTCGCGCTGAAGCCGGCAATGTCCTCAATGGCCCCGAGCGCATCGTCGATCTCACTTGCTTTTGCGCGGAGCCTTTCCAACGTGTCATCGGCACTTGCCTTGATCGCGACGGTGACCGTCGTCGCAATGCCGACCGCATCCTTCAAGTCCTTGAAGGCCGCCTGCATCGCGCTCAACGCCGCCGGAATGACCTTGTCCTGGACGACGCCGAGCGAGGCGCCCGTCACCGCCTTCAGCCCGTCCAGATCGGCGGTGACCCGGCTCGCCAAAGCGTCAATATCGCCGATGACCTCTTCGGCGAGCTTGGCGATGCGGTTCTGCAAGCCGGTCAGCTGGTCGATCAGCGCCGCGCGCTCGTCCGGCGACAACCAGGGGTCTGCCCCTCCGAGGAGAAGCATGGTGTCGCGCGCGATACCGGCGACATTCCGGACCGGCGCCATGGCTCCGGCCAGCGCGCTGTCGATGGCGCCGTCGGCAACGGCGCGAAGCCGGTTGACCTGCCCATGCGCGACATCGGTCAGCCGCCCGGTCAGCGACGCGCATGGCGACGCGGGATTGAGGCCAGCCAAATTGACTGAACCCAGCGACGATCTGACCTCCTGGATCGCCGATCTCACATCTCCTGCAAAATCCTTGGCGTTGATCGCGGCTGCAATGGCGTTCTTGGCGTCGTTCTTGACCTCCGCCAGCGATTTTTGCGGGTCCAGCTTCTCCAGTTTGCCGAGCGCCTGACCGACCTTGGCATCGATCGCAGCGCGCAGATCGGCGCTGCCCTGGGAAAGCGTCTGGCCAAGCGAAGGAAGCGGGCCCGGCGTGGTGACACCTGACACCGGCGCGGCCCGCGCGATCGTGAGGTTCTTGAAGATGGAGCCGGGTCCGGTCGCCGAGCGGCCATAGGTCAGGACGGCCGCCTCCTTCGCGCGGACCAGGCCGATAGTCATGCGCTCGAATCCCGGAGCGTGGGCCGGTTCGGACGGCAGCACCGCGTCGGTCAGGTTCTCGCTTTTCGGCTTCATCCGGCCGGCGACTGGCGCCGGAAGGTCGAGAAAATCGACATCCCGCACCGGGCGCCACGAGTCGGTGTCGTCGCCGCTCTCGCCGGTGACGACGGACGTGTAGAAGATCAGCTTCTCGGGCTCGTCGACTTCGGCGGAGATTTCGCTGCCACCCTCACCGGCCAGGATGAAGCGGATCTGCGGCTTTGGATAGATCAGGGACGGGTCGTCAGGATTGGCCGGTGGTTTGGGCTTTGCACCTGGCGGAGCCGTCGTAGCGAGCGGGGCAGCGAAGGCCTTGTTCCAGAGCGGGACCTGCCAGCCCTCGCGGCGCACGTCGCCGCCCCAGCGGCTGTCGACGCGGATCTTGATCGACTTGAAATCGGAGCCGACCAGAAAGCCGGCCGCCGATATCGACGTGCCATCTTCGGGATAGCGCCGCGTCGGCTGCAACAGCTCGACATATTCCTCGACCTTGCGCAACACCGGCCTGCCGGCGTGCTCGTCCTGCAAGAGCCCGATCGGATCGAGATTGTAGAACTGCGCGGACGGTACGACGCTGCGCTCGTAAATGATGACGTGCTTGGCCCGGTTCCAAAGCCCGCCGATGCGGCCAATGCGCTCCAGCTTGTAGCGGTGCACCCGCCCCATGCCGGTCTCGGTTTCAACGATGGTCTTCTTTTCGTCGAACAGCGCACGCTGGCCGCCATAGCCACCCAGCGCCGACAGATAGACGTTCTTGGCCCAGCCACCGCCGGAGCCCGGACGGCTGTAGACCTTCATCAGGATGTTGGCGCTCTCGAACGCCCAGGCGACGCCACCGGGGAAACTGAAGCGATCGTCCTGATTGGTCGAGAATGTATTCTTGAGATCCGTTGAATCAATCAGACCGCCGGTGTCGGTCGGAACGTCGCTCTGCAAGGGCCATCGCAACGGCGTGGCCGGCCCCTTCTTTGTTTGGGGATCTACGGTCCGGAGCCGGAAGCTGACTCCATCCTCGATTTTCAAATCGGCGTCCGGGCGGCCGCTCCAGATCTTGTCGGCGGCCAGTCGCCGCCGCTGCGCCGCGAACACGAGGCGAGACAACGCCAGATGCCGGCCGAGCACGGGTTTCGAGCCGCTCGCCGTGTCCGTAACCGGCGGCACGGGCGCGCCGAGGGTACCGCCGATCTCGGTGACGAACGCATCGATACGCGTGGCCGGCGCGCTGATGCGGGTGGTCATGCCATAGAGCAGTTCGAGGCGAAGCTCCTTCAGCCGCGACCCCGGTGGCTGCATCGTCGGATATCCCATGATCCGGCGGAGATTCCAGCCAGGCTCACGAAAGAACTGGTCTGCGTAGGTCGGATCGACCTCGAGCCTGCCATGGGCGCCGAACCGCGCCGCCGCCGGCTGTCCCGGCTGGACGTCCTTTGGCGCGCCGGCGATGGTGTCGGCGAATTTCTCCATGGCTTCGCCGATGACCTGCGGCGGCAGCACCACACGCACGGCTTCGGAGGGGTCGAGCACCTTCCACGATACGTCGCCTTCGCTGCTCCAGACGGCGACTTCGTTGCTCTGATCCGTCGCCGCCCGTGCCGGCTCGATATATTGGACGGCGGCGACGCGGAACGGCGTCGGGTCGATCACCAACGCCAGCAGCTTCGGGGGATACGCGGAAGTGCCGGAAGTCGCGATCGCGGCATGCAGCGACAGCGCGACCGATTGATTTTGGCCGCGGGAAACCGATTCCTTGGCGACCAGCGCCTGCACGATCGACGTCGACGGGTCTGGCGGCGAATTGTCGGAAGCGAGCTCAAATATGAGCGGATCATCCGGATCCGAGGCGACCGGACTGGCATGGCCGAGCAACTGATAGCGCACCTTCGGCGGCAACTCGTCCTGGCCGACCGGCTTGACGCGCTCGACCGGAAATTTGATGAGCGCGTCGAGCTGCGCCTTCATCAGATCCGGGCCATCCGTCGGATATCTGAACGAGGAGATCAGCCCCGTCAGATCTGCTTCGGTCAACTTGGTAAAGTCGGGATCCTTCTGAAGCGAGAAGCCGAGCGCGCCGAGCACGATTTCGGAGCCGTCGGTGTGGGTGAGCGTGAAACCAAGATTGATCCGCGGCGCGATGCCAAGGTCGTTGGTTTCCGAAACCGCCGGCTGCCACGCCGGAGTTGCGGTGCACAGGGTCGCTTTTACACTCGAAACCGATGCAGAAATCGGCGCCGAGATGCGTCCGACGCAACTCGGCGCGTCGCCATCGAGCCCGACCATGCGTTCAAACTCGGCCGTGCAGGCGGAAGCGTAGCGGGTAGATGCGCTGCCGTTCCACATGTCGGCAATGAAGCGCGGCTCGAACGACTGGAAGTTCGTCGAACGCATCGCATCCGCGGCCTCCTTCTCCTGCGCAGTCGCCGACACGATGACCCGGCGCCAAGCCGCGCCTTCCTGCAACAGTCCAATGGCGTGCCACGGAATGCTGCGGGTCGTTGCCTTCATCTCCAGAACGGGTATCGCGCTGAGCGGCGCGCCGTCTCGAACCTGTCGAAGGCTCGAATGTTCGCCGCGGACAGAGACGCCGATGGTATCGACAACATACGACGTGATCTGGTCACCCGAGGGGGCATCGACCCGTACGGCGACGATCCAGTTCACCGGCCCAAACGGTTGCAAACCGGCTGCACCGATGTCTCCGACGCGTTGTTCCTGCGAGAAGCGAACCCATCCGTCGGTGGGTAATTTCGATGGATCCTCGAAAAACAGATTCAGTATCTTCGCGACCTTGCCGCTATAGGCCGCGAGCTTGAGCTCGTAGCGCAATGCGACACGGATCGGATCACCGGCGTCGTTCCGCCCGACGAGGCGGAGACCGAACTGGCGTTCCGGGCTGACCGGCGGCGCGTTGGGCGGTGGCGGATTTGGAATACCCTGTTCGACGAAGAATGGAATGACGTCGATCTCGTCCGTCGATCCATACGGTGCGTTCGGATCGATGACGGCATCCAGCAAATCCGCGTTGTTGTAATCGTAGGGCACGATACTGAGCGGAGGATTAGAAGAATCCCAAGGCCCGATCGTCAGGGTGATCCGAATGACGTCACAAACCGCGCCGCGGCGTTGGTTCGGCACCGTCTTCCACAGCGACTGTGCCGGATTGGCCTGGGCGAGTTCGAATGCGACGTGAATGCGGGTGTCGTAACGGTCCCCGAACGTCGCGGTCGTCGGCCTGATCCAGTGTCCGTTGAGCGCAACGCGGATCTGGAGCCGCAACGAGAATTTCTTCAGGCCACCGCGTTTTCCGGCGACAGGGCTAATGACGATTCGAGAAACCAGCCACCGCGGCGCAGGCTGATTGGCGGACGTCCGCGCGATACCGATCGTATCGAAGCGCGCCAACGGGCCCTCGTCGAAGACGGCCCACGCATCTGCCTGCTGCTTTGCCTGTTGGTCGGCGTCCGCCGGGGCGGTGAAATCGGTTCGCGAACGATAGGCGGTGCACAGCACGATGCCGCGCAATTCGATCGCAGAGGCCGGTGGCGCCGGATCCGGATCGTCATCGCAGCTGACGTGAGAGAGATGGGTGTCAGTGCCACCGCCGTCGTAATATCGCGCGTTGGCTTTGTAGTCCTGGTTTTTCGGGTCGAACGGATTGTCCCGATCGTTCAGGATGCGCTGCAAGATCGACAAGTCGTAGCAGACATAACGCCAGTCCGCCCCGGCTGCATCGTTGGTGCCGAGTACGATCGCTTCTTGCCGCCCGTCACGTGAATCGTCTGCCGCGCGAATTGCGATAAATGCAATTCTGGCCAGCGCCCCTCCGCCCGCCATCCCGCCCCCCGGGCCGCAATGAACTAGAACATTCAAAAAAGAACCACCAAAGCTTGCCGATGAATATTTCCTGAGTCAATAATGATGGCATTGCGCTCCGAAAAAAAGCGAGGCCGTCTTGACCGTCATCGCCCCGCACCTTCAATGGCTCTACGACGATACACCACCGCACGCACGCGCGGTGACGCGGGTGCCGGTCGTGTTCGAGTGGGACGGCGACCTCGACGTATTGGTGGCATTCGGGATGCGCCTCTATGCCACGACCGGCGGCATCATTTCAGCCGACATGCCGTTGTCGAAATTGCCGGAGATTCACGAGCTGCGGATCCAATCGCTCGAAATGTCGCGACGCACCTATCCGACGCTCGACGTGAGCCGCGTTGACATCGAGGCCGACCAGCTGCAACCCGTGATCGGCGCCGAGACCGGGAAAGGCGTCATCATCGGTATCGTCGACACCGGCATAGACTACACGCATATGAGCTTTCGCAATACCGACGGCACGACCCGCCTGCTCTATGTCTGGGACCAGCGTCTCACGCTGGTCCCGTCGCGGCCCGGCAAGCCGCGCTATCCCGGCGAAAGGCTGCCCGACCTCACCGACAGGGTCTACCAGTGGGGGGTGGAATATACTCAGCGCGCGATCAACGACGCGCTTGCCGTTGGCGGCAGGCCGCTGCGCACGCGAGATACGACCGAAGCGCACGGCAGCCACGTCATGGGTATCGCGGCTGGCAACGGCAGGGACAAGATCGGCAAGCCCGCAACCGCCTATGTCGGCATCGCGCCCGCAGCGGATCTCATCGTGGTGGCAACCGATTTCGTGCACCCAAAAAAAGACTTTACGGGGATCCGGACCGGGGTCGAATACATCCTGGCGAGGGCCAAACAGCTCGGTCGTCCCTGCGTCGTCAACCTGAGCCTGGGCTCTCCATTGGGCGCGCGCGACGGACTCGGTCTGGAGGAGAAGGCGATCGATGCGCTCTTGACCGAGAAAGGCAGGGCTATCGTCATCGCGTGCGGCAACGACGCCAACAAGCAGCGACACGTCAAGGGACAGGTGCCTCCGGGGGCCAAGGAGACGTTCACGTTCAAGGTCGATAGTAAACAGACCGACGAAAGGATCGATATCGAGATCTGGTATGGGCTGAAGTCCGTTGCGGAGCGGTTCGACATTGAGATCCGCGATCCGACAGGGGCGGCGATTCAGCTCGCCGCCCCGGCGGCCGGTGCCGCGCCGCCCACAGAGCGACGGGGCACGCTCGGATCGGCTGCCGTGAGCGTCAGCTCCTCGGCCGACCTGCCGCGGCACGCTAAGAACCGCATCGTTATCGACATCCAGCGGGACAGCCGCTTGCACCCCATCGCTGCCGGCTCGTGGTCGATCACTTTGACCGGCAAGGTTGTCGGCACCGGCGCTCAAGCCGGCACCTATCACGGCTATCTGGCTGCGCACGGAAATCCTAAGGCGTCGCCGACGATCTTCACCGCGAAAGTGAGTCCCGCGAACACCGTCACGATCCCTTCGACTGCGACCAAGGCGATTGCGGTCGGCTCTTTCGTGACCAAGCCGCCGGCCGACAAACACAAATTGTCCGAATTCTCCAGCCAGGGGCCAACGCTGGACGAGCGGACGCTTCCCCTCCTGTGTGCGGCGGGCCAGAAGATCATGTCGGTCAAGGCCTTCGATCCGAAGGATACGACGGGTCAGACATTCGTCGAAAAATCAGGTACCAGCATGGCGGCCCCGCATGTTGCGGGAACCGTTGCCGGTATGTTGCAGGTCAAGCCCGCCCTAAAGCCTGATGCCATCGCACAAATTCTCGGCGTGCAGGCCAACACGCCGACGGCACCGGCACCGAACACCTGGGGACACGGCCGCGTCGACGCCTTGAACGCGGTCACCGCCGCAAAATCCGCGGTAACCAGTTGACACTGCGCAGGAGCATCCTTGCATCTCAGGACAAAAACCATCCGTCATGGATTTGAGAAACCCGGTTTATTTTTGCAGTAGCTGAAAACTCCAGTGCCTTTCCTCAACTTCACCTTCGAGAATACGGATTCCGATCAAGCATTCACCGTCACCGACCAGAAAGACAATTCGCGCAATCCCATCTTCAACGGGCCCGTCAATCACGGCAGCGAATCGCCGTCCATCCAGTGCTGGCAGGGAAGCGACGGCAACGGAAGGGTGCTGATCTCTGGAAATGCGAGCGTCGGACAGTACTTCGACATTAGGACAGACAACGACGAGGTCAGATACTAATTGGAGCGAACTGCGAGTTGACGGATGTCCGACATCCGTCAACTTCGTCTGGTGATAGCAACGAGGGAATTCGATCGCCGCGCCAGGTCGATACGGACGCACGGACACGGACCGGTCAAGACCGCTTCTCGTTTACGTTTTGCCTCACCCATAGGAATGATTGCAGCCGCCCCCCCGTTCCGCCGACATCACGACCAGGCGCGAGCTGCCTTGGAAAGATGTACATCGACCGATTGTAGCACGTCGAGAATGTCGGCCGGCCCCATGAAATCGAACAGAATGGACCCGACAGATCTGGCGCCATCTCGTAGATCACACCAGTTGGGCTTTTGACGGCCGCGTTTCGGTTATAGGCGGGGTACTGCGCCAATCGTGCCCGACCAACCTTGGCGATATTGCAACGGTTGCCGTGAGCCACATCGTTTCGGAGATGGTACACGAACTGCAATATCGGCGCCCCGTCGAAGTATCGGTACACCGTCGATCGCGTGGTGATCATTGATCAGAAGGGCAATGAGTTCACGCGCTATGCAGGCAAGAGGCGCGGCCCAGCCTTTGATCTTGCCATCCGTGATGGCCATCTGGCCGGCAACTAAATCAATCGATTTGAGGTTTGAAGATAAAACGAACGGCAGCCGTTCTTCTGTGCGATGTTGCGCGCAACATCCATGTTCAGCTTCACGCCCGCGCCGGCGGCCTGGCTGAGGTCGGTCCAGAAGTCGTTGGCAACGACTGGCGACCGGCACAAAAACAAACCCGGCTCAGCAAGTGCACCGGACGGAAACAGTATCGCCAAGCACGGGAGCAGGTAGAGTGACCTCTTCATTCATACCTCGCTCAAGCAGGGACACGAAGCTTAAGAAAAGGCTTCGCGATAAATCAGTTCCCGACCCCGATCCGTCGCCTGGAAGTATTCTGCCCTGCAGGTGTCGTCCTCGAAGCTCAGGACGGCGTAGCCGTGGGTGTAAACACCTCCGCGCGATGAAAGTCGCGTCTGATCCACTAATAGTGGAGCGCTTTTAAGCTCGGGGAGCGGCTTGTAGATTTCATCAATGACGGAAACAGGCACGGCGCCATGGCCCACACAACGGCCTCGCTCAAGCCCCGCAAATGGCCGGTAAATGCTGAGGGTATGCTCATGTCCCCAGAACCAGGCGGCAATCCCTTTTTTTTCTGTCATTTGCTGAAAGGCTTTCAGCAGTAAGGGATTGACTGCCGATCGCTTGCCCTGGGCATCGGCCGCTCCGATGGGAGAAAAGGCGGAGAACAACTGGTGATGGGAAAGCAGGATGGTCCGGCCGGGAAATTCCCTGATGCGGTCGCAGTGCCAGGCCAGTTCGTCTTCTTCGAGGTAAGTGAGTGCGCCAGCGACAGTCGCCGGGTTGTCATCGTGCAACCCGGTGTCCATGGCCAGTAATTGCCATTTTTCGTCGGCCGATCGCAGACAGAAGAAACTAGCCGGCTGCGTAAAGGGGGCGGGGTTCAATTTGGTTATGAGGTCGTAGAACCCGATGCCTCCGCAGTACATGTCATGATTGCCTGACAGAGTATACACCGGCAACTGATTTCCCTTGCGGAGGACAGTGTCGATCGGATCGATGAAGTTCGATTGACATTCCGCGGCCGTGCCCGAGTAGTAGATGTCGCCGAGATGCAGGAGGATATCGGGATGCTCGTCGGCGATGCGTTGCAAGATCTCAATCGCAGGTATGGCTCCCGTGCCCCAGTCCCCATCAACGCAACACGTGAATTGGCCTTGATCTCGATCGTCTTCGGCCCGGCACCCGGCGCCCGGACGTAAGGAATGGGCTTGCGCTTGCCATTCTCAAAAAAGCGCCTGTATTCCACCAGGGTGCTGAACCATGCGGGGTCGCAAGTCCCGGCGGTGAACTCGTTCTCGAGTTGCTGGATGGCGCTCGCGTCGGAGGCCGCCAAGGCTTTCATGTAGCGCCACCCCCATTCCGCACAGACCTGGGCGATGCCTGTCTTCGACAGTTCTCGTGTAGAGGGCCCTGTAGGGGAAGCGGGCGCAACACCTCCCGTCGCGCGACTATATTCCCGCGCGGCGATGTCCGCCGCGATGTCGGGGAGAGTGCTGACCATGGAGCGCCGCAGCCCGGCACGGCTCCGAGGAGCCGCCGCCGCTCCCTTGTCGATTTTCTTGGCGATTTCGGTGACGGCCGACTGATATAGCGAAATGAGCGGATCACTAAACGTCTTGAATGAGTCAGGCATTACCTTCGTTCTCTCCGCGAAACCGCTGCAGCCAATGCTTCAGAATCGGCAGATATTTCTGCACCTGCTCGCGGTCACTTTCCTTTTCCTCGTTTGTGAGGTCTTCGTACGGGGTGTCGATCTGGCGTTGCCAGCGCGCAACAAGTTCGGCTGGCAAGACAAGCGAACCGTCAGGGCGGCGTTCGCCCTTTTTATGGACATATTGCTGCCAATGCGCCCAACGCTGATGCTCAAGCGCGGCAAGCTCGTCCACTAACGAGGCGAAAGATTCGGCAAATTGCTTGTCGGACATCCCGCCTCACTGGCTTCAGATGAGCTTGTCTGCCACCAATCGACGATAATGCTCGCCTAGAACTGTTAGCTCACACCATTTGCTCTCCATCGCCGCATGCCACATGTGGGGGGCATCGACGGGCCGAACCAGATTCACTCTGACATAGTTCTGGAGCACCTTGAAGATGGCGGTCTTGGTTGGGTCGGGCGGCGGGATCGCTGGGTCGTCGCGCTGCTCCTGTGATCTTTCCGGCTCATACGATGGATCAAGCTGGAATTTGAATCCCGGTTGCGGAAAGTGCGCGGCAAGCTGCAGAAGCTCTTCGAGAGCGATGGGCGGCGTGGCCTTGCGCAGCGATACAAAGGACCTGACGTTGGTCTTGAAGACGGGACGCTGACCACCCCATGGTCCCAGCGACTGGTCGATATGAGCGTATACGCTGCCGGGCGTGACATCGCCAACCAGATTGGCCGCCGCCCCGTTCAACGCATCGACAAGCAGATTGGTGAACACGCCCGGCGCCCCGTTCCCCCCCTCGTATGAGTGTTGGTTCTCGGTCGACGCGGTCAGAAGCGTCATCCCTTCGCCGATCTCCGCGAGACCGCCTTTGCCGGCCTGGTTGCCCGCGATACCGCCATGGCAGCTATCCAGGAAAATGATCTTATTCGCTGCTTTCGAGGCCTTGGCGAACGTCATCACGTCGCTGAGCGCCAAGCCATCGTCACCGTCCCGGCAATCGCTTGCACAAAGGTAGCCGCCGGTCGTGTCGACGTACCCATGACCGGCGAAATACAGGAGAGCGATCTCGGAGGGGTCTGCGAAGAGCGCCTCAATGGAGTCCCGAAGTACTCGCCGGCTGACGGAATTGTGCGCGCCGGTGGTTGTCAGCACCTTCGGTGTCGTGAAATTCGTTGTTCCGTCAGCATTCCGGCCCAGGACATTTGCCACTGCGTCTGCGTCATTGACGCAGCCGCTTAGTGGCGTGAGATCATGGTAATAATCGATGCCAACGATAAGAGCCTTGCGCATATCCGGCTTACAGGGCGTCAATGAAATTGCTGATATTGGCGTCGCTCCAGGTATAGGTCGTCACGCCCTGAATTTCCGTGCGGTCATCGCTATAGGCCCAGATTCCGCGAATCTTCTTGCCCTCCTCCTTCGCGCAGGCGATTTCCCACTTCTGGCCGGTCGAGGATTTCGAATTCTTGCTCACAAGAACAATGACACCATCGGATCGGCGAATGCGCGTCCGCACCTTGTCTTTCCAACCGCTGTCATACGCCTCCTTAACCGACATATCGATGAACTCGTAAGGAGCGCGCGGATGAAGAGACTGACCTTTCAGCAAATCGCGCTGCTTCTCGTCCTCGATTGCAAAGGCAACGAAGACCACTTTCTTGTCCGCCATGGGTATTCTCCTGTGATGCTCGTTCTGGTGTGGGCTAGGGCTGTCCGAGAGAAGCCTTCAGCGAGGTATGAAACGACCGGAAGCCTTGTGCGCGAGCCGTGCTCCGTTGACCTTTCTGGACACGGTCTTCGACTAAAAACTCGGCGCGCTTCGATTCCCGGACGTAGGCGTCAAGGTCTGCGCGTGTTCGGAGATAGGGCCATTTCTGCAGATATTCCGGCACTGCCGCGTTGCCGGAAACGAACGAAGCCAGAAATCGCTCTTTTTCGGTCGCGACCCCGATTTCCCAGGGAACCCACCAGGAGGCTTGAGTTTGCGCGCTAATGACGGCCAGCAGTTGGGTGCACTTGTCCATTTGGGCGCGTATGTAATCAGCGAGATCCGGCCCGCTTTTTCCAAGCTGCGCATCTATGACGTCCAGGTAGACGGAGAGGTCATTGGCGGTAAGATGGTACGCAATGGCGCCTGCCTGCTCCGCATCCTCTTTTTTGTGTGAAATAAAGACCTTAATCGGCATAGTTCCCCTCCTGTCCCATAAGAACATTTACAGAACGTCGATCGAATGCGCAACCCTTGTTGCGCACGATAGAGAATTTTCCACAGGGGGTAGAGTGCGGCGACCAAGGACGAAAGCCTTCCCGCGGGCCAGTTAGAGGGATTTTTGCCCTTCAAAGCGGCAATAAAACCGGCAAAATATCTCGCCTCAGCTTATCTTAGTGTTTCTGTTTGCTATATTATTTGTCGGCAAAGAAACCCGCAAAATGGATGTATCAGCGATGGAACCCCTCCTGCCTGACGATCGGCAGGAACTCGAAGACTTGGCCACCGACCTAGTCGCCAAGGCAAGCACCCTTTCCGGCCGACTGCATCCTGTCATGCGCGGTTTCGTGGGCAAACCTTATCGAGGGCCACAACACCCTTCCTGTCGACATTGACCGAGCTCTTCACCACGATTTTTCCAGGTATCCGGAGCGCCGTAACCTGCAATTGGAGGCGCACGCTCACATCGAAGTGCAGCGGATGATCGATCGCGGTGAGGCCCCCTCGCCTGCGCTGTCTGTCGATTTCATTGTCTGGACTCATAAGAATTTCTGCGAGCGCTTGCCCGAGGAGCTGCTCGTCGCCGAACATCCCACCACCAATCGGTTTGCCGAAGGCTATTCTTCGAAGCATCTCTCGCGGCTGCGCAAAATTATCGGCGTCGCCGCGTCCCACCATCGGCTGGCATGGATTCACCCGTTCCTTGACGGCAACGGCCGGGTGACGCGCCTGTTCTCACATGCACTCTTGCGGGAGTTGGATGTTGGATCAGAGCTGTGGGCCGTTTCCCGCGGGCTCGCTCGGCGAGTCAGCGATTTCAAAGCCGACCTGCAAGCGGCTGACGAACTGCGTCGCGGTGACCTAGACGAACACGGCATGACCTGCCCCTGAGTAATTCCTCCAGATGGGGTTAGAGTCCGGCCTGACGAAGGACGGACAGATGAAGCGAGCACGTTTTACGGAAGAGCAGATTATTGCGGTGCTGAAGGAGCACGAGGCCGGAG
>JBFLYG010000023.1:167188-205690 GCA_040756765.1 Pseudomonadota bacterium | reverse complement strand
AAAAGACCACAAAGTCGCTCTGATCGCCTGTACCAGAAAGCTGATTATCTTCGCAAATGCCGTTCTCGCCCGCGGCACGCCGTGGACTAAATCGGCCGCCCCAACCTAATGGTTGCTCACCATGAGGGGAATGCGATGAGTTTGCCCTAGCGTGGTGCAAGCCGGGCGATGACCGCTCGCGCCTCGTCGGCGATCCGCCGCACGATCTCGCCGGCGGGAAGAACGTCGTGCACCAGCCCCGCCGCCTCGCCGACGATCACCGCCGCGGTATCGAAGTCGCCGGCCTCCGCCGCCGCCGCATAACGCGCCATCTCGGGCGCGAGGGCCGTGGCGAGCTCCGCCTCATGGCCGTTCCAGCGCCGGACGAAATCATTGACCACGGTGCGGATGGTGTACGGCGCCGGCCAGTGATAGCCGCGCACGTGATCGACCGCCGAGCCGCGCGCTGTCGCATCCCCTTCGCTCGCCACCACCCGCGCCTTGGCGGCCGGATGCACCAGCGCCTCCTCCGCCGCATAGAACCGCGTGCCGAGCAACGCGCCGTCGGCGCCGAGCGCCCATGCCGCGGCAAGGCCGCGGCCGTCGGCGATGCCGCCCGCCGCCAGCACCGGCACCTTGTCGCCGATTGCATCGACCACCGCGGGCACCAGCGGCAGGGTCGCGCAGGCGGCGCCATGGCCGCCCGCTTCCGTGCCCTGCGCCACGATGACATCGGCGCCCTGCGCCACCGCCTCGCGCGCCATCGCCGCCGTCTGGACCTGGCAGATCACCGCAATGCCGGCACGCCGCGCCCGCGCGATGAACGGCGCCGCATCGCCGAACGACAGCATGATCGCCTTTGGCCCGCGCTCGAGCACGAGATCGAACGTGTCCACTTGCTCCGCCACGCTCCAGGTGATGAAGCCGACGCCGACCCGCGCCATGTCGCCGGCGAGATCGAGCTCGCGCGCGAGCCAGGCGCGGTCGCGGCTGTAGCCGCCGCCGATCAGGCCGAAACCGCCGGCGGCGGAGACCGCCGCGGCAAGACGGCCACCGGAGACGGCCCCCATCGGGGCCGACACGATCGGATGACGGCAATCGACGATGTCTGTGAAGCGGCGCGCGGCCATGAGGGTTTCCTTCCGGCTGTTTTATGTCGTTGGCGCGAGCCTAGGCGAAGCGCCGGCCGGCGCGGTAACGATTGTTGGTGATCCGGGTATCTCCGCCGCAGATAGCTGCCGCCCCCCTGCCGCACGGCGGCGGGGGCCGTCATCACGCCGCCGGACGCCGGTCCCATTGCGAAGGATGGCGGCGCGCGGTAGAGCGGCGGCGAGCCACATCGCGGCAAGTAGGCTGGCGGCCAAAAAAGCTGCCAAGAAAGCGGATGTCCGATGAAAGATTTCCTCGCAGCCGCCAGGCTGCTGCTGCTCGACCTGGCCTCGACCCTGTTCTTCCTGGTCCTGTTCCTGCTGACGCACAACATGGCCCTCTCGGTTGCCCTTGGCATGGCGCTGGGCCTCATCCAGATCGGGTTTCAGCTCATCCGGCGCAAGCCGATCGACACCATGGAGTGGCTGAGCCTGTTCCTCGTCGTCGCGGCCGGGACTTCGACACTGCTCACCAACGACCCGCGTTTCGTGCTGCTCAAGCCCAGCGTCATTTATGCGATCGTCGGCATCGTCATGCTCAAGCGAGGCTGGCTGAACCGCTACCTGCCGGCGATCGCCCAGGAAGTCGCGGCCGACACCGCCGTGATCGTCGGCTTCGCTTGGGCCGCGCTGATGTTCGTGTCCGCCGCGGTCAATGCAGTCGTTGCGCTGGCCTTCAGCGCTGCGACGTGGGCCATGGTCATGCCGGTGTTCGGCCTCGTGAGCAAGGCGATCGTCTTCGTCGCGAGCTTTGCCGCCATCCGCCTCACCGCCCGCCGCCGCCTGCGCGCCATGCCGGAGGCCGAACGCGATGCGCTCCTCATCGCGACGGGACGGCACCCCGCGCAAGCCAGCACCTGAATCCACCTCGCAGGCAGAGGACCATCGGACAAGTCTCGGCCGGTGTCTTCCATCTCGATGACAATCCGTTCAAAGGAGCAACGCCCCGCTGCAAACAATATGCGGCGGGGCGGATGCGCCGCATTGATAGGAGAACCGCCTACAAGCGCGCCGTGATGCCCGCAATCGCAGTGAAGACGTTTCCGTTCTGGCGGGCGAAGGTCGATTCAATGTTGATATTGGCGCTGAACCGACCGCCCAAATCGATGAGTGCGCCTCCGGCAGCCTTTCCGTAGATGTGAGAACTGGTGCCGGTCCCGACCAGGGTCGTGACGGGGAGCGCCAGCGCGTAGGTCTGTGCGGTCACGATCGTGCGGGTGGCCGAGCCGAAGTCCTGCTCGGCGGTCAGATTGAAGAACGGATTGAACCCTCTCGGACCGGCCGCGGCCGGCAATCTCACCTGGAGTCCCGCGCTTGCCGTCCAGCCGTCCATCGCCTGATTTCGCACGGCTTGCGTCAACAGCGGATCGCCGCTCTCGGTGTAGCCATCGATCCAGACCCGGCTGTAGGTCAGGCCGCCGATCGGCCCCAGTCGCGCGACGGCCGTGTCGAACAGGTACCCAACCCTGGCGCTGGCCACGAAGTTGCTGCCGGCCGGCGAAGCCGACAGCGTTGGGCCGAAGCCGCCGAGGCCGACACTGTCACGACGCACCTTGTAGTCGTTGAGGCCGTAGGACACGACGAGGTCGCCGAACCAGTTCGCAGAGCTGGAGGAGGCAAATCCGGCGAACTGGTATGACTTCAGCTGCGTGTTGGTATTCTGCAGGCCAAGCGTCGTCGAACTGTCGGAGTAGCCCAGCGCGGCGCCCACCAGCAGGTTTCGGCTCAAGTGATATTCGAGGCCGAGCGTGCCGGCTCCGAGATCGTTGTCCGCACCGGCCACACCATTCTGGCCCCGGCCGTTCGCGTGGACATAGCTGCCCATCGCAAACACCGACCAGCGCCCGAACGTGTCAGGCGCGCTGCGGGGCGGCGCCTTGGTGGCCATCGCATAGGCGTTCGACGGCGCACCAAAATCGTTCAGGAAATGAGAGGCGTCGAGACGCCCCAGAAGACCACTCGCAAATCCCACCGCCGCCTGCTGGGCCATCTCCGCCTGAACCGGCATGGTGAACGGCGCATTGATCTGGTTGGCGATGTACATGGCCAGGAAGTTATTGACCGTCGCGGTGAAATGGATGCCTTCGAACGTAATGTACTGGTTGGTCGTCGCCCCGCTCCTGCACGATGGGACGTCGTTGCAGATCGTCGCGGCATCCGGCGCAAGTCCGTAGCTCGTCGGATTGGCCCTCAGGTTTTTCAACAGCGTGTCGAAATCGAACAGGTGGATATTCAGCCCGCTCTGGGCGAGCGGAGCCAGCGCCGCAGGAAGCCCGTTGTTGTAGGCGGCGATACTTGCCGAACTGCCTGAATTCAGATTGATGACGACGAAGTTTCGCCCGCCGACGGCGGCGAGGCGCTGAATATCAGTGACGACATGCGACGTCGTATAGCCGATGACTTGAGACGGCGTGAGCCCCAGCAAGCCGGCCGCCGTAAAATCGTTGGTGCCGATCCAGATAGTCGCGACGTCATTGGGCTGCAGGCGGCCGACGCCGCTGATGAATTGACTGACCTGGTCGTCCAGCCCCGGATAGACCTTGCCGGCCGTGGCCGGTAGGAGAAATCCCAAAAAGCTTCCGTTGCCGTTCTGCCCGGGGAATTGTCCGCTGATGGCGCCGCCGATCGCGTAGTCACTGGTCGGCGTCGCGCTGGCGCCGATCAAACCCGGCAATCGATCAAACCAGATTGGGCCATTGGTCCCGCTGTTCTGGGTCCAGAGCGGATTCGCTAGAACTGTATAGTTCACCCCCGCAATGCGGGTGCTGTATCCGTTGTCCGTCAGGCTGTCGCCGAAGCCATAGACCGTTCCGAAATTCTGCGCTCGCGCTTCGCCAGTGCAAACCGCGACGCCGATCGCCAGAACAGCCAACTGCCGTATCAAACGTTGTCTCACCACGCTGCCTCCCTTGCTTGATTTTGAGGCAGCGTGCCAGCACCCACATCATCGCGTATTGGTCAGGATGGACCTCTTTGTAGGAAATAGACATGCGCCCAGCGCGTGGACAACGCTTCGATCTACGTGTTGCGAAAATGTGACGGCGAGCACCCGGTCACCCGGCGAAACGTCGTGCTCATGTGCGCCTGATCAAAAAAGCCCACTGTGTTCGCGATCTCCGCAAATTCCATTTGTCCCGTGCGTATGAGTTCGATCGCGCGGTCGACACGGCACCTGATGATGTAGCCATGAGGCGTCATTCCCGTCTGGGCCCGAAACATGCGACAGAGATGGCGGACCGTGATTCCGCACGCGCTGGCGATGCTTTCCAGGCGCAGGTGATCGTGAAATCCCTGCTGGATGATCTCTTTCGCCAGAGACATCCTCTGAACCCAGACATCCTGCTCCTGCCGACGCGTGCGGTCGGCATCCGCTGGAAAAAGATGGCTCAAGATCCTGAGGATCAGTTGTTCACCAAGCATCGGACCATCAGGGCTGGATGCGGCGACGTCCGACTGGAGCAGGCGGAAGATGTGCTCGATCTGGTTGCTCTCGATGGCCCGAAACGTGCCGACGGTGCGGACCGCCGATCCCGGCGCCAGCCGCTTGATGGCCTTGCCCGTGAACGCCTCGACCGCGGCGGGCGTCACGAACAGGAAGGCCCCGCTGGAGCGCCCTTCCCATTCTCCGCGGTAACCTTCGCCGGGCAACGAAAACATCAGGTGACGCATGGGCTTGAGAAAATGTCGACGCCCCGACAAGCGGGTGCGGATGTCGGGCAGGCAGCTGATGCCGAGCATCGAATTTTCGACGTCGAACGAACCGCAGCCGGGAAAATAGGTTTCCTGAAAAAACGCGTTCTGCCATTCGCTGTCGGAGCTTGTCCGCGCAACCCTCGGCTTCGGCGACACGCCGCGCCATTCCAGCAGCTCTCTTTGTTGCGCCGACAAGCTGGCCGCCATTTGCCCTCCCCTGCCATGGCTGCCATTGCGAGGCGGTCGGTGCTGGCGCGCTCGCGCGATGGCGAACGCGGTCAGCCTCACGCCGGCCAGCCGCGAAGCACGCAGCCGGCACGGCCTCCTCCCAAGCTCAGGCACGCATGAGCCATGTTTGAATTTGGAGCCAGCTTGCCCTCTTACCCTCAGCCGGACAATACAGCCAAAAGGCGAAGGTGACGGCGGCGACAAGGACGGACGACCGGCGTCATCGCGCCGATCCGCGCTCAAACGCCTGATGGAGCCTGCCTCCGCTTATCGGTCCGGGGCGCCCTGGGAATCGACGCGCCGCAACGTCGGCGATGCGCGCAGCGCTACGCGCCCCCGAACCTGCGCTTCAGCCGCATGACGTAGCCGATGACCTCGGCGACGGCCTGGTAGTGCTCGACCGGAATCTCGTCGTCGATGTCGACGGTGGCGTGGAGCGCGCGCGCCAGCGGCGGGTTCTCGACGATCGGCACGTCGTTGTCTTTCGCCACCTCCCTGATCTTGAAGGCGATGGCATCGGCGCCCTTGGCGACGCACACCGGCGCGGCCATGCCCTGCTCGTATTTCAGCGCCACCGCGAAGTGGGTCGGGTTGGTGATCACCACCGACGCCGTCGGCACCGCGGCCATCATGCGCTTCTTCATGCGCATCGCGCGCAGCTGCCTGATGCGGCCCTTGATGTGGGGATCGCCTTCCGACTGCTTGTATTCCTCCTTGATCTCCTCGCGCGACATCTTCTGCCGCTCGAACCAGGTGCGGTACTGGAAGAAGTAGTCGCCCGCGGCGATCGCCGCCAGCAGCGCCACCACCGCGCCGATCAGCTGCATCGACATCGCGTGCGCGGCGGACAGGATCTGCGCCGGATCGAGCCGCACCAGCGCCTCGACGCGATGACGCTCCGGCCACAGGATCGCCGTCATGATCGCGCCGAGCGCGACCAGCTTGACGAGGCCCTTGAGGAAGTTCACGGCCGCCTGCTTGCCGAACAGCCGCTTGGCGCCAGCCATCGGCGACAGCTTGCTGAGCTTCGGCGACAGCGGCTCCGACGACCACACCAGGCGGTGCTGCACCAGGTTGCCGGCGAGCGCGGCCAGCGCCAGGATCAGGAACGGCAGACCGAGCACGCCGACCAGCATCAGGTCGAGGTTCTTCATCAGCGAGAGCAGGCCCGGCCCGTCGGTACGGACCAGATGCGCGTTGGCGAGCAGGTTGCGCAGCGGCATCTGCAGGCCGCCGGCGATGTTGGCCGAGAACGCCGACGCCACCAGCGCCGCGCCGGCCATCACGAACCAGGTGTTGACCTCCTGGCTCTTGACGACGTCGCCGCGCTCGAGCGCCTCGTCGAGACGTTTTTGGGTTGGGTCCTGTGTTTTCTCTGATGCATCATCATCAGCCATCGGTCACGCTCCGAGGATCGCATCAGGAAAAATCACGGCGACAGCTGATGCAGCACGCCGCCGAGATAATCGAGGAAGGTGCTCATCATGGTGGCGATCACCATGATCATGATGACGAAACCCGCCATGATCGACAGCGGCACGCCGACGAAATAGACCTGCATCTGCGGCATCATGCGCGCCAACAGGCCAAGGCCGACATTGAACACCAGGCCGAACACGATGAACGGCGACGCCAGCTGGATGCCGATCTTGAAGGCGGTGGTGAAGGCCTGCGTCGCCAGCGCAGCGATGTCGCCGCTCGGGATCAGCTCGCCCGGCGCGAACACCTTGTAGCTCGCGCTCAGCGCTCCGATCACGAGATGATGAGTGTCGGTCGCGAACAGCAGCGCCATCCCGAGGATGGTGAGGAAGTTGCCGAGCAGCGCGCCCTGCGCGCCCTGCGTCGGATCGATCGCGGTGACGAAGCCAAGGCCGAGCTGCTGGGCGATCACCGAGCCTGCCACCGACAGCGCCGCCAGCGTCACGCGCGCGGTGGCGCCGAGCACGATGCCGACGATGATCTCCTGCAGCAGCAGCACCAGCATCGGCGTCATCGACGTCATGTCGATGTGATAGGCCGCGCGATGCAGCGGCAGCATGATCAGCGTCAGCATCAAGGCAATCGACAGCTTGACGCGAACCGGGATGTTGCTCTCCCCGAACCCCGGCATCAGCATCACCATCGCGCCGATGCGCGCGAAGACCAGCATGAAGGCCGCGGCAAGTGCGGGCAGCAGCGAGATGTCGATGCGCATCTAGTGTCCCGGCGCTAGCACTCGTATCCCTTTGCGGCATGCTCTTTCACGAATGTCGGAACCACAAGGGACACCAGCAAGCACACGTCTTTAGTGTGGCGGGGTGATCGCCGCCATTGTGCGTCATCCCCCGATGATTCGCGACGAAATCCGCATCATGTGGCTGTGCAGGGCGTCCGCCATGAACGGCAGCACCAACAGCATGGTGAGGAAGATCGCCAGGATCTTCGGCACGAACACCAGCGTCTGCTCCTGGATCTGGGTCAGCGCCTGCACCAGCGAGATCACCACGCCGACCACGAGGCCGACCAGCATCAAGGGCGACGACACGACGACGATGGTCCACACCGCGTCGCGCGCCACGTCGAGAACTTCAGGACCTGTCATTGCACTCCCCTACCCCAACTCACTCCGAACCCCGTTTTCCCCGCTCAGATCGCCATCTTCATGATGTCTTCATAGGACTGGATCACCCGGTCGCGCACCGACACCAGCGTCGACACCGCGACGTCGGTCTCGGCGACCGCCGTCACCACGTCCATCAGGTTGGACTTGCCGGTCGTCATCGCCACGGTCTGGGCGTCCGACTTGCGGCCCGCCTCCATCACGCTCGACAGCGAATCCTTGAGCAGCGCGCCGAACGACGGACCGTTCACCTCCGAACCGGACGAGGCGGACTTTCCGGCGTTGCCGGCGGATTCCATCATGCGCGCAAGGCTGGAATAGGCGTTGGCGGCAGCGGTGGGCGAAGCCATGGACGATCTCCCGGTCAGGCCTTGAGGATGTCGAGCGTGCGCTGGATCATCCGGCGCGTCGCGGTGATGATGTTGACGTTGGCCTCGTAGGACCGCTGCGCGTCGCGCATGTCGGTCATTTCGACCACCGAATTGACGTTCGGATACTTGACGTTGCCGCTGGCGTCGGCGGCCGGGTGGCCCGGCTCGTACTTGACGCGGAACGCCGATTGGTCCGGCTTCACCCGCCCGAGCGCGACGACGCGGGCGTCGAGCGTGCGGTCGAGCTCCGAGGAGAAGGTCGGCACCTTGCGGCGGTAGGGATCGCCGCCTGGCGTCTGCGCGGTCGAATCGGCGTTGGCGATGTTTTCCGACAGCACCCGCATCCGGCCGGCCTGCGCCCGCAGGCCCGACGTCGCAATGTTCATTGCCCTCAGGAAGTCCGATCCGTCGGCCATGGTTCGATGTCCTCAAATCCTGCGCCTGCGCGCGTCAGCGTTTCCCGATCGCGGTCTTGAGCAGCGCCAAGCTGCGGCTGTACAGCGAGGTCGCGGCGGCGAAATCCATCTGGTTGGCCGCCGACTTCTGCATCTCGTCCTCGAGGCTCACCGCATTGCCGGCGGGCCGCGTCTCGTAGCCGCCGCGCGTATTGGAATCGAACCGGTCGACCCCGCCGCTCGCCGACAGATGCACCGGGCTGGTGCGCGCCATCGACAGCCCCGCCGGGGACGCGGTGAGCGAGCGGAAGTCCGGTTCCACGAGGTCCCGCGGCTTGAAGTTGGGGGTATCGGAATTGGCGATGTTCTCGGCCAGCACCCGCTGGCGCTCCTGATGCCACTGCATCCGGGTGCGCAGGGCCGCCAGAGCTGGGATATCGGTGATCGGCATGGTCCGCCTCGACGCCCCGCCGGGCGCCACGCCCGCCAGAGGTGGGCAGAATTTGCCGCCTGTATGGTTAATAAAGAGTTAAGAGCTGTTCGGCTCATTTTTGCCATGAATTCGCCGTTAACCACCCAAGCCATTGAAACTCTGGCGCGCTGGCGCCTTGAGGCGTTCGGCTCGCGCAGGTGGGGGACGAACGGGCGGAGGCAATTGCTGCCGCCTGGCGTTAACCAATAGGGCAAGACATTAACGAACGGAGCGGGACTTCGGGATTCGGCCGCCACGCTGCGGTAGTGTTCGGGAACGGTTGGACCGGCGTTCGGCCGCGTTTTTCCTGAGCCGCAGCATTCGCCGAATCTGCAGGTTGAAGTACACTCTGTTTGGTGGGGACCAAACATGCCGCAACTACTGTCCATCATTCTGATCTTTTTTGGCGTCCTGGCGCTGGTCGGCGTTGCCGCCTGGGTGGTGACCCGCTTCGGCCGGAATCGGCTGGGCGCCAGCGCCAACCGCGGACGGATGCCGCGCCTGGCGATCATCGACGCGATGTCCGTCGATCAGCGGCGCAAGCTGGTCCTCGTCCGCCGCGACAATGTCGAGCATCTCCTGATGATCGGCGGCCCGAGCGATGTCGTGATCGAGCCCAATATCGTGCGGGCCATGCCGCAACGTGACCAGGCGCCGACCCGTGGCCCGGTGGGCGCGGATCTGCCGCCGCGCGTCGCGCCGCTGCCGGATGCCCCGAACTGGTCCGATTCGCTGGAGGGAATGGAGCCCGAGGAGCCCGTGCCGCCGGAGCCGCCGCCGCAGCGGCCGTCCCGTCCGTCCTTTGCCGACGAGATCCGCCGCGCAGCCCCGGCCGCCGAGCGGCGCAGCGATCCGCTGGCCGCGATCGCCGCCGAGCTGCCGCCGCCCCCGCTGTCGCGTCGTGCGGCACGCTCCGCCGATCCGGCGCTGCCGCGCAGCGAGCCGCCGATCCCGCGCAGCGAACCCGTGATTCCCCGCGCCGAGCCTGCGATTTCGCGGAGCGAACCTTCGATTCCCCGGGGCGAGCCGGCGATTCCCCGCGCGGAGCCCGCGATGCCGCGGGGCGACATCACCATGCCGCGCAGCGAGCCGACGATGCCACGGTCCGAGCCGCCAATCCCGCGTGGCGAGCCCATGCTCCCCCGCAGCGAGCCGCCGCTGCCGCGCGGCCCGGCCGCGGTCGAACCGGTCGCCAAGGCGCCCCAGGCCCCCCTGCCGCGCAGCGAGCGCGAGCGACCGGTGCCGCCGGCGCCGCCTGCCGTGCCGCCGCCCGCAGCGCTCTCCGCCGCGGATCAGAACCTCGCGGAGATGGCGCAGCGGCTGGAAGCTGCGCTGCGCAAGCCGGCCGGCGACCCCGTCGTCACCGACCGGGCGCCCCCGGTCGCCCCCGAGCCGCCCGCCCGCCCGGCACCGCGTCCGGCGGCCGATGTCGGCGCGCCGCCGCCGCCGCGCAACGAGAACGGCGCACCGCCCGTCGCCCCGCCGCTGCCGAAACCTTCAGCGTTCGAGAATCTCGAAGACGAGATGGCGAGCCTGCTGGGCCGCCCGAAGTCACCGACGTGAGGCTTCCCGGCCTCCCGCGTAGAGTATTTTTCCTTCTCGTCATTGCCCTGATCACGGCCGGTTCATGGATCGAACCGGCCGCGGCGCAGGACATCAGCATCAATCTCGGCCAGGGCAATGGCGGCGTCACCGAGCGCGCCATCCAGCTCATCGCGCTGCTGACGGTGCTGTCGATCGCGCCGTCGATCCTGATCATGATGACGTCGTTCACGCGCATCGTGGTGGTGCTGTCGCTGCTGCGCACCGCGCTCGGCACCGCCACCGCGCCGCCGAACTCGGTGATCATTGCGCTCGCCCTGTTCCTCACCGCCTTCGTGATGGGACCGGCGCTGCAGAAATCCTATGACGACGGCATCAAGCCGCTGATCGCCAACCAGATCGGCGTCGAGGAGGCGCTGCAGCGCAGCTCCGTACCGCTGCGCAGCTTCATGCAGAAGAACGTCCGCGAGAAGGACCTCAAGCTGTTCATGGACCTGTCCGGCGAGCCGCCGGCGCCGAGTCCGGAGCAGATGTCGCTGCGCATCCTGGTCCCCGCCTTCATGATCTCCGAGCTCAAGCGGGCGTTCGAGATCGGCTTCCTGTTGTTCCTGCCGTTCCTGATCATCGACCTCGTCGTCGCCTCGGTGCTGATGTCGATGGGCATGATGATGCTGCCGCCGGTGGTGGTATCGCTGCCGTTCAAGCTGATCTTCTTCGTGCTGGTCGACGGCTGGTCTCTGGTCGCCGGTTCGCTGGTGCAGAGCTACGGCGGCGGCTGATTTACAGACAGCTCCCGCGCGCGCAGCCCTGAAGCGCCGATGTGGATCAACAGTCCTCAGCGCGCGCTGGCGCTCCTGACGCTGCCGATCTTCGGCAGCTGGCCGGTGGTCGCCGGAGCCGGCGTGGCGCTGGCGGCGGGGGCGCTGGCCGGTGCCTTGGCTGCGGTGGCATCGGGGAAGCGCTGCTTCATGTCGCGCAGGAAGCCGTCGAGGGTATCGACGGCGGCCGCCATCTTGGCGATCTCGGTGAACTCGGCGCTGCTCGCCGCCGCCGGCTGGCTGGCGATGTCGAACGCCATGCGGTCGGCGCCCTCGCTCATCTTCGGGCCGTACTTCTCGCGGAAGCGGGCGAGCCCGAGCGCGTCCTCGGCGAGCGCATAGCCGATCGCGGCGCGGATGACGTCGCCCTTCTCCACCGCACTCAGCGGCTGGAAATCCCTCCAGCGGTCGCCGTAGTACAGTTCGATCTGCTCGGCGGACTCCCGCCAGCGCCGCGCCGCCCAGAAGATGTCGGAGCGCAGCCGCGTCACCTCGCGGCCCCCGAGATTGGAGATGATGTCGAGCGCGAGGTCGTGGCGGCCGATGTCGCTCTGCGCGCGCGCCTCCAGCAGCATGCGCTGCTGGCGCAATTCGCCGGCGAGATCGGCGATCCGCGTCGTGCGCAGCACGCCGGCGGCGCGGTCGGGCTTGCGGTTCATCAGGTAGATGGTGGCAAGGCGCGCCGCCACCTGAGCGCGCGCGGCGCCCTCGAGGCGATGGTCGACCTGGTACTGCAGGAGGTCGGCCGCCTGGTCGAGCAGGTCGACCGCGGCCAGCCGCTCGGCGAGACGGCGGATCATCTCGTCGCCGCGGCGGCCGATCGGCGTCAGCTCGCGGTAGTCGTAGAACATGCCGAGCGCCTGGATCGGCGGCAGCGCATCGCCCTTCTCGCCGAGAAAGAGCTGCGCGAACAGCGCCGAGGTCTCGTCCTGGGTCTCGCGCGACACCTCGGAATTGGGCGACAACCGCGTGGCGAGGCGCGCCGCTGCGAAGGACTCGGCGTAGCGGCCCTGCGCCGCGTAGATGCGGGCGAGCTGCTGCAGCGCCTCGAGCTCGATGTCGTCGCCGCGCCAGGTCACGGCCAGCGTCTCGAGCCCCGCCTGCGCGTCCTCCGGGCTGATGTCGCCGCGCTTCTGGCGCAGCGTGATCTCGCGCAGCCGCGCCTCCGACGCCGACGCGCGGTCGTCCGACGCCAGCACGTCGCGGTAGCCGACGAGCGCATCCTTCTCGCGCCCCAGCGCCTCGCCAACCTCGGCGCGCATCAGCGTCATCGCCGGCTTCAGCCGATCGGGAATGCCGATCAGGTCGATGTCGTTGCTGCGGGCGGAGGCGCCGGCATAGTCCTTGACCTCGAGGGACGCCCGCATCGCCGCCATCAGCACCTCGCGCTGCAGGTCCTTGGGCAGCGCTGCGATGGCGAACTCGGCGTTCTTGAACTTCTCGCGCGCCTCCGGCCATTTCTCCTGGCGTGCGGCGGCGAGTCCTTTCCACAGCTGCAGGTCGTAGCCGTTGCCGATCACCGGGTTGGCGAGATCCTTCAGCCCGGCGGCGGGACGGTGGCTGAGGATATTGGCGATGGCGCGGATGATCAGCGCGGTCGGGTCCTCGGTGCCGGGCTTGGCGCCGGCCAGCACCAGGTCCATCACGCCCTTGGCCTCATGGTAGAAGCCGCGCGCCAGGTAGAAGCGCGCGAAGTCGAGGTTGGCCGCGAGCTTGTCGTCACCGTTCGCCTGCCCCGCGGCGGCGACCAGTGCGTCGTAGCGCTTGTTGAACACCGCGTCGCGGTTCGCATCCCATTCGGCGACATCGAACAGCGGCTTGGGACCGACGCCGATGCGCTGCGCGGGCGTCAGCGCCGCCGACGACAGCGTCAGCCCGCCGGGACGCGTCAGCACCACGCGGTCCGCCGACGCGGTGACCGCAAGGTCGTCGGCATTGGACTGCACGACGACGCCGTGCACCGATTCCAGCAGCGAGAATTCGACGAAGTCCTGCCGCTTGATGAAGCCGCGGGCCGGCAGCGGCGCGGTGACCACGGTCAGCGCGTCGCCGGCATCGGGATCGGCGAAACGGTGCACGGTCGCCGGCCCCGCCATCATCACCGAGACATGGGCGCGGGCCGGGTCGGCGATGTTGCGGGTGGCGCTGAGCGGCTGCGACGGCGCCTCCATGGTGTCGGCGAAGGTCAGCACCAGCCCGCCGCCCTCGCCCGACAGCGAGGTCAATTGCGGACGGCCGAGCCGGATGCGGATGGCCTGGCCCTTGTCGAGCTTCTGGCTGGAGACGTCGCCGATCAGCGACCCGCCGTCGCGGCGGATCGCCTCGGTGTTGAGGGGGCGGGCATCGTCGAGCACCAGCCACACGGTCTCGCCGCGGCGGAACACGGCGGCGGGAACTGCGGCGCCGAGCGGGAACGTCAGCCGCAGCCCGTCGCTGTTGCGCACCGCCTGCACCTTGAGGCCGTCGTCGCGGGCGGGAGAGGCCTGCGGCTGCGGCGCGGCCGCCGGCGGCGCCGGCTGGGCCTCGGCGACGGCGGGCTGCGGCGGTGACGGCATGGCCGCCGCCTGGGCGGGGGCCTCCTTCGCGGCCTGCTCTTTCACGGGGGGCGACGTCACGGCAGCGTCCGCGGGCGGTGTCGCGGCAGCCTTGATCTCATCCATGATCTGGACCGGCGGCGGCTCGACCGACGCAGCGGCAGACGGAGGCGCGGCAGGGATCGACGCGGGAGCGGACGGCTTCGGCGGCACCGAGGCAGCCACCTTCGCCTCCTTGCTGGTTTCCCTGTCGGCTTCCTTGCTTGTTTCCTTATTTGTTTCCTTGGCCTCTTTGGCCTCGGCGGCGGGCAGCAGCTGCGCCGCCGGCCGGCCCGCCTGCTCGGCGCCGATATCGATGACGTAGTTGGCGTCCTCGCGGAACGAATGCACGCTGACGTCGCCGAGGGTAGCGAACGACACCACTGCGCCCTCGCCTTCCGTGCGCTGCTCGATGCCGGAAATGTTCGACGGCGCGACCAGCTTGGCGTCCGACAAGTCGAAGGTGAGCGGCTGGGAGAACACCAGCGACAGCTTCTTGTCCTCGAGCGCCGACGACACGCCGACGCCCTGCGGCAGCTCGAACACGAAGCGCACGAAGGTCGGCTGCACCGAGCCGCGCACCCGCACCGCCGGGCGCTTCCTGGCCTCCTGGGCGAGCTTCTGCTGCTTGAGCAGCCGCTCGGCGACCCGCGCCCGCTCGGCGAGCTCGCGCACCACCTCCTGCGGCAGCGGCGGCGGCAGGCCCTTCCAGCCGTCGGGCAACAGATCGACGAAGAAGCGTTCGCCCGCGGTCATCGCATTGACGGTGACCTTGCGCGACAGCGCGAGGCGGATCGCCATGCCGTCGGGATCACGCCGCGCCATGCCGACATAGTCGGGCACCGCATCGGCGAGCTTGTCGACAGGCACGTCCACCGGGCGCTTGAAACGGATGACCAGGATCGAGCCGGCGGTCACCACCTCGGGCTCGACATCCTCGTCGAGCTTGAGAATCAGCCGGGCATAGCCACCCGCCGCCGCAAACGACGCATCGCCCCTCACGGGCACGATGGGCGCCTGCGCCTCGGTCAGGGACGGCGGCGCCGCAAGGGAGCCGGCAGGAATGAGCAGCACCGACACGACGCCAAGGCCGCGCAGCGTGCGTCGCCACGCACGCGCCTGCAGCCTGCTCCGTCCGGCCGTCGTCTCAGCCCTGCCCACGTATCTCGGCCCAATTCCATGGGCCGCCGGCTGCGACCCTTCTGACGCACCCGACTGTAGAATCCCCCGTTTAAGGAGCTGTTAAGGTCAACACGTTGAATTTTCTCGGTGTCATGTCGCGCGCGCGCCCAAATATGCGCCCGGCATTTCCCGATCGTTCCTGCCCCTCACACCGGCACCACTCACCGTTCACGCAATATCGTCGATGTCCACGCGCAGCGCGGCCGCCAGCTTTTTGAAGGTCTCGATGGTGCCCTCACGCTTGCCGGTTTCGATCTGCGAAAGATACGGCTGCGTGACGCCGGCAGCCTCCGCCAGCGCCTTGACGGTCATCCCGCGATGCTCGCGCCACACCCTCACCCTGCTTTCGCCGCTCAGCAGGCGGTCGACCATCTCAGCGGGAAGCAACTCCTCCTCGCCCGCGTCCAGCTTCGCCTTGATCTTGTCATAGATGCGCGCGTCAGCCGCGTCCTCGGCAGCCGCAACCAGGCGCTCGTATTCGGACAGCGGCATGATGACCATCTGATCACCACTGGGGGTCTTGATGATGTCGGGCTTCCCCATGCTCTCAGTCCTCATAGATGCTCCCGCGCGGGCCGATCTGGAGCACGTCGAGCACGCGGCCGTCCTGATCGAAAATCACTCGCCAGTCACCAACCCGCAAGCGATAGCCGTCGCGCCCCTGCAGCTTCTTCACATTGTTCGCCAGACTGGCCGGGCGCGCAGCATACTGCTCGATCTTGCCACGGATCAGACGCGCCGTGTCGGCCGGCATCCTGGTCAGGGCTTGGCGGCGGCTTTTGTGTAACGAATGTCCATAGCCAATTCATAGCAATTAGCTATACATAAAATTCAAAAAATAGCAATTAGCCATAGGGCATCCGGGCAGCGCAGCTGCCTCAGTTGGCGTCCGGCGGCGGGCGGCCTTCGATTTTGGGCAGGTCGTTCGCGGAGGCGGTCTTGTCGCCGCCGGCGCGGCGGGCAAGCTCGACGGTGAGGCGCTCGGCGGCGTCCGGCTGCATCAGGCCGACGATGTCCGAGAGCTTGCGCGGCGCGATCTGCGAGGCCACCTCGATCAGCACCGCCATGTCCAGGCGGTCGAAGATCTTGGCGGCATCCTTCGGCTTCATCGCCTCGTACATGGTGACGATGCCCTTGAAGCGGGTCGCGTCCGCCTGGGTCTTCTGCTCGTTGGCGGCGCCGATCCGGGCCTCCACCGCCTTCATTTCCTCGACCTTGCTCTCGATGCGCTTCTCCGCGGCCTTCAGCAGGTTCTCGCGGATGTCGATCTCGCGCGCGCGCGCCTCGATTTCCTGACGCCGCTCCTGCAGCCGCTCCAGGATCGCCCGCTCCGACGGCGACACCGCCCGCGCATCGGGGTTGATCACGGTCGGCTGCGGCATCGGCGTCTCCGCCGGCCTGGCCCCTTCCTTGGCATCCTTGCCCGCGTCCTTGGCCGCCGCCTCCTTCACGGCCTCCTTGCCGCCGTCCTTCTTCTCGGCCTTGTCGTCCTTCTTGTCTTCCTTCTTGGCGGGCACCGAGCCGGTGATCTCGATGGGATCGATTTGCGGACGTGACCGGCCGGTCGGGAAGTTGAACATGTCCTGCGCCCACGACGGCCGGTCCGCGGCGGCGACTTCCCGATCGTTGAAGATGTAGCCGCCATCCAGCACCAGCCCCAGCGTCTTCAGCGTGACCAGGCCAATGATCGCCGCCAGCACCAGGGGAATGACGCGAAAGTTGCGGGCCGTCTTCATGCAGCGAGGCCCGCGGCGCGCTTGCGTTCAGCGAAGGCCTGCGCGGCGGCGACGATCGCCTGCGGCGAGGTCGGCGGCGCGGACGGGGCGGCCGCAGCAGCGACGGGCTGAACGCTCTGCGTCTCGCGCGGCCGGCCGGCGGAGACGATCCGCGACAGGCGGCGCAGCAGGTCGTCACCTTCGAGCAGCCGCTTGTCGAGATCGGCCACCACGTCGGTCGCGGCATTCAGCCGGCTGCCGAGATTCTCGTTGCACTCGCGCACCGTCAGCTTGAGGCCGCCGATCGCGCGCTCGGCGATCTCGGTCGCGGTGATCAGCTCGGCGATGGTGGCCTTGAGCGACTGCTCGTCGGCCTTCAACCGCTTCAGGCGGCTGTTGAGCAGCATGCAGTAGCCGATCGTCGCGACCAGCAGCATCGCCACCAGCGTCTCGATGATCATCCCCATGGAATGGTTCATTGTGCCTCCATCATCTTGGTCTGCTCGTCGGCCTTCTCGAACATCGCCAGCGTCATGTGCGGTTTGCGCAGCGGCTTGGTCACGCGGATCGCGACGCGATCCCCCACCCGTCCCATCCGCCCCTCCGTCAAGGTGACATTGCCGCACCGCACTGAAACCATCGCATCGGCACGGATGTCGAGCGGTAGGGTGTCACCGACCTTGAGCTGCATCAGCTGGCGCAGCGGAATCTCCGACTCATAGAGCACGGCATCGACGGCAATCTGCGCGCGCGAGATCTCGGTGGCAAGATGGCCTTCCCAGATCGGATCGCGCCCGAACTTTTCGCCCATGAACATCTGCAACAGGACGTCGCGGATCGGTTCGATGGTGGCGTAGGGCAGCAGCAGCTCGACATTGCCGCCGCGGTCTTCCATGTCGACGCGCAGCCGCACCAGGATGGCGGCGTTGGCCGGCCGGCTGATGGCGGCGAAGCGCGGGTTGGTCTCGAGGCGGTCGATGGACAGCGTCACCGGCGACAGCGGCCGGAACGCCTGCTCGGCATCAGCGAGCACCACCTCGACGAGGCGCTTGACGAGGTTGGTCTCGATGGTGGTGTAGGGCCGGCCCTCGATGCGCAGCGCGGTGATGCCGCGCCGGCCGCCGAGCAGCACGTCGATCATCGAGTAGATCAGGCTGGAGTCGACGGTGGCGAGACCGAAGTTCTCCCACTCCTCGGCCTTGAACACCGCCAGCACCGCCGGCAGCGGGATCGAGTTCATGTAGTCGCCGAACCGCACCGAGGTGATGCGGTCGAGCGAGACTTCGACGTTGTCCGAGGTGAAGTTGCGCAGCGACGTGGTCATCAGCCGGACCAGCCGATCGAACACGATTTCGAGCATCGGCAGACGCTCGTAGGAGACCATCGCCGAATCGATGATCGAGCGGATGCCGGAATTGTCGTCGAGGCTGACCTCGCCGACGCTGAAGCCGAGCAGGTTGTCGATCTCCTCCTGGGAGAGCACCCGCTCGCCGGCATTGGCGGACAGCCCGCGGCTGCTCTCGTCGACCATGGCAGCCCACTGCTCCGCCATCGCCTCCGTGAGCTCGTTGGCTGCCGCTTCCGCGGCAGCGGCTTCCGGATCCTCCGAATCCAGCGCCGCGCCCCATTCGGCGGCTAGTGCATCCTGATCGACATCGCCCGGCGCCACGACTTCCCGCTCCGCTGCGTTACTGCACGATGATTTCTTTGAACAGCACGGCGTTGACCTGCGCCGGCTGGATCGCGGCGTTGACCCGCCGCGTCAGCTCTTCCTTGAGACGGAACATGCCGGCCGAGCCGCTGAGGTCGCTCGCCCGCAGTTCGCGCATGTAGGTCTGGAAGATGTCCTGCACCCGCGGCATCGCCGGCTGGATCGCCGCCACCACCGGCTGGTCCTTCACCTCGAGCGCGATCTTGACCTTGAGATACTGCACGCGCTCGCCCGGCAGGCTGGAGAGGTTGACCAGCACCTCCGGCACATCGACGAACACCGGCGGCTTCGGCGCGGCCGGCGCCTCGGCATGCTTCTCTTCGGCCTTCGGGCGCATGAACAGGAAATAGCCCGCCGCGCCACCGCTGAGGATGACGAACACGCCGACGACAGCGACGATCAGCTTGAATTTGCTCTTCGGCTTGGCGCCGCCTTCGTCGGCACCATCTTCGGTTTGATCATCCGCCATCGCCTGCCCCGCTCCTGTCCCGGGAGTGAGCTCGATGCTGCCGAACAGGCTGAAAATACGCGAAACGAAGGCCGCCGGCGCCCCAAGCGCCCTGACGACAACACTAGGTTTACAATGGTTAACAGAACCTTTCTTTCGGCCCGCGACTAGGAAAATTCTGCCGGCAATTATGGTCAACAAGACCTTTCTTGCCGCCCGCCCGGCCGCTATTTTGGCGGACAACCATCTGCAAAATCGAAGTTTTTCACTCTGGCACGAGTCTCGCTTTGAAAGGGACGAGCAGCCGGCTTGGGAGAGCCTGCAGCTCACCGGAGCGGCGACTGGCCTTGGGAGGGTCGGCGGCGGTCCATCAAGGGGAGAACCACCGATGGAGAACACCCTCCTCATCGGATTGTCACGTCAGATGACGCTCGAGCGTCAGATCGACGTGATTTCGAACAACGTCGCGAATATGAACACCACCGGCTTCAAGGCCGACAATTCGCGATTCCAGGAATACCTGATGCCGGTCGCCCGCGCCGACAACTTCGTCGGCCGCGACCGCCAGCTCAGCTATGTCCAGGACACCGGCGCCTGGCGCGACTATTCCGGCGGGCCGAACGAGCGCACCGACAACCCGCTCAACGTCGCCATCGACGGCAATGGCTTCCTCGCGGTGCAGACGGCCGCCGGCGAGCGCTACACCCGCAACGGCGAGTTGCAGATCAATCCGCAGGGCCAGCTCGTCACCGGCGACGGCAATCTCGTGCTCGGCACCAACGGGCCGATCACGTTCCAGCCGACCGACCATGACATCGTCATCTCGGACACCGGCACCATCACCGTGGTCGAGGGCAACAACACCAAGACCGATTCGATTCGCGGCAAGCTGCGCCTCGTCAACTTCGCCCAGATGGACCGGCTGCAGAAGGAAGGCTCCAACCTCTACTCCGCGGGCGCCGCCGCGGCCCAGGCCGACCCGACCTCGCGGATCCGTCAGGGCTACCTCGAGCGCTCGAACGTCAACGCGGTGCGGGAAATGAGCCGCCTCGTCGAGGTGACGCGCACCTACCAGAACATCTCGTCGATCATGCAGCAGCAGGGCGACCTGCGCAAAGCCTCGCTCGACAAGCTCGCCGACGTTCCGGCCTAAAGGACCTGACCCATGCGCGCTCTCTTCACCGCCGCGACCGGAATGGCTGCCCAGGAACTCAGCGTCCAGGTCATTTCCAACAACATCGCCAACATGAACACCACCGCTTACAAGAAGCAGCGGGCGGCGTTCCAGGACCTGATGTACGAGCACGTGCGCCGCATCGGCGCCCAGGCCTCGGACCAGGGCACCATCCTGCCGGTGGGCGTCGACGTCGGCGGCGGCGTCAAGATCGTGGGCACGCCGCGCTCGATGGGCCAGGGCACCACGCTGCCGACCGGCAACGACCTCGACATCGCGATCAGCGGCGAGGGCTTCTTCAAGATCCAGATGCCGGACGGCACCTTCACCTACACCCGCGACGGCACCTTCCAGCAGGACCAGACCGGCCGCATCGTCAACGCCCAGGGCAACCCGGTCCAGCCGACCATCACCATTCCGCAGAACTCGACCGGCCTGACCATCAACACCCAGGGCCAGGTGTCGGTGACGCCGGCGGGCACCACGACCTCGACCGTGATCGGCCAGATCGGCATCACCCGCTTCATCAACAAGGAAGGCCTGCTGCCGATCGGCAACAACAGCTACACCGACACTCCGGCGTCCGGCCAGCCGCAGGACGGCACCGCCGGCAACGACGGCGCCGGCACCATGCAGCAGGGCCGCCTCGAGCAGTCCAATGTCGACGTGGTGACCGAGGTGTCCACCCTGATCTCGGCGCAGCGCGCCTACGAGATGAACGCCAAGGTGGTGAGCGCGGCCGACCAGATGCTGCAGTCCACTTCGGGCATGTTCCGCTAAGCGATGAGGCCGTCGATGACCCTGCGCGCTCTTCTCCTCGGCGTCGCCCTGCTCGGGCCCTGCGCCACGGCGTCCGCCCAGTCACACTCCGACGCCGCCGTGCTGCCCGACGCAGCCACGGCCGCGGCGCTGGACGCGGTCGACCAGGCCACGGCCGGCCTCGAGCGCAGCACCACGCCGGTGTTGCGTGCCACCGTCTCGGTCGCGAGCGACGTCGTGCGCATCGGCGACCTCGTCGACAACGCCGGCTCTGCGGCGCAGATCGCGGTCTACCGCGCGCCCGACCTCGGCACCACCGGATCGCTGTCCACCGCACAGGTGCTGGCGACGCTGCGCACCTACCAGGTGATCGGGGTGGACACCCAGGACCTGCGGGAAGTCTCCGTGACGCGGCTCGCCCGCACGCTGAGCGGCAAGGACGTCGAACGGCAGGTCGGCCGCGCGCTGGAGCGGCGCAACGGGCTCGGCGATGCCGCCGACCTCACCATCACCTTCGACCGCGACCTGCGCACGCTGCAGCTCGACCCCGCCAACACCGGCGAGCTGCGTGCGATCGCCACCCGCTACGACGCCCGCAACGGCCGCTTCGACGTGTTGTTCGAGATCAGCAACGGCAACCCCGCGTCGCCGACGCGGCTGCGCTTCACCGGCACCGCGGTCGAGACCGTCGATGCCGTGGTGGTGACGCGCAGCCTCGACCGCGGCGAGACGGTGCGTGCCGCCGACGTGATGATCGAACGCCGCGCCAAGGCCGAGGCCGGCCGGGATGCGCTGCGCCGCGACCAGGTCGTCGGCATGCAAGCGCGCAAGCCGCTGCATTCGGGACAGGTGCTGCGCGCCATCGACCTCGCCAAGCCGGACCTCGTGCAGCGCGACCAGCCGGTGACGCTGATCTACCAGACCGAGAGCCTCTACCTGACGATGCGCGCGAAAGCAGTCGACAGCGGCAGCGAAGGCGATTCCGTCTCGGTGATGAACCCGCAGTCCAAACGCATCGTCCAGGGCGTGGTGACCGGCCCCGGCCAGGTGACCATCTCGGTCCCGACCCCGCGCCCGATCACCACCGCCGCCCTTCCCGACACCGCCGCCGCCGCAAAAGCCGAGTAAACGTTCATGGTCACGTCCCCGTTCAATCGCGTCGTTCTCGCTCTCAGCCTGGTCGGCCTCTCCGGCCTGGCCGGTGGCTGCTCGGCCGTCGATCGCCTGTCGATGATCGGCGAAAAGCCGCCGCTGTCGGCGATCGACGATCCGACCACCAAGACCGGCTACAAGCCGGTGCAGATGCCGATGCCGACGCCGCAGCCGGCGTCCTACAATCCGAACTCGTTGTGGCGGACCGGCTCGCGCGCCTTCTTCAAGGACCAGCGCGCCGCTCAGGTCGGCGACATCATGACCGTGACGGTGAACATCAAGGACACCGCCAACATCGCCAACGAGACCCAGCGCAGCCGCGCCAACAAGGAAGACAGCGGCACCACCGCCTTCCTCGGCTCGCAGTGGCTGACCGGGACCGCGGCCAAGGCCCTGCCCGGCCGGACGCTGACCGCGGATTCGACCGCGTCGAGCGACGGCAAGGGCTCGGTGGCGCGCCAGGAAGCGCTGACCACCAACGTCGCCGCGGTGGTGACGCAGGTCCTGCCGAACGGCAACCTCGTGGTCGAAGGCAAGCAGGAGGTCCGCGTCAACTTCGAGGTGCGCGAGCTCGTGGTCGCCGGCATCGTCCGCCCGGAAGACATCCAGAGCGACAACACCATCGACTCCAGCAAGATCGCCGAAGCGCGCATCGCCTATGGCGGCCGCGGCCAGATCACCGACGTACAGCAGCCGCGCTACGGCCAGCAGGTGCTCGACGTGCTGCTGCCGTTCTGATCACCCGCCTTCTGCGCCGCGCTTTCTCTCCCCGCGCGGCGCATTCCGAGCTCCCACACTTTGCGGCGAACCTAGGCGCAGCAAAGTGAACGACGCGGCCTCCGACATTCTCCCCTGTCGGAGGCCGTGTTCTTTTTCGCACGAGGATGCATGGCACAGCGGCGCGCGGCCGCTGCCAAAAACAAAAACGCGGCGAGGCCTGGCAGCCCGCCGCGAGGAAAAAAGTCGGCGCTGTCGGCCGCGACGGTTATTCGTCGCGGTAGACCTTCTCGCGCTTCTCGTGGCGCTCCTGCGCTTCGATCGACAGCGTCGCGATGGGGCGCGCCTCGAGCCGCTTCAGCGAGATCGGTTCGCCGGTCTCCTCGCAGTAGCCGTAGGAACCGTCCTCGATCCGGGCGAGCGCGGCGTCGATCTTGGAGATCAGCTTGCGCTGCCGATCACGGGCCCGCAGCTCGATGGCGCGGTCGGTCTCCGAGGAGGCACGATCGGTCAAGTCCGGGTGGTTGACGTTCTCGTCCTGCAACTGCTGCAGCGTGGTCTTGGCTTCCTTGAGGATGTCCTCCTTCCATGCGAGCAGCTTGGCGCGAAAGTATTCGCGCTGGCGCTCGTTCATGAAAGGCTCCTTCTCCGAGGGCTTGTAATTTTTCACTTTGTCCAACACCGATTATCCTAATCCGTGCAAGGCCCCCGGAAAACCCGGTGGGCGGGCAGCTTATATAGCGGCGCGGTGTGACAGACAATATCGCCCCAAGGGGGTTATCCCCTTGAGGCTGCTTGTAGACCCGGAACTGGCGGGGATGGGGTGGCGGCGTCAGTAGCCGACCGTGAAGCGGCGGCGCTCGTTCGCCGGTTTCTCGATCTCGTCGGCCAGCGCGACCGCGTAATCCTCGAACGAAATCCAGCTTTTGCCGCCCTCGTCGGCCAGCAGCTGGTCGGTGCCGAGGCGGAATTTGCCGGTCCGCTCGCCCGGCACGAACAGGGCCGAGGGCGAGATGAAGGTCCAGTTCAGCTCCTGTTCCTGGCGCAGCAGGTCGAGGAAATCGCCGCCCCGCGTCGCCTCGGCCTTGTACTGCTCGGGGAAGCCGGGGGTGGTGACCAGTCGGACCCCGGGGGCCACCTCGAGGCTGCCGGCGCCGCCGACCACGATATAGCGGCCGACCTTCGAGGCCTTGGCGGCGGCGATCAGCTTGGCGAGGTCGCTCGCGGTGAAGTGGACCGCGCTGATGGCGACGTCGTGGCCCGCGAGCAGCGCGGTCAGGCCAGCCTGGTCGAACACGTCGCCGGCCTTGGCGGTCAGGCCGGCCTGCACCGGCACCTTCTCGGGGTTGCGGACGATGGCGGTGACCTGGTGGCCGCGGCGCAGCAGTTCCGCGGTGATGCGGGAACCGGCCTGGCCGGTGGCGCCGACGACAGCGATCTTCATGGAGGCGATCCTTTTGCTCTCAGGAGGTACTGGGGTTTGCAGGAACCGATTCCTCTGTTGGCCGGGAAAACGGTTTCTGATAGTGACCAGATAGCCAACGGAGCGTTGCAGGAAAAGAACGCACTTTGTTGGCACCAGATTACGCGAGGGTAACCCGATGAAGGCCGGAAACGTCTAT
Source organism: Pseudomonadota bacterium (assembly GCA_040756765.1). GTDB lineage: Bacteria > Pseudomonadota > Alphaproteobacteria > Rhizobiales > Xanthobacteraceae > Bradyrhizobium_A. The sequence continues at coordinate 181,392 of JBFLYG010000023.1, read as the reverse complement.
GCCGCCGAATGCCCGACCCGCCAGATCCTGGACCGGGTCGGCGACAAATGGGCGGTGCTGCTGCTCGGGCTGCTGATGGACGGGCCGCGGCGCTTCAACGAGCTGCGGCGGGCGATCGGCGGCATCTCCCAGAAGATGCTGTCCCAGACGCTCAAGAGCCTGGAGCGGGACGGCCTGGTGCGCCGCCGCGCCATCGCCACCGTGCCCGTGACCGTGGAATATTCGGTGACGCCGCTCGGCACGACGCTGGCCAATGCCGTCGATCCGCTGCGCCACTGGGCCGAGAACAATCTCAAGGAAGTGCAGGCCGCGCAGCGGCGCTACGATATCCAGCTCAAGAGCGTGAGCCTCTAAACCGGCCCGGGGCCGGCAGGGCCTGCGCTTCAGGCCACCTGGCCGGCCTTGGCGAGCTCGACCTCGACCCGCAGCTCGATTTCCGCCAGCACCGCGTCGAGGCCCGCGTCGCCGGAGCTGTCCTTGAGGTCGGCGGCGGCGGTGCGCAGCCGGCTGACGGTCGAGGCGTCGAGCGCCCCGGACAGCAGCGACATCTTCAGGTCGTCGAGCACGTCGAGCGCGGCCCGGCCGCGCTTCACCGAACGCCGGCGCCGCTCGGTCGGATCGTCGACCCCCTGCAGCGCCAGGAGCGCGTCGATGCCGCCGACCGTCTTCGGCGCGCTGGCCGCCCGCGTCTCGGTGGTTTCGGTGGTCTCCGGCAGGGAGAAGCCGGTCGAGCTGGTCCGGCGGGTGTTCGACGCCGGGGTCCCGAAGGTGGTGGAGCTGGGTCCGTAGATTCGCATCGTGCTGTCTCGCCGGCTGCTGCCCTCGGCGTCCCTTCCCCGTGGGTCGCTGCGCCCATCGTCGCAGCGCGGCCTTAAGGGATCCTGCCGGAAAACCTCGCCTTTTATGGTTAATGAAGCGTAAACGACCCGGCAAAAACTGCCGGCGGCGGCAAGTTTGCCGGCCGGAGCGCCCCGCCCGCCGCCCCTCTGAGAGAATTTCCTCAATATTTTCAAATGGCTGAAAAGTCACCCCCACTGGCACGGTTTTCGCTGAACAAGACACAGAGGTCGCGCGCCATGTGGGAGCGTGGAGCGCGCCTTGAAGACGACCTCAGCGGGGAGCAGAGGATGACACGGGGTTTCCGGGTGGCTGGCGCGACGATTCTCGCCTGGCTGCTCTTGAGTCTAGGGCCAGCCGGCGCGACGTCGCGGATCAAGGATCTCGCGAACATCGAGGGCGTGCGCCAGAACCAGCTGATCGGCTACGGCCTCGTGGTCGGCCTCAACGGCACCGGCGACACGCTGAACAACATCCCCTTCACCAAGCAGTCGCTGCAAGCGATGCTGGAGCGCATGGGCGTCAACATCCGCGGCCAGACCATCCGCACCGGCAACGTCGCCGCGGTGATGGTGACCGCCAACCTGCCGCCGTTCTCGACGCAAGGCACCCGCATCGACGTCACCGTCTCCGCGCTCGGCGACGCCAAGAGCCTGCAGGGCGGCACGCTATTGGTGACGCCGCTGCTCGGCGCCGACGGCAACGTCTACGCGGTCGGCCAGGGCTCGCTCGCCATCGGCGGCTTCCAGGCCGAGGGCGCCGCCGCCAGCATCACCCGCGGCGTGCCGACCGTCGGCCGCATCGCCAACGGCGCCATCATCGAGCGCGAGATCGAGTTCGCGCTCAATCGCATGCCGAACGTTCGCCTGGCGCTGCGCAACGCCGACTTCACCACCGCCAAGCGCATCGCCGCCGCGGTCAACGATTTCCTCGGCACCAAGACCGCGCAGCCGATCGACCCCTCGACCGTCGAGCTGTCGATCCCCTCCGAATTCAAGGGCAACGCGGTGGCGCTGCTCACCGAGATCGAGCAGCTGCAGGTCGATCCGGACCTGCCGGCCAAGATCATCATCGACGAGCGCTCCGGCATCATCGTCATGGGCCGCGACGTGCGCGTCGCCACCGTCGCGGTGGCGCAGGGCAACCTCACCGTCACGATCTCCGAGAGCCCGCAGGTCAGCCAGCCCAACCCGCTGTCGCGCGGCCGCACCGTGGTGACGCCCAACACCCGCGTCGGCGTCCAGGAGGAAGGCAAGAAGCTCGCGCTGGTGAAGGACGGCGTGTCGCTGCAGCAGCTCGTCGACGGCCTCAACGGCCTCGGCATCGGCCCGCGCGACCTCATCAGCATCCTGCAGGCGATCAAGGCCGCCGGCGCCATCCAGGCCGACATCGAGGTGATGTGATGACCGCCATCGCGCGCGCCAACCCCAGCACGGACCTCGCCTTTGCCGAGGCGCTGAAGAAGGTCTCGCCGCAGGCGCAGGCCAAGGCCAAGAAGACCTCGCAGGACCTCGAGGCGGTGTTCCTCAACACCATGTTTTCGCAGATGACCTCGAGCGTCAAAGGCGAGGGCCCGTTCGGCGACACCGTCGGCACCGGCGCCTGGCGCTCGATGCTCACCGACCAGTATGCGCGCTCGTTCGCCAAGGCCGGCGGCATCGGCCTGTCCAACGACGTCTATCGCTCACTCATCATGAAGCAGGCCGCGCTGAGCGGCTCCGGAGCCTGATCCCATGCGCCAGCCCGCCCCCACCCCTGCCCCTGCCGCGGCGCCGTCCGTCACGACGCTGGCCGACGCCCGCAAGCTCGCCGACCGCCTGATGGAAGCGATGACTGGCCTGCTCGAAATCATCGAGGCCGAGACCACGCTGGTGCGCGCCGGCAAGATCCGCGAGGCGATGGCGATGGAGCCGCGCAAGACCGAGATGTCGCAGCGCTATCTCGTCACGCTCGGCCACCTCAAGGGCGCGCAGCAGTTCTTCACGACATCCGCGCCCGACCTGCTGCAGGCCCTGCACCGCCACCACGACACCTTCCGCGCCATGCTGCAGGTCAACCTCACCGTGCTCGCCACCGCGCACGCGGTGTCGGAGGGCATCATCCGCGGCGTCAACGGCGAGATCCAGAAGAAGAGCATGCCGCAGACCTACACCGCCTACGGCCAGCGCACCGCCCCGCACCCCCGCCACGCCACGCCGCTGGCGGTGAGCCGGACGCTGTAGGTCCTGCCCCCGCAATCACGCTCGTGGCGACGGAATGATGTCGTATCCACATGTGAGCCTGCGACATGCAGCTCACAGCTCAAATCGCTTTCGAAGCACTTAGCGCTCCCGCAGGCTCTCCTGCCGATAGCGCATCAACGGCGACATCAGATATTCGATAATCCGCCGCCGGCCCGTCTTGATCTCCACCGTCACCGCCATGCCGGGCGCCAGACTGACGAGCTTGTCCTCCACCTGCATCTGCATCTGCGTCTGATCGAGCGCGACGCGCGCCGAATAAAGCAGCTCCTGGCCGTCCGGCTCGCTGGAGTCCGATAGCGCGCCCTTCTGGAAGGTATTGCCGGATTTGTCGCCCGGTGGCCTCTCCCTGACAATCGCATCTTGCGACACGCTCGTCACCGTGCCGTGCAACAGCCCGTACCGGGTAAAATTGAACGTATCGATCTTGATCTCGGCGCTCTGGCCAGCATTCACAAAACCGATATCCCGATTGGAAACCATGGCTTCAGCTTCGAGGCGGCTTGCGGTCGGAACGATCATCATCAATTTTTCAGCCGGCGTGACCACACCGCCGATGGTATGGACTGCCAACTGCTGAACCGTACCATCGATCGGAGAACGCAGGACCTGCTCATCCATTTTCCGTTCAGCCTTGACGAGATCCTGACCGAATTCTTCGACCTTCTTCCGGGCATCCGAAAGATCGCTCAACACCTGGCGCTCAAAGCCGGATCGTGTTTGCGACATCTGCTCTTCCAGGGCATGGCGCGCGGCCTCGATCTCCACAAGCTTGCGTTGCTGGACGATGCGCTCGTTCTGGTGGTCGACGAGCCGCGTCTGCGCCTCGAGATAGGCAATTCGATTGCCGTACTGGATCTCCATGGCCTTGCGCCGGACATCGGCGGTCTCTTCGAGCAGCGGCAGGGAGGCGTCGATCTTGGCGATGGCGGCCTGCACCGACTGAGCTTCGGCTTGCTTTTGATTGATCTGCTGCTGGAGGGATGCCAGCTTATTGATCTGCTCGGACGCCTGCGCAAGCAGCCCCGACCGAGTCCTGGCGATATCCGCAGCCGATGCGCCCGTGGGCGGCACCAGGTCATCGAGAGAGGATAGAGCGCCAAAGTGGCTGCGCAGCGCGTTAAGACGGGCGACGTCCAGTCGGCTCAGGATCAGATCCTGCTCAACACGCCTGCGCTCGGCCCGGGTGACGGTCTGATCCAGTTCGATCAAGACCTGGCCGACGGCAACCCTGTCGCCATCGCGGACACGAATCGCGGATATGATGCCGGTCTCGAGAGGCTGTACAGTTTTCGTGCGTCCTGTCGGAACGATTTTGCCCTGAGCCGTCGCGATGATATCGACATGGCCGAATGTCGCCCAGGCGATAGCGATGACGAAGAACAGAATGATCACCGCGGCAACCCCACGCCCCACGGGGGAAGCCGGCGTCTCCAGAACTTCCAACGCTGCGGGAAGAAATTGCCGCGCCGTATCGACTTCCTTGTTAGGAAACCGAAAGAGCCTGGCTCCTCTCGGCTCACGGCCGTCAGCCAACGACATGAAGCCCCGTCTGAATCTGATGCAGCATGGCATAGCGACCGGCCCGCTTGATCAGCTCGTCATGGCTCCCGTCCTCCACCAGCCGGCCGGCCTCGATCGTAATGATGCGATCGACATGTCTGACGGCTGAAAGACGGTGCGCGATGATGAAAACAGTCCGCCCCGCACTGATCTTGCGCATGTTGCGTTGAATGATGTTTTCGCTCTCGTAATCCAGAGCACTCGTTGCCTCGTCGAGGATGAGAATGCGAGGGTTTGTCACGAGCGCCCGAGCGATGGCGATGCGCTGCCGCTGCCCCCCTGAAAGGCTCGCGCCCCGCTCGCCGACGATGGTGTCATAGCCGTCGGACAGCTCCAGGATGAACTCATGGGCTCCCGCCAATTCAGCCGCCGCGATAACGCGGTCCATGCCCATGCCTTGATCCGCGATCGCAATGTTGTCCCGGATCGAGCGATTGAAGAGCACATTTTCCTGCAGCACGGTTCCGATCTGGCGACGCAGCCAGGCGACATCGGCGACTGTAAAATCAACGCCGTCAACCAGGATGCGCCCGCTTTCGGGCACGTAAAGCCGCTGGATCAGCTTGGTCAATGTCGACTTGCCCGAGCCGGATGGCCCGACGATGCCAACGACCTGCCCCGCAGGAACCGTCAAGGAGATGTCGTGCAAAGCCAGGGGACGGTCGGCTCGATATCTGAAATTGAGATGGTCGAAGACGATCTCCCCCTTGATCGGCGGCAGGGCAGCGCGCGCCGCGCTGAAGGCCGGCTCGGGAACAGAATTGAGAATGTCGCCGAGACGATCAATCGACACGCGCGCCTGATGAAAATCCTGCCACAGCTGCGCCAGGCGCAACACCGGCTGCGCCACGCGGCCTGCCAGCATATTGAAGGCGATCAGTTCGCCGACCGTGAGTTGCCCCTCGATGACGAGGCGTGCACCGAAGTAAAGCGTCAGCGCGGTGACAATCCTGCTGATGAACTGAACGATCTGGCTCGACCAGTTGCCGAGCGACAGCACCTCAAAGCTCGCGCCGACATAGCCGGCGAGCTGTTCCTCCCAGCGCCGTTGCATCTGCGGCTCGATCGCCATTGCTTTCAGCGTCTGGATTGCGCTGACGCTCTCGACCAGAAATGCCTGGTTCTCCGCGCCGCGCTCGAACTTCTTCTCCAGTCGACGGCGAAAGATCGGCGCCACGCCCGCCGACAGAGCGACATAGAATGGAAAGGAACCAACGACGATCCAGGCCAGGAACGGTGAATAATAGAACATCACGGCCAAGAAGACGAACGTGAAGGCGAGATCGATCACCAGCGTCAGCGCGGAGCTGGTCAGGAAATTACGGATGTTCTCCAGCTCCCGCACCCGGGCCACCGAATCGCCGGCCCTGCGCGCTTCGAAATATGCGATCGGCAACGCGATCAAATGCTTGAAGAGGCGCGCACCCAGCTCGACATCGATCCGATTGGTGGTGTGGGAGAAGACGTAGGTGCGCAACCCGGCAAGAACTGTCTCGAACACCGCAACGGTGATCAACCCGAACACCAGCACGTCGAGCGTGGTGTAGCCGCGATGGGTCAGCACCTTGTCGGTCACGACCTGGAAGAACAGCGGCGTCACCAGCGCAAACAGTTGCAGAAAAAATGAAGCAATCAGCACCTCGCCAAGCAGACGACGGTACTTGTGCATCGCCTGCAGAAACCAGGTGATATCGAAGCGACGAGCCAGATCCGAAAGCGACGCACGGCGCGTCATCAGGACGAGACGGCCAGACCAGCCATCTTCCAGCTGAGCACGCTTGACGATCTGCGGACGGTCTTCTGACGGCAGTTGCACCAGCGCGTCCTCGGCCGTCACCCTGCCGACGATGATGAAGGTGTGGTCCTTGAGCTCGGCAATCGCCGGCAAGGGCAGCTTCATCAGCGTCGCCCAGTCGACGCTGACCGCCCTCGCCCTCAACTTCAGGTCTTTCGCGCACTTCAGCATCTCGGGCACGCCGATCGGCGCGCCGGCAAATTGATGTGCTATTTGCGCGGAATCAATCGCGACCTGGTGGAAGCGGAGCAACCGGGCAAGACTACGCAATCCCGTATCCTGTTGTACGGCTTCCATTCCCCTGCACTACCCCCGGTCGTCTCGACAACTATCACACGCCCGTCCGCAAGCGGCAACACAGCGCGACACGCACCGCTCGACATCGGGCCAATCAAGGCTGGACCATCGGTTTCAGCCTTGAGTCAATGCCGCCCTGCTTCGGAATCCTGAACTCAGTGCCAGGCCGCCGCGATGGCTGACTGCAGACCGGAATCAGCAGGTGCCTGGGTGGCCGCGGCAGGATCGAAGCCAGGATTGTTGGCGGAATACGTCGCCATGGCCTGGACGAGTTGCGACACCGCACTATCGAGTTTGAGGCCATCCCCAGCCGTGATTTCAGCAAGCGAGGCGGCAGGATTAGAGCCGAACCAATTGCTGATCGTGAACTGGTCGTGGGTCCCCAGAATATCGATATTGAGGTCATTGCCATTTTTGACAAACCACAGGTTCTGGCTGGAAATGCCCGACGCAAAGTCCAGCTGCCCCTGCGCGGCGGTTCCTGCCGCGGTCGCATTGTCGATGGTAACCTGACCACTCCCCTTGCTCGCAAGATAGGTTTCGTTGGCCCCGCTGGCGATGACCGTGGCGCCACTGCCCCCAAGGGTCACGCTATCGCCCGAGCCGGTCAGCGTCACCGTATCCCCAGCGCCAGAGACGGATACGGCATTGGCATTGCCGGTGATGGTGGCCGAGCTGCTCGTTCCTGTGACGGTAATGGTAGCTCCATTGCTGGTCGTGACCGTATCGTTGCTGCCGGTGATCGTCACGGTGTCGCCGGTTCCAGTCAGCGTCACGGTCTCGTTGCTGCCGGTGATGGATATGGCGTCACCATTGCCATTGATGGTCACTGAGCTACCGCTGCCCGTGACAGTAACTGTCGCGGCGTTCGTTGTGGTCAGCGTCGCGTTGCCGCCACCGATGGTTGCGGTATCTCCGGTGCCGGTCAATGTCACCGTATCGTTGGCGCCGACGATGGATACGGCGTTGCCATTGCCATTGATGGTCGCCGAACTGCCCGCGCCAGTCACCGTGATCGTTGCCGCACTGCCCGTCGTCAGCGTCGCGTTGCTGCCGCTGATCGTTGCGGTGTCTCCGGCGCCGGTCAAGGCCACCTGATCGCCGGCCCCAGTAATGGCGACGGTATTGCCATCGCCATTGACAGCCGCCGAGCTGTTGGTGCCCGCCACCGTGATCGTCGCGGCATGGCTGGTTGCGACTGTCTCGTTGGCGCCAGAGATCGTCACAACGTCACCATTGCCAGTCAGCGTTACCTGATCGCCGGCCCCGGTGATGGCGATGGTGTTGCCATCCCCATTGACGGTCGCCGAGCTGCTGGTGCCGAGCACGGTAATCGTCGCGGCATTGCCGGTCGTGATCGTCTCACCGGTCCCGCTGATCGTGACCGCGTCACCGCTGCCGTTAACAGTCACCGTGTCATTGCTGCCGGTCAACGTCACCTGGTCGCCGCCTCCGGTGATGGCGACGGTATTGCCATCCCCGTTCACCGCCGCGGAGCTGCCGGTGCCGGTGACCGTGACCGTTGCAGCATGGCTGGTCGTCACCGTCTCGTTGCTGCCGGTGACCGTCACAACGTCGCCATTGCCGGTCAACGTTACCTGATCGCCGGCCCCGGTGATGGCGATGGTGTTGCCATCCCCGTTGACGGTCGCCGAGCTGTTGGTGCCGAGCACGGTAATCGTCGCGGCATTGCTGGTCGTGATCGTCTCACCGGTCCCGCTGATGGTGACCGCGTCACCGCTGCCGTTAACAGTCACCGTGTCATTGCTGCCGGTCAACGTCACCTGGTCGCCGCCTCCGGTGATGGCGACGGTATTGCCGTCCCCGTTCACCGCCGCGGAGCTGCCGGTGCCGGTGACCGTGACCGTTGCAGCATGGCTGGTCGTGACCGTGTGGTTGCTGCCAGTGACCGTCACAACGTCGCCATTGCCGGTCAGCGTGACCTGATCGCCGGCGCCGGTGATGGCGATGGTGTTGCCATCCCCATTGACGGTCGCCGAGCTGTTGGTGCCGAGCACGGTAATCGTCGCGGCATGGCTGGTCGTGATCGTCTCACCGGTCCCGCTGATGGTGACCGCATCACCGCTGCCGTTAACGGTCACCGTGTCATTGTTGCCGGTCAGAGCCACCTGGTCGCCAGTTCCGGTTATGGCGATGGTATTGCCGTCGCCATTGACGGTCGCCGAACTGTTCGTGCCGAGCACCGTAATCGCCACAGCACTGCTGGTTGCGATCGTGTCGCCAGTCCCGCTCAGGACGATCGCGTTACCACTGCCGCTGACGGTCACAGCGTCACCGTTACCGGTCAACGTCACCTGGCCGCCGGTTCCGCTGAGGGCGATGGTATTGCCGTCGCCATTCACGGCTGCCGAGCTGCCACTGCCCGTGACGGTAATCGTCGCCGCTCGGTTCGTGGTCAGCGTCTCGTTGCTGCCGCTGATGGTGACGGTATCACCACCCCCGGTCAACGTGACCGCATCATTGGTTCCAACGATCGACACGGCATCACCATCACCGCTGATGGCGGCCGAACTGCCAGTGCCGGTGACCGTGACCGTCGCGGCATGGCTGGTCGTCACCGTGTCGTTGCTGCCACTGATCGTCACAGTATCGCCGACGCCGGTCAGCGTCACCTGATCGCCCGCACCATTGATGGCGACGGCATCGCCATCACCATTGACGGTCACAGAACTGTTGGTGCCCGTCACCGTAACCGTCGCAGGACCGCTGGTCGTAATCGTGTTGCCGGTTCCGCTGATGGTGACCGCGTCACCGCTGCCGCTGACGGTCAGCATTTCATTGCTACCGGTCAGGGTCACCTGGTCACCGGCCCCATTGATGGCGATGGCATTGCCATCGCCATTGACGGTCGCCGAACTGTTCGTGCCGAGCACGGTAATCGCCGCGGCATGGCTGGTTGTGATCGTATCGCCAGTCCCGCTCAGGACGATCGCGCTACCGCTACCGCTGACGGTCACAGCGTCACCGTTACCGGCCAACGTCACCTGCCCGCCGGTTCCGCTGACAGCGATGGCATTGCCGTCGCCATTCACGGTCACCGAACTGCCGGCGCCGGTCACCGTCACCGTCGCAGCAGCCGTTGTGGTCAGCGTCTCGTTGCTGCCGTTGACGGTGACGGTATCGCCAGTGCCGGTCAGGGCCACGGCATCACCGGCGCCGACGATGGAAATGGCGTTGCCATTGCCACCGATCGTCGCCGAACTGCCCGCGCCGGTCACCGTGATCGTCGCCGCGCTGCCGGTGGTCAGCGTTGCGTTACCGCCGCTGATGGTGACGGTATCGCCTGCGCCCGCCAAGGTCACCGCATCGCCCGTGCCGACGATGGACACGGCATTGCCGTCGCCGCTGATGGTGGCCGAGCTGCCGGCGCCCGTCACCGTGATCGCCGCGGCATGGCTGGTCGTGACCGTGGCATTGCTGCCGCTGATCGTCACGACATCACCATTGCCGGTCAGCGTCACCTGATCACCGGCACCGGTGATGGCCACCGCATGGCCGTCACCATTGATGGTCGCCGAACTCCCAGTCCCACCGACCGTGATCGTCGCAGGGCTGGAGGCGCTGATCGTATTGCCGGCGCCGCTGATGACAAGGGTGTCATTGGCCCCGTTCAGGGACACCGTTTCATTGTTGCCGGTCAGCGTCAGCGCGTCGTTGCTGCCGGTGACGGAGACCACATTACCGTTCCCGCTGATGGTCGTCGCACTGCCGGTCCCCGTGACCGTCACCGTCGCAGCATTCGTCGTGGTCAGCGTCGCATTGCTGCCGCTGATCACAGCGGTATCGCCAGTGCCGGTCAAGGCCACCGTATCGTTGGTACCGGCAATGGATACGGCATTGCCATTGCCATTGATGGTTGCCGAGCTGCCGGCGCCCGTCACCGTGATCGTCGCCGCGCTGCTCGTGGTCAGCGTTGCGTTGCTGCTGCTGATGGTCGCGGTGTCGCCCGCGCCGGTCAGGGTCGCCGCATCGTTGGCGCCGACGATGGACACGGCATTGCCGTCGCCGCCGATGGTGGCCGAGCTGCCGGACCCGGTGACCGTCACTGTCGCCGCGTGGCTGGTCGTGACGGTGTCGTTGCTGCCGCTGATCGTCACAGTATCACCCACACCGGTCAGCGTGACCTGATCGCCTGCACCGGTGACGGCAATGGCATTGCCGTCACCATTGACGGTCGCCGAGCTGTTGGCGCCCGTGATCGTGATCGTCGCAGCACTGGTAGTCGTGATCGTGTTGCCGATCCCGCTCATGGTGATCGCGTCGCCGCTGCCACTGGCGGTCACGACGTCGCTGCCACCCGTCAGCGTCACCTGGTCACCAACCCCGGCGATGGCGATGCCATTGCCGTCGCCATTCACGGCAGCCGAGCTGCCGGTGCCCGTCACCGTGATCGTCGCGGCACTCGCCGTGGTCAGCGTGACGTTACTGCCGCTGATGGTTGCGGTATCCCCGGTGCCGGTCAACGTGACCGCATCGCTCGTTCCGACGATGGATACGGCATTGCCATTACCGTTGATGGTCGCCGAGCTGCCGGTCCCCGTGACCGTCACCGCCGCGGCATGGCTGGTCGTGACCGTGTCGCTGCTGCCGCTGATCGTCACGACGTCACCATTGCCGGTCAACGTCACCTGATCGCCGGCTCCGGTGATCGTGATGGTATCGCCGTCGCCATTGACTGTCGCTGAACTGTTGGCGCCCGTCACCGTCACCGTCGCGGCACTGCTGGTCGTGATCGTGTCGCCGCTGCCGCGAATGGTGAGCGCGTTGCCGCTGCCGCTGACGGTCACGACCTCGCTGCTGCCGATCAAGGTCACCTGGTCGCCGGTTCCGGTGATAGCAACCGTATTGCCGTCGCCAGTGACGGCTGCCGAGTTGCCGGTGCCAGTCACTGTCACCGTCGCGGCATGCGTCGTGGTCAGCGTTTCATTGCTGCCGCTGATGGTGACGGCATCGCCGGTGCCGGTCAAAGTCACGGCATCGCCCGCCCCGACAATGGACACCGTCTCGCCGTTGCCATTGATAGTCGCCGAGCTGCCGGTGCCCGCGACCGTCACCGTCGCGGCATTCACGGTCGTCAGCGCGGCATCGCTGCCGCTGATGGTGACGGCATTCCCAGTGCCGGTCAAAGTCACGACATCGCCCGTCCCGACCATGGACACCGCCTCGCCGTTGCCATTGATGGTCGCCGAGCTTCCGGTGCCCGCGACCGTCACCGTCGCACCATTCGTGGTGGTCAGCGTGGCATTGCTGCCGCTGATCGTCACGACATCACCATTGCCGGTCAGCGTCACCTGGTCGCCGGCTCCAATGATGGCAATGGTATCGCCATCACCATTGATGGTCGCCGAGCTGTTGGTGCCTGTCACCGTGATTGTTGCGGCGGCGCTGGTCGTGATCGTGTCGCCGCTGCCGCGAATGGTGAGCGCGTTGCCGCTGCCGCCGACGGTCACGACTTCGCCGTTGCCGCTCAAGGTCACCTGGTCACTTGTCCCAGTGATGACGACCGTATGGCCGTCGCCAGTGACGGCCGCCGAGCTGCCGGCGCCCGTCACCGTCACCGTCGCGGCATGCGTCGCGGTCAGCGTCGCGTTGCTGCCGCTGATGGTGACGGCATCTCCGGTCCCGGTCAATGCCACCACATCGCTGGCCCCGACGATGGACACGGCGTCGCCGTTGCCGTTGATGGTCGCCGAGCTGCCGGTGCCCGTCACCGTGATCGTCGCTGCATTCGCCGTGGTCAGCGTGGCGTTGCTGCCGCTGATGGTCGCGGTATCTCCAGTGCCGGTCAACGTCACCACATCGCCCGCCCCGACAATGGACACGGCGTTGCCATTGCCGTTGATGGTCGCGGAGCTGCCGGAACCGGCAACCGTGATCGTCGCCGGACTGCTGGTCGCGATCGTCTCATTGCTGCCGGTGACGGTCACGGAATCGCCCGCCCCCGTCAGCGTCACCGAATCGCCCGTGCCGGTGATGGACACCGCATTGTTGGCGCCGCTGATGGCAACGGAGCTCGCCGCCCCCGCGACGACGACCGCCGTCGGATGGGTGGTCGTGACGGTATCGTTGACGCCGCTGACAATGATCGTGTCGCCAGTGCCGGTGACGTTGATAGGATCGTTGCTGCCGTTGACCGTTACTGTGGCGTTGTTGGCCGGAACGCCGATCAGCACATTGCTGGCATTGATCGTGCTGTTGCTGCCGTCGACGTTCACGTCATACCCGGCATGAGCCGCGAGATAGCTCATGCTCCAGCTGGTCCCGTCGGCAAACAGCACCTGCCGCAGTCCATTCTGGCCGTTGGCGAATGCCCCGCTGACCGTCACCTGGTCGCCCGTCGACGGGATCGAAATGATGAGATCTGCAAAACCGGCCCCACCCCGCGCAATGATGACGTCGCTCGTCGCGACCGACGCATCGAACGACAGCGTGCCCAGCGAGTTGTTGTTTGCCGTCGAGAAATTATTGATGGTGAGCTTGCCGTAGCCCTTCCGGAACACGTAGGTGTCGTCGCCACCATTGCCCCGCTCGGTATCGTTGCCGCCCAGGCCATCGAGGATATCGTTGCCGGAGGTCCCGACCAGGGTGTCGTTGCCGGTCGTGCCCTTGATGGCGGAGGTGACCGAGACGACGCCCGTTACCGTGATGGTTCCGCTGCCGTTAGCAACGGTCACCGAATTGGTCGTATTCCCGAATACGATGGTTTCGACATCATTGATGTTGACTGATCCCGTCGTCGCGGAAATTCGCGCCGATGTTCCGGCGCTCGCCTGAAAAATGTCGTTGGCGCCTCCGAGCGTAATCGTCGGTGTTGCGGTATTGCCACTGACCGTAATGTCGTTATTGGAGCCGCTCACCGTAACATTGCTGTTCGGCGTGACGATGATGGACGCGCCGCTGCCATAGACGTAGTCGCTCGTACCGTTGATCGAGAGGGTATCCCCCGTGGTTACGTAGATGCCATTATTGCTGCCGTTGAATACGACCGAGCTGTTCGCAGCCAGATTGATGGTCCCGTAGTTCCCGGTCACAGCATCGCCGGTGCCGGCGACATTGATGGTCACGGCAGCATTGTTATTGATGTTGGTAAAGCTGAGCGCATTGCTGTTGCCGTTGATCTGAAGGGTCGCGACGGAGAGGAAGCCGGCGGTCAGCGACAGCGTATCGCCGCTGCCATTTACCGCGATGGCACTGAAGCGCGGGCTGCCGGCACTCCCGGTGCTCGCAGGGACGGAGATGGCCACCGTATCACCGGAGGCGTTGATTACCTCAGGGACTGCTGCCGCGGCAGTCGTGGCCTCCACGACCGTCACCGTCGCCGTGACGCCAGCCTGGGTCAGGCTGAGCGTTTCGCCAACACCATTGAGGCTGATCGTATTACCGGTGCCACTGAGCGTCATGGCGCTACCATTGAGAACCAACGTCGCATTGTTGGCAGATACAGCATCGGC
>JBFLYG010000023.1:0-167088 GCA_040756765.1 Pseudomonadota bacterium | reverse complement strand
TTGACCTGAAAGGTCGCGACGGAGAGGGAGCCGGCGGTCAGCGACAGCGTATCGTCACTGCCATTGATCGTTACGACGCTGAAGCGTGGGCTGCCGGCACCCCCATTACTCGTGGGGACGTTGACGGCGATCGCATCTCCAGAGGCGTTGATCACCTCAGGGACCGCGGCCGCGGCAGTCGTGGCCTCCGCGACCGTCACCCCCGCCGAGACGCCAGTTTGGGTCAGGCTGAGCGTTTCACCAACACCATTGAGGCTGATCGTATTACCGGTGCCGCTGATCGCCAGCACCGCACCGCTGAGCGCGATCGTTGAATTGTTGGTGGAGAGGGTATCACCAGTACCGGTCACCAACACGGAGCTTCCGTCCGGAGCCGTCACCGCAGAATTGCTGGCGCTGATCGTGATGGTCATTTTCGTCCTCTCTTCCGTAATCCGGAATTTCTGAATCTCAGGCACGACAGATCGTCGGCAGTGATGTCATGAGGCTTGCCCTCCCCGCCAAGCCGACCCGAGTCGGCGCCCTTGGTCAGGCGTGCACGACTTGGCCGGATGCGTCGGGGGACTTCCTCACGGGATACGGCATGAGCGCCGCCGGTCGGCCGCTGGACGTGCCGACTCGGCGCCACCTGCGAGCAGCTGAGGTGTTTCGCGGAAAATGCATCGGCGACCGGGACGCCAGCCCGGTCGCGCCTGCAGTGCAATGTCTGGCGGAAATGCCACGCCCTGCGGCGAACTGCCGGCGCGGCGCTTACAGTGATGGCCGCGAACGCCACAGCCGTTGGCTCAGGGAGCAGTGGCCGGATTACATCGGGAATGATTCGATGATCATTCTTGGTTTGACTTGCTTGAAGGAATAGCGTCGACTTCGACTGAACTATCGCTTCCAAGCTGACCACGGCACGTGATTCCAAAACCACTACGATGCAACCAGTAGTGTAGTTTTTTAGAATATGCAGGCAGAAGTCAAGAGCCTCCCTGCGACAATCTTGCCGAGCCGTATTTGCGCGCCGGGATCGGCAGCATCGCAAGAGCGTCACCAGCGCGTTACTGTGTTCATTTCAGTTTGAAGACAATTTCGCCTGTGCGCGGGCAAGATAAATTTACACAGCGCAGCTAGTGTCCGCCCGACACGACGCTTCGAGGGCAGACCAAACCATCCAATTCAATTTGAATCGAAATGCCGCTGGCATTTGCACGCGGCATTGATGCTGTTTTCTAACGCCCTGTTGAGACGGCCTTCGTATGGTTGTCATCGGGACGGGTTGGGATTTGATACCGGGGAAGCCAGGAGGCTGCCATGGTGACGGATTTCAACATCAAGCCGGTCGGGGCGCCGGTGCTCGCGCAGGTCGTCAGGCCGCAGCCGGAAGCTGCGAAGCAGGCCGTCGCGACCGACCTGCCCGCGCCGAAGAGCACGACCGCGGCGGGGGCATCGACCGCGCCCCGCAACAACCCGCAGGCCGACCCCAGCACCCTCACCAACCAGGTGCTGATCGATCGCGCCGCCGGCGAGGTCGTCTATCGTGTCGTCGACAACCGCACCAGCCTCGTGGTGCGCCAGTATCCCGACGAAGCGCGGCTGCGCGCGCGCGCCTATCTGCGCGCCGAGGACGAAGCCAAGCGCACCCATACGCGGGCGAAGCTGGACCAGACGGCGTGAACCTTGGGATGCGGACGAAGCCGGCCAGTCAGGTCTTGTCGGCGTAAGCGGTGTTGAGGGACGACGCCCCGGTGGCGGCGTTGGTCACCACCGTCTTGATCTGGGCGTGGCCGGCGCGCTTGAGCAGGAACTTGGTGTCGCCGATCCGGAACGAATTGTCCTTGATCAGCACGTCCTGGTACTTGACCGTCGCGCCCGACTGATACTTCACCTTGGCGCGGTAGCCCTTGACGTCCGAGATCCCGAACGAAAACTGCTCGCCGGTCGAGTACTTGCCCTTCCAGGAGCCTTCATACATCGCCGGGTCGACGTTGACGTAGGCGCCGTGGGTCGGCGTCTGGACGTTGGCGTAGCTGCTGCGGAGGATGCTGAGGACGTCAGCCATGGGAATTTCCAACGACGCCGGCCGGTCCGTCCTGGACCGCGGCGCCCACCTTCAGGCGCGGCCGCTGAGGCCCGCCGCGATATTGCGATTGATGTCGATGAGCGACTGGAACTGGTCGAGCTGCGGGGCGAGCTGCAGCGCCGCCGACTGCGTCATCACGAACACGCCGATGTTGGCGATCTTCTGGCGCACCTCGAGCGGCTGCGGATTCTCGTCGCGCAGCGCATCGCTGAGGAAGATCGACCAGAGCTTGCGGTTGAACATCAGCGCGTCCAGCACGCAGGCGTCGGTGGGATCGGCGGTGGCGACCGCCGCCTGCAGCTTGTTGGCGGCCTTGAGGAGAGCTTGAGCTTCGATATCCCGTGGAGAGGCAGTGGTGTTCGCAACACGCGCGTAGGCTTGAGCGCCATAGTTAGACATGCGTCACCTCAGCAACTCCTCTTCCCGCCTGATAAGTTTGCGGATTTCCTTTAGCGAACTGTAAAGAGCACCGCTTAAAATTAAATTACTCGCGTTTTCGATCGCCGGTCTGTAGCTCGGCACGGCTTCCAGCAGATCCTTGACGAAGCTCATGTAGAGCTCCTGATACTTGGGAATGTTCTTCTCCAGGTACATCATCTGCACACAGAGATAGAGCCGCTTCACCGGCGTGTTCGCGGTCTCCGCGGTCAGGATGTCCTTCTCGCGCAGGATCGGCGCTTCGCCCTCGATCAGGAACGTGGTGCGCGTTTCCGAATTGGTGATCACGCTCTCGCCGATGATGATCCGCTCGAACGGCTTCAATTCCACTTTCAGCGCCATGACTGCCACCCTCTCAGCGCGTCTGCTGCGCGCCCTCGCGACGTGTTCCCGCGAATCGCGGCCGCGACTGTTTTCACGATCCGAGTGTAGAACTGCATCAAAATAAAGGCTTGGCGTAAAATTCGGCAGACACCGCAGGGCGCCGCGACGTCCGGCCGCGAGCAACGAAAAGCGACGAAGCCTGGCCCCGCCGCTTCGCCGTCCGACATGACGCGAGACCCACGGCGTGATGTGAGGTGCGATCCACGCTATCCGTCACCCTGAGGTGGCCATGCGTAGCATGGCCCTCGAAGGGCGACGGCCCGAGCCGGAATGTCCTGGGCCGTTCATCCTTCGAGGCTCGCGTCGCTCGCACCTCAGGATGACGGATTGCAGCTCGAGGATGACGGATTTTTAGCTCAACCTCAGTTCATCACGTACTAGCCGCTGCGCAGCAGCTGCAGCACGCTCTGCTGCGACTGGTTGGCGAGCGACAGCGCCGACACCGCGATCGACTGGCGGGTCGACAGCGCCTGGCTGTTGGCGGCTTCCGCGTTGGTGTCGGCGATGGTCAGGTTGGTCGAGCCGGTCTGCAGCACGTTGATCAGGTTCTTGGAGAAATCCTGGCGGATCTGCACGATCGACAGGTTCGAGCCCAGCGCCGCTGCCTGGGTACGCAGCGTGCTGCCGGCGTTGTTGAGCGCGGTCAGCACCTTGTTGGTGGCGTTGTTGTCGATGAAGTCGGTGCCCTGCGTCAGGGCCGAGAGACCAAGGCCGGTCGGATTGAAGTTGACGCCGGTGATGTTCAGCGTCGACTTGCCGGTCTCGTTGAACACCAGCTTCAGCGTGTCGCCGCCGAGCAGGTTGACGCCGTTGTAGGACGCGTCCGCCGCCGTGGTGGTGATCTGGTTGATGATGTTGTTGTACTGCGCGATCAGCTGCGCGCGCGTGCCCTGCACCGTCGGATCGGCGACGGGGGCCGGCGGCGTCAGGCCGGCGAACGGCGCACCACCCGTCGTGGCGCTCCCGCTGAGCGCGCCGATGGTCGAAGACGCCGCGTCGCTGGTGGTGGTGATGCTGATCTTGCCGGTGGAATCGACCGACGCCTGCAGATTGTTGCTGGCCAGCGCCGCATTGAGCTGGTTCAGGGTCGAGATCTGGCCGGCGCCGGTGCCGAAAGTGATGTTGGTCGTCGCGCCGTTGCCGGTGGGCATGATGGTCAGCGTCTGGCCGCCAAGCACGGTGGGGCGCGCCGTGGTGGGGGGGACGCCGTTGAGGCCAAGCTTGGTCAGGGTGCCGACGGCGCCGCCGATGGTCAGGTCGGAGGCCGTGCCGGTGCTGAGGACGAGCGCGCCGCCGGCCTCCGTCGACGGGGTCGGCGGGGTGCCCGAGGCGGCGCCGGTGATGGTGTCGATGGCGCCGAGCAGGTCGCTGACCGTGGCGGTGGTCAGGTCGAGGGTCGCGCCCGTGGTCGTGATCTGGTTGCCGCCCGAGTTCGCGAACTGGATCGTCTTGCCGTTGATGGTGAAGCTGTCGGTGTTGGTAATCGGCGAGGTCAGCGCGTTCAGCTTGGTGCCGGGCGCCGCCGCGCCGGCGGCCGCGCCGGTCACGGTGGTGTTCAGGAAGTTGCCGAGCAGGTTCTGCGGCGTCGCGCCGGCGACCGCTGTCGAGGTCACCGTCGACTTCGGCACGTAGCCGACCGCGGTCTGCAACGCCTGGTTGGCGACCGACTTGGCGCTGTCCACCAGCTTCTGCAGCGAGGTGATGCCGGTGTTGGCGGCCTGCAGGATCTGCACGCCGTTGCCGATGCCGTCGAGCAGGTTGTTGATGTCGCTGGCACGGGCGTCGAGCGACGACGCCGTGAAGTAGTTGGTGGGGTTGTCGAGGGCGCTGTTGACCTTCTTGCCGGTCGACAGGCGGTTCTGGGTGGTGGCCAGCAGGTCGGCGGTCGACTGCAGCGACAGGAGGTTCTGGCGGACTGCTGCGGTGAGGACGATATCGGACATTGCTCTACTGCCTTCCTGACGTAGGCCGGACTTCGCTGAAGGCAGTTATGAACGGAAGCTTTTAAAATGTGGTTAACAGGCGCTTAACCGGCATGGTTACCAACCCCTTGATACGGCGCTCCCCTCCCCGGCCAGGCGGTCGAGGCATAAAAAAAAGCGGGGCCCGAAGGCCCCGCTCCAAAGTCGATAAGAGAGCTGCTGCGAATCAGCGCAGGAGCTGCAGAACGCTCTGCTGCGACTGGTTGGCCAGCGACAGCGCGGACACCGCGATCGACTGGCGGGTCGACAGCGCCTGGCTGTTGGCCGCTTCCTCGTTGGTGTCGGCGAGCGTCAGGTTGGACGAGCCGGTCTGCAGCACGTTGATCAGGTTCTTGGAGAAGTCCTGGCGGATCTGCACGATCGACAGGTTCGAACCAAACGCTGACGCCTGCGAACGCAGCGTGGTGCTGGCGTTGTTGAGGCTGGTCAGCACCTTGTTGGTCGACGCGTTGTCGATGAAGTCGGTGCCCGAGGTCAGGTTCGCCAGGCCAAGGCCGGTCGGGTTGAAGTTGACGCCGGAGATGCTGAGCGTCGACTTGCCGGTTTCGTTGAACACCAGCTTCAGGGTGTCACCGCCGAGCAGGTTGACGCCGTTGAACGAGGCATCCTGCGCGGTGGTGGTGATCTGATTGATGATGTTGTTGTACTGCGACACCAGGCTGGAGCGGGTGCCCTGGGCAGTCGCGTCCGCCACCGGGGCCGCCACGGTCAGGCCGGCGAACGGCCCCGTCGAGCCGGTGAGCGCACCGATCGTCGACGACGCAGCATCGTTGGTGGTGGTGATGCTCAGATTACCCGAGCTGTCGAGGCTCGCCTGCAGGTTGTTGCTGGCCAGCGCGGTGTTGAGCCCGTTCAAAGTCGAGACCTGGTTGGCGCCGGTGCCGAAGGTGATGTTGGTGGCGGTACCGCCACCGGTGGCCTGGATCGCCAGCGTCTTGCCGCCGAGCGCGGTGGTGCGCGCGGTGGTGCCGGCGGTGAGGCCGAGCGCCGTCAGCACGTTGTTGGTGCCTGAGATCGTCAGGTCCGAGGTGGTGCCGGTGCTGAGCGAGATCTTGCCGCCGGCGATCGACGAGGCCGAGGCTCCGCTGGCTCCGGTGATGCTGTCGATCGCCGACAGGACGTCACCGACCTTTAGCGTGCTGGTGGCAGCCATGCCGAAGGTATAGTTGCCATTGCCGTCGTTGGTCTCGGTGGTTCCCGTCGCGCTGAAGGTCAGGGTCTTGCCGTTGACGGTCAGGACCGAGCCGGCGGTGATCGCGGTGCCGAGGTCGTTGGAGGCCGCGCCCGCGGTGCCGACCAGCTGGGTCGCGGCGGTGATCGGCGCAGCGGCACCGGTGTTGTCGTTGTTGACGACGGTGCCGGTGACCTGAGCGTTGGTGGGGGTGCCGAGCAGGTTCGACGCGGTGGCGCCGGCGATCGCGACCGACACCGTCGACTTCGTGGAGTAGCCGACCTGGGTCTGCAGCGCCTGGTTGGCGACCGACTTGGCGCTGTCCACCAGCTTCTGCAGCGAGGTGATGCCGGTGTTGGCGGCCTGCAGGATCTGCACGCCGTTACCGATGCCGTCGAGCAGGTTGTTGATGTCGCTGGCGCGCGCATCAAGCGACGACGCGGTGAAATAGTTGGTCGGGTTGTCGAGGGCGGTGTTGACCTTCTTGCCGGTGGCAAGGCGGTTCTGGGTGGTCGACAGCAGGTCGGCGGTCGACTGGAGCGAGAGCAGGTTCTGGCGAACCGAGGACGAGAGAGTGATACCGGACATAACAATACCTTTCTGGTGTTACGCAACGACCGGCCTTCCATGGCCGGCAGACTGGACCCTCGGGCCTAATCCTTAACAAAAGGATGAATGGACCCAGTAAGACCGCTGTCTCGGCCATCTTCCCTGAGTGTGATGAAAAAAGGCTGAAGGTTTTGCCGCGACTTCGAGCCGAAAGCGAACGACTGTGGCGAGATCGGCTTTAAGCAATCGTCAACGATTGACGGGCGTGCGCACGACGAGCGTTGCCACGGCTGTCCGCTTGACCTTGGGCGCCAGCCACACTCACCGCGTCATTGCCGGGCTTGTCCCACGGCGGCTCTACATTCTCAGCGTCATCACCGGGCCGGCGCGTAGCGCCGTGACCCGGTGATCCAGCTTCAAAGTTCGCGTTTTGCTCCGACCAAGCTGGATTGCCGGGTCTTCGCCCTACGAGATGCACACATCTTTGGGCAGGCTCTTTGCACGCGACAAAAACCCGAGTCTCTTCAACGCCGCTGCTTCGAAGACGACCCTATCTTTCGATAATCGGGGGGCCGTTAAGTCCTTGTCTTTGAGTATGTTTTCGAGATGTGTGAATCTTGTAGGGTCTTCGCCCGGCAATGACGCAGTGAGTGTGGACGGCGCTGAGAATCACCGCGGAAGCGCAGCGCGTCTCACGCCCTTCCACCAGTCAGCGAGCCGCCGATCAGGCCGGCGGCAGGTACTTCAGAAGGGTCGTCTGATACAGCATCGCCGTCGTCTGGTACGACGCGCTGAGCGAGGTCTGCAGCGACAGGATCTTGGTCGCGACCTCGTTCTGCGAGATGCCCTCGATCGAGTCCAGCATGGTCTGCGCGGTGGACTTGGTCTGGGCCTGGCGGTCGGACGCCGATTTCATCGCGGTCTGCGCACCGGCGAGGTCCGCCTCGATGTCCTGGATGGTCTGCTGCCCGGTCTGCGTCGACAGGTTCTGCGCGATGCGCTGGTTCAGCGCCGTGACCTGCGCATTGGCATTGGGGTCGGTGGTCGAGGTGGTGACCGCCGCGAACGCCGCGATGTTCTGCAGCTGCCAGGTGATCGCCTGCTCGTTGGCGCGCGCGCCGTACTGCACGGTGATGGAATCGTCGATCCGCGCCGTCGCGGTGCCGCGCGACGGATCGGTGCCGGTCTCGCCGGTGTACCACGACAGCGTGTTGGCGGCGGTGCCCGGCACCTGGGCCGTGGCGGTGCTGAACGGCGGCCCGGAGACGCGCGGCGGCGGCGAGCCCGTGAAGAACTCGCTCGACGCCTTGAGCGCGGATGCGGCGACCAGCGCACCGTTGGCCAGCGTGCCGACCGAGGTGGTCAGCGCCGCCTTGAGGTTGGCCGCGGTCGCGGTGGAGTTCGCGCCGATCGCGAACTGGCCGGCCTGCGGCGGCGACGCCGTCGTCGCCGTCAGCTGGATGTTCTCCGAGGTGCCGTCGGGCAGCTTGAAGGCGAAGGTGAAGCTGTCGCCGTTGCTCGGGTTGGTGGCGCCGAGGTCGAGCGATTCCGTCGCCGGCGAGCCGGATGGCGCGGTGACGCTGACGGCTGCGTTCGAGGCCGCCACCGAGCTCAGCTTGAGCCCGAACGGGCCGGCGTCCTCGGTCAGCGAGATCGAGGTCGCCGTCGGCGCGGCGACGGTCATGCGGCCGGTGCCGCTGCCGAGGTCGGCCTGCTTGCGCTCGGAGATCAGTTGCTTGAGGCCCGCCTGGGCGCCGACGCCGTTGAGGATGTCGTTCATCGACGCGGTCGCCGGGGTGTCGGTCGCCCGCCCGGAGAACAGGTAGCGGTCGCCGGACTGGACGTTGAGCAGCTGCAGCATCTCGGCCATCGAGTTCTGCGCCGTGGTCTGGCTGGTGGTCTGGCCGTTGTTGTTGAGCTGGATGGTCGAGGTGGTGGCGGCGCCGCGCACCTCGGTGCCGATGCCGCTGATGCGGGTCAGCGCCGCGTTCGCCACATTGATGCGGGTGGTAACGTTGGTGATGGTGTCGGCATAGCTCTCGATATTGGACACCTGCGCGCGCAGACCGATGGCGAAGCCGCGGTTGACGCCCATGCCGGCATAGGTCGTCGCCTTCTTGCCGGTGGCGAGCTGGGTCTGCAGATCGTCCATCTGGCTCTGCAGATTGAGGATCTGGGTGGTGAGATAGGAGGTGCGATACCCTACGTCGCTGACCGTCATGGCTTTCCTCACATCACCTGCAGAAGGGAATCGAACATGCCCTTGACCGTGGACATCACGCGCGCATTCGCCGAATAGGCGTTCTGCAGCGACATCAGGTGCGCCATCTCGTCGTCGATATTGACGCCGGCCTGGGTGTGAAACTTCTGCTGCAGCGTGCTCAGCACCACGTCCTGGCCGCTGGCGACCTGCTGGGCGGTGTCCGATGCCTGGCCCTGCGCGCTCGCGACCTGCTGCGAGAAGTTGAGCAGCGTCGCCTGGTACGGCGCCGTGGAGGTGCCGAAGCCGGTCTGCGGCGGGTACAGCGTCGTGCCCTTGGTGAGCTGCTGGTAGATGAAATTCGGCCGCGTGGTGTCGCCCGATGGCGTCGTCGCGGTGTACTGCACGAGCTTCGACGGATCCGCCGTCAGCTGGGTGTTGACGCGGATGCGCGCCGCAAGGCCGACCGACTGCTGGCCGGCCGCGGTGATCGCGCCGGTGTAGAGGCCATTGCCGTCGGTGAACAGCGGCACCTGGCCGCCGCCGTTCAGCGGCGTCGACATCGTCGCCGTGACCGACGCCGCGTTGACGGTGGCGCTGCCGGTGCCGTCGTCGAGCACCCGCAGCGTCGAGCCGGCGGTGTTGGAGAACTGCAGGTGCGAGCCGCCGAAGATCGAGTTGAGCTGGCTGACCACCGAGCCCATGCCGCCGGAGAAGTCGATGCCGACGACCTTGACGGTGGGATCGGACGTGACGCTGTTGCTGAGCGGCAGCACGGAGGGGTCGTTGACCCGCACCAGCGACAGCTTGTGCTGCACGTTGCTGGCGTCGGTGTAAGTCAGGTTGATGGTGTTGCCGTTCTGCAGGCTCGACAGGTCGAGATCGAAGCCGTTCGAGCTGCCCGAGGTCGCCGCGGTGCCCGGCGTGGTCTTGTCCGACAGCAGGCTGGACATGCTGGCGGCGAACTGATCGAGCTGGGTCTGCGCCTGCACCAGCGTGTTGTCGCGCAGGTCGACATAGGCGGCGATCGTCCCCGAGCGGATCGAGTTGCTCTGCATCAGGTCGAGCGAGCCGCCGCTCGGGAAATTGATCTTCAGCGTGCCGAGCGTGCTCTTGGTGGGATCGGCGTTCCACTGGGTGTTGGGCGTCACCGTGCCCTGCGGATTGAACGACAGCGTCGCCGCCTGGGCGCCGACCAGTTGCACGCCGGACTGGGTGAAGACCTGGACCTGGTTGGAGCCGGTGTTGATGACGCGGATGTCCATCAGTTGCGACAGCTGGCCGATGTACTGGTCGCGCTGGTCCATCAGCGCCGCCGCCGAGGCGTCGTTGGTGGTGCTGCTCTGCAGCTGCGCGTTGATCGACGCGATCTGCTGCATCGCGGTGTTGGCGCTGTTGACCGACGTGTTGATGCCGGACTCGGCCTGGCTGCGCAGCGTCTGGATGCCCGCCGACATGCTGTTGAGCTGCTGCGCCAGCGCCTGCGCCGCATTGATCGCCCCGACCCGCGCCGACTGCGAGTCGGAGCTGGTGGACAGCGCCTGCACCGCGGTGGTCAGTTGATTGAAGGCGGTCTCCAGCGTGCCGGTGTTGCCCGGCGTGCCGTAGATCGACTGCAGGCTGCTCAGGATCTTGGCGCGCAGGTCGGCGTAGGACGCGCCCGACTGCTCGGTGCGGATCTGCTGCTGCAGGAAGGTGTCGAGCTCGCGGTTGATGCCGGTGACGTCGACATTGGCGCCGATCGAGCCGGATACCGTCTGGACCTGGTTGAGCGTCTTGCGGATGTAGCCGGGCGTGTCGATGTTGGCGACATTCGACGACACCAGCGACAACCCCTGCTGGTTGACGCGCAGGCCCGACATGGCGATCGACAGGGCTTGACTGAGACTCATGATGACCGGCTCACACTGGGGTCAAAACTCAACATAGAGACCGCGCTTTCCGTCTTTCTCTGTCGTGGCCGGGCAGCGCGATCCGTCTTCGACGGATCGCCAGGACTAAGGTCTCCCGGCCACCTCGCTTAGGGGCGCAGTGCCCTCCTTGTCGGGGTCGCCGGGACGAGCCCGGCGACGACAGATGCCGAGGTCGGCGCTTTTCCAATCAGACACTCAGGAAAGGCTGCCATCACAACTCCCCACATCAGCGCAGGACGTTCAGCAGGTCCTGCACCATGGTGTTGGAGGTGGTGATGACCTTGGTATTCGCCGAGTAGGCCTGCTGGGTCACGATCAGCTTGGTGAACTCGTCGGCGATGTCGGTGTTGGAGCTTTCCAGCGACGAGCCCTGGATGGTGCCGCCGCTGCCGAACAGCGCCTGGCCGGACTGGTCGGTGGCCTGGAACGCGCCGCCGTCGATGCGCTTGAGGAAGTTGGTGCCGTTGAAGGTGGCGACCGAGATCTGCGCGAGGTCGATGTTGCGGCCGTTGGAGTAGTTGCCGATCACGCGGCCATTGTTGCCGATCGACACCGTCTGCAGCGAGCCGGCCGGAAAGCCGTCCTGCTGGATCTGGTTGACCTTGACGTTGCCGTTGGCGTCGGCGAACTGGGTCAGGCCGCCGGAGCCGAAATTGATCGCGACCTTGCCGAGCTGCACGCCGCCGACCGTCGGGTTGTTCAGCGTGATGCCGGCGATCGCCGGGCTCATCTGGCCGTTGGGCGCAAACTGGAAGTCGGTGTTGACGTTCTGCCAGGCGACATTGCTGCCGGTGGCATTGGGATCGACCTGGTAGAACAGGTTCCAGGTATCGTTGTGCCCGGCTCCGAGCGAGGAGCTGTCGACCTTGGCCCAGCGGAACTGCATGCTCACCGGCGAGCCGGAGATATCGTAGGCGGTGACGGCGCCGCCGCTGATGGATTCGTTGATGAAGGCCTGCAGGTCGGTACCGAGCACCTTGCCGGTGCCTGCCGTGCCGCCGCCGGTGCGCAGCGCCGTGGCCGTGCCGGAGAAGCCGAGCGCCGCGAACGCGGTGCTGTTCGAGCTGGTGACGGTCAGATCGGAGGCCGTGCCGCTATGCAGCGTGATCGCTCCGCCGCTGATGGTGGACGGCGTCGCGGTGCCAGTGATGGAGTCGATCTTGGCCAGCAGCGCCGAGACGTTGTCGGTGACGTTGAGCTGATTGCCGGTCGCGCCCGACGCGACGAAAGTGACCACCGTGCCGTTGACCGTGATGGTGTCGCCGGCCGCGAAATTGGTGCTCAGCGAGTCGGTGCCGGCTGCGCCTGACAGCGTGGTATTGCCGGTGATCGGCACCGGCGTCGTCGCCTTGTTGTTCTTCGCCCCGCCGGTGACGGTGGCATCGACGAACGGCGCCGCCGGCGTGCCGACGATGCGCGGGTTGCCAGCGGTGAAGTCGGCCGGACGCAGCAGCTCGGAGCCCGGGATCGAGGTGTCGTGCTTGGTGGTCAGCGGATAGCTGGCGAGGTTGGCGCGGTAGTTGACCGTCGAGGTCGCGACCGCCGGCAGGAAGTCGTTGGCGAACTTGAGCACCTGCGGCACGCTGCCGGTCTGGTTGCCGGTGGTCGGGTCGATCGGCACGCCCTCGACATAGTAGCCGGCGCCGTTGACGAGATAGCCGTTCTTGTCGAGCGTGAAGTCGCCGCGGCGGGTGTACATGTCGACGCCGGAGAACACCGGCTGGTTGTCGGTGAAGCTGCCGGGCTTCTGCACAACGAAGAAGCCGTCGCCGTTGATCGCCATGTAGGTGGCGACCGCAGCGCTCTGCACGTCGCCGCGCACGGTGTTGGTCTCGCGCGACTGCGTGGTCACGCTGCCGGCGAGCTGGTTGTTGGCCCCGGTGCCGGGCACCAGGTCCATGAAGCTGGTGTCGATGCGCTTGAAGCCGGTGGTCTGGGAGTTGGCGATGTTGCCGGAGATGTTTTCCAGCGCATAGGACTGGGCGCGCAAGCCCGCGACGGAGGTGGTGAGAGCGCCGAAGATACCCATACATCGTCTCCAACTGCCCGGGTGGCCGACCGGTGTTTACAAAGCCACGATCGGAGGCGATGTCGCAATTCGCGTGCCACAAGGGAACACGCCTGTTTTTCAATGACTTGAGGGAACCTTCCCGGCGCCCGCGCCGGGGCATCTTTGCCTAGGACGGCAAGATCTGCCGGGCACAGGCGGCGTTTTCCGCCCTGCGCGACCGACGTCCGGAGCTCGGAGACTGACTCTAAAAGAAAGTAATGGACTTCGGCGACGCCACACCCACTTCGTCATTGCCGGGCGAAGACCCGGCAATCCAGCTTGGTCGGAGCAAAACGCGAACTTTGAAGCTGGATCCATAGCAACTCGGCTTTGCCGAGTTGCGTTCTTTTGATGGACCAAGCCGGAAACATCCGGCTTGGGCTGTCTCGACGCGGAGCCTGTCATCGGGCCGCGCTTCGCGCGGACCCGTTGGCGTCGGCCCGGTGATGACGCAGAAAATGTAGAGCCGCATCGGCCTTGTCCCGGCCAAGACGAGCTCAACAACAAGCGCCTGAGTTCATTGGCATCAGTCCCCCTCAGGACGCCGACGCGTTCGCCGGCTTGAAGGTCAGCGACAGCCCGTTCATGCAGTAGCGCAGCCCCGTCGGCTTGGGGCCATCGTCGAACACATGGCCGAGATGGCCGCCGCAGCGGCGGCAATGCACCTCGGTGCGCAGCATCATGTAGGAGCGGTCCTCGGTGGTGCCGACCGCATCCGGCAGCGGCTGGTAGAAGCTCGGCCAGCCGGTGCCGCTGTCGAACTTGGTGTCCGAGGCGAACAGCGGCAGGTCGCAGCCGGCGCAGGCGAAGGTGCCCTTGCGGTGCTCCTTGTTGAGCGGGCTGGAATACGGCCGCTCGGTGCCGTGCTCGCGCAGGATGCCGTACTGCGCCGGCGTCAGCTGGCGGCGCCACTCCTCGGGGGTCTTGGTGACCTCGAAGGTCTCGGTGGCCTTGTCCGTCGCCCGGGCGTCGCCGGGGCGCAGGGCGCGCAGCGCGGCCAGCAGGGACAGGCCGGCAGTCAGAACAAGGCGTCGATCGATCATGGCAGCGCTCCTGTGTCGCGGTCGCGAATGCCCGGCTCGTCCGGTACGGGCCGCCACCGCCTCCGCTGCAATCTACGGCCGGCGGGAGCAAAAGTTACGCTGGCTGCTGCGGCGGCGCTCACATTCTCGCGAGCGGCGCCTTCCCCGCGGCCGGCACGGCTTCGGACGCTTAAGTTTTAACTGGAAAAGGCGTCAAGCCATCGCGAAATGACACGCTTTCCGTCTTTCTCTGTCGTGGCCGGGCTCGTCCCGGCCACCCCGCTTAGGGACGCAGTGCCTCCCTTGCCGGGGTCGCCGGGACGAGCCCGGCGACGACAAAGATCCAGGTCGGCGGCTGTCAGACTCTTCAGACCCTGCTGTCAGATTTTTCAGATTCTAAGGCGTGCTGACGTCGGTGATCGAGCGCCGCACGCCCTGCTCGGCCTGCGAACTCGCGGCCGGGTCGATGGCGGTGGCCCGGCTCGCGGCCAGCCGTGCGGCACGGGCGGCGCGGCCTACCGCCTCGCGCGCCTCCCGGATGTCGGCCCTCGCCCGCGCCCGCTCGCGGTAGCGCGCCAGCACGCCGGCCGCGGCGGCCTGCCCGCGCGACCAGGTGATGACCGCCTGCCCGGCGAAGCGCCCCATGCGGCCGCCGGCCCACACCAGCTCGAACGGCGCGAACAGCCGCCAGCGATCGTCATGGTGCAGGATGCCGCGCGCGATCACCTCGGCCGCCATCGCCGAGGTGTTGAGGCCCTGCCGGCCGAAGCCGCTGGCGACCCACACCCCGGGGCGCAGCTCGCCGATCTGCGGCATGCCATGAACGGTCTGGCCGATCACCCCGCCGAACGTCTCGGCGATCTCGACCGGGCCGAGCGCCGGATAGAGGGTGCGGATCTGGCGCGCGATGGCCCAGGAGATGCGCCGCGGCGTCGCCGCCGGGTCGTCGCGCCCCCACGCGCTGTCCGGGCCCTGCCACAACAGCCGGTCGCCGTCGACGACGCGGTAGTGGGTCAGGCCGTCGGCGTCGCCGACCGAGCCTGCAAAGGCGATGACCTCGTGCAGCCGCTCGCCGAGCGGCGCGGTGACGGCGGCATGGCGCCACACCGGCAGCAGCGTGTCCGCAAGGCGCGGATAGGGCGCGCCGAGATGGACGCTGCCGGCGAGCACCACCTGAGCAGCCCGCATCCGCGCCTGCGCGGTCGCGATCCGCTTGCGCACGCCCGACAGGTCGAGACTGACCACCGGCGTGTCCTCGAAGATGCGCACGCCCGCCTGCTCGGCCAGCGCCGCAAGGCCGTGCACATAGCGGCGGCCGTCGATCTGGAATGCGCCGGGAAAGTGAATGGCATGGAAATAGCGCGGCGTGCGCAGCACCTCGCGCACGCGGTCGGCCTGCCAGCCCTCGACCGCGATGCCGAAATCCTCACCGAGCGTCTGCAAGCGGCTGATCAATTGCTCGCCGCTGTCGACGGTCGACACTTCAAGCGCGCCTTCGGCGAGGATGCCGGGCGCGGCGCCGTCCGCCACCGCGGCGCGGACATAGTCGGCGCCCGCTTGCGCCAGCCCCCACAGCTCGCGGGCGTCGTCGAGACCGACGCGCGCGATGAGGTCCGAAATCGGCGTGGTAAAGCCCGACATCACAGCGCCGAACATGTGGCCGGACGCGTTCCAGCCGACGCGGCGGGCTTCCAGCACCGCGACGCTCATGCCCTGCCGCGCCAGTTCCCGCGCCGCGGTCAATCCGGCGAGGCCGGCGCCGACGACGCAGACATCGACGTCGAGGTCGAACGTCAGCCGCGGCCGCACCGGCTCGGCCGGTGCCGCGTTATCCCCAACGTCGTTGTCCCGGGTCATCGTCACGGCTTCCTATTACGGCTAGCGTAAGCACTTGTCACGTCGCCGCTGGCGGCTGCGCCGGGAACGGACGCTGCCGCCGCGACGCGACACCGCGTGGCACATGCGGCCGTCCCGCTTTACGCAGAGCGCACGTGCGACCATATCAACTCTTTCCGGGGCGGCGCGACGCCGGCCGAGTCGGGACCCATTACATGCGCCGTCTGCTGCTGCTGCGCCACGCCAAGACCGAAAAGGACGGCCCGACCGGCAGGGATCGCGACCGCAGGCTGGACGAGCGCGGCCACCGCGACGCGCGCACGATCGGCGCCTACATGGCGGAGCACGACCTGCTGCCCGACCACGCCTTCGTGTCGACCGCGGTGCGCACCCGCCAGACCTGGGACATCGTCTCGCAGGACTGGCCGAAGGTCGCCGTCGATCATCTCGACGAACTCTACGGCGCGGAGCCCGGCAGCCTGCTCGGCATCGTGCGCGCGGCGGTCGGCGACGATCCGCGCCGGCTGCTGGTGGTGGCGCACAATCCCGGCTTGCATGAATTCGCATTGGCACTGACCGGTAGCGGCAGCGCCAAGGCGCGGCAGGCCCTGCACGACAACCTGCCGACCTCCGGGCTCACCGTCATCGACTTTGCCATCGACGACTGGAGCGACGTGTCGTTCCGGCGCGGCCGGCTGGAGCGTTTCGTCAGCCCGCGCCTGTTGAAGGAAGGCTCGGACGGCGGGTAAGGTGACGGCTATCGAGGAATGAAGCACGGCCCCATCAGCGGGCACTCCCGCCCGCAGCAAGGGAGACCCCGCCGATGTTCAGGAGCATTCTCGTCCCGATCGATCTTGCCGACACCGACCTCGCCAAGCCGGCCATCGCCACCGCGGCGACGCTGAGCGCGACCTTCAACGGCAACGTCCGCCTGCTCAACGTGCTGCCGCTGACCCCGGTGATGCTGGCCGAGTACGTGCCGGCCGATTTCGACAGCCAGCAGCGCCAGTCGTCCGAGGAAGCGCTCGAGATCGTGGCGTCGGAATCCGGCATCGACGCGGAGCGCATCTCCACCGTGGTGCGCCAGGGCGGCATCTATCACGAGATTCTCGAGGAAGCGGCGGCGATCCATGCCGACCTCATCGTGATGACGTCGCACCGCCCGGCGATGCGCACCTATTTCCTCGGCTCCAACGCCGGCCATGTGGTGCGCTACGCCAAATGCTCGGTGCTGGTGGTGCGGCATTGAAGCGGAGCGCTCTACCACCCCTGAGACTGACTCAACCACCGACCTTTGTGTTTGTCGTCGCCGGGCTTGTCCCGGCGACCCCGATGAGGATGGCACTGCGTCCCTAAGCGGGGTGGCCGGGAGACCTTAGTCCTGGCGATCCGTCGAAGACGGATCGCGCTGCCCGGCCACGACAGAGGAAAGCGGGCGTCACGGCAGCAGGTCGCGCGGCACGTCGTCGAGGGTGTAGGTGCGCGGCCGGTTGCGCCGCATGACGCGGCCGATCTGCCAGGCGAACAGCACGGCAAAGCCCACCATGAACAGCATGCCTCCGAGCGAGCCGATCCACGCGGCGCGCACGAACAGCGCCGCCAGCATCACGCCGACCAGCACGATGGCGCCGAGCGCCAGCGCATAGAGCGGACGGCGCAGGCCGGTCGACAGCACCGGCCGGCCGCCGGCGGCGGCGATGCGCCGGTGCAGCTCCAGCATGAAGCTGCGATAGGTGTCGTCCTGCGGCGCCACCAGCGCCGCGGTCTGCCAGCTCGCCGATACCAGCTGGAGCCGCCGCCCCCTGTCGTTGCGCAGATCGGCACGGTAGCGCCGCGCCTGCTGTGACACCGGCCGGTACGACAGCCGGATCGCGGCGATGCTGGCATAGGGCCAGGTGCCGGACGACAGCCCGGCGCGCCAGGCGAGCCCCTCCTCGGTGAGCGCAAAGCTGCGGGCGGCGCCGACCAGCGAGGGCCGGTAGCTGTAGCGTCCCGCCGCGGCGGCGGTCGTCGGGTCGGGCTTCGGCATCAGGACAGGCATCACCTTCACGTTCGCGTCGCGCGGCGGCCGCATGGTGTCGCAGCGGCGGCCGAAGCGCAATTCGCGGGGCGTGTGCGTGCGTGTCCGTTTCATGCCGCTTCGCCGCCGCCATGCCGCCGAATTGTGCAACAATCAATGCGCCGGGGACGAAAAGACATCCCGGAAGAGGTCATCTGATGCGCATCACCACCCTTGCCCTGCTCTCCGCCGCCGCGCCGCTTGCCACCGGCGCGGCCCATGCCGCCGACATCGACGCCAGTTCGCGCATCGATTCGGTGGTGGTGTTTCCCGATGGCGCCATGGTCAGCCGCCAGGCCGAGCTGTCGCTGCCGCAGGGCGCCTCGACCGTGCTGATCAAGGGCTTGCCCGCGGTGCTCGATCCAGCCTCGGTGCGGGTCGAGGCGACCGCCGACGGCGAGCTCGCGATCGGCGCGGTGGAAACCCGGCTGTCGCCGGGCGACGCCAAGCCCGCGCTCGACCCGGCGCTGGAGGCGAAGATCACGGCGCTGAAGGAGGAGCACGACAAGGTCGCCGCCCGGCTCGACGCCCTGGAGGTGAAGCGCAAGAGCATCGTGCGCTTCAGCGAATTCGATCCGGCAAAGGTCGGCAAGGACGACAAGGGCCTCGATCCGGCGAACTGGAAGGCCGCGTGGGACGCGGTCGGCGAGGAGCTCGCCAAGGTCAATGAGGAGAGCCGCGTCGTCCGCGCCAAGCAGACCGAGCTCGCCGACCAGCTCGCGGCGCTCGAACAGGCCCGGCAGACGCCGGCGCGGCCCGGCGCGCCGAAGCGGGACGTGACCATCGTCGTGTCGGCCAACGCGCCGCTGAAGGCCGGCCTCACCCTCACCTACCGCGTCGCCCAGGCGGCCTGGGCGCCACGCTACGACGCCCGCCTCGACACCGGCGCGAAGGACCGCCCGGCGACGCTCGACCTGGTGCGCCGCGCCGAGATCACCCAGCGCACCGGCGAGGACTGGGACCAGGCGGCGCTGTCGGTGTCGACGGTGCGCACCATCGGCGGCACCGCGGCCCCCGAGGTGACGCCGCTGATCGTCTCCTTCGACGATGTGATCGTGCCGCTCGCCGGCGCGGCGCAGGAGCGCGCCTCCCAGTCGGCGCGGCTGAAGGCTGTCGCCCCCGCCGCTCCGGCGCCGCTCGCGGAAGACAGGGCGCAGGCCGCGAAGCCGCAGCCCGCGAAGCCGGTGCTGGCAACGCTCGAGGCCGGCGCTTTCCAGGCCACGTTCAAGGTGCCGGGCCGCGTCAGCGTCCCGCGCGACGGCTCCCCCAAAACCTTCGCCTTAAGTTCAACGCACCTGACGCCGGAGCTGATCGCGCGCACCTCGCCTGCCCTCGACGCCGCGGCATTCCTCGACGTCGCCTTCGTCCAGAACGAGGATGCGCCGCTGCTGCCCGGCGAGGTCAACGTCCACCGCGACGGCGTCTATGTCGGCAAGGGCCGTTTCCCGCTGGTCGCCCCCGGCGACAAGGCCACGCTCGGCGCCGGCCGCGACGACCGCATCAAGGTGACGCGGGTGCCGCTGCGCCAGAAGGACAGCGAGCCCGGCTGGATCAACAGCGCCCGGACGCAGGTGACCGAGTTCAAGACCACCGTCAAGAACCTGCATGATACCCCGGTCCACATCACCGTAACCGACCGCCTGCCGGTGTCCGACGTCAACCAGATCACCGTCGAGCCGCTGTCCACCAACACCCCGCCGACCGACAAGACGGTCTGCGACAAGC
Source organism: Pseudomonadota bacterium (assembly GCA_040756765.1). Lineage (GTDB taxonomy): Bacteria > Pseudomonadota > Alphaproteobacteria > Rhizobiales > Xanthobacteraceae > Bradyrhizobium_A. Next base: position 147,691 of record JBFLYG010000023.1, on the reverse strand, counting down.
GCGGCGTGATGGCGTGGAGCTTCGACCTCGCGGCTGGCGATGCCCGCGACATCCGCCTCGGCTGGCGGATGCGCTGGCCCGGCGACCGCGACATCTTCATGCGCGTCGAGCCGAAATAACTGGTCGCGCCGGGCCGGACTTCAGCCTGGCGTGGCGTCGCAGTCGGGGCCTTGATCGAGATTCCGGGTCTGGCCCTTCGGGCCATCCCGGAATGACGGCCTCTGAAACAAGCTCTGTCATTCCGGGGCACGCCGCAGGCGTGAACCCGGAATCCCTACCGACATGTCAGGAGCGGGACACCCGCCATCCCGTCATGCTAAGAGGCGGCATGTCCGACGCTGCCCCGTTTCCGAGACACCTGATTCATGCCGGCGCGATGCTGTCCGGCGTGCTGATGGCGCTCGCCGTGCACATGATCGCCGAGCGCTTCGGCCTCGACCTCGGAGCGCTGTGGCGCTCGGACACCGGCGACCTCATTCCCGCCAGCGCCGCGGTGGGCTGGTGGCTGGTGGCGCTCGCCGCCTTCGTCGGCGGCTATGTCACCGCCTCGCTGATGGGGCGCGCGGTGTCCGGCCAGATCCCGCTGCGGATGCGCCAGTTCCTGATCGCGATCGGTGTGCTGCTGCTCGCTGCCGCGGGCCAGGCGGCCTCCGCCCCCAGCGCCGTGCCGACCGTCGCCGGCGTGGTGGCCGGGCTGGTGGCGCTGGTGCAGGGTGCCGTGATGGCGTTCTGCGGCGCCTATTTTGCCCTGCGGCACATCTGATCCGGCGCCCGGCGGCGCCTGATCCTCCCACAACCGTCCCGGGTGCGTCAGAACGCCGCTGCCGGCATCCGGAACATGGCTGATCGCGGCAACACATCCCCGGCCTGCCGAACCTCCTCCGCGAAATCGGCATGAATCCGCCATATCGCACGTGCCGACAGCAGCATCGGGCCGGCCGGTGATGTACAGCACCTCACCTGCCGTGGAGGCAATGTGTCGGGATTGCGACATGCAATGGCGCGCGCAGCGTGGCAGGCCTCGGCGCAGCGCTCTGGCCGGCCGGCGACATTGACCTATATCCTTGACAACGAGGCGCTAATGACGCCTTCCCTATGACCGTCCACCGTCCCGGGCGACCGGGATTCACCGTATTCGCTGTTGGCGCATCTGGCCGCATCCAGGAGGGCTCGTGTCCGGTTTTTTGCAACCGAGTTTTCCCCTATGATCGCTGCCGCAGCCGCTTGCCGCCTCGCGAAATCGGCTTTGTTGAGTGTCGTTCCCTGCCGGGAGGATGAATGCATCGACTGCTGACCGCGCTGAAACGCGGGTTCACGGGACGGATTGGTTGGAAGCGGCTCGGCATCGTCGCCAGCATTCTGATCATCGCCCTGGCCGTCACGACGCTCATCCGCACCCTCAAGGGCGTGGACACCAGCGTGATTCTGATCGCGCTGACGGAGAAATCGCCGGCCCGCATCGCGCTGGCGGCGCTGTGTGTGGTCTGCGCCTTCTTCACGCTGACCTTCTACGACCTGTTCGCGCTGCGCACGATCGGCAAGAAGCACGTGCCCTACCGCATCGCGGCATTGTCGAGCTTCACCAGCTACACCATCGGCCACAACATCGGCGCCACCGTGTTCACCGGCGGCGCCATCCGCTTCCGGATCTATTCGGACTGGGGCCTGAACGCGATCGACGTCGCCAAAATCTGCTTCCTCTCCGGGCTGACCTTCTGGCTCGGCAACATGTTCGTGCTCGGCATCGGCATGGCCTGGCATCCGGCCGCGGCCGGCGCCATCGACCTGCTGCCGGCCTCCATCAACCGCCTGATCGCGCTCGGCTGCGTCGCCGGCATCGTGATCTACCTGGTGTGGCTCGCCAACGGCCGGCGTGAGCTCGGCCAGAACGGCTGGAAGGTGGTGCTGCCCTCCGCGCCGCTGACGCTGCTGCAGATCCTGATCGGGGTGATCGACCTCGGCTTCTGCGCGCTGGCGATGTACATCCTCACCCCCGACGTGCCCCATGTCGACTTCGTCTCGGTCGCGGTGGTGTTCATCCTCGCCACCCTGATCGGCTTCGCCAGCCACGCCCCCGGCAGCCTCGGGGTGTTCGACGCCGCGATGCTGGTGGCCTTGCCGCAGTTCGGCAAGGAAGAGCTGCTCGCCTCGCTGCTGGTGTTCCGCCTGCTGTATTTCGTGATCCCGTTCGCCATCTCGATTTCGATCATGGGCGTCCGGGAGCTGTGGCTCAACGTGCTGAAGCCGTGGAACGAGCGCCGCCGGGCCGGCGCGCTCAATGCCGTGGCCGTTCCGCAGCGAGTCAAGCAGCCGCATCCCGCCGAGTAACCGCCTCCCTATTTTTGCCCCAAGCCGGTCCTTGATGGCGCCATGACCGTCCGTCCCTCTCCCTCACACGGCGCCGCGCTCCGCCTGGCCGGGCCATCGTCGTTGCGCGCCACCGCCCGCCGGCTCGTGCTCGGCACAGTGCTCGCCGCCGGCGTCGCCGGCGTCCTGATGCCGCAAGCCGCCACGGCGCAGCCGGCGGACGGCCCGTTGCAGATCTCGTGGGAGGTGCGCAACCGCTTCCGCCTGTTCCGCGAGGAGCGCGATTTCCTGATCCACACCGAGACGCTACGCAGCGGCAGCATCCTCGCCTCGGAGGATGCGCTCGCGACCCGCAGCGACGGCCGCGGCTGGGCGCGCAACACCGTCGGCCGGCTGTGCATCGATCCCACGGGGCGGATCAGCGAGCCGTGCAGCCGCGACGGCGTCAAGGAGAGCTACCTGACGCCGACCGAGCATCCGGTGACGGTGCGCCTCACCGGCACCCTTCCGGTCGGTGCGACCTGCGCCTGGAGCTTCGATGACGGCGACGGCCCGCGCCAGTCCACCGTGGACTGCGCCGAGCCGATCAATTTCCGCGCCCGCTACGGGCGGCCCACCGCCGCCACCGTCGATATCTCCAGCGGGCAAGACGCGCCGCAGCGCGTCGCCACCCAGATCGAGGTGCGGGACGTCTTCATCGCCGGGCTCGGCGACTCCATCGCGTCCGGCGAAGGCAATCCGGACAAGCCGGTGGCGCTGTCCGACGACGGCTTCTGCTTCCAGTCCTATCTCGGCGGCCCGGCCAACCAGTATTTCCGGCCCGGCCGCGCCAACTTCAAGGGCGCGCGCGCCTGCGAGGGCGGCGACACCTCGGGCAGCGGCCTGCGCACCTGGCAGCAGCTCGGCGCGCAGTGGCTCAACCCGGCATGCCATCGCTCGCTCTACAGCTACCAGACGCGGGCGGCGATCGCGCTCGCCGCGCAGTACCCGCACATCGCGGTGACCTACCTGCCGCTCGCCTGCACCGGCGCGACCATCACCGACGGCCTGTTCGGATCGCAGCGCGCCCGCGAGTGCCTGTTCACGCGCAACGCGGTGACCTGCACCGGCACCGTGGAGGCGCAGCTGTCGCAGCTGCGCGAGGCGCTCGCCGCCGCCAGGCGCCGGCAGCCGTCGCGCCAGCTCGATCTCGTGCTGCTGTCGGTCGGCGCCAACGACATCGACTTCTCCGGCCTCGTCGCCGACGTCATCGTCGACGGCGCGACCGAGCGCGGCCTGTTCCGCCGCACCGGGGTGCTGGGCGCGCTCGACGACTCCCGCGCCACGCTGCAGCACGAGCTGCCGCAGCGCTTCGCCCGCCTGCGCGAGGCGCTCAAACCCCTGGTCGGCGGCGATCTCGCCCATGTCGTCTATACCTCCTACGCCAACCCGGCGCTGATGGGCGGCGTGCCCTGCCCCGGCGGCCCGGCCGGCTTCGACATCCATCCCTCGTTCAACGCCGATCCGGGACGGCTGCAGCGCGTCGCGGCCTATGTGCAGCGCGAATTCCTGCCGCGATTGCGCGACCTCGCGCAGTGCGAGGGCGGCGTGCTGTGCCGCGATCCGTCTGTTGACCGCATGACCTTCGTCGACCAGCACCAGCGCGCGTTCGCCGATCACGGCTTCTGCGCCCGCGGCGCCAGCGATCCGGAATTCGACAAGCAGTGCTTCTCGGCGACCGGCGAGAGCTTCACCGCCGACATCGTCGCGGCGTCGTCGAGCCCGCTGACCTGCGGCCGCGGCGCCAGCGAATTCCGCGCCTATTCGCCGCGCGCCCGCTGGATCCGCGACGCCAACGACAGCTACTTCGCGGCGATGACCTATCCGCAGGGCGTGTCGTCGTCGGCGCTGCCGGCCGACATCCATGACGCCACCTGGGGCGTGCTGTCGGCGGTCTATGGCGGCGCCATCCACCCGACCGCGGAAGGCCACGCGGCGATGGCCGACGCGGCGCTGCCGGCGATGACGACCGTGCTCGGCCTCGGCGGCGCCGATCCCAGCGCGATCGTCAGCGAACCGCTGGCGCCGGCGCGGCAGTAACAGCGACCACCGTCATCCCCCACCGTCGCGAGACGTCTTCGCCTTCGCCTTGCTGCGGCTGTCCCTGGTGAAGGGGCGCGAGCGCGGGCAGACCTCCGCCAGGAAGTGCACCAGCGTGCCGGCGAGCGCATCCTCCTTGAGGCCATAGTGCACGTTCTGGCCGCGCTTCTCGCGCCAGATCAGGCCGGCGTTCTCCAGCACCGAAAGATGCTTGGAGACCGCCGGCGCCGACATCATCGCGCTGAACCGCTCGGCGATCTCGCCGGCGGTCATGTCGGTCTTCGACAGGAACGCCAGGATCCGCCGCCGGGCCGGCGACGACAGCGCCTCGAAGATCTTGTCCACCGTCATGCCGTGACCGCCCTCGTCGCCGCCGCGCGCTGCGGCAAACCGCCCCAGCCACGCACATTGATTCACCTATTAACTCATGAGTTAATGAACGAACTGGAAATATGCAAGGATGTCGTCCGCGTTGAGGAGTTGCCGCCATGATGTCTGCGACCCGCCCGTTGCCCCGCCTGCCGACGCAGTCCGCGCCCTGCCGTCCCCTCCCGCCGTCAGACCGTGACGCCGCCGCCATCGCGATGGAACGCTCACCACGCATGACCGAGCGCGCCGCGACCGATGCGGTCGCCGGCCGCGTGGTGTGGTCGCCGGCCAAATCGCTGTGGATCACCGCGATGGCACTCGGCACCGTGATCGGAGGCCCGCTGTTCGTCACCCCGGGCGCCGTGCTGCTGTTCCTCGCCACCACGGCGGCCACCATCTGCCTGGGACACTCGCTCGGCATGCACCGCCGTCTGATCCATCGTGCCTATGCCTGCCCGCTGTGGCTCGAACGGGTCTTCGTCTATCTCGGCACTCTGGTCGGCATGGCCGGACCGTCCGGCATGATCCGCCAGCACGACATCCGCGACTGGGCACAGCGCAAGCCGACGTGTCACCCGTTCCTCGCCCACCGCAACCCGATCTGGCGCGATGCCTGGTGGCAACTCCATTGCGAGCTGCGACTGGATCGCCCGCCGACGCTCGCCATCGAGCCGCGGGTGAGGAACGATCCGTTCTACCGCCTGCTCGATCGCACCTTCATGCTGCAGCAGGCGCCGTTGGCGCTGCTGTTCCTGGTGATCGGCGGCGTGCCGTGGCTGGTCTGGGGCATCTGCGTGCGGGTCACGCTGTCGCTGGTCGGTCACTGGCTGGTCGGCTACTTCGCCCACAACCGCGGTCCACGCAGCTGGCACATCGAGGGCGCCGGCGTGCAGGGCTACAATGTCGGCTATGTCAGCCTGCTGACCATGGGCGAGAGCCTGCACAACAACCATCACGCCTTTCCGGGATCGGCGCGGCTCGCGCACGAGGACGGCGAGCTCGATCCCGGCTGGTGGGTGCTGAGCGTGCTTTCGCGGCTCGGCCTCGTCTGGGACATCCGGCTGCCCGCGAACCTGCCGCAGCGCGTCGGACTGCGGCGGCTGTCATTGCCGCCGGGGTGATCCCTGCCGGGCGATTATCGGACGACCGCGCCGCAGGACCGTAGCCCGGATGAGCGCAGCGACATCCGGGGCTGATGCGGTGAGGTCGTCCCGCATGTCGCTGCGCTCATGCGGGCTACGCGCCGGAGGGATTACACCGATCGCATTTCAAACCATCTGCGATCAGCCCACCCCGAGCTTCTTCTGCAGGCTCGACGACGACGTGGTGTACTGGAACACGAGGCGCTTGTCGGGATAGACGTAGCGGTGCGCCTTCTGCGCCATCAGCGCGCCTTCGTGGAAGCCGGACAGGATCAGCTTGAGCTTGCCGGGATAGGTGTTGATGTCGCCGATGGCGAAGATGCCCTTCACGTTGGTCTCGAACGCTTCGGTGTCGACAGGCACGAGGTTGTTCTCGAGCTTGACGCCCCAGTTCGCCACCGGGCCGAGCTTCATGGTCAGGCCGAAGAACGGCAGGATGGTGTCGCACTCGACCTTGAAGGTGGTGTTGTCGTTGCCCTTGACCACCGCGGCAGCGAGCCGGCCGCCCTCGCCTTCGAGCGCGGTGATCTGGCCGAGCTTGAGGTCCATCTTGCGCTCGCGCACCAGCGCGCGCATCTGCTCGACGCTGTGGGGCGCGGCGCGAAAATCGTCGCGGCGATGCAGCAGGGTGACGCTCCGCGCGATCGGCTGCAGATTGAGCGTCCAGTCGAGCGCGGAATCGCCGCCGCCGACGATCAGCAGCGACTTGTCGCGGAATTGCTCCATCTTGCGCACGGCGTAGAACACCGAGGTGCCCTCATAGGCCTCGATGCCCGGCACCGGCGGCCGCTTGGGCTGGAACGAGCCGCCGCCCGCGGCGATCACCACCACCTTGGTCTCGAACACCTTGCCGGCGTCGGTGGTGATGCGGAACAAGGGATCGCCGATCTTCTCGATGCTCTCGATCATCTCGTTGATGTGGAACGTCGGATTGAACGGCTTGATCTGCTCCATCAGCGCGTCGGTGAGCCCCTGCCCGGTGACCATCGGGATGCCGGGAATGTCGTAGATCGGCTTTTCCGGATAGAGCTCGGCGCACTGGCCGCCGATCTTGTCCAGGATGTCGACGAGATGCACCTTCATGTCGAGAAGGCCGAGTTCGAACACCGCGAACAGGCCGCAGGGGCCCGCACCAATAATCAGCACGTCAGTCTTGATCGGCTCGCTCATTGCTCAATCTTCTTCCTTCGGGAAAATGCAGTCGGGCAAGAACATCCTCGCCTCATCTTCGACGAGAGCGTGCCCCATGTCCAGCGCGGCCGGCGGGGCGTCCCCGCCCCTTGCGGGCGGCGGCCGTCTCGGCCAGAAAGATGACGTCCGACGCCCCCTGATCTTCCGGAGACCCCAGCGTGAGCCAGCCCGGTCCGTCCAAGCCCGCAATCCGCCTCGAGGACTATCCCTACCGCCTGACGGACAATGTGCGCTTCGGCGACCAGGATCCCAATCAGCACGTCAACAATGCGAGCTTTGCGGTCTATTTCGAGACCAGCCGGGTGTCGCTGATCCGCGCCCCCGAATTCGGCCTGATGCCGGAGGGCCTCAGCTGGGTGCTGGCGCATCTCGCCATCGACTTCAAGGCCGAGGTGCACTGGCCGGGCACCGTGGAGCTCGGACTTGCGGTGTCGCGGCTCGGGCGCACCTCCGTCACCTACGACCAGGTGATCTTCCACAACGGCATCTGCGCGGCCTCGGCGGTGGCGATCACCGTGCTGGTCGACCGCCACACCCGCAAGCCGACGCCGCTCCCCGCCGACGTCGTCGCCAAATTCCAGCCCTGGATGCATCGCCGCCAGGAGACCTGATCATTCCATGATCCAGTTCGACACCGATGGTCTTCCTCCGCACGAGCGCTTCGACCACTGGTGCGAGGTGCGCGCCAAGAACCTGTTCGGCGTCACCATCGAACTGGATCGCGAGCGCAGGCCAGCCTTTCGCGGCCGCTTCTCGGCGGTGGCGCTCGGCCGCGCGACATTCGCCGAGATGGCGGCGTCGTCCTACCGCGTCAGCCGCACCAGCGCCGACATCGCGCGCGTGTCCGGCGACAGCCTGTGCATCGGTCAGCAGATCCGGGGGCCCGGCTGGCTCGACATCGGCCGCAACGGCGTTCATTTCATTCACGAAGGCGCGCTGACGCTGAGCCATTCGGACCAGCCGATGGCCGGAACACCGCAGCGCTCGGACGGCTTTCTGTTCCGCACGCTGAAAATTCCGCTCGCCGCCTTCGACAGCCCGGTCAAGGGCCTGCGCGACCTCAGCGGCGCACCGCTCAGCGCATCGGGCCGCTTCACCAAGCTCGCGCTCGCCGCGTTCAACGCGCTGGCCCGGCACCCACCGCAGGTGGCCGACGCCGACATCGAGGTCCGCCATGTCGCGCAGCTCGCGCTGCTGGCGCGCGGCCAGGCGTCACCGCGCATGCCGGAAAGCCGCGCGGCGCTGCGCTCGGGCTATCGCCACGCCGCCCGCGACCTGATCGCGCGCAACCTGCATCGCGCCGATCTGTCGCCGGCGATGCTCGCGGCGTGGCTCGGCATCTCGCTGCGGCAGTTGCACCTGATGTTCGAGCCGACGGGAACGAGCGTGGCGCGCACGATCACCGCACAGCGGCTCGCGGAGGCGCGGCGGCTGTTGACGGCGTCGGCGGATCGGCAGGTTTCGGAGATCGCGCTGGCGTGCGGCTTCGACAGCATCGCCACGTTCTACCGCGTGTTCCGGCAGGCATATGGCCTCACCCCGACCGACATGCGCATCGCGGATGGCGCGCGCTGAGCCGCTGGCGCAACCGCACCGGCCGGACGGAGCCGGTGCGCCTGATGCAGACTGATGTGCGCTGGTGCGAGCGGCGCTGCGCCGCTCAGGCCTGCCGCTCGGGGGTGGTCACGATCAGGCCGTCGAGTTCCTCGGTGACCTTGATCTGGCAGGAGAGACGCGAGTTCGGCCGCACGTCATAGCCGAAGTCGAGCATGTCCTCTTCCATCGGCGTCGGCGCGCCGACCTTCTCGCGCCAGGCCTCGTCGACATAGACATGGCAGGTGGCGCAGGCGCAGGCGCCGCCGCACTCGGCCTCGATCCCCGGGATGGCGTTGCGGATGGCGGCTTCCATGACGGTTGCCCCCGCATCGACGTCGACGGTGCGGGTCGCACCCGCAGGATCGACAAAATTGATTTTGACCATGACGACTCGTGTTGCCGGAAAAGGAAGATGGCAGTCGTATAACGGGTCCGTTCGCCCCGCGCCAGCGCCGGGCGCAGGGTTTTGTCGCCGCAGGCGGCCACCGTCCCGCGGGCGGGGCCTAGGACCGCTTGAGCAGGCCGTCGATCACGCCGCGCGCCTCGGCAACCGCGCCGCGCAGCGCCCGGATCGGGCCGGCGGTGGGCTGCTCGGAGCGGAGCGCCAGCTCGAGGTCGGCTGCGGCTTCCGCCACCCGGAATGCACCGATCGCCCGTGCCGACCCTTTTAATGTGTGGGCGAGACGGTCGGCGTCGGCCGGCGCCGCCGCCAGCCGCTCGACCAGTTCGGCGGCCTGCGCCGCGAACATCGCCAGCACCTCGCGTTCCACCGCGCTGTCGCCCATGGTCATGCGGCGCAGGTGATCCATGTCGATGGACGCGTCGTCGGGAACGAGCGGCGGCGAAGGCATCCAGGCGATCCGTTCGAATGAGCGAGGCATGAGGCGATGTCCGTCGCGCCAAGCTCCCGGCAAGACGCCGCGGGCCCGCGCCGGACCAGCCAAACATGCGGGTGGTTAACGGATCGTTGCACCAAAAAGCCACCAGTTCGCCATAATTCACCCCCCGGGAACCCGGAAATTCCCACAGCGATCTGGAATTTCGTTCAGTTAGAAGACGTTACGCACAGGCCCGTTAACGATGATTAAAATGTTCTTAACGCCGACCATTTCATTCGAGGCATCGAGCCAATAGGATGTTCGGAGAAGTAGGGGACAAGCTTGAGCGTGCGTTCCGCAAACGTGGGTACCGGTTTTGCGGCCTGAGCGCGCGTGAACTGTGAACTTGACGGGCGTTTCGGCGGCAGACCGGTGTCCACTTTGCCGCACCAGAGGGCGACCAACGACTTCGCTTTCGCATCCCCCCGGGGAACCCGCGGACGACACGGCTCTGCCGCCGTCCGCCAGTTCCCTGACGCGTAAACCAAGGGCGTAGACTGACATGGCGAATACTCCGAAGAAGGTGAAAGACCCCACCGAAGTTGCTCTCTCGGCCATCCAGGAAGCGCTGAACATCAGCGACGTGGCGTCGAGCGAGCCGCAGCGGGAGGCGTCTTCGCATCGCGACGGCGGAGCCGAGCCCACGCCCGCGGCCGATCCCTTCCAGGACAAGACCATCACGGCGACCGACCGCCCGGTGTTCCCGGTGAGCGACGAGCTGCCGCCGCGCCGCGCCGCCAATGACGACCGCGAGACCATCGGCCAGCTGCTGCAGGCGATCCAGAAGGGCCGTCCCGGCCGCAACCTCTACACCCTCGCCACGCTGTTTTCCGGCATCTGGATCACCGGCGCCGGCCTCCTGATCCTCAGCTTCCTGCCCTCGCTGCAGACCCTGGTCGGCCAGGGCCCCGGCGGCACGCTGGCGCTGGTCGGGCTGATCGCGCTGTTCTTCGCGCCGATCCTGCTGTTCTATTTCCTCGCCAACCTCGCCTGGCGCGGCCAGGAGCTGCGCATGATCGCCCAGTCGATGGCGCAGGTCGCGGTCCGCTTCTCGGAGCCGGAAGGCGCCGCCAGCGATTCCATGGTCACCGTCGGCCAGGCGGTGCGCCGCGAGGTCGCGGCGATGGGCGACGGCATCGAGCGCGCCATCGCGCGCGCCGGCGAGCTCGAAAGCCTGGTCGCCAACGAGGTCGCGGCGCTGGAGCGTGCCTACAGCGACAACGAGGTGCGCATCCGCGCCCTGCTGCAGGACATCGCCCATCAGCGCGACAACCTGGTCGGCCAGGCCGAGCAGGTCCGCAACGCCATTTCCGGCGTGCAGATCGACCTGCGCCAGGACATCGCGGTGATCAGCGACGCCATCGCCGCCCGCGTCGACGAGGTCGCGCAAACCATCACCACCGCGCTCGAGGAGCGCGGCCAGCACATCACCCAGGCGCTGAGCAACGCCGGCGACACCATGATCCTCGCGCTCGGCGAGCGCGGCGGCGACCTGCTCGACCGCCTCGAGGAAGCGTCCTCCCAGACCACGCGCGCGGTGCTCGACGCCAGCGAGCGCCTGACCGCGAGCCTCAACTTCAAGACCGGCGCCGTGCACGAGGAGTTCGTCGACCTCGCCGACCGCGTCCACGACATGCTCAACGAGCGCATCGACCGCGTCACGCGCGAGTTCGCCGAGCAGTCCGCCAACATCGTCGACAGCATCTCGGAGCGCACCGAGCAGGTCCACGACTCGCTGAAGACCTCGAGCGAATCGCTGCTGCTCGAGCTCGAGCTGCGCAGCGGCGACCTCGCCGGCAAGGTCGACGAGGCCGGCCAGCGCCTCGCCAGCCGCATCGCCGCGAGCGGCGACAAGGCGAGCGCCTCGCTCGACAACACCGTCAACACCCTGGTCGCCCGCGTGGTCAACCAGACCGAGACGGCGCATGACAGCCTGAGCTCGCAGATGAACGCGTTCGACGAGCTGATGCGCGACCAGGGCGCCGCGCTCGCCGAGAAATTCTCGCGCGACAGCAGCACGCTGGGCGCCCTCATGACCCGCCACATCGCCGAGTTCGACCGCACGGTGAAGACCTTCGGCGGCGAGATCGTCGACCGCATGGGCCAGCGCACCCAGCACATCGCCGACACGCTGAAGACCTACGTCGACACCTTCGACAACCGCGTCACCGCGCGCGCCGGCGACATCCACGGCGCACTGGACCAGCGCCTCGCCGCGTTCGAAAACACGCTGGAATCCCGTGTCACCCACCTCGACCTGTCGCTCGACACCCGCATCCAGGCGTTCGATGCGACCGTCGACGGCCGCCTGAAGGCGCTGGAGACCTCGTTCGACGATCGCGCCCGCTCCGTCACCGAGACCATCGACAACCGCATCGGCCACCTCAACACCACGCTGAGCAGCGGCACCGCGCAGGCCGTGGAAGCGCTGAACGAAAGGGCTGCGACGCTCTCCAGCGTGCTGACCGACGGCACCGCCCAGGCCCTCGGCGCGTTCGACAGCCGCATCCATACCCTGTCGTCCTCGCTGAAGGACGGCACCGCGCAGGCCACCGAAACCCTCGACAGCCGCATTGCCGCGCTGTCCTCGTCGCTGAACGCAGGCACCACGCAGGCCGCCGAGCTGCTGGACAGCCGCATCGCCGTCCTCTCCTCGTCTCTGAGCGAGGGCACGACGCAGGCGGTCGGCGCGCTCGACAATCGCATCGCCACCCTCAGCTCGACGCTGGCGCACGGCACCCAGAACGCCATCGACACCATCGACCAGCGCATCAATACCGTGAGCGAGGCGCTCGACAGCCGCCTCGCCACCCTCACCTCGACGCTGGCGCAGGGCACCCACCACACCATCGACGCCATCGACCAGCGCATCGCCAACCTCACCGATGCGGTCGACGGCCGCACCGCGAACCTTGCCGACACCGTCACCGCCCGCTTCCAGGCGATCCATGACGGCCTGGAGAGCCGCGCCGGCGCCGTCGCCAGCGACATCGAGACCCGCGTCACCCAGTTCGAGAACTTGCTGGGCGCGCGCATCGAGACCGTGGCGACGCGGTTCGAGACCACCGGGCGGCAGGCCAGCGACGTGCTGGTCGCCCGCACCGAGGAGCTCACCCAGGGCATCCGCGCCCGCGTCGACGACGCCGAGCGCTCGCTGCTCGCGCTGATGAGCAACACCGCGGACTCGATCCAGAACAACGCCCGCCTCGCCCACGAGTCGCTGCTCAACGTCTCGACCGACGTCTCCAGCCAGATCCGCAGCGCCGCTGCGGAAGCGGAGCAGACCCTGGCCGCCTCCAGCGCCAGCACCACCAGCGCCCTGCTCGACAGCTCGCGCGACGCCCACGCCGCGCTGGTCGCCGGCGCCGAGGACGCCACGACGCGGGCCCGCACCCTGTCCGGCGAGATCGCCCATGCGCTCGCCGCCGCCACCGCCGCGACCACCGACGCGGTGCTGGCGAGCGTCCGCGAGGCCCAGACCACGCTGATCAGCATGTCGTCCGATGCCCATGCCCAGACCCGCAGCCTGTCGGCGGAGGTCGAGCACCTGCTGGCGACCGCCGGCGCCGCGACCGTGGAGACGGTGCTGGCGAAGGCGCGCGACGCCCAGGCCACGCTGCTGTCGGCGTCCTCGGAGACCGCGAGCCAGGTCAGGAGCCTGACGGCGGACATCGAGCAGACGCTGTCGTCGGCCGGCAACGCCACCGCCGCCTCGATCCTCAACAGCGCCCGCGAGGTGCAGAACACGCTGCTGATGACCTCGTCGGAAGCGGCCAACACCATCAAGACGCTGAGTTCAGAGATCGAGCGCTCGGTCGCCTATGCCGGCTCTTCCACCGCGGAGTCCATCGTGACCAGCGTCCGCGACGCCCAGAGCACGCTGGCCGCCACCTCGTCGGAGGCCGCCGCCCACATCAAGGTCGTCTCGGCCGACATCGAGCGCACCATCGGCACGATGGCGACCACCGCCAGCGAAGCGCTGCAGGCGAGCTCGCGCGAGGCGTACAACGCCATCGTCGCGGCCTCGAACCAGGCCAGCAGCTCGCTGACCAACGCCTCGAGCGACGTCGGCGCCTCGCTGCTGGCGACCTCCAGCGCCACCAAGGCGGCGCTGATCGACGCCTCGAAGGAAGCCAGCGCCGCGCTGGCGACCGCCTCCAACGAGGCCAGCGCCAGGATGATCACGGCGTCCGGCGAAGCCACCGGCAAGATCAAGTCGGCCTCCGGCGAGATCGAGCGCTCGGTAATCACCGTGACCGGCCAGTTCGGCACCGTGCTGCTCGGCAAGACCGACGAGATCGTCTCCGGCGTCAAGCAGCAGACCGACCGCCTGGCGCAGATGATCGACGCCTCGCGCGGCTCGCTGGTGCAGGCGCTCGGCGACCGCAGCAACCAGATCAGCATCGACATCACGCGCGTCACCGACGACGCGCTGAAGGCGATCGAGAACAAGGGCACCCTGTTCTCGCAGGGCCTCGTCAAGAACAGCGCCGACCTCGCCCGCACCATCACCAACGCCAGCGAGATCGCCACTGGCGCGATCAACAAGTCGCTGCGCGACATCGAGCAGACCACCCGCTCGGCGATCGACCAGTCACGCCAGGTGGCGAGCGCCGCCGTCACCGAGATGCAGGAGACCAGCAAGATCCTGCGCACCGACACGGTCGCGCTGTTCGAGCGCCTGCGCGAAGGCAACATCCTGCTGCAGGAGGTGCTGACCGGCGCCCACGACAACCTCAACTCGCTGGAACAGGCGCTGGTGACGCGCGTCGCCGACTTCGTCACCACCATGAACGACGTCACCTCGCGCAACGGCGTCGCCACCAGCACGCTGGAGGACCAGCTCAACGTCTTCACCACCAAGACCTCGAAGGCGCTGGAGCATCTCGGCGCGCTGTCCGGCCAGTTCGCCGCCCACGGCCAGATGCTGACGGAAGCCGCCGCGCTGGTCGAGAAGAGCAACAAGAGCACGCACCAGACCGTGTCCGAGCGCAAGGCCGACCTGGAATCGCTGGTGACGACGATCGACCTGCGCACCACCGATCTCGACCAGCGGCTGACCCGCTTCACCGGCCTGCTCGACGAGTCGCTCGCCGCCGCCGAATCCCGCGCCCGCGACATCGCCCGCGTGGTGGCGGAGACCGCCGGCGCCGGCACCACCGCGATCGCGCGGCAATTCGAGGCGGTGCGCACCGCCGCCGAAGACGAGCGCCGCCAGACCGCGGAGACGATGACCGAGCTCTACGAGCAGAATATCAAGCAGGCCGACAGCATGTTCACGCAGTCGACCGAACGGTTCGCCGCGGTCGTGCAGGGCATGAAGCAGATGGCCGCCGAGATGCAGCAGGAGCTCGAGGCGACCCGCACCGAGCTGCGCCGCGGCGTGCTCGAGATCCCGCAGGAGGCCTCGGAGAGCACCTCGCAGATGCGCAAGGTGATCGTCGATCAGATCGAGGCGCTCGCCGAACTCAACCGCATCGTGGCCCGTCATGGCCGCGGCCTCGACGTCGCGACCACCACCAGCAGCAGCCGCGCCTACCAGCCGCGCGACGAGGAACCGATCCTCGCCGTGGCTGGCCGCAGCGAGCCGGTGGCGCCCCGCCCCGCGCCGCGCCGCGACAGCAGCGCCAACCTGCCGCCGCCGGACCTCGGCGTGTCGATGGCGCCGCCGCGCCGCACCGAGGCTCCGCCGGTCAGCCCCAGCGCCGAGCAGAGCGGTGACGGCTGGCTGTCCGGCCTGCTCAACCGCGCCGACGCCGAGCCGCCGCGCAGCGCCCGCCCGGCGCCGCAGCCGGTGGCCCGCCCGAGCGGCAACGGCAATCCGCTGGAGTCGCTCACCGTCGACATCGCCCGCCTGATGGACCGCGACCTCGCGGCCGAGATGTGGGACCGCTACCAGCGCGGCGAGCGCAAGGCGTTCAGCAAGCGGCTCTATACGCCTGCCGGACAGAAGGCTTTCGACGAGGTGAGCCGCAAGTACCGCGCCGACCGCGGCTTCAAGCAGACGGTCGACCGCTATGTCGACGAGTTCGAGCGGCTGCTCGACGACGTCGCGCGGGACGACCGCGGCGCCGCCAACCTGCGCGGCTACCTGACCTCCGACACGGGCCTCGTCTACACCCTGCTCGCCCACGCCGCCGGCCGGCTCGGCTGAGGCGGGGCTGCCTGACACACGAAAGGGCGGAAGCACGCGCTTCCGCCCTTTTTGTTTGGAGCAACCGCCCTTGCCGCACCGCGAGCGCCGGATAGATTATCCGCCGATTTCAGGCGTGAACGACGCAGGTGGCGCATGCAGCTCTATTGCCAGGATCATCCGGAGATTTTCGAGCGCGACTGCGAGGTGCTGAACGCCCGGCCGGGCGCGGTGCTGCTCGCACGCTCGCCGGTCTTCCCCGGCGGCGGCGGGCAGCTGATGGACGACGCCACGCTCACCTGGTCCGGCGGCAGCACCGCGATCCGCGCCGTGACCTCCGACGCCCACGGCCAGTGGCATGAATTCGACGGCGACGCCGTCGCCTCCGGCACGGTCCGCGTCACCATCGATCCGCGGCTGCGCCGCCTGATGAGCGAGCTGCACACGCTGGCTCACATCGCCAACTGCATCGTCTACCGCGATTTCGGCGGCGCGCTCCTGACCGGCGCGCAACTTGCGGCGGACGGCACCTTCCGTCTGGATTTCGACCTCCCCGGCGCCGACAACGACCGCCTGCGAGCCCTCGACGGCCCGATCAACGACGTCATCCGGCAGGACCTGCCGGTGCGGACCTTTCGCATGGACTTTGACGAAGCCGACCGCACACCGGGCCTGTTCCGCAGCAAGTCGGTGTCGCCGCCGCGGCAGCCGGACGGCCTGGTGCGGATCGTCGAGATCGGCGACATCGACCGCCAGGGCTGCGGCGGCACGCACCTCGCTTCGACCGGCGCGGCGCGACGGGTAAAGATCCTGAAGATCGAGAACAAGGGCCGCCAGAACCGCCGCGTCAGGATCGGCCTGATCGACGCGCCCTCGCCCACCTGACGCCGCTAGGCGCCCGTCAGCGCGCCCGGGCCCTCGCGTCCGCCGGCCTCCGCACGACTGAGTGTGGCGCGGGCGTCGGCGCGTCGCTGTTGCTGGCGCCGAACAGCACACGCGTCGGGTTGCGGTCGAAATTGTTGACCGCGCGGCTGAGGTCGTCGAGCGTGCGGCGGCCGTCGACCACCAGCGCGCTGAAGTCGCGCCCTGTGGAGGCGGTCAGGCGATTGACGTTGGCGGTGATCTCCGCGGTGCGCTTGTCGAGATTGTCGGCGAGATCCTTGAACGACTTCACGGCTGCGGTCAGCTGGCCGCCGTCCTTGCCGCCGACGAACGCGTCGACGCCGCTCATGATGCTGTCGATGCGCTCGGAGTTCTGCGCCAGTGTGGTGGCGAACGCCTCGATGCTGCGCAGCGAGGCGCGCACCGCCTCCTGGTTGTCGGCGACCAGACGGTTGAGGTTCTGCACCGAGGAGCGCACCGACTCCATGATGTCCTGGGTGGCGCTGAGATCGGCAGTCAGTGTCGGGATGCCGCTGTTGCCGGGCGGCACCTCCGGCGCGTCGGGCGAGCCGCCCTTGAGCGCGATCGCCGCGACGCCGGTCAGGCCCTGGAATTCGAGCCCGACCACGGTGTCCTGGCGGATCGGCGCGCTCTTGTCGACGGAGGTGATCGCAATCACCCGCTTGGGATCGTCGATGCGCACCGAGGTCACCTCGCCGACACGGATGCCGTTGAAGTTGACGCTGGCGCCGGTGCGCAGGCCCGACGCCGAGCCTTCGAACACGATCCGCAGCGGGCTGCGCGCCTTCGCCGCATGGATGCTCTGGAACCACATCACGAAGCCGAATCCGCACGCCAGCACCGCCAGCGTGAACAGACCGATCAGGACGTAGTTCGCCCGCGTTTCCATCAAACCTACTCCTACGAACCGGCGAGCGCGTGAGCGCGCGCGCCGTGAAAATACGATCGCAGCCACGGATGCGTCGATGCCAGCATGTCGGCCATGGTCCCGATGGCGATCACCTTGCCCTCGCCCAGCACCGCGATGCGGTCGCAGGCGGTGCGCAGGCTGTCGAGGTCGTGGGTGACCATGAACACCGTCAGCCCGAGGGTGCGCTGCAGCGTGCGCACCAGCTCGTCGAACTCGCCGGCGCCGATCGGATCGAGCCCCGACGTCGGCTCGTCGAGGAACACGATGTCGGGATCGAGCGCGAGCGCCCGCGCCAGCGCCACGCGCTTGATCATGCCGCCGGACAGCTCCGACGGAAAACGGTCCGCCACCTCCGGCTTCAAGCCGACCATCGCCAGCTTGGCGAGGGTGATCTCGTCGAGCAGCCGCTCGGAGACCTTGAGATACTCGCGCACCGGAAACTGGATGTTCTGCCGCACCGTGAGCGAGGAGAACAGCGCGCCATGCTGGAACAGCACGCCCCAGCGCCGCTCGACCGCGCGGCGGGTGGCGCCGTCGGCGGCGTCCATGTCGGTGCCGAGCACGCTGACGCTGCCGTGCAGCTTGGGCACGAGGCCGATGATGGTGCGCAGCAGCACCGACTTGCCGGCGCCAGAGGCGCCGACGAAGCCGAGGATCTCGCCGCGGCGGACATCGAGATCGAGCCCGTCGAGCACCGCGCGCGCGCCGAACCGCACCGTGACATCGCGCACGGAAATGATCGCGTCCTGCAGGGGGAGACCGTCGGACATCGTCACACCCCGATCGACGCGAAGAAGATGGCGAACATGCCGTCCATCACGATGACGAGGAAGATCGACTTCACCACCGAGGCGGTGGTGTGGCGGCCCAGCGATTCCGCGCTGCCCTCGACCAGCAGGCCCTCGACGCTGGCGACGATGGCGATCACCAGTGCCATGATCGGCGCCTTGATCATGCCGACGGCGAAGTCCTCCAGCGAGATCGCATCACGCAGGCGGAACAGGAAGGCGTCGGGATCGACACCGCCATAGAACCAGGCGACGAGGCCGCCGCCATACAGCGCCGCCATCGCGCCGATGAAGGTCAACGCCGGCAGCGCCACCAGCAGCGCCAGCGTGCGCGGCAGGATCAGCACCTCGATCGGATCGAACCCCATGGTGCGCAGCGCGTCGATCTCCTCGCGCATCTTCATCGAGCCGAGCTCGGCGGTGTAGGAGCTGCCGGAGCGGCCGGCCACCATGATGGCCACGATCAGCACGCCGATCTCGCGCAGCACCAGGATGCCGAGCATGTCGACGACGAAGATATCGGCGCCGAAGCGGCGGAAATGGAAGATGCCCTGCTGGGCGATGATGGCGCCGATCAGGAAGGTGATCAGCGCGACGATCGGCACCGCGCGCCAGCCGACCTGCTCGACGTGATGCACCATCGAGGTCAGGCGGATGCGCGTGGGATGCAGCAGCACCCGGCCGCCGGCGACCACCAGCGCGCCGGTCATGGCCACGAGGGCGGTCAGCGAGCCGCCGATCTGCACCACACCGCGGCCGATGCTCTCGAACATGCCGGTCAGCGACACCAGCGGCCGCGGGCGCGGCAGCGTCGCCGTGCCGACCCGCCGCACCTCGTCGACGAGGCTGGAATAATCCGCCGACAGCCCGGCGATCTGCGGCGTCACCTCGCCTGTCGTCAGGCTGCGCCGCAGCCGCTCGATCAGCCAGGCGCCGAAGGTGTCGAGCCGGCCGACCCGCGAGACGTCGATCAGCACCGCAGCGCCTGACGCGCCGGCGCGCTCGGCGGCCTCGATCAGGCGCTCCAGCGCATGGGCGTACTGCGCCGTCCAGGTCCCCGACGCCTGCAGCGCAACCGCTCCGCCCGCCTGTGCGACGCGCTCCAAAGCCGGCTCAGCACCCACCGTAAATCCTTGTTTTGCCATCAATTTCCAGGTCACCCGACGCAACCCGTGGTTATCGGGTGCATTTACAGCCACAGATTTAAAGCCATACTGGGGCAGAGGCAGCCTGCCAGCGAAAAGAAATCATCAGTTTTTTGAATGGGTTCCCACAGCATATTGCACTTGGTGGCGCGAATCGAGCACTGGCCGATCGCCGGCGCCTTCACCATCAGCCGCGGCGCCAAGACCGAGGCGGTGGTGGTGGTCGCCGAAATTTCTGACGGGACCCACACCGGGCGCGGCGAATGCACGCCCTATCCCCGCTATGGCGAGACCCCGGAGGCGACGCTGGCCGCTGTCGAGGCCATGCGGGCGCCCCTCGCCGGCGGCCTCGATACGACCGCGCTGCAGGCGGCCATGCCGCCCGGCGCGGCCCGCAATGCCCTCGACTGCGCCCTGCTCGACCTCGCCGCCAAGGCGGCCGGCCGTCGGGTCTGGGACCTGCTCGGTCGCCCCGCGCCGCAGCCGCGCACCACCGCCTACACCATCTCGCTGGGCACGCCGAAGGTCATGGCCGAGGCCACGGCCCGCGCGGCGCACCGGCCGCTGCTCAAGGTCAAGCTTGGCGGCGCCGGTGACGGCGCGCGCATCAAGGCGGTGCGCGCGGCTGCGCCCGCTGCCGAGCTGATCGTCGACGCCAACGAGGCGTGGACGCCGGACAACCTCGCTGAAAACCTCGCCGCCTGCGCCGACGCCGGCGTGACGCTGGTGGAGCAGCCGCTCCCGGCCGGTCGCGACGCCGCGCTCGGCACGATCGCCCGGCCGCTGCCGGTGTGCGCCGACGAGAGCGTGCACGATCGCGCCTCGCTCGCGGCGCTGCGCGGACGTTACGATGCGGTCAACATCAAGCTCGACAAGACCGGCGGCCTCACCGAAGCCCTGGCGATGGCGGACGACGCCCGCGCGCTCGGCTTCGACATCATGGTCGGCTGCATGGTGGCGACCTCGCTCGCCATGGCGCCGGCGATGCTGGTGGCGCGCGCGGCGCGGGTCGTCGACCTCGACGGCCCGCTGCTGCTCGCCCGCGACCGCAACGGCGGCCTGCGCTACGACGGCAGCACGGTCTATCCGCCGGATGCGGCGCTGTGGGGGTAGGCGCTCAACCGGCGCGCAATGAATTTGGGTTTGACCGGTGCATTCGGCCGGAGGGACGGCGCTGAGGACGGAACGGTCGCGTCGTAAGTAGCTTCGGTGGTTCGCCGGGCGCGGCATCACCCGCCAAACTCGCTCGACAACTTCGGCTCGCTCGATCAAGCTTGCAACCATTCAACGAGGTTCAGCATGACAGTCCGACGGACGCCAGAACAGCGTTTTCTCGATCTTCCGGGCTATCCATTTGCAGCCCACTACATTGACGATTTGACCGGCTATTCCGGGTTGCGGCTGCACTATCTCGATGAAGGCGCGCGGGGGCTTCCCGTCGCCCTCTGCCTGCATGGGCAGCCGACCTGGTCCTACCTCTATCGGAAGATGGTTCCCGCGTTCCGACAAGCGAACATGCGCGTTGTCGCGCCCGATTTCTTTGGTTTCGGCAAATCGGACAAGCCCGAGGATGAAAGCGTTTATACGTTCGACTTTCACCGCGGCGCGATTTTAGCCCTGATCGAGCGGTTGGATTTGCAGGACATCACGCTGGTCTGCCAGGACTGGGGCGGCCTGATTGGCCTCACGATCCCGATGGAGATGAAGGAGCGGTTCAAGCGGTTGATCGTCATGAATACGATGCTCGGAACCGGCGACCAACCTTTGAGCGAGGGCTTTTTAGCCTGGCGGGCGTTTTCAAATCGCTCGCCGGATCTGGATATCGCAGGCCTGATGAAGCGCGGCGTCGCCGGCTTGAGCGATGCCGAAGCGGCGGCCTATGCAGCCCCCTATCCGGACATGTCGTATAAAGCGGGCGTACGCAGGTTTCCCAATCTGGTGCCGGATCATCCCGATGCGGAGGGAGCCCGCCTGTCGCGGGCCGCACGCGATTTTTGGCAGAATGAATGGAGCGGACAGAGCTTCATGGCGGTCGGCATGACAGACCCCGTGCTCGGTCCGCCTGCCATGCGCGCCTTGCAGAAAATCATTCGCAATTGCCCGCCCCCCATCGAACTGACGGAGGCCGGTCATTTCGTGCAGGAGGCCGGCGCGACCATTGTCGAGCAAGCGATGACGTTTTTTAACAACGACTGACGTTGGAGCCGAGCACCGTGCTGATCCCCCCTAGCCGGCCGGCGCATCCCTCGTCACCAGCCACTTCCGCGCCGACACGATGAGCAAGCTGCCGGCGAGCGCCATCGCGGACATGGCGTAGTAGGCGCCCTCGCCGTAGCGCGCATAGAGCACGCCCGCGCCCATGGTGGCGCTGCTCATGACGAGGCCGGTGGCCGCAACGAGGTAGCCCTGCGCCGACGCCAGCACCGGGCTCGGCACGTTGCGGGTGAACAGTCCGACGATGCCGACCTGGGTGAGGCCGAACGACAGGCCGTGCAGCGTCTGCACCAGCGCGAGCAGCGGCAATGGCGGCTGCTGCGCGGTGACGGCCCAGCGCAGCGCCGCGACCGCCGCCGCGAACGCCACCATCACCAGCGGCGACCACTTGAAACGCGGCGATACCGCGAACACGATGATCTCGGCGACGACGCCGATCGACCACAGCGCCGACACCGTGAGCCCGCCGAGGCCGGCGTTCTGCCAGGCGATCGAGGCGAAGGCGTAGTAAACGGCGTGGCTGCCCTGCACCAGCGCCGAGGTGAAGATGATGGCGAGAAAGCCCGGCTGGCGCAGCAGCGCGCTGGCGCGGCTGGCACCGGCCGCCGCATGGCTGTCGCGCGCGAGCGGCTGCAGGCCGAAGCTGGTCAGCGCCTCGATCAGCGCCATCGCCGCGATCACCCAGATGACGAACGAGGCGGTGACGAAGTCGATCATCAGGCCGCAGGCCAGCGAGCCGACGATGAAGGCCGCCGAGCCCCACAGCCGCACCGGCCCGTAGTCGATGCCGTGATGCGTCACGCCCTTGAGCGCATAGCCGTCGACCATGGGAATGATCGGCGTCCACACGCAGGCGGTCAGCGCAAACACCATCAGGATCGGCAGGGGATCGCGCAGCTGGCCGATGGCGAGAAAGCCGAGCGAGGTCAGGAACGCCAGCAGCACGATGCCCTCGCGCAGGGCGTGGCGCCGCTCGGCGAAGCCGGTGATGAAGGGCAGCACGGTGAAGCGGGTCAACGCCGGCACCGCGGTGATGATGCCGATCCAGCCGACATCGACGCCGACCGCTTTGAGCCACACCGGAAAATACGGCAGGCTGATGCCGCCGAGCCCGAACACCGCGCCGTAGACCAGCGCCAGGCGGCGGGCGAATCGCCTTGCCTGGGGCTGTTGCGCAACGGGATTTTGTCGGTCGGGGGTCATCAAAAGAATTGCGATTCGGCGCGGTTCGTGGTGTTCGTATGTAGCGCGGGTGGTTTTGCGTCGATACAGCGCAAACAACAACGATTTCGAGATCGAGCGTTTTGGCGCGCGACGGCGTGCCAGGACCCCGTAGCAGGACCTTCATGGCCAACGACGCCTTCGCCTTGTCGCCCATTTCCGCCAGCAGCGCGCTGCCTTCGGAAGCGGACTACCATGCGATCAGCGAAGCCTTCATGGAGACGTCGCGCGGCCGCTGGTTCCTGAAGGAATATGCCCGCCGCAACCGCAACGCCGACACCGCCATGGTGCTCGAGGCGGTGGAGCGCATCGAAGGCGTGCTCGCCGCCCAGAAGCAGCCGGCGCCGGCCACTATTCCCATCGCCGAGACCATCGCGACCGTTCGCGCCATCGTCGAGGCGGCCCGCGGCACCGCCGCGGAAGCGCTCGCCGGCCTCAATGCCGAGGAAGCCCGCGCGCCGACCCGCAAGGGCTTGCGCATCATCCTGGAGATCGCCTGGCGGCTACGCGAGATCGGCTATGACAACCGGATCTGCGACATCCTCGAGGCGCAGGCCAACACCATCGGCGCCAACCAGGATGCACTGGCCACGCTGCAGACCAATGACGCCGTACTCGGCGCGTTCGATGCGATCCTGCGCCAGCTCGGCGATCTCACCGATGTGCCGCCGCCGTCGGCAACGCCGGCGACACCGGACGCGCATGCGGTGGCTGAGAACGTCGTCAGCCTGAAGCCCGCGGCGCCGGTGGCCCGCGCGACCCCGGCCGAAGTCGCCCCCGCCGTGACGCCGCCGGCTTCGGCGCCTGCCGCTGCGGTCGAGATCGCACCTGCGCCGGCTGCCGAGACGCCTGTCGCGCCTGCAGCCACGGCCGCTCCGGCCGCCTCGTCCATCGAGGACGAGATCGCAGCCCTCACCGCCATGGCCGTGGCGGAGCGAGTGGTCGAGCCGACCCCCGCGGCGGAGCCCATGCCTGCGGCCGAGGCCGTGCTGCCTGCCGCCGCCGATCCTGTCGTTGCAGCCGTCATGCCGGCGGCCGCCACGCTGCCGCCGGAGCCTGTGGCCGCGATCCCGCAGCCCATGCAGCAGGCCGCTTCTGCCGAGCCCGCAGCCGCTCCGGCCGCGTCGCCGTCGCTCGGCGACGCCCTGCTCGCGCGCGGCATGGTGACCTCCAGCAAACCCCAGCCGCTGGCCGGTATCCTGCGCATGAGCCAGGCCGAGAAGGTCGCCTTCTTCAGCTGACGCCGCCGACAGCCGCTACGACAGGGCCCTGTCATCCGATGAGCCTGCGCAACCTTGTTGGCGCCCGCCTTGCCGCCGCAGGCTCGGCGCTGTCGGTGATCGTTCTCGCTGCAACCTGTGCCTGCGGTGCCGCGCCGGTGACCGCCGCGGAGATCGACACCGCCCTCACCCAGGCCAACGAGCTCGGCCTCCTGCGCTATTGCCGTCATCACGGCCACCTCGACGATGCCGCCGTTGCGCTGAAGGAACGCATGCTGCGCCAGATTGAGACCGGTCATCGCCGGCAGCTGACCGCGGCCGAAGCCCGCGGCGCGCGCGGCATCCGCGCGCTGATGGGCATAGAGCAGTCGCTCGCCGGCCTGTCGCCCGACCATCTGCGCACGATCTGCCGGTCGATGCACGACCTCGACGCCGCGATCGCCATGCGCATGGGCATCGCGCCATGATCCGCTCCTTGCTGCGTCCGGCCGCGTTCGCCCTGGCGATCCCGGTGCTGTGCTGCGCGCCACCAGCCAGCGGTGGCTACCAGGAGGGCTACGACGCCTATCAGGCGCGTGATTTCGCGCGTGCGCTCAGTGAATGGCGGCCGCTCGCCGACCGCGGCGAGGTCCATGCGCAGTACGCGCTCGGCATGATGGCCAGGGACGGACAAGGCGTGGCCGTCGACGGCCGCGAGGCGCTACGCTGGTTCACGGCCGCGGCCGGCCAGGGCCATGCGGCGTCCCAGTACGAGCTCGGCCTGCTGTACGGCGGCCGGCTCGGGATCGCAGCCGACCGCGCGCAGCGGCTGTTCTGGCTGAACAAGGCGGCGGCGCAGAATTATGTGCCGGCGAAAATCCTGCTCGCCCTGCTGGAGACGTCCGACAGCGCGACACCGCCGGCGCCTGGACGCCGTGACGCGGAAACGGCTCCGCCTGCGGCCGAAGGAACGGCCGGCGGCCGCGCGCTCGGTCCGGCCTATGACCTCGCCGGCTGGATCGTCGCGACGCTGCTGTTCGCGAGCCTCGCCGTCCGTCCACGATGGCTCGGCCCGGCCGCGCGCTGGCTGCCCGCCGTCATGACGACACGCACCGCCGCGCTGTCGCTGGCGGGCGTGAGCGCACTGCTCGCGCTGATCACCGCGGCACGCTGGCTGGCCGCGCCGTAACGCCCGCGCTTCAAACCGCGGTGATCAGCCGCGCAAACATGTCGGCGTCGACATTGCCGCCGGACAGCACCACGATCAGCGTCCTGCCGCGCGCATCGATGCGCCCGGCGAGCAGCGCCGCCAGCGCCACCGCGCCGCCGGGCTCGACCACGAGCTTGAGCTCGCGGAACGCGAACGCCACCGCGGCGCCGACTTCGGCATCGCTCGCGGTGACGCCGCGCGACACCAGACGCTGGTTGATCGCAAAGGTGATCTCGCCGGGGATCGTCGCCATCAGCGCGTCGCAGATGGTCGCACCCTCGGCGCGATGCGGCTCGCGATGGCCGCTGGCGAATGAGCGCGCGTGGTCGTCGAAGCCCTCGGGCTCCGCGGTCATGATGGTCGCCTGCGGGAAGCGCGCCCTGGTGGCGATCGCGGTGCCGGCGATCAGGCCGCCGCCGGAGGCCGGCGCCACCACGATGTCGGGCGCGAGCCCGCGTGCGGCGAGATCCTCGCAGGCTTCCTTCGCCGCGGTGCCCTGCCCGGCGATGATCGCTGCGTCGTCATAGGGCGGCACCAGCGCCGCGCCGCGCTCGGCGGCGATGCCGCGTGCAATGGCTTCGCGATCCTCGCGCAGGCGGTCATAGAGCACGACCTCGGCGCCATAGCCGGCGGTACGCTCGCGCTTCGACAGCGGCGCATCCGACGGCATCACGATGGTGGCGCGCATGCCCAGCAGCTGGGCCGCGGCGGCGACGCCCTGCGCATGGTTGCCCGAGGAGAAGGCGACCACCCCGGCGCTGCGCGCAGCCTGCGGAATCGCCGCGATCTTGTTGAAGGCGCCGCGAAACTTGAACGAACCGGTGCGCTGCAGCACCTCGGCCTTGAGGAAGACACGGCCGCCGGTGAGCGCGTCGAGCGCCGGGGACGCGATCAGCGGGGTGCGCACCGCATACGGCGCCAGCACCTCGGCCGCCGCATCGATGTCGGCGGACGTCACGGGAAGTGAGTCGGTCATGCCGCCATGTTATCGCCGGCCGCGACGGCACGGCAAGGCGTGCAACGATCAGGCGGCGAGATGCGGATCCGACGGCACCAGCGGCGCCTTGTTGCCGTCATGTTCGTTGCGCACCCGCAACACATTGTCGATGAAGGCGCGCGCGCACGCCTCCCAGGTCAGCTTGAGCGCGAACGCCCGGCACGCGGCGCGCGGGATCGACAGCGCCGACAGGCAGGCCTGCCGCAGGTCGTCGCTGAGCACGCCGACCGGCGCGCTGCCGATCACGTCGCGCGGGCCGCACACCGGATAGGCCGCGACCGGCACACCCGATGCCAGCGCCTCCAGCAGCACGAGGCCAAAGGTATCGGTCTTGCTCGGGAACACGAACACGTCCGCGGCGGCATAGGCCTCCGCCAGCGCCTCGCCCTGGCGGGCGCCGAGGAACACGGCATCGGGGAATTGCTTTTCGAGCTGGGCCCGCGCCGGACCGTCGCCGACCACCACCTTGGTGCCGGGCAGGTCGAGCGCCAGGAACGCCTCGAGATTTTTCTCGACCGCAACGCGCCCCACCGACAGGAACACCGGACGCGGCAGGCCGAGATCGCTGTCGCGCGGATGGAACAGGTTGGCGTCGACGCCGCGCGGCCACAGCACCACGTTGCGGAAGCCGCGCGAGCGCAGCTCGTCGGCAAGCGCCGGCGTCGCCGCCATCACCGCGCCGCTGCGCCCATGGAAACGGCGCAGCGCCGCCCACACCCAAGATTCCGGGATCGGAAAGCGTGCCGAGACGTATTCCGGAAAGCGGGTATGGAAGCTGGTGGTGAAGGGAATGCCGTGCTTGCGGCAGTAGCGGCGCACCAGGAAGCCAATCGGCCCCTCGGTCGCGATATGGATGTTGTCGGGCTTCGCAGCTGCAATCAGGCGGGCGATCTCAGCCGGGTTGGGCAGCGCCACGCGCAGGTCCGGATAGCTCGGCAGCGCCACGGTGCGGAACGACTGCGGGGTGAGGAAGCTGACGTCGGCGCCGAGCTTGCGCGCGGCATCCGCCATCATCGTCAGCGTGCGCACCACGCCGTTGACTTGCGGGTGCCAGGCGTCGGTTGCGATGAGAATGCGCATCAGGCGGCTTGTGCCGGCACAGCCTGCGCCAGCGGGGCGGTCTGCGTCAGCGGACCGGTCCAGCGCAACACCTCGAAGCGGCCGTCGTCGTGCTCGACGATCGCCGAGCAGCTCTCGACCCAGTCGCCGCAGTTCATGTAGCGCACGCCATGCTCGTCACGGATCGTGGCGTAGTGGATGTGGCCGCAGATCACGCCATCGGCGTTGTGCCGGCGCGCCTCGGCCGCCAGCGTCTTCTCGAACGCGCCGATGTAGTTGACCGCGTTCTTGACCTTGAGCTTCGCCCACTGCGACAGCGACCAGTAGGGGAAACCGAACAGGCGGCGGAACATGTTGACCAGACGATTCATCTGGATCGCAAAGTCGTAGGCCTTGTCGCCGAGATGGGCGAGCCAGCGCGCGTTCTGCACCACGAGATCGAAGATGTCGCCGTGGATCACGAGATAGCGCTTGCCGTCGATACCCTCGTGGATGATCTGCTCGACCACCTCGATGCCGCCGGCATGGGTGCCGTAGTAGGAGCGCAGGAATTCGTCGTGATTGCCCGGCACGTAGACCACGCGGGCGCCCTTGCGCGCCTTGCGCAACATCTTCTGCACGAAGTCGTTGTGGGATTGCGGCCAGTACCAGTTCGACTTCAGGGCCCAGCCGTCGATGATGTCGCCGACGAGGTAGATGGTGTCGGCATCATGGTAGCGCAGGAAGTCGAGCAACCGGTCGGTCTGGGAGCCGCGTGCTCCGAGATGCACGTCCGAGATGAACAGCGTACGAAAGCGTCGTTCCGGATGACTTTCGCTCATAACGTCACGTCCCATGCGCGAGCCGCTACCAGATTCGAATGACACTACGATGACGCGAACGGCATCCGATCACGCAGCGGCCTGCTGCGCCATCATCCGCTCGAAGCACACCAGCGTGTAGATGCCGAGCGCGACCTTGCGGCGTTCGACCAGCACCGTTTCGTTGTTGGCGCTCGCCCATGCCTGCAGGCGGGCGAACGGAAACTCCGGCCGCAGGCCGAGCGCACGGGTCTTCTGCGCCGCCCAGCGCTCGACCGCCGCGGCGACGCCACGTTCGGAATAGAGATGATTGACGAGAATGATGCGACCGCCCGGCTTCACCACGCGGTGGCACTCCGACAGCACCTGCTCGGGGTTGGCGACGAGGGTGATGACGAACTGCGCGACGACGCAGTCGAACGTCTCGTCGGCGAACGCCATCTGGTGTGCATCCATCAGATGCACCGCCTTGACGTGGGGATAGCGCCCGCTCGCCATCTTGGCGCGGGCTTTCGCCAGCATCGGCTCGCACAGGTCGATGCCGGTGATCTCGGTGCGCGCGTCGTAGTCGTCGAACGACAGTCCGGTGCCGACGCCGACCTCGAGGATCTTGCCGCCGACGGAACGGGCAGCGGCCGCGGCCGCCCGTCGGCCCTGCAGCATCACGGGACCGCAAACGGCGTCGTAGATCGGCGCCCAGCGGCTATACGCGGTTTCAACGATGGTGTTGTTGAGATCGGTGGAGGTCATGCCCTGTCCGCGCCGGCTGTTGGAATCGTGTCAGCAACCTGTGGAATCCGCATAGCAACGGACTGCGACAGTCACACGACAGTCAGCGCGCTGACATGTTCGCAACGTCGGCGGGCGCGTTCAGGACAGCTTGCGCGGACCGCGGCCGTCGACCTGCGTGAAGGCATGAAAGTGATGCACCGGTCCCGCGCCATGGCCGACCGCGATCTGGTCCGCGGCCGCGATCGCCGCGGTGATGTAGTCCTTGGCGCGGCGCACCGCGGTGACGAGATCCTCGCCGCGGGCGAGACCTGCGGCGATCGCCGACGACAGCGAGCAGCCGGTGCCATGGGTGTTGCGCGTCGCGATACGCGGCGCCGTGAAACGCACCACGCCATGGGCATCGATCAGGGTGTCCGTGCTCTCGGTGCCGGTGCCGTGCCCGCCCTTGATCAGCACCGCCGGACAGCCGAGCGCGAGCAGTGCGCGCCCCTGCCGCTCGATCTCCTGTTCGCTGTCCGCGATGGCGCAGCCGAGCAGCGCCGCCGCCTCCGGCAGGTTCGGCGTGATCAGGTGCGCCAGCGGAATGAGGCCGCCGCGCAGCTGCGCGATCGCATCCTCCGCCAGCAAGCGATCGCCCGAGGTCGCGATCATCACCGGGTCGAGCACGACATGGCGCGGCGCCCAGCGCGTGAGCCCTGCGATGATCGCCTCGATCACGTCGCGCTGCGCCACCATGCCGATCTTGACCGCGCCGACGGCGAGGTCGCTGAACACCGCATCGATCTGGGCGGTGACGAAGTCGGCGGGCACCGAATGGATCGCGGTGACCCCACGGGTGTTCTGGGCGGTGAGCGCGGTGATCACCGACGCGCCGTAGACGCCGCAGGCGGCAAAGCTCTTGAGGTCGGCCTGGATGCCGGCGCCGCCACTGGAGTCGGAGCCGGCGATGGTGAGCGCGATGGGCGTGGTCATGCATGGACTGGTGCCACAGAATCCGCTTCCGCGCGACCCTTCCCGCGAACCGGGTGGATCAGCCGCAGGGCGGCCCGCCAAAGCGGCGGTTTCGGTCGCATTCTGTTGTTTTTGCACGTTTTCCTGCCCCCGACCGGGTACCCCCGCGACGTGAAATCGCTATAGTGCGGCGGACATCGCCATGCTGGAGACGACCGGATGATCCCCTTTTTCGTTCAGATCAAATGCAAGCTCGGCCAGTCCTATACGGTCGCCAACGCGCTGGCCGAAGCCGAGATCGCATCCGAGATCTATTCGACCGCCGGCGACTACGACCTGCTGGTGAAGTTCTATGTCGAGAAGGACATCGACATCGGCCATTTCGTCAACGAGAAGGTGCAGGTGCTGCCGGGCATCCAGGACACCTACACCATCATCACCTTCAAGGCGTTCTGACCGCCGCCTGCCCTGCTGCGTTCCAGGCCCCGCCGGCCGCTCAGGGCACCTTCACCAGTTCCGGCCGCGGGGCCGGCTCCGCGTCCGCCTCGTCGGCGAGCGGGGCCACCGGCATGGCCCGCAACCGCTGCAGGCCGAGATAGCGCTCGCGCAGGATGACGAAGATGCCGGCGCCGGCCACGATGACCGCGCCGGCCGCCACCTCATGCGTCGGCACCTCGGCGAAGAACAGGTAGCCGAACATGAACGCCCACAGCATCGCGGTGTAGTCGAACGGCGCCAGGAACGAGGCCGGCGCGTAGCGGTAGCTGTCGGTGAAGAAGATCTGGCCGAGCCCGCCGGCGATGCCGACGCCGACGAGCGCCACCGCCTCGATCGGGCGCGCCGGCCAGCGCCAGCCGGCGAACACCGTGAGCAGCGACACCAGCATCACCAGCAGCGTCATGAACACCACGATCGAGGCGGTGCTCTCGGTCGCGGTCAGGCGGCGGATCTGGATGGTGGCGCCGCCGGAGGTGAAGGCATTGGTGAGCGCGAAGCAAAGGCCGATCGTCAGCGACGTCGTCAGCTCGACGCGGCTGCCGAGATAGGGCAGCAGCATCAGCACCACGCCGCCGAAACCGGCCGCCACCGCGCTCCAGCGATAGGCCCGCACATGCTCCTTGAGGAACAGCGCGGCGAAGATCACGGTGATCAGCGGCGCGAGGAAGGCGATCGCGGTGAAATCGGCGAGCGGCAGCCGCGCCAGCGCGCCGAAGGTGCAGAACGTGCCGACGATGCTGAACATGCCGCGCAGCACGTGGTCGAGCGGCCGGCTGGTGTGGAACGCGCCGCGCAACTCGCCGCGCCAGGCGAACACCAGGAGGATCGGCATCAGCGCGAACAGCGCCCGGCAGAACGCCACCTCGCCGACCGGATAGCTGCCGCCGAGGAAACGCACCTGCGCACCCATCAGGGCGAACATCAGCGTGCTGGTGATCTTGAGCGAGACGGCCTTGACGATCTGCATGAACGGATGGGCGCGGCGCACAGGCGGGTCACGGGAGCATGGCTCTCGCCACGCCGGACACGATCATCCGGCAAGGCACCATGTCGTGGGCGACCGCGCCGTGCGGCGTTCAGCTCTCCTCGATGACGCGGCGGCAGACCGTGTCGGTGCGCTTCTTGAGATCCTCCATCTGACGCTGCAGCTGGCGCAGCGCGGCCGCGTCCAAATCACCGAAGATGAAGTCGTGAAATTCGCCCCAGCGACTGAAGTAGCTGGAGATCTCGTTGCAGGCGCGATCCGACAGCGACATCAGCACGACGCGGGCGTCGTCCGTCGAGGTGACACGCTTGATCAGGCCGAGCTGCTCGAGCAGCTTGGTCTGGGTGGTCACGAAGGTCGACACCGCCTGGATTTTCGTCGAGACCTCGCCGACCGACACCCCTCGCCCCTGGTCGAGGTCGTTGATCGCCATCATGATCATCCACTGCGGCCCGGTGACGCCGAACTTCTTGGCCCAGCGCCGACGCATGTTCTCGAGGTTGTTGTTGATCGCCACGAGATCCCAGACGATCTGGCGGAAGACCTTGTATTCGGGGCTGGCGATGAGGGGGCCCCGATCCTTGGGGGCTTTGGCCGAACCGGATCGCACAGTCTTAGCTCTGCTCTTGGCAATGGCGCTCTTGCTGGACACAGGAGGAGCCAGCTCTGCCCCCTGCGCGCTTCTCCGCGTCGACATACCCGCCCTCCGCCATGTGAAACCTCCCGATGGGCATCGATTTGCTCGACATCCCGTGTTGTTGGTGAGCTTCGCCGCGCCCGGCGCCTTGCCCTATCGCTAGGACATATCGGCCCCGACGGAAACGCAACGAATCTCACGTGATCGTGAAGAAGTGTATTTAAGAAATATAACCAACGCAAGCACTGGAATACCGCTAGGTCACTGAAATTACGTGCATTTTTCAGGATTACGAAGATGTAACGCGGCGAATGTGACCAGAATGTCACATTTTCCTGCATAAAAATATGTAACTAAGTTTGATATTTGAATTACGTGCCTTTGTTACATAACAATCCCAGGGCGACGGAGGGGGGCTCCCTCAAGTCGTCCCGTCTGGCGGCTTTCGCCCAGTTGCGTCGCGTTTTCGCGAAGCGCCATGCCGGGTTCGCGGGCACGGCACTCCACCCGGCAAGCAATGGCCGGATGGACCTGTGCCCACCAGACACACTTGGAGGTCTATTTTGACGAACACCATCAAGAGCTTCGTGCTCGGCACCGCGGCGGGTCTCGTCGCGCTCGGCGGCGCGCAGGCCGCCGATCTTCCGGTCAAGGCGAAAGCCGTCGAGTACGTGAAGATCTGCTCGCTCTACGGCGCCGGCTTCTACTACATCCCGGGCACCGACACCTGCATCCGCATCGGCGGCGCGCTGCGCGTCGACACCTCGTTCAACGGCAACACCTTCGATGCGCCGTTCTGGCAGGGCGGCGTCGGCGGCGCCAACTCCTACAACCGCAACTATTTCACGACGCGCGAGCGCCTGAACCTGTTCCTCGATACCCGCACCGCCACCGAATACGGCGTGGTGCGCACCTACGCGAACATCCAGTTCGACTTCCTGCAGGGCCGCGAGAACATCTCGGGCGGCTTCGTCGAGAACGACTTCCTGTTCATCCAGTTCGCCGGCTTCACCTTCGGTAAGGCGGTGTCGCAGTTCGACCCGCAGTGGGCGCTGACCAAGCCGTGGATCGCGTCCGGCGTCAACGCCGGCTCGAACAACACCACCGGCATCCCGCAGCTCGCCTACACCGCCTCGTTCGGCAACGGCGTGTCGGCGACGATCTCGCTGGAAGACGCCCAGCCATACCGCTCGGCCGGCGTCGTCAACGCCACCGCGGGCTTCCTCGGCCCGTTCGGCGCGGCGCCGACGTCCTACGGCACCACCTCGAACACCTTCCTCGGCAATGCCCAGGGCGGCGACCACGTGCCGGACATCGTTGCCAACGTCCGCCTCGACCAGGCCTGGGGCTCGCTGCACTTCGGCGCTGCTGCGCATGAGGTTCACGGCACCTACTACACCAGCGCCAACGGCGGCAACAGCGACTCCGGCCATCCGTCGTCGACCTGGGGCTATGCCTTCACCGGCGCTTTCGAGCTGAAGAACCTGCCGACCGGCGCGGGCGACAGCCTGAAGGTCGAGGCGAGCTACGCCAAGGGCGCGGCCAAGTACGTGTTCGGCGGCACCTGGGACGGCGTCGGCGCCGGCCGCTTTGCCAAGATCGGCACGGGCGCCGGCACCGCGGGCAGCATGGCGTTCGGCTATGTGCTCGACGGCGTCTACACCGGCACCAATTCGGTGAACGGCTCGAGCATCGACCTGAGCTCGGCCTGGGAAGTCAGCGCGTTCTACGAGCACTACTGGAACCCGGCGTGGCGGACCTCGGTGTACGGTTCGTACACCGCGATCAACTACGGCTCGGCCGGCAACGCGGCGCTGCTCGCGGCGGCGAACGGCAACGGCCTGCTGGCCAGCGCCGGCGTTCCGACCGGCTCGTTCAACGGCACCAACACCGGCAACTTCAACTTCGCGGTGGCCCAGGTTGGTACGCGTACGGCCTGGACCCCAGTTCAGAACCTCACCCTGTCGGCTGAGTTCGTCTACAGCCGCCTGATCCAGAACCAGAACGGCACCTACACTGCCGGCGCCGGCATCCCCGGCGTTGCTGCTGGCAACACCTTCGAGATGAAGAACCAGAACCTCTACAACGGCTCGGTTCAGATTCTCCGCAGCTTCTGATCGTCAACAACGAAAAGGAGAAATCATCTAACGTAAACCTCCAGGAACCTCCGGCGATGCCCCGCCGGAGGTTTTTTCTTGAGTCGGAACGGCACAGCCGCCTCTGCTCGGCTTAAGTCCTATTCATTCGACCGCATTCTATCTCCTCATGGCGAGGAGCGCGGCAAGGCCGCGCGTCTCGAACCATGAGGCCCAAAAGCTGCAAACGCTGCGACCTGCGGGCCTCATCCTTCGAGACACCCGCGGAGCCTGTCATCGGGCTGCGCTTCGCGCGGCCCCGTTGGCGGGCTCCTCGGAGTCTGACGGAAGCGGGACACTAGTGCGCGTGATCACTCCCGCCCTTCTTCGGCCGCGACGGCCCGTCGACCGCAGGCAGCGATTTCAGATACACCGCCATCGCCATGCGATCCGCCTCGGTGAGCTGCGCCATGTTGCGGATCACCCGCGTCATCGAGCCGCCGGCCGAGTCGCCGTCCGGCGTGTCGCCGGTCTCGAGGAAATAGGCGATCGCCTTCACCGACCAGTCGGCCAATCCCTTCTGCGTGATGTTCGGCACCCAGCCCTCGCCTTCCGGATTGGGGCCGCCCGCGAAGCGCTGCGCCGCGACGATGCCACCGAGCGCATCGCGCGGGCTGTGGCACTCGGCGCAATGGCCGAGCCCGTTGACGAGATAGGCGCCGCGATTCCACTCCGCCGACTGCGACGCATCGGGCATGAACGGCTGTCCGTCGAGGTAGAGGAATTTCCATCCCCCCACCAGGCGGCGGATGTTGAACGGAAAGCGCAGCGCGTGGTCGCGGATGCGGCCCTTCACCGGCGGCAAGGTCTTCAGATAGGCGAACAGGTCGCGCACGTCCTCGACCTTGGCCCGCTGGTAGGAGCCGTAGGGAAAGGCCGGGAAGTAATGCGCGCCCTCGGGCGACGTGCCCTTCAGCACCGCGGTGACGAAATCCGCCTCGCGCCAGCGGCCGATGCCGTCGTCGGGATCGGGCGAGATGTTGGGGGCATAGAAGGTCCCGAACGGCGAGGGTATGGCGAGGCCGCCGCCGAGCCGCAGGCGATCCGGCTGATCGGGCGTCGCGTGGCAGGCGGAACATCCCCCGGCATTGAAGGTTGTCTGGCCGTTGGCGAGATCCGGCACCCGTGTCGCCAGCATGCTTCCCGGCACCACCGCCGGGCTGGTCACCGACCAGAACACACCACACCCCGCCACCACGACGATGGCGGTGAAGACCAGCAATTTTCGCATCATGGAACCTGCCTGCAGGAATAAATCGCGTCGTCGACGGTTGAATCAAGGTTTTGGGCGCCGCGCGGCACATTTTGTCGCAGACCGGCGGCACCAGGGTCGAAGACCCCGTGAGAGATGCATGTATTCCGCCGCGCCAAAATCATTTCAAGCCGAAGAGAGGGAGAACGCCATGAGCCATTCCGTGGAAAGAGCAACCCATATCCTTGTCGCCATCGTTGGCGCCCTGACCATGCTTGCCGGCCCCGCGCTCGCCGAAACGATCGCGATGAAGGTCCCGCTCAGCGGCGCAGCAGAAGTCCCCGCCACCACCAGCAAGGGCAGCGGCACGGCTGACGTCACCTTTGACACCGCTTCGAAAAAACTCAGTTGGAAGCTGACCTATTCCGGGCTGACGGGCCCGGCGACCATGGCGCATTTCCACGGCCCGGCCGGAGCCGGCCAGAACGCCAGCCCCGTGGTGCCGATCCCCAACACCGCCAGCGGCTCGGAAGGCTCGGCCACCCTCACCGACGCCCAGGCCGCCGATCTGATGGCCGGCAAATATTACGTCAACGTGCATACCGCCGCGAACCCGGCCGGCGAGATCCGGGGACAGGTGACGAAGTAAGATGGGCAGTGCCAGGGCAGACGGCACCGGTGGAAGCAAAAAAGCGAGGCCGGGCGGCCTCGCTTTGTTGTCGATCGGAAGCAGCCGCGCAGCCGGCCTCACTTCTTGAGGCGGTAGAGTTCGTGGCAGCCACCGCAGTTCTTGGTCGCGGCGGAGAATGCGGTCTTGAAGCTGTCGAGGTCGGTCACGCTCGCCTCGGCCGACTTGGCGTCCGCGCCAAACTTGACGAACTTGGCATCGAAGTCTGACTTGCTCTCCCAGATCTTCGGCAGCGCGGCGGTGTCCTCGCCGGTCTTGGCACTGTCGGGAAACAGCCCCGGCGCCTTGACTGCCGCGTCCTGGAAGGCGGCGAGAATCGCCTTGGCCTTGGCCAGGTCGAACGGCGCCTCGCCACGCAACATCGCCGCGCCGGCGCCGGCCTGCTTGCCCGTCTCCTTCATCAGGGCCTTGCGGGCCGCGATCGGATCCTGGGCCGCAACCGCCGAGATCCCCAGAACCAGCGCTCCGGCAACAACAAGTGCACGCTTCATCCATCACTCCTCTGCGGGCTCACCCGCACTGCATGAAAGGTTTGAGACCCCAAATAACGCCAACACCGCCCGGGGACGGGATATTCCCGGGCGATGAAGCCATCAAGACGCTTTGCGGGCGCGCTGGATCGCGCCCCAGACACGCTCGGGCGTTGCCGGCATGTCGATGTGGTCGATGCCGTATTCACGCCACAGGCCGTCGACGATGGCGTTGACGACGGCCGGACACGAGCCGATCGCCCCCGCCTCGCCCGCGCCCTTGACGCCGAGCGGATTGGTGGCGCACGGCACATTGTGGGTCTCGAACACGATCGCGGGACCGTCGGCGGCGCGTGGCAGCGCATAGTCCATGAACGTGCCGGTGACGAGCTGGCCGTCCTTCGGATCATAGACCGCCTGCTCCATCAGCGCCTGGCCGATGCCCTGCATCGTGCCGCCGTGCACCTGGCCCGCCAGCAGCAGCGGATTGAGGGTGACGCCGAAGTCATCGACGATGACATAGTTGACGATGCGGATGACGCCGGTCGCCGGATCGATCTCGACCTCGACCACATGGGTGCCGTTCGGGAAGGTGCCGTCGGCACTGCTGAAGGCGTCGCTGGCGCGCAGCTTGCTGGAATCTTCCCCAGCGCGTTTGGCGACATCGGCGAACGACACCGCGCGGTCGGTGCCGGCGATGCGGATGGTGCCGCCGATGATCTCGAGGTCACCGGCTCCGGTTTCCAGCGCCTCGGACGCAATCTCCTTCAGGCTGGCGCCGAGCTTGCGGGTGGCACGCTCGACACTGACGCCGCCGGAGGGGATCGAGCTCGAGCCGCCGGTGCCGAGGCCGGTGGCGATCTGGTCGGTGTCGCCCTGGAGCATGTGGACACGCTCCGGCGGCAGCCCGAACTGCTCGGCGACGAGCTGCGCATAGGCGGTGGCGTGGCCCTGGCCGCTCGACTGGGTGCCGATCAGAATGGTGACGTCGCCGTTGGGATCGAGCCGCACCTCGGCGGTCTCCTCGCCCATGGTGCCGCAGACCTCGACATAGCTCGCAAGGCCAATGCCGCGCACCAGCCCCTGCTTCTTCGCCGCCCGCGCGCGCTTGGGGAAGTCCTTCCAGTCGGCG
Source organism: Pseudomonadota bacterium (assembly GCA_040756765.1). Lineage (GTDB taxonomy): Bacteria > Pseudomonadota > Alphaproteobacteria > Rhizobiales > Xanthobacteraceae > Bradyrhizobium_A. Next base: position 110,130 of record JBFLYG010000023.1, on the reverse strand, counting down.
ACCTCCATCGCGCGCTTCAAGTGCGCGGCGAAGTCGCCGGAATCATAGACCTTGCCGGTCGCTGTGGTGTACGGCATCGCCCGCGGCGGAATGAAGTTCTTGCGGCGAATGGCGTCCGGCGCCAGCCCGAGCTTGCGCGCGGCCGCGTCCACCAGGCGCTCGACCACATAGGCCGCCTCGGGACGGCCGGCGCCGCGATAGGCGTCCACCGGCACGGTGTTGGTGAACACCGTGCGCACGCGGCAGTGGAAGGCCTGGAGGTCATAGAGCCCCGGCAGCATGCCGGCGCCGCCATGGGGGATGTAGGGCGCGAAGGTCGAGAGATAGGCGCCCATGTCGGCGACGAGATCGACGTCCATGGCGAGGAACTTGCCGTCGGCGGCGAGCGCCATGCGCGCGGCGGTGACGTTGTCGCGGCCCTGCGCGTCGCCGACGAAGTGATCGGCGCGCTCGGCCACCCACTTCACGCTCTTGCGCAGCCGGCGCGCCGCCACCGCCGCGAGCGCATATTCACGATACGGGAACAGCTTGGTGCCGAAGCCGCCGCCGACGTCCGGACAGATCACCCGCATCTTCTCGACGGGGATCTTCAGTACGTTCTGGCAGAGGATGTCGCGCAGGCGATGGCTGCCCTGGCTGCCGACGGTCAGCGTGAGATGATCGCGCCTCGTGTCGTAGTCGCAGAGAACGGCGCGCGTCTCCATGTAGTTGGTGACGATGCGCGGATTGACGATTCTGATCGCGGCCACCGCATGGGCCTCGGCGAACGCCGCCTCGACCGCCGCCTTGTCGCCGATTGCGGTGTCGAACAGCAGGTTGCCGGCATGGTCGGGCCACACCTGCGCGGCGCCGGGCTTGAGCGCATTCGCGGCACCGGCAACCGCCGGCAGCGGCTGCCAGTCCACCTCGATGGCTTCGAGCGCATCGCGCGCCTGGTCGAGCGTTCCGGCGACGACGAACGCCACCGCGTCGCCGACATGGCGCACCTCGTCCTGCGCGAGGATCGGGTAAGGCGGCGCGGTGAAGGGCTCGTCCGGCAGGTTGAACAGGCACGGCAGGCCACCGAGATCCGCGGTGTCCTCCGCGGTCAGGACCGCCGCGACGCCGGGCAACGCGCGCGCCTTGGCGGCGTCGAGCTTGAAGCGGGCATGGGCGTGCGGCGATCGCAGCACCAGCGCATGCAGCACGCTCGGAAGGGAATGGTCGGCGGTGTAGTGGCCCAGGCCGCGAATGAAGGCGTCGTCTTCCTTGCGCCGGACGCTGTGACCGACGCCGAACTTGATGGGAGCCATTGGATCTCCGGGGGCAACCTGAAACTCTGGAACCGTTCCATATTGCAGCGGATCGCCGGGCAGCGCAAATCCGTTGAGAGCTAGCGCACCAGCCCCCTCACCCAGCGGGCGCCGAACAGCAGCCAGATCGCAAGACCATACACCACCGCGCCGACGAGAATCAGCAGGCCGAGGGTGATCTCATCACGCAAGCTTGAAAGCCCTGCGAGCAGGACGGGCGCTGCGCGCGCGGTCGCCCACAGGGCCGCGGCCAGCACGATCCCTGCCAGGACGAACTTGCCGAGCGAGCGTCGAAACGCCGCATCGAATTCGAGGTAGCCGGCGCGCACCGCAAAGCCCGTCACCAGCAGCAGGTTGACCCAGGCGCCGACCGCAGTGGCAAGCGCGAGCCCGATCTGCGCCAGCGACCCGACCAGCGCGATCTTGAGCACGACATTGACGGCGACGCCGGTCAGCGCCGCCTTGACCGGTGTCGCGGTATCCTTGCGGGCATAAAAGGTCGCGACCGCGCTGCGGATCAGCACGAACGGAACCAGGCCGATGGCATAGGCCGCGAGCGTCGCGGCGGCGGCGGCGGCATCCGCTTTCGTGAACGCGCCACGGGCGAACATCGCCCGCATGATGACACCGGCGACGGTGAGAAACGCCGCCACGAACGGAATCGAGAACAACAGCGTGAACTCGAAGGCGCGGCGCTGGATCGCCATCGCCCCGGCGTGATCGCTCGAGGTCAGCCGCCGCGACATGTCCGGCAGCAGCACGGTGCCGATCGCAATGCCGATCACCCCGATCGGCAGCTGGTTGAGACGATCGGCATAGTACAGCGCCGACAGCGCCCCCGCCGGCAGGAAGGTGGCGATGATGGTGTCGGCGAACAGCGCGACCTGGGTGCCCATGGAGCCGAGCGTCGCTGGCCCCAGCGCGCCGAAGAACGCGCGGACGTCGTCATCGAGCTTGAGGCCGGTGAATTTCGGCAGGCCGCCGTGACGCGCGACATCGCCGGCGAGCAGAAAATACTGCAGGAAGCCGGAGATCAGCACGCCCCAGGCGGCGGCATGGCCGGCGCTGGGAAAAAACGCCGCGAGCGCCAGCGTCGCCATCATCGCGAGGTTGAGGAAGATCGGCGCGGCCGCGGCGCTGGCGAAGCGATGCATCACATTGAGCATGCCGCCATAGAGCGTGACCAGCGTGATCAGCAGCAGATAGGGAAAGGTGATGCGGGTGAGCTCGATGGCGAGCGCGCGCTGCGCCGGATCCTCGCTGAAGCCCGGCGCCAGGATCGACATCGCCTGCGGCATGAACAGCCAGGCGACGACCAGCAGCACCACCTGCGAGGCGAACAGCAGGGTGAAGATGCGGTCGGCGAACAGCCGCGCCGCCGCCTCGCCCCGCTCGCCATGGACATGGGCATAGGCCGGCACGAAGGCAGCATTGAAGGCGCCCTCGGCGAAGATCGCGCGGAAGTGATTGGGCAGCCGCAGCGCCACGAAGAACGCGTCCGCCACCGGACCGGCGCCGAGGATCGCCGCCAGCATGATGTCGCGCGCAAAGCCGGTCAGCCGCGACAGCAGCGTGTACCCGCCGACAGTGAAGATGCGCCCCAACATCCTAGCTTTTTCCAGCGCGCCCTGACGCCCCGATCGCGGAACATCCGCGCCCGCCGCGGACGCTATCGCCGTCGGCGGGCGAAGACAATGCGGGTGCTCAGGCCGATAGCGCCTCGCGCACCGCGGCGATGACGCGGTCCTGGGTCGGCTCGTCGAGATAGGCGTGCATCGGCAGGCTGATGACGTCGATCGACAGCCTCTCGCTGACCGGCAGGCCGCCGCTCGCCACCGGATAGTGCTTGTAGGCGGTCTGCTGGTGCATCGACTTCGGATAATAGATCGCGGTGGGTACGCCCCGCGCCTTCAGCTTTGCGGCAAAGCCGTCGCGATCGGCATGCGGCAGGCGAATGGTGTACTGCGCCCACACCGAGGTGTTGCCGTCGGTGACCCGCGGCACCGCGACGACGTCGCCGAGCGCGTCGGAATAGCGCTGCGCGACGCGGTTGCGGGCGTCGATCTCGTCCTGGAAGATTTTCAGCTTCTCGATCAGCACCGCCGCCTGCACCGTGTCGAGGCGCGCGGTGAGACCGATGCGGACGTTGTCGTACTTGTCGGTGCCATGGCCGTGCACGCGGATGCTGCGCAGCGTCGCGGCGAGCTCGTCGTCGTCGGTGAAGATCGCGCCGCCGTCGCCGTAGCAGCCAAGCGGCTTGGCCGGGAAGAAGCTGGTCGCGGTGGCGAGCCCGAAGGTGCCGAGCCGGCGGCCCTTGTAGGTGGCGCCGAACGCCTGCGCGGCGTCGTCGAGCACGAACAGCCCTTCGGCGGCGGCGATCGCGCCGATGACGTCATGGTCGGCGCTCTGGCCGAACAGATCGACCGGGATCACGGCCTTGGGCTTGAGACCCTGCTGGCGCGCCGTGACGATGCCGCGCGTCAGCGAGGTCGGGTCGAGGTTGAAGGTGGTCTCGTCGACATCCACGAACACCGGCGTCGCGCCGAGCAGCGCCACCACCTCGCCGGTGGCGCAGAACGTGAACGAGGGGCACAGCACCGCGTCCCCGGGGCCGATGCCCCTGGCCATCAGCACCATCAGCAGCGCGTCGGTGCCGCTGGCGCAGGCGACCACATGCTTGGCGCCGCAGAACGCGGCGAGGTCGGCCTCGAGGCGTGCCACCTCCGGGCCATTGATGAACTGGCACTGCTCCAGCACCCGCGCCACCGCGTCGTCGATGGCCCGGCCGAGACGGCGCCGCTGGGTGGCGACGTCGATGAAGGGAATGGCTTGAAGAGGCGTGTGCTGGTTCATGCGGACCTGCGATGATGAACGATGAATGGGATTACGGCTCAGCCGACGGCGCGCCGCGAATTCTGGACGGCGGCGCCCACCGCCGGCGACGGCGCTTCCAGACACTGGATCGCGATCGCAAGGCTGGCGACGCCTTCATCCCCGGTCACGGCCGGCGCCTGGCCGGTGCGCACCGCCTCGGCGAACGCCAGCAGCTCGGCGCGCAACGGCTCGTCATGGCCGACCGAGAGGTGGCGCATCGAATAGGCGCCGTCGGGCTGGAAGCCGAAGCATTCGGTGACTTGCCGCGTCAGCAGGTCGCCCATCACGTACTTGCCGCGGGTCGCGACCGTGACGCTGCGCGCCTTGAACGGGGTCAGCCAGTTGGTGTTGATGTGGGCAAGCACACCGGACTCGGTGCGGAACTGGAGCAGCGCGATGTCCTCGCGCTCGGCGACCGCGCTCGACAACTGCGGCTGCACGTCGATGATGTCGGATTCGGTGAACCAGCGGATCAGGTCGATGTCGTGCACCGCGAGATCGATCACCACGCCGACATTGGACATGCGTGGCGGGAACGGACCGACGCGGGTGATGGCGATGGAGAGGATGTCCTCGCCCTTGATCGCCTGCTTGATCGCGGCGACCGCCGGGTTGAAGCGCTCGACATGGCCGACCATCAGCGTGACGCCGGCCTTGCGCGCGGCGGCGACGATCTCCTCGCCCTCCTCGACGCTCGACGCGATCGGCTTCTCGACCAGCACATGAATGCCGCGCGCGATCAGCGCCAGCGACACCTCATGATGCAGGTGGGTCGGCGCCGCCACCGTCACCGCATCGACGCCGGCGGCGATCAGCTGGTCGAGGTTCTCGAAGGTCGGACAGCCCACCAGGCGCGCGGCGCGCTCACGATGGGCGGGCAGCGGATCCACGATCCCCACCATGGTCACGCCGGGCAGGCCCATCAGCACGCGCGCATGGTTGCTGCCCATCACGCCCGCGCCGACCACACCCATGCGAAGTGCCGGTGATGCGCTGGGCGCCCCGTTTTTCAAGCTCATCCGAATCCCCGAAGAAATGGTCCGGCGCGAACCCCGATCGCGCCGCGGCACGATCTAGCACGACCGCCGCGCCGGCGCGAACCTTCCCGGCGGAAGATCAAACACGTTTTGATTCAAAGAATTACATCGAAATATCAACCACCTAGGGGCTGGCCCGAGCCCCTGGTTCCCGCCCTCGCGGCATCGTTCCCGCGCCGTGGCGGCGGCGAATCGGCCCGTCATCACCGCCCCTCGGTCGTCACGAGCCCCTTGGCGGACACCGGACTGCCGCGCTATGGCCAGGCGCGCGCCTGCGATAAGGTGCCCTCGCAGCGGGCGGCAGGGACCATTTCGACGTCAATGAAGTTTTCGAGCATCCAGTGCTTTCGCGGCCTCGCGGCCAATGCGGTTCTGCTCGCCCACCTGACCTCGATCGAGGCCAAATATGGCCACGGCATCGCGCTGCTGCCCGATTGGACGCGCGCGCTGGGGCCTGCGGGCGTGAACTTCTTCTTCGTGATCTCGGGTTTCGTCATCGCCTACATCGCGCATGACTCCACGCCCACCCGCTTCGCGCTGTCACGGCTGCTGCGCATCTTCCCGGCCTACTGGTTCTACACTTCGATCGTGCTGGCGGTGTTCGTGGTGGCGCCCGCCGCCGTGAATTCGTCCTATGCCCACCCGCCGTCGATCCTGAAATCCTATCTGCTGTGGCCGCAGGATGTCGGCCCGCTGCTCGCCGTGGGCTGGACCCTGATCCACGAGATGTACTTCTATCTCGTGATCGCGCTGCTGCTCGCCTTGCGCATTCCGATCGTTCCGGCGCTGCTCGCCTGGTCGGCCGTGATCGCGGTCGCAATCGGCGCGGGACATCCCGACACTCCCCTGCTCGGCGTGGTGTTCAGTCCGCTGACCTTCCTGTTCATCGCCGGCGCGATGGTCGGCACCGCGATCAGGTCAGGCTTCAACCGCTTCGGCCGCGCCAGCCTGTGGGTCGGAAGCGCGCTGCTGCCTGCGGGGCTGGTCGTTCACACGCTGCTTGGCGCACCGCAGGACGCCGGCAGCACGATCCTGCTGCTCGGCGCCGCTTTCGTGCCGATCGTCTATGGCGCCACCGCACTGGAGCTGACGCGCCGTCTGCCGTGGCCGACATGGCTGCACAAGGCCGGCGATGCGTCGTATTCGACCTATCTCAGCCACGTGCTGGTGGTCTCGGCGCTCGGCCATGCCTTCGTTCGCCTGCCCTGGCACAACGTCGTGACCGAGATCGTCTTCCTGATCGCAGGCCTCGTCGCTGCGAACCTCGTCGGCCTCGTCAGCTATCGTCTGCTCGAACGGCCGGCACTGAGCCTGCTGCGGCGGCAGGCCCCGGCGCGGTCCGAGGCGCCGGAGCGCGCACCGGTACCGGCAGCCGGCGCGCGCTAACAGGCCTGTTACGAGCGCTTGTAGTCGTCCTCGATGCGGATGATGTCGTCCTCGCCGAGATAGCTGCCGGTCTGCACCTCGATCAGCTCCAGCGGGATCTTGCCGGGATTTTCCATGCGATGCACCGCGCCGATCGGGATGTAGATCGACTCGTTCTCGTGCACCATCTTCTGGGTCTCGTCGACGGTGACGAGCGCCGCACCGCGCACCACGATCCAGTGCTCGGAGCGATGGTGGTGCTTCTGCAGCGACAGCCGGCCGCCGGCCTTGACGATGATGCGCTTGACCTGATGACGATCGCCGACATCCAGCGACTGGTACGAGCCCCAGGGACGATGCACCTTGAGATGATCTTCCGTCACCTGCGGCGCGACGGTGCGCAGCTTGCCGACCAGGCGCTTGAGGCCGCCGGCATCCTTCTGGCGCGACACCAGCACGGCGTCCTGGGTAGCGACGACGACGAGGTCCTCGACCCCCTCCAGCGCCACCAGCGTCTTGTCGGTCGAGACGTTGCAGTTGCGCGCGCCCTCGAACACCGCCGGCCCCTGCGCGGCATTGCCGTCGCCGTCCTTGGCTGACAGCTCCCACACCGCGCGCCACGAGCCAACGTCCGACCAGCCGCAGGACACCGCAACCACTGCCGCGCGGTCGGTCTTCTCCATCACGGCATAGTCGATCGAGATGGCGCGCGCGCTCTCGAACGCCGCCTTGTCGAGCGTGACGAAGCCGAGGTCACGGCCGGCCGTGGCCACCGCGTCCGTCACCGTCGTAATGCTGTCGGCGTCGAACCGGGCGTATTCGGCCAGCAGCGTCTCGGCGCGGAACATGAAGTTGCCGCTGTTCCAGAGATAGCCGTCGGCGACATAGCGCGCCGCGGTGGCGGCGTCCGGCTTCTCGACGAACCTGTCCACCGCACGAATGTCGCCACCGATGGCCTCGCCGGGACGGATGTAGCCATACTCGGTCGAGGGATGCTCGGGGGTAACGCCGAAGGTGACGATCCGGCCGGCATTGGCGCCTTCGAGGCCGCCACGGCAGGCCGCCACGAAGGCGGAGGTGTCGCGCACCACATGGTCGGCGGCAAGCGCCAGCACGACCGCATCGGCGGCGCGGCTGCGCGCGAAGGCGGCGCCGGCGGCGATCGCCGGACCGGAATCACGCCGCGCCGGCTCCAGCAGCACATCGGCCTCGAGGCCGATCTCGGCGAGCTGCTCGGTCACCATGAAGCGATAGGCGGCATTGGTGATCACGATGGCGCGGTCGAACAGCGTCGGGTCGGACACGCGGCGCATGGTGTCCTGAAAGGTGGAGCGCTCGCCGAACAGCCGCAGGAACTGCTTCGGCCGCCCCTCGCGCGAGGCCGGCCACAGCCGCGTTCCGGCACCGCCGCACATGATTAACGGAATGATACGTTCGCTCATGAAACCTGCCGTCACACCCGGTGATAATCCCGATACCATTGCACGAACTTACTAACGCCCTGTTCGATCGACGTCGACGGCCGGAAGCCGACGTCGCGCATCAGATCGTCGACGTCGGCAAAGGTCGCCGGCACGTCGCCCGGCTCCATCGGCAGCAGCTCCTTGAGGGCTGTGCGGCCCAGCGCCTGCTCCAGCACCGACACCACGTGCATCAGCTCTTCCGGCTTGTTGTTGCCGATGTTGTACACACGCCAGGGCGCCGAGCTCGTGCCGGGATCGGGCGCGGCGCCGCTCCAGGCGGGATCGGGCTGCGGCACGCGGTCGATCAGGCGGACGATCGCCTCGACGATGTCGTCGATATAGGTGAAATCGCGGCGCATGTTGCCCTGGTTGAACAGCTTGATCGGCCGCCCCTCCAGGATCGCCTTGGTGAAGAGATACATCGCCATGTCGGGACGGCCCCACGGACCGTACACGGTGAAGAAGCGCAGCCCCGTCATCGGAATCCGGAACAGATGGCTGTAGGCATGGGCCATCAGTTCGTTCGACTTCTTGCTCGCGGCATACAGGCTGATCGGATGATCGACATTGTCGTGCACCGAGAACGGCAGCCTGGTGTTGGCGCCGTAGACCGACGACGACGAGGCGTACAGCAGATGACCGCAGCCATGATGGCGGCAGCCCTCCAGCACGTTGGCGAACCCCTGAAAGTTCGACGTCATGTAAGCATGCGGATTCTGCAGCGAGTAGCGCACGCCGGCCTGCGCCCCGAGGTGCACCACCACCGGAAATCTTTCGCGGCCGAACAGCGCCATCATGCCGTCCTGATCGGCAAGGTCGAGCCGGGCGAACCGGAAGCGCGGATCGTTGCCGAGCACATCGAGGCGCGCCTGCTTCAGCGCGGGATCGTAATAGTCGTTGAGGTTGTCGATCCCGACCACGCTGTGGCCGGCCTGCAGCAGCCGCTGGCTGACATGGAAGCCGATGAAGCCCGCCGCCCCCGTCACCAAGATTGCCTGGTCCGCCATCACCGTTTTCTCCTGCGGGCGCCGGATCCCGCGAACTGCGCAACGGAATGCAAGCACCGGTTCGCCCGCCGCCCTCCGGCGCGCCTGTTTAGCCTTATGCCGACCGGCGCCGCAAGGAACTCACCCCGTCGCCGCGTCGGAACACCTCAGAACGCCGGATTCCGACAGATATCGGCCTTGATCGGCCTCGCGCACAGTCCCGCTTTCCTATTGCCAGACGGGCGCGAAAGCCATACCTAGCGCCTACGCCGCGGGGCCGCGGAACAATTGCGGGCCCGCGGGACCGCCGCGCGACCTGTTCGCAAATCAGCCAGATTTTGGGCGTTTGGCTGTTTTTTCCGATCAAAGGCCCGTCCGGCCCGCCATGCGCCAGTTCATTCTCGTCGCCCTCAAGATCCTGATCTCCGGCGCGCTGCTGTACCTGGCGCTGCGCGGGGTCAATCTCGGCGCGATCCTGACCCGGATGAACCAGATCAGCTTCGGCTGGCTTGCCGTCGCGGTCGGCGTCACCCTGGTGCAGATCCTGCTCGGCGCGCTGCGCTGGTGCGAGATCACGGCGCGTTGCGACGCCCCGCTGTCGGCGGCGCAGGCGCTGCGCTTCAACCTGATCGGCTCGTTCTTCAACCAGACGCTGCCGTCGTCGATCGGCGGCGACGCGGTGCGCCTGTGGCTGGTCAGCCGCACCGGCGCCGGCTGGCGCGCGGCGACCTATTCCGTGCTGGTCGACCGTGCCATCGGCCTGATTGCGCTCGCGATCCTGATCGTCGGCAGCCTGCCCTGGAGCTATCAGCTGATCGCCGACGCCCATGGCCGCGCCGCGCTGTCGCTGATCGACATCACCGCACTCGCCGGCGGCCTCGCCTTTCTCGCCTTCGGCCGGCTGTCGTGGAGCTGGCTCACCGCATGGCTGCCGACCAAGCATATCCATGCCTGCGCGGTGATCGCCAACAAGGTGATCTTCGACCGCCGCAGCGGCCCGTTGATCGCGGTGCTGTCGCTGACCATCCATGTGCTGACCGCGGTGATCGCCTGGGGCGTGGTGCGCTCGATCGCGGCGCCGGCGACCTTCACCCAGGTGTTCCTGCTGATCCCGCCGATCATCCTCATCACCATGCTGCCGATCTCGATCGCCGGCTGGGGCGTGCGTGAGGCGACGATGATGGTGGCGTTCGGCTATGCCGGCCTGCCGCAGGCCGACGGCCTCGTGGTCTCGCTGCTGTACGGCGCGGTGTCGTTCGCGGTCGGCGCGTTCGGCGGCCTCGTCTGGATCCTCAGCGCCGAGAAGGCCGCCAAGGGCGCGGCCACGATCGAGCTGCAGGAGCAGCAGCCGTAAACACGGCGCGATGCGTGTTCGCGCGAGAAGACAACGCGTCAGAACAGAAATCCGGAGCTGCGGTTCTGATCCAATCGGAACCGAAGCTGTAGCGCCTACTGCGCCTTGATCCGGAAGAACGCGAACACCACCATCTTCAGCAGCATCCAGCCATGGCTGAAGCGCGAGATCTGGGTCTCGCCATAGCTGCGCGCGGCGTAGCGGATCGGCATGTCGATCGATTTCAGGTTGAGCTTGGACGCGCCGAAGATCAGGTCGAAATCGCCGAACGGATCGAAGTCGCCGAAATAGGCCTTGCCCGCCTTGAGCCGCTGATAGTCGGTGCGGCGCAGCACCTTGGTGCCGCACAGCGTATCGGTGTAGCGCTGGTTGAGCAGCCACGAGAACAGGTAGGAGAAGGTGCGGTTGGCGATCAGGTTGAGAAACCGCATGGCGCCGTCGTCCATGGCATAGACGAGGCGCGAGCCGTTGATGAACTCGCCCTTGCCCGAGCGCACCGCCTCCCAGAACTTCGGCAGTTGCTCCGGCGGCATGGTGAGGTCGGCGTCGAGGATCATCAGCACGTCGCCGCGCGCGGTGTCGAAGGCGGTGAACACGGCGTCCGCCTTGCCCTTGCCCGGCTGCGTCATGGTCTTGATGTCGAGGTCGGGATAGGCCGCCTTGACGCGCTCCATCTCGGCGAAGGTGCCGTCCTGGCTGTGCCCCTCAATGAAAATGATCTCGAGGTCGTCGCAGAAGCGCGGAATGCGCTGCACGGCCGGCTCGATGTTGCCGCGCTCGTTGCGCGCGGGAACGACCACCGTCGCCGACTTGACGTCGGAGACGGCGGCGGCCGGCAGCGAGCGGCACACCGCGTAATGGCGCAGCGACAGCGCACGAAAGCCCGGCAACACGCTGACGAAACGATTGAGGACGCGGCCGAGCCCGAGCAGCGCGACCGGCGACAGCACCCGTTGCTCCGACTTCACCACATCGAAGTCGGCGAGCGCTGCGAATGCCCGCACGTCGGCCGGCGACAGGATGTTCTGCTCCGGATAAGGCATCCGCCATCCGGCCCGTTCAGCGACGTTGAGGATCGGGTACCACAGATGGGAATAATACCCGACCACCAGCCGCGTCTCGCGGCTGCACAGCGGGTGCAGCTGGGCGAGGAATTTCTGGCAGTCGTCGATCGCGCCGATCGTGTCGAGCACCAGGATGTAGTCGAACGGCCCTTCCACGGCCGCCAGCGTCGCCGGATCCTCGGCATCGCCGACGACGAAGGTGAGGTCCGGATGCCGCGCGCGGGCCTGCGCGATCATGCCCTCGCTGAAATCGACACCGACGCCGCGCGACGGCTTCAAGGCCGCCAGCGTGTCGCCCGTGCCGCAACCGATCTCCAGCACCCGCGCGCCCTCGGGAATGAGGAACCGGAGGTAGGTCTCGTCCTCCTTGTGAAAGAAGCCGGCACGCTCGCGCCAGGATGCGCGTTCCGCGGCGAACTTTTCCGAATGGGCGTGGATCGCCGCCTTGCGGCTGGAGAGAACCGTCATGCTGGGAATGCGAGCCTGAAGTCGAAAAATGTGATGTTCAGACGCGCCACTGCCGTGCCGGACCGGGCGCCGTCGGCACGTTCCATAGCCAGTTACCACGGCTGTGTCGACCGCCCTGATCCTCGGCAACACGCCGTTTCCCGCCCGCCGATGCCCCGTCCCCCGAAAAACCCGCATCCGGACATGGAACATTGCGCCGGCGCGATGAAAGCGCCGGGATCACGAGGCTGGCGGCACGATCAACGCGGACACCTGCGCGGGCCGCCCCGGACGGCCCCACAATTGGGGCTGGACGGAAAAGGTCAGCGACTGCGCTCCGGGCACCACCGAGGCGATCTGGCGTATCCAGAGCAGACAATCGGCCTCGTCGTGGAGGCAGACGGCCGCCCAGCCCTTCTGCAGAACCGCCCGTGGCGGCACGCCCGACACGAACGACCCGTCGTTTGGCGCGATGAAGGCGGGATGCTCATGATCATAGAAGCTCAGGCTCATGGCCAGCGTGTCGCCACTCACGGTGGCGAGCGGCGCTGCAGACTGCGCATGCCAGCGTCGATCGAGCTCCTGCGCCGCCAGATCGTAGTAGCTGCGCCCCTCCTTGAACGGTGTGGCGTTGCGATAGATCGCATGCACCGGCGCCAACGCCAGCGCCAGCACCGTGGCCGCGAGCGACAGCGCCGCCAGCCAGTCGACGGCGTTGCGGCTGATGGAGAATGTGCTGGCGCAGACCGCGACCAGAACGAACAGGAACAACCCTTGCGCCGCCCAGGTCGCGGTAATCGTGCTCCTGAGCACGATGGTCACCAGCGGCGGCACGACGATGGTGACGATCCCGATCGAGAGCAGCAGCAGCAGGCCGGGCTTCAGCGACCGCAGATCGGCCGCGTAATCGCGCCATCGCGGCCAGATCAATACGGCCAGGATCACCAGCGGCAGCGCCAGTGTGGCGACGACGCCGAGCAGGAACAGCAGCGCCGACGTCGCGGCGGCCGCGATGGGAACGCCGCCATGGGCGGCGAGCGCATAGTCGAACGGGCCGACGCCCGAGGTCAGCATCCAGTGAGCATGGGGCACCAGCGCGAGCGCCCCCACGATCGCCGACACCCAAGGTGCCGCGGACATGAAATATACGCGCCGCTGCGGATGGCACAGCGCCGCGACCGCAAAGCCGACGACAAGAAATGCGGAATAGTATTTGCCCAGGATCGCGAGCGCGCTGACGACGCCGGCGGCCATGGCCCAGCCGAGCTGCCGGGTCTCGAACGAGCGCAGAAAGCACAGGGTCGCCAGCGGCCACAGCGGCAGCAGCACCGCATTGGCATTGAAGCGCTGTGCATGGAACTGGTAGACCGGCAGCCACAGCAGCAGCAGCAGCAGCAGCGCGCGCTTATCGCCGCCGACATAGCGCCGTGCGATCAGGTCGACGGCCCACAGCCCGAACGCGGAATTCACCATCGCCAGGAGGTGGAACGACCAGTCGGTCAGCGGAAACAGCGTCGCCCACGCCCGCGCGATCCAGCTCATCAGCGGCGGGTGCTTCATGCTGCCCCACGCCAGCGTGCGGCCGAGCGACCAGGCCTCGATCGTGTCCGGATGCAGGTCGCCGCTGAGGTAGGCGACATGCAGGATCGCCACCCACAGCGCGACGAAAACCGCGAGCGCCGCCGGGATGCCCCAGCCGCGCGCGATGCCGTCGAGCCAGACGTCGAACGGCCGCCGCCAGCGCGAGACCGGCGCCACCGCCGCCATGGTGGAGGATGTCGTCATGCGCGCCCCCGACCGGCACGCCCAAACAGACTGTTCGCGGCAATCATTGCTTCAAACGCCCAGTCCAAACACAAGCTCGAACACACAAGCTCGAACACACAAGTTCGAGCGCACAAGCCCAAACACACAAACCCAAACACACGAACCCAAACGCCTCGGTGGCGCGTGATCCGCGGCGAACGACGCCATCGGATCGCGACCGGACAACCGTCCGGCCAAACCATGCGAGCCGCATCACTACAGCGCCTGATGCAACCACGCGCCAATCGATCGACAAGGTAATGTTGATGAGCCTAGCTGCCGTTCGGTTGCACGGTCAATCCCGTCCGCGCCAAATCGCGTGCATGTGGGGAAATTCGGCAGGTTCCCTTTATCGTCCGGCACGGAGCCGCTAGCTTGCCCGCCGACGCATTTTCCGAAAGATGCACGTGCCGACAGCGCCCTCCCTTTTCGATGCCCTCCGAACGCGCGCCTTCGCGGTGCAGGTGTTCGCGCTGGTACTGCCGGCGGTGCTTGCCCTGCTGGTGTTTCCGACGCCGCTCTACGACACGCGTGAGCTGATCGCCTGGGGCCGGCATCTGGCGCTGGTGACGCCGCTGCACCCGCCGATGATGGTGTGGATCGGCGGCGCCGTGGACTGGCTGTTCGGCCCCTCCTCCGCGGCGATGATCATCGCCGGCCAGATCCTGCTCGCGATCGGGCTGGTCTATTTGTATGCCATCCTCACGCTGGTGACCGCCCGCGGCAACGCGGCGCTGTTCGCGTTTCTGTTCGGCACCTCGGTCTACGCGACCTTCGCGCCGCTGTCCTTCGCGCTGAACGCCGACATCCTGCAGCTGACGCCGTGGCCGGCGATCGTGTTTCACTATCTGCGCGCAGCCCGTACCGACCGGCGCGGCCACTGGCTGGCGTTCGGCATCTGGTCCGGCATTGCCGTGCTGACCAAATACAATGCCGCCGTGCTGTTTCTCGGCATCGCGGCCGCGACCCTCGCGGTGGCGCCGTTCAGGGCCGTGCTGCGCCGTCCCGGCTTCTATCTCGCGGTCGCTGTCGGCCTCGTCGTCGTCATCCCGCACGCGCTGGCCGTGCTGAACCATCGCTCGGCGGTGGAATGGGGACTGGCGCATTTCGAGCGCGCCGGCGTCGAGCAGACGCTGAGCCGCCTCTATGAATACCTGCTCGGCTATCTCATCTGCTTCCTGCCCGGCGCCGTCATCGTCGTCGCCGGATTGCTGAAGCGGGTGCTGGTATGGACGGCGCCAGCGGCGACACCGGCGCGTGACGATGTCCGCTTCCTGGTGGTGATGAACCTGACCATGCAGGCGATCCTGCTCGGCCTCGTGCTGATCGCCGGTCTCGACTATGTGTTCCGGTTCGATGCTCCCTACGCCATGATGGCGGTGCCGGCGCTGGCCCCACTGGTACGCTGGGCCGACCGCACCGCGCGCTGGTTCGCGCGCGAGGTGACGGCGACCATCGCCGGCCTCTACCTCGCCACCGCCGTGATCCTGGCCGTGGTCTACACTTTCTTCGCCAGCCACACCGGCCTGCAGGAGCCCACCGCCGCGGCCGCCCAGGCGATCCTCGCCGACTGGCGCAGCCACTATCGCTGCGGGCCGGCCTACATCATCGGCGGCCGGCAGGGCGTGTACGGGGTCGGCATCGCCATGCCGCGCGCGGTCACGGCGCTGGATTATCGGGCGATCTCCGGCGCCCCGTGGTTCGACCCTGCGGTGCTGCACGCCCGCGGCGCCGTGGTGATCGACGACGGCCCGATGACAGCCGGGCTGATCGCGACGTTCCTGCCGGGCCTCGTGACCACCGAGGTCAAACAGGTCACACTGCCCCTGCTGCGAACCCACAAGGCCAAGACCATCACCTATCCCTACCGCTTCGCCCCGCCTCAGGACTGCGGCCCCTAGCGGGACAGGTCCTTCGCCCCTCGCCCCACCGCCGAGTGCCATGACAGATCCTGTTTCGAGCTCGCCGCAACCGCCCCTCCCCGCCGAAGACGCTGCGGACGGCTGGATCCGCGAGCGCCGCCAGCGGCTCGCGGCCGGCCTGACGGCCCCCCACCTGCCGCTGCTGCTCGTCGTCATCCTCGGACTGACCCTCGCCCGCCTGATCGGCCTGCGGCTGTCGGTGGTCGACCTGTTCTATGACGAGGCGCAGTACTGGACCTGGGCGCAGGACCTCGCCTTCGGCTATTTCTCCAAGCCGCCGCTGCTGGCCTGGCTGCTGGCGGGCACCCGGCAGGTCTGCGGTGACGCCGAATGGTGCGTGCGCGCGCCCGCGCCGCTGCTCTATGCCGCCACCAGCCTCGCGGTCTATTTCACCGCGCGCCTGCTCTATGACGAGCGCACCGGCTTCTGGGCCGCGCTCCTGACCGCGCTCACCACCGGCGTGGTGTTCTCCGCCCGCATCATCTCGACCGACGTGCCGCTGCTGCTGTTCTGGACGCTGGGGCTGCTCGCCTATCTCCATCTGCTGATCGCCCCACGCAAGCGCTGGGCTGTGGCGCTCGGACTGTCGCTCGGGCTTGGACTGCTGTCGAAATACGCCATGATCTACCTGCTGCCGGGCATGCTGCTGGCCGCCGTCATCAGCCCGCGGGCGCGGGCGATGTTCCGCGAGCCCGACCTCTGGGCCGCGCTCGCCATCGGCGCGCTGGTGGTGCTGCCCAACATCATCTGGAACGCCAACCACTCGTTCATGACCTTCCACCACACCGGCGACCTGGTGCTCGGGGAGCAGTTCCGGCCCAATGTCGGCCGGGTGCTGGAATTCTTCGGCGCCCAGTTCGGCGTGTTCGGGCCGATCGTGTTCGCGGTCATGATCATTGCCACCGTCAAGCTGCGCTCGCCGGACCTGATCGCCCAGGACCGGCTGATGGTGTGCTTCTTCGTGGTTCCAGTGGTGCTGATCACCCTGATCGCCATCGGGGTGCACACCTATGCCAACTGGGCCTCGGTCTCGGCCATCTCCGGCCTGATCCTCGCCGCCGGCCTGCTGCTGCGGACCGGGCGGCGCGGCTGGCTGACCGCCAGCCTCGTCCTCGGCGTCGCCCTGCAGGCCCTGCTGCTGGTCACCGACACGGTTGCGACCCGGATCGCCCTGCCCCTCATCAAGACGGCGAACCCCTACAACCGCACGCTGGGCTGGCGGGCCTATGCGGAACGGGTCGGGACGCTCGCGACCGAGGTGGGCGCCCCGACCATCGTCAACGACTACCGGGGCGAGGTGGCGGCGCTGCGCTACTACCTGCGCGGGAGGCCGGAGCCGATCCTGTCCTGGGGCACATCGGACAGCCCGCAATTCGACGTCGCCCATCCGCTGACGAAAGAGGCCAGGGAGCCGGTGCTGTTCATCACCTCCTGCCCGGACACCGACCGGGTGCAGGCTTTCTACGCCGGGGCCGAGGCGCTGGGCGCGTTCACGGTGCCGGCCAGCACCACCAGCCGGCGCGGCTTCTTCGCCTGGCGGCTGACGGGGCCACGGGGAGAGCCGGGGATCCTCAAGGAATGCAGTAACTAAATACCGCCAAGCAGTGGCCTGGATCAGGTCGACCCGCGCATGCGGGCCGGCATCAACCGCTCGCCGAGCCGGTTCGCCGCCTCGATCAGGTTGGCCGGCGCCTCGACGATGATGCCGCGGACGATCGACCAGGAACTGAGCCCGCTGACCACCACCAGCATGGCGTACTGCAGGACGACGGCCCCCGGCATGCGCACCGAGACCGTCGACAGCGCAAAGCCGGCGATGCGCACCACCAGCACGGTGATCAGCAGGCTGGAGACCGCGAAGTTGCGGCTCTGCCGCGTGGTCCGCGGCATGCCGAGAAAGGCGAACGCCAGCAGCGCGAAGGCGATCGGATAGAGCGGCGCAAAAATCCGGTTGTGCAGCTCGGCGCGAAACTCGCCCGGCGCCCGGACATAGAACGGATCATCGACCGATGGACTCAGCAGTTCGGGCGTCAGCCGCTCGGACACGTTGTAGGTGACATTCTGCGGACCGCTGGAGAACTGCGACAGGTCGAAGGCATAGCTCTTGAAGGCCACCAGCGCCGGGTCGCGATCACCGGTCTTGAACTGCTGCAGGTTGCCGTCCTCGAGGATCAGGAACGAGCCGCGCTCGTTCTTCACCACCGTGCCGCGGTCAGCGACGATGTTGACGCGCTGCGCCGGATCGCGCTTGTCGTCGATGAACAGCCCGCTCAGGACGCCGCCGGGCCGCCGCTCCTGGATGCGGATGGTGAGCTTGTCGAGCTTGATGAACTGTCCCGGCTGGATGATGTTGGCGACGACGTCGGCGCCGAGCTGGGTGTTCCAGCGCCGCAGCGTGCGCAGCGCCTCGGGCGCGACGTACAGCGAGATGATGGCGACCAGCGCGCTGACCAGCAGCGTCGCGATCAGGAACGGCCGCAGGAAGCGCAGCGGCGGCATGCCGGCGGCGCTGACCACGATGATCTCGGAATCGGTGGCGAGGCGGTTGAGCGTGTACATGGTGGCGACCAGCACCGCGATCGGCGAAATGATGGCGATCAGCAGCGGGATGGCGAGCCCCGAAATGCCCATGAACACCAGGATGGTCTGGCCCTGGCTGGTCATCAGGTCGATGTTGCGCAGCGCCTGGGTGATCCAGATCACCCCCGTCAGCGAGATGAGGACGATCAGGAACGACGTCAGGGTCGTCTTGATTACGTAACCGTCGATGGCGCTGATCATACACTTATCGCATCGCGACGCGGCGGCGTCTTTCGTTGTCCGGTCCTGCCAGGCGGTCCCCTCCGGCCCACGAAGGGAACCACCACGCTACTCATGGTAGTTGAAGTACTTGAATCCGTGCTGCTTGACCAGTTCATCCCGCTGCGCCGACTTGAGATCCTCCTGCATCATTTCCGCCACAAGTTGGGCAAATGATGTCACCGGCGACCAGCCGAGATTGCGCTTGGCCTTGGACGGATCACCCAGCAGCGTCTCGACCTCCGTGGGCCGGAAGTAGCGCGGATCCACCTCCACGATGCAGGCGCCCGTCGCGGCGTCATAGCCCTTCTCGCTGGCGCCCTCGCCCTCCCAGCGCACCGCCATGCCGATCTCCCGCGCAGCGAGCGCCACGAACTCGCGCACCGAGTGCTGCTCGCCGGTGGCGATCACATAGTCTTCCGGCGTTTCCTGCTGCAGCATCAGCCATTGCATCTCGACATAGTCGCGGGCGTGGCCCCAGTCGCGGCGGGCATTGAGGTTGCCGAGATAGAGCTTGTCCTGCAGGCCGAGCTTGATGCGCGCCAGCGCCCGCGTGATCTTGCGGGTGACGAAGGTCTCGCCGCGCACCGGGGATTCGTGATTGAACAGGATGCCGTTGCAGGCATAGATGCCGTAGGCCTCGCGGTAGTTCACCGTGATCCAGTAGGCATAGAGCTTGGCGACCGCATAGGGCGAGCGCGGATAGAACGGCGTCGTCTCCTTCTGCGGCATCTCCTGCACGAGGCCGTACAGTTCGGACGTCGAAGCCTGGTAGAACCGCGTCTTGCGCTCGAGGCCGAGAATGCGGATCGCCTCCAGCAAACGCAGCGGGCCGAGCGCATCGGAATTGGCGGTGTATTCCGGCTCCTCGAACGACACCGCGACATGGCTCTGCGCCGCGAGATTGTAGATCTCGTCCGGCTGCACCTGCTGCACGATGCGGATCAGGCTCGAGGAGTCGGTGAGGTCGCCATGGTGCAGCGTGAAGTCCTGCCCCTTCTCGTGGAGATCGTGGTACAGGTGATCGATGCGATCGGTGTTGAACAGCGAGGTGCGCCGCTTGATGCCGTGCACGCTGTAGCCCTTGGACAGCAGCAGCTCCGCCAGATAGGCGCCATCCTGGCCGGTCACGCCGGTGATCAGGGCGGTCTTTTTCGACATGCGATCAATCCAACAGGCTGCGGTGCACCGCCGCTCAGCAGCATTCCGGCGAGCCGAAGTCGACGAAACATCCGGCGGTATTTTCCGCCAAACCATTAGCCGGCGCCCCCGGCATTGACAATTGCCGGGAACCCTTAGATCCCCCAAGCTGATACCCGCTCGCGGGGCCGGCGTGCGACATGGTTACCGCGGCGCCTCGTTCCCAGGGCTGCGCGCCATGTGACAAAAATAGCACAGACGGCGTATTGACATCACTCCCGTTTTTCGGTTGACACCTCGGCATCAACACATGGCCGGCCGATCCCGTTGCTGCCAAAATGAGCGCAGACCGTCTCGATTGGTCAACAACCCAGCTGCGATCAAGATGGCCGGTTCCTCCTCCTCACCTGCAAAGTGCGTCGCCATCCTGCTCGGGACCTGGAACGGGGGACCGTACCTGCAGCAGCAGTTGCAGTCGTTCGCGCAGCAGACCTATTCGAACTGGCGGCTCTACGTCTCCGACGACGGTTCCTCCGATGAAACCCTCGCCGTGATCGAGCGCTTCAAGACCAGCGTGCCCCAGCCAGTCGACGTCATCGCGGGGCCGCGCCGGGGGTTCGCCGCCAACTTCCTCGGCCTGGCCAGGAGCACGGCCATCCAGGGCGATTTCTTCGCGTTCAGCGACCAGGACGACATCTGGCACGCCGACAAGCTCGAGCGCGCCATGGCCTGGATCGCGACCATGCCGGACGACGTGCCGGCGCTGTATTTCTCCCGGACCGCGCTGATCGAGGCCAATGGCGCGCCGATGGGCGAATCCGTGCTGTTCACGCGGCCACCGAGCTTCCAGAACGCGCTGGTGCAGAACATCGGCGGCGCCAACACCATGCTGTTCAATCGCGCCGCCAAGCGGCTATTGGAGGCGATCGACGGCGATATCGCGTCCCACGACTGGGCCGTCTACCAGCTCGTGACTGCAGTGGGGGGCCGAACCTGGTACGACCCCGCGCCCAGCCTCGCCTATCGCCAGCACACGTCGAACACCCTTGGGGCGAACCGCAACCTTTCGGCCCACCTGCGCCGCATCCAGATGCTGTTCGCCGGGCAGTTTGCGGCATGGACCGAGACCAATATCGGCATGCTCCGGCCATTCCTGCCACGCATGACGCCGGACAGCCGCAAAAGCCTGGAATTTTTTGCGAAAGCCAGAGCCAGTTCGCTCCCGTTTCGGATATACAACCTCAAGCGATCGGGGGTCTATCGCCAGACGCTGCTCGGCAACCTCGGTCTTCTCACCGCGGCAATCTTCAGAAGGTTCTAAATGATGGCGACTTCGCCGGCAGATGCGGATCAAGCGCGCCCCGTGGTGGTGACCGGGGGCGCCGGCTTCATCGGCGCCAATTTCGTGCTGGACTGGTTCGGCGCAGCGTCCTCGCCGGTGGTCACGCTCGACAAGCTGACCTACGCCGGCAATCTGAACAATCTGGTGGGACTGCAGGGCAACCCCAGGCATTCCTTCGTTCACGGCGACATCGGCGATGCCGAGCTCGTCAGGTCGCTGCTCGCCCGCGTCAAGCCGCGCGCGATCCTGAACTTCGCCGCCGAATCCCATGTCGACCGCTCGATCCACGGCCCTGAGGATTTCATTACCACCAACATCTCCGGCACGTTCCGGCTGCTCGAAGCGGCGCGCGAATACTGGCTCGATCTGCCCGCCGAGGAGCGCGACGGCTTCCGCTTCCTGCATGTGTCGACGGACGAGGTCTACGGCTCGCTGACGCCGACCTGCGCGCCGTTCAGCGAGACCAACCGCTACATGCCGAACAGCCCCTACTCGGCCTCGAAGGCGGCGTCCGACCACCTGGTGCGCGCCTGGCACCACACCTACGGCCTGCCGACCCTGATCACCAACTGCTCCAACAACTACGGTCCCTACCAGTTTCCGGAAAAGCTGATTCCGCTGGTGATCGACCGCGCCCTGTCTGGCCAGCCGCTGCCGATCTACGGTGACGGCCAGCAGGTGCGCGACTGGCTCTATGTCGGCGATCACTGCAGCGCGATCCGTCGCGTGCTGGAGGCCGGCGCGCCGGGCGAGACCTACAATATCGGCGGCAACAACGAGAAGACCAACCTCGAGGTGGTCAAGACCATCTGCGCCATCCTCGACAATCTGCGGCCGCGCTCCGACGGACGCGCCTATGCCGAGCAGATCACCTTCGTCAGGGATCGGCCGGGCCACGACCGGCGCTATGCGATCGATGCCGACAAGATCCGGCGCGACCTCGACTGGACGCCGTCCGAGACCTTCGAGACCGGCATCGCCAAGACCGTCGACTGGTACCTCAACAACTCCGACTGGATCGCCAGCGTGACGAGCGGCGCCTATCGCGACTGGGTTCAGAAGCAATACGCATGAACCTTCTGGTCTTCGGCAAGAACGGGCAGGTCGGCACGGAACTGCAGCGCGCGCTGCGCCCGCTGGGCGAGGTCGTGGCCGCCGGCCGCAGCGATGTCGATTTTTCCCAACCCGATACGCTCCGCGCCTTCCTCGCGCGCTGTGCGCCCGACGCCATCGTCAATGCGGCGGCCTACGCCCATGTCGACCTCGCCGAGAATGAGCCGGACCTGGCGCACACCGTCAATGTCGAGGCGGTCCGCGTGCTGGCGGAGTATGCCCGCGACCGCGGCATCTGGCTCGTCCACTACTCCACCGACTATGTCTTCGACGGCGTCTCCACATCCCCCTATACGGAGACGGACCCGACCAATCCGCTCGGCGTCTACGGCCGCACCAAGCGCGACGGCGAGGTCGCGATCGCGGCCGCGGGATGCCGCCACCTGATCTTTCGGACCAGCTGGCTGCACGCGCCGCACGGCGCGAACTTCATCGCCACGATCCTGCGGCTGGCGCGCACGCGCGACCGGCTGCGCGTGGTGGCCGACCAGCTCGGCGCGCCGACCGGTGCCGATGTCGTTGCCGACGTCACCGCGCAGGCATTGCATCAGGCTATTGCCGGCGACGCGCCGTCGGGCGTGTATCACCTCACCTGCACCGGCACGACCAGCTGGTACGGCTATGCCCGCTATCTCCTCCAGATCGCCAGCAGCCATGGCGAGAAGCTCGCTTGCACGCCCGATGCGATCGATCCCGTCACCTCGGCGGAGTATGGCGCGCGCGCGGTCCGTCCTCACAACTCGCGGCTGGACACCACCAAGCTCGTCCGGCAGTTTGGCGTGGCGCTGCCGGACTGGCGACCAGGCGTCGAACGCACCGTCCGCGCCTTGATCGGGAGTGCAACATGACACGCAAAGGCATCGTTCTCGCGGGCGGCTCAGGCACCCGCCTCCATCCGGCGACCCTGTCGATCTCCAAGCAGCTGCTGCCGGTTTATGACAAGCCGATGATCTACTATCCGCTGACGACGCTGATGCTCGGCGGCCTGCGTGACATCCTGATCATCTCCACGCCGGAAGATACCCCACGCTTCCAGCGGCTGCTCGGCGACGGCCAGCAATGGGGCATCAACCTGTCCTACGCCGTGCAGCCGAGCCCCGACGGGCTCGCCCAGGCCTTCCTGATCGCGGAGCATTTCCTGGCGGGCAGCCCCAGCGCGATGGTGCTCGGTGACAACATCTTCTTCGGCCACAGTTTCGACCAGTTGTTGGCGCGCGCCGACGAGCGCAGCCAGGGTGCGACGATTTTCGCCTATCATGTCCAGGATCCGCAGCGCTACGGTGTCGCCGAGTTCGGCACCGACGGCAAGGTCGTCAGCATCGAGGAGAAGCCGGAACGGCCGCGCTCGTCCTACGCCGTCACCGGCCTCTACTTCTACGACGACACGGCGGTGGCGCGGGCAAAGTCGCTCAAGCCGTCGCCGCGGGGCGAACTGGAGATCACCGACCTCAACCGGCTTTATCTCGATGAAGGCCAGCTGAGGATGGAGGTCATGCGCCGCGGCTACGCCTGGCTCGACACCGGCACGCACGATTCCCTGCTGGAGGCCGGCCAGTTCATCGCCACGCTGGAGAAGCGCCAGGGCTTCAAGGTGGCCTGCCCCGAGGAGATCGCCTGGCGCAAATCCTGGATCACCGACGACCAGCTGCTTGCGCTCGCCGCGCCGCTGGGGAAGAGCGGCTATGGCCGCTACCTTGAAAACCTGCCCCGGGAACAACTTCTGAAATGAAAGCCACCCGCCTCGCCATTCCGGACGTGGTCCTGCTCGAACCCACCGTCTTCGACGACGAGCGCGGCTGCTTTTTCGAAAGCTTCAGCCAGCGCGAGTTCGAGCGTCTGGTGGGCGTGAACGCGACCTTCGTCCAGGACAATCACTCGATCAGCCGGAAGAATGTGCTGCGCGGCCTGCACCATCAGGTGGCGCCGCATGCCCAGGGCAAGCTGGTTCGCGTCGTTCGCGGCGCCATCTTCGATGTCGCTGTCGATATCCGCGAAAGCTCGTCGACCTACCGCCGCTGGGTCAGCCAGCATCTCAGCGCGGACAACCGCCAGCAGATCTGGATCCCGGCCGGCTTCGCCCATGGCTTCGTGGCCATGGAGGACAACACCGAGGTGATCTACAAGACCACCGCTTACTATGATCGCGCGAGCGAGCGCGTCATTCCCTGGAACGACCCCGGTATCGCCATCGACTGGCCGATACGCACGCCGATCCTGTCGCACAAGGACGCCGCCTAAGGACGGCGGCCCCGCTTCAGGGCGCTACGCCTCGACGAGCTGGCCGTGCTCCATCCGGATCCGGCGGTTGCAGAAGCGATCCAGCAATTCTTCCGAATGGCTCGCGAGCAGCACGATCGATGTCTTCTCGAACAGCCGCTCGATGCGCTGCTCGGCCTTTTTCTGGAAATCCGCATCGCCGGCGCCGATGCCTTCATCCACCAGGAGGATGTCCGTTTCCGGGGCGGTTGAAATCGCGAAGGCGAGGCGCGCCGCCATGCCGGCCGAGTAGGTCTTCATCGGCAGCGCCAGGAAGTCGCCAAGCTCTGTGAAGTCGGCGATATCGTCGAGCTTCGACTTGATTTCCCGCGTCGACATGCCCAGCAGCTGGCCGCGCAGATA
This sequence comes from Pseudomonadota bacterium, assembly GCA_040756765.1. Classification (GTDB taxonomy): domain Bacteria; phylum Pseudomonadota; class Alphaproteobacteria; order Rhizobiales; family Xanthobacteraceae; genus Bradyrhizobium_A. The sequence continues at coordinate 85,507 of JBFLYG010000023.1, read as the reverse complement.
GATGTTCTCGTAGCCGGTGGACTCCATGTCCATGCCGGCCGACGGATCGAGCAGCGTGCCCACCCGCCCCTCGATCTCGATGCGCCCGGCGGTCGGCTTGTAGATGCCCGACAGCACGCGCAGCAGGGTGGATTTGCCGGAGCCGTTGTGCCCGGTCAGGCCGATGCGGTCACCGTCCCGGATCTCGAGATCGAGGCCGTCGATCGCACGGACCACGACGACATCGCGCGCCCCCGACATCACCTTGCCGCCGGTCGCCTGGGCGATGATGCTGTTCTTCAGGGAGCGGGAGCTGGCGCCGAAGATCGCAAACTCGACGGTGAGATTGGAGATGGATATGTGAGCCATGCCGCTTACACCCAATAGGCCACGCGCGGATAAGCACGCCGATAGAGCAGCACCGTTGCCACGCTTCCGATCACGGCGCACCCCAGCGCCACGGCCCAGGACAACAGGTGCGGCAGCCCGCCGAGCAGCGGGGTCCGGACGATTTCGAGCAGGTGGTAGATCGGATTGAGGAGGATGAACGCCGGCCGATTGGGCAGCGTCTGGGCCGACCAGAACACCGGCGTCACGAAGAAGATCACCTGCAGCAGGCTCGCCACCACCTGGGGAATGTCACGATAGCGGGCCGACAGCACCGCGAGCGCAATCGAAGACCAGCTGACATTGATCAGCAGCAGGACAAATCCGGGGATGGCCAGCAGGTAGTTGAGGTTCAGCGGATGCGGAAAGACCACCAGGACGAGAAGATAGATGGTCATGTTGAAGGCGAGAATGATGACGTTCCTCGCGATCATGCGATAGACGTGAACGCTGAGCGGGATCGGAACGTTGCGCACGTAGTCGGCGCTGGCGATGAACACGCCCGACCCTTCGTTCACGCACGAGCTGACGAAGCCCCAGAGAATGAGCCCGACGGAAATGTAGGGCAGGATGCCGGCGATCTCCTGCTGGAAGATGGTCGAGAACACCAGCCCCATGGCCCCGACCATGATGCCCATGCTGAGCGTGAGCCAGAACGGCCCGATCAGGGAGCGGCGAAAGCGCTGCTTGATGTCATGGAGCGCGAAGCGCCACCACATTTCGTAGTGCCGCCCGCCCTCGACCAGATCCTGAATCGCCTGCGCAGGAATGGCAGTCGCCGTGATCGTACGGATCGGCTTGTTCTTGGCACTCTCTGGCATCCGCCCCTGACCGGTCAAAATCCATGTATCCGCCCCCAGCGGAACCATTACGCGGGGCCTCTTATCACTCGTCGCCCATGAAGTCACCTGATTGACATCCGCGGACAGTTCATTGCCGATGCCTGACCCGGGGGCTCAGGTTATTGGTATACCTACCGAAACGCCTCCACATAACGGCATCTGCCGGTACGGAACATTGAAGGAACCGAGACTTTCGGATGGGGCCCGACCAGCCCCTGCAGATGGACGGCCGCCCGGGACTTCTCCCCCGTCTGCGTGGCCTTCCCGTTGGTGCAGGTCGGCACCTGTGCGCACGAGCACGATCTGCGCACGCTGACGGTCGCACCTGAAACGCCGATCACGATCCCGTCGCCCCGCTTCATCGGCTCGACACCGGATCAATACGCCGGCCTGACGACCGTCCGCAGCCCATCCCCAAGCTGACGTTGACCGAGATCCCGCAAGCGAACGTGATCGGCGACACCGAAGCCGTGCTCGCCCTCCATTGCAGTTGCGACCACCCGATGGACGAGAGGCCTGCCCGGCCAGCACGCCTGCCCCGGCCGGGGTGCGGCACCGATCGCACGGCTCGGCCCGCCCCGCGGACGTGGGGCCTGCGCCCATCCACATCCGCCCTGCGCGCGAGCGACGCAGGCCGGCATCATGGCCTTGCCACCCCGCGATGCTTGGACCACAATCCGCCCGACAAAATCATAACGACAACAAAAACCCGAAACGCCCAGCAATCCGGTCACTGTGGAGGCGCGTATTTCACGCGACGAAATGTGTCGCCGCCCGGCCGTGTTGCCACGACTGCCTCGACGAAACGCTCCAACAAAAAAACGTCCAAGGAGGATGACGATGCGTAAGACAATGATCACGGCACTGCTGGCGCTGCCGCTGATGGGCGCCACCGCGCTCGCCCAGGAGACGGTGAAGATCGGCTACATCGATCCCTTGTCCGGCGGCGGCGCGAGCGTCGGCGAGGTCGGCCTCAAGACCTTCCAGTTCCTTGCCGACGAGCTCAACGCCAAGGGCGGCATCCTCGGCAAGAAGGTCGAGATCGTCCCGCTCGACAACAAGACCAACCCGCAGGAGAGCCTGGTGCAGGCGCAGAAGGCGATCGACGCCGGCGTGCGCTACATCACGCAAGGAAACGGCTCGGCGGTCGCCGCCGCGCTGTCGGACTTCGTCACCAAGTACAACGAGCGCAACCCCGGCAAGGAGGTGCTGTACTTCAACTATGCCGCGGTCGACCCGGTCCTGACCAACGACAAGTGCAGCTACTGGCATTTCCGCTGGGACGCCAACTCCGACATCAAGATGGCGGCCTTGACCAGCTACATCAAGGAAACGCCGGCGGTCAAAAAGATCTACCTGATCAACCAGGACTACTCGTTCGGCGAGTCGGTGCGCACCCAGGCCAAGGCGATGCTGGCCCAGAAGCGGCCCGACATCCAGATCGTCGGCGACGAGCTGCATCCGCTGCTGAAGATCACCGACTTCGCGCCCTATGTCGCCAAGATCAAGGCGTCCGGCGCCGACAGCGTCATCACCGGCAACTGGGGCCAGGACTTCGCGCTGCTGCTCAAGGCCGCCGCCGACGCCGGGCTCAAGGTCAACTGGTTCACCTATTACGCCGGCGGCACCGGCGGCCCGACCGCGGTGAAGCAGGCCGGCCTCAACCACCAGGTGTTCCAGATCTCCGAGGGCGTGCCGAACCTCGGCTACGCGCCCGCCGAAGCGTTCGAGAAGGCGCTGCGCGCCAAGTACGACTTCAGCCTGTTCTATCCGCGCGCGGTCAACGAGATGCGCATGCTCGCCGCTGCGGCCGAAAAGGCCAAGTCGATCGACCCGGTGAAGGTCGCCGCGGCCCTCGAGGGCATGGAGTTCGACGTCTATGACGGCGGCAAGGGCTTCATGCGCAAGGACGACCACCAGTTCTTCCAGCCGATGTACATCTCCTCGCTCGGCGAGCGCTCCGACAAGGAGCCGTTCGACGAGGAGAAGACCGGCTGGGGCTGGAAGCTCGTCGCCAAGCTCGACGCCAACAACACCGTGCTGCCGACCACCTGCAAGATGGACCGGCCGTAAGTTCGAAACGCGGGGAGCGTCGACTTCGTCCCTCATCCTGAGGAGGCTGCGCAGCAGCCGTCTCGAAGGATGAGGCCGGGGCCGGCGCCACCGGCGCTTTCGCGGGCCTCATGGTTCGAGACGCGCGGCTGAAGCCGCGCTCCTCACCATGAGGAGAGACGGCGGACGGGAACGCAGGAGACCTTATCCTTTGCTCGAGCTGATCATCACCTCCACCCTGAACGGCATCCTCTACGGCATGCTGCTGTTCCTGATGGCGAGTGGCCTCACCGTCATCTTCAGCATGCTCGGCGTGCTCAACTTCGCCCATGCCAGCTTCTACATGCTGGGCGCGTTCTTCGGCTTCCAGCTCAGCCGCTGGATCGGCTTCTGGCCAGCGCTGATCATCGCGCCGGCGCTCGCCGGCCTGCTGGGGGCGGCGGTCGAGCGCTACGGGTTGCGCAACGTGCACAGGAACGGCCATGTCGCCGAGCTGCTGTTCACCTTCGGCCTCGCCTTCGCCATCGAGGAAGTGGTGCAGATGATCTGGGGCAAGAGCCCGATGGACTATCGCGTGCCCGCTTTGCTCGACTTTCCCGCCTTCACCATCTTCTCGACCAACTATCCCGCCTACAAGATGTTCATGCTGGTGGTGTCCATCGCGATCTTCGCCGCGCTGCTGATCAGCCTGAAGAAGACCCGCATCGGCATGATCGTGCAGGCCGCCCTCACCCATCCGCAAATGGTCGGGCATCTCGGGCACAATGTCGGCCGCATCTTCATGCTGGTGTTCGGCTTCGGCACCGCCCTCGCCGCCGTCGCCGGCGTCATCGCCGGGCCCGCGCTGGTCACGCAATCCAACATGGCCGGCCTGCTCGGCCCGATCCTGTTCGTGGTCGTGGTGGTCGGCGGGCTCGGCTCGCTGCCGGGCGCCTTCATCGCCTCGCTGCTGATCGGCCTGGTGCAGACCTTCGCCGTCTCCGTCAATGGCTCGCTGGCGAGCGTGTTCGGCCCGCTCGGCCCCGGCCACACCCTGCTCGCCGACGTCTGGAACGTCACCGTCGCCCAGATCGCGCCGATCCTGCCTTACGTGCTGCTGGTGCTGATCCTGATCTTCCGCCCGATGGGCCTGCTGGGAACGCGTGAAACATGAGCGAGATGTCTTCCTCCGCGCCGCGCGCCCACACCGGGCCGTCGGATACCATCCGCTTCTACGGGCTGTGGCTGGCCGTCGTAGTCGCGCTGCTGGTGCTGCCGCGGATCTTTTCGTCCGGCGCGTCGCTGACCACGCTGAGCCTGATGGGCATCTCCATCATCTTCGCGCTGTCCTACAACATCCTGCTGGGGCAGACCGGCATGCTGTCGTTCGGCCATGCGGTGTATTACGGCCTCGGCGGCTTCCTCGCCGTGCACGGCATGAACCTGATCATCACCTCGAAGTTGCCGGTGCCGCTGCCGCTGGTGCCGCTGATCGGCGGCTTCGCCGGCCTCGTGTTCGCCATGGCGCTGGGCTGGGTGTCGACGCGACGCAGCGGCACCGCCTTCGCCATGATCTCGCTCGGCGTCGGCGAGCTCGTCGCCTCCTCGGCGTTGATCCTGCGCAGCTTCTTCGGCGGCGAGGCCGGCATCACCACCAACCGCACCAAGCTGTTCCGCCTGTTCGACTGGAGCTTCGGCCCGCAGATCCAGGTCTACTACCTGGTCGCGGCCTGGACGCTGATCGCCATGGTCGCGATGTACGCGCTGACCCGCACCCCGCTGGGGCGCATGTGCAACGCGGTGCGCGACAATCCCGAGCGCGTGCAGTTCGTCGGCTACGACCCGCATGTCGTGCGCTACATCGCGTTCTGCTTCTCCGGCTTCTTCGCCGGCATCGCCGGCGCCCTGTCGGCGATCAATTTCGAGATCGCCAACTCCGCCTATCTCGGCGCCACCCAGTCCGGCGTGGTGCTGTTCGCGGCCTATATCGGCGGCATCGGATTCTTCGTCGGCCCGATCCTCGGCGCCATCTTCGTCACCTACCTCTCGCTGGTGCTGTCCGACCTCACCTCGGTGTGGCAGCTCTATTTCGGCCTGATCTTCATCGCGGTGGTGGCGTTCGCGCCCGGCGGCATCGCCGGCATCCTGATGAAGCACCGCCCGCTGCTGCGCGCCGGCGAGATGATGCCGGTGCTGCGCGCCTACCTCGTGGCGCTGGTGCCGACGCTCGCCATGCTGGGCGGCCTGGTGCTCGCCATCGAGGTCGTCGTGCACCACACCGTCAATGCCGCCGACGATCCCGTCATCCAGGCCTTCGGCATGCGCTTCGATGCGGCGAGCCCGCTGATCTGGCTGCTGTCTGCGGCGCTGATGATCGTCGGCTACCTGCTGGCGCGGCGGACCTGGGCCTATGTTGCACGCAGCTGGGACGATGCCCTGACCGCCGCGCGCGAGAAAGGGATCGCGGCATGACCTCTTCCTCGATTCCACCAGCCATTACCGTCCGTAACGTCAACAAGAGCTTCGGCAACGTCGCCATCATCCGCAACCTCAACCTCTCCATCGCCCAGGGCGAGCGCCATGCGGTGATCGGGCCGAACGGCGCCGGCAAATCCACCACCTTCAACCTGATCAGCGGCTACATCACCCCGACCTCGGGCGAGATCCTGCTGCGCGACCAGGTGATTTCGGGCCTGCCGCCCTACCAGATCAACCGCCGCGGCCTGTCGCGCAGCTTTCAGGTCACCAACGTGTTCGCCAACATGAGCGTGTGGGAGAACGTGCGCTGCGCCGTGCTGTGGACCTCCGGCCAGCGCTACGCGTTCTGGAAGAACGTCGACCGCCTGCCCCAGGTCCGCGAGCGCACCGAGCGCATCCTTGAGGACATCGGCCTCACCGCGCGGCGCGACGTGCCGGCGGGCCTTCTGACCTATGCCGAGCAGCGCGCGCTCGAGATCGGCATCACCACCGCCGGCGGCGCCGATGTCATCATGCTGGACGAGCCGACCGCCGGCATGAGCCATGCCGAGACCGAGCGCGCGGTGGCGCTGATCCGCCGCCTCACCGAGGGGCGCACCCTCGTCATCGTCGAGCACGACATGAGCGTGGTGTTCGGTCTCGCCGACCGCATCTCGGTGCTGGTCTACGGCCAGATCATCGCCTCGGGTACGCCGGAGGAGATCCGCAACAACCCCAAGGTCAAGGAAGCCTATCTCGGCGAGGAGGCCGCCTGATGCTGGAGGTTGCTGATCTGCACGCCTATTACGGCAAGAGCCACATCCTGCAGGGCGTCGACATGCATGTCGACGCCGGCGAGGTGGTCAGCCTGCTCGGCCGCAACGGGGTCGGCCGCTCCACCACCGTCAAGGCGATCATGGGCGAGGTGCCGCCGCAGGGCACGATCCGCTTCAAGGGCCAGGACATCGCCGGCCTGCCCAACCACCGCATCGCCCGCCTCGGCCTCGGCTACGTGCCGGAGAACCGCGACATCTTCCCGACCCTGACGGTGCGGCAGAACCTGCTGATGGGCATCAAGGACCCGCGCAAACCGGGCAAGTGGAAGCTCGACGACATGCTCGCCATGTTCCCCAACCTCGCCGCCCGCGCCGACACTGCCGCCGGCGTGCTGTCGGGCGGCGAGAAGCAGATGCTGACCATCTGCCGCACCCTGATGGGCGATCCCGAGCTGATCATGATCGACGAGCCGACCGAGGGGCTGGCGCCGCTGATCGTGCAGCAGGTCGGCGACCTCATTGCGGAAATCGCCCGCCGCGGCGTCGCCATCCTCCTCGTCGAGCAGAAGCTGTCGATCGCCATGCGCATCTCCCACCGCGTCTATGTGATGGGCCACGGCCGCGTCGTGTTCGAAGGCACCCCCGCTGACCTCAAGGCCAACGCCACGGTGCGCAAGGAGTGGCTGGAGGTTTAGGGGGCGATCCGTTCCCCTGAGCCTCTGAGCGAAAATGCAGTCACCGAACTTAGTTTCGTCGTCGCCGGGCTCGTCCCGGCGACCCCGATCAGGAAGGCACTGCGTCCCTAAGCGGGGTGGCCGGATCGAGTCCGGCCACGACGGTGAACGACGGAGAGCGCGGCGATTTCACCATGACATATTTTCCGGTCAGACTCTCAGCATGACGGATTGGTAGGTCATCAAACCCTTTCATGCTTTGAACGCGCCCTGCACGGTGCGCGCCGCCGATCTGGCTGAAACCGTCTTGCCGGAATACCACAACCGTGCGAGAAATTCGCACGGTTGTGGGGCCGATACGAAAAATCCTGCCGCAACGTGATCCACCACGAGGATGCGAGCCCATGAGACGCGCATTGGTGATCCCTGCCCTTTTCGCTGTCGTCGTCTTCACAGCCATGCCCGTCCATGCGGACGGCTCTGTATCGAGCCTGCGCAAGCCGGACGGCCAGCCCATGGGCATGGGTGCGCGCGGCGGCGAGATGCGGCTGTTCGACGAGGTCGTCGACAAATACAACGCCTCGGGCGAGCGCTTTCGCATCGACGGTCACTGCCAGTCCGCCTGCACCATCTTCCTGTCGATCCGCAACGTCTGTGTGACGCCGAACGCGACGCTGCTGTTTCACGCCGGCGGCACCCAGCGCACCGGCATCAGCATGGTGTCGACGCAGCACATGCTCGGCGCCTACAACGCAGGCCTGCGACAGTACGTCACCGAACACCATTTCATGGACACGTTCGCGTTTCACCCGATCTCCGGTCGCGACATCGTGGCGCGCTTCGGCTATCCGGCCTGCGGCGGACAGCGCCGCGCCGATGCGCGATCGCATGGCGCCTGAGCGTAAGGCCCTGCTCTCCGGGCGCCCCGTTTGAGCGGCATCCGTCGCCCGAGGGATCGGGCCTGGCTCCGCCCGCCGCGCCTATCGCAACGCACCGTGCGCGATTGTGCACAGCACCATGGTTCGGGGACGGTTGCGCGGCGCACCGCCTCCAAATGTCGCCTGGGTGATATTCTTGCCCCCCGTTTCGGGCGAAGACACAAGCCAAGCGTCGGGTGAACACCACCCGCAACTTTGATAACATGGGAGCGGAACTCGACCTCGTCGGATGCATTGGCGCATCATTGCTGCGGCCGAACCGACGATCGACAAAGATTATGCCCTTCGTTGAATAGGTTAGCGGGCCGAAACCGGCTAGGTTTCGTGTCCGGAAGACCAATCGCCAACCACAACAAGAGCGCGCAATGCGCCGTCAGGGGAGACGACGAGCTTGTCCAGGGACGGATCCAACGTCGCGTTGGAAGTGCGCAACATCTCGCTGCGGTTCGGCGGCGTCCGCGCGCTGACTGACGTCAGCTTTGCGGTGAACGAGGGCGAATTGTTCTCGATCATCGGCCCGAACGGCGCCGGCAAGACCTCGATGGTCAACTGCATTTCCGGCCGCTACCGCCCGACCGAGGGCAGCCTGCACTATCGCGGCCGCGACATCACCGGCCTGACGCCAAATGCCCGCCCGGGCATCGGCATCGGCCGCACCTTCCAGAACCTCGCCCTGTTTCACCACATGAGCGTGCTCGACAACATCATGGTCGGGCGCCATCACCTGCTGAAGAACAACTTCCTCACCGGCTCGCTGTACTGGCTGACCGGCGCGCGCCGCGAGGAGCTCGACCACCGCCGCAAGGTCGAGGAGATCATCGACTTCCTCGACCTGCAGGCGGTGCGCAAGGCGACCGCGGGCACGCTGTCCTACGGCCTGCGCAAGCGCGTCGAGCTCGCCCGCGCCATGGCACTGGAGCCGAGCCTGATCCTGCTCGACGAGCCGATGGCCGGCATGAACTTCGAAGAGAAGGAGGACATGGCCCGCTACATCGTCGACCTCAACGAGGAATACGGCATGACGGTGATGATGATCGAGCACGACATGGGCGTGGTGATGGACATTTCCCACCGTGTCATGGTGCTGGATTTCGGCCGCAAGATCGCCGAGGGCGATCCGGCCGCCGTGCTCGCCGACCCCCATGTCAAGCGCGCCTATCTCGGCGAGGAAGACGAGATGCTGACGAGCCCGGACGATCAGCCGGCGGAGGTCTCGGCATGATGGACTATGCGGGCCGCGTCGCGGCCGCCGACACCTATCCCAAATTGCTGCGCCTCAACGCAGCCGAGCACGGCGATGCCGTGGCGCTGCGCGAAAAAGATTTCGGGCTGTGGCGCGAATTCACCTGGAACGACTACCAGGCGCGGGTACGCGACTTCGCGCTCGGCATGACCGCGCTCGGCCTTGCCGCCGGCGACGTCGTCGGCATCATTGGCGACAACCGCCCCGACTGGGTCGCCGCCGAGATCGCCGCCCACGCCATCCGCGGCATGAGCCTTGGCATGTACCGCGACGCGCTGGAAGAGGAAGTCGGCTACCTCCTCAACTACGGCGAAGCGAAAATCGTGTTCGCCGAGGACGAGGAGCAGGTCGACAAGCTGCTCGGACTTGGGGAGCGCGCGCCGCATCTCCTGCACATCGTCTATTCCGACCCGCGCGGCATGCGCAAGTATGACGATCCCCGCCTGATCGAGGCCGACAAGCTCGTCGCGCTCGGCCGTGAACACGGCGAGAAGAATGCCGGTCTCTACGACCGCCTCGTCGACCTGACGAGCGGCGACGACGTCGCCATCCTCTGCACCACCTCGGGCACGACCTCCAACCCCAAGCTCGCGATGCTGGCGCCGGGGCGCGTGCTGCGCCACTGCGCCACCTACCTCGCCTTCGATCCCAAGGGCCCGGACGACGAGTACGTCTCGGTGCTGCCGCTGCCCTGGATCATGGAGCAGGTCTACGCACTGGGCAAAGGCCTGCTGTGCCGGATGAAGGTCAACTTCGTCGAGCACGCCGACACCCTGATGAACGACTTCCGCGAGATCGCGCCGACCTTCGTGCTGTTCGCGCCGCGAATCTGGGAATCGATCGCCGCCGACGTCCGCGCACGGGTGATGGACGCTTCCCCGCTCAAGCAGAAGCTCTACGACCTCGGCACCAAGGCCGGCCTCGCGGCGCTGGCGCAGGGCGGCCACTCGGCGTTCGCCGACGCGGTGCTCTATCGCGCGCTGCGCGACCGCCTCGGCTTCAGCCGCCTGCGCTCGGCCGCTACCGGCGGCGCCGCGCTCGGCCCCGACACCTTCAAGTTCTTCCGCGCCATGGGCGTGCCGCTGCGCACGCTGTACGGCCAGACCGAGCTGCTCGGCGCCTACACCCTGCACCGCGCCGACCATGTCGACCCCGACACCACCGGGGTGCCGATGGCCAGCGACATCGAGATCCGCATCGAGGCCCCGGACGCCAACGGCGTCGGCGAGATCGTGGTCCGCCACCCCAACATGTTCCTCGGCTACTACAAGAACCCGGAGGCCTCCACCGCCGACATCCGCGACGGCTGGATGTATTCGGGCGACGCCGGCTACTTCAACAAGGACAGCCAGCTCGTCGTCATCGACCGCATCAAGGACCTCGCCGAGACCACCCGCGGCGACCGCTTCTCGCCGCAATACATCGAGAACAAGCTGAAGTTCTCGCCGTACATCGCCGAAGCCGTGGTGCTCGGCGCCGGGCGCGACCAACTCGCGGCGATGATCTGCATCCGCTACTCGATCATCTCGAAGTGGGCGGAGAAGCACCGCATCGCCTTCACCACCTACACCGACCTCGCCTCGCGGCGCGAGGTCTATGCGCTGCTGCGCAAGGAAGTCGAGGCTGTCAACGCCACGCTGCCGCCGGCGCAGCGCATCGCCAAGTTCCTGCTGCTCTACAAGGAGCTCGACGCCGACGATGGCGAACTGACCCGCACCCGCAAGGTGCGCCGCGGCGTCATCAACGAGAAATACGCCGACATCATCGACGCGATCTATTCCGGCCGCCCGGACATCGACGTCGACACCGTGATCCGCTTCCAGGACGGCTCGACCCAGCGGGTGCGCACCACGCTGACCGTGGTCGACCTGCTCGGCGGCCGCCAGTTCGCCGAAGCCGCCGAATAGGACGAGTGATGAACACCCATCTCCTGATCCAGCTCCTGGTCAACGGCCTCGTGGTCGGCACGCTCTATGGCGTCGTCGCGATGTCGTTCGTGCTGATCTACAAGGCGACCCAGGTCGTCAACTTCGCCCAGGGCGAATTGCTGCTGGTCGGCGCCTGGGTGTGCTGGGCGCTGCTCACCAAGTACCAGGTGCCGTTCTGGCTGGGCATGCCGATCACCCTGGTGTTCATGTTCGCGTTCGGCATCGCGGTGCAGCTCGTGGTGCTCAGGCCGATGATCGGCGAGCCGATCATCTCGGTGATCATGGTGACGATTGCGCTGTCCACCATCCTGCAGGCGCTGATGAAGTGGATGTTTGGCGTCAACCCGCAGCCGTTTCCGCAGATCTTCGCCAGCCAGACCGTCAATTTCGCCGGCTTCCAGCTGCAGACCGTCTATGTGCTCAGCCTGGTCGTCTCCGTCGCGATGATGGGCGGCATGGCGTGGTTCTTCCGCGTCTCCAAGTACGGCCTTGCCATGCGCGCCACCGCGTTCAATCAGCAGGTGGCGCAGTCGCTCGGCATCTCCGTGAAGAGCGTGTTCGCGATGGCCTGGGCGATCTCCGCCACCGTCTCGGCGGTTGCCGGCATCGTGGTCGCCGTGGTCAACGGCGTGTCCTCGGGCCTGTCCGCCTACGGCATCAAGGTGTTTCCGGCCGTCATTCTCGGCGGCCTCGACAGCATCGCCGGCTCGGTGATCGGCGGCATCATCATCGGCCTCCTGGAGAACGCCGCCCAGTTCGTCGACGGCGAGTACCTGCACTGGGGCAACCTGTTCGAAATCGCGCCGTTCTACGTGCTGATCATCATCCTGATGATCAAGCCCTACGGCCTGTTCGGCACCAAGGACATCGAGCGGATCTGATGAGCATTGTGATGACCCAGGGATCCATCGACGTGCATGCCGGACGCCTGCCCGGGTGGCCTCATCCTTCGAGACGCGACCAAGGGGCCGCTCCTCAGGATGAGGGACAACTCCTCATGGTGAGGAGCGCGGCACGCGCGTCTCGAACCATGAGGCCCCAACGTCGCGGACAGGAGATCTGACATGGCAGGCCAGTCCCTCCTCCCCGCCGGCGACTTCCGCTCCTCGTATGCGGCCGACACCACCATTTTCCCGACAGTCACCAGCCGCAACGCGGCGATCCTCGGCGTGGTGCTGGTGGCGATCGCGCCCTGGCTGATCAACGACTACTGGGTCGCGATCCTGATCCAGATCGGCATGTTCGGCATCGCCGCGCTCGGGCTCAACATCCTGGTCGGCTTCACCGGCCAGATCTCGATCGGCCACGCCGCCTTCTTCCTGTTCGGCGCCTTCACCTCGGCCTATCTCTCCAGCAAGCTCGGCGTACCGGCGTTCTTTGCCATCCCGCTGTCCGGCGTCGTCACCGCGCTGGTCGGCCTCGTGTTCGGCCTGCCGGCGGCGCGGCTCAAGGGGCTCTATCTGGCGATTGCGACGCTGGCGGCGCAGTACATCCTGCTCGATTTCTTCTCGCGCGCCGACTGGTTCACCGGCGGCAGCGTGCCGGCGATGGCCGAGCCGTTCTCGATCTTCGGCTATGTCGTCAACGGCGACCGACAGTATTTTTACGTGGTGCTGGCCTATGTGATCGCCTGCTTCATCCTGGCCACCAACCTGATGCGCACCCGCGACGGCCGGGCGCTGGTGGCGGTGCGCGACCATTACCTGTCCGCCGAGATCATGGGCATCAACCTCACCAAGTACCGCACCCTGTCGTTCGGCCTTGCCGCATTCTTTGCCGGCGTCGGCGGCGCGCTCTATGCCCACTACCAGCTCGTGGTCTCCAACGAGGGCTTCGGCATCGACCGTTCGATCCTGTTCCTCGCCATGGTAATCATCGGCGGCACCGGCTCGATCATGGGCACGCTGATGGGCACCGCGTTCGTGGTGATCCTGCCGGAATCGATGCAGTGGCTGAGCGCCGTACTGAAGGGCTCGTCCATCGACCAGGCGCTGCAGCTCAACAACAACCTGACCTTCCTGCGCGAGATCGCCGTCGGCCTGATCATCATCCTGTTCCTGATCTTCGAGCCCGATGGCCTTGCGCACCGCTGGCGCCAGATCAAGGCCTACTGGAAACTCTATCCGTTCTCCCACTAGAAAAATGTCAAAGACCACAAGGAGGATACGTTCATGACCATCAAGACTTATCTCGGCTCGGCGGCCATTGCGCTGCTGCTCGCGAGCAGCGGCGCGCTGGCGCAGTCGCCCGTCAAGATCGGGCACCTTGCCGACTATTCCGGCGGCACCTCCGACGTCGGCACGCCGTTCGGCCAGGCCGTCGCCGATACCTTCGCCTGGATCAACAAGAACGGCGGTGTCAACGGCACCAAGCTCGATGTCGACACCGTCGATTACGGCTACCAGGTGCCGCGCGCGGTGGCGCAGTACAAGAAGTGGTCCGGCAGCGACAAGGTCGCCCTGATCATGGGCTGGGGCACCGCCGATACCGAAGCGCTCAGTGGCTTCCTGTCCCAGGACAAGATCCCCTACATCTCCGGCTCCTATGCCGCGGCGATCGCCGATCCGACCGGCGCCGGCGGCAAGGCGAAAGCAGCGCCCTACAACTTCTTCTACGGTCCGACCTATTCGGATGCGCTGCGCGCCGAGCTGACCTGGGCGGCGGAGGACTGGAAGGCCAAGGGCAAGCCCGGCAAGCCGAAATTCGTGCACATGGGCGCCAACCACCCCTACCCGAACGCGCCGAAGGAAGCCGGCGAGGCCATGGCCAAGGAGCTCGGCTTCGAGGTGCTGCCGCCGCTGGTGTTCGCGATGACGCCGGGCGATTACAGCGCGCAGTGCCTGAGCCTGAAGAGCGCAGGCGCCAACTACGCCTATCTCGGCAACACCGCGGCCTCCGACATCTCGGTGATGAAGGCCTGCAAGGCGGCCGGCGTCGACGTCCAGTTCCTGAGCAACGTCTGGGGCATGGACGAGAACGCGGCGAAGGCTGCGGGCGATGCCGCCGATGGCGTGATCTTCCCGTTGCGCACCGCGGTCGGCTGGGGCGGCAATGCACCGGGCATGAAGACGGTGATGGAAATCTCCAAGATGTCCGACCCGACCGGCAAGATCTATCGGCCGGTGCACTACGTCGCCGCGGTTTGCGCCGCGCTCTACACCAAGGAAGCTCTCGACTGGGCCCTCAAGAACGGCGGCGCCACCGGCGACAACGTGGTGAAGGGCTTCTATCAGAAGAAGGACTGGGTGCCGGCCGGCCTCGAGGGCGTCTGCAGCCCGTCGACTTGGACCGACAAGGATCATCGCGGCACGATGAAGGTCGATCTCTACCGGGCGAAGGTCTCTGGTCCGACCGACGGCGACCTCAACGACCTGATGGCCAAGGGCGTCATCAAGCTGGAGAAGGTCAAGACCGTCGAGCTGCCGCGCAAGCCCGAGTGGCTGGGCTGGTAAGTACGATGCGCGGCTCCTCATCCTTAAGGAGCGGCCAACGGCCGCGTCTCGAAGGATGAGGCCTCATGGTTCGAGACGCGCGGCTAAAGCCGCGCTCCTCACCATGAGGAGCAACACCACCCCATGCTGCCCGACCACGGCCGGGCGGCCTCACTTCCAAACCGAGGATCGCGATGTTGCAGGCTCCCCAACCGTCCACCGGACCGACGCCCTCGACAGCGCCGGCGCCGCTGCTGTCGGTGAAGAACATCGAGGTGATCTATGACGACGTCATCCTGGTGCTGCGGGGACTGAGCCTCGACGTGCCGCGCGGCGCCATCGTCGCGCTGCTCGGCGCCAACGGCGCCGGCAAGTCCACCACGCTGAAGGCGATCTCGGGCCTGCTGAAGACCGAGGACGGCGAAGTCACCCGCGGCGACATCGTGTTCGACGGCGAGCGCATCAACGGCATCGACCCCGACAAGATCGTGCGGCGCGGCATCTTCCAGGTGATGGAGGGCCGCCGTATCGTCTCCGACATGACCTCGCTGGAAAACCTGCGGCTCGGCGCCTTCACCCGGCGCGACCGCGAGGTCGAGCGCGACATCGAGATGGTCTACACCTATTTTCCGCGGCTGAAGGAGCGCACCGGCCTTGCCGGCTACCTCTCCGGCGGCGAGCAGCAGATGCTGGCGATCGGGCGCGCGCTGATGGCGCGGCCGAAGATGATCCTGATGGACGAGCCGTCGATGGGTCTCTCGCCGCTGCTGGTCAAGGAGGTGTTCGGCATCATCCGCCAGATCAACCGCGACCTCGGCGTCACCATCTTGCTGGTCGAGCAGAACGCCCGCGCCGCGCTGTCGGTGGCGAGCCACGGCTACATCATGGAACAGGGCAAGGTGGTGCTCGACGGCACCGCCGACGAACTCCGCGACAACGAGGACGTCAAGGAATTCTACCTCGGCGGCGCCGGCGACCAGCGCAAGAGCTTCAAGAACCTCAAGAGCTTCAAGCGCCGCAAGCGCTGGCTGTGAGCGGCGCGCGCCGTTCAGCCGAGCACTTGCTCCGCTTCCGCAACCGCGCAGAGAACATGATAGAACGAGGACGCAGGGATCGTCTCGACGAGCGACGCACCGTCGCCGTCGAACTGATCGTACCAGCCGCCGGCAACGGGATGGTCGAGGTAATGCCGCTCGAGGCGCGCCAGCGCTGCGCGCGCCTCGTCGGCCGCCCCGGCTTCGCCCGCCTCGGCCTGCGCGATCCACGCCTTCGCCATCTCGGTCTGCGGCCACAGCCGCCGCGTGCGCCGGCGAACGTGGCCGTCGGCGTCGCCGACATCGAACAGGCAGCCCGTCGCCGGGTCGCGGTAGCGCAGCGCCGATCGCAGCAGTTCGCCGCGCGGCCGGCCGGTCGGGCAGCCGGTGATGCGCTCGAATCCCTTGAGCAGCCAGACCCATTCCGCCAAATGCCCCGGCTCGACGCTGACCGGCGCAATCTTCGACCAGTCCTCCTCGAAGTATTCGCCGAGCACCTCCGTCTGCCGGTCGTAGAGGCTGCCGAGAAACAGCGCGAAGAACTCCCCGGCGCGATTCTGGAAGGCGGTGTCGTGCGTCGCGTCGAACATCGCGATCATCGCCTCGAACATGTGCATGTGCGGGTTCTGCCGGCGCGGCAGCGACGACGGCAGCCCCTCCAGCAGACCGCCGTGCGGCGAGCGCAACTGCGTATCCATGAAGACCAGCAGCGCGTCGATTTCGGCACGGATCTGGGCGTCGCGGTCGAAGCTGTAGACGGTGGCGAGCGCCAGCAGCACGAAGGCATGGTCATAGGTGTCACGCCGCGGATCGAGCACCGTTCCGTCCGGCGCCAGCCGATGGACGTAGCCCGGCCGGCCGTCCGGCGCCCGCGCCCTGGCCAGAAGATGCTCCAGCCCTCTGAACGCGATCTCGCGCCCCTGCGGGTACCAGCCCATCTGCGCCGCCTTGGCGTAGCAGTAGACCTGCCGGGCCTGCACGAAGACGCGCCGCGGCGCGAGGCGATCCGCCCGGCCATCCCGGTCGAGCCGGTCGACGAAGCCGCCCGCGGCATCGTCCCAGCCTGCGCCCGACCACAGCGGCAGACAGTGCTCGATCACGCGGCGTCGCAGTCGCGCAACGACGTCCTGGGTATCGCGCTCCCCGGCAACTCGTTCGTCCGGCATGTCGTTCACTGGATCACCTTCACCACCCTTCGCGTCCCCTCTCTAGCACGGGGCGAACAGGGCGCAATCGGCCCGCACAGACAGGATCAGCCATGATCGACCATTTCGACCCACGCGAGACGCGCGCCCCCGCCGAGCGCGACGCGGAGCTGTTTGCCCGCCTGCCCGAGGTTCTGCGCCACGCCATGGCCGCGCCGGCCTATGCCGCGCGTCTCGCCGGCCTCGATCCGGCTGTCATCACCAGCCGCGCCGCGCTGGCAAAGCTGCCGGTGCTGCGCAAATCCGAGCTGCCGGCGCTGCACAAGGGCGCCCCACCATTCGGTGGCCTGGTGCATGAAGCCCCCGGCGCGTTCGGCCGCCTGTTCACCTCACCGGGTCCGATCTTCGAGCCGGAACCGGCCGAGGCCGATCCCTGGCACGGCGCGCGCTGCCTCTATGCCGCGGGCCTGCGGCCGGGCGACATCATCCTCAACACCTTCAGCTATCACCTCACCCCCGGTGGCTTCATCTTCGACGGCGCGGCGCGCGCGCTCGGCTGCGCCGTGATCCCCGCGGGGCCCGGCAACACCGAGCAGCAATTCGAGCTGATCGAGGCCTACCGGCCGGCGGCCTATTCCGGCACCCCGGACTTCCTCAAGATCCTGCTCGACGCAGCCGCCACGGCCGGACGCGACGTCTCTTCGATCCGCCGCGCGCTGGTGTCGGGGGCTGCGTTCCCGAAATCGCTGCAGGACGAGTTCAAGGCGCGCGGCATCGAGGCCTACCAGGCGTTCGCCACTGCCGATCTCGGCTTCATCGCCTATGAGACCGCGGCGCGTGACGGCCTGTTGGTCAACGAGGACATCATCCTGGAAATCGTGCAGCCCGGCACCGGCGACCCGGTGCGTGAGGGCGATGTCGGCGAGATCGTCGTCACCTCGCTCTCTCAGCGACATCCCTGGATCCGCCTCGCGCTCGGCGATCTCACCGCGGCGCTGCCGGGGGTGAGCCCGTGCGGCCGCACCAACATGCGCATCAAGGGCTGGATGGGCCGCGCCGACCAGACCGCCAAGGTCAAGGGCATGTTCGTGCGGCCCGAGCAGATCGCCGATGTCGGCCGCCGCCATCCCGAGCTCGGCCGGCTGCGCCTCGTAGTCAGCCGCGACGGCGAGACAGATGCGATGACGCTGAAAGCCGAAGCCAGCGCGATCAATGACACGCTGCGCAGCGCGGTCGCCACCACGCTGCAGGGCATCACCAAGCTGCGCGGTGCCGTCGATCTCGTGGCGCCGGGCTCGCTGCCCAACGATGGCAAGGTGATTGCCGACGAACGCTAGGGTCAAAGCTCACTAGAATCATAGATTGGCTCGTGTCCTTATCGCTTCGCAAGTTCGTGCCGAGGTCGCGACAAATGCAGCGAACTTGCGAAGCGGGACATTGGTTGCGTCGCGCTCTATCTCCTCATGGTGAGGAGCGCGGCAATGCCGCGCGTCTCGAACCATGGGGCCGATGAGCGACAACGTATGGGCCTCATCCTTCGAGACGCAGGATTCGCCCGCTCCTCAGGCTGAGGAGTGAAAATCCGTGCGCGCCGCTACGCAGCGGTGTCACCAGGTGCGATAGGATGGGCCCGGCGGCATGAGGCCGAAGAAGTTGTCGAAGAAATTCGACTCGGTCGGCCCGCCGCTCTGATAATAGTAGTTGAGGTGACCGCCGCGGGGACAGCGCGGCCCGCTCAACTCCTCCGGCCGTTCCTTATGCCGGCGCTCCTGATATTTCGTCGACCAGCAATTGCAGAACTGATCGCAGACCAGGCGGACCTGCGTGGCCGCAGCCGGTGCGCGCAACGCCAAGCCATTGCCCAGCGGCGCGGCCAGCGCCGCGGTTGCCAGCATCAGCGCCGGAACGGCCATCACCATCGATTTCGCCACACCCCACTTGACCATGTCCGATCGTATCCTTCCTGATCCGGCCTTGCCGATGCCGCACGCCCCCTAACCTGGCCGGTGCCGGGCGCGCGCCATCGCCCCGCACCGATCGGCCCGGGAGCGCGGCACCCTACACCAGGGATCACAAAAGATCAGCCTGTGACAAATCGCAGCCCCTCGCCGGCGCGGCCTGACACAGATCAGGCGGCACTACGCCCACCGCCGCAGCGGCAAGGTGATTGCAAGTCCGCGCAAGACGCTTTTGCGACCGCCGGATACATCCCTTGCCGCGCGCCTCCCGGCCGGCCCATGCTTCCTCTATAGTGCCTGTCCACCGGCAAACGGCCATGGGCCGAGATGTCCGTCGACACGCGTTCGTGGACAAGTGCTCATGGACAGGTGTTCATGGAGAAGCGTTCATACAGGTCGTGCGCACCGAAGCGCGGGGAGGTCTGAATGCAGAAGACCAAGGCAAGCTGGCAGGACTTTTACAGCGAGCACATCGAAGCTGCCGTCAAGTCCGTTTTCGAGCATGTCGGCAAGGTCATCGTCGGCACGGTGGTCATTTCCGCCGGCGCGCACGTCTCCAGCAACGAGCCGGCGATCCAGCTCTTCGGTTACCTGCGTCACAACTTCGTCGGACTCGGGATCGAAATGTTCGGCATCGCCCTCCTGGTCCTGAACTTCATCGACGGGCTGGTCCGGCTCTCCAAGCTGCAATGGCACACCGTCCTCCAGGTCATCATGGCGGTGGCCTACTTCGTGCTGTCCGTCCGGCTGATCCAGCTCATTCTCGCCTTTCGCGGCGAATGACCGCGCGGCGGCAGGCCGTGCGGAACGGCCTGCCTTGGTTTGCGAAGCGATGTTTGCGAAGTGACGTTTGCGAAGCGATGTTTGTGATGCGCTGACTGCTGGCCTGCAACTGCGACCTACCAGCAGCGCCGCCTCCAGACGCAGCCATACGGGCCGCACACGCGCACGCGCCGACAGCCGCCGCGCGGGCCATAGTAGCCGCGACGCACGACATAGTACGCGGGATCGGCGACCTGACCGATCGACGACGCCGCGCGGGCCAGCGCACCGGGCGCCGGAGCCGCGGACGCGCCGCCCGCCGCCAACGCCATTCCCCCGAGCACGACCAGCAATCCGAAGATGACGCGCTTCATCAAGACCTCCTTCATTCAGTGTCGACACCTGTTGCGCGCGTGCGGAGCCGCGATGCCGGATCCGCGTCACGAAGCCTTTATCGGCGGAGCCCGGCCATTGCGCTCTGGCAGCGGGGAGACAGCGAAGCCTCGTTGGCTCGCAGACACGCGATCACGCGACCGCCCCCCGGCGGAACATCGCCACAGAGCATGCGAAAGTCGCGGCCGCACGACACTCTCACCAAGCGGATTTCCTCACGCGGCGACATCGCAGGGGCCATGGTCGGTGACATGGCAGGCGATATGGCGCCCGCCATCGGCGCGGGAGCAGCCGCACCGGATGCGGCCGGAGCTTCGCTCGCCGTCGCCGCGCCACCCGCCGCATCGACCGCTTGCCGACACGGCGCAGAGAGCGTCGCGGCATTCTTCTGCAGACAGTTCAACGCGGCCGCGCCGCCGGTCGGAACACCGGCGCACACCGCCTGATAGTCGCCGCGACAAGCCGCGCGAATGGCTCCCACCTGCGCTTGCGACGGCCGCTTCGCACCAGTTGCCGCGGCCGCCTTGGCAGCTGTTCCGGCGGCCGGCGGCGCGGCGGATGGAGCAGCCTGTGTCGCCGGCGATGCGACCGGAGCAGCCGGCGTCGACGGGGCCGCAGCCGGCGCGGGCAGAGCTGGTGGTGCAGCCGCGGTCGAGGACGCCGGCGGCGGCGAGGCCGGCACCGGTTGTGTCTCCGGCGCGGCTGCGCCCACAACGGCATTGACGGCCCGCTGACACGGCTGCGAGAGGCTGGCCATATTTTTCTGCAGACACATCAGCGCCGCTTTGCCCCCCGGCTGCACACTGGCGCAGTGCGCTTCATAGTCCGACCGGCACGCGGCGCGGATCGCATCGCGTTGCGCCTGTGTCGGTTGCTGCGACGCAACCGGAGCCGTCAGGGCAAGGCATGTTGCGACGATTAAAAAGGCTTGCGCCGCAAGACGTCGCTCAACATGATGAGCTGCACTGGAACGAGACGCGCCGCAACGAAATGTTTCTGAACGAAATGTTTCTGAGCTGCATGCGTCTGAATTGCACGTGTATGAATGAGGCATTTCGGATCTCCAGCACTTTGCCTTCGATGAAGGCGGCTTCGATCACGTTGGATCAGGCAACCGATCAGCAGAGAGACCTCAATCCGGACCAGAGTGCCTGTTTTTGAATCTTTCAGCAAGCGCGAATGTACCGTTGACGTCGCGCAACGCCTGCGAACGAGATCGACAGGAGAACGGCGATGGCGCCCAGGCATCCTTCGATTGGCACGAGGCTTCGCAATCGCACAACGATCGCGCGCCATGCCGCTTGCACGATCGGCGCGGGCCTCGCCTGCGCCGCGATCCTGACCGGATGCGAGCAGAACAGTTTCGTCGCGCCGCCTGCGCCGAAGGTCGAGGTGGCGACACCGCTGCGACAAGCGGTGACGCGCTATCTCGAGGCCACCGGCAACACCGCTCCCGTGAAGAGCGTCGATCTCGTCGCGCGGGTTCAAGGCGTGCTCGAAACCATCGATTACAAGGACGGCACCTTCGTCAAGCAAGGCGCGACGCTGTTCACGATCGAACCGCAGACCTACAAGCTGAAACTCGAGCAGGCCCAGGCGGCGCAGACCGGCGCACAGGCCTCGTTGACCCAGTCTGAAGCCGACTACAAGCGCCAGTCCGATCTCGCCGCCAAGCAGTTCGCATCCCAGGCGACCTTCGAGCAGTCCGCGGCCACCCGCGACAATGCCCGCGCGAATCTGCAGCAGGCCGAGGTCAACACCAAGATCGCGGACGTCAATTACGGATATACCTCCGTCAAGGCGCCGTTCGACGGCATCGTCACCGCGCATCTCGTCTCGATCGGCGAATTGGTCGGCGCGGCGTCGCCGACGCAGCTTGCGACCATCGTGCAGCTCGATCCGATCTACGTGAACTTCACGGTCAGCGAACAGGATGTGATCCGCATCCACGCCGGCGCGGTTCGCCAGGGGCTGACGTCGGACGACCTCCAGAAAATTCCGGTCGAGGTCGGCTTGCAGACCGACAGCGGCTACCCGCATGTCGGCAAGCTCGATTATGCCGCGCCGACCCTCAATCAGTCGACCGGCACGCTGGCCGTGCGCGGCCTCCTGCCCAATCCGGACCGCGCGCTGCTGCCCGGCTATTTCGTCCGCGTCCGCGTTCCATTGACCGTCACGGCGGACACCCTGCTCGTGCCGGATGTCGCGCTCGGTAGCGATCAGGGCGGCCGCTACGTGCTGATCGTCAACAAGGACAATATCGTCGAGCAGCGCAAGGTCGAGACCGGACCGGCCCAGGGCGAGTTGCGGGTCATCGAAAAGGGCCTCGATCCGGCCGACCGTGTCGTGGTCTCCGGCCTGTTGCGCGCCATTCCCGGCCAGACGGTCGACCCGGTGCAAAAGGCGAGCGACCAGCCTCGTGCGGCAGAAAAATAGGGATCGCGCATGATCTCGAAATTCTTCATCGAGCGGCCTGTTCTCGCCAACGTCATCGCCGTCCTGATGGTCCTGATCGGCGCCGTCGCCTTGCTCGGACTTCCGGTCGCGCAGTATCCGGACGTCGTGCCGCCGACCGTGCAGGTGACCACGCGCTATCCCGGCGCCAGCGCCCAGACCGTCATCGATACCGTAGCGCTGCCGATCGAGCAGCAGGTCAACGGCGTCGAGGGCATGCTCTACATGCAATCCTACAGCGGCGCGGACGGCACCTACACCCTGACGGTGACGTTCAAGATCGGCACCGACCTCAACTTCGCTCAGGTCCTGGTCCAGAACCGTGTTTCCAGCGCGCTGTCGTCGCTGCCCCAGGCGGTGCAGACGCAAGGGGTCAACGTCCAGAAGCGCTCGACGGCGATCCTGATGTTCGTGACGCTGACGTCGCCGGACGCGCGCTACGACAGCCTCTATCTCAGCAACTACGCCACCATCAACATCAAGGACGAGCTCGCGCGCATTCCCGGCGTCGGCAACGTCACCGTGTTCGGCGCCGGGCAGTATTCGATGCGGCTGTGGCTCGACCCGACGAAGCTCCAGTCGCGCGGCCTGATGCCGCAAGACGTCGTCCAGGCGGTGCAGCAGCAGAGCCAGCAGGTGACAGCCGGACAGGTCGGCATGCCGCCGACGCCGGCGGGACAGGCCTTCCAGTACACGCTCAACGTCAACGGGCGCTTCGACGACGCTTCTCAGTTCGAGAACGTGATCGTCAAGACCGGCGACAATGGCGACGTGACGCGGCTGCGCGACGTCGGCCGGGTCGAGCTCGGCGCCCAGACCTACAGCCAGGTGTTCGCCCTCGACAGGCGGCCGGCCACCGGCATCGGCGTCTTCCAGTCCCCGGGCGCCAACGCGCTCGACGTCGCCGCCGCGGTCCGCAGCAAGATGGCCGAGCTGTCCGGTGGATTTCCCGCCGGGCTGACCTTCGACGTCCCCTTCGACACCACGAAGTTCGTCACCGCTTCGATCGACGAGGTCTACAAGACGCTGGTCGAGGCCGCGCTCCTTGTCCTCATCGTGATCCTGATCTTCCTGCAGGACTGGCGCGCGATGCTGGTGCCGGCGACCACCGTGCCCGTCACCATCATCGGCGCCTTCGCCGCGATGGCCGCGCTCGGCTTCACCGTCAACCTCTCGACGCTGTTTGCGATCGTGCTCGCCATCGGCATCGTGGTCGACGATGCCATCGTCGTGGTCGAGGGCGCGGCCCACAACATCGAGCGCGGCATGTCCGGACCGCAGGCGGCGATCAGCGCGATGGACCAGCTGTTCGGCCCGATCATCGGCATCACGCTGGTGCTGGTCTCGGTGTTCCTGCCCGCTGCGTTCCTGCCCGGCCTGACCGGGCGGATCTACGCCCAGTTCGCACTGGTGATCGCCGCCACCGCCCTGATCAGCGCCATCAATGCCGCCACGCTGAAGCCGACACAATGCGCGCTGTGGCTGCGGCCTCCGGTCGCCGCCGAGCGACGCAACTGGTTCTATCGCGGCTTCAATGCCATCTACGCCCGGATCGAGCGCGGCTATGCCGGGCTGATCGCGCGGCTGGTCGGCCACAGCGGCGCGGCGGTGCTGGTCGCGCTGATCCTGATCGGGATCGGCGGCTACGGCCTGTCGCGCGTGCCGACGGGCTTCCTGCCGATCGAGGACCAGGGCTATCTGCTGGCAGCCGCCCAGCTGCCGGACGGCGCCTCGCTCGACCGCACGCAGCGCGTGCTCGACCAGATCAGCGCGATCGCCGGCAAGACACCGGGCGTCGCCCATGTCATCGGCATCTCCGGCATCTCCGCGCTCGACAACAGCGCGAGCCTCGCCAACGCCGGCGTCGCCTACATCGTGCTGAACGACTGGAGCGCACGCGGCGCCGGGGAGGACCTGCGCTCACTGGTCGTCGGCCTCAACCAGTCGCTCGCCGCGCTGCCGGAGGCCCGGATCGTGGTGCTGCCGCCGCCCCCGATCCAGGGCATCGGCAACGCCGCCGGCTTCGCCATGCAGATCGAGCTGCGCGACGGCAGCTCCGATTATGGCAAGCTGCAAGCGGTGGCCAACGCCGTCGTCGCCAATGCCGCGACCCAGAGCGCGCTGCAGCGGGTCAGCTCACCGTTCCGCTCGGCGGTGCCGCAGTTCAATGTCGAGGTGGACCGCATCAAGATCCAGACGCTGCATGTCTCGACCGACCAGGTCTTCTCCGCCCTCGCCGCGTATCTGGGATCGAGCTACGTCAGCCAGTTCAACCGGTTCGGCCGCACCTTCCAGATCTATGCCCAGGCGGATGCGCAGTTTCGCCTGCGCCCGCAGGACATCGAGAGCCTGATGGTGCGCAACCAGCAGGGCGACATGATCCCGCTCGGGACATTCGCCAAGGTGACGCCGGCGGTCGGCCCGTCGCTGATCAGCCTCTATAATCTCTATCCCTCGGCGGCCGTCGTCGGCCTGCCTGCGGCCGGCTTCAGCTCCGGCCAGGCGATCACCCTGATGGAGCAGATCGCCGCCAAGACCCTGCCGCAGGGCATGGCCAGCGAATGGACGGCCATGTCCTACCAGGAGAAGGCGGTCGGACAACAGATCTACTACGTTTTCGGGCTCGCGATGCTGCTGGTCTACCTGGTGCTGGCGGGGCAGTACGAGAGCTGGTACGCGCCGATCTCCGTCATCCTTGCCGTGCCGCTGTCACTGCTCGGGCCGATGTCGGTGCTGACGGGACTGCGGATCGAGAACAACCTCTACGTCCAGATCGGATTGATCCTGCTGATCGCGCTGTCGGCCAAGAACGCCATTCTGATCGTCGAGGTCGCGCGCGAGCTCTACGTCCGTGACGGCAAGCCGCTGCTCGCCGCGGCCGTCGATGCCGCGCGAGCGCGCTTCCGCCCGATCGTGATGACATCGTTCGCCTTCATTCTCGGCGTCGCGCCGCTGGTGCTGGCCACCGGCGCCGGGGCCAGCGCCCGCAAGTCGATCGGCATCACCGTGTTCAGCGGCATGATCGCCTCGACCTGTCTGGCAGTGTTGTTCGTACCGGCGTTCTTTGTCGTCGTGCAGCGGTGCGAGAACTGGCTGGCGGCCAGGCGCGTCAAGCGGCGCGGCGCCGCCGGCGAAGGCCCGGTCCAGCCGCCGGCCGATCCGCAGTTGCCGGCCGCACCCCATCAGCCGTGATCGGCGCCCGGCTCCCCGGCCGACGTCAGGCCGGCGTGCCCACCCTGCCCCGGCGCGGCCCCATGAAGCCGAACAAGTAGGCCGCGATCTTGCGCATCTGGATTTCCTCGCTGCCTTCGGTGATGCGGTAGCGGCGGTGATGGCGGTAGATGTGCTCGAACGGCTTGTGGCGTGAATAGCCCATGCCGCCATGCACCTGCATGGCGCGGTCGGCAGCCTCGCAGCACAGCCGGTTCGCCCAGTAGTTGCACATCGACACCTTGTCGGAGAGCGTCTTCTCGATGCCGTCGCGGCTAAGCCCGTCCATCTCGTGGGCGGTCTTGCGGATCAAAAGCCGCAGCATCTCGGCCTGCGTCGCCAGCTCCACCAGCGGCCACTGGATCGCCTGGTTGTCGGCGAGCGGCTTGCCGAATGGCTTGCGCTCGCGCGCGTAAGCCACACTCTCCTCGATGCAGTAGACCGCAGCGCCGAGCGAGCTTGCCGCCTGGCGGATGCGATTCTCGTGCACGAAACATTGCGCCAGCGACAGGCCGCGGTCGACAGGCCCGAACAGCGCCTCGTCGGGCACGAACACATCCGTGAACGACACCCGCGGATGATCGGTCGGCATGTTGAAGGTCCACAGATACTCCTCGACCTTGACCCCGGGCGTGCCGGTCGGCACCAGGAAGCAGGTGATGCCGCTGGCGTCGCCATCAGCCCCCGCGGTGCGGGCGAAGGTCGCGCAATGGGTCGCCACATGCATGCCGGTGGTCCACATCTTCTCACCGTCGATGCGCCAGCCATCGACACCGCCTCGGGTCTCGCGTACCGCGCGCGTCTCCATGTGGGTGGCGTCCGAGCCGTGATCGGGTTCGGTCAGGCCGAAGGCGATGCGCACCTCGCCGCGGATGCTGGCTTCGATGTAGCGCTCCTTCTGCGCCTGTGTGCCATAGGTATCGAGCATGGTGACGAGCGGGAAGTTGCCGACGATCGAGTGCTCGTTCTGCAGGTCGTTGTGCAGGCCGAGCCCCTGGCTGGCAAAATGCTCGCGGATCACCGCCATCCACAGGTTGCTGCCGTCGCGGCCGCCATAGCGCTTGGGCAGCGCGAAGCGCAGATGGCCGGCGCGGTCGGCGCGGTTCTTGGCCTCGCGCAGCAGCGCCTCCCACTCACGGCGCGGCAGGCCGTCATGGTCGAAGTCGGTGCGCGCCCACTCACGGCGATGGTCGAAGAAGCGCCCGTTGTCGTCCTGCTGCTGCAGCGGCCTGATCTCGCTGAGGATGAACGCGTCGAGCTCGG
This sequence comes from Pseudomonadota bacterium, assembly GCA_040756765.1. Taxonomy (GTDB): domain Bacteria; phylum Pseudomonadota; class Alphaproteobacteria; order Rhizobiales; family Xanthobacteraceae; genus Bradyrhizobium_A. The sequence continues at coordinate 58,602 of JBFLYG010000023.1, read as the reverse complement.
CGAGATAGGCGACGAGCTCCGGCGGCAATGAAAAATCCATGGCGTTTCCCTTCGTTTGTTCTTGTCGTTGTTGGATCCTGCGTTCAGGACTTGCTGACCTCCGCCCGGTAGGCGGCATAGGTCGGCTGGTCCACCGCGAGCTTGTCGAGCGTGGTCGCCCACAGATGGTCGCGCAGCGCAACATCGTCCGCGGCGATGGCACCGCTGGCGATGCGCTCGCACAGCATATGGTTGAGGTCGGCGAGCGACCCGGCCGTGCCGAGCAGCGCTTGCAGGCGCGCCAGCTCGGCCGCCTCGCCGGGGCCCGCCAGCGTGAGCTGCCGCACCACGAGATCGAGCGCATTGGCCGCGACGCGCGCCTCGAAGGCGGCGCTGCCCGCGAGCTGGGGCATCAGCTTGTCGCGGAGCGTACCAGCGACGGTGCGGATCAATTCGACGGGATCGGGTCGGTCCTGCATGGCACTAGCTCCGCGGCAGCAACAGCCGCAACAGGTCGATTTCGGTTTCGGAGGCGCGGCGGCCGATCATGGCGCGCTCGACGGTGCGGTCACCGCCGCGCTCGAAGCGCGCCAGCATGGAAAGGCACATCACGCCCCAGCGCAGCGAGCCGAACGTTTCCCAGAACTTCACCCGCGCCAGATCCACGCGCGCGCCACCGGCCTCTTCATAGCCGGCCACGAGGTCAGCGAGTTCGCCGAAGCCGCCGACCGGCTTGTCGATGCCGCCGAAGCGCCAGGAGCCGGTGCAGATCCAGCCGAGGTCACGCAGGGGATCGCCGCGATGGGCAAGCTCCCAGTCGAGCAGTGCACGGACCCCCTGCCCATCGACAATGAAGTTGCCGAGGCGGAAGTCGCCATGCACCAGTGATGGCGGCGGCTCGGCCGGGGCATGGTCGGCGAGCCAGCGGAAGGCGTATTCGAACACCGGCCGCGGCTGGCCGTCGGCGCGGTAGGTCGCGCGCATCTGCGCCAGTTCGTCGGCGGCCGTCACCACACCGAGCGGCGGCAGGCGAGCGACATCGATGGCATGCAGCCGCGCCAGGATGCCGCCGAGCTCGCGCGCAAGGCGCGGCCGCAGGGACGCAAACGCGTCGTCGCGCAGGATCTTGCGCGCGATGGTCTCGCCCTCGACGCGCACCATGACGAAGCCGTGGCCGAGCGCATCCTGCGGCGTCAGCACATGCACCACCTCGGGCGACGGCACCCCGGCCGCGCCCGCGAGCCGCATCAGCGCAGCTTCGGTGTCGAGCTCGGCGCCGCCCATGCGCGCATTCGCATGCGGCGGCGCGCGGCGCAGGATCAGCGCCCGCCGCGCGGCGCCATCGACCGCATCGAACGCCCAGGTTTCCTTGCTGGCGCCGCCGGACAGCCGCCGGATCGCCGCCGCCTGCCAGCGCGCGCCATATAGCCGCTGCACAAGACGCGCGAGCGCCGCGGAGAAGTCGTCTGCAATCATCACATCGGTCATCAGGGCATGCTGGGCTGCTGCGATCCATCCGCCACGATCATGACCACAAACGCGCGCGAAGGATAGGCCCTCCGCGGCCGCACGGCGTCCCCTGAATTTCTGCGTGACGAAAAACCCGATCGAACATCGCGCCTGTCGATGCTATCAACCGCTCTCCTCGCACCAATTTGGAAAGAATCGTCATGTCTCAGGAGAAGGTTGCCATCGTCACCGCCGGCGGCAGCGGCATGGGCGCGGCCGCCGCGCGCCAGCTCGCCGCCGCCGGCTTTCGCGTCGCGATCCTGTCGTCATCAGGCAAGGGCGAGGCGCTGGCGGCGTCGCTGGGCGGCTTCGGCGTCACCGGCTCCAACCGCTCGAACGACGGCCTGCGCCGCCTGACCGATCAGGCGATGACGACGTGGGGCCGCATCGACGTCCTCGTCAACAGCGCCGGCCATGGTCCGCGCGCGCCGATCCTGGACTTGACCGACGACGACTGGCACACCGGCCTCGACGTCTACCTGATGAACGTGATCCGCCCCACCCGCCTCGTCGCGCCGATCATGCAGGCGCAGCGCGGCGGCGCCATCATCAACATCTCGACCTATGCGACGTTCGAGCCCGATCCGCTGTTTCCGACCTCCGGCGTGTTCCGCGCCGGACTTGCCGCCTTTACCAAGCTGTTCGCCGACAAGTACGCCGCCGACAATGTCCGCATGAACAACGTGCTGCCGGGCTTCATCGACAGCCTGCCGGAAACCGAGGAGCGGCGCCGTCGCATCCCGATGGGCCGCTACGGCAAGAGCGAGGAGATCGCCGCCACCATCGCCTTCCTCGCCTCCCCCGGCGGCGGCTACATCACCGGCCAGAACATCCGCGTCGATGGTGGCATCACGCGCTCGGTGTGAGCGCGGCAGACGATCGTGCGTCGCGGCTACGCATTCGATGCGTTGCCGCACGGCGGTCATAACAACCGGCACGCAGGGCGATTCCGCCGGGACACAAGCTTCTATCGTCTTGGGGAGAGCATGCGGCTTCGAATGCCTCTCTCCTCATCCTGAGGAGGTTGCGCAGCAGCCGTCTCGAAGGATGAGGCCATCAGCAATGCGCCTCGGCCTCATGGTTCGAGACGCGGCCCTTGGCCGCTCCTCACCATGAGGAACGGGTATCTCGCGCCATCGCGACATATCAGTGCCGCAGCTCGTTCGATCGCGAAAGCTAGCTCTGATGCGGGCCGCGCATCATCTTCATGGCGTCTTCGATGTGCCGCCAGTTGCGCGCCTCGATCTTGTCGCCTTCCTTCTCGCAGGCGATGGCCTTGCGCGCGGCGGTGGCGATGGCCTCCTGGCCATGGCGCTCCAGCATCTGCCGGGCGATGTCGTGGATTTCCATCTCACGCATGGTGTCACTCCCTCTCGTTCACCCCGATCATCACGCGTGACCGAGGCGGCAACGGCGGACGTGCCCCTTCGTACAATTCTGATCCCGCACCTGGGCGCTGGCAAGGTGGCGCCGATCACGATCCGGCCGGTGCGCCTGTGAAACCCGTGCGGGTTCCGGCCGGGAACGATGCTTGACGGCCGCGCCATCATGTATCATACGAAGTTACATGAGACGGGACAGCAGACTTTCCGGCGCACTGCATGTGCTCTTGCACATGGCGGAGCGTGCAGCGCCGATGACATCGGAAGACCTCGCCGCGTGCATGCACACCAACCCGGTTGTGGTGCGCCGCATGATGGCGGGGCTGCGCGAGGTTGGCTTCGTCCAATCCGAGAAGGGCCATGGCGGCGGCTGGACCATCGCGTGCGATCTCGCGGCCGTCACCATCAAGGACATCTATGACGCGCTGGGATCCCCGACGGTGTTTGCGCTCGGCAACCGCAGCGAAGCTCCGGAGTGCCTGGTCGAGCAGGCGCTGAACGACGCCCTCGACGGCGCGTTTCGCGACGCCGAGGCACTGCTGATCGAACGCCTTGCGAACATCTCGCTGGCGGACCTGTCAAACGACTTCAACCGCCGCTTTGCGGCCCGAAAAGCCCACACCAGGAAACATCCCCATGCCCTCTGATGTGTCCCGTGACACGTCCGTTGACGCCATCGTGATCGGCGGCAGCTATGCCGGCCTCGCCGCCAGCCTGCAGCTCGCGCGCGCCCGCCGCCGCGTGCTGGTGATCGACGCCGGCGAACCGCGCAACCGCTTCGCGAAAGCCTCGCACGGCTTCCTCGGCCAGGACGGCCGCTCGCCCTCTACGATCACTGAAGACGCACGCGCACAGCTCCTCGCCTATCCCACCGTCATCTGGCGCGATGGACGTGCGTCCGGCGCAGAGGGATCGATCGACGCCTTCTCGGTATCGACGACGGACGGTGAACATTACGAGGGACGGCGGCTGGTGATCGCCACCGGTGTCGTCGATCATCTGCCGGAGATCCCGGGCCTGCGCCAGCGCTGGGGCAAGACCGTGGTCCATTGCCCCTATTGTCACGGCTACGAGTTCGCGGGCGGCCCGCTCGGCGTCCTGGCGACCAGTCCGCTCGCGCTTCACCAGGCTTTGCTGGTGCCGGACTGGGGCAGGACGACACTGTTCCTCAACGGCAGCTTCACGCCCGACGACGAGCAGAAGGCCATGCTCAGGCGGCGCGATGTCACGATCGTACCGGGCGCCGTCGCGGCGATCTCCGGCGACGATGACGTCACCGTGCAGCTCGGTGACGGCCGCACCACGACGGTCGCCGGCCTGTTCGTCGCATCGCGCACCGCACCTGCGAGCCCGCTGGCGGCGCAGCTCGGCTGCGCGTTCACGGAGGGCATGCTGGGTCCACTCGTCACCACCGACGAGATCAAGGCGACCAGCGTGCCCGGCGTGTTCGCCTGCGGCGACGCGGCGCTGGCGATGACCTCGGTCTCGCTCGCCGTCGCCGACGGCGCGATGGCCGGCGTCGCCGCCCACCGCTCGCTGGTGATGGCCGCGGCCGGGCACGTCTGAGCCGGCGCTACTCCGCCGGCACCGCCGCCTCGCGCAGCCGCGTCGAGTAGTAGGAGGCGTTCTGCCGGCCGCTGGCGGCGCCGCGCGCGAACACGATCAGGTGATGGGCGACGAGGCCGACGCTGATGATGCGCTCGATATCGCCCTTCTTCAGCCGCGGCCAGGCGAACCGCCAGAATTCGCGGCGATAGTCGCTGCGCACCCCGACCCTCCACAGGATCTTGGCCAGCATGGTGAGCCCGCGCCGGATGTTCGGCCAGGAGGCGCGCTGCGGCGTGTTCGGCGGCTTCAGGCGGTTGGGATAGGTGACGACATCCTGGTGCTCGAAGCGCGCAAACAGCTTGTCCGGCGTATAGGCGCGCGCCATGGTGTCGCGCCACATCCCGACCACCGTCTCGTAGGGCAATCGGAAATCGACATTCGAATCGCGGCCATCATCGTCGACGAGGCGGTTCTCACGCGCCAGGCGATCCCACAGCGGCGTCTGCGGCAGCGCCTGCAACAGGTTGATGGTCAGCATCGGGATCTGCGACTGCGCGATGAAGTCGAGGATGCCCTCGCCGGTGTCGGGCCGGTCGGTGTCGAGGCCGAGGATGATGCCGGACACCACCTCCATGCCGTAGCGGTTGAGGGTCTGCACGCCCTCGAGGATCGGCACCATCATGTTATGGGTCTTGGCCATCGCCTTCAGTGCATCGCGGTCCGGCGTCTCGATGCCGCAGAACACGGTGGTGAAATAGGCGTCGCGCATCTGGCTGAGGATTTCGGGGCGCTTGGCGATGTTGAGCGTCGCCTCGCAGGCGAACTGCAGCGCGAAGCCGTTGCGCTTCTGCCATGCGATCAGATGTGGCAGCAGTTCCTGCACCGCGCGGCGGTTGCCGATGAAGTTGTCGTCGACGAAATACACCGCCCCCAGCAGGCCGCAGGCGAGAAGCTTGTCGAGCTCGGCAACGACCTGCTGCGGCGTCTTCAGCCGCGGATTGCGGCCGTAGAGGCCGGGGATGTCGCAGAACTCGCACTGGTAGGGACAGCCGCTCGAGAACTGGATGCTGCCGATGAAATAGCGCTGGAGCGGGATCAGCTCATAGGCCGGCAGCGGGAAGTCCGTCATGTCGCGCCGCACCGCCGTGGTGAGACGCACCTGCCGCGGCGGCCGCGCCGGATCGCGCGCCAGATGCGCGATCAGCGCATCGGTGGCGTCGCCGAGCTCGCCGATATGGAGGTAGTCGAACTCGGGATAGTACTCCGGGCAGGAGCTCACCGACGGGCCGCCGAGCGCGGCCACCTTGCCCGCCGCATGGGCGCGGGCGCAGATGTCGTTGATCTGCTTGCGCTGGATGTGCATGCCGCTGACGAACACCGCGTCCGCCCAGGCGAAATCCTGTGGCGTCGCCGGGGCGATGTTCTCGTCGACGAAGCGCACCTGCCAGGATGATGGCAGCACGGCCGCGATCACCAGCAGCCCCTGGGGCGGCATGAACGCCCGCACCCCGTCGGTCAGGGCATAGGCATATTCGAACGTCCCGAACGACGGCGTGTAGCGCGGAAACACGCACAGAATCTTCCGTGCCGGCAACGTGCCGTCATGCGCCATGGCTTCCCCGATCGCATTACCAGACAGGCCTGTAGACCAGTCCCAGATCAAGTCCCGAACCACCCATGACAACCCGCAACGCCGGCTTTGGTGCCGGCCCGCAAATCGTCAGCCAGAGCATTCCGAGCGATTGTGGCATTAAACGGTCAATCTGGCGCAAACAGGCCAAAAGGGGTGAGACGTTCGATCGCACGGGCACGATCGCGTGTGCAGCAGCAACTCACCTTGCGACCGGGCCGGCATGTCACGGCCGCCAGTCGATCTCTTACAGATACCAGGTCACGGCTCTTCGAACGCCGTGAACACCGCTTATATAATAGGGCGGCAGGGAGATTTGCATGGAGGAGGAGGCATCATGCGCGTTCGACATTGGCAAGATGTCGTCAGCCTGTTGCTGGGCGTGTGGCTTGTGGTGTCACCGTTCGCCCTCGGCTTTGCCGGGGCGGCGACCTGGATCACGATCGCACTCGGCTTGTGCGTCATTCTGTTCGCGTTCGAGGGATTTGCCGTGCCGTCCTATCTGGAGGAGTGGGGCGAGGTTCTGATCGGTTTCGCTCTGCTGATTGCGCCCTGGGCGATCGGTTATGACGCGGCGGCCGCGACCACGAACAGCATGGTTGCGGGTGTACTTGTCATCCTGTTTGCAGCGTGGGAACTGGTGACCGATCGCGAACTCATCGCCTGGTGGCGGGACCACTGGCATCATCCGGTGACCTGAGACGGTTTGTTTCCGCCCGAGGCGGATCGCTTCACAATGTCTCTCCCGACCGCCCTCGGGCGGCCGGAAGAGAACGGATCAACCCGCTCAGACGGCGGGCTTCGCCCCGATCGGCTGCCAGATGCTGATCTGGCGGGTTTCCGGCATCAGGAAGAGGCAGAGCACGAAGCACACCGCCGGAACCACGATCGGATAGATCAGCGCATTGCCGAGGCTGCCGGTCGACTGAAACGCCGCCGTGGTGATCAGCGGCACCAGCCCGCCGCCCCAGCCATTGCCGATGTGATAGGGCACCGACACCGAGGTGTAGCGGATCCGGGCGGGGAAATACTCCGCCAGGAACGCGCCGATCGGCCCATAAACCATCCCGACATAGGACACCAGGATGGCGATGGCCAGGATCGCCAGCGGATAGTTGATGTTGCCCGGCTGGGTGAGCTGCCCGAGCCAGGAATACAGCGGATAGTAGGTGACCGCGGCGAGCAGGAAACCCGCCAGGATGACCGGCTTGCGGCCGATCAGGTCGGACAGCCAGCCGAACAGGATCAAGGTCGGCGTTCCGATCAGGAGGCCGGCGCCGACGAGATAGGCCGCCGTCGACGCGTCCACCTTGGACACCTGCTGCAGGAAATACAGCGCCCAGAACTGGCCGCTGTACCAGACCACCCCCTCACCGATCACCACGATGCTCGCGATCAGCACGAACTTGATGTTGGCGCTGAGGAAAGCCTCCCTCCAGGGATTGCGCGTCGTCTGGCCCTTGGCCTTGATCTCCTGGAAGATCGGCGTCTCCTGCAGCTGCAGGCGGATATAGATCGCGATCGCCACCAGCACGAAAGACACCAGGAACGGCACGCGCCAGGCCCAATCGTCGAACGCCTGGCTGCCGAAATAGCCGCGCGTCGCCAGGATGACGGCCAGCGACACCACGATGCCCAGCGTCGGCGAAGTCTGTAGCCATCCGGTGTAGTAACCGCGCCGCTCATCCGAGACGTGTTCGGCGACATAAGTGATGGCGCCGCCATACTCACCGCCGAGGCACAGGCCCTGGATCATGCGCAGGCCAAACAGGATGAACGCTGCGGTCAGACCGATCGACTCGAAGGTCGGGATCAATCCGATCGCACCGGTGCCGATGCCCATGCCGCTCAGCGTCACCAGGAAGGTGTATTTGCGGCCGATGCGATCGCCCATCCAGCCGAACAGAAAAGCGCCCAGCGGGCGGATCAGAAAGCCTGCGGTGAACAGCGCGATGGTGCTGAGCAGCGCCGCGACCGGATGGGATTTTTCAAAGAACTTGACCGACAGGACCGCCGCCAGGCTGCCGAAGATGTAGAAGTCATACCACTCGATGACATTCCCAACCGACGCAGCCACGATCACGCGGCGAAAGTCCCTTGGGATTTGCATGGCCATATTGACCTCCTGTTACGCCAAAGCACGCCCTCCCGTGTTCCAAGCCTTGCCTGCAAGCCTTGCTGCTCAAGGCCTGTCGTATCGCGGCGCGACGTTGGGGCGGACGGTCGATCGCTGAATGCGCCTGCGGCGCATGTCCTCAAGGGAGCTCTCAACCGCCCGAGGAACGCTCCAACGGCTTCTCGCGCCGTGAGCTGTCAAAGCCCGGTCCCGACCGTGCGGGATCCGAGGCGATGCGAAGTCTACTCCCGAATGACGGGATTGGCTTATAAGACTTTTGACGTGATGGGATCGTGGACGCGGCGGCAACGCCTGCCCGGCGACCGGCACGGAGCCTTCCCGCTGGCCGGCAAGACCGCCGCCGCGACAGACAAGAGCCGCCCGGATCGCTCCGGACGGCCCTCAGACCCTGTCTCGCTGCGCTGTCAGGGCACCCGCCGCGCGGCGGTGCCAGCCACTCAGTCGCGGGGAAGGACGGCAGTGGCCTCGATCTCGACCCGTGCCGACGGCTCGACCAGCCGCACCACCTGGACCAGCGCCATGGTGGGATAGTGGGCGCCGACGACCTCGCGATAGGCCTGGCCGACCGCCTTCAGGTTCGAGACATACTCCTCCATGTCGACGACGTACCAGGTCAGCCGCACGAGGTGCTCGGGACGCGCCCCGCCCTCCGCCAGGATGGCGACGATGTTCTGCAGCGTCTGCTTGACCTGCGCCACGAAGGTGTCCGGAAAACGCTCCTCGGCGTCCCAGCCGACGACGCCGCCGGTGACGATGAGGCGGCCCTCGGCCAGCATGCCGTTGGAATAGCCCTTCGGCCGCGGCCAGCCGCCGGGCTGCAGCACCTGCGGTCCACCCGCGCGCGGCTGCGCCTCCGTCGCGGGCAACACCGCCACATTGGTTGCTTTGGGTGCACTCACCGGCCTGTCTCCTTCAAGGCTGCTGGCGCCGCGGCGGACTCATTCCGCCGCAGTGCTGGTCATGGATTTGGCGACATCCGCCTCGGCCTGCGCCATCTGGCGCAAGGTGAAGCGGCGCAGTTTGCCGCTTGCGGTCTTCGGCAGTTCCGTCACGAATTCGATCGCACGCGGGTACTTGTACGGGGCGATCTCCCGTTTGACATGATCCTGCAGCGCGGCGACGAGGGCGGCATCGCCGACGACGCCCGGCCGCAGCACCACGTAGGCCTTCACGATCATGCCGCGGTCGTGGTCGGGCGCGCCGACCACGCCGCACTCGGCGACCGCGTCATGGGTCATCAGCGCCGCCTCGACGTCGGGACCGGCGATGTTGTAGCCCGCGGACACGATCATGTCGTCGGACCGCGACTGGTACCAGAAGTAGCCGTCCTGATCCATCACATAGGTATCGCCGGTCAGGTTCCAGCCATCGAGCACATATTTGCGCTGCCGCTCGTCGGCGAAGTAGCGACAGCCGGTCGGTCCGCGCACCGCGAGACGGCCGAGCGTACCCGGCGGCACGTCGCGCCCCTCGTCGTCGACGATCTTGGCCTCATAGCCCGGCACCGGCTTGCCGGTCGCGCCAGGGCGGATCTCGTCCTCGGTGGCGCTGATGAAAATGTGCAGCATCTCGGTCGAGCCGATGCCGTCAATCAGCTTGAGGCCGGTGGCCTTGAGCCAGGCATCGAAGGTGCCCTTCGGCAGGGTCTCGCCCGCGGAGACGCATTTGCGCAGCGAGGACAGGTCGTGCTTGCCGTTGAGCCCGAGGATGACGCGGTAGGCGGTCGGCGCGGTGAAGCACACGGTCGCCTTGAAGCGCTCGATGGCCGCGGCGAAGTTCGGCGGCGCCGGGTTCTCCAGCAGGATGAACGAGGCGCCGATATGCATCGGGAACAGCACGCCGCCGAAGCCGAAGGTGAAGGCGAGCGGCGCCGAGCCCATGAAGCGGTCGTCGCTGCGGGCGCGCAGCACGTTGCCGGCAAAGCCGTCGCACACCGCGAGCATGTCGCGGTGGAAATGCATCGTGCCCTTGGGATCGCCGGTCGTGCCCGAGGTGAAGGCGATCAGGCAGAGATCGTCAGCGGCGGTGTCGACCGCGGTGAAGGCGTCGCTCTCATCGGCGATCAGCGCCTCCAGCGAATCCGGCGCACCGGATTCCCAGTAGACGACGCGCTTGAGTTCGCTCGCCACCGCCTTGGTCTTCTCCATCTCGTCGGCGAGCTTGTGGTCGCACAGCGCCAGCGAAATCCTGGTCTTCTGCACCGGATAGGCGATTTCCTTGGCGCGCAGCAGCGGCATGGTGGCGACGGCAATGCCGCCGGCCTTCATCACCGCGAGATAGGCCGCGACCATCATCGGGTTGTTGGCCGAACGCAGCAGCACGCGGCCGCCGGGCACGAGGCCGAGCTTGTGGGTCAGCGCGTTGGCGATGCGGTTCACGAGTTGCTGCAGCTCGCGATAGCTGTAGTTCTTCTTGTCGGTGTAGATGCAGGGCGCGTCGCCATGGCCTTCCGCGACCCAGCGGTCGAGGAAGTTGTGCACGCAGTTGAGCCGCTCCGGATACTGGTATTCGGGGCGCGTGAAGATCAAATCCGGCCACAGCTCGCGGGGCGGAAGATTGTCGCGGGCGAATGTATCAACATGAGCCGTCTGTGCCATCGTGCGTTCCTTTTCAGCGTCGCCCGTTGCAGCCCATCGTCACGAGACGCAGAGCGCCTCGCCCGATTCTGGCAGCCGGGCCTCCCGCTGCCCTATGCATGTCTCGCGCCACTCACGCGGCGGATCCGACATTCATTCCAGCATCACTGCTGCCGCGGATCACTCCGCGGCGCGTTGCACTGCGACCGTCTGTGCGGCCTTCATCAATTCGCGGCCAATGACCACTTTCTGCACTTCCGTCGCGCCCTCGTAGATGCGGAGCGCACGAATCTCGCGATAGAGCTCTTCCACCTTGACGCCGCTCTTGACGCCGAGGCCGCCGAACACCTGCACGGCGCGATCGATCGTCGTCTGCGCGGCTTCGGTGGCGAACATCTTGGCCATCGCGGCTTCGCGCGTGACGCGCGCCGCGCCGCGATCTTTCGTCCACGCAGCGCGGTAGACGAGCAGCGCCGCGGCATCGATGTTGGTCGCCATGTCGGCAAGCCCCGCCTGGGTGAGCTGCAGGTCGCCGAGCACGCCGCCGAACATGCGGCGGCTCGCGGCGCGGCTGAGCGCTTCATCCAGCGCGCGGCGGCCGAGGCCGAGCGCGGCAGCGCCCACCGTCGAGCGGAACACGTCGAGGGTGGCCATCGCCACCTTGAAACCCTCGCCCGCCGGCCCGACGCGGCGTGCCAGCGGCACGCGGCAGTCGGTGAAGCGCAGCGTCGCCAGCGGATGCGGCGCGATCACGTCGATGCGCTCGCCGATCTCGAAGCCGGGCGTGCCGGCATCGACCACGAAGGCGCTGATGCCGCGGGCACCGGCAGCCTCGTTGGTGCGCACAAACACGACATAGTGATCGGCGATGCCGCCGTTGGAGATCCAGGTCTTCAGACCATTGATGCGGACGTGGTCGGGGCCATCGGGCACCGCGACCGTGCTCATGGCGGCGACGTCGGAGCCCGCGTCCGGCTCCGACAGCGCGAACGCCGCGATGCTCTCGCCGCGCGCCACGCGCGGCAGGTAGGCAGCTTTCAGTTCGTCCGAGCCGAACAGCGAGATCGGCCCTGTGCCGAGCCCCTGCATCGCGAACGCGAAATCGGCGAGCCCGCTTTCATAGGCGAGCGTCTCGCGCACGAGGCACAGCGTGCGCACATCGAAGTTCGGCGTCAGCCCGCCATAGGCGGCGGGCACCGCGGCGCGCAGCCAGCCGGCGTCGCCGAGCGCGCGCACCAGGCGGCGGCAGGAGCCGTCGACGTCATGATGATCGATCAGTGGCGCAAGATTGTCGCGCGCCCAAGTCGCAAGCTCGGCGGCGAACGCACGATGGCGGTCCTCGAAGAACGGCCACGCGAGCGTCTCGGCCAGCCTTGTGTCCATCGCACCGGTCGTCATCGAATCTCGAGCCTCCGCTGCGGTCCTTGTCTGACCGCTTACTAATCATTTTAAACCTAAAATAATTTTGCGCAACACCGAAAATGCAGCCGCGCACGCCGGCCACAGCCCTGCGGCGCGGCGCACGCTGTCGCGACCGATCGGGAGAAAAAAGCAGGCCGTGTTCAGGCCGTTAGCAGCCGGACCGCAACCCGTCCGCCATTCGCGGGGCGGCAGACAGGGCCGCGCGAAATGCAGAGCAGCAGCTAGCGCACGGCCTGCGCAGCCAGCTCGGCGAGACGTGCGGTCATGGCGGATGCGGGGTCGGCAAGCGGTGCAATGATGGTAAAATGGTTGGCGCCGGGAACTGCCTCGTACCGCGTCGTCACGCCGGCGGCGCCCCAGATGTCCGCCATCACCCGGCTCTGGCGCAGGAATTCGTCGCTCTCGGCACCGCCCACGACGGCATCGAGGATGCCGCGGCGCGGCGGCGTCCAGCGCAGCGGGCTGACCGCGCGCGCCCCCTCGGCGTCCAGCCGCAGTGCGCCATTGAGCGAGGTGCCGACCAGCGGCTCGAGGTCGAACACCCCCGACAGCGCATAGGCCGACGTCACGAGATCCGCCGGCAAGGCGGGATCGACCATGGTCCAGTCGGTGGCGAGCAGGCAGGCGGAGAGCTGGCCGCCGGCGGAGTGGCCGCTGACCACCAGCGGCCGGTTGAGCCGCGCCAGCTCGCGCACCGCGGCGCGCATCTGCGCGACGATGTCGGCGACGCCGACCTGCGGACACAGGTCGTAGCTCGGCACCGCGACGGTGACGCCGCGGGCGTTGAGCCCGCGCGCCATGTGGCTGAAGAACGAGCGGTCGAGCGCCTGCCAGTAGCCGCCATGGATGAAGACGACGATGGCGCCGTTGTCGGCATCGGCCGCAAACAGGTCGAGGCCGTGCCGTTCGCCGCTGCCGTAGCGCAGCGTGCGCCAGCGCCCGTCCCGGGCCGCGCGGTAGGCCGCCGCATCCCGCCCCCAGGAGGCGATGATCTCGCCACTCTCCGGCACGCGGGCACGGTTGTTGTACTCGGCTTCAAAGTCGATCGCTGTCACGGGGGCCCCTTCTGGAAGGTCTTGTCGTCGTTTGCCAGGGATGAAACGGAAGGCGCCAGGATGGCTCAGCCCTCCGGCGCGGCCCCCTCCCGCCGCGCCGCGCGCTCGGCGGCGGCGCGCTGGGTCGAGACCTTGGCCTTGCCGAGCAGGCGCATCAGGTCGCGCACATCCTTCTCGGTGAGGTCGGAAAAGAAACTCGCGATCCACAGCTCGTGCTCCGCCGCCATCTTACGGAACACGGTGCGACCGGACTTGGTCAGGCGGATCATCTGCACCCGGCGATCCTCCGGCGAGGTGCGGCGGTCGATGTGGCCGGATTCCACCAGGCGCTCGACGAGGCCGGTGACGTTGCCGTTCGACACCATCATGCGCTTGGAGACATCCGACAGCGTCATGCCGTCCGGCGCCTTGTCGAGCTGGGCCATCAGGTCGAAGCGCGGCAGCGTGACGTCGAAGCGCTCGCGCAGGCGGCTGCGCACCTCGCCCTCGATCAGCGTGGTGCAAGTCAAGAGCCGCAGCCACAGCCGCAATTCGTCGCCATGGTCTTCCGGCGTCTCGACGGCCTTGGTCTCGGAATCGAAGGTCATGGACATATGGGATGTCGCCCGTTGCGCCCGGTTGCGGCGTCAGCGCCGATCGAGTCAAGCCGATCACCTTGAACCTTCAAATAATTCGGAACGGCGCGAAAGTCAAAGAACAGGCCGGCGCGCGCCGCCGCAATCCCCGCCCCGCCCCGCCCGATCGTCACGCGCCCACCCGCGGCGTGGTGTTTTTTGCTCCCCCGGATCGCGGCTGCGAAAAATTTACGCGCCGCGCTCAATTGCGTTGCAGGCGCCATCGGCGACGGACCGAACCGCCTTCACCCCGGAAAACAAGGCGGGCTTGCGCCGCAGCACGCCCGGCACGCGCCCACGCGTCCGCTTGCGGTTTGGGCAGGCGGGCGGCTTGCGCCACCCCATCAATTCCTTTAAGATTAAAATAATTAAGCAACATGACGCGGCGACGACCGCGGCATGGCAGGGAGCGACACGGGATCTTCATGGTGCGACACCGCAACGGCCGGCGTCGGCTTGCGGCGATGCCGCCAGGCCAGCTAGGTTGAGATCAAGTCCGAACAATTCCAAGGGCAGGAGAACGACGATGAAGCGGATCTTCGGAGGGGTGGCGGTAGCAGCGCTGGCGGGCCTGATGGCCGGCCAGGCGGTCGCCCAGGAGAAATCTCAGGACAAACTCAAGGTCGGCCTCGTGCTGACGCTCTCCGGGCCGCCCGCGGTGCTCGGACAGCAGGCGCGCGACGGCTTCAACCTCGCGGTCAAGGACCTCGGCGGCAAGCTCGGCGGCCGTGATGTCGAGGTCATCGTGGTCGATGACGAGCTCAAGCCCGACGTCGCCGTCACCAAGGTCAAGGGCCTGCTGGAGCGCGACAAGGTCGACTTCGTGGTCGGTCCGATCTTCTCCAACATCCTCGGCGCCATCGAGAAGCCGGTGGTGGAATCCAAGACCTTCCTGATCAGCCCGAATGCCGGCCCCTCGAGCTTCGCCGGCAAGGCCTGCAGCCCGTTCTTCTATGTGACCTCCTACCAGAACGACCAGGTCCACCAGGTGCTCGGCAAGGTGGCGCAGGAGCGCGGCTACAAGCGCGTCTACCTGCTGGTGCCGAACTACCAGGCCGGCAAGGACGCCGTCGCCGGCTTCAAGATCGACTACAAGGGTGAAGTGGTCGAGGAATCCTATGTGCCGCTCAACACCCTCGACTTCCAGGCCGAGCTGTCCAAGATCGCGGCGCTCAATCCCGACGCCATCTTCACCTTCATGCCCGGCGGCATGGGCGTGAACCTCGTCAAGCAGTACAAGCAGGCCGGCCTTGCCGACCGCATCCCGTTCCTGTCGGCGTTCACGGTCGACGAGTCGACGCTGCCGGCGCAGCAGGACGCCGCCGTCGGCATGTTCGGCGGCGCCAACTGGGCGCCGAACCTCGATCTGCCGCAGAGCAAGAAGTTCGTCGCGGCCTATGAAGCCGCCTACAACAACGTGCCCGGCACCTACGCCTTCCAGGCCTATGATGCGGCGCTCCTGATCGACAGCGCCGTCAAGGCCACCAAGGGCGACCTCAGCAACAAGGACGCGGTCAAGGCGGCGCTGAAGAAGGCGGACTTCACCTCGCTGCGCGGGGCGTTCAAGTTCAACACCAACGGCTACCCGATCCAGGACTTCTACCTCGTCAAGGCGGTGAAGCGCCCGGACGGCAAGTTCCAGACCGAGGTCGTGCAGAAGGTGTTCTCCAACTTCGGCGACCAGTTCGCCAAGGACTGCCCGGCCGGCAACTGACGGCCAGCTCCGTCATCCTGAGGTGCGAGCGAAAGCGAGCCTCGAAGGATGAGCGGCCGAGACATCCGTGTAACGCCGTCGCCCTTCGCGGCCTCAGGGTGACGGCGGCACGAATGTCGTGTGCTTTCAGAACAGAACCGTAGCCCGGATGAGCGAAGCGACATCCGGGGAGTGGCAAAACGTTCGGTCCCGGATATCGCTGCGCTCATCCGGGCTACGCGTCGACAAATAGTGACAACGATTGGACCGGTTGCGCATGATCACCCCGTCGCGTTCGCTCAAGCTCGGTAACCGCTGCGCATGACGCTGACCCTCGCCCTCGTCCAGGTGCTGAACGGCCTGCAGTTCGGCTTGATCCTGTTCCTGATCGCCGCCGGCCTCACCATCGTGTTCGGCGTCATGGACTTCATCAACCTCGCCCATGGCGTGCAGTACATGGTCGGCGCCTATCTCGCCGCCGCCTTCACCGCCATGACCGGCAGCTTCGCCGTGGGCCTGGCGCTGGCGCTGCCGGCGGCGCTGCTGTTCGGCCTCTTGCTGGAAGTGCTGATCTTCCGCCATCTCTACGACCGCGACCACCTCGCCCATGTGCTCGCCACCTTCGGCGTCATCATCTTCCTCAACCAGGCGGTCAAGTTCCTGTGGGGTTCGGCGCCGCTCAGCGTGCCGGTGCCGGCGCTGCTGTCGGGCACCGTGACATTGGCGCCGGGGATGCTCTATCCGGTCTACCGCCTCGTCATCATCGCCGCGGGGCTCGCCGTCGGCGGCCTCCTCTACTGGACCGTGAACCATACGCGGCTCGGCATGCTGGTCCGCGCCGGCGCCAGCAACGCGCCGATGGTGTCGGCGCTCGGCGTCAATATCCGCCTCTTGTTCTCCATCGTGTTCGGCGTCGGCGCCATGCTCGCGGGCTTCGCCGGCGCCATGGTCGCGCCGATCCTCTCCGTCGAGCCCGGCATGGGCGACAATGTGCTGATCCTCGCCTTCGTGGTGATCGTGATCGGCGGCATCGGCTCGATCCGCGGCGCCTTCATCGCCGCCCTGCTGATCGGCCTCACCGACACGCTCGGCCGCTTCCTGGCGCCGACGCTGCTGCGTGCGGCGTTCGATCCAGCGACCGCGAGCCAGACCGGCCGCGCCATTGCGCCGATGCTGATCTATGTGCTGATGGCGGCGGTGCTGTTCTTCCGGCCCACGGGCCTGTTTCCGGCGCGCAAGTGAGGCGGCTACACGTGAACGATATCGCCGACATCGACACCACCGCCACCGCGACGCCGCCACGCCGGCACCTGCGCGGCCTGGTGCTGCCTGCCCTGCTGTTCGCCGCGCTGGCGCTGGTGCCCGTCGCCGCGCAGTTCGGCGCCACCGGCTTCATCCTGGCGCTGCTCACCCGCACCATGATCCTGGCGCTGGCGGCGATGTCGCTCGACCTCTTGATCGGCTGCGGCGCCATGATCAGCTTCGGCCACGCCGCCTTCCTCGGCATCGGCGCCTATGCGGTCGGCATCCTGTCGAGCCACGGCATCGACGACGCCTTCGTCCAGCTCGGCGCCGCATTCGCGGTCGCCGGCCTGTTCGCCCTCGTCACCGGCGCGATCTCGCTGCGCACCCGCGGCGTCTACTTCATCATGATCACGCTGGCGTTCGGCCAGATGCTGTATTTTCTCGCCACCTCGCTCGCGGCCTATGGCGGCGACGACGGCATGAGCCTTCCCTCGCGCAGCCGCATCTTCGGCGCGCCGCTGCTCAAGAACGACCTGACGCTCTACTACGTCGTTTTCGCGCTGCTGTTGGCGCTCTACCTGACCTGCCGGGCCATCGTGGCGTCGCGGTTCGGCCGGGTGCTGCGCGGCATCCGTGAGAACCCGGTGCGGATGGAGGCGATCGGCTTCGCCCCCTTCCGCTACCAGCTCACCGCCTATGTCATCGCCGGCCTGATCGCCGCCCTCGCCGGCTGGCTGCTCGCCAACCAGAGCGAGTTCATCAGCCCGGCCTATGCCACCTGGCAGCGCTCCGGCGACCTCATTTTCATGGTGGTGCTGGGCGGCCTCGGCTCGCTGCACGGCGCCATCCTCGGCGCCGTGGTGTTCACCCTGCTGGAAGAGTTCCTGTCCGGCCTCACCGAATACTGGGGCATGATCTTCGGGCCGCTGCTCGTTCTCGTGGTGCTGTTCGCCCGGGGCGGCCTCGTCAGCCTGCTGCGGAGCGAGCGATGAGCGGCCCCATTCTCGTCATCGAGCACCTGAACAAGAGCTACGGCGCGCTGCGCGTCACCGACGACGTCTCGCTCACGGTCGGTGATCGCGAGCTGCACGCCATCATTGGCCCCAACGGCGCCGGCAAGACCACGCTGGTGCACCAGATCTCCGGTCTCGCCACCTCCAGCTCGGGGCGCATCCTGTTCGACGGCCGCGACGTCACCGGCCTGCCGATGCATGAGCGCGCCCGGCTCGGCCTCGTGCGCTCGTTCCAGATCGTCTCTATCCTGCCCGGCTTCTCGGTGCTGGAGAACGTCGCGCTGGCGGCACAGGCGCGCGCCGGCTCGAGTTTCCGCTTCTTCGGCAACGCCGCCACTGAGCGCGCCCTGAACGAAGAGGCGCGCGAGCTGCTGGCGCGCTTCGGCCTTGCGGCGCGCGCCGAGGTGCTCGCGGGGCTTCTCTCCCACGGCGAGAAGCGCCAGCTCGAGCTCGCGGTCGCGCTCGCCGCCAAGCCGCGCCTTCTGCTGCTCGACGAGCCGCTCGCCGGCACCAGCCATGAAGAATCGCGCCGCGTCACCGCCACGCTGCAGGCGCTCAAGCAGGAGCTGCCGATCATCCTGATCGAGCACGACATGGAGGCGGTGTTCGCGCTCGCCGACACCGTGTCGGTGCTGGTCTATGGCCGCATCGTCGCCAGCGGGTCGCCGGACAGCATTCGCAACAACGCCGAGGTGCGCGCGGCCTATCTCGGCGAGGAGACGGCCTGATGCTCGCGGTCTCGAACCTTCAGGCCGGCTATGGCGCGGCGCAAGTGCTGTTCGGCATCTCGTTCGGCATCAATGCCGGCGAGGTCGTCACCCTGCTCGGCCGCAACGGCATGGGCAAGACCACCACGGTCAAGGCCATCATGGGCCTCCTTGCGCCGACCGGCGGCGAGGTCCGTTTCGACCAGACCGCCCTTGCCGGCCTGCCGTCGTACCGGATCGCGCAATGCGGCATCGGCCTCGTGCCCGAGGGCCGGCAGATCTTCCCGACGCTCTCCGTCGACGAGAACCTCGTCGCCACCGCGGCCGCGCGCCGCGGCGCCGCGCGCTGGACGCTTGCCGCCGTGCACGAGCTGTTTCCCCGCCTCAAGGAGCGGCGCAACAACCTCGGCACGCAGCTCTCCGGCGGCGAACAGCAGATGCTGGCGATCGGCCGCGCGCTGATGACCAACCCGAAACTGCTGATCCTCGACGAGGCCACCGAAGGCCTCGCGCCGCTGATCCGCACCGAGATCTGGAACTGCCTGAAGCGGCTGAAGAGCGAGGGCCAGGCCATCCTCGTCATCGACAAGAATGTCGACGCGCTCGCCACGTTCGCCGACCGCCATGTCGTCGTCGAGAAGGGCCGCGTGGTCTGGACCGGCAGCAGCACTCAACTCAAGAACGACCCCACCATCAAGGACCGGTTTTTACACGTCTGAAAGGCGTCCCGCCGGGACGCAGAAAGAGAGGAACGACCATGGCCACGCCCATCGAGACCGCCGGCATCACCCGGGCCAATGAAGGCCTGCAGGGCATCAGCTGGAGCATTCTCGGCCAGACCTACGTGCCGAAGACGCGCACCGAGCACTCGTTCTCCTGGCACGCCACCTTCCCGCCCGGCACCTTCGTGCCGCCGCACATCCATCCCGACCAGGACGAGTATCTCTACATCCTCGAAGGCCGCCTCGACTTCATGCTCGACGGCGCCGACGAGTTCGCCACCCCGGGCGATCTGGTGCGCCTGCCGATGGGCAAGCCGCACGGCATCTTCAACAAGTCGCAGCAGCTCGCCAAGGTGCTGTTCTGGGTGTCGCCGACCCGCCGCCTCTACGACCTGTTCTGGGGCATCCACAACATGAAGGAGCAGAAGCCCGAGGACGTGGTGGCGCTCGCCGCCGAGTACAACATCCACTTCCTGCCGCCGCCTCCGGGGGCATGAGCGCGGCTGCGCTGATCAATCGCGCAAGACAAAATGCCCGGCCACGCGCCGGGCATTTTGCTGAGTGGGCCACTGGCCGCTCCGCAACCACAGCGTCATCACCGGGCTTGCCCCGGTGATCCAGCTTTGCAGGGCCACGCCGTGTTGCAAGTCAGCTGGATTGCCCGGTCAAGCCCCGGCAATGACGCGGTGAGTGTCGCAGGCGCTGAGATTTTCATCAGCCCGTCCCCTCATCCTGAGGAGCCCGCGCAGCGGGCGTCTCGAAGGATGAGGCCCGAACGCATCCCCACCTGACGGGGGACCTTGGCCTCATGGTTCGAGACGGCGCGGAGCCTGCCGCCGGGCTGCGCGAAGCGCAGACCCGGTGGCGCCTCCTCACCATGAGGAGATGGCATGGCGAATGTAGCCCGCATGAGCGCAGCGACATGCGGGATGGGAACGTCGATCGTTCCCGGATGTCGCTGCGCTCATCCGGGCTACGGCCTCGACCATGAAAGACTGTTGCAAGCCGCTGAATGCGCGGGTGACCTTAGTCCTGGCGATCCGTCGAAGACGGATCGCGCTGCCCGCGCATGACGCCGAGGTTGGTAGGTGCACCGTGCCGGATGCCCCGGCTTACGCCGACTTGCCGATCAGCCGCGCCGCGAAGCCGGCCTTCGCCGCGTAGCCGCGCACGATCGACTCGCGAGCGTCGTAGCTGAGAATGGCGTCGATGTCGGAGAAGCCCTGCGGCGCCAGCTTTTCCACGGCGTCGATGACGCCCTCCGGGCCGCCGCGGCGGTTGGAGGCGACGATCTCGGCGGTCATCGGCAGGCGCTGGCGCTCATAGGCGACGAGCGCCTGGCGCGGGTGCTCGGCACGTGCCAGCGCATCCGCCAGCGCCCGCGCATCGAGGATCGCCTGCGATGCGCCGTTGGAGCCGACCGGATACATCGGATGCGCGGCGTCGCCGAGCAGCGTGACGCGGCCGCTCGACCAGTAGGGCAAGGGATCGCGGTCGCAGCACGGATATTCCCAGAACTCCGGCGTCGCGCGGATCAGCGCCGCGAGGTCGACCTGCGGGATGGTGAAGCCCGCGACATGGGGCATCAGTTCCTCGCGCTTGCCGACGCGCGACCAGTCCTCGCGGCGCGGCGGCAGCGTGTTGGCATCGCCGATCCGCACCAGCACCGCCCAGTTGGTCAGGCGGTTGGCGGGACCTGAGCCCTCCGCGATCGGATAGATCACGGCCTTGGCGTTGAGGCCGCCGGCGATGATCATGGAGCTTCCGGTCAGGAAGGCGGGCCAGTCGGTCGCGCCGCGCCACAGCATCAGGCCGTTCCAGCACGGCGGGCCTTCCTCCGGAAACAGCGTCTGGCGCACCTTGGAGTGGATGCCGTCGGCGCCGATCAGGATGTCGCCGCGCGCGGTCTTCACATGGGCGCCGGTGCGGTCGAAGAAGTGCGCGGTGACGCCGCCCTCGTCCTGGGTGAAGGCGCCGAGCCGGCAGCCGGTGTGGATCGCCTCAGGTCCGAGCCGCTCGACCACCGCGTGGTGGATCACGCTCTGCAGCCGGCCGCGGTGGATCGAAAATTGCGGCACGTCATGGCCGGCATCGAGGCCGCGCTTCTCGCGCCACACCTGCTGGCCATGCCGGGTGAGATAGAACAGCTCGTCGGTGCGGATCGCGACATCGTCGAGGCGGTCGAGCAGGCCGAGACCGGTCAGCTCGCGGATGGCGTGCGGCAGCGTGTTGATGCCGACGCCGAGCTCGCGGATGGTATCCGCCTGCTCAAAAAGTTCACAGTCGAGGCCGCGGGCTCGCAGCATCAACGCAGTCGTCAGGCCCCCGATACCCCCGCCGACAATGATCGCCTTCATTGACGTCCTCCGCACTCTTCAGAGCGTACGTTTCATTCCATGTCGTTTTATCGTTGTTGGCCCGCCGGCTGTGTCGGCCGTCCGGCCTTCCGCCCCGCCACCCGGGCGAGACGCCTCATTCCGGCGACGGCAGCGCCGCCGCATCGATCCGCCCGATGCCGCATGGCGGCATCATTCCAGACCTTTCATTCCGCCGCCAGCGACTTGGCCGCGTCCGCCTTCAATTCCGCGCGCGTCTTCGGCTTGCCCTTGATCTTGAGATCTTCGAAATCCTGCCGATCACGCACGCTGTTGCGGAAGATCTGATCTTTTCCGGGCAAATACTGCGGAGGGCAATAGGCGTCCGCAGCGCCGTACCAGGCAGCTGCCTTTATGGTAAAGCCGGGGTCGACGAGATGCGGGCGCCCGAGCGCCACGAGATCGGCGCGGCCGGCAGCCAGAATGGTGTTGACCTGATCGGCCGTGGTGATGTTGCCGACGCACATGGTGGCGACATGGGCTTCGTTGCGCACCTGGTCGGAGAACGGCGTCTGGAACATGCGGCCGTAGATCGGGCGCGATTCCTTGACCGTCTGGCCGGTGGAGACGTCGATGAGATCGACGCCCGCCTCGCTGAAGGCGCGCGCGATGGCGACCGCGTCGTCGCCGGTGATGCCGCCTTCCGCCCAGTCGGTCGCGGAGATGCGCACCGACATCGGCTTGTGCGCCGGCCAGGCCGCGCGCAACGCCGTGAACACCTCGAGCGGGAAGCGCAGGCGGTTGTCCAGCGGGCCGCCATACTCGTCGCTGCGGGTGTTGGTGAGCGGCGAGATGAAGCTCGCCAGCAGATAGCCGTGGGCGCAGTGCAGCTCCAGCATGTCGAAGCCGCAGCGCTCGCCGCGGACAGCTGCATCGACGAACTGCTGGCGGATGCGGTCCATCGCGGCGCGATCGAGCTCGCGCGGCACCTGGCTGTCCGGGAAATAGGGCAGCGGCGACGCCGAGACGATGTTCCAGGCGCCCTCCTCCAGCGGCCGGTCCATGCCATCCCACATCAGCCTGGTGGCGCCCTTGCGGCCGGCATGGCCGAGCTGCAGGCAGATCTTGGCCGCCGAGTTGGCGTGGACGAAATCGACGATGCGACGCCACGTCGCCTCCTGCTCGTCGTTCCACAGCCCGGTGCAGCCATGGGTGATGCGCGCATCCGGCGCGACGCAGGTCATCTCGGTGAAGATGAGACCGGCGCCGCCGATGGCGCGCGAGCCATAGTGCACGAGATGGAAGTCCTGCGGCACGCCGTCCTTGGCCGAATACATGCACATCGGCGACATCACGGCGCGGTTGTTGAGCACCATGTCGCGCAGCTTGAACGGCTGGAACATCGGCGCCGCCGGCTTCTGGGTGTCGACGTCGAAGCCGCTCGCCTTGACCTTGCGCGCGAACACGCGGTCGACCTCGGCGACGAAATCCGGGGCGCGCAGGCCGAGATTGTCATAGGTGATGGCTTTCGAGCGGGTCATGACGCCAAACGCGAACTGCACGGGATCGAAATCCCAGAAGCGGTCGACATGCTCGAACCACACCAGCGAGACGTCGGCGGCATGCTGGGTCTTCTCGACCTCCTCACGGCGACCGTACTCGTAGTGCGCCAGCGCCGCCGCCAGCGTCGGTGCGCCCTGCACCGCGTCGGCGAGCGCGATGGCGTCCTCCATCGCGAGCTTGGTGCCCGAGCCGATCGAGAAGTGCGCCGTCGCCTTGGCGTCGCCGAGCAGCACCATGTTGTCCTTGACCCAGCGCTGGTTGCGGATCATCGGGAAGTTGCGCCACATCGAGCGGTTGATCAGCAGCTTGTGGCCGTCGAGGTAGTCGGCGAAGATCGCCTCCATGCGATGCGCCGATTCCTGCTCGCTGAGGCCCGTGAGCCCGGCGCGCTCGAAGGTGTCGGGATCGGTCTCGAAGATCCAGGTCGAGTGCCCGGCCTCATACTGGTAGGCATGGGCGATGAACGGCCCCCACTCGGTCTCCTGAAACACGAAGGTGAAGGCATCGAGCGGCTTGGTCGAGCCCATCCAGGTGAACTTGTTGGAGCGCAGATCCACCTCAGGCTGGAAGTGATCGGAGAACTTCTGGCGGAAGCGGCTGTTGACGCCGTCGGCGATGACCACGAGATCGGCGTCGGCGAACTTTGCCTCGTCGTCGATCTCAACCTCGAAGAACAGCTTGACGCCGAGCTCCCTGGCGCGCTCCTGCAGGATCAGCAGCAGCATGCGGCGCGAGCAGCCGCAGAAGCCGTTGCCGCCGACGCGGTGCACCGTGCCGCGGAAATGCACCGCGATGTCGTCCCAGTAGGCGAACTCCTGGGTGATGCGCTTATAGCTCGGCAGGTCGTGCTTCTCGAAATTGTCGAGAGTGGCATCGGAGAACACCACGCCGAAGCCGAAGGTGTCATCGTGGCGATTGCGCTCGTAGACGGCGACATCCGCCTCGGGCCGCTGTTTCTTGAGCAGGATGGCGGCATAGAGCCCTGCCGGTCCGCCGCCGATGATCGCCACCTTCATGACACCGCCTCCGGATCTTGATTATGGGAATTATTTTAAGCCTAAAATAATTAGCTGACAAGCGGCGATTTTGCGCCAATTTGCACGATTTTTGTCGCCGAATGGGCGGGAGGGGCGGCCGGGTCACCCGGCCTGAGCATCGTCCGCAGCCCGGATGAGCGCAGCGATATCCGGGAGAGATCCGGCAAAGGAAAACCCGGGTGTCGCTACGCTCACCCGGGCTACGGTTCGACGGCCCTGCTGATGGACCGCGCAGTGCTCACCCCTCATGGTGAGGAGCGCGGAACGCGCGTCTCGAACCATGAGGCCCCGGCGTTACGGGCCTTCATCCTTCGAGACGGCGGCTACGCCGCCTCCTCAGGATGAGGAGCAAACTCTTTCACCCCTCGCTCGCGAGCAGCCCGCCTCAATTGCCCTCGAACACCGGCTTCTGCTTCGCCGCGAAGGCGTGGAAGGCGCGTTCGAAATCCTGGGTGGTCATGCACAACGCCTGGGCAACCGCCTCGGCCTCGATCGCCTCCTCCACCGACATCGCCCATTCCATCGCCAGCATGCGCTTGGTCATGGTGTTGGCGAAGGTCGGCCCGGCGGTGACCTCGGCGGCGAGCGCCTGCGCCTGCGCCAGCACCTCGGCCACCGGAACGATGCGGCTGAAGAAGCCCCAGCGCTCGCCCTCCTCCGCGGTCATGAAACGGCCGGTGTAGAGCAGCTCGGAGGCGCGCGACTGGCCGATGATGCGCGGCAGGATCGCACAGGCACCCATGTCGCAGCCAGCGAGCCCGACCTTGTTGAACAGAAAGCCGACCTTGGCATTCGGCGCCGCAAGCCGCATGTCGGCGGCCATGGCGATGATGGCGCCGGCGCCGGCGCAGATGCCTTCGACCGCGGCGATCACCGGCTGCGGGCAGGCGCGCATCGCCTTGACGAGGTCGCCGGTCATGCGGGTGAAGGCCGTGAGCCCCTTGGTGTCCATCTTGACCAGCGGGCCGATGATCTCGAACACGTCGCCGCCCGAGGAAAAGTTGCCGCCGGCGCCGCTGACAACCACGGTCTTGATGGCGTCGTCATGGGCGCAGGCGCGGAAGAAGTCGGTCAGCTCGCGGTAGCTCTCGAAGGTCAGCGGGTTCTTGCGCTCCGGCCGGTTCAGCGTCACGGTCGCCACGCCGCCGCTGACGGCGAGCAGGAAATGCGTGGGCTTGTACGCGGCGAGCGGCAGGGTGACGGGGTTGGCAAAGCTGGTCATGGGATCTCCCGGACGGTGTTCTTGATGTGAAGCGTTCTTGATGTGCAAAGTGTTCTTGCTGCGGCCTCGTCGCCCATGACGTTGCGCACGCCGCGTGGCGTCAGATTTCGCCGCCCGCGACCGCGATCGCCTGGCCGGTGACGGCGGATGCGCCCGGCCCGCACAGCCACAGCACCGTATCGGCGACCTCCGCCGGGGTCACGAGACGCCCCTGCGGATTGTGCTTGGCGAGTTCCGCCGCCGCCGCGTCGCGGGTGCGGCCGGTCTTCTGCATGATCAGGTCGAGGCTGCCGGCAACGAGATCGGTATCGGTGAAGCCCGGGCAGACCGCGTTGACGGTGACACCGCTCGCCGCGACCTCGAGAGCGAGCGCCCGCACCAGGCCGACCACCGCATGCTTCGCCGCGCAGTAGGCCGAGACGTAGGAATAACCCTTGAGACCGGCAGTCGAGGCCACGGCGACGATGCGCCCGCCCTTGCGCGCCACCATCGGCCGCATCACGGCGTGGGCGGCATGGACCACGCCCATCAAATTGACGTCGAGCATGCGCTGGAACAGCGCCGCGTCGGACTTCACGAACGGCGCGGATTCCGCCGCGCCGGCATTGGCGATGAGAATGTCGATCGGCTGCCGCGCGGCGGCCTGCGCGATCGCAGCTTCGACCGAGGCGGCATCGGCGACGTCGGCGACCGCGGCAAAGTGGGCCGCGCCGGACGCGACCGCCGCATCGAGAGTCGCGCGCTGGCGACCAAGCACCGTAACGGTAGCGCCGGCGTCCGACAGCGCTGTCGCGATGGCAAGACCGATACCCCGGCCGCCGCCGGTGACAAGCGCATGCGTGGAACGGGAAAATGCTGGCATCATCATCCTCGCTAAGCGAGCCGGCAATATATTTTAGGCTTGAAATAATTGCAAGGAAGCCGCCGCCGGCGCCACGCGGCGGGAACGCTGCGCCCGGCGCCCCGGCGGCGCGCGCCCGTCCGCCCTCTTTGATTGCGATCGCAGCATGATTGACGGCACTCGCTGCGAAAACATCAACAGGACGATCTCATTTTAGTTGCAAACACAAATAATTTGCGGATGATTGCCAACGCGCCCGCTTGCGGCGCCAGCCGGAGACATGCCATGCCCGCCCCCAAACGCAGACGCAGCCTGAAGGCCGCCGACGCCCGTAGCGCGATCGGCGCGCTGCCGCCGCTCGCCGAGCTCGACGACGGCGACACGCGTGAGTCGCCGCCGGCGCAGGTCGCCCACAGCCACGTGTTTTTCTGGATCACCCAGATCATGGGGCGGCGCGATCGCCTGCTGACGCGCGAATTCCGCCCATTCGG
Source organism: Pseudomonadota bacterium (assembly GCA_040756765.1). Lineage (GTDB taxonomy): Bacteria > Pseudomonadota > Alphaproteobacteria > Rhizobiales > Xanthobacteraceae > Bradyrhizobium_A. The sequence goes on along the minus strand of JBFLYG010000023.1, from coordinate 31,901 downwards.
CGTCCGCGTGGCGGAATGGCGCGTCCTGCTGGCCATCATGGTGCAGCCCGGCATCTCGATGAGCGAGGTCGCCGACTATGCCTCGATCGACCCGACCACACTGTCGCGCACCGTCGAGCAGATGCTGCGCGCCGACTGGCTGATCCGCACGCCCGACCCGCGCGACATGCGGGTGATGCGCCTGACGCTGACGCCAGAGGGCATCGCGCTGTTCAACAAGCTGTGGCCGATCGCCGACAGCGTCAACCGCACCGCCTGCGAAGGCCTGCCGGACGGCGCGACACAATTGATGTGCTTGGGGCTAAGCGAGATCCAGCGCGGCCTCGCCCGCGCGGCCACGACAGCCGACGCGGACACCGACGCAGAGCCGGCGGCAGCGAAATGACGGGCACGGTTACGGTCGAAACCCCTGCCGGACTGCTCGCCGGCACGACGTCGGACGGCGTGATCGCCTGCCTCGGCGTGCCCTACGCGCTGCCGCCGCTGGGCGAGCGGCGCTGGGCCGCGCCCGAGCCGATGCCGCGCTGGTCCGGGGTGCGCGAGGCGCGGACGTTCGGCGCGATCTGTCCGCAGCCGCCGCTCGCGCCCGCACACGTGATCTCGCCGGAGCGCGCCACCGCCGTGAGCGAGGACTGCCTGACGCTCAACGTCTGGGCGCCGGCTGCGGCAAAGGCCGCGCCGGTGATGATCTGGATCCATGGCGGCGGCTTCTTCTCCGGCTCCGGCAGCGAGAGCTGGTACGACGGCCATCGCCTGGCGCAGCGCGGCGTCATGGTCGTCACCTTCAACTACCGTCTCGGCCCGCTCGGTTTCCTTGCCCATCCCGAACTTGCAAGCGAGGCCCCGCTTCTCACCACCAACAATTACGGCCTGCTCGACCAGCTCTGCGCGCTGCGCTGGGTGCGCGACAACATCGCCGCGTTCGGCGGCGATGCCGGCAACATCACCCTGTTCGGCGAATCCGCCGGCGCCGCCGCAGTGCGCTGCCTGATGGAGATGCGCGAGGCCCGCGGCCTGTTCCACCGCGCCATCCTGCAGAGCGGCGGCTTCGGCTCGTCGGCTCTCGGGGAAAAGGCCGAGCCGACGCTCGCGGCCAAGCTGCGTGTCGGGCTCGCCTACCAGAAGGCGCTGGGGGCGCGCTCGCTCGCCGAGATGCGCGCCATTCCCGCCGCCTCCCTGATCGACACCATGGCGTTCAAGTTCCGCGAGATCGAGCGCGGCCTGCGCTGGTGGCCGACGCCGAACACCTGGCTGCCGCGCAGCGACACCAACGATATTTCGCCCGGCATCGCCGACGTGCCGGTGCTGCTCGGTACCAACGCCGACGAAGGCATCTTCTTTGCCAAGGCCTTCGGCACCGAACGGCTGAAATACCTCGGCATGTCGCTCGGCGTTCTCGGACGCAACGCGGCCACGCTGTTTCGCGAGACGTCGCCGCTGTCGCGCGCCGGCGCCGAGAAAGGCATGCGCAACCTGCTCGCCGAGTTCTTCTTCGTCGAGCGCGCCTACGAGATGGCCGCAGCGCTGCGCGCGCTGGGGCGCCGCTGCCATGTCTATCACTTCAGCCGGATCGCGCCGAAGAACCGCGCAGCCGACCGGCGCGCCAATCACACCTACGAGATCCCGTACGTGTTTGGCCTGCCGCCGGACGACAATGGCTATGACGCCACCGATGCGGCGCTGTCGCGGATGATGCAGGACCGCTGGATCAGCTTTGCCCGCACCGGCGATCCCAATGACGGCGCGGGGACGCATTGGCCGATGTTCGACGGCGACAGGGCCTCCGTCATGCATTTCGGCGATCGTCCCGCCATCGGCTCGTATCCGACGTCGACGCTGTTCGAGCTGCTGCGGCAGCGGCGCGCCGCCACTGCCGCAAAGGCCGCGCGCGCCTGACAAAAAAGAGGCCGATGATGACATCGGCCTCTTTGACTTCGCGTCACGGCCAGGCTCGCCCCATGGCAGTCTGGTTGACTTTGAGCGCCGGCCACACTTACCGCGTCATTGCCGGGCTTGACCCGGCAATCCAGCTTTCTCACGCCATAACGAGAGATCCTGAAGCTGGATCCATAGCAACTCTGCTTTGCCGAGTTGCGTTCTTTAGAGGGCCAAGCCGGAAACATCCGGCTTGGCCTGTCTCGACGCGGAGCATGTCATCGGGCCGCGCTTCGCGCGGACCCGTTGGCGTCGGTGATGACGCTGAAAATATGGGCGCGCCGACATCCGCAGTCGATCTTCCGTCACTTCTGCGGCGGCAGGAAATCGACCTCGTGCCGCGCCGACAGCGCGACCACCGCATCGGGGTCGGTGAGGTTGTGGAGGCCCTGGAACAGGTCGAACAGTCGCCGCGACGGCGCCACCCAGAACAGCACCTTGGCGACGGCGGTGGACTTGTTGAAAATGCCGTGGGGTAACCCCATCGGCAGGCGCACCAGATCGCCGGTCGATGCGCCAGCCTCGACACCGCTCAACATGACGTCGAGCCGGCCTTCCAGCAGATAAAGATACTCGTCCTGGGTGGGATGGATGTGCGGCGGCACGAAGGTGCCGGGCGGCAGCGTCGCATGCCAGGCGAAGGAATGCGCGGTGTGCTGCTTGGGCACATAGGTCTGGCCGAGAATGTTCCAGGACAGGCCGTCGAGGCCGGTGTTGCCCGGGGTGATACCGATGGTTTCGGTCAGCATGATCGGACGTCCTTGCAGGGATGACGATAAGGTGTGAGCGCGACGGCGCGCGAGATGGCGAAGACATCACGCCGGCGACGCTCACCGCCGCCGGCGTGGCAGATCACTTGTGCAGGAACGGCAGCCGCGCCGGCCCCGGCGTCTCATCGGGGGCCCACAGACGGAAGCTGAGCTGCGCGTAGACGGTATAGCCCTTGGAGATCGTGGCGGTGTCGATGCCCGGAGGGCCGGCCGTTCCACCCGATGCCGTCGCCGACACGCGGTCGAGCGCCCACACCGTGACGGTGGCCGGCCCGAAGTTGTAGCCGACGAGGCCACCGACCGCCCACTGGTCATAGCGGTTCGAGTTGATCGCGCCGTGATAGAACGCGCTCGATTTGTCGTCGCTCACCTGCCCGACATAGAAGGCGACGGGACCGACGGTCCAGCGATCGATGGTCTTGGTCGCCGTAAACTCGGCGTGCATGATGTCGCCGGTGCGATAGCCGGTGGTCGTGTTCGCGGTGTTGAACTCGCGCGACACGTAAGCGGTGAAATTCCAGCCGTCCTTGAGGTAGGACACGACCAGCTCGGGCTGGAACGTCCACCACGGATTGCCGATGCCGCCGAGGCCGTTGGTGCCGGAGATGCTGCCGTTCGGCGCGTAGAAGCCGAAGCCCGTCTTGACGAAGAAGCCGCTGTCGCCGAGCCGCCAGCTCAGCTCGGCCGGCACGATGTAGGTGTTGTGGAAACCGACCGGATGCGCATCGACCGGGTTGCCGATGTCGACGGCGAACCACGGCTGCACCAGCAGCGCATTGTAGGTCGCGCCGAGAAACGTCCAGCCCGGCACCCACAACAGGCCGGTGGCCCCGCCGGAGACATGGACCGGCGTCGCGCTGCCATTGATGTTCGGCGCGCCCGGGCCGGTGATGCTGCCCACCGTGACGCCGACCTGGTTGAACATGTAGACGCCCGGCGGCGGCGCGCCGGCGGTCGCAGCCCCCAGCGTAACGCCCGGCAGCGACGCATAACCCGAATAGCCGAACTCGTAGGCGCTCGCCGGCGTCGCTGCGATGGCGAATGCTACGGCCACGCCGGCGATGCTGATCTTCCCTGCTGTCATGTGGTCCCTCCTCTCGTATGCCGCGTATCGTGTGATCGACGCGGTCGACGGCACCTCTGCGAGATGCGCGCGATGATGAAAGGCAGTCGACGCAATTATTTCAATTATAAAACATCTGCCGATGTCATGATGATCGTCATGTGTCTCAGTGCGGCGACAGGGATCCGATGCGTTGTATCTGACATCCAACGCCGCGCGGCGTCAGAGCACGCGCGCCTGCATCGCGAAGCTGCAGACCACCACCTGCTGCAACTCTGAAGACAAGTCGCGATCGCCCGCGCGCAGCCGCACGCCGGGATCGGGATAGCCGATGAACTCGATGCCGGCGCGCTCGCAGGCGAGTCGGATCTTCTCGATGGTGTCGGACTGCACGTTGACCGCGCCTTTGGAGCCTTCCAGCCGCCGCACCGTGGAGATGGCGACGCCGGACTGCACCGCAAGTTCGTACTGCTCCCAGCCGAGCAGCGCGCGCGCCGCCCGGATCTGACGCGTGATCACGATCATGCAGCCACCTCCCTCGTCGAACCTGACATCACGCCCACGGCGCTGTGAAACGGCGGCAGCGCGGCGGGGGCATCCGCCGCGCCCGGCCTCCTACAGCATGCCCCGCGCGTCCACCGGCCAGATGTCGACGACGGTGTCGCCGTCGAGCACATGGAAAGCGTCGTGCAGATTGATGGTCGGGTCGCAATGCGACACCTCGATATCGACGACGTCGCCGATGACCGGCCGCGCGGCGCCGCCGGCGAGCGCGATCAGGCCGAACTCGTCGCCGAAGAAGTCGTAAGTCGCACCCGGCCATTGCCCGCCGCGCACCCGCGGCAGCGGCCCGTCGGTGGACAGGCTCTTGAAGCCCGCGTTGATGGTGACGTGGTGCGGCTGGTTGGTGCTGACCACGCCGGTGCGCAGGTGCATGGCGAAGCGGTAGGGGTTGGGCCGATCCGGAAACAGCTCGACCACGTCGTAGTCGACATCCATCAGCGCGTAGGAGCCGGCCTGGCTTTCAGTGTAGAGCCCGTGCTCGACGTCGATCGCGAAGGTGCCGGTGCCGCCGCCGCTGACCACCGGCGGCGACAGTCCGGCGGCGTCGAGCGCAGCGCGGGTGGCGCGCAGCCGTTCGATCTGCGCCAGATAGGTCTGCCGCCGCTCGGCGAAACCGAGGATGTGCTGCACCCGCCCCGAATACGCCTGCAGGCCGGCGTAGCTGAGCCGCGTGGAGCGGCGCAGGCGCTCGGCAATCGCCACCGCGGCCTCGACCGACGCCGCGCCGGTGCGCCCCATGCCAATGTCGAGATCGACAAACGCCGGCATCGGCCGGTCGCTGCCGGCGAGCGCGGCCTCCCAGGTCGCGATGCCGTCGAGGGTATCGAACACCAGCGTGATGTCGGCGCCGCTGCGATGCAACGCGACGAGCGCCTGGATGTGCACCACCTGCACGATCGGGGTGGTGACCAGCACGCCCGGCAGCCCGGCCTCGGCGAAGGCGATCGCCTCGCGCCCCGAGGTGGCGCAGATGCCGACCGCGCCGGCCGCGATCTGCTCGCGCGCCAGCGCCGAGCACTTGTGGGTCTTGCCATGCGGCCGCAGCGCCATGCCGGCGTCGGCGCACTGCCTGGTCATGCGGCTGAGATTGTCGCGCAGGACCGCAAGATCGATGGTGAGCGCCGGCGTGGCGAGCTGCCGCGCGCCGCCGGGCACGCCGAGAAGCGCGGCATTGGCCGCGAGCATCGGATGGCGGGGAGAACCGTGAGACATCATCACCACACCTTCTTCTTCGCAGGGGTCAACGAGCGCGCGCCGGTCTCGGTGATCAGCACCTGATCCTCGACCACGCCGCAGCCGAAGCCATGGATCACGATCATCGGCTCGAGCGCGAACACATGCCCCGGCTGCAGCACGGTCTCGCTCTTCCAGTGCAGGTTTGGCAGCTCGGCGATGTTGGTGCCGATGCCGTGACCGAACCCGGTCGGCCAGTAATGCGCGCCGAGCCCGGCATCCTCGGCGATGCCCTGGGCGATGTCCTGCAGCTCGGCGATGACGACGCCCGGCTTCGCCGCCGCCATCACCGCCTCGAACATGTCGAGCCCGCATTGCAGCACCTGGCGCTGCCGCGGCCCGACGGTGCCGGCACACAGCGTGCGCGCGGTGTCGGTGTAATAGCCCTGGTGGTGCACGCCCATGTCGAGGAACACCATGTCGCCGTCCTCGAGCTTGCGCGGCGACGGGAACAGGTGCTTGAGCCCGGAGCGCGGACCGGTGGCGAGGAGGCAATGGCCGACCAGGTCGGAAAGGCCCGCCATGGCCTGATGGGCTGCCGCCGACAGCTCGAGCTCGGTGACGCCGGGCCGCGCCAGATCCATCGCGGCTTCCAGCCCTGCCGCGGTGGCACGGCCGGCATGCTCGATGACGGCGATCTCGCGCGGGCTCTTGATCTCCTTGACCGACCAGTAGGCAAGGCCTGCGGACTCCAGCCGCGCCTGCGGCAGGCGCGTGCGCACCTCGTGCAGGATCGGCGCCGGGAAGAAGCGCTCGCCGACGAGGCCGAGCCGCCCGCCGCCAAGCTTGCGCTCCTCCAGATAGTCGGCGACGTGGCGGCCGATGCCCATCGGATCCTTCACGGTGCCCGGCAGATGGCCGGGGCGGATGTCGCGGATCCAGGTGTGGTGCATGAATGAATGCATCGGCGCCGAGTGCAGGATCGAATCCGTCGTCAGCATCACCGCCCCGTCGATCGGCACCACCACCACGGTGTTGCCGATCATGCTGAGGAAGTTCGAGATCCAGCGCACGTCACCGTTGAGAAAACCCGGGCCGCCGTGGATCAGCAGCGCGTCAAACCCCTTGTCCGCCATCATCCGGCGCACCCGCGCGAGGCGCGCGTCGTACTCGTCGATCGGAAACGGCATGTCGAGCCAGGGCTGGCGGCTCTCCCAGTCATACGGGATGCGGTCGAAGCTCATGTCGAGGTTGGTAAAGGCACGCCCCACGGGGAAACTCCTTGAAATCGGGACTGTTTGTTGCAGAGAACGGGTCAGGCGGCCTGCGCCTGCCGGCGCAGCACGCGGCCCGGCCGCGCCCCGGTCGAAGCCCCCTCGCGCCAAACTGCAACGCCGTTGACCAGCACGAGGTCGACGCCGGTCGCCGCGCGCACCGGCTGCTCGAACGACGCGGTGTCGATGATGGTCGTGGGATCGAACAGCACGAGGTCGGCGAAGGCGCCGGGCTGCACCAGCCCGCGCCCGGCGAACCCGAAGGTCTGCGCCGGCAGGTTGGTCATGCGGCGGATGGCGTCCTCCAGCGAAAACAGCTTTTCGTCGCGGGCGAAGTGGCCGAGCACCCGCGGGAACGTGCCCCACAGCCGCGGATGCGGATGCATGTCGTTGGGCAGGCCATCCGAGCCAATCATGGCGCGGGGATGGGAGATGACGCGGCGGACGTCGGCCTCGTCCATCAGGAAATAGACCGCCCCGCCCGGCTGCAGCCGGCGTGCCGCCTCCTTCTCGTCGCAACCCCACGCCTGCGCGATCGAGGCGATATCACGGCCCTTCATCTCCGGATGCGGCTTCGACCAGGTCACGGTGACGCGGCTGCACAGGTGCAAATAGTCCGGCGTCAGCCAGCTCGACGCCGCGGTGTAGGGATAGGCGTCGAAGCCGACCTCCTGCGTCTCGTTCGCAGCGTCGAGCAGCGCCAGCGTCTCGCGCGAGCGGCCGAAGTTCTTCACCCCGGCGACCTTGTGATGGGAGATCACCACCGGCATCCGCGCCCGCGCGCCGACCGCGAACGCTTCCTCCAGCGAGGGCACGATATCGTCGGCCTCGTCGCGCACATGGGCGGTGTAGATGCCGCCTGCCTCGCTTGCGACGCGGGCCAGCTCCGCGGTCTCGTCCACGGTCGCCGCCTTGCTCGGCGGATAGAACACGCCGCTGGAGAAGCCGATCGCACCGGCCGCCATCGCCTCGCGCAGCCGTGCCTGCATCACCGCCAGCTCATCCGGCGTGGCAACGCGGTTGAGGTCGCTCATGGCGCCGACACGCAGCGTCGAATGGCCGACCAGGCTGCCGGTGTTGACCGCCGGCGGGGTTGCCTCGAGCCGCTGCAAATAGGCCGCCATGGTCGGGAAGGCAAAATCCTTGGCCTCCCCGATCGTCGACACCGGCGGCGGCGGCAGGCCCTCGATCGCGAGCGGCGCGAGACTGACGCCGCAATTGCCGTTGACCACGCTGGTGACGCCCTGCGAGACCTTGATCTCCATGCCGGGCGTGGCCAGCACCGCGTTGTCGTCATGGCTGTGGGTATCGATGAAGCCCGGCGCCAGCACCCGCCCCCGCGCCGCGATCTCCTCGCGCGCCACGAAGCCACGGAGCGCACCGATGGCGACGATCCGGTCCCCGGTCACCGCCACGTCGGCCACGAAGCGCGGCGCGCCGGAGCCGTCAATCACCGTGGCCTCGCGGAACATGAGGTCGCACGACCTCGCTGCCTCGTTGGGCATGGTCTCACTCCCGTTTTTCACTGTGTCGTTGTCGTCGGCCCGCTGCTCGCTTCAGGGGCGAGGGATCGGCCGCAAGGAGAGCCTTACCGGAAACAACTTGCGTTTGCAATTAATATCTCGGCCGAACGGGATTGGGGCGCCGCAGTTGAGCGCAACTCATGAAAGCTCATCAAATATCAATTGTGATTGCAATCATCCCAACGGACGACAACCGCATGACGCGCCCGGGGCCGCACGCCCTCCCGCAGCAGCCTCAGGACAGTCAGGAACAGCGGGAGAGACGCGCCGCTCAGCTCATGCGGCGTAGCGTGGCCGACGGCGTCTCGCCGAACTTGGCGCGATAGGCGCTTGCCATGCGGCTGAGATGGGTGAAGCCGAGATCGAACGCGATATCGGTGATGCGGGCTTCCGGCGGCGCCGTCTTGAGACGGGCATGAAGATGGGCGAGCCGGACGTCGAGCAGCATTTCGGAGATCGAGGTGCCGAAGTGGCGGCGGAAGCCGAGCTGCAGCGCGCGGATGCCGATGCCGGCGGCCTCCGCGAGATCCGCAAGGTCGAGCGGTTCGGTGGCGCTGGCGTGCAGGACGTCGCGCGCCCGGCGCAGCGCGCACGGCAGGTTGTCGGCGCGGCCGGCGAACACCTCGATCGCCGCGGAGAGGCCGTGCGGCTGGCCGTTGAGCAGCGCATCGAGCAGCGCCTCGCGCAGGTTCGCGATCGCCAGCGGCGGCAGGCGACGGTCGGGACCGAGATGCTCGGCGAGATCGGCGAGATGCTCGACCTGCGCCTGCAGCGCCTGCCCCGCGGGCGCGGCGAGATCCACCATCGGATCGAACTCCACCGGCTGCACCGTCTTGCCGGCGAGCGCCGCGGCACGCTGTTCGATGAGCCGCCGCTCAACGAGAAGGATGAGCTGCGCGCAATCGTCCTCCCAGGTCATCTGGGTCGCCATGGTCGGCGACAACAGTGACGCGGCCACGCCGGGCGCGGTCGACAGTTCGCACGCGGCGGTACGGACCCGCGCCGTGCCGGCGAGCGGAATCTGCAGCAGGAAGAAACGCTCGAGGCAGCCGGGATCGATCGCCACCGAGCCGCCATAGGCGACGTAGTTGACGGAGATGCCGTCATAGGGCGCGCAGTTGTGGCGGGCATAGAAATCGCCGGCGGCGCCACGCAGCGGCGCGAGCTCATGCGGACAGAAGATGCGGCCGACCTCCTCCGCCGCGTCGTCGAGGCGACCGGTCGCGACACGGCTGAAGTGCGCAAGCCGCATCGCGCGGCGCGGCCGCACGTCCGCCTCGACCCTCGTGATATCCATCCCCATCGCCCGGCTCTCGCTCGGCCCGCGTTGTTATTTGAAACCTATAATATACCGGCCACGGCCGCGGGGAAGCGCTTTTGCAGCGCAAAAGGCAGTCAACCTGCTCGCGCCCTGCGCAGCGCCGTGCCGCATTTTGTGCTGCGGCGACCGCAACCGGGCGCCGCGCGACCGCGCGCCGTCATTCTCGCAACGCAACAACGCGACGGGACGGCCGGGGATTCGTTTAACGGCTAGACACCCCCGCGGCGATGGCCCGAAGCTGCGACACGGGAGATCACATCAGGGAGGACGACCCATGCCAGCACTCGAAAAGGGCATCACCGCGAACGGCACCGGCTACAACGGCAAGACCTGGAACATTCTCGGTCAGGTCTATTTTCCCAAGGCCGTGACCGACTCCAGTTTCGCCTTCGAGACCAACAGTGACCCCGGCCAGTTCGTGCCGGTGCACATCCATCCGACCCAGGACGAATTCATCCTGGTGCAGGAAGGCGAGCTCGACCTCAAGCTCGATGGCGTCTGGGTCAAGGCCAAGGCCGGCGACCTCGTGCGCATGCCGCGCGGCATTCCCCACGGCTACTTCAACAAGTCCGACAAGCCGGCGCGCGCGCTGTTCTGGGTGTCGCCGATGCAGAAGCTGGAAGCCCTGTTCGAGAAGCTCGACAACCTGACCGACCCGGCCGAGGTGGTGCGCGTCTCCGCCGAGCACGAGGTCGACTTCCTGCCGCCCGAAGCCAACGAGTAAGGCGGCCAGCGGCCGCCTCCCCGACGTTCGCGGATGAACGCACGCGCTCCTTCTCGACAAGGCGCGCGGCAGGAGGCGCATGCCCTCTCCTCATCCGCGCTCGCGGTGGCCCGTCAGGCAGGTGAAGTGCGTTTTATCAACACTCATCGATTCCGTAAGGAGGAGTCATGGTCAAGCAGAAGCATGTAGGCGTCATCGGCGCCGGCGTATCGGGGCTCGCCACCGCAAAGGCCTTCACCGCGCGCGGCCATCGCGTCACCATCATCGAGCGCAGCGGCGATCTCGGCGGCGTGTGGGAGCCGGCGCGCTCCTATCCCGAGGTGCAGACCCAGAGCCCGAAGGATCTCTACCGCTACACCGACAAGGCGATGCCGGCGTCCTATCCGGAGTGGCCCAAGGGTCCGCAGGTGCATGCCTATCTCAGGGACTATGCCCGCGCCTACGACCTCGAACGCATGATGCGCTTCGGCACCACCGTCACAGGCATGGAACGCCGCGCCGACGGCAAGCCCGGCTGGACGCTGGCGCTGCGCAATCCCGACGGCCGCGACAGCCGCGAGGATTTCGACTTCGTCGCGATCTGCACCGGACAGTTCAACGAGCCGCAGACCCTGACGCTGCCCGGCGAGGACGACTTCAAGGCGCAGGGCGGCCAGATCCTGCACTCCTCGAAATACAACGACGCGAGCCTTGCCAAGGGACGACGGATCGTGGTGCTCGGCGGCTCGAAATCGGCCACCGACATCGTCGTCAACGCCGTCAACTCCGGCGCCAGGGAGGTGACGCTGGTCTACCGCGAGCCGGTGTGGCGCATCCCCTACTTCATCGGCGGCCTCATCAACTTCAAGCGCATCCTCTACATCCGCGCCCAGGAGGAGATGTTCCGCAGCTGGGGCATCGGGAAACTGTCACGCCTTGCGCATGCGCTGGCCAAACCCCTGGTGTGGGCGAACTGGCGCGGGCTCGAGAGCCTGTTGAAGCTGCAGCTCAAGCTCGGCAAGTGCGACATGGTGCCGAAGGAGCGCATCGAGGACGGCGTCAACTGCTCGGTGCCGATCGCGACACCAGGGTTCTTCCCGATGGTGGCGGACGGCCGCATCAAGGCGGTGCGCGGCAGCTTCGATCACTATGAGGGCAACGCCGTCGTCACCACCGGCGGCCAGCGCATTGCGGCCGACACCGTGGTGCTGGCGATCGGCTACAAGCTCGGCGTGCCGTTCCTGCCGGAAGCGTACCGGGCAAAACTCGTCGATCCCGATGGCCAGTACCGGCTGTATCGCCTGATCGCCAATCCGGACCTGCCGGACATGGGCTTCGTCGGCTTCAACTCCAGCTTCTGCACGGTGCTGTGCGCCGACCTCGCGGCGAACTGGCTGGTGCGCTATGCCGACGGCCAGCTCGCGCAGCAGCCGACGGCGGCGCAGATGCGCGACAACATCGAGATGATGCTGCACTTCAAGCGCGTCGAGCGTCCTGCCGCCGGCGTCTATGGCGGGCTGTGCGTCGCGCCCTACCACTACAAGCATTTCGACGAGCTCATCGCCGACATCGGCGCCACCGTGCGCCGCCGCAACCCGCTCGCCGAAAAGTTCACGCCACCGGATGCGGACGCCTACGCCCGCTTCCTCGCCTCCGCGCCGCAGTACCAGGCCGCCGGCTAGGCACGACCGCACCATGGCAACACGCCGCGATGATGTCTGAGACATCATCGCGGCGATGCCATGCAGTCCGGCACATCCGTAGGTACAAGCCCGTAGAGCAGCCGGAACGCGCTTTTTCGCGTTTACGTGATTCTGCTCCCTCGCCTAGATTCCCGACCAGGGAATCACTCGGAGGGGCTCTGGCATGACCAGCGGAAGTATCTCTCGTCGTCTTTCCTTCAACATGATCGATCCGACCACCATGTCGCTGCTGCGCGAAGCCAAGCCGTTCGTGCTGGCGGAGCTGCCGGCCGTCCTCGATCAATTCTACGAGCACGTGGCGCGGTACGAGGAGACCTCGGCTTTCTTCCGCAGCCGCGAGCACATGATGCACGCCAAGCAGATGCAACTGCGGCACTGGGGCGTGATCATGGATGGCCAGTTCGGCGAGGCCTATGAAACCTCGGTCACCAAGATCGGTGAGGTCCACAACAAGCTCGGCCTCGAGCCGCGCTGGTACATCGGCGGCTACAACGCCCTCGTCAACGGCCTGCTCGAGGCGATTGCCGAGCGCCTGCCGGCCGCCGGCAAATTCGACCGCAACATCGCCAAGCGCAAGATCGCGGTGCAGAAGGCCGTGGTCAAGGCGGCCATGCTGGACATGGATCTGGCGCTGGCGGTCTATATCGACGCCGGCCGGCGCGACCGCCGGGCGACGCTGGAGCGCCTCGCCAACGAGTTCGAGCAGGCGGTCGGCGGCGTGGTGCAGGGCGTCTCTGCGGCCGCCGAACAGCTGCAGAATTCGGCACAGACCATGACGGCGACCGCCGAGGAGACGGCCACGCAATCGAACGCGGTGGCGGATGCCTCGGAGCGCGCCACCAGCAACGTCAAATCGGTGGCGGCAGCGACCGAGGAGCTGACGAGCTCGATCTCCGAGATCGGTCGCCGCGTCAACGACTCCGCCCGCATCGCCAGCGAAGCCGCCCGCGATGCCGATCACACCGCCGAGCGGATGCACCGCCTGTCGGAGAGCACCAAGGAGATCGGCACCATCGTCGACCTCATCACCAACATCGCCTCGCAGACCAACCTGCTGGCGCTCAACGCCACCATCGAGGCGGCGCGCGCCGGCGACGCCGGCCGCGGCTTCGCGGTGGTCGCCCAGGAGGTGAAGTCGCTCGCCGAACAGACCGCCAAGGCCACCGCCCAGATCGCGGCGCAGATCGGCGACATCCAGGCCTCCACCGCGGAAGCCGTCACGGCGATCGCGGGCATCAACAACGTCGTCAAGTCGATGCGCGAGATCTCCACCACCATCGCCTCCGCCGTCGAGCAGCAGGGGGCGGCGACCAACGAGATCGCCCGCAACGTGCAGGAAGCCGCCGACGGCACCGGCCGGGTGTCATCCAATATCGGCAACGTCACCCGCGCGGCGAGCGAGACCGGTTCGACCGCAAGCCAGGTGCTGTCGTCAGCGACCGCACTGTCGCAACAGTCTGCCCAGTTGCGCACCGAGGTGGACAAGTTCCTCGCGACGGTGCGCGCGGCCTGAGCCGCACCTCATTCCGATGACAACGTTCCCATGACAACGGCCCCGGCGGTGATCCGCCGGGGCCGTTTGGTGATCAGGTCGGCAGCCGTCGATCGTTACCAGGCGTAGCGCAGCACGCCCTTGCCGCCGTAGGACGAGGTGACGTTCGAGAACTCGCCCTCGAAGGTCGCGGCCATCGACCAGCCGTTCGTCCACTTCACCTCGGCGCTCGCCGTGGTCAACGCAGAGTCGCTCGCCTGCCGCGCGCCGTTGACGACGAACGACGCGCCCGGCAGCGCCTGGAAGGTCGCCGCCGCGACCCGCGACGGATCGAAGTCGTGCGCCCAGGCCAGCCGGCCGCGCAGGATCAGCAGCCCCGAGGTCATGGCGAACGACCGGTCGGTGCGCAAGCCGAGCTCGCTACGGGTGTCGGTCACGCTCTTGCCGGCATAGGCCAGCGCAAAGGTGTTGGCGCCCGCGACCGCCGTTTCCGCGTAGGCCGGCAGGTCGAGCAGCGTCACCTGCCCGGCCGCATAGGGCGTGATGCCCATCCACGGCGTCACGAAGCGGTAGCCGCCTTCGAGCCGGCCCGAGTAGGTGTTGGCGTTGAACGACGCATGGAGCTTGTCGAGACCCGCGATCGTGACGGTGCGGTCGGTGGTGACGTCCTGCCAGCCATACGCCAGCGCGCCGGCGAGATACGCCGCGCCCGCCGTATGCCGCACGAAGGCACCGGCCTGGAACAGGTCGGACCGTCCGCTGCCGAGCCCGCCGTCGACGCGGAACGCGGTGCCGCCGCCGGCGAGCGCGAACCCCGCCACCGTGTCCGGCGTGATGCGGTAGTCGGCGCCCACCGCCGCGCCGTACAGCGTGCTGGTCGTGCTGCTGGAGCCCTGCGCCGCATTGCCATCGGTGGTCTGCGAGCCGCCGAAGCCCATCGCCCAGACCGCCCAGGACGGATCGAACACCGGCCCGCGCGGCGCCTTGGTGACAAGGCCATAGGCGTCGCGCTCGGCGCCGCTGCGCTTGCGGCCGGTCGCGGCGTAGGCGCTGACGAGATCGCCATCGTCGGCATAGGCCAGCGGCCCGCCGCCGAACGTGTCGCTGCGGCCGCCGGCCGACGGATCGAGCAGCGCGGTGGTGAACTGCGTCATGGCGCCGAACGAGGACTGCTGCACGCCGGTCGCGGTCTCGCCGGCGGCCTGGGTCAGATTCTGTGCGGTGTTGCCGGCAAAGATCGCGCCGAGACCGTTGCCCGCGCCACCGGAGGCGTTGAACGCGGTATCGAGCGCGCCGCCGAGCGCCCGCTGATTGTCGTTGGCGCCGCTGATCGCCGCCAGCGACGACGTCAGGTTCACCGTCACCGCGTTCGGCGTGTAGCTCAGCGCACCGGTGATGCCGGACGGCAGCACCAGGCCGGCGAACTGGCTGCCGTTGAGGCCAGCCGAGGTCAGGATGGTCGACTGCCCGAACTTGACGCTGCCGGATGCGGCGCTGATCTGGGCGTTGCCCGCGAGCGCCGCGGTGCCGCTGACACTCGCAAAGGACGCCGCCGACGTGCTCATCTGCACCAGATAGGTCGCGCCAGACTGGAACGCGAGGTTGCCGTTGATGGTCAGCGACGTGCCGGCCGCACCGCCCGGCGCCAGGGTGCCGCCATTGCCGACCAGCGTCGACGCCACAGTGCCGGTGCCGGCGAGCGTACCACCATTGCCGACGGTGACGCTGGTGGTCACCACGTCGCCCGTCGCCAGCGTCAAAGTGCCGGTGAGGTTCTGGAAATAGCCGGCCGCCGAATAGAGATCGAGGCGCGACCAGTAGCTCAGCGGCGTGCCATAGAACGCCGCCAGCGCGGTGGTCTCGGTGTTGACGACGATCTGGTTGATGGTGCTGCTCTGCAGCGAGCCGTAGAGGCCGCCGGTCGGCGCGATCTGTTTGGCGGCCGCGGTGCTGCCGCCGTAGAGCGGCGCCAGCAGGATCGAGGCGTCGGGACCGCCGGCCGGCGCCGCCTCGCGCGGCGCCTGCGCGAACGACAGCGTCGGCAGGCCGTAGGTCAGCCGCTGCTGGTACAGCGCCTGGTTGGCCGCGGACACCACATAGGGATTGCCGGTGGTGTTGGCGCTGCCCGCAGCACAATTGGCGACCGTGTCGCCGCACTGCGCGGCGAGATAGCCGCGCAGCTCGGCCGTCGCCTGGGTCAGCAGCGCCGGCAGGTTGAGCGCCGAGCCGGTCATCGCCGCATTGTTGATGTAGCTGGGATTGGTCAGCGCCTGTGCGAGGTCGTAGCTGGCGAAAGCGCGGCTGGCGATGATGTCGAGCGGATAGTGCACGCCGAGCACGATGCGGCTGTTGGCGTATTCGGACGCGCGCATCAGCATGCTCTGGTAGAGTTCGGGCACCATCATGCCGATCAGGATCGAATCCGTGTAGGCATAGTTGGTGTGGCCGCTCGGGAACGACGGATTGGTGTTGATGCCGTTGAGCGCGGTGGGATCGAACAGCTTGATCTGGTTGGTGACCTGCGCGGGCCGCGAGTCGCCGTAGATGTTCTGGCCGGGCTGAGTGTTGGTGACACCGTAGCCGAGATCATAGACGCTGTCGGTCTTGTTCGGCAGGCCGTTGAACGTCGGCAGCGCCAGGCCCGACGGCGCGACTGCCGTCACGGTGCCGTTGATGGTGCCGTTGGCGAAATAATTCTTCGACACACCGAGGTCCGAGCTGGTGAAGCTGTAGGCCTTGGTGAGCAGCGTCACCGTGCTGGCGAGCGGCCCGCCGGTGCCGCCGGCAACCCCGGTGACAAAGAACGCGCCGAGCTGGGTGCCCAATCCGCCCACCGGCTGCTGTGGCGTGATGCCACCGATCGGCGCCTGCGCCGGCAAACCACCGGCGAGATTCACCGCGACGCCGTAAGTGCCCGCTAGACCAGTGATCGTGTTCGACACGAAGGACGGCAGGTTCTTGTCGCTGATCGCGAGCTGCTGCTGCGTCAGCGTCGCGCTGTTGTTGAGCGCAATCGTCTGCTGCAGGTTGGCCTGCAATGTCGCCTGCCCGATCGCGGTCGCGTTAAGCCCCAGGAACCGCGACAGCAGATTGAGCACATTGATGTTGGCGCCGGTGGTGTTGGCGGTCTGCGCCTGCGCGCTCACGATCGACGCGACGAAGACGAGCGCCGTCGACGCCAGCAGCGGCGCCTTCAAATGGTTCGACTTTGCAAATTTCACTTTCAGCCCCCTGAAACGTCCAGACACTGTCCGGCCGGGGCGGGACGCTAGGGAGTTAAGATTTCATTGACGTGACGAATGCGCGCAACCGGCGAGCGCAATCGGAATCACGTTACGGCGTGTCGATGCCGCAACACTAGCGGCGCGCGATCGTGACGACACGACGACAAAGCATTGCAGGGAGACGCCAAGAACCTGCTGGCATGAACTTGCCTGCACATGCACGCATATTGAAACGGTCACAATCCGATCGACCTGTGTGGCAGTCCCTTGTCAGGGCATCATGCGGATGAGAGCATGTCGCGATGACCCATGTTGCGCCAGCCCTGATCGCCGCCGACATCCGCTCCCGCACGCCCGGCGTCGCCGCCAGCGTGCATCTGAATGCGGCGAGCTCCGCCCTGCCCTCCGCCGACGTCATCGTCGCCATGACGGCGCATCTCGACCGCGAGGAGCGCCTCGGCCTGCAGGCGGCCCTCGCCGGCGCCGCAGAAGCACTGGCCTCGACCCGTGCGCGGGCCGCGCGCGTGCTCGGCTGCCGTGCCGACCAGGTCGCGTTCGGCCATGGCTGCGCGCAGATGTGGGCGACGTTTCTCCAGGCGCGGCGGCCGCCGCGCGGCGCCCGCCTCCTGATGTCGCGCGGCGAATGGGGCGGCAACCTGCTGGCGCTATCCCCCCTCGTGCAGGCCCATGACCTCCGCGTCGAGATCATCCCGACCGACACGGCCGGCCTCATCGACGTCGCACAGCTGAAGGCGCGGCTCGACGACGACGTCTGGCTGATCGCGGTCGCCGCGGTGTCGAGCGCCAGCGGTCTGCGCCAGCCGGCGGCCGCCATCGGCGCGCTGCCGCGGCCGGACAGCTGTCTCTACATGGTGGATGCGGCGCAGGCCGCCGGGCGCTTTCCCGTATCGCTCACCGAGATGGGCGCCGACATGCTGATGGCGCCGGCGCGCAAATGGCTGCGCGGGCCGCGCGGCCAGGCGCTGGCGGCACTGTCCGACGCCGCGCTGGCGCGCCTCGCCCCGCCCGCGCCCGACCTCGGCGGCGTCACCTGGGAGGCCGGCGGCGATGCCGTGCTCCGTCCTGACGCGCGCCGGTTCGAGATCTACGACTATGGCGTCGCCGGACGGATCGGCCTCGGCGTCGCCCTCGACGCACTGCTGACGGTCGGCCCCGACACGATCGCAGGGATCATCGACCTGCGGCTGCAGGAGGTGCGCGCGGCGCTGGCCGGCTGCGACGGCGTTACGATTCATGAACCGGCGGACGCCGCGGCCGCCTTCCTCACCTTCGACTGCGGCCGGCCGCCGGCCGCGGTTGTCGCGGCGCTGGCGGAGACCGGCATCGCCGTTGCCGCCATCGAGCGGGTCTATGCCCCCCATGAGCTCGACGCCCGCGGCCGCACCGCGGTGCTGCGTGCCTCGCCGCACGCCTACACCCATCCCGACGAGATCGGCCGCTTTGCGGATGCGCTGACGGCCGTTCTCCACCGGCTCTGACCGCGATTTTTATCGCGCCTAAATCCAGCTGTGTACTATAATTGACAAGCCCCCCCTGACTGTGTAACTTGGTACACATGGTCCAGGTCGTTCAGACCGACGCATTCAGCTCGTGGCTCCATGCGCTGGCCGATACCAAGGCGGTCGCCCGGATCATCGCACGCATCCGCCGTTTCGAGCTGGGCAACCCGGGCGACGTGAAGTCGGTCGGCGAAGGTGTCAGCGAAATGCGGATCGACTACGGCCCCGGCTATCGAATCTACTTCACGCGCCGCGGCAACACGATCGTCATCCTGCTGTGCGGTGGCGACAAGCAAAGCCCGCGCAAGGACATCAGAACCGCCCAGAAAATGGTGAAGGAGGTTTGATTTGCCACTCAAGACGACCCCATTCGACGTCCAGGATCACCTGAGGACGCTCGAACAGCAGATCGCCTATCTCGAGGCGGCACTGGATGAAGATGATCCTTCATTCATCGCAGCCGCGATCGGCGACATCGCCCGCGCACGCGGCGTCAGCCAATTCGCCCGCGAGACCGGCCTGAGCCGGGAAGCAATCTACAAGGCGTTTCGACCTGGCGGCAATCCGACCATCGAAACCCTCAACAAGGCGACCAGGGCCCTCGGGCTCAAGCTCAAGCTGGTGCCAGGCAGAGCGGCGTAACGCCCGGGGCGCGGCCGAAACGCGCAGACTTGATCTATGTTAACCGGCCGTTAGGCAAAACATCACTTAAGGTAACATCAGGTGGAACTCACCAACTGGGGATACTGATGATGACCGGCGGGGGCACGCTGTCTCGGCGACTTTCTTTCAACATGATCGATCAGGCCATGCTGGCGCGGCTGCGCGAGGCGAAGCCGTTCATCCTGGCCGAGATGCCAGCGATCCTCGATCGGTTCTACGACCATATCGGTACCTTCGGCGAGACTGCGGCCATGTTCAGGAGCCGCGAGCACATGATGCATGCCAAGGCGATGCAGCTGAAGCACTGGGGCGTGATCATGGACGGCCAGTATGGCGATGCCTATGAGGCCTCGGTCAGCCGCATCGGCGAGGTCCACAACAAGCTCGGGCTCGAGCCGCCGTGGTACATCGGCGGCTACAACGTCCTGATCAGCGCCCTCGTCGGCGCGATCGCCGAGCGGTTTCCGGTCGGCCGCTTCGACCGCAACGGCTGGAAGAAGAAGGCCGAGCTGCAGCAGGCGGTGATCAAGGTCGCGATCCTCGACATGGACATCGCCCTCTCGGTCTACACCGCAGCCGGCCAGCGCGATCGCCGCGCGACCTTCGAGCGCCTCGCCACCGACTTCCAGAAGGCGATCGGCGGCGTGGTCCAGGGCGTCGCCTCCGCGGCCACCCAGCTGCAGGCCTCGGCGCAGTCGATGACCGCCGTGGCGGACAAGACCGCCACCCAGTCGCGCACCGTGGCGGACGCCTCCGAGAAGGCGACCTCGAACGTCAAGACGGTGGCGGCGGCGACCGAGGAGCTGACCGGCTCGATCTCCGAGATCAGCCGCCAAGTCAACGATTCCGCCCGCATCGCCAGCGAGGCCGCGGTCAATGCCGACCAGACCGGCGAGCGCATCAACCGCCTGTCGGAGAGCACCAAGGAGATCGGCACCATCGTCGACCTCATCACCAACATCGCCTCGCAGACCAACCTCCTGGCGCTCAACGCCACCATCGAGGCGGCGCGCGCCGGCGACGTCGGCCGCGGCTTTGCGGTCGTCGCCCAGGAGGTGAAGTCGCTGGCCGAGCAGACCACCAAGGCGACCGCCGAGATCGCCTCGCAGATCGGCGGCATCCAGAGCTCGACCGCCGAAGCGGTGTCGGCGATCGCCGGCATCAACGGCGTCGTCAAGTCGATGCAGGAGATCTCCACCACCATCGCCGCGGCGGTGGAGGAACAGGGCGCCGCCACCAGCGAGATCGTGCGCAACGTGCAGCAGGCCGCCGACGGCACCAGCCGCGTCACCACCAGCATCGGCGACGTCACAGCCGCTGCGCGCGACACCGGCGCGACCGCCGCGCAGGTGCTGTCCTCCGCCACCGAGCTGTCGCACCAGTCGGCGCAGCTGCGCAGCGAGGTCGAACGCTTCCTCGCCACCCTGCGCGCGGCGTGAGGGCTGCGCCGCGAACGGCGGCGCCCCGACAAGACATCCGAAAAGACCACGACATGCCCGGCCTCGCGCCGGGCATTGTCGTTTTGGCGGCTGCGGCGCGGCGAAAGCGTCAGCTTTCCTGTCCTTCCCTTTGACAAAATGACAAACCGCCAGCGGCCGAAGCGCGTTGACATCTGGCATAATGTATACCAATACTCCTCCCCGTCGGACCTGAACCGGCCGGCTCCATGGCCAGCCCACACGAGGGAGGTTGAAATGAAAGTCGGTGACATCCTGCGCAACCGCAAAGGCACCCGCATTGCGACCGTGCGCATGAACGAGACGGTGGCGACCGCCGCCGAGCTGCTGCGGGCCAACAATGTCGGCGCGCTGGTGGTGAAAGACGTCTGCCGCACCGAGGGCAATGTCGCGGTCGGCATGTTTTCCGAGCGCGACGTCGCCCGCGCCGTCGCCGAGCACGGCCCGGCCGGCCTTGCCATGAAGGTCGCGGCGCTGATCTCGGTGCAGCAGTTGGTGTCCTGCAGCTCGACCGACACGGTGGAGCACGCGCGCGGCCTGATGCGCGACCATCACATCCGCCACCTGCCGGTGATCGACGAGCACAGCCTGATCGGCGTTATCAGCATCCGCGACCTCGAATTGGCGGAGCACGCGTTCGTGCCCACGGCTGCGCTCGCGCCGGCGGCTGCGGCCCCCGCGCCGCGCCTCTAACGGCGGCCGGCGGCAGGCCCTGGCCCGCCGCCGCATGCCCCATGTCATCGACCACGGCATCTCAAGGCGACAGGACATCTCATGAAGATCTGCATCTACGGCGCGGGCGCGATCGGCGGCTATCTCGGCGTCAAGCTTTCGCAAGCCGGCGCCGACGTCAGCCTGGTGGCGCGCGGCGCCCACCTCGCCGCCATGCGCGAACACGGCCTGACGCTGCTCGCCGGCGACGAGACGCACGTGGTGCGGCCGCGCTGCACCGACAATGCCACCGAGCTCGGCGTGCAGGACTATGTCGTCATCTGCCTCAAGGCGCATTCGATCACCGGCGCGCTCGAGGCGATGAAGCCGTTGATCGGCGACCACACCCGCATCGTCACCGCGGTGAACGGCATCCCCTACTGGTACTTCTACAAGCACGGCCACGAATTCCAGAACGCGACGCTGGAGAGCATCGATCCCGGCGGTCGGCAATGGAAGGAGCTGGGCCCGCAGCGCGCCATCGGCTGCATCGTCTATCCCGCGACCGAGCTCGAGGCGCCCGGCGTGATCCGCCATGTCTATGGCGACCGCTTCCCGATCGGCGAGCCCTCCGGCGAGATCACCGCCGACGTGACGAAACTGTCGGAGATGTTCGCCAGGGCCGGCCTGCAGGCCCCGGTGCTCGACCGCATCCGCGACGAGATCTGGCTCAAGCTGTGGGGCAATGTCTGTTTCAACCCGATCAGCGCGCTGACCCATGCCACCCTCGACGTCATCGCCTCCGATCCCGGCACCCGTGCGGTGGCGAAAGCGATGATGCTGGAGGCGCAGGCGATCGCCGAGCGCTTCGGCGTCAAATTCCGCGTCGACGTCGAGCGTCGCATCGAGGGCGCGCGCAAGGTCGGCGCCCACAAGACCTCGATGCTGCAGGACCTCGAGCGCGGCCGTCCGATGGAGATCGATCCCCTCGTCACGGTCGTCCAGGAAATGGGCCGCCTGACGCAGATCCCGACGCCGGCGATCGACACCGTGCTGGCGCTGACGGCACAGCGCGCCAGGGTGGCGGGATTGTACTGAGGCGGGTGCGGCCTTCCTGTCGCCGCATCTCGCGTTACGCCTCCCCGTCATCCTGAGGTGCGAGCGTTAGCGAGCCTCGAAGGATGGACGGCCGCTGCGCTGCCGGGGCCGTCGCCGAGGGTCCCGCTCCGCGGGACCACCTCAAGGGTGACGGTAGAGGAGCTGTGGGCGCCGTCGATCATCACCTCAAACGAGACACCTGACAGAGGACACCTCCCCATGCCCCACTGGGTCCGCTTCCGCCACGGCGACACCATCGGCTTCGGCACGCTCGCCGATGGCCACATCACCGTGCATCACGGCGACATGTTTGGCAGCCCCCAGGCGAACGGCGCGAGGCTGCCGCGCGCCGACGTGACCCTGCTGGCGCCGACGATCCCCTCCAAAGTGATCGCGCTGTGGAACAACTTTCATGCGCTCGCCGCGAAACTCGGCGTCGCCGAGCCCAGGGAGCCGCTGTATCTCCTGAAGGCGCCGTCCTCGGTGACCGATCCCGGCGCTGAGGTCGGCCGCCCGCCGTCCTATGACGGCAAGATTGTCTACGAGGGCGAGCTCGCCATCGTGATCGGGCGGACCTGCAGCAACGTCAGCGCGGAAGACGCCGGCGCCCACATCTTCGGCTACACCTGCGTCAACGACATCACCGCCGCCGACATCATCACGCGTGACACGACCTTCGCGCAGTGGGCCCGCGCCAAGGGGTTCGACGGCTTCTGCCCGTTCGGCCCGGTCATCGCGACCAACCTCGACCCGACAACGCTCGTCGTGCGCACCGTGCTCGACGGCACGGAGCGGCAGAACTATCCGATCGCCGACATGATCTTCAGCACCGCCGAGCTCGTCAGCCACATCTCCCGCGACATGACGCTGCTGCCCGGCGACATCATCTGCTGCGGCACCTCGCTCGGCGTCGGCGCCATGAAGGCAGAGGTCAGCACCGTTACGGTGGCGATCGACGGCATCGGCGAATTGACCAACACGCTGCGGCAGTAGCGGGACACTCGTCGCGCGCGCTTGATGCAACGCCTCACGCCGGCCGCCGCACCGGCGCGGCGGGAGATTGCAGGCGGAGCAACAGGCCGGCGAGACGGCGGACCGGCAACGTCACGACACGAAACACGGTGCGCCAGCCGTGCATGATCAAGGGGCGCAGCGGCACGGCACGGGCCCGCACCAGCGCGGCGCGGCCGTCGCGCAGCAGCGCGGCCCCGCGGCGTGACACCTTCATGACGAACGGCGCGAAGTGCTGCCGCGCAACCGCAAGCCCGGGCCGCAGGTAGCCATCGCGCACCATCGCTGTGACGCGCGCGATCACTGCGCGGATGCGGCCGAGCACGCGCGCCGCGGGATCATAGATCGCGCTGACGGCGCGGAGCACACGATAGGACAGATAGCCGAGAAGATAGGCGACGAGCGCTGGCAGCGCACCGATGAAGATCAGGCTCAACAGGCGATGGGCGATCTGCTCGGCGGACAGCAGCGTGTGCAATGAAGCGATGATCAGGCAGAGCGAGGCAACAAGGCGTCCGATCCGGTAGCCTGAGTTGCCCCATCGCCCGACACTCTCGGCCGCCTCGGATCGCTTCGGCTTCTCCGGCACGAGACTGCGCACACCGAAATAGCATTCCTCGATCTTCACCATGCTGGTCCCCAAACCAGAATGACTGCCCTGCAGCGTAGCGGCACAGCCTAAACGGCTGGTTACGCAGAGCGCGGCGACGCGATCGAAAGCGTACGAAATTGCATCACAGTACGATCACACAGCGAGGAAATGCATGGGCACACTCAGCGCCATGTGCTGGCGTGATCGCGTCGTGTGGCCTTGCGATGACAGCGCGGGACTGCTGTCAGGACTGCAGTCCTGACAGCATGCATACCGCCGCACGCGATCGTCAGCCGCCGTAACCGCCACCGCTGCTGCGCCCGTTGGCATTCTCGCCGGCGCTGTTGGAGCCGCTCATCGAGTTGGCGTTGTTGCCGCCGGCCGCGGCATTGCCGCCGCTCATGTCGGGCACCGGCCGCGGAATGCGTGGATCAGGCATCGCCTGCGGTGTCACCGACTGCGGCGCCGCATGGCGATGATGATGTCCCCTCGCCGGCTCCGTGCTGCCGACCACCGGCAGTGTGACGATCGCCAGCACGACGCCGGCGCACAGCGCAGCGGACTTCAGTCCTCGTCCGGTCATCGTGTGTGTCATCGTCATTCCTTCCTGGCGTGCGCGCGTGATCGCCGCGCGTCATATGCTACTCCCGCGCCGACGCCGCCTTGTTCACGTCTCGTCGAGCAGCAGGCCGATCGACGGCACGGCGGCGTGTCTCGCCATCGCTGCGCGCATCTGCGTCCTCCGGCAGGTTTTTCAGGAAGCCCGCCAGCATGCGGCGGCTGTGGGTCAGCGCGCCGATCCGCTCGTCGAGCTCCCGCACCTCGCGGACGAGCCCGGCGCGCAGCGCGGCGCAGGGGGTGAACTCCGGCTTGTCGCTGAGCAGGCACGGCAGCAGCTGGCGGATGGCGTCGAGCTTCAGCCCGGCCTCGCCGAGCAGCCGGATGCGCCGCACCGTGATCTCGGCGGCGGCGGCGTAGTCGCGATAGCCGGAGCCGGTGCGGGCCGGCGCCAGCAGCCCCTCCGCCTCGTAGTAGCGCAGCATGCGCACGCTGACGCCGGTGCGCCGTGACAGTTCGCCGATCTTCATCCGCCACTCCCTGCCGTCGCCCGGCCGCTTGACCCTGACAGTACTGTCAGAGTCTAGCATCACGCTCCCTTGACGGCCAACCCCCATGAGGATGCCTGCCATGAAGCTCTATCGCCTGACCCGCCATGCCGACGGCCCCCGCCCCGCCCTGACCGAAGCGCCGTTGCCCGAACCCGACCCCGGCGAGGTACGCGTCCGCATCGCGGCCGCGAGCCTCAACTATCGCGACCTGCTGGTGCTCGGCGGCGTCGCGCACGGAACGGGCGACGGCCGTATTCCGCTGTCGGATGCCGCCGGGGTCGTCGACGCCGTGGGCGCGAACGTCCGCCGTCTCGCGGTCGGCGACCGTGTCGCCGCCTCGTTCTTCCGCGACTGGACCGACGGCCCGTTCCAGGCGCGCTACATGACTGCGGCCCTCGGCGGCAGCCTCACCGACGGCGTGCTCGCCGAGCATGTGGTGCTGCCGGAGCACACATGGGTGCGCGTGCCCGACACGCTCGATGTCGTCGAGGCCGCCACCCTGCCCTGTGCCGCCGTGACCGCCTGGCAAGCGCTGATCGCCCGCGGCGGCCTCGCCGCCGGCGACACGGTGCTGGTGCAGGGCACCGGCGGCGTCGCGCTGTTCGGCCTGCAGTTCGCGGCCGCGCTCGGCGCGCGGGTGATCGTGCTGTCGTCATCCGACGACAAGCTGGCGCGCGCCAGGGCGCTCGGCGCCGCCGACCTCGTCAACTACCGCACCACGCCGGACTGGGACGCCGCGGTGCTCGACCTCACCGGCGGCCAGGGCGTCAGCCATGTGCTCGAGCTCGGCGGCCCGCAGACCTATCAGCGCTCGCTCAACGTCGTCGGCGCCGGCGGCAAGATCGCCCAGATCGGCGTGCTGACCGGCTTCGGACCACAGCCGAACCTTGCCAGGTTGCAGAGCATGAACGCCGACATCCTCGGCATCACCGTCGGCTCGCGGGCGCATTTCGAGGCCATGCTGGCGTTCATGGCGGAGCGGCGGATCAAGCCGGTCATCGACAAGGTGTTCGCGTTCGACGCGGTCAATGATGCCTACGCCCACCTGCGCGCGGCGAACCATGTCGGCAAGGTGGTGATCCGGGTTGGCGGGTAGGAAACAACGGTGGCCGGCTGTCCGCCTTTCTTTGTCGTGGCCTGGCTCGTCCCGGCCACCCCGCTTAGGGACGCAGTGCCTTCCTTGTCGGGGTCGCCGGGAGACCTTGGTCCTAGCGATCCGTTAAAGACGGATCGCGCTGCCCGGCGACGACCAATATTAAGGTTGGCGGTTGCATTTTCAGTCAGACACCGAGGAACGGCCAAGCGCAAAGCGCGGCCCGATGACCGGCTCCGCCGCGTCTCGAAGGATGAGGCCACAGCGTCACGGCCTCATGGTTCGAGATGCGCGGCGTTGCCGCGCTCCTCACCATGAGGGTCGCGGCACCGGTTGCATGTGGCTACGCCTCAATCCGCCGACGGCAGCCGGCGCATGGTGAACTCGATCATGTCGCCGGGCAGCTCGCGCCAGTTCTCGACCTCGCTCATGTAGGCCGCCTTGGGATAGCGCGCGAGATATTCCTTGGCCTTGGCGCGGGCCTCGACGCGCGGCAGCAGGAAGCTGTCGCGCTTCATGCCGTCGTTCCACGTGCTTCGCTGAAATCGCCGCTCGGCAATCTGGCGCGCGACATCCTCTGGCTTCTGGTAGCGCATGACACCGTCCTGTCCAAATGACCGCCTCCCCGGTCTATTCCCGCCGCATGTCAGCGGCGGGATGCCGGGTTGATTTTGCTTTCGACACGCATCCGAAAGCTGCGGCCCTTGCGCGGACGGCGGCGGCTAGCGGCCGGACGCCTTGCCTCGCGGGCGGGACACGGACCTTCGGACTGCGGACACCGGTTGCGCGCGCGATCGCGCAGCGACAGGCGTGCCGGCCGGTGCGCCGCGCGCGCTCTTGCGCAGCGCGTCGCGCAGATCGATCGGCACACCGTGCTTTTTCATGAGATCGGCAAACGCCTCGTCGGCGAGCTCCTGCAGCGTCGCCATGCGATCGTGCCCCAGCTGTTTCAGCTGGCTGAAGGTCTCGTCATCGAAGGCGATCAGCTTGCGCATGGTCATCCCGCCCGCGCGGCCTTCTTCGCCGGCGCCTTGTTCGCCGGCGCCTTGCCTTTGGTCGCCTTCGGTGCGGGCGTCTTCGCGGTCGTCGCGGCCTTGCCTTTCACGGCGGCCGCGGGAGCGGCCTCGGCCTCGCCCAGCGAACCGTCATGCGCCAGCGGGTCGCCCTCGAGCGCCGGCTGCAGCGCCGGCGCCGCCTTCACCGCCCGGCCGGACTTGTAGTTGCGATGCTCCCACTCGTGCCGGTCGATGCCCATGGCGCGGCTCCGTCAACCCGCCTTGCGCTGGCGGCCGGTCGATCGCGGCGCGGGCTTCTTGGCCACCTCGCGCGGCGCCTCCTTGGCGGCGGCGGTCTTGCCGGCGCCCTTGCCCGCGATCGGGAACAGCATCTCCTTCTGGCCCTCGATGCGCTTGCGCGGCTTCTTGCCTTTCGCCGGCTTCACGGCCTTCGCCGCCGCCGGCGGCGCCTTGACGTCATGGCCGAGGCTGCGGCGCAGAGCTTCCATCAGGTCGATGACGTTGCCCTCAGTGTGCGCCTTGCCCCTGGCGATCGGCTGGCCCGCCTTCTTGCGATTGATCAGGTCGATCATCGCGGTCTCGTACTCGTCCTCGAACTTGTCCGGCTCGAAATGACCGGACTTGGTCTCGACGATGTGCTTGGCGAGATCCAGCATGTCCTTGGTGACTTTGACATCCTGGATGCCGTCGAAATACTCGTGCTCGTCGCGCACCTCATACGGGTAGCGCAGCAGCAGACCCATCAGGCCCTTGCCGCGCGCCTGCAGCGCGATCACATGCTCGCGGTTGGTCAGCACCACGCGCGCCAGCGCCACCTTGTCCATCGCCTTGATGGTCTCGCGGATCACCGCAAAAGCGTCGTGGCCGACCTTGCCGTCCGGCACCAGGTAATACGGCCGCACGAGATAGAGATCGTCGATCTCCGCCTTCGGCACGAACGCGTCGATCTCGATGGTGCGGCTGCTCTCGGGCAGGATGGCCTCGATCTCCTCCGGCGTCACCTGGATGTAGGTGTCGGTATCGACCTTGTAGCCCTTGACGATATCGCCGGCCTCGACCTCGTCGCCGGTCTCGGCGTCCACCTTCATGTACTTGATGCGGTGGCCGGTGGTCTTGTTGATCTGGTTGAAGCTGATCTTCTCGGACTCGGAGGTGGCCGGATACAGCGCCACCGGGCACGTCACCAGCGACAGACGCAGAAAGCCCTTCCAGTTCGGACGCGGCGCCATCTGAAAACTCCAAACGCAACACGCAACCAATGGACCGGAACAGGATTGGTTCCCCCCGATCTGATGGCCGTCATGCTACCTGTTCCAGCGCAACAGTCGATAGGATCGATGGATTTTTGCGCTCCGGCTGGTTAAGGCCAGAACAGGGCGGGAACGGCGGACGCTGTTCCGAACCTTGTGAGTGGCTTACTTCCCGCTCCGACCCGCCTTGACTTGGCCGCCTTCAGCGCCAAAGAAAAGGCTCCTACCTCGCTTGGCCGTCCCCCGCCTGCACTGCCCCGTTCATGTTCCTGCATATCTTCTTCATTCCGGGCCAGTGGCTGCTCGCACGCTTCAACCGGCTCGACCAGGC
Organism: Pseudomonadota bacterium; assembly: GCA_040756765.1. Lineage (GTDB taxonomy): Bacteria > Pseudomonadota > Alphaproteobacteria > Rhizobiales > Xanthobacteraceae > Bradyrhizobium_A. The sequence continues at coordinate 3,365 of JBFLYG010000023.1, read as the reverse complement.
CCGCCACCCGTTCCTCTGGATCCTCGCCCTTGCCGTCCTGATGGTCGTGCCGGCGCTGCTGCTGCGCGCCGCCCATCACGAGGAAGGCACCGTGATCGCGCTGGCGCGCGGCGCACTGGAGGACGGCCACTGGCTGACCCCGTTCCGCTATGGCGCGCGCTTCGCCGAGCGGCCGGTGCTGCTGTCCTGGATCATCGCCGCCCTCGGCGCGGTGGCCGGCGAGATCACGGTTCCGCTCGCCCGCCTGCCGCATGTCGCGTTCCTGATTCTCGGCGGCCTCCTCGTCTATGATCTGGTGAAGCCGCTCGGCGGCAAGGCGGCGGGCCTGTTCGGCGCACTCAGCTGGTTCGCAAGCCCGATGGTGGCGCAGAAGGTGATCACGGCGGAGCCCGACGTCACCACCTCGGTGCTGCTGTTCAGCGCGTTCTGGTTGTGGTGGAAGAGCACCGCCGCCGGCCGGCTGACGCTGTTGCGCTGGCTCGTGATCGGCGTGCTGATGGGGGTGGCCGGCCTCACCAAGGGGCCGCAGCCGGTGGCCTATGTCACCCTCGGCGTCGGCCTCGCGCTGCTGGTGCGGCGCGAGTTCGCACAGCTGCCGGGCTTTGCACTGGCCAACGTCATCGCCGGCCTCATGGTGGGGGCCTGGTATGTCGCGGTGGCCGTGCCGTCCGACATCCATGGCTGGGCGGTGCATTCGCGGCTGCTCGACCTCGGCCACGTGTCGCTGCTGCGCGACCATCTCGACTTCGTCATCAGCCTGATCGCCGAGTGGCTGCCCGGCACACTGCTGCTCGGTCCCGCGATCGTGATCCTCGCGCGCGGCGCCAAGGGACCCGATGCCGAGCTGATGCGCGCGGCGCTGATCTATGCGCTGGCGTGCTCGCTGGTGCTGCTGCTGTGGCCCGGCGGCGTCGCGACGCGCTACGCCATGCCGGCCAATCCCGCGCTCGCGGTGATGTGCGGCGTGATGTTCGCGCGCTGGCGCGGCCCGCATTCGCGCGTGATCGTCTCGACGCTGGTGATCGCCGGCCTGATCGCGACCTATGTGGTGGTGCTCGGCTGGATCGTGATGCCGCTGGCGCCGCGGCTGTTCCAGGACGCCAGCGTCGCCGGCAAGGCCGTGCAGGCGGTGCGGCGCGACGTCGCCGGGCCGATCTACGTGCTGCCGACCTCGGCCGAGCACAACATGCTGGCCTATGTCAGGGGGCCGATCCGCGAGGTGCCGATGGCGGAGCTCGCCAAGCTGCGCGGGCCGGCGCTCGCCGTGGTGACGCCGGACGAATACGCGGCGCTCGCGCAGCTCGCGCCGTCCCTGCCATGGCGCGAGCGCATGGTGGTGCACGCCGGCGGCGCGGCGCTCGGGGTCTACGACATCGCGCCTTGAAACGGTGCGCCGGGATGCGAGCATGTGCGGTGGAGCGATGACGAGGCGCGACCGGCATCAGATGTGACGCAGTCTCCAATTCATCAACTTCGCGATGTAGTCTGTCCGGCAGCCCTGCCTGGCAGCAGGGCTGTGCCGACACCAATCACGATTGTTTGCGGGACGGAGGAAGCGCATGCGAGGAAGAGCTTGGCGCGAGATGGGCCGCGGTCTCGCGCTGGCCACGCTCGGCGCAATGACCCTTGGCTTGTCGCCGCCGGCGCACGCCGCAGACGTCTGGCTCGCCGCCGTCGATCCGGTGGTCCGCGCCGCCCACAAATGGGATGCCGGCGCCGACTATATGGATCTGTTCCGGCCTGACGCAGCCTGGCCGAATGTTGCGAAGCAGACCCGGGTGTTCAAGATCGGGCCGGGCTTTGCCTCGCAGGGACGCGAGGAGGACTTGAAGCAGGTCTTTGCCGAGCTGCAGCGGCGGCACATCGCGCTCGCCCTGGAAATCGGCATGCTGAGCGTGTCCGAGCATTGCCACGAGAAGACCGAAGCCTATGGCGAGCCCGGTCTCGTCGAGCGCGTGCTGTCACGGATCAAGCGGCTCGGCGGCGACCTCGCCTACATTGCGATGGATGAGCCGTTCTACTACGGCCACCAGTATGCTGGCCCCGATGCCTGCAAGCTGTCGGCAACGCAGCTCGCACAGGATGTGGCGCCCAATGTCGCGGTCGCCAAGCGGATCTTTCCCGGCATCCGGATCGGCGACGTCGAGGTGGTCTATGACGCCGGCGATTTCCTCGACGCCACCAAGGGCTGGGTGGATGCCTATGCCAAGGCGACCGGCGATCGCCTCGCCTTTCTTCACGCCGACGAGAGCTGGTCACCGCAGGCGACGCAGCACCTGGTGTCTCTCGCGGGCTTCCTGAAGAGCCGGCAAGTCCGCTTCGGCGTGATCTACAACGCCGGCCCCGCCGCGAGTGGTGACACGCAATGGACGCAGGCGGCGATCCGGCATGCCGACCAGGTCGAAACCGAGCTCGGCTTGCGGCCGGATGACGCGCTGTTTCAGACCTGGGAGCCGTTTCCGAGCCGCCTGCTGCCAGAATCAGCAAGCGGCACGCTGACCAGCGTCGCCCTTCACTACCTGAAGCCGCGCACCCGTCTCAGCCTCCGGCGCGACGGCGTGCGCCTCAGCGGGCGCCTCGTGGATGAGCAGGGAATTCCGGTCGCCCACGCCACCATCGCGCTGGGTTCAATCGGCGATGTCGACACCGCCGCCATGGTCCGCCAAAGCATCACCGGCAAGGTGCCGGCCAATGCCAGCGCCGGCGTGCTGGCGTTGCGCGCCAACCGCGAGCTGAACTGCACCGCGTGCACCGGAGCGGTCGCTGCCAGCATCGGTGAGCCCGGCTATCGCGAAGGCGGCGGACCTCAGCGGCTGTTTCCGCCGGCGCGCATCGACGTCGCCGCAGCGCAGGGCCTCGCCACCAACTCCAGCCGCTTTCCCGTCACCGCGGGCGCGACCTTCGACTTCGAGGCACGGCTTGCTGTCCGCACCTTGGCCGAGCGGGCTGCAAGCGCAGGAATCATCTTCGTCGACACCGCAGGTCACGAGGTCCAGCGCCGCATGATTCGGCTGGTGACGACCGAGGCGCCTCTGGGCAGCGCCACCACCGCGGCGGACGGCAGCTTTGCTTTCGCGCTGCCGCCGGCGGTCGCGAGCCGGGCGCTGCAAGGCTTCAGCGCCAGCTACGACGGCAACGATCACGTTCGCGGCGCACGGGCTGTCGTTCGATGACGGCGCGCGATCGACGCATCGCCAAAGCGCGGCGCCAAACGCAAAAACGCCGCCTCCCGAAGGAAGCGGCGTTTTTGTGTGAGCACGTAAAGAGGAAGTGTCTGTCCTTGGCAGGCCTGGCGGCGACCTACTCTCCCAGGGCTTGAGCCATAGTACCATTGGCGCTGAGGAATTTGACGGCCGAGTTCGGAA
>JBFLYG010000022.1:0-294990 GCA_040756765.1 Pseudomonadota bacterium | reverse complement strand
CCAGCAAGGCGTTCTGGGGGCCGAAATACACCCACTTCGTCGACGTCTGGGTCGCTTACCGTTACTGGGAGAACAAGTTCGGCCTGGATGACGGCAATCCCGCCAACGGCGTCTGCTTCTTCGCCAATGGCGTCAACAACAAGAGCTGCACGGAGAAGTCGCTGTATTCCGGCGTGTCGATCAAGTTCTGAGCATAAGGCCGACACTCAGGCGGCGCCGCACTCGTTCAGCGGCGCCGCTCGCCCCGGGACGGGCCGTCAATCGAAAGAAGGACGGACAACAAATCGACCCGGGCCCGCCAAGGCCCGGGTCGATTGTTGGAGAGGGCCGTCGTTCAGCCGGCGACGAGCGCGAAGCGGATGACGAACAACGCTGCGACCAGCCACGTCGCCGCATGAACCTCGCGGAAGCGGCCGGTGACCGTCTTCAGCACGGCGTAGCTGATGAAGCCGAAGGCAAGACCGTTGGCGATCGAATAGGTGAACGGCATCATCAGCGCGGTCAATGCGGCGGGTGCGGCCTCGGTGACGTCGTTCCAGTTGACCTCGACGAGTTCACGCAACATCAGTCCGGCGACATAGAGCAGCGCCGGCGCGGTGGCATAGACCGGTACCGATCCGGCGAGCGGCGAGAACAGCAGCGCCGCGACGAACAGCACGCCGATCACCAGCGCGGTGAGCCCGGTGCGGCCGCCCGCCTGTACGCCAGAGGCGCTTTCCACATAGGCCGTGGTGCTGCTGGTGCCGAGCAGCGAGCCGGCGACGATGGCCGTGGAGTCCGCAAGCAACGCGCGGCCGAGCCGGCTCGGCTTGCCCTCCTCGATCAGCCCGGCGCGCTTGGCGACGCCGATCAGGGTGCCGGTGGCGTCGAACACCTCGACCAGCACGAACACCAGGATGACATGCAGCAGCCCGTTGTGCAGCGCGCCGAGAATGTCGAGTTGCAGGAAGGTCGGCAGGATGCTCGGCGGCAACGAAATCACGCCGTTGAACTTGCTGACCCCGAGCGCCATCGACAGCACGGTGATCACCAGGATGCCGATCAGGATGGCGCCGCGCACCTTGAGGCCGTCGAGCCCGGCGATGATGAAGAATCCGAGGATCGACAGCAGTGGTCCGACCTGGGTGACGTCGCCGAGCGTCACATAAGTAGCTGGGCTCGCCACCACGATGCCCGAGCTCTTCAACGCGATGATCGCCAGGAACAGGCCGACGCCGGCGCCGATGGCGCTGCGCATCGAATGGGGGATGCCGGAGATCAGCCAGCTGCGCACGCCGCTGACGGTCAGCACCACGAAAATCGCGCCGGAGATGAACACCGCACCGAGCGCCTGCTGCCAGGAGAACCCCATGGCGCCGACGACGGTAAAGGCGAAGAACGCGTTCAACCCCATGCCCGGCGCCATGCCGATCGGCCAGCGCGCATATAGCCCCATGATCAGCGAGCCCAGCGCGGCCGCAAGACAGGTGGCGACGAACACGGCGCTGCGATCCATGCCCGTGGTCGACAGGATCGCCGGGTTAACGAAAATGATGTAGGACATCGTCAGGAACGTGGTGATCCCGGCGATGACCTCGGTGCGGACCGAGGTGCCCTGCTCCTTGAGATTGAAAAAGGCGTTCAGCACTGCAGCTCCTCCCCCATGCGGCGTCGCGACCTGCAGCCCCTGGTGCGGCTGCGGACGTGTCCACGGCGTTTCCTGTCCCAGATCCGCACCGCCGGCCTTGCCGAGCGGTCGCGGTCAGTCATCGCACCGGATCGATGTCCGGCTTTGGAAAAGCTTCTTTGGATTGAAGGAATGGCGCAAGACCCGCGCCTGACGGATTGGCGCGAAGCAGTTTTGCAAATTTCCGTGGAATAGGCTGCACCACGCACAACCGGTCGCGATGGGCGATCAGCGTTGCGAGGCTAGATCAAATCAAACAGGCCGGCAATGTGCGGCATGGTCACACCATCGTGGCGGAGCGCTCACCCCCACCAGTGCCGCGTGGCGGCCATGGCGAGGGTGAGACACGCAAAACCTTCTTACTTCTTCACCAGCGGACAGGCCGGATCCGGCGGACCGAACGCCTCGTCGCCCGGGATAGTCGCGAGGATCTTGTAGTAGTCCCACGGATATTTCGATTCCGCCGGCGATTTGACCTGCACCAGCATCAGGTCGTGGACCATCAGGCCGTCCTCGCGCAGCTTGCCGCTGCGGGTGAAGACGTCCGAGATCGGCTTCTCGCGCATCTTGGCAGCCACTTTCAGCGGCTCGTCGGTGCCCGCCTCCTTGATGGCGTTGAGATACGACGTCACCGCCGAATAGACGCCGGCCTGCCACATGGTCGGCATGCGATTGATCTTGGCGAAGAAACGCTTCGACCACTCCCGCGTCTTGTCGTCGAGGTCCCAGTAGAATGAGGTGGTCAGCAGCAGCCCCTCCGCCGACTGCAGTCCGATCGAGTCGATGTCGGTGATCAACGCGAGCAGCGCCGCCATCTGCTGGCCGCCCTTGAAGACGCCGAACTCGCCACCGGTCTTGATCGCGGTGGTGTTGTTCGGCGGGCCGCCGGCGATGCCGATGATCTTCGCTTTGGAGGCCTGCGCCTGCAGGATGAAGGAGGACAGGTCCGGTGTCGCGAACGGCGGATGCACCGAGCCCAGAATCTTGCCGCCCATCTTGTTGATCACGGAGGATGCGTCGCGTTCGAGCGAATGGCCGAAGGCGTAGTCGTCGGTGATGAAGAACCAGCTGTCGCCGCCGCGCTTCACCACCTCCTGGGCAGTGCCCACCGCCAACGCCCGGGTGTCGAACACCCACTGCATTGCATAGGGATTGCAGAATTTGCCATGAAAGTCAGCCGCACCGGTCGACTGGGTGATGAACAGCCTCTTACGATCGTTGGCCACCCCCTGCACCGCGAGACCAACCGCCGACACCGGCACGTCGACGATCAGGTCGACCTGCTCGACATCATACCAGCGGCGGGCGAGGCTGGCGCCGATATCCGGCTTGAGCTGGTGGTCGCCCGAAATCACCTTGATCGGCTTGCCGAGCACCTGGCCGCCGAAGTCGTCCACCGCCATCTGCGCGGCGGCCAGCGACCCCGGCCCGGTGGCCGTCGACGCCGGCCCGGACATATCCGTGAGCACGCCGATCTTGACCACGTCGTCGGACACCTGCGCCTGCGCCGCCGGCACCAGGCCAGCCAGCACGAACGCCGAAAGCATCACCCTGATCGTCTTCGACACCTGTCGCCTCCTCCGATTCCGCCGGCGACGCGCCGGCATCGTCCGCTCCACTATCCCTCGACCGCGCTGCTTTTGTTGTCGTTGCGCCCCGCAGGGGTGCCACGGCGATCGTTCGGCCGCCAGTCTAACCTCGATCCGGCGCGATGTGGATGACGTCGCGACGCAACCTGCCGTCGCAGTGTGCGCTGCACTCTAGAAACGGACCGCCCTTGACAGAAGACGCGACACGGCACTTCATTTGTGCCATTGCGGCACAAATCAGGGGAGATCGACGGCATGACTGCGAGCGGCGTCAGCCGGCTGAACACGGTGGAATTGTTCTGTGCCGCGGCCCGCGCCCGCAGCTTCACCGCGGCCGCCACGGAGCTCGGGACCACGCCCTCCGCCATCAGCAAGGCGGTGCAGCGCCTGGAGAACCGGCTCGGCCTCAAGCTGTTTCAGCGCAGCACGCGCGCGGTGCGCCTCACCGACGAAGGCCAGACCTACTACGCTACCTGTCGCAGCGCGCTCGAGACCATTCAGGATGTCGAGAAGACGCTGATGCGCCACCGCAGCATGCCGCGCGGCGTGCTGCGCCTCAGCCTGCCTTACACCTACGGTGTCAAGCGCGTGCTGCCGCTGCTGCCGCGTTATGTCGAACGCTACCTCGGCCAAGTGAAAGTCGAGGTCTCGCTCAGCAATGCCGTGATCGACTTCGTGGCGGAGGAGGTCGATATGTCGATCCGGCTCGGGCCGGTCGGCGGCTCTGGACTCGTGGTCCGCAAGTTGCACGATGCCCGCGCCTGCGTGGTCGCCTCACCGACCTACCTGCGGCAGCATGGCATCCCGCACCGCCCCGAGGACCTGCGCCAGCACACCTGCCTCGGCCTGCGGATGCCCGACACGGGGCGCTTGATGCCGTGGACATTCGCCACTGGCGATGGCGGCGTTCGCACCGTCGCGCTGCAGCCGGGCCTGACCTTCGACCATCCACTCGGCGTGCTGACGGCCGCGCTGAACGATGCCGGCTTCGCGCGGCTGCTTGATTTCACGGTGCATGACGATCTCATCAGCGGCCGCCTGGTCGAAGTGCTGACCGACGTCCGTCCTCCCCCGTTGCCAGTCTCCGCAGTCTACCAAAGCAATCGGCACGTTCCGGCGAAAGTCCGCACCTTCCTGGATTTTCTGCTGGAGGCCGGCTGAAGACTGGCCGGTCAAAGCCCGGCCTCAGGTCTGGAAAACGGTGGCGACAAGCCGCGCGTGATGCGGATTGAGCGTCGGCAGGCTGCGCACGATCAGGTCGCAGCGGCTCTTGCCCGCGTCCACGACGATGATGACGATCCCGGCCAGGCCGAGCGAGGTGACATAATCGCGATCGTCGAGCGATCCGCCATCGATCACGGTCATGTCGTAGGGCGCAAACCCATCCTGCACCTTGGGCAGCGCATCGCCCACCTGCCGGCCCTTGGCCGCACCGCCCGCGGGAAGCACCTTGAGGCCGGTGGGGGTCGTCACCTCGAACAGGCTCAGCGGCAGCAGCCCGAGCCGCGCTTCGGCAAAGCCCGCCTTGTCGCCGAGACCGAACTGCCTGGTGATCGTCTTGGCGCGCGAGGTGCCGTCGACCGCAAGCGCCCGCAGGCCCGCCTCGCCCGCAAGCTTCGCCAGCACCACGGTGATTGCCGCACTCGATGCCGCGTTGCCGGCGCCGACCACCAGCACCGCACCGGGCGACTTGCCGAGCGCCATGGTCAGCATCTCCGGCAACGGGCGCAGCCCCTCGAGGCGCTTGAGCGCCTCCGGATCGGCGGCGAGGCTCACGGCCGCGACGTCCTTGCGCGTCGCGCTGCCGAGATTGAACAGTCCGGTGCGTTCGAACAGCTGATCGGCATCCCACGCGCTGCTGTCGAACTGGTTGCGGAACGCGGCGAGGAAGACGCCCAGCAGCAGGCCGAACGCGCCCCCGCCCGCCAGCAGAAGCACCCGCGACACCACGTATTCCGGCAGCGGCAGCGTCGCCGGCGAGATGATGCGGGCATTGGTGCGGTCGAGCATGCCCTCCTCGCGGATTTCCTTGGCGCGGCGCTGCACCGTCTCGTAGACCGCGCGCCGTGCGGCGACCTCGTTCTCAAGCTCCTTGAGCTTGAGCACCGGCGGCCGGTCGGACGCCGACACCCGCCGCGCCACGGCGATCTGCCTCGTGAGCTCGGTCTCGACCGCCTTGGCGCGCTGGTACTCGGTCTCCAGGCTGCGCTGCACGCGGCCAAGCTCGACGTCAATCAGCTCGCGGATCTGCTTGACCTGGGCCTGCGCCGCGATCACCGCCGGATGCCGCGGACCGAGTGCAACCGTGCTGTCGGCTTCCGCCTTCTTGGCCTCCGCGTAGCGTGCGCGCAGATCGGCAATGGTCGAGGACTGCAGCGCTTCCGCGAACGTATCGAGCGGCGCGCCCTCGGTGCGCTTGCGCAGCACGTCGAGCCGGGCCTGCAGCTCGGCGGTGCGGATACGCTGGGCGGAGAGCTGGTTGGTGAGATCCGCCAGCTCCTGGTCGCTGAGCAACCGGCCTTCGGCGCCGATGAGATTGTTGGCGGTGCGATAGCTCTCGGCCTGCTGCTCCGCGGCGGCAACATTCTGGCGCAGCGCGCCGAGACGAGCCTCGAGCGCGGCCGCCGTGCGGGTCGCGGTCTCCGCCTGCATCTGCGCCTGCACGTCGAGATAGGCCTGCGCCACCGCATCGACGATCTGGCGCGACTTCTCGGCGGACGACGTCCATACTGACAGGTCGAGGATGAAGGTACGGTCGGGCCGGCGCACATCGAGCCGCTTGCGCAGCGTGCGTAGCGCAGCCCAGGTGCGGCCATCCATGGTCGGCGGCGCCTCCGCCCCGTCGGCCGCCTGCGGCGTGCCGGCAGCGGCGAATTCGGGATCGTCCTGCAGCTTGAGCTTGGCGATGACTTTCTGCAGCACTTCGGTCGAGGTGATGACCTGGACCTGGCTTTCCAGCACCGCGAATGTGGCATCCGTCGAGGCCGCGCCGCCATTGAGATCGTTGGGCAGGATCTGCAGCCCGCGTGGATCAATCAGCAACTTGATCTGCGACACGTAGCGCGGTGTCATCGACAACGCCACCATCAGCGCGATCAGAATGCACAGGCCGGTCGCACCGGCGATCCAGGCCTTGCGCCGGCCAAGCACGCGCGCAAGGCCCCGCAGGTCGATGACCGCGGCCGGCGCCTGCGGCATGTCGACGAGCGTCACCATCGGCAGATCCCCGTCCGCCCATGACGGATGACGGCAGCCGGTGCCCTGTCCCGCCGGATGTTTCGGTGATACCGCCCCATCGAGCGCGACGGCTGGTTTGATCGGCGCGAACTCATGGAACGACCTTGGAATGACCCTGGCGATACGCACGTCCAGCGGCCCGGGCCGACGGCACGGGCAAGCTTCGCCAGTCTGGCGCGAATATGGTTAACATTTCGCTCAAGTGCCGCGCCGCGTAGCCGCGGTGGGCTGACACACCCGTCAGGGCCGCACTCCGAAGAGGTCGATCATCTCGACCCCCCCCAGCCGGTTCAACGTGTGCGGCCCCCGCGAGACCCCTTCCGTCCGCAAGCGCGTGATGCTGTGGACGGTCTGGCGCACCGCATCGCGGTCGAGCTGCTCGATCCGGCAGATGGCGAGCCCCGCGCCATAGCCATCGGAACAGTCCTGCGCCGGCCGCCACAGCGCGCCGCCGTGCCGGAAGACATGCCCGGCGGGACGGGCGCTGCGGCTGTCGATCACGACGGGATTGGCGACATGGGGCTGCCAGGGCCCCAGCAACTGCTCGGCATGGAACACGCTCAGTGTATCCCAGTTCGATCCGCGCCAGTCACGTGTCGCAACGAACATCCACCACAGGCCGCCGTCGTGCAGGATCGTCGCATCCGAGCCGTCGACGCCGTTCAGCAGCGTCGCTTCATGGACCCAGACGTCGGGCAGGCGCTCGGCACGGTAGAGCTCGATCGACTGCGCCTGCAGGGTTTCCGGAATCATCCAGACCTCGCCGCCATGGGCAAAGACCAGCGGATAGGACAGGTGCACGGCCGTCTCGAGCACCGGCCGCGGCGTGGTGAAGCCGGTCGCCGGATCGAACGACGCCGCCGAAATGATGCCCTTCTGCATCGCTTCGACATATTCCTCGACAAACAGGAATGTGCCCTCGCTGCTGGAGAACAGGAACGGATCGGCGTAATAGCGCAGGCCGTCGTCGGGCAGGCGCTGGTAGGCTTCCACACCAGGCAGGGTGACACCACCGGTCTCGGCGTCGAGATGTCGCCAGGCCACGAACCAGCGCGGCGCCTGCCCGCACAGCCGTTTCAGCCGGAGATCGAGCTTGCCGGCCAGCGTCCGCAGCCCGAACATCGTCACCGTCCCGATCCCGGCCGTTGGTGACGCCGGCGCCGCCGCGATCACCGCCTGCTCGCCAGCATCAGGCCCGGTGAGAACGCGGACGCACAGGCGCAGCAGCGCGGTAAAGGCACAGTCGAGTGCCCGGGTGATCACCGCGGGATCCTCGATCGCCGGGCGCGCGCTGCCGAGCGAACGACCGGTTCGGCCATCGACTGCGGCGATCTCGCAGCTCCGGCCATCGAGCAGCGCCACCAGCAACGCGTCATCATCCGCTACGCCGTCATACAGCAATCGGACAGCGCCGGGCGCATCGTCACCGAGCGGCGAACCACTCAGATCGAGCGTCAGCTGCGGTGTCCGTCCATTGCCGGTCCACGAACCGGCGAACGCGGCCCGGTCGAGGCGATCGCAGGCGTGCGGTCCGTGCAGGCGGAAGGCGAAGCGCTCCAGCGCCGTCAGCAGCGCAAATGCGTGCGGCGGCGGCGGCCCGTCTGCAAACGACACCGAAAGGTCGACATCCGGATGAGCCGTCAGCCGCGCGACCAGCTCACGCTGCCAGCGCCACAGCCTCGCTCCATTCAGCCGGAGATGCACCGATACCGGCTCGACAAAGCCAATCATGAACGGCACTCCTGTCCTGCGGTGAGCCCGAGCGCCATGAGGGTCGTTCCGTCGAGCCGCTCCGGCGCCGCGGGATCGACGACCGCCATGCCGCCAGGACCGTTCAACTCCCATACCGCCCAACGAAACCGTCGCTGCTCGGCGGCGCAACGCACATCATGCAGCCAGGCGGCGCGCACCGCGTCATGCGGCGGATTCGGCGGCGCGATGCGGGTCGCGCCAAACTCACCGAGCAGAATGCGGCTGGGGTCGATGCCGTGGCGCGAGGCCCAGGCCGTCACCTCGCCAAACGCCGCATCGACGGCGGCGCTGCTCCATCCCTCCTGGAAATAAGCCCCGATGGTACGCTCGGCGACCTGCGACAGCCGCTCCCGCGCGCTGTCCGACAATTCCGGGTCGGCAGCGATCCGATGTTGCACGGTGGCCAGCACGCGGCCCCGATCGCCACTGCTCGCAGGATAGGGCAACGCCTGCAGGTAGCGCCAGATATCGGAATCCTCCGGCGCATGCGATTCGACGCCCTGATGGGTCAGGATGTGCGGTTCATAATAGTGGAACGAGTAGAGCACCCTGCCATCATCACGGAATGGCGCGGGATCGAGCCGCATCAGACCGCGGCGGCTGCCGCCCTGCGCGCCAGTCACCACGATCAGCAACTCCGGCGCCTGTCCGCGCGCGGCGTGATAGAGTGTCTCCATCATCGACTGCCAGCGCACGGTTGTCTCATTGTCATAGCCGGCCGGCGGCTCGTTGACCGGTTCGAGCGCGATGCCGGGATCCTTGAGTTCGGCGAGCAGGCGCGCGGTGTGTTCGACCATCGCGACATAGGCGGCAAACAGCGGCGTCGCGCTGGCGTCGAACACCATTTCCGGCCGGACTGCGGCGACCTGCGAGTTGCCGTGAAAGTTCACCAGCACGCCTAATCCCTGGCCGCGGAAACGACGGATCGTCTCGCTCAGGATGACGTCAAGCTCCTGCCGCCGTTTTCCCGTCATCTGCAGAAAGGGGCCGGGATCGACGGTGAGCCGCACGAAGTCGAAGCCGCCCGGGCGCAGCCGCGCGATCAGGCTATCGGCCACGGCATGCTCGGCCGACGCGAAGGGCGGCCAGATGTAAAGTGTCGGATCGGCCGGGGAGATCGAAGCCCAGTTGAGCAGCCGATGCACGCCGACGCCATGGCTGAATGGCGCAATGGCATCGGCCCTGCCCGGGGAATCGAGGGCTGCGGCCAGCACCGCGGCCATCACAACGGCGCCGGTCCGCCAAAGACCAGCTCTCCGAACATGACCGATCCGCGGCAGGACAAAAGCAACAAAGACCATGTAAAGCTGGCTCACGACCAAGGCTGCCGTTCGTGACGTCGCCCACCCTGGCTGGCCATGAAAAGCGGCGGATAGCAACAACCTGCAATAAACTTTAACCGGGCAGGCTTAATGCTTGTCTAAGCATACCAAGCCTCGGCCTCTCGCGTTCTCCCCCTCCCCGTCACCTGCGCCTCACGTCAGCCACGAAAGTCCGTCGATGTCTCCGCTTCGCGTTCTCTGTGTCACGCCGTTCGGCCCGTCCGGACGAGGGGGAATCGACAGGTTGTATTTCTACCTGCGCGGGCACGTTCAAGACCACGGTATGGCCGGCATCGACCTGCGCTTTGCCCAGTCGCGCGGCAACGCCGGCGGCAATGGCTGGATCGCGACCTTTCCCTTCATCCTCGCCCGTGTGGCCGGCGAACTCGGTCGCTTCCGACCGCATGTCGTGCACATCAATTTCGCGACCGGCGGCAGCCTGCCGCGCAAATTCGCGATCCTCAAGCTCGCCAAGGCGTTCGGCGCACGGGTTATCGTCCATTTCCATGGCCAGTTCATCGAGGACAAGGTCGCGGCGCGAACACCGGCCGGCCGGCTGTTCAAGGCGATCGCGACCCAGGCCGACCTCGTCATCGCGCTCGGCCAGGTCCATGCCGACGGCTTTCGCCGCATCGGTGTCGCGGCCGAAAACATCGCCATCGTGCCGAACGGCATTCCCGACTTTGCCAGCGACGACGTGCTGTCCGAGAAAGACCGCGGACCGCTGCGCATCCTGTTCTCCGGGCTGCTGACGGAGAACAAGGGGATGCAGGTGCTGATCCCTGCCCTCACCCGCCTCAAGGCCACGTTCACGAACTGGCATTGCGTGGCCGCCGGCAATGGCGAAGTCGCGGCCTTCTCTGCGATGGCCGACCAGGCGGGGCTGCATGACCAGATGACCTTCACCGGCTGGATCGAGGCTGACGACATGCACCGCCACATGCGCAACGCCGATGTGGTGGTGCTGCCGTCGCGAACCGAGGCCTTGCCGCTCAGCCTGATCGAGGGCGCCTGCGCCGGAGCCGCACTGGTCGCCACCGATGTCGGCAATGTCCGCAGCATCGTCGAGGACGGCATCAACGGCCTGCTTGTCCGGCGCGAAGCGGAGGCCATTGCAGCGGCATTCTCGACACTCGCGGCGGATCGTCCGCGTCTGCAGGCGATGCAGGCAGCGTCCCGCCGGATCTATCGCGACCGCTTCACGGTTGCCGCCTTCGCCGATGCGCTGCAGGCGGCCTATGAGCGGGTCGGATCCCAGCACCGCTGACACCCCGCCGCGTCATCCCGGCACCGGGTTCCGGGCCGGCTTTCCAGACCGGGATCGATGGCCTCTCTCCGGTCGCCTTCATGGTTCGCTAAGCCCCTTGCGGCTAAGGTTCGATTTTCGTTCCGAGCCTCCGCGGCCGGCAACCGGCCGCGCGTTCCAAATCCCGGTTTTCCATGACTGCAGCCGTTTCCGCCCCCGAGACCACTCGCGCCACTTCAGCCTATGTGCCGGCTCTCGACGGCATGCGCGCGATCGCCGTGCTGATCGTGGTGTTTTCGCATTTCGGCTTGCACGTGGTCTTCCCCGGCGGCTTCGGCGTCACGCTGTTCTTCTTCATCAGCGGCTTGCTGATCACGCGCCTGCTGATCGCCGAATTCAACAGCCATCAGCGGATCGCTATCGGCGCGTTCTACGTCCGCAGGTTCCTGCGGCTTGGACCGGCGCTCGCGGTCAACATCGCCGTGGTTTGCGGCATCTATGCTCTGCTGGGCGAGCCCGTCGGCAAATGGGAGGTCGCCGCGGCGGTCTTCTATTTCATGAACTATTATTACGTCGCGATCCGCGACCTGACCGCGCCGCTCGGCATTCTGTGGTCGCTTGCAGTCGAGGAGCACTATTACGCGTTCTACCCGCTGATCTTCTCACTGGCCTGGGTACGGCCGCTGCGTTTCCTGCGCTGGCTGCTGATCGTCTCGGCCGCAGTCCTGCTCTGGCGTCTTGTCTGCGGATACGCCTGGCCGGATACGTTGTGGCAGAACTACTATCGGACCGATACCCGGATCGACTCCATTCTATATGGCGCGGTCCTGGCCTGCATGCTGGAGCTGCCGCGGTTCGACGACCTGCTGCGCAGGATAGGCGACACTGCAGGATTTGCGATCGCGATCGTGATCCTGCTCGTGACCTTTGTCTATCGCGATGCGTTTTTCCGTGAAACGATCCGCTATTCGCTGCAAGGGATCGCCCTGATCCCCGTTTTCTACGCCATCCTGTTCAATGCCAGGTTCGGATGGCTGCGCCACATGCTCGAGCATCCGCTCATGACCTGGATCGGCCGGCTCAGCTACTCGCTCTATCTCTGGAACGAGGTCGTGCTGTCGCTTGCGCCCAAGTTGCTGCCGATGCAATCCTTCTGGGGCCACTATGGGCTCGGCCTGTTGCTGTGCTTCCTCGTCGCGGCGCTGTCGTACTATGGCGTGGAGCGCCCGTTCATGTCGCTGCGCCGGGCCTTTCGACGCGATGGCTCCACTGAGCGGCCGGCACCTGACGCCGTCGACGCAGGCGGCCCAACAACGCTGGCGTCCACGCCGCAGCAGGCGCGATAGCCCGCGAAGCCGGCCGGGGCGAGCGGCCCCGCCGACCCGTCCCTATCCCTGCGGCACGCTCAGCCGCTGGTCGATGAACTTGCGCTTGCCGCGTCCCGACATCGGCAACTGATCCACCAGCTTGAGATTGATATCGAGATCGCCTGCCGCGCGCAGAGCCATGCGATGGAGATAGTCGCTCAGATCCGGGGTCTCGCCTCTTTCGGTCACGATCAGCAGGTCAACCTCACCAGGCTTGTCCTGGATGAACTGAATCTCCCGTGTCAGGTCACGGGAATCGAGCGGGACACACAGGCCGCAGAACGGGATCAGCGTGCCCGACCGCCCGACCACAAATTCGCTACTGCGCCGCGGTGCGAGATTGCGCAGCACCAGCTTGTAGCCATTGCCGGCCTCCGGCCGCTCGACCAGCTCGGCCATGTCCCGTGTGTCGTAGCGGATTAGCGGCATCCCCTTGTACAGCAGCCCGGTCGAGACGATCCGGCCGACGCTGCCCGGCGAGGTCACCGGACGGCCGTCGTCGTCCACCAGTTCGGTGTAGCCATAAAGCGGATTGAATTCATAGGTATCAGGCTCGCCGGCGCGCTCGACGGCAAAGGCCACCTTCTCGCTCAGCCCGTAGAATGGCACGATCTCGGCCCGATCGAAGGCCTTCTGCATGGCCTCGCGCTGGTGCGGATAGAATTTTTCCGAAATCGGGAAAATGCCGCGGATCTGCGACAACGGCGCAAGGCCGTTGCGGATCAAATATTCGGCGAAGATTCCGATGGCGGACGGATAACCATGGATGAACTCGATGCCCTCGTTCCGGATCGCGTCGAGGTAGCGCGGCATGATTTCGTCGTTGAGATGAAAGACGGACAGCCGCAACTCCCGCAACGCCGGCTCGCGCTCCAGATGGCGCCCCTCGCCATCGATCAGATCGAAACCACGAAATACGCAGCGCCAATCCTTGGCCGTAAATCCGGCCCGCGACCAGGCATCGTGGATGAATGAGTACTCGATCGGGCTGCGGTTGCGATCGAGCAGGAACGACAGCGGCTGGCCCGATGATCCGTCGGTGGAGGCTCGATCCAGCGTGTCCGCCGGGACCGTGCACATCTCCTGGCGATGATCCAGCACCGTCTGCCGCGACAAAATCGGCAACTGCGACCACACCGCGTCGTCCATCAGCGCATCGCCCCGGCGATCGCCGACGATCGCGCCGATCGTGCGTGCGTAGTACGGCGACGCCTGCAATGCGCGCGAGACGACCTCGGACAACTCCGTCCTGCGATATGCTTCCACGAAGGCGGCGTCAGTCCGCGCACGCGCAATCTGCTTGCGCCAATGCTTGTAGGTTCCACCAAACTTGATTGACGTCGGCACATGTTGAAGCACCCGCCCGACATAGGCGCGGGTTGACAAGGGCAGCCTGACGTAGGCACCTCTTGCGACATCAAGAAGAGTCATTCGTCTGTCTCCTGTCCGTATTCGGCCGCAGAATACCCGTTCTCTGCTGCGCCGACCTTGCTCGATAATCTAAATCCGGCGTTTACCTTAATCGTTCACATTGCATCGATGATGCGATCCGAACATGTTGCGATCTACGTACCCGCGCTCAATCGCGGCGGCGCCGAGCGCGTTGCCGCGCTGCTGGCAACGGGCTTTTTCAAAGCGGGCCGGCGTACGACCCTGCTGGTTGATTTCGAAGCCAGCGAGAACCGCGCGCTGGTGGCCTCCGGCATCGAAATCATCGTGCTCGGCCGCTCGCATGCCGTAGCGACGCTCGCGCTGGCCCGTTTTCTGCGACGGCAGCGCCCCGACATCGTGCTGGCGATCGGTGGCGCGGCCGACGTCAAGCTCGCCGCGGCGCATCTGCTGACCGGCTCGCGCATTCCGATCGTGCTGTCGTATCACGGCCGCTCCGATGTCGGTCGCGGCCGTCTCGGCCACGCCTCCTATACGCTGGCCCGCCGGCTGTCCCGCCGTGCCGCCATGGTGTGCGTGTCGGACGGGCTTGTTGATCACCTGTGCAACGACTGGCACGTCCCCCGCGATCGCGTGACACGGATCTACAATCCAGTCTCGGTCGAGCGCGCGCTGACCGTCAGCCGGGACGAACTGGCACGGCGCCCGCCGGTGGTGATGAGCGTCGGGCGCCTCAATCGGGAAAAAGACTTTGCCGCGCTGATCGCGGCGTTGCCATCCATTCAGTCCGATGCCCGGCTCGTGATCTATGGGGAAGGCCCGGAGCGCGACGCCCTGCAGGCCGAGGCCGCCCGGCTCGGCGTTGCGGACCGGCTGCATCTGGCTGGCTATCACGACGATCCCTGGCCCTGCTACACCACGGCCCGGTGCTTTGCCCTGACCTCGCCGAAGGAAGCCTTCGGCAATGTCGTCGTCGAGGCGCTGGCGTCCGGGCTGCCCGTGGTCGCGACGCGGAGCGGCGGCCCCGACGAGATCCTCGAGCATGGCCGAATGGGCGCCCTGGTCGACAATGGCGACATTCCAGCCCTGGCCGCCGCAATCAATCAGGCCCTTGCCGATCCCGGTGATCCGTCGCCGCGCATCGCTCATGCAAAAACTTTCGATGTGGATACTGCCGTCGCCAACTATCTCGCGCTGTTCAACAAGATGCTGAGGCGCTGACGGGCTGTCCTGCCTCGGCTTTGTCCGGCCACACCTCCCAGGGCCGATCGAACATCCGGCGCAGGGAAAATCCCGATAGCGAGAGCCCGCCGGCATAGACCGCACTGAACGCAGCGGAGGCGCCGAGCAGGATCACCAGCGATGGCTGGCCGACAAGCAGGGCTCGCGCGCCGACCAGCGCCGCCGCGCCCAGCCCACTGGCAACAACCAAGCCGATCAGGGCCCGCTGCGGCAGCGCGAACGGCAGCAGCCGGCGCGACAGAATGGCGCTGCCGCCAAGCGCAGCGAAGGCCGAAAAGGCGGCGACGATTGCAGCGGCCTGCGGGCCGCCGAGCGGAATGAGCAGCAGCCCGAACACCACGGACACGATCGTGGGAGGCGCCATCGTCACGAGTTGCTGCCAGTTCTTCCGCATCACGTAGAAGACGTTATCGAAACAAAAGTTCTTCAGGGTGGTGCAGAACGTCGCCACCGCGATCCACGGCATCACCCGCGTCGCTTCCAGCCGATAGGCTTCCGGCAGCACCAGCGCGCCGAACGGCTGTGACAGCAGCGCCACCCCGATGGTCACCGCGCCGCATAGCAGCAGCAGCGCAAGAAGGGTCCCGGCCTGGATCCGCCCCGCCGCTTCGCGTCCATCATTGAGATAGCTGCGCACCAGCATCGGATACGTATAGGGATTGAGCGAGCCGCTGAAGAGCTCGACCGGCTGCCGCGCCAGCGCGAAGGCCGCCGCATAGAGGCCAACGCTCGCAGGTCCCATGGCATGATTGAGGATGAAGCGATCGAGCCAGCTGACCACCTGCCCGAGCAAGGTGACCAGCACGATCGGCAGCCCGAACGCCAGTGCGGCCCTGTAGCCGTCGAACGGGATCGAGGGCCACGGCATATGACGGAACGCCAGCCCGCAGGCGATCAAGCCCATCAGCAGCGTCGCCAGCGACACGCCGAGCGAGGCCGACAGGAACGTCGAGCCGACGGTCATCTCAGCACCGACCGCGCAGGCCAGCGACAACACGGCACGACCAACCTCGACGCCGGCATAGAGCCTGTGGCTCTGGCGGGTCTGCAGCAGGGTCAGGCCGAGGCGCAGGATGGCGAACGACGCCACATAGACCAGGACGGCAAGGGTGAACGGCCCGGCGAGGTTCGGCTGCACCATGGCCAGCACCAGCGCGCCGACCAGCGAAACCAGGCACGACACCACGGTCAGGACCAGCGTGCGCCCGAACTGCGCCGCGGACGGATGGTCACGTCCGCTATCGCTGCTGAGAATGAACAGACGCACCCAGCCGCCGACCGCCATGTCGAGGATTTCGCCGGTGGTAACGACCAGCGCGAACAGGCCATACTCGTCGACCGGCAGCAGCCGCGTCAGCACCAGCAGCAACACGAACGTCGACAGCCGCGGCGCCAGGTTGGCACCGAAGTACAGCAAGACGTTTGCGCCGCCCTTCATTGCCGCTCGTCCTGAGCACCGTCCGGCACGGACGCCGAGGCATCCTGATCGGGCTGCAGACGCACGACTGCGGGCGCGATCCGCGCGGCGGTCTCCTGCGGCAGCACGGCAACCCTGACCTCGAACCGCCGCGCGGCGGTATCGGTCGCCTCGAATACGATCCGCGTCGCCGTCAGCATCACGCCGAACGCCGGTGAATACTCAGCAGCCTCCAGCCGGCAGGCCATGTCGTCCGGCACGGTGAACGACAGCAGCGCGGCCCCTGCCCGGCTGACCAGGACCGAGGATCCATTCACGGTCGCCGACAGGTCCGGATGCAGCAGGAAGCCGGCGCGAATGCTGCGCACCGGTGCCGAGCCGCCGCGGCCTGCGGGTAGCAGGGCATCCGTGATCGTCAGGCTGTCGGCCTCGATCATGAGCGTGCGCTCACAGATCAGTCCATAGTCCCGCACATAGCCGTCGTGGCGGGCGACCACACGATCCTCCGGCGCCTGCTCCTCACATGCAACCAGTTCGGCCGATGCGGCATGACGCCAGTTGAAAGCGCCCGCGATCTGGCTCTGGTCGGCGCCGTCGAGGCAGAGGGTGTTGTGCGCCGCCGTGCCGCGCAGACGATCCCGGACTGCGCCGCCGGCATGATAGAGATAGGTACCGGCATCGACCAGCACCGGCTGTCCATCGAGATGCAGCAGCAGCGACAGCGCGTCGGCATGGCCGTGGGCGGCGATCGACAGATAGCCGAGCGGCCCGTGATCCAGCGCCACCAGTGCCGCGCGGCCGGCCAGTGTCCGGCGGCTGACGGTATAGCCGCCCCGGGCAAAAGCCCGCAGCCCCTCCGGCTCCGGCGCCGAGACGGGGCGCCAGCCGATGACCGCGTTGCGCAACTGAGGCCCGCCAAACGTCATCGCCAGGCCGTCACGCCCCGTAACGGCCGCCATCGCGTTGACCACCGATGCGACATAAAACGTCTCGTGCCCCGCGCCGGACGACATCACCCGGCCCTCGTCATCGTCGCCGATCCGTGGCTGGTGACCACCGCCATCGGTCATCCATCGCAGGCACTCGCCGGCAGAGGCGATTCGCGCCACCACGTCTGCCGGGAACGGCTGCCCGGCCTGCGCTGCCACACCCAGGGCCAGCAGGTACCACTCGCACGTAAAGGCGGTGTAGGTCGGCGACTGCTCCGCGCCGACACCATCGTCATGGATCTGCAGGAACGCTTCGGCGATCAGGGTTTCGCGGGCTTCGGCGGCGACCGCATCAAGCCCGGCTTCCGGCCAGAGCGTTCCGAGAATGAACAACGCGCCGGCTTCGGCGATCAGATGATTGTTCGCCGACGAGTGCCGCGAGGGATAGCGCGCCAGCCAATACGCATGCGCGGCAAGACACGCGCCGATCTTGTGCGCCAGTCGCGCGCCGACGCGTTCCTCGCCGAGCAGACCGATCGTCAGCAGGATCGAGACCGTCCGCAGCGCCAGCTCGATTCCAGAAACCCAGTTGATGCCCTTGAACGGCGGATTGGCATCGATCCAGCTCTCGATCAGGTCGAGCGCGGTCTGCGCCAACTGCTCGTCACCGTCGATCACAGCCAGAGCCGCCATCACCGGGACGAATTGCAGGCGGTTGAGCTCCCACACCAGCTTGACGTCGCCGCGCGCTCGATCGTGGCGGTAGGCGATATCAAAGCAGTAGGCCTGATCCGGCCAGCGCAGCCCGGAGGCCGGATCGCGATGCCAGTCGATCCCCTTCGACACGGTGAAGGCATGGCCGAGCGCGTGATAGATGCCGGGCCCGTCGGAGCTCGGCGCAATGGTCCGCCACACCCCTCGCACGTCCGCGCTCAGCAACGCCAGATGCCGACGATCGACCGCAAGAGCCGGCAGCTTCGTCGATCGCGGCGCGAAATCATCCCAGCGATGGCGGCGTCGCGCCGAAACGCGCCGCTTTGCCGCCTCACCGAGCCGGTGACGGATCTCGCGCGCGTCCATCGCCCGCAGGCGATTGACGTACCAGCCCAGCTTGTGCACCACGTTGCGCATTGCCGCGGGTCACCTCGGGCGGGCTTGGGATGGCTCAACCCGCGCGGTGCCGGCATTCCAGCTTCGCTGCGCCAGCGCGGCATAGGCGGCGAGCAGCTTCGGCGCCTCATGGGCCCACGACAATTCGTTCTCGACCCGGCGGCGGCCAAATGCGCCCATCACGGCGCGGCGCTCCGGATCATCGAGCAACTGCAGGATCTTCGCCGCCATGTCGCGGGAATCGTTGCGCAGCGCATAGAGCGAGGCGTCCTTCGCGGACACCTTGCCCTCCGTCAGGTCGAACTGGACAATCGGCTTGCCGAGCGCCATGTACTCCATGATCTTGTTCATGGTCGACTTGTCATTCATGTCGTCCGCCTTGTCCGGATTGACGCAGACATCAGCGGTATTCAGCATCTCGAACAGATCGTGATCACTCGCACGCCCGGTGAACGTCACATAATCCTGCACACCGAGTGTGACCGCTAGGCGCTTCATCTCGTCGAGTGCGGGCCCACCACCGACGATACCGAAATGAACATCCTTGCGGCCGTGCTCCTCGACGATCGACTTTACGGCAGCGAGCAGCAGGTCGATACCTTCCTGCGCGCCGATCACACCGACATAGCCGACAAGGAAGCGCCGGCCGCGGCGCAGCGCGTCGTTCGCCGGCAGCATCTGGATACGGGCGAGATCCGGGCCGGAGCGCACCACGAACACATCGTCCGCGGACATGCCGCCGCGCGTCAGCGCGATCTGGCGGTAGGATTCATTGGTGGCGAGCGAAATGTTCGCCGTCTTGAACGTCAGCTTTTCCAGCAGCACCAGCAGGCGGTAGAATACATCCTTGCGCCCGAACTTCGACATGTAGAGCTCGGGATTGATGTCGTGATGGTCGAACACGAACTTCTTGCCGAACAACAACTTGAAGAAGCCGCCGATCAGGAAGATGGTGTCCGGCGGATTGCAGGCGTGGATCACGTCGAAGCCCTGGGTAAACAGCACCCGCCAAGTCAGCAGGAACTCGCACAGCAGCGCCCAGCCATACTCCAGCGGGTAGCCCGAAGCCCGCTTGGCCTCGAACGGCATGCTGTGGCGGTAGATGTGAACGCCGTCGATGAATTCGTAGGCCTGCTCGGCGCCGAAGCCTTTCGGGCAGATCACCGACACCACGCAACCGGCGCGAGCCAGCGTCTTGGCCTCCGACCACACCCGGCGATCGAACGGAACCGAGAGGTTCTCGACGATGATCAGGACGCGGAGCGGACGGCCGTTCTTCTGCAGCCGAACGTCACCAGTTGATGCCGACATAACGCGCTCCCAGCTTCGGGTTGTCCCAGAGGCGGGCGAGGTCGAGAATGACCTGATCCTCGCGGACCAGCGCTTCGATGTTGCGGAACTCAGGCGAAGCATTGCCGATGATGATGACTTCGGCGCCCTCCAGCGTCTCGCGCAACGACGGCATCATGATCGAACCGATATGCGGGATCGCCTGCTCGATGTGACGGCGGTTGACGCCGGTCAGCGCCGACAGGTTGACGCTGGCGTCATAGAGCTTGAGGTTGTAGCCCTTGCCGATCAGGCGTTCGATCAGCTCCACCTGGGGGCTCTCGCGCAGGTCGTCGGTTCCCGGCTTGAAGCTGAATCCCAGCACGGCGACGTTGCGATGGCCGAACGAGATCACCTTGTTGATGGCACGCTCGATCTGGATCCGGTTGCTCGGCAGGATGTTGGACAGGATCGGCGCCTCGACGTCGAGCTGGCGGGCGAGATAGGTCAGCGCGCGCGAATCCTTCGGCAGGCACGAGCCGCCAAACGCAAAGCCCGGCTTGAGATAGGTCGGCGAGATGTTGAGCTTGGTGTCGGCGCAGAATACATCCATCAGCTCATGACTGTCGATGTTCAGCGCCTGGCAGATGTTGCCGATCTCGTTACCGAAGCAGACCTTGAGCGCATGCCAGGTGTTGTCGGCATACTTGATCATCTCGCTGGTCTCGAACGCCACCGTGAACACCGGCGCGACGATACCCTCATAGAGGCCGGCGACCTGCTCGGCGGCGGCAGGCTCATCCGAACCGATCACGGTCTTCGGCGGTGAGAAGAAGTCCGACACCGCGGTGCTCTCGCGTAGGAACTCCGGATTGTAGGCGACCGAAAGCCCCTCGCCGCAGCGGCGCCCCGATTCCTTCTCGAGGATCGGGATGATGGTGTTGCGCATGGTGCCGGGGATCATGGTCGAGCGCACCACGACCACGTGATCACCGCGCTTGTTGCGGATCGCCCGGCCGATCTCTGCGACCACCCCGCACACGATATCGATGTTGATGCTGCCGTTGTCACGGCTCGGGGTGCCGACGCAGATCAGTGAAATGTCGGTGTCCTGGATCGCCTGCTGCACGTCGTCGATGGCGGTCAGGCGGCCGAGCTGCACCAGTTCCTGCATCATCTCGCCGAGGCCCGGCTCGACTACCGGCGGCTTGCCTTCGCGGAAGCACTGGCGCTTGACGTCGTTGACGTCGAGCCCGACCACGGTGTGACCGACCTTGGCGAAGCAGGCAGCGGACACGGCCCCGACATAGCCCAGGCCGAAAATGCTGATGCGGCGCGGCGCGGTGTTGACCGGAATCTGCGCCTTGACCTTGGGAAGGTAGGCATCGTGCTCCGCCTTGCTGCCAGGCGCCAATTCAATGAGATCAGAGTCGCTGAGCCACGCTTTCACTTTGCAATCTCCCCTGCGGTCTCCGGTAGTTAATCACCGGATCGGCAAAGAGAAAGCGTTCCATACTTGTCATCACGCGTTAGGCTTACCTCACCGCAATCCGAACAATCACCTTAAGGATTCATTAACCATGCGAGCGACAATGAGCGGCATGGTGAATGTCGCACCAAACCGCCTTAAGTGAATTTTCATAAATTTGTCTGCAACAGTCCGGACTCTCCACCACCAGATGTGAGCGCCATGACTCTGCAGACCGTTTTCCGCGCGCTCGCCTGGCTCTCGATCCTCGCCATCGCCATCGTCACCGACGGCCCGATCGGATTGCGTCCGGTGACGCACTTTTCGCCCAACCTGGAGCGGCTTGCTGCCCTCGCGCTGGTCGGGCTGCTGTTTACGCTGGCCTATCCCAATCGACTGCTGCTGATCTTCGCAACCCTCGGGCTCGCGATCGGCATATTCGAAATGGCCCAGATCCTAACCTTAGGGCGTCATCCGCGCCTCTGGGACGCTGCCATCAAGGTGTTCGGCATGATGATCGGCCTTACCGCAGGCCATCTGATCAACACGACCCTGATGTCGCGGCAGACGACACGCCCGGAGTAGTCGGGCGGCGCTCGACAGGATCTTTGCAGATGAACCCCGCGCCCTGCTGCGGGTCGCGGCGCCGGTGACATTGACGCTGATCCGGCTGTCCCGTGCGCTTCCCGGATTCCTTGCAGACCATCCGCGACGAGCAGCGCGTCAGCGTGCCGGTCAACGGCCCGCTATCGGACGACGTCGAGCCCGGCCGTGCGCGACGCCCTGCTCGGCGGCTTCGGCCGTCGGCCTGCTGCCCTACCCTTAACTCAAGGAACAACTGGCGCGCGGCGAGCTGCGCACGGTGCTCGACGACTGGACCGCCGTCCAGTCGTCGGTCTACGCGATGTCCCCATCGCAACGCTACATGTCGGGCAAAAGTCCGTGCCTTCCTGGACTTCGTCGTCGAGGAACTGCGCGGCTGCAGTCGCGCGTTCCGGCGACAGCGGCTGTGGGTCCGCCCGACTGCCATCCCGCTGAGCAGCCGCTGCCGAAGCGTTGTGATTGCGGGCCAGCGGCGCTCTGTGACACTATGATCGCAGAGGCGACATTTACCGACGGCAAGGCCCCCGAGCATGACCGGCTTCCGCTTCCTGACCGCATCCGACAGCGCCGTCATCGTCGAGTTCGGCGATCGGGTCGACCGGGCCATCAACGACCAGGTCCTCGCGCTCGGCGACGCCGTCCAGCGCGCGCAACTGACCGGCGTCACCGACGTGGTGCCGACCTTCCGGTCACTGATGATCCACTATGACTCGCTCATGACCAGCGGCCAGGCGATCGAGGATGCGGTCGCCGCCATCGCAAGAGCCGGCGCCCGGACTCCGGAGATCGCGCGGCGGTTGTGGTCCATTCCGGTGTGCTACGAACCGTCCCATGCCGCCGATATCGAGGATATCGCCCGTGCGCTGCACCTCACCACATCCGAGGTGGCCGAGCTGCACGCCGCAAACCGCTATCACGTCTACATGATCGGTTTCGTTCCCGGCTTTCCCTACATGGGCGACGTCACTGCGGCGCTGCAGCTGCCACGGCGTGCCGATCCGCGCACCCGTGTGCCGCCCGGATCGGTTGCCATCGCCACCAATCTCACCGCGATCTACCCTTACGAGAGCCCCGGTGGCTGGCATCTGGTCGGCACCACGCCCATCCGCTTCTTCGATGCCGCAACCCGGCGTGGCGCAGTGCTGCAGGCCGGGGACGCGGTCATGTTCGAACCGGTGGCCGCCGCCGAATTCGACCGCATCAAGGCTGCGGTGGCACGCAACGATTTTGTGCCCGCGAGCCAGGAGATCGCAGCATGATCGCCGTCGCCCTGGTCCGCAGGCCCGGCTTCCATTCCACGCTCCAGGACACCGGGCGGCGCGGCTACCAGAACATCGGCGTGCCGGTGTCGGGGCCGCTCGACCGCACGAGCTTCATGCTGGCCAATGGCGTGGCGGGCAATGATCTGCACGCCGCCTGCCTCGAACTGATCGGCTCGGGGCCGGAGATCGAAATCGTCGCAGCCTCGGCCCGCCTCGCCGTCGTCGGCGGCGCCGCGCAGATCGAGATCCTCGGCGCCGGCGACCAGGTGCCGGCCGGCCAAAGCCTGCGCGTGGTCAAGGGCGATGTCGTCCGCGTCCGCCTCGGCGGCGACGCGCTGTGCGGCTACCTCGCGATCGAAGGCGGCTTTGCAGCCCCGCCATGCCTCGGCAGCCTGTCGACCTACGCCCGGGCCGGATTCGGCGGCCTTTCCGGACGCATGCTGCGAGCCGGCGACACGCTCAGCGGCTATCGCGACGACGTCTCCATGCGCGCCGAGCTCGCGCTGCGAATGCCGGTACCGCTCGCCTTCGAAGAGCCGGTCCGCGTCGTGCTCGGACCGCAAGCCGAGTACTTCACGAACGAGGCGATCGCGCAGCTGCTGTCATCCACCTACACCATCGCCGCGGCATCCGACCGGATGGGCTTTCGCCTGTCAGGTCCGACACTGCGTCACAAGGACGACTACAACATCGTATCCGATGGCATCGTCGCCGGCTCGATCCAGGTGCCAGGCTCAGGTCTGCCCATCGTGCTGATGGCGGACGCCCAAACCGCCGGCGGCTATCCCAAGATCGCCACTGTCATCGCTGCAGACTTGCCACGGCTGGGACGTCGCAAGGCTGGCCAGACTGTGACGTTCCAGGCCGTGTCCCGTGCGGAAGCCGAGACGATCCGCCGCGCTGAGCATGCCGCGCTGCTCGACCTGCTTGCGGACCTGCGTCCGGCCGACGGTCTCGATGTCGAGGCGCTGGCCCGCCACAACCTGATCGGCGGGGTGATCGATGCGGGAGGTCACTGACCGCCACCGCGCGGCGGCAATGTCCCCGGAAGATCAGGATCAAGCGGCAACGACGCGAACCACCTCAGGCCGCTCATCAATCCGAGAGCGAGGCGCAAGGGTTGGACGTCCCGGACGACGGCACCGCCATGTCGCCGATGACACGCATCAGCCCGAGATGTCCATGCATGAGGCAGGCTTCGTTTTCGCCGGCCCGCAGCAGTGCCTCGATGGCATCCTGCAACAGCCGATCCTTGTCGGCATCGAGAGGGCGCGGCAAGGCCATGAGATAGACCTTGGCATCATGGAGCGTGCGCAGGCAGGCGCCTGAGGCAAGAACGATCGGTTCAGGAAGGCGATCGGACCACGACATGTCACGCTCCCTCCAGCCTCCCCCCGGCGCATCGTGCCCCGGCGCATCGTGCGGAACATCACGCCACCGTGCGGAACCGGCTGGATCAGGTTGCCGTACGGCGACCACACCAACTACATGATGGGCTTTTCGTTCCGCACACAAGCGGTTTGGGCACGACGGGAACCTGCGGCAAACGTCACGGGCCGGTTCCTGCCCGCCAGCTCGTCTTCGTGTTCGCGCCGTCAGGGTGCGAACACGAAGCGCTCATCGATCTCGGCGGGCGACACCACGCCAAGCTGGGCGCAGGTCTGGCTCAGTTCCGATTTCAGCAGATTGATGGCATGGCCGGCGCCGCCCGGCATCGCCGCGACTCCGTACATCACCGCCCGCCCGATCAGCGTGAAGTCCGCTCCCGCAGCGAGTGCCTTGGCGACGTCCTCGCCGGCGCGGATGCCGCCATCGAGGATCAGCGGAAAGTCCGGGCCGACCTTGGCGCGGATCGCCGGCAACGCCTCGATCGTCGCTGGCGCGCCGCTGAGCTGGCGCCCGCCATGGTTGGAGACGATCACCGCGTCCGCGCCGATGTCACGCCCCTTCGCCGCGTCGTCCGGTGACAGGATGCCCTTGAGGATCATCCGCCCCTTCCAGCGCGCGCGGATCTCGCGGACGAGATCGATGTCGAGACGTCCCGAGCTCTGCTCCGCCATCAGGGTCGCGAGCGACGAGGCGCTGGCGTTGCGCGCGGCATAAGGTTCGAGGTTGGCGAAGCGCGGCGCGCCCTTGCGCAGGGTCGCGAAACTCCAGGCCGGATACGCCGCGAGCTCGATCCCCCACATCGCCGACGGCTTGAGCGGCAGGCTGAGGCCATTGTGCTGGTCGCGCAGCCGGCGGCCGGGGGCCGGCACGTCCACGGTAACCACCAGCACCTGGAAGCCCGCCCGCGCGACGCGCTCGAGCAGATCATCGACGATTGCCTGAGACTTGCCGACATAGAGCTGGAACCAGGCGTGCTCCGGCGCGATCGCGGCGATCCGCTCCAGCGCCGTGGTGCCGGCGGTGGACAGGATATAGGGAATGTCCGCGTCGCGCGCCGCAGCCGCGACCAGTTCGTCCGCGCCCGGCCAGATCAGGTTGGCCATGCCGATCGGCGCGACGCCGAACGGCGCGGCCCAGCGCCGGCCGAGAAAGTCGGTCGCGAGCGAGCGGCCCTCGACATTGACCATCGCCCGCGGCATCAGCCGCAGGCTTTCGAGGGCGGCACGGTTGCGGTTGAGCCCCGCCTCCGTACCCGCCCCGCCGTCGAGGAAATCGAACGCGAAACGCGGAATGCGCCTGCGCGCCTTCTCGCGAAGACTATCGATCGAGTATGTGCCGGCCGCGGTCATGGTCACGGTGCGATACGGATTTCGACCAGTGCCTGGGTCTTCTCGGTCCGCACGTGTTCGATCGCCCGCTTCAGGGCTGCCGGCAGCGCGTCGCCCTTCTCCACCTTGATGGTGAAGGCGCGGCTCGCTTCCGCGACCTTGGTGAAGTCCGGCGACGGCTCCAGCGAAATCAGCGGCATCTTGTTGGTCTTCGCCGCAAACCCCTTCGGATAGACGTCGAGGACCGAGTGACGCACCGCACCCCACTCCGAATTGTTCAGAATGAGCACCAGCACCGGCAGGTTCATCGCCTCGGCGATCTGGTGGCAGGCCACCGGATTACTGAACATGTAGGAGCCATCGCCCATGGTGGCGACCACGAGGCGATCGGGCCCCGCGAGCTGCAGGCCGAGCGCGCACGGGAACGACCAGCCGAGACCACCGGAATGCGGCTCCTGATACCAGGCGTTGTGAACGCCGAGCGACATCGGCTCGAGCGGCGCACCGAGTTCGGACAGCACGGTGGCGTCCAGCCCGGCGATCGCCTCCGACAGGCAACGGCTGACCCATGCCTTGGTCATGAGGTCGCCGTTGCCGAGTTCGGCCTGCTTGCGGACCTCGGCACGGCGCGCGGTGTGCGCGGAAGTCACCTCCGCCCGGCGCGCGTCGCGGACCGCCGCCGTCGCAGCGAGATGCGGCTGCAGCCGCACCGACAGTTCGGCGAGGATGTCGGCGGCCTCGCCGACCAGCGAGACATCGGCCTGGAAGTTGCGGACCGGGAAGCGCGCATAGAGCGGATCCTGCCCGATCTGGATCACCTTGCAGTTCGGCGGCACCTCATGGGCGGCCGGCGACCACGGCGCCAGCGAGTCGATCACGACAATGACATCGGCGTCCTTCAGCCACGGCTTGGGGTCGCTGCCGACCGACATCGGATGGTCGGTGGCGATGGCGAGCTTGACGGCCCAGTACTGCGACACCGGAATAGCCCAGGTCTGCGCCAGCTCGGCGAGGGTCGCAAAGCCTTCGGCGGAGCCCGCGCCGCGCTGGGCGATGATCACCGGGCGCTTGGCGTTGGCGATCAGGTTCGCCGCGACGTCCAGCGCCGCCGGCTGCGGCGCGGCGATCGCCGGCATCATGCGCGGCGGCGCGTCGAGCTGGTCCGCTGGACAGAGCTCGCACAGCACCTCGCGCGGCAGGCTGAGATAGACCGGGCCCTTCGGTGTCGAGTTCGCAATCGCATAGCCGCGATCGATGATCTCAAGCGCCTGCTCGGGGAAACGCAGCTCGTAGTCCCACTTCGAGGCTTCGCGGACCAGCGCGGTCTGATCGCGCATCTCCTGCCCCCAGCCGATCGGCACGGTGCGGGTGCCAAGGCGGCCGCTTTCGGTCACCGGCGTGCGCCCCGAGAACAGCAGCACCGGAATGTGTTCCGTCGCGGCGTTGATGGCGCCGATGGCGCAGTTGGCAAGGCCGACATTGGTGTGCGCCATCACAGCCTGGGCGCGTCCGGTGCCGAGATAGTAGCCATGGGCCATGCCCATGGCCGCATGCTCGTGCGGGATCACGATCGCCTTCGGCAGATCGATGTCCTTGGCGGTCGCTTCCGCCAACCCCTCGATGATCGGGGGGAAGTCGGTGCCCGAGTTGGCGAAGATGTAATCGACGCCGACCGCCTTGAGGCGGGCCAGCACCGCGCCGCCGGCGGTGATCTTCGGGGTCTGTGCGGACGCCGCGTCGGCGGCGTTGTCGGACTGTTTGGTCATTTACTGTCCCAGCATTTGCTGCGGCAGCCAGGTGGCGAGCAGCGGGAAGAGGATGAGGATGACGAGGCGGATCAGGTCGGTGACCACGAAGGGCAGCACGCCGGCGAAGATCGTCGACATGTTGACGTCCTTGATCACGCTCTTGATCACGAACACGTTCATGCCGACCGGCGGATGGATCAACCCCAGTTCGACCGTCATCACGATGATCACGCCGAACCAGATCGGATCGAAGCCGAGCGCGGTGACCACCGGGAACACGATCGGCACCGTCAGGATGATCATCGCCATGGCGTCCATCAGGCAGCCCAGCACCAGATACATTAGGAGGATCAGCGCCAACACGCCATAGGCGCCGATGCCGAGGCCGGTCAGGAACGTGGTGACATGCTGCGGCGTCTGGGTGATGGTCAGGAAGTAGCCGAAGCACAGCGCGCCGATCAGCACCGTGAACACCGCCGCCGCGGTCCGCGTCGCCTGCAGCAGCGACTGCAGGATGCCCTGCCCGTTGAGCTTGCCGCGCATCACGCCGATGACAAAGGCGCCGACCGCACCGACCGCGCCCGCCTCCGTCGGGATGAACAGGCCGCCATAGAGGCCGCCGATCACGAACACGAACAGCAGCAGCGGCGACCACACGTCGCGTAGCGCAGCGGCGCGCTCCGCCCAGCTGCTCTTCGGCCCCGCCGGCAGGAAGCCCGGCCGCACCCGGCCGATGATGGCGATGGTGATCATGTGCATCGCGATCGCCAGCAGGCCCGGAATGATGCCGGCGACGAACAGCTTGCCGATGTCCTGCTGGGTGATGATGCCGTACACCGCCAGCACCGTCGACGGCGGCAGCATCGCGCCGAGCGTGCCGCCGACCGCGATGACGCCGGTGGCGAACGACTGCGGATAGTTGAAGCGCCGCATCTCCGGATAGGCCACCGCCGAGAAAGTGGCGGCGGTGGCCACCGACGAGCCGGAGATCGCAGCAAAGCCGCCGCAGGCGGCGATGGTGGCGATGCCGAGGCCGCCGCGCCAGTGGCCGACGAAGGTGTTGGCGGCGCGGAACAGCTCGCGGCTGATGCCGGACACCGACACGAACGCCCCCATCAGCAGGAACATCGGGATGACGCCGAAGGTGTAGTCGGTGACCGTGCGCATGGTGGTCTGGCCGACCAGCTTGAGCGCCGGACCGAAGCCGGTGAGGTAGCCGAAGCCGGTGACGCCGACGAGGCCCATGGCCATGCCGACGGGCACGCGCAGCAGCATCAGGACGAAGAGGGTGACGAAGCCGAGGACGGCGACGGTTTCAGGGGTCACGGCCGTTCACTCCGCTGTCTTGACTTTGGCATCATGGACATCTTCCGGATGGAAGATCAGGCGATAGGTCCGGATCGCGATCAGCAGCACCGCCGAGACGTCGCCGATCCAGGCGACCGCGAAGAACGGCCAGTTCGGCAGCCGCAGGTCATAGGTCAGGACGTGATCCTGATAAGTGGTATAGACCTTGTCGAATAGCGTGATGGTCTGCACCGTCACCACGAACAGCAGCACCAGGGTTGCGAAAATATCGATGAGGCGCTGGTAGCGCGGCGTGGCGTTGGCCCAGACGAGATCCACCGTGATGTGGGAGCCGCGGTAGCTGGTGGCGGCGATGCCCCAGAAGATCAGGATGCCGAGCAGCAGCCGGCCAAAGTCGTAGTAATCCGGGATCGTCACGGCGAAGAACTTGCGCATCACGATCGCGACGAAGGTGTTCAGCGCCACGATGCCGACGAAGGCGGCGGCGATCAGCTCGATCGTGTCGATGAAGCGGTCCATCAGGCTCTTGCGGCCCAACGGTGACGGCGTCAGCGCGCCGTCCTGACTGACTTCCGGTTGTGCGGTCATCGGGTCCCTGGGGGTGGAACGGGTGAAAACAACAGTCCAAAGGCAATCGAGAGGCTGGCGCGGCCGCCGACTGCGGCTACCGCGCCATGCCGAATGATACGGCTCAGATGCCGGCGTCGTGCTTCTTGATGGCAGCGTCGAGATCGGCCTGGATCTTGGCGGGATCGCCGCCGGCGGCCTTGACGGAGTCAGCCCAGGTCGAGCGCAGCACCTGCGTCGCGGTCTTCCACTGCGCGATCTGCTCGTCGGTCAGCTTGTAGACCTCGTGGCCCGGCAGCGCCCGCATCTTGACGCGGCCATTGGCCTCGAACTCGGTCCAGGGATCGGACACCTTCGCGGCCCACTCCGGCGAGCAATGGTCGTCGAATACCTTCTTCTGGGCGTCCGACATCGAGTTGTAGGTCTTGAGGTTGACGTTGTAGGTGAACACCGTGGTGTAGAGCGGCGTGTCGATGTGGTACTTCACGACCTTGTCGATGCCGAACAGGAACACCGAGCCCCACGGGAAGGCGATCTCGTCGGCGACGCCGCGCTCCAGCGCGTCGCGGGATTCCGGCGCCGAGGCCTGCACGTTGGTGCCGCCGAGCAGCTTGACCATCTCGGCGAACGTGCTCTGCGCGGGGCGCACCTTCACGCCGCTGAGGTCGCTCGGCACGACGATCTTCTTCTTGCCGTGCAGCGAGCCGGGATCATGGATGAAGGCGAAGCACAGCTTGGTGTCCTTCATCTCCGTCGGCGCGTACTTGCGATACCACTCGTCGAGCGCCATCGTACCCTTCTTGCCGTCGCCGAAGGTGAACGGGATCTGGCCGGCGGCCACGATCGGGAAGCGGCCCGGCTGATAGCCCGGATTGACATAGGTGACGTCGGCGATGCCGTCGCGCGCCATGTCGTAATGATCGAACGCCTTGCCGAGCTGCTCGGAAGGGAACACGATGCCCTTGATGGTGCCGCCCGAGGCCTTCTCGAGGTCCGCGGCCCAGGCCTGGGTCGCCGGCACCAGCGGATGCGCCGGCGGCACCCACAGCGAGATCTTCAGGGTGATGGTCTTGTCCTGCGCCATCGCGGGGGTGAGCGCGGACATCGTCCCCGCCATCGCGAGCGCCAGCAGTGTCGTCTTCTTCAAAGGTCTCCTCCCTCGTGGTGAATGCCGAACTTTGCCGGGAGCCCCGGTTGTTCCGTCATGCTAATTATTTAACATGTTATCTAGTTCGGCGGGTCTTGCCAAGCCCTCCCGCCCGCCGTGGCGGCGGAGGCGAATTGCCGCTGCCGAGCTCGTCGACAATGCGGCGGAGCAGTGTCATGAGCAGCGGCTTGTCCTTGCCGACGATCGCATCGAGTTTTTCGTCGTGCGCATGGGCGATTACCTGCAACTTCCTCAGCATCGCCTCCCCGGCCGCCGTCAGCTTGACACCGTAGCTGCGCTGGTCGCCCGCCTTGCGGCGGCGAGCGATCAGTCCGCGGGCGTCGAGGCCGTTCAGCGTCGAGGTCAGCGTCGAACGATCGCGGCCGCACAGCTTGCTCAGCTCGGTCGGCGTCAGGCCAGGGTTGTCCGACAGAATGGTGAGAATGGTGTACCAGCCCGGCTTGAGGTCGGCCTTGCCGGCCGCCTGGCGGATCGCCTGGAATGAAGCCTCCTGGGCGATACGCAGGTAGTAGCCGATCAGGTCGGCCAGCGCCGGCGGCACGTAAGCCTCCTCGCCGCCGGTCGGCGGCGAGGTTTTGGCGGGCGCCTTGGTCTTCCGTTCGGCCACGATGCTCAACCGCCTGGGATCAGAACGGGTAGTGCTGGTGGCTTTCGATGGTCACCCAGCGCAGGTCGGTGAATTCGGCCACCGCCGCGCGACCACCGAACCGGCCATAGCCCGAGCCCTTCACGCCGCCGAACGGCATCTGCGCCTCGTCGTGCACGGTCGGACCGTTGATATGGCAGATGCCGCTCTCGATCCGGCCGGCGACACTGAGCGCGCGGTTGATGTCGCGGCTGAACACCGCCGACGACAGGCCGTACTCGGTATCGTTGGCCACCCGCACCGCCTCGTCGTCGCCGTTGACACGGATGACGCTCTTGGCCGGACCGAACGACTCCTCGCTGTAGATCCGCATCGCCGGGGTGACGCGGTCGATCACGGTGGCCTCCATGATCGAGCCGGTGCGGCCGCCGCCCGCCACGACCTCGGCGCCCTTGGCCTTGGCATCGGCGATCAGTTCCTCGACCTTCTCGGCCGCCTCGACGCTAACCAGGGAGCCCAGCACGACGTGCTCGCGCGGATTGCCCGCCGGCAGCTTCTTGGCCCGCGCCGCGAACTTGGCGACGAAGGTTTCGGCGATCTTCTCGTCGACGATGATGCGCTCGGTCGACATGCAGATCTGGCCCTGATTGGCGAACGAGCCGAAGATCGCCGCGTCGACGGCATCATCGATATTGGCATCGTCGAGCACGACCAGCGGCGCCTTGCCGCCGAGCTCCAGCAGCACCGGCTTGAGATGGCGGCCGGCGGTCTCGGCGATGATGCGGCCGACCCGGGTCGAGCCGGTGAAGTTGATGCGCTTGACCGCCGGATGGGCGATCAGCGCCTCCACGACGGCGGCGGCATCGGCCGGCGCGTTGCTGACGACATTGACCACGCCTGCCGGGAAGCCGGCCTCACGGAATACCTGGCCGATCAGGCGCTGGGTGGCCGGGCACAGCTCGGAGGCCTTCAGCACCACCGTATTACCGCACGCCAGCGGCATCGCCACCGCGCGGGTGCCGAGAATGACCGGCGCATTCCACGGCGCGATGCCGACGCAGACGCCGACCGGCTTGCGCACCGCCATGGCGAGGGTGCCCGGCTTGTCGGAGGGAATGACCTCGCCCGAGATCTGGGTGGTCATCGCCGCGGCCTCGCGCAGCATGTTGGAGGCCAGCATGACATTGAAATGCGCCCACGGCGCGGTGGCGCCGGTCTCCTGCGTCATCAGCGCGGCAAAGTCACCACCCTTGCCCTGCATGACGTCGGCGGCCTTGAGCAGCAGCGTGCGGCGCTCGGTCGGCGACAGGGCGGCCCAGGCTGGGAATGCCTTCGCGGCGCTGTCGACGGCGCGCTTGGCGTCCTCGACGCCACCGGCGGCAGCGATGGTCGCGACCGCGCCGGTCACCGGATCATGGCGCTCGAACTTGCGCCCGCTCGCGGCATCGAGATCAGAATTGTCGATCAAAAGCTGAACATTCATGGCGCTCTCCCCTCACTCATCTGCATCGGTTGCGATGCTTGATCCGGCATTGGTTGGCGGACGACTAGCAAACCCGCCCGGGCCGGACAAGATGCTTGGATATCAAAGTATCTAGTTTGATGTCAAAGCATCTCCGGCGAGGCCGAGTTTTACAGGTCAAAACGACACCACCGTGACAGATTATTTGCACCGCAACATACGCGGTGAACCAAAGCCAACACGCGAACATGGCTTGGGAATTTTCCGCGACCGGACCGCAGCCGCGACGAGCGCGGGGAGCTGATGCGGCCTCGCCGATGCAGGGGGCGCTCCACCGCCGTGTCGAACCGCCGCAGCCGCGGCGACGGGCGACAGACGGCGCCGCCTGAGACGCACCATCGGTCCGCGACCGCGACTTCGGATACGAGCGCTCCATCAACGACGACGCACGACGATCCGCACAGACTCGAACGCGACGGCGGAAGCGGTATCGACGATGGCGATGGACGAGATCACGTCATCATCCCACACACGACACGGCACTGTCGCTTTGCCGCCGGCATGTATCTGCGGTTGCGCGATCAACGGCGAACACCACGCATCGCGACCTCACGACGTCACCGACGCGGCGCGTATCGCGACATCACGAACGACGACGTCGTCCACCGCCGTCAACAGCAGATTCGCGAGGCGGCGTATCAATTCTTGAATTGTGGTGTAATCTTGGTGTTGTGCAGATCGATTCCCGATCCGCGCAGATTCGTTTGAGCCCTTTTGGTCTGATGGAGGACATCATGGCGAAGAAAGCGAAGAAGGCGAAGAAGACGGTGAAGAAGGCGGCGAAGAAGACCGCCAAGAAGAAGACCGCGAAGAAGAAGAAGTAACCTTCGCGCCTCGCGACAATCGCCGCGCCTTCAAGCCGACTCTCGCTTTCCGCGGGATCATCGCCCGGCAGACGCCAACGTCTCTCCGGCCTTATCTGTTACGCGGCAACGAATGGTGAAATTTCGACCCATGGGCAGTCGGTTGCTGCCCATGGGCCGATTTTTCTGCGAAGGGCCCTCCTGGTCCGGCCCGCAACGCTCACGCATCGCCGCCCCGCCGTCTCCAGCAAGCCGTTCATTTCGTTTTGATTTCCATGGCGATCGCGGAGCCTGCGCAGCTCCGCGCGAGGGTCAGCCTGTCAGACCACCGAGCGACCGGCCACCATCGACCAGGATCACCTGCCCGGTGATGAAGTCGGTGGTCGGCGAGGCCAGGAACGCCACCATGTTGGCGATGTCCTCGGGCCGGCCGAGCCGGCCAACCGGCTGCACCGAGGCGAGCTTGGCGCGCGCTTCGTCACTCCACGCGGCCAGGATCGGCGTGTCGATGACGCCCGGTGCGACTGCGTTCACCAGGATGCCCCGCGGCGCCAGTTCGAGCGCCAGCGCCCTTGTCAGACCGACCACCGCCGCCTTCGACGCCACGTAGTGAGCGTAGTCGACCGCGCCGAGATAGGCGCGCGAGGCGATGTTGACGATCCGGCCGGTCGCCGTCATCCGCCGCGCCGCCGCCCGCGCCAGCACGAACAGCCCGACGAGGTTGATGTCGTACATCCGGCGGAAGTCCTCCGGCGTCAGATCCTCGGTCTTCTTGACGTCGAAGATGCCGGCATTGTTGACCATGACGTCGACCCGCGGCAGGCCCGCGATCAGCGCCTCGCAGGCCGCCTCGTCGCGAACGTCGAGCAGCCGCGCCTCCGCGCGGCCGCCGTGATCGCGCGCGAGACCGGCTGCAGCTTCTTCCACATGCCGATCCACATCGGTCATCACCACATGGACGCCGTCGGCGGCGAGCCGTTTTGCGGTCGCAAAGCCGATGCCACGCGCCGCGCCAGTGACGACCGCGACACGGTGAGAGGTCTGCTGCTCCGTCATGATCGGCCCTCCCCTTCAGCGCGCCGGCGCATCGTGGGCGTAGGTCGCTGCCATGGACGGCCGCTCGCCAAACACCTTGAACCACTGCGCCGCCTGCGGCCGCCCTTCGCGCCAGCCATGGTCGGGGAAGCGGAAGTCGAGGTAGGCGAGCGCACAGCCCAGCGTGATGGTGCCGATGGTCACGGCATCGCCGAACGTCGGCGCCAGCGCCTCGATCTCGTCGAGGGCGGAATTGATCTTGGCGATCTGGCCGTCGCGCCACGGCTTCCACTGCATCTCCGCCGGACGCACCACGGTTTCGTAGCGCGCGAGCAGAGCGGCGTCGATCAGGCCGTCGCCCAGCGCCTGCTGCACCAGCGCCGCCCAGCGCTGCGGACCGCTCGCCGGGAACACCTTGACCCCGGTCGACCGGGAATCGAGGTATTCGCAGATGACGCGGCTGTCGAACAGCGCCGTGCCGTCATGGGCGATGGCCGTCGGCACCTTGCCGAGCGGATTGCGCGCGACGATGGTCATGTCGCGGTTGATGGGATGAGCTGCGCTCGGCAGCTTCTCGACCTCACCGAACTGGCCGGTCTCATGGGCCGTGACCAGCACCTTGCGGACGAACGGCGACGCGGGCGAATAGAACACTTTCAACATCGAAGCCTCCCAGAGAAACAAACGAGAACAAGTATCAGACGACGGCCGCGGCCTACGGCGTCCGTCCGGCGATATCGCAGCCGGCAATGTAGCCGAAGGTCAGCGCCGGACCGAGGGTGATGCCGGCAGCCGGGTAGTTGCCAGCCATGATCGAGCGCATGTCGTTGCCGCAGGCATAGAGCCCGGCGATCGGCTCGCCGTCCTCGCGGACGACACGGGCGCGAGTATCGGTCTTCAGACCCAGCGCCGAGCCGATGTCGCCCGGCCAGATCCGCACCGCATAGAACGGCGCCTTGACGATGGGGCCGAGGCACGGGTTGGGCTTGTGGTCGGGATCGCCGAGATAGCGGTTGTACTCGGAGCTGCCCTTGCCGAACTCCGGGTCGACCCCCGTCTGCGCGTAACGATTGTGGTTCGCCACGGTCTCCGCCAGAGCGGCGGGATCGACGCCGATCGCCCGGGCGAGTTCCGCCAGCGTCTGCGCCTCGATCAGGTAGCCGGCGCGGATCAGCGGGCCGTGCAGGTACGGCCCCGGCCGGGCGAGGCCGAGGCCATAGGTGCGCACGAACGCCGCGTCGCAGACCAGGAAGGACGGGATCGACGGCACGCTCTGGTGGGCCTGGTACATCCCTTCGACAAAGCTGTGATACGAGGTCGCCTCGTTGACGAAGCGCCGGCCGCTGCTGTTGACGGCAATGACGCCGGGCTTCTGGCGGTCGAGCACGAGATGCGGGAAGACGGTGGTCGAGCCGTCCTTCTTCTTCAGGATCGAGACCGGGGTCAGGAATGCAGGCTCGGCAGCCTCGCTCTCCATCACGCCGCCGGCGGACAGGCCGAGACGGATGCCGTCGCCGACATTGCCTGATGGCGACATGCTGGTGTGCTGGCCGGCGAACGGCACATGCTCGGCCCGCCAGGTCGGGTTCTGCGGCGCGCCGCCGCCGGCGAGCACCACCGCCTTGCGGGCACGGACCCGCTGCGTTCGCCCGCCCGCCTCGATTACCGCGCCAGCGACGCGCCCGTTCTCGATGATCAGTTCGCTGACTCCGGTACGCAGCCGCAGGTCGATGCCGCGGTCGCGCGCCGACTTCAGCAGCCGGGCGGCAAGCGCATTGCCGAGGATCAGCCGGGTGCCGCGGGGGTAGCGCAGCCGGTCGGACAGGTAGCGACCGATCAGCTTCGCCGCCGCCGTGAATGACTTCGCCGACTTGTGCGCCGACAGCAGGTTGGCAATGTCCTTGCGGTCCACCATCATGCCGCCGAGGGCGACGAAGGTGTGCAGCGGCGGCCGCACGCTGGCGAACATCGGCCCGAGCTCGCGGCCGTCGAACGGCGCCGGATCGAGGGTGCGGCCACCAAGGGAGGCGCCCTCGAGCTCCGGCTCATAGTCCGGCGAATAGGCCCGCGGCACCAGTTGCACGGCGGTGTTGGCCGCCATGAACGACACCATGCGCGGGCCGGCGTCGAGATAGGCTTCCACCATGTCGCGGCGCAGACGGTTGCCGAGCGTCTGCTCGAGGTAGCGCCAGACGCTGACGCGGCTGTCACTGTGGCCGACCGAGGCCATCAGGGGATTTTCCGGGATCCACACCGCGCCGCCGGAGACCGCGGTGCTGCCGCCGAAGTACTCCGTCTTCTCCACCACCATCACGGCGAGGCCGGCATGGGCCGCGGTCAGCGCTGCGGCCATGCCACCGGCGCCCGAGCCCATCACCAGCACATCGATCTCGTGATCCCACTGCGAACCGACCATCTCTCTTGCTTTCCTGTCTTTTTCTTCCCTGGAGCCGCCGATCCGCCCGTCGTTGCGGGCGCGGAGCAGATTGAAATGTCTTGAAACAGAACTCTTATGCCACTTCCAGCCAGTTGCGCCGCGTCTGTGCGTCGGCCCGCAGCGCCTCTGGCGTGCCCTCGAACACGATCTGTCCGCGTCCCATGACCAGGCAACGCCCGGCGATGCGCAGCGCGATGGTCATCTTCTGCTCCACCAGCACGATGCCGACGCCGCGCCGGGCGATGTCCTGCATGACGTCGACCAGCCCCTCGACGATCTTCGGCGCCAGCCCTTCGGTCGGCTCGTCGATCAGGATGATGCGGGGATGGCAGAGCAGAGACCGGCATAGCGTCAGCATCTGCTGCTCGCCGCCGGACAGGTTGCCGGCCTTGGTGCGTCGCCGCTCCTTCAGGCGCGGAAAGTACGTATACATCTGCTCGATGGTCCAGGCCGGGGCCCCTTCGACCGCCGGCTGCTGGCCGACCTGCAGGTTCTCCTCCACTGTGAGGAAGTCGAACACCAGCCGCTCCTCGGGCACAAAGGAGATGCCGTGGCGCACGATGTGGTGCGCCGGCGCACCGGCGAGCTCGTGATCGCCGAGGCGGACTGAACCTGCGGTCGGCGTCACCAGGCCGACGATGGTCTTGAGCATAGTGGAGCGGCCGGAGCCGTTGCGACCGAGCACGGCGACGATCTCGCCCTGGTCGACCGCCATGTCGACGCCGGTCAGCACATGGCTCTTGCCGTAATGGGCATGCAGGTTGCGGATCGACAGCGCGGTCATGCGTGGCCCTCGCCGAGATAGGCTTCCTGGACGCGGGCATTGTCGCGAATGGCCGCGGGGGTGTCGGAGGCGATGATCTGGCCGTAGACCAGCACCGAGATGCGATCGCTGAGCGAGAACACGACGTCCATGTCGTGCTCGATCACGATCAGGGTCTTGCCGGCGGTGACGCGGCGCATCAGGTTCACCGTGTAGCTGGATTCCTCGCGTGACATGCCTGCGGTCGGCTCGTCGAGCAGAATGACCTCCCCGCCCGGCCCCAGCGTCATGCCGATCTCGAGCGCGCGCTGCTCCGAATAGGTCAGGTCACCGGCCATCTTGGTGGCGAGTGCCTCGAGGCGGACCAGTTCCAGCAACTGCTCGGTCTCGCGATTGATGGCGCGCGCCGCGGCAGCGCGGCGGAACAGGCTGAAGCGACGGCCGTGGCGCGCCATCACCGCGATGCGCAGGTTCTCGAACACGCTGAGGCGCGCGAACACCGTGGTGGTCTGAAACGAGCGCGACAGCCCGGCGCGGTTGACCTTATGCGGGGCCATGCCGCCGATGCTGGCGCCACGCAGCCGGATGTCGCCGCCGGTCGGCTGGTAATAGCCGGTCACCAGATTGAACAGCGTCGATTTGCCGGCGCCGTTGGGGCCAATGATGGCGTGACGTTCGCCTTCACCGACCGTGAGATCGAGGCCGCGAATGATCTCGGCATCGCCGAACGACTTCTTGAGACCGCTGATCTGCAGGGCCGGCGTCATGCGCGCACCTTGAGACGACGGGTGGACCAGTGCACCAGGGCGGCCGCCCCGACCAGCGCCACCGGCATCAGCCAGGTGGTCGGCGAGGTCGGCAGCCAGGCGCGGTTGAACACCGAGATCGCCGGCCACACGCCGGTGCGTTCGACCTCGGCGGCATAGTCACGGGCGAACAGCGTGGCGCAGAGCTCGCACAGCAGCACGAGGCCGAGGCCGGCGAGCGCCAGCGTCAGCAGTTGCAGGACGAGCCGGCCGGCGGCGCGCCAGCTGTCGCGGGCGATCGCCTCGACCCAGTCGAGGCTCCATTGCGCAATGCCGTTCGGCGCCTTCAGCATCACGACGATGAAGATGACGCCCTGGTAGAGCAGCCACGAGCGGGTGAGATCGGATACGACGTGGCCGAACAGGCTCATCAGGAAGCCGCCGATCGCCGGGCCCAGGAACAGGGTTGAGCCGCCGATGAAGGTGGTCAGCACCACGCTGGACGACATGCTGAGCTGGAACAACACATAGTTCGCGCTCTCGTTGGAGACCGCCAGCAGCGCACCGGCGACGCCCGAAAACAGGCCGGACACCGCGAACACCAGGATCTTGGTGGCGTGGACATTGTAGCCCAGCGCCGGCAGCCGCTTCTCGTTCTCTCGCAGCGCGATGGTCAGGCGGCCGAACAGGCTGCGGGTATAGGCCCACAGCAGGACGGCGGAGGCGAGCGTCCAGATCAGCACCAGGGTGTAGACATGCTGCTCGGAGCCGAAGCTCCACAGTGCGAACGGCTGGCGGAACGAGGAGATGCCGGTCTCGCCGCCGAAGAAGCCCTGCAGGTTGGGGGCGAGCGTGTACAAG
The DNA here is from genome assembly GCA_040756765.1 of Pseudomonadota bacterium. GTDB lineage: Bacteria > Pseudomonadota > Alphaproteobacteria > Rhizobiales > Xanthobacteraceae > Bradyrhizobium_A. The sequence continues at coordinate 255,861 of JBFLYG010000022.1, read as the reverse complement.
AGCTCGGCGATCGCGAGCGTCACCATGGAGAAATAGACGCCGCTGCGCATGGTGGCGAAGAAGCCGAACACCGCTCCGGCGAGGCCGCCCGCGAGCGCGCCGGCAAGCGGAATGAACGGCGTCGGCAGCCACAGCACGCCGCGGTCGACGGCGACCATGGCGTGGACGGCGGCGAACGCGCCGATGGCGAAGTAGGCCGCATGGCCGAACGACAGCATGCCCGCCTGCCCCGCCAGCAGGTTGAAGGCGAGCGCGAACAGCGCGGCGATCAGCGCCTTGGTCAGGACGCCGAGGGTAGCGTCCGCGAGCCAGAACGGCGCGGCGGCCAGCGCCAGGGCGACGATCACGAGGCCGGCGACGCCGATCCGCGTCCGGGACAGCGCCGCGCCGGCCGGCGCAGGCGACGAGGCGGTGAGAGGCATGGCGGTCATCCTACAGACGATCTCCGAACAGGCCGGCGGGCCGGACCATCAGCACGATCAGCATCACCAGCACCGGCATGGCGCCGGCGAAGGTCGAGAGCTTGACGACGAACGGCCCGCCGAGCGCGGTGACGGCGCCGCCGAGGCCGAGATAGCCGAACAGGTCGGCGAGCGAGACGTCGATGCCGATCGACAGCGAGGTCAGAAGGCCGATGATCAGCGAAGCTGCGAACGCACCCTCGAGCGATCCGAGGCCGCCGACCACCACGACGACGAACACCAGCACGCCCATCTCCAGCGCCATGTTGGGGCTGGTGGTGAGCAGCGCGCCGCCGACAACACCGGCAACGCCAGCCATCCATGCGCCGAGGCCGAACGTGCCCATGAACAGCGTATCGACGTTGTGGCCGAGCGCGCCCGTCATCGCCGGCCGCTGCACGGCGGCGCGCACCACGATGCCGGCGCGAGTGCGGCGCAGCAGGTAGAACAGGATGCTGAACAGCACGAGCGCGGTCAGCCCGACGAAGATGCGGTAGAACGGATAGTCGGTGCCGAACAGCGAGAAGGCAGGAAAACGCAGTGCCGCCGGCACGTTGTAGGGCACGGCGTAATTGCCGAACACCAGCTTCATCAGCTCCTCGGCCACGAACGCGAGACCGAAGGTCATCAGCAACTCGTGGGCGTGGCCGAACTTGTGCACAGGCCGCAGCAGGAAGCGCTCAACCACGATGCCGATGATTCCGACCAGGATCGGCGCGACGATCAGTGCGCCGGCGAAGCCGATCAACTTGACCAGCGAATAGGCGAGATACGCGCCGATCATGTAGAACGACGCGTGAGCAAAATTGATGATGCCCATCATGCCGAACACCAGCGTCAGGCCGGCCGACACCATGAACAGCAGCAGGCCGTAGATCAGGCCGTTGATGGTGGAAACGACGATGAATTCCATCGCGTGCCCGCGCGCCGCCCCCGCGGCGCGCGCCTCCCCTTAGCGTTATCGATCAGTTGGGCCGCTGCATCTTGCAGGACGGCGCGACCTCGATGGCAGCGGTCTGCGCATCGACCACCTTCAGCAGCTTGAAGCCCATGTCGGTACCGTCGACCTTGTAGGTCGCCGCCTTCGACACCTCGCTGACGGTGATCGGCAGGATCGCCTGGTGGTCGTCCTTGCGCACCGACCACGGCCCGACCGGCGATTCCCAGCGCGCGTTCTCGATGGCCAGCGCCAGCGCCTTGGCGTCGATCGCCCCGCCCTTGAAATCGACGGTCTTGAGCGCCTCGCCGAGCAGCATCAGGGCGAACACTGCGGTCGGCTCCTCGGAGTATGGATAGTGGCCGATGCGGGTCTTGAAATCCTCGATGAAGGCCTTGCCCTTTTCGCCGCCCGCCTCGAGGTTGTAGATCTTCACGAGGTACGAGCCGAGCGCCGCCGGGCCGGCGTTGCCGAGGGTGCCGGGGGTGTCGAGCGAGGTATTGCCGAACCGCACCTTGGAGCCGGCGTCGCCCGCGGCCTTGAGCAGCAGGATGATGTCGTTGGCCCAGTTGCCGGTCAGCACGGTCTCGGCGCCAGACGCCTTGATCTTCGCCATATAGGGCGAAAAATCCTGGATCTTGTTGACGTCGTGCAGCACCGCCTCGACCACGGTCGCGCCGGCCTCCTTGACCGCACGGGCCTGGGCGGCCTGCATGTCATGGCCATAGGAGTAGTTCTGGTTGATGGAGTACACCTTGCTGCCGAGCACGCCGGTGTCCTTCATCACCTTCACCAGCGCCTGCATCCGCACATAGGGGTTCGAGCCCATGCGGAAGAACCAGAAGTGGCAGCGCTCGGCCGTCAGCTCATAGGCTTCGGAGCCGACGTTGAAATAGATGATTTCCTTGCCGGGATTGCGCAGGTTGTACTTGCGGATGTCCTCGGTGAGCTGGGCGGCGACCGCGGACGACGATGCCGAGGAGATCACGCGCGCGCCGTCGGCGATCGCCGTCTTGAGCTTGTCGGCGGCGCCGGTCGGGCCGCCCTGGTTGTCGTACTCGACCAGTTGCACCTTGTCGCCGTTGAAGCCGCTGGCTTCGTTGATCCTGGCGACGCCGTAGCGCATGCCCTCGGTGAAGGCGATACCGGTCTGTGCGGCAGGGCCCGACAGCGCCTCGATCATCGCGATCTTCAGCGGCTCGGCCGACGCCGCCCCCATCAGCGCGGCGAACGACGCGCCCGCGGCCAGCATCTTCAACAGTGACTTCACAACAGCCATGACGGCCCTCCCTCTTGTGTTGGTTATGGCGGGCCTTGCCGGCCGCTATGCCTTGACGTCTGTTAGTTCGCGTCCAGCGCCTTGCTGGCGTAGTCGCGCCCCCTCTCATGGGTCAGGAATCCCGCGGTCAGGCCGCCATCGACCGGGATCACCGCGCCGTTGACGTAGGACGCATGGTCCGACAGCAGGAACAGGATGACGGCGGCGATCTCACGGGCTTGCGCGACGCGCCCGAGCGGCGTGCGGTCGCACATCACGCCGTCCACGAACCGCTCCGGCACGCCGCCGCGCAGCATCGGGGTATCGACCGCATTGGGGCCGACACCGTTGACGCGGATGCCGCGGTTGCCCCACTCGATCGCCAGGGTCTTGGTCAGCCCGACCACCGCCCACTTGGACGCGGCGTAGTTCGCCCGTCCCGCCTGCCCGCCGAACGACGTGATCGAGGCCAGCGTGACGATTGCCCCGCGCTGCCGCGGCAGCATGACTTCGGCCGCCGCCTGGCAGCTGTAGAAGGTGCCGGACAGGTTGATGTCGATGACGTCGCGCCAGGCCGCGGGCTCCATGGCTTCCGCGGGCTGGGTGCGGGTGATGCCCGCCGCCGGCACGAGGCCGGCAATCGATCCCGTGTCGCGCTCGACCACCGCGACAACAGCTTTGGTCGCATCGAGGTCGCGCACATCGAGCGCATGCCCCACGGCGCGGGTGCCGAAGCGGGCCGCGATCTCCTGCGCCGTCTGCGCCGCCGCAGCCCCGTCCATGTCCGCGAGCGCAACGTCCCCACCCACGGCTGCAATCGCCTCCGCGGCGGCGCGGCCGATGCCGCGCGCGCCGCCGGTGATGAGAAACAGCCGTCCTGCAATGCCGTCCATGAGGGCCCCTTTCGATCGGGCGCGGCTTATAATTGGATACAATCTTTCTTGCAATGCCCTTATATCGGGAATAAAAATCCTTACAAGATCGAAATTGTATCCAATAAGGGATGGCAATGGCTGCCAATCGCACGCGGTCCCAGACCGTAACCGACGATATTCGCGAGCTGATTGTGCAAGGGGAGCTGCAGCCGGGCGAGCATGCCAACGAGCAGCCGATCGCCGAGCGGCTGGGCGTATCGCGCACCCCGGTCCGCACGGCGCTGAGCACGCTCGCGAGCGAAGGGTTCCTGGTCTATCACCCCAACCGCGGCTACTTCGTGCGCCGCTTCGACCTTTCGGAGCTGATGGACGCCTACGACGTCCGCGCGACGCTGGAAGGCCTCGCGGCGCGGCGCGCTGCCGAGCGCGGGCTCAGCGAGGAGGACGAGGCGGCGATCCGTGCCGCGCTCGCCGACGGCGATCGCATCCTGACCAAGGACACGTTCGAACCAGACGATCTGCTGCCCTATCGGGCGATGAACATGGCGGTGCACGGCACCGTCATCAAGGCTGCGCACAGCGCGCGGCTCGAACAGGCGATCCGCTCGGCGCAGAACATGCCGCTGCTCTCAGACCGCATCATCCTCTGGCAAGACCTGCCGATCCTGCGCCGCTCGCACGACGACCACCACCGCGTCCTCGACGCCATCCTGCATCGCAAGGAATGGCGCGCGGAATCGCTGATGCGCGAGCACGTCTACTATGCCGGCCTCAACCTGCAGCGCCATCTGCGCCAGTATTGCGGCCACGACGACGTCATCCAGCCGGAAGCCTGGCGCGACGTGCTCGCCTCATAGCGCACCGCCCCCGCTCCCGATCAAGACAGCCAAGAACGACAAAAAAGTGAGGAGACATCCCGGGATGAGCGCAACGGCCGCATCGTTCGACATCACCGATCGCATCGCGATCATCACCGGCACCTCGTCCGGCATCGGGCTAGCCACCGCGCACGCCTTCCTGCAGGCCGGCGCCCGGGTGCTCGGCGCCGACCGCACCGAGGCGCCGCCGACGCTCGCTGCGCATCCGCACTTCCACGCGCTGATGCTCGACCTCACGGCCGAAGACGCCGGCCATGCGCTGCTCACCGCGTGCCACGCACGGTTCGGCGAGATCAACGTGCTCATCAACAACGCCGGCATCGGGGACGCCAAGTCGATCGAAGTCACCAGCGACGCCGATCTTGCGCGCTATCTCGCCGTCAACGTCGCCGCGCCGTTCCGGCTGTGCCGCGAGGTGATCGCGGCGATGAAGGGCCGCGGCGGTGCCATCATCAACATCGCGTCGGTGTTCGGCATGGTGGGAGCGGCCAACAGCTCGGCCTACGCACCGACCAAGGCGGCGGTGATCGGCATGACCCAGCAGCTCGCCACCGAGTTCGGCCGCGACGGTATCCGTGTCAACGCCGTCGCGCCCGGCCTGATCGCCACGCCGTTGACGGAGACCCGGCTCGGCACCAATCCCTGGTTCCGCATGATGATGATCGACAACTGTCCGCTCGGCCGCCCCGGCCGCGCCGATGAGATCGCCGCGGCCTGCGTGTTCCTGGCCTCCCCGGCAGCGAGCTTCATCACCGGCATCACCCTGCCGGTCGACGGCGGCTGGTCCAACGCCAAGTTCCTGCCGGCGCCGCTCCAGGCGCTGTGACGGCACATTATCTCTGGGCCGGGCGGCCCATGTCGCCGCCCGCGCGCGAGACCGTTACTTCACCTGCGCGAGCGCCGCGCGCAGCGTCGCAACGATTTGTCCGATCTGCGCTTCCTCGATGATCAGCGGCGGCGACATCGCGATGACGTCGCCGGTCACGCGCACCATGACGCCCTGGCGATAACACTCGGCGAACACCTCGTGGGCGCGTGCACCGACGGCGCCGACGCGCGACGCCAGCTCGATGCCGGCGATCAGGCCGACCGCGCGGATGTCGATGACATGGGGGCAGCCGCGCAGGGTATGCATCGCATCCGACCAGGCCGCGGCGAGCGTGCTTCCGCGGGTCAGCAGGCTCTCACGCCGGTAGATATCGAGTGTCGCGAGGCCGGCGGCGCAAGCCGCCGGATGCCCCGAATAGGTGTAGCCGTGGAAGAACTCGATCTGGCTGTCGTCGCCCTGCATCAGCGCGTCGTAGATCGCCGAGCTCGTGAACACCGCCCCCATCGGGATCGCGCCGTTGGTCAGCCCCTTGGCCGTGGTGACGATATCCGGCGTGACACCGAAATAGTCGGTGGCGAACGGCGTGCCGAGGCGGCCGAAGCCGGTGATGACCTCGTCGAAGATCAGCAGGATGCCGTACTTGGTCGCGATCTCGCGCAGCCGCTGCAGATAGCCCTTGGGCGGCAGCAGCGCGCCGGTCGAGCCGGCGATCGGCTCGACAATGACGGCCGCGATGGTCTCCGCGCCATGCAACGCCACCAGCCGCTCGAGATCGTCGGCGAGCTCCGCGCCATGCTCGGGCAGGCCGCGGGAGAACGCATTGCGCGACAGGTCGTGGGTGTGGCGCAGGTGATCGACGCCCGGCAGCGAAGTGAAGACGCGGCGGTTGTTGACGATGCCGCCGACGGAGAGACCGCCGAAGCCGACACCGTGATAGCCGCGCTCGCGTCCGATCAGCCGGGTGCGGCTCGCCTGGCCGGTCGCCCGATGATAGGCCAGCGCGATCTTCAAGGCGGTGTCGACCGATTCAGAGCCCGAATTGGTGAAGAACACCTTGTCGAGCTGGCCACTTCCCGGCGCCATTGCCGCGAGCTTCTCGGCGAACTCGAACGCGAGCGGATGACCCATGTTGAACGACGGCGCGTAGTCGAGCGTGATGAGCTGACGCTCGACGGCCTCGGCGATCTCGCGGCGGCCATGGCCGGCGTTGACGCACCACAGGCCGGCCGTGGCGTCGAGGATCCGGCGATCGTCGACCGTCGTGTAGTACATGCCCTGCGCGCTGGTCAGCAGCCGCGGCTCGCGCTTGAAGCGGCGATTGGCCGTGAACGGCATCCAGTAGCTGGAGAGGTCGAGTGCGTTGGCCGGGGCCTGGATCGTCATTGGGGGTCTCCTCCGTTACCGGGGAGGGAAACACGCCGGCCAAAGCGTTGAATAGTCCTTTTCTCGTTTTCTATAAGCCATTGAAATTATTTGATCTTGATGGGCCGATTTGCTGTACTTCGAACATCACCAACACCCTGCCGGACGAGCCCGGCGCGGCGGCACGGACGGTCAGAGATGAGCGACGATATCGGCAACCGCCTGCGATATCTGAGGATTCGGCATAATCTGTCGCAGCGCGAGCTCGCCAAACGCGCGGGTGTGACCAACTCCACCATTTCGCTGATCGAATCGAACCAGACCAACCCCTCGGTCGGCGCGCTCAAGCGCATTCTGGATGGCATCCCGATCGGCCTCGCCGAGTTCTTCTCGTTCGAGCCGGAACGTCCCAAGCAGGTGTTCTACCAGGCAGACGAACTGGTCGAGATCGGCAAGGGCCCGATCTCGTTCCGCCAGGTCGGCGAGAGCATGCTCGGCCGCGCACTGCAGATCCTGAAGGAGCGTTACGAGCCGGGCGCGGACACCGGCAAGGTGCTGCTGGTGCACGAGGGCGAGGAAGGCGGCATCATTCTGAGCGGACGGCTCGAAGTGACGGTCGACGACGAGCGCAAGATCCTTGGCCCCGGCGACGCCTACTATTTCGAAAGCCGGCGACCACACCGCTTCCGCTGCGTCGGTCCGGCGCCATGCGAATTGATCAGCGCCTGTACGCCGCCGACATTCTGATCTCCAGCGCGTCCATTCACCCAGCGCTAGTTGGCGGGCGCCACCGGCATGCGAAAGTTCGGAAAGCGCGACAGCAGGGCCGCCTTCACGAACTTGAAGTGCTTGATGGAGTGGGTCAGTTCATCGAGGCGCCGCTGGCCGTTGGCGATCTCCTGGTCGAACAGGTTCTGGTGGTGGGTGTCGAGCGGCTCGCGGGTGAGATACTCGTCACTGCCGTTGCCGAGGGTCACCGCCGCGCGGGCGATCACATCATCGATGCGCGTGCGAAGGCCGGACCACTCGGTTTCCGCCGCCTCCACCGCGGCATCCATGGCGCGAATGATCGCGGCGATCCGGGCATTGTCGGTCTCCGCATCACGGCCCGCCGAGCGGGCCCGAAACGGGCCGGCAGACCGCGCACGCGCGAACAGCTGGAACATGGGTCGCTCCCTGGACCGTTGCCGATGCCCCCATTGACGAACGAGCGGTATCCTCGGGCAGCAGAGGCGATCTGTAAATCCGGGTTTGCCCCGATCTTCCGCCCCTCGCCGATCAGAGGTAGCCCTCCCCTGCCTCCTCGGCGAACCGCCCGGGATCCCCCTCCCAGACGATCCGGGCATGCTCGAGCACATAGACGCGGTCCGCATGCGGCAGCGCGAAGGTGACGTTCTGCTCGCCGAGCAGCACCGTGATCGACGTGGTCTGCCGCAGGCGGGTCAGCGCCTTCGACAGCTGCTCCAGGATCACCGGCGCCAGCCCCAGGGTCGGCTCGTCGAGAATGAGGATCTTGGGCTGCATCATCAGCGCCCGACCGATAGCAAGCATCTGCTGCTCGCCGCCCGACAGCGTCTGCGCCATCTGCCCTTGCCTCTCCTTCAGGATCGGGAACAGCTCGAACAGCCAGGCGAGCTGGCGCCCGCGCGCCTCGTCATCGAGATGCTGACCGCCGAGATCGAGGTTCTCGCGCACCGTCATCTCGCCGAACAGTTCGCGGGTCTCGGGACAGTGCACAATGCCGCTGCGGGCGATCTTTGCCGGCGAAATCCCGCGCAGCGGCTCGCCATCGCGAACGATCTCGCCGCCATAGGGCAACAGGCCGGAGATGGCGTTGAACAGCGTGGTCTTGCCGGCGCCGTTCAATCCGACGACGGAGACGAACTCGCCCTGGTGAACATGGATCGAGACGTCCTGCAAGGCCTGCGCCTTGCCGTAGGTCACGTTGAGGTTCAGCACCTGGAGCAACGGCACCTTGTCGGTAAAACTGGTCTCGGGTCGCGCTGAGGTCTCGATCGCACCGCCGAGATAGACCCGCCGCACGGTCTCGTTGCGCATCACCTCGTCGGCGCGGCCGGTGACGATCTCCTCGCCGAGATACATTGCCAGCACCCGGTCGACCAGCGCCGCGACGCTCTTGACGTTGTGATCGACGAGCAGCACCGCCCGCCCCTCGTCGCGAAAGCTGCGGATGAGGTCGGAGAAGGTCGCGACTTCCGCCAGCGTCAGGCCGGCAAACGGTTCGTCCACCAGCACCACCTTGGGATCGCGCGCGATCGCCTTGGCGAGCTCGAGCCGGCGCAGGTCGGCGAACGGCAGCGTCGGCGGCCGGCGATCGATCACCGCCGCGAGCCCCACCCGCTCGGCGATCCACCTGGCGCGCTCGATCAGCGCATGGTCGGCGAACAGCTTGAACAGGCTGTCCGGCAGCAGCGCTACCATAATGTTCTCCAGCACCGTCTGCCGGTTCAGCGGCCGCGAGTGCTGGAACACCATGCCAAAACCGCGGCGGGCGATCCGGTGGGCCGGCTGCCCGGCGATGTCCTCGCCCTGGAAGCGCACCGTGCCAGCGGTCGGCCGCTCGATGCCCATGATCGACTTCATGGCGGTGGACTTGCCGGAGCCGTTGGGGCCAATCAGGCCCAGGATCTCGCCGCCATGGAGGTCGAGGTTGAGGTCCTTGACCGCGGTGAGACCGCCGAAGCGCTTGACCAGGCCGCGAACCTCGAGGGTCGGGGCTGACTGTGACATCCCGCTCACGACCGCGCCCCCCGCGACAAGGCATACCCCAGGAAGCCATTGGGAATGAACAGGATGGCGAGCAGCGCTACGGTCGAGACGATGAAGGTGGCCAGTTCCCCGGTCGGCCGCAGGAACTCGCCGGCGACAATCAGGAAGATGGCGCCGAGCGCGGCGCCGAGCACGGTGCGCCGCCCGCCCAGTACGGCCGCGACGATGACCTGGACGCCGACCGCGACGTCGACCACGGTGCCGACCGACGCCGTGCCGAAGTAGAACACCAGCAGCGCGCCTGACAGCCCGGAGAAAAATGCGCTGACGATGAAGGCGGCGAGCTTGTGCTTGACGATGTTGAAGCCGAGCGCACCGGCCTGCACCGGATCCTGGCCGCTCGCCTGCAGGATCAACCCGACCGGCGAGCGCGACAGGCCGTAGAGGATGGCGGCGCTCACCGCCATGAAGCCGAGCGCGATCCAGTAGTTGATGTCAGCGCTGATCGAGATCACATCGGGTATCGTGAGACCGATCTCGCCGCCGGTGAGATCGGCGAACACCACCACAAAATTCTGCAGCATCAGCACCGCGACCAGCGTGGTCAGCCCGAAATACGGACCACGCACCCGCAGCGCCGGCAGCGCCAGAACCAATCCGGCCACCACCGAGGCCATCGCGCCGAGGACGATGCAGAGATAGACCGACCAGCCATACTGGTTGTTGACGATGCCGGCGGTGTAGGCCCCGACCCCGATCAGGAAGGTCGGGCCGAAATTCACTTCACCAGCGAACCCGAACAACAGGTCCCAGGCCATCGCGAACACGCCGAAATAGTAGGCGACGGTCAGCAGCCCCAGGACATAGCCCGAGACATAGAGCGGCAGCGTCGCGGCGAGCACGATCACCACAAGGCCGATCCACAACGGCCTTGATCGCAGAATATCCCCCATGCTCACCGCCTCCCGAGCAGGCCTTGCGGCCGGATGTACATGACCGCGACCAGCAGCAGCAGCGCGGGAATGGTGCGATACGCGGGCGAGATCACGTAGGCCGTGATCGTCTCGAGGTAACCGACCACGAGAGCGGCGATCAGCGAGCCGGACACGCTGCCGAGGCCGCCGAGCACCACGATGGAGAACGCGCTCGCGGTCAGCGGGCCGACGCTGTAGGAGCTGACGCCGAGGAACATGCCGAGCAGCACGCCGGCGATGCCAGCGAGGACGCCGTATATGCTCCAGACCACGATGTAGACATTGGTCAGCTCGAAGCCGAGCAGCGTGACACCGCGCGGGTTCATCGAGGCCGCCAGCACCACCTTGCCGATACGGGTGCGATTGACCAGGAGCCACAGCAGCGCGATCACGAGGCAGCAGACCAGCGCGGTGAAGATCTCGTTGCGCGGTGTGCGGACGCCGACGATGCTGACCACGCCCTCGACGATCGGCAGCACTGTCTTGGCGTTGTTGGTGAAGAAGTAGGCGATCAGTTCCTGGATCATGATCCCCCACAGCAGCGTCCCGGTCAGGACGAAGATTTCCTTCTCCTCATTTGGGATCTTGCGTGAGCGCTGGATCGGCTGCACCACCGCGAAATAGGTGATGAGCGCCGCGACCAGCGCCACGCCGACGCCCATCAGGGCTCCGGAATAAGTGTCGAGATGCAGCACGCTGCCGGCGGCCCAGGCCGCCACCGCCGCCAGCACCATGATGGCGCCATGGGACAGGTTGAGCACGCCGGAGACGCCGAAGATGAGGGTAAAGCCCATGGCGCCGAGCGCATAGAGCGCGCTGACGGCAAAGCCGTCGATCAGAATCTGGAGGGCAAGCATCAGGAAACGCCGCAGCCGCAGAGGCCGTCACTGGAGGAAAACAGCACGGTGCCCCCGGAAAGCTCCGGGAGCACCGCTATCGGCATCGTCAGTTGCTGGTGACTTTGATGAAGCTCGGGAATTTGAGCTGGCCCTTGGCGACCTCCTTCGGCCACACGCTGACCTGCTTGCCGTCCTGCCACTGCAGCATCAGCCCGGTGATCAGCCCCTTGCCGTACTTGATCGAGTGGGTGAACTGATCGTCCTTACCGTAGAACTGGACACGGCCGATGGTCCCAATCCAGTCGGTCTTCTCGAGCGCAGCGACCAGCGGATCAGCGTCCGTGGTGCCGGCCCGCTTGACGGCGTCGGCGATGAAATAGACCTCGTCATAGGCGGTATAGCCGGCATAGGACGGATAGTTGCCGTACTTCGCCTTGAACCCTTCCGCGAACGGCAGCGACTTCGGCGTCACCGCGACATCGGGCCCGGACACGCCCTGATAGAGCACGCCGTTCGCCGCGTCGTTGGTGTCCTTGCCGAAGGTGCTGTTGGTGGCCTGGGAGCTGATGCCGAGCATCGGGATCGGCACCTGCTGGTTCTTCCATTGCACCGTCGGCTGCACGCCGACATGGGAGATGCCGGTGATGATCACGTCAGGCTTGACGCCCTCGATCTTGTTGAAGATCGGCGTGAAGTCGGTGGTGTCCGGCGAGAAGCGGATGTGATCGAGGACTTTCAGCCCGATCTTCGGCAGGCATTCCTCGTAGCCGATGTCGAGCGGCTTGGTCCACGCGGCGTCCTCGCTCATGATCACCGCTGTCTTCATTTTCTTGTCGTCGACCAGCAGTTCCTTGGCCGCGTCGCACACCGACAGCGCCAGCGCCGCCGAGGTCAGGTAGCCGTGGAAGGTGTACTTGTTCTTGTCATAGTCCTTGTGGACGCTGAGGCTGATCTCGTTGGACGCCGCGCCCGGCGTGATGAACGGTGTCTTCAGGCGTGACGCCCACGGCTCCAGCGCCAGCACCACTTCGCTGATATAGCTGGCAATGACGACATTGACCTTGTCCTCATTGACCGCGCGCTGAAAGGCGCGGACCGAGTCCGCCGACGAGCTATGGTTGTCGTAGGTGATGATCTCGATCTTGCGGCCGTCGACGCCGCCCTTGGCGTTGATCTCGTCCGCGGCCAACTGCGCCGCCTGCGGGATCGAAGCGCCGGCGATCGCCTGAGCTTCGGCAATGACGCCGATCTTGATGGGGTCCGCGGCGCACGCGGGACCTGCGCCGAGGGTTGCGGAGAAGCCGAGGGACAGGCCCAAGGCCGTGGTCAGGAATACGGATCGCAACGATCCCGGACCGCGCCGGGAGATCTTATCGTCCATGGTCGCTTCCTCTCGCTCGACAAGGCTTGTTGATCAGCCTCTTGAGAACCAGTGTAGCCACCGCGGCGATCACGGCAAGACGCAGCACGCGGCTGCCGGCTTCACGATCCCGAAAAGTCTCGGAGGCCGCAGCGCTCGGCCACTGCGCCATTCGTCGATGTCGGTTTTGGAACTGGCGTTCGGCGATGGCGCAATGCGGCATCAGCCCAACATGTGAACCTCCCCCGGACTAGTCATACCGCGACAGGTCGAGGTCGCCCGTCTCGATCTCCGGCGTCCGACCGCTGACCAGGTCGGCCACCACGCGCCCCGACCCACAGGCCATGGTCCAGCCCAGCGTGCCGTGCCCGGTGTTGAGCAGAAGGTTGCGGACCGGCGTGCGGCCGAGCACCGGCGTGCCGTCGGGCGTCATCGGCCGCAGTCCCGACCAGAATGTTGCGGCCGCGAGATTTCCACTCGCCGGAAACAGATCATTGACCGACTGCTCCAGCGTGCCACGACGCTCGACCGGCAGATCGGAGGTGAAGCCGGACACCTCCGCCATGCCACCCACCCGGATGCGGTCGCCGAGCCGGGTGATCGCGACCTTGTAGGTCTCGTCCATCACCGTCGACTCCGGCGCCCGCGCCGCATCGGTGATCGGCACCGTGATGGAGTAGCCTTTCACCGGATAGACGGGCACACGCAGACCAAGCGCGCGAACCATTTTCGGCGTGAAGCTGCCCAGCGCGATCACATAAAAATCGGCGACGAGCTCGCCTTCGCTGGTCACGACGCTGGTGATTTCGTCACCATTGCGGACGACTTCCTTGATGGTGACGCCATAGCGGAAATCGACACCGAGACCAGCGGCGCGCTCGGCGAGCTGCCCGGTGAACTTGTAGCAGTCTCCGGTCTCGTCGTCGGGTAGCCGCAATCCACCCTTGATCAGGCCCCGCACATGGGCGAGCGCCGGCTCGGCGGCGACGCAACCGGCCGGATCGAGCACCTCGAAGCGCACGCCGTCACGGCGCAGCACTTCGATGTCCTTGGCCGCGGCGTCGACCTGCTTCTGGGTGCGGAACAGCTGCAGCGTGCCTCGCTGCCGCTCGTCGTAGCGGATGCCGGTGTCGGCGCGCAGCGCGATCAACTGCTCGCGGCTGTATTCGGCGAGCCGCATCATCCGGCGCTTGTTCACGGCGTAACGCTGCGGCGTGCAGTTGCGCAGCGTGCTGAGCAGCCATGCCAGCATGGCCGGATCGGGCTTCGGCCGCAGGATCAGCGGCGCATGCTTCATGAACAGCCACTTCACGGCCTTCATCGGCACGTCCGGCGCCGCCCAGGGCGACGCATAGCCGGGAGAGATTTCGCCGGCATTGGCGAAGGAGGTCTCCAGCGCCGGCCCGGCCTGGCGGTCCACCACAGTGACCGCATGACCGGCCCTGGCGAGATAGTAGGCGGACGCCACGCCGATGACGCCACTGCCCAGCACTGCAACTCTCATCACGCCCTCGTTCGCCGGCGACGACGGCCCGGCCTGTCAGTCTCCGGTGGCGCGGGCAAAATCGATGTAGATCTCGCGCAGCCGCGCGGCGACCGGCCCCGGCTTGCCGCCGCCGACCGCCTGGCCGTCGATCTTGACCACCGGCTGCACGAAGCTCGACGCGCTGGTGATGAAGGCTTCCTTGGCAGCAAGCGCCTCGGCGACGGTGAACGGCCGCTCCTCGATCCGCAGTTGCCGTTCGGCGGCGAGCGCCACCACCGCCTTGCGGGTGCAGCCCGGCAGGATGGCGTTGGAGTTCTGCCGGGTCACCAGCACGTCATCCTGGGTCAGGATGAAGGCCGACGACGAGCCGCCCTCGGTGATCTGGCCGTCCTCGATCATCCAGGCTTCCTGGCAGCCGGCTTCGGCCGCCGCCTGCTTGGCGAGCACCTGCGCGAGCAGCGCCACGCTCTTGATGTCGCGTCGCGCCCAGCGAATGTCGGGTACGGTCTTCACCGCGATGCCGGTCTTGGCCGCCGGCGCATTGACGATGTCCTTGACGCTCGTGAACATCACCAGCGTCGGCTTGACGTCCTTGGGGAAGGGAAAGTCGCGCTCGGCGGCGCCGCGCGTCACCTGCAGGTAGACGAGACCGTCGACGAGGTTGTTGCGGGCGATCAGCTCCTTCTGGATCTCCTTGATCCGGTCGAGCGTCTCCGGCAACGGCAGCGCGATCTCGCCGACCGAGCGCTGCAGCCGCGTCAGATGCGAATCGTTGTCGACCAGCTTGCCGCCGAGCACCGCCGACACTTCATAGATGCCGTCGGCAAACAGGAACCCGCGATCGAGGACCGAGACCTTCGCCTCCTCCAGGGGGACGAACGAACCGTTGACGTAAGCGATGCGACTCAAAGTGGTATCTCCTCGACGATAGATGGGCCCGCAGCACGCGGCCGCGGGCCGTTATGAACCCTCAATGCGACAAGATCTTGGAGAGGAAGTTCTGGGCACGGTCGCTGCGCGGCTTGCCGAAAAAGTCCTCCGTGCGCGCGTCCTCGACAATCTCCCCTCGATCCATGAACACCACGCGCTGGGCAACCTTGCGCGCGAACCCCATCTCGTGGGTCACCACCATCATGGTCATGCCCTCGCGGGCGAGCTGCACCATGACGTCGAGCACCTCGCTGATCATCTCCGGATCGAGCGCCGAGGTCGGCTCATCGAACAGCATGGCGATCGGGTCCATCGCCAGCGCGCGGGCGATCGCCACGCGCTGCTGCTGGCCGCCGGACAGCTGCGCCGGGAATTTCTCCGCATGAGCCTTCAGGCCGACGCGATCGAGCAGCGCCATGCCCTTGGCGGCGGCCTCGTCGTGCTTGCGACCCAGCACCTTCTGCTGCGCCAGGCACAGATTGTCGATGATCTTGAGATGCGGAAACAGCTCGAAGTGCTGGAACACCATGCCGACCCGCGACCGCAGCTTGGGTAGATCGGTCTTCGGATCGTTGACCTTGATGCCGTCGATCGTGATGTCGCCCTGCTGGAACGGCTCCAGCGCGTTGACACACTTGATCAAGGTCGATTTGCCGGATCCCGACGGGCCGCAGACCACCACCACCTCGCCCTTGGCGACGCTGGTGGTGCAATCCTTCAGCACCTGAAACGTGGTGCCGTACCATTTGCTGACGTGACTGATCTCGATCATGACGGAAATCCGTTACTGGACAAAGCTGATGCGCGCCTGCAGCCGCCTGACGCCGGCCGACGCGATGCATGAAATGGCGAAGTAGACCACCGCCGCGAACAGGTACATCTCGACCAGCCGTCCGTCACGCTGCGCCACCTTGCTGGCGGCGCCGAGGAAGTCCGGGATCGAGAGCACATAGACCAGCGAGGTGTCCTGGAACAGCACGATGGTCTGGGTCAGCAGCACCGGCAGCATCTTGCGGAACGCCTGCGGCAGCACGACGTAACGCATGGTCTGGGCGTAAGTCAGACCGAGCGCCTGAGCCGCCGCCGGCTGGCCGCGAGAGATCGATTGGATGCCGGCGCGCATGATCTCGGAGAAATACGCCGCTTCGAACATGATAAAGGTCACGAGCGAGGACGTGAAGGCGCCGACATGCACCGGCCGCGACGCCCCGGTCAACCACTGGCCGATATAGGGCACCAGGAAGTAGAACCAGAAGATCACCAGCACCAGCGGCAGCGACCGCATCAGGTCGACATAGAGCCCGGCGATGCGGCCCAGCAGCCTGAGGTTCGACAGCCGCATCAGGGCGATCAGGGTGCCGAACACCAGTCCACCGAACGCGGCGAGCGCGGTCAGCGTCAATGTGAACGTCATGCCGTCGAAGAACAGGTAGCCGAGCGATCGGCGGATGACGTCGAAGTCGAAGTTTGCCAACATGACGCCTCCTACTTGCCGCTGATGTAGCCGGGAATCGCGAGCCCGCGCTCGACGAAACGCATGGCGATCACCACCACGATGTTGACGATCAGGTAGAGAATGGTCGCCGCCGTGAACGCCTCGAACACCTGGAACGAGAACTCCTGCATGGCGCGGGCCTGGCCCGTCAGCTCGATCAGACCGATGGTGATCGCCACCGAGGAGTTCTTGATGGTGTTGAGGAATTCCGACGTCAGCGGCGGCAGGATGATGCGGAACGCCATCGGCAGCAGGATGTAGCGATAGGTCTGCAGCGTGGTGAGGCCGAGCGCGGTGCCTGCCATCTTCTGACCGCGCGGCAGCGCGTTGATGCCGGCCGAGAGCTGCACCGCGACGCGCGCCGACATGAACAGGCCGAGACCGATGACCGCCGTCAGAAACGGCGCGTTGGGCAGCTGCTTCAGCCACAGGCCCCAGTTGCGCGGCAGCACTTCGGGCAGCACGAAGAACCACAGGAACAGCTGCACCAGCAGCGGCATGTTCCGGAACAGCTCGATGTAGGCGAAGCTGATGCGCTGCGCGGTCTTCGACGGCAATGTGCGCATCACTCCGATGATCGCACCTGTCACCAGCGCGATGATCCAGGCGCACAGCGCCGTCTCGATGGTGAGCACGAGCCCGGACAACAGCATGTCCAGATAGGTGCCGGTGCCGCTCGGCGACGGCTCCCAAAAAATTCGCCAGTTCCAGTGATAATTCACGTTCGGTCCCCCGACCTCCGGATCACATCGGGCACCCGCGCCGCGGGCCATCGCCGCGGCGCAGGCACGCTGACTTGTTACTTCGGAATGTAGGCGTCGGGATCCGGCGAGTCGGACGGCTCGGCGAACGCCTTCTTCTGTTCCGGTCCCATCGGCACGTTGAGGTTCAGTCCCTTCGGCGGGATCTTCTGCGTGAACCATTTGCCATAGAGCTTGGCGCCTTCCGGGCTCTTGTAGAACGCGGCAGTCGCGTCATCAGCCACCTTCTTGAAGGCGGGATCGTCCTTGCGCACCATGATGCCGTAGGGCTCGGGCTTGGAGAACGCGTCCTTGGAGATGACGTAGGCGTCGGGATCCTTGGAGCCGGCGGCGAGGCTCGCCAGCAGGATGTCGTCCATCACGAACGCCACCGCGCGATCGGTCTCCACCATCAGGAACGCTTCCGCATGGTCCTTGGCCGGAACGATGTTGATGCCCAGCCCACGGGCAGCATTGACCTCGTTGAGCTGCTTGATGTTGGTCGTGCCCGAGGTGGACACCACCGTCTTGCCCTTGAGATCCGCGATGCTGTTCAGGTTGCTGGACTTCTTGGAGATGAAGCGGCTTGCGGTGAGATAGTGGGTGTTGGTGAACGACACCTGCTTCTGGCGCTCGGCGTTGTTGGTGGTCGAGCCGCATTCGAGGTCGATGGTGCCGTTGGCCATCAGCGGGATGCGGGTCGCCGACGTCACCGGGTTGAGCTTGACCTCGAGCTTGTCGAGCTTGAGCTCCTTCTTCACCGCATCGACGATGCGGTAGCAGATGTCCATGGCGAAGCCGACCGGCTTCTGGTTGTCGTCGAGATAGGAAAACGGAATCGACGAGTCGCGGTAGCCGATGGTGATGGCGCCGGTGTCCTTGATGTTCTTCAGCGTGCCGGTCAGTTGCTGGGCCGCGGCCGGGCCGGCGCCCAGCGCCAGCGCACCGATGGTCGCGCCAATGGTCAGGTAGTTCTTCATTCGTCTTCTCCTCCTCACAAACTCTGGCCTCGGTGTTGGCCGCCTAGCCGGCGAGCCGGGTGACCGCGGGCGGAGGCCCGCCGTCACCCACCCCAGCGGGAGCGGCGTCATGCTTGCATAATTCGGACCAGAATAGGTTCAATGCCCTGCGATCGTTCCGCCGATCACGGAAGGCAATCAGCGACACCGGCACCGCCCAGATGTCGCCGCCGACCGGCACAAGCCCCTTGCGGCCGGCCGCAGCGACCGTGCTCTCCGGCAACCAGGCGACGCCGCGGCCGGTGAAAGCCATGTCGCGCAGCACATCAGACATATCGCTCTCGACCACACGCTGACCACACACCGGGGCGCTCTCCAGAGCAAGGTCGACAAGACGGGCGAAATAGACGCCCGAGGAATACATCAGCAGCGGCACCGGCCGATCCGGCCGGCCCGGCAACGCATGGCTGCCGTTCGCCACCAGACGCTGACTGGCGTAGGGCCGCAGGAATTCGTGGCCCAGCGTCACACGCTCGAACCGCTCCGGGTCGAGCTCGATCGGCTGCTGGGCGTTATGGTAGCAGATCATCAGATCGGCACTGTCCGACATCACCGCAGTGACGAGGTCGTGGATGTTGCCGACCACCACCGAGCAGCTCAGGCGCTTGTCCTGCGACCAGGTCGGCCACCAATGCGGCAAACGAGCGGTCGCCAGCGCGAATGGCAGCGCGATGCGGATATGCTCGTTGCGCTGCACCGGCCCGCCGGCGAGCTCGGCGCGGGCGTCGAGCATCTGCCGCAGCAGTTCAGCGGCGTGCTCGCGGAATTGCTCGCCCTGCGGCGTCAGCCGGGTCGGAAACACACCGCGGTCAATCAGGTCGAAGCCGAGCCAGGCCTCGAGCGCCTGGATACGCCGGCTGAACGCCGCCTGCGAGACGTTCCGCCGCTCCGCGGCGCGGGTGAAATTCCCGGTCTCGGCGACCGTCAGGAAATCCTGAAGCCAGCGCAATTCCATCCATCGCCCCCTCCCGTCCCTCGCCCGGCTTTTTTGCCGTTGTCGTACGCTGGGCCGGCTCTTTTGCGGCGCCTATCTACCGAACCGATGCGGCCTTTCGCCAATGCAAAATTTGCATCAGCGGGATCATAGCCCGAACTCTCGGGATGCCGCCATTGGTCCTTGGTGTGAAAAAGCGCAGCCGCACCAAGCCGTGCGGGCGACGGGCGAATGCCCTCAGCCGGCCAGGGCTTCCGGCCGCTTGACCTCGATCTCGACGAAGGCGATCGGATGCGCGGAACCGTTCATGACATCGTGTTCCACACCGGCCAGTCGCCGGTAGGACTGGCCGGCGACCAGCGGGACGTCAGTCACCGCGGCGCCGTCATGGATGCGCAGCACGCCGTCGGTGAGCATGATCACGAAATAAGGCCAGCCATGACGATGCCACCCGGTTACCGCGCCGGGCGCGAAATCCCAGCGGGTGATCCTGACGACGTCATCGTCCTGCTGGACGGTGGGAACGGCCGGGGTGGTGCATTGGAATGCCATCGCAAAAAACCCCGTCCTTTTCGGGTCAGGCCGGAATGATCCGGCGACGGCGGGCGGACTTCTGCTCGACCACCACCACCCGCGGCCCACGGCGTGCGCCGGCGCCTTCGATGATCTGCCTGACCGGCTCGGCCGCGCTCCGCGCCCTGGTCTTCATGACCTCGGTGCGCACCTGATCGAGCGGCATGCCCATCAGCGCTGCAGCGATCTCGGCCTGCTGCTCGCGGTCGTCCGTGATCCCGGCGGCGGCGTAGATCGCCTCTTCCAGGGTCGGCAGGTCGACCTTCAGCCGCCGCGAACCGTACTTCGTATTCCAGGTGGTCGTCAAAACACTCGGTCTCCAGTCGTTCCTGCACGTCCCGCGGGGAGGCGCGCCGCCTTTTGTGCAGCGCACGCGTCATAGCAGGACATAGTCGGATTTGCGCTCCGAGGCGAGGACGAAATTCGGGCATCTTGCCCCAGGGTCCCCGCCCCGGATCCACCTATGCCGCCTCGATGAGCACCACGACATCGCCGGCGCGCAGGGTCTGGCCAGGCCGGATCCGGACCGCGGCAACCTTGCCGCCGACCGGGGCCGGCACGGCGATTTCCATCTTCATCGACTCGATGATGGCGAGAACCTCGCCCGCCGCGACGGTCGCCCCTTCCACCACCAGGACCTTCCAGACATTGCCCGGGACCTCCGAGAACGCACCGGTCGCCCCTTCCGGGATGTCTGCCTCCCTCGCCGGCGCTCCGGCTGCGAGATCGTCGCGCATTTCGTCGATGGCGAGCGCCTTCCAGCGGCTGCGCTCGGCCTCGAACGCCGCCTGCTGACGCGACTTGAATGCCGCGATGCCGTCGCGCCCGGCCGCAAGACGCGCGACATGATCAGCATAGGAAAACACGGTCTCCTCGATCCGCAACGGATACGCACCGTGCGGAAACGCCTCGCGCGCCTCCCGCAGTTCGTCCGCCTCGACCGGAAAGAACCGGATCTGATCGAAGAACCGCAGCAGCCACGGATGCCCCGCCGCGAACACCGGCGTCGTGCGCCACGTGTTCCAGACCTGGATGGTGCGGCCGAACAGCTGGTAGCCGCCCGGCCCCTCCATGCCGTAGATGCACATGTAGGCGCCGCCGATGCCGACCGCGTTCTCCGGCGTCCAGGTCCGCGCCGGATTATACTTGGTGGTCACGAGGCGATGGCGCGGATCGAGCGGGGTCGCGACCGGCGCGCCGAGATAGACATCGCCGAGACCGAGCGCCAGATAACTCGCGTCGAACACGATGCGGCGAACGTCGTCCTCGCTGGCAAGGCCATTGATGCGGCGGATGAACTCGATGTTCGACGGGCACCACGGCGCGTCGGGCCGCACCAGTTCCTGGTACTTCCGCATCGCCAGCACCACCGCGGGATCGTTCCACGACAGCGGCAGGTGGACGATGCGGCTCGGCACGGTCATCGCGTCCACCGCCGGCAGGTCGCGCTCGAGCGCGCGCAGCACATCGAGCAGGCGCCGGCGCGACAGCACCGCACTGTCGTAGTGCACCTGCAGCGAGCGGATGCCGGGCGTCAGGTCGATCAGGCCCGGCAGGCGCGCATGGGTGATCGCCTGCGCCAGCGCATGCACCCGCAGCCGCAGCCCGATGTCGAGCTCCATCGGCCCGTACTCGACCAGCAGGTTGTCGTCGCCGGCCCGGCGATAAACCACCGGCGCGGCGCCGTCGTCGTCGCGGCCGACGATCGCCGCGCCGAGGTCTGGCGCAGCGCAGGCGACCAGCGGTCCAGCCACGGGATCGTCCCGCCGCTGCGCGACAAAGCGCACCGTATCGCCCGGCTTCAGCTGTCCGACCTTCCACAATTCGTCGCGCGCCACGACCGCCGGACAGACGAAGCCACCGAGGCTCGGACCGTCCGGGCCCAAAATGATGGGCATGTCGCCGGTGAAGTCGATCGCCCCGATCGCATAGGCGTTGTCATGGATGTTCGACGGATGCAGGCCCGCCTCGCCGCCGTCCGGCCGCGCCCAGGCCGGCTTCGGCCCGATCAGCCGCACCCCGGTGCGGGCGCTGTTGAAGTGCACCTCATAGGTCGCCGCGAACAGCGTTTCGATGTCGCCGTCGAGGAAGAAATCCGGCGCGCCGTGCGGCCCGTAGACGACGCCGATCGCCCAGGCTCGTGTCAGCTCTGGCAACTCCGCGTCGTCGGGCCTGCGCAGTGGCCCGGCCGCCTCCGCGTCGGCCATGTGCAGCACGTCGCCGGCCTTCAGCACACCGGTGGCATGGCCACCGAACGCCCCCAGCGCGAACGTCGCCCGCGAGCCCAGCACCTGCGGCGCGTCAAAACCGCCGCGCAACGCGAGATAGCAGCGCTGGCCGGGGCCGTCGATAGCGCCGATCGCCAGCACCTGGCCGGCCCGCGCCGCGACAGGAGAATGATGATCGACCGCAACACCGTCGAGCGTCGCACGCATGCGCGCGCCTGCAAGGGCAAAGACCACATCGGCGTTGAAGCGCAATGTCGGACCGTTGACGGTCAATTCCAGCGCCGCTGTGGTCTCGACGTTACCGACGATCGCATTGGCGAGGCGGAACGAGCGCTCGTCCATCGGGCCGCTCGGCGGCACGCCGACATGCCATAGATGCAGACGTCCCGGCAGTTCCTGCAATCCGGACTGCGCGCCCGGCGCCAGTACGTCGATGGTGCGCGGCACATATGGCAGGCTGCCGAGCACGTTGGTGGCGGCCCGCCCCGTCAGAAACGGCGCCGCCGACACCACCGTCCGCAGGTAGTCGAGATTGGTCTCGATGCCGGCGACCGTCGTCGCCTGCAACGCCTGCTGGAGGTGCCCGATGGCTTCATCGCGCGTATCGGCCGCGACGATGATCTTGGCCAGCATCGGATCGTAGAACGGCGTCACCTCGGCCCCGGTCTCGATCCAGCCGTCGATCCGCGCGCCGGCCGGAAAACGCACCTCCGTCAGGCGACCGGCACTCGGCCGGAAGCCGGCGGCCGGGTTCTCGGCGTACAGCCGGACCTCGATCGCCGCGCCGGACGGCGCGAGCGGCGGCAGGCCGGCAAGCACGTCCTCGCCGGCGGCCTGGCGCACCATCCATTCCACGAGGTCGATGCCGAACACCGCCTCCGTCACCGGATGTTCGACCTGCAGGCGGGTGTTCACCTCGAGGAAATAGAAATCCTCGCGCGCAACGTCATAGATGAACTCGACCGTGCCGGCGGACTCGTAGGCCACGCGCTGGCCCAGTGCGACCGCCGCGGCATGCAGCCGGCGCCGCACCGCCGCGCCAAGGCCAGGCGCCGGGGTCTCCTCCACGACCTTCTGGTTGCGCCGCTGCAGCGAACAATCGCGCTCGCCGAGCGCAATCACGCCGCCCTTGCCGTTGCCGAAGATCTGCACCTCGATGTGTCGCGCCTCGGCGACGAAGCGCTCGATATAGACCCGCGCGTCGCCGAAGCTCGCCCGGGCTGTGCGCTGCACGGTGGCGAACTTCTCTCGGAGAGCCGCCTCGTCGTGACACAGCTGCATGCCGATGCCGCCGCCGCCGGCAGTGCTCTTCAGCATCACCGGGTAGCCGATCTCAACGGCGGCCGCGACAGCGTCCTTCTCCGTCTCGATCAGGGCGGAGCCCGGCAGCAGCGGCACGCCGGCGTCCAGCGCGATCTCACGTGCGCGGTGCTTGAGGCCGAACGCTTCGAGGTGCTCCGGGCGAGGCCCGATGAAGCGGATGCCATGGCTTGCAAGAGCCTCGGCGAGACGGCCGCTTTCCGACAGGAAGCCGTAGCCGGGATGCACCGCCTGGGCGCCCGTGCGCAGGCATGCGGCGACGATGGCGTCGACATCGAGATAGCTCTCGGCCGCAGGCGCCGGCCCGATCCGGACGGCCTCGTCGGCATCGAGCACTGGCCGTGTGAAGCGGTCGGCGTCGGAGTAGACCGCGACCGAGGCGACCCCCATGCGGCGCAGCGTCCGGCCGATCCGCCCGGCGATCTCGCCGCGGTTGGCAATCAAAACCTTGCGGAACATGCTTACGCCCCCATCGTCTCGTAGACCACCACGCGCACCGGCGTCGGAAAGAAGCCGTTGCAGGGGTTGTTGATCTGCGGACAGTTAGAGATCAGGCAGAGCACGTCCATCTCGGCCAGCAGCTCGACATGGTCGCCTGGCTTTGACACTCCGTCGACCACGGTGAAGTTGCCGGACGGGTCGATCGGCACGTTCATGAAGAAGTTGAGGTTCGGCACGATGTCGCGCTTCGACAGGCCGTGCTTCGCCGCTTCGATCAGGAAATTTTCGCGGCAGGCGTGCAGGTAGCGCGTGTGATGGCCGAAGCGCACCGTGTTGCTCTCGCACGAGCACGCGCCCGCCGAGGTATCATGCAGGCCGCAGCTGTCGGCGACCATGCGCAGCATGGTGCGGCCCTCGTTCGAGACGATGCGGGTGCCGGTGCCGACGTACGCCGAGCCCTGCGCACGCAGGGTATCCTGGCCGCTGTAGCGCTCCTGCGGATCGGCGGCGTTGTAGAACAGCGTGTCGACCGCCTGCTGGCCGTGGCTGTCGATGATCCGCAGCCGCTGGCCTTTACGGATGACTGTAGACCACGGTGCGCGGGCGGGAATCTCGGTATCGATCGCGACGCGGGCGTCGGCGGGAATGTCATGCATGGTCATGGCGGTCACCCGGCAAGCGTTGCGTCGGACAGGACGTTGTTCTCGAAGGCGCGAACGGCTTCCGCGCTCGCGGTGCGGCAGGCATCGTCAGGCCCGACGGGGACGGCCTGATAACGGATCACCTCGACCGCGCCGCGCACCGGGCTCGCCAGCGGATCAAGCGGGTGCGGACAGTTCGACACCGCGATCAGCAGGTCCATCTCGGCGCGCAGGTCGACGAAATCGCCTGGCTGTCGTCGCTCCTCCTGCCACATGAAACGCCCCTGCGCGTCCACGGCGACCGGCGCGAAGAAGCTGATGCAGGGCATGACGTCGCGGCGGTCGAGCCCGAGCTTGCCAGCAGCGAGAATGAAGTTGTCGCGGCTGTTGCGGTGCGGCCCGGCGCCGTATTTGGCGGCGTTGGTCGCCGCCGACGACGCGCCCGCCAGGGTATCATGCGCGCCGCAGGTATCCTCGACGATGCTGAGGAGGACGCGGCCCATGTCCGACAGGATCACTCGTCCCCTGCGCAGGCTCGCCGCCCACTGCACCTTGATGGTGTCGGCGTGGTTCAGTCGTTCACTCGGATCGGCGGCGCTCCAGGCCAAAAGGCTGATGCAGGACACGCCGCTGCTGTTGACGAGGCGCAGCGCCTCGCCACGCTTCAGGCGCGTCGTCCAATACCAGCCGTCGTCGATGGTCTCGCGATGATGCACCGCCGTCGGATCGATCGGCGCGCCGTCGCGCCCCGTCGGCGGCGGCAGCGCGCGCGGCGCCTGCCCCTGGCCTGCAGCCTTCAATTCCTCGTAACGATGTCGATTGGCCGCGATCTCGGCCTGCTGCTCCTGCGTCAGGATCATGGTTGCCCTCTCTCAAGACAGGCGCCGGGTCGTCCCGGCTCATGCTCCCTGGGCGGCCGGGTCGTCCCGGCCGGAGCGGAAAGTCGAGGCGCGGCGCACATCGGCGACACGCCGCGGATAGATTTCGAGGTCGCGCGAGACGGTGGCGCCATAGCGCTCGCGCTCTTCCGGGCGGTCACGATGACGCTCGAACGCGATCACGCGCGTGGCGAGGCGGAAGGCCTCGCTGAGATCATGGGTCACCATCACCACGGTAAGCTCGGTCTCGTTCCAGAGACGCCTCATCAGCACATGGACGTCGGCGCGGATGCCGGGATCGAGCGCCCCGAACGGCTCGTCGAGCAGCAGGATCCTCGGCTTGCGCATCACGGCCTGCGCCAACGCGAGGCGCTGCTGCATGCCGCCGGACAGCGCGGCCGGATACTTGTCCTCGTGGCCGGCAAGGCCGACCTCGGCGAGCAGCGCCTGCGCCTCCTCGGCGGCCGCGCGCTTCGCCGCGCCGAACAGCCGCCCCGTCAGCGCCGCGTGCTGCAGCTCGTGCCCGAGCAGGACGTTCTGCAGCACCGTCAGATGTGGAAACACCGAGTAGCGCTGGAACACGACGCCGCGATCGGCGTCTGGCTCCGGCCGCAGCGGCTTGCCGTCGACCCAGATCGTGCCCCGGGTCGGCCTCTCCTCGCCGAGCAGCATCCGCAGGAAGGTGGTCTTGCCGCAGCCCGACGGACCGACCAGCGCGATGAAGGCGCGCGGCGCCACATCGAGCGTGATCCGCTCCAGCACGATATGGCCGTCGTATTCCTTCCAGACGTCGTCGAAGCGGATCGTACTCATGCCGCCCTCACCGCGGCGAACCAGGGAAACGCCTTGCGCTGCAACAGGCGCAGTCCCGCATCCATTAGGAAGGCGAGCAGCGTGATCCAGACGACGTAGGGGATGATCACGTCCATCGCGAGATAGCGCCGCACCAGGAAGATGCGGTAACCGAGCCCGCTGTCGGAGGCGATCGCTTCGGCCGCGATCAGGAACAGCCAGGCCGGCCCGAGCTGCAGCCGTAGCGAATCCAGCAGCCGCGGCAGCAACTGCGGCAGCACCACCCGCAACGCGACCTGCCAGGTCGACGCGCCAAGGGTCTGCGCCTTGATCAGCTGCTCGCGCGGCAGCTCCTGCACCTTCATGGTGAGGTCGCGGACGATGCACGGCAGCGTGCCGATCACGATCAGCGCGATCTTGGAGTTCTCGCCGAGCCCCATGATGATGAACAGGATCGGCAGCAGCGCCAGCGGCGGCACGATCGAGACGACGTTGATGAACGGCGCCAGCAGTGCGGCCGCCACCGGCAGAAGGCCGACGACGATACTGAGCAACAGCGCCGCCACGGTCGAGATCGCCAGCGCCGTCGCGAGCCGACCGACGCTCGCCAGCGTGTCGGTCAGCATCAGGACGGTGCCAGTGCGGGCGTCGGTCTCGAACGCCATGTGCCTGACCGCCTGCGCCATGCTCGACAGCGCCGGCAGCAGCTTGTCGTTGGGATTTTCGGCAAGCCGCAGGCCGGAGCCGGTCAGGTAGGCCGCGAGCACGAGCACGAACGGCAAGGCGGCGAGATAGAACGCCACCTGACGGCCCGGTCTCAGGTTCATCAGACGCATGCGCATTCCCCGTTTTCGCGTCGGTCGCCCGCGGCCCACTCCACCGCTTACAGCTTGCCCTTCGCCGCCTCGTCCATGTAGGCGGGCTCGAAACGCAGCTTGACGTTGGCCTTGTCGCCGAGCACCGTCTTGTCGCCGAGCTCGATGCCGACCGCGTCCGCCGACCTGGCGTCCTTGCCGAGCAGCGCCTTGTCGAACAGGAACTTGCGCACCCGATCCATGGTGGTGCCGACGGCGGCGCTGCGGGTGAAGGCGTCCGCGTCGGATGCCTTGTCGAACAGGCGCGTCGAGGCGAGCTGGCTGTCGAAGCCGGCGAGGTCCGTGCCCGACGCCTTCGCCATCGCCTCCCGCGCAGCCTTGCCTTCCGCCCCCTCGCCGGCCATGCGGGCGAGCGTCTCGTACCAGATGCCGACCAGCGCCCGGGCAAAGTTCGGATTGTCCTTGAGGATGGCGGTATTGACGACCATCAGGTCCATGATCTCGCCGGGAATCTGCGAGGAATCGAACACCTTCTTGGCATCCGGCGAGGCCATGATCTCGGAGACGACGGGATTCCAGGTCACGACGGCGGTCACGTCCGGCGTCTTGTAGGCGGCGGCAAGATCGGCGTCGGACGTGTTGACGACCTTGATATCCTTCTCGGCGAGATGCTGGCTCTCGAGCGCCCGGGCCAGCAGATAGTGCGACACGGAGAACTCGACGAGGTTGACCTTCTGCCCTTTGATCGCGGTGAGATCCGTCTTGCCCTTCAGGATCACCGCGTCGTTGCCGTTGGAGAAATCGCCCATCACAACGGCCGTGGTATCGACGCCGCCGGCGGCGGGGATCGACAGCGCGTCCATGTTGGTGATGGTCACGGCGTCGAACGCGCCGGCGGTATACTGATTGACGGATTCGACGTAGTCGTTGAACTGCTTGACCTCGATGGTGATGCCGTACTTGTCGGCCCACTTCTTGACGATTCCGGTGTCGGCGGCATAGCCCCACGGCATCCAGCCGACATAGATCGACCAGGCGACCTTGAAGTCCTTCTTCGGCGCGGCCTCAACCGGCGCAGCGAACGCAATGGCGACCGCAGACGCGGCGACGAGCGTGCGGACAACGGACGAGCGGAGCTGAGATGTCAGTCTGATCATTTTGGCAGATCCCTCTTGCGAATTCACAAAAAGGGATCGGCGACAGACCATCGCGTTGCCAATCCCTTGGCTCAACGAGGTCTCCCGGGCTTTTGTCCCGCCGTGCACCTGCGGGGATGTCTCCCCCGCAAGCGGCTGCTCTCGGACCAGCGCTCTGCGGGCGCAAAGCCGGAACCCTAGCAACCAACTCGGCAACTTCAATGCAGGAGGCGTGCCACACGCCGAACGACTGAAATGCCGCGATTTTCGGCGCGCGGCCGCACCATGCATACGATGTCGTGCTCAAGAAATATGCAGAACACGCACGTTATTGGAGCTTTGCTTTTGCGCGTTTCGCGCCACCATGCTTGGCGAACTTAATTCTGATGGAGGGAGACATTGATGACATGGCTGCGGCACAGCGGCTGGCTGCAAAGCACCCTGCGCCTGCTGTTGGCCGGGTTTCACGGTCGGTTCGGCATGAGCATCCCGACCGATCGCACCAGCGCTCCGCGCTGAGCCTGCATCAGGCGCGACCGACCGCTTCCATCCAGACAAGCTCACCGGCCGAACACGGCTTGGCCGCGTCGCTGATCGCCGCACGCAGCGCGGCGACATCGGCCTCCAGCGTCGGTGCCCAACCGCACGGACACGGCTGGCTGAGATGGGCGGTCGCAGCGTGACGATAGACCGCCCCGAGAGCCTCGGCCATCGTGCGAAGCACCGTCATCGGCGGCAGACGTGAACCATCGAGCGTGCGGCAGAACGTGGTCAGCAAGGACTGCTCGAGATCACCCAGCATCGCCGGACCACCATCCGCTCCAACGTGACGCGGCTCGCGCATGTACACACTCCCTGTCATGACGGCGCGAACCATCGCCGCCGTCATGACAAGGTCTAGGCCGGCGCGGCCATCAGCTCAACGGGCCGCAGACGACCTTAGAGCTGGAAAACCTCCAAGAGAGCCAAAGCCAGGCCGCTCCGTCAGCCATAAAGGCCGGCGACGATCGGCATCCGCGCGGCGCGCAGCGCCGGAAACAGACCACCGATCAGGCCGACGACCAGCGCCAGCACCACCCCCTGCCCCACCAGCACCGGCGTAAGCTTGAAGTCGAACACCACCTGGGTGAAGTTGCTGCCGAGCGTCGAGGCGGACACACCATCAAAAATCAGATAGGTCGCCGCCGCGCCGATCACCCCGCCGATGGCGGCGAGCGCCAGCGATTCCACCAGCGTCCCGACGAAGGCCGCAAAACCGCCGAAGCCGATGGCGCGCAAGGTCGCAATCTCAATGGCGCGTGCCGCGACCGACGAGTACATGGTGTTGAGCGCACCGGCGAGCGCACCGAACGCCATGGCGATCGCCAGCGGCCAGCCGAGTTTCTGGATCAGGTCGGAGGTCCGCGACGCCTGCTCGGCGAAATAGGTCGCCTCCGACTTCACGTCGAGCTTCAGCCGCGGATCGCTATCGCTATAGGCCTTCAGCTCGCTGAGTGCCGCCGGCGAGGTCAGGCGGACGCGCACGGTCTGGAAGACGTTGTTGCGGTTGAACAGGCTCTGCAGCACCGGCAGGTCGGCCCAGATTTCCGACTCGAACACGCTGCCCGCCGCCTCGAAGATCCCGACCACGGTCCAGCGCGTGGTGCCGAACGCCACGGTGCTGCCGATGTCGAAGCCTTCAAACTCGCGCACCAGCCCTTTGCCGACCACGATCTCGTTGGCGCCGCGGTTGAACATCCGGCCGGCGGTAATGGTAATGCCTTTGCGCAAGGCCGCACCCTGCTCGCTGATGCCGCGCAGCGGCAGGTTGGCCTTGGTATGGGTGGTGCGCTTGAGGCCGTCGACCACGAGATAGAGCTCCGGCGAGATCAACGGCTTGCCGTCGGCGCCGCGGGCGATGCCGGGGCCGTCCTCGATCAGCCGCGCCTGATCGCGCGACACCGTGCTGTTGATCTCGGCCTGCGAGCCGGCGCGCATCACGATAGCGATGTCGTCGGCGCCGGATCCGGCGATGGTGCGCTGGAAGCCATTGGCCATCGCCAGGAACGCGAGCAGCACGATCACCACCAGCGCGATCGCCACCACGGTCGACAGCGACAGCCAGCGCCGTTGCGGCAGGCTCTTGAGATTGATGGAAGTGACGGCCAGCATCTGAAGCAGCAGCGAACGCATGATTTACCCTCGTCCGAGCGCGGCGGCGATCTTCAGCCGCATGGCATTGAGTGCCGGAATGATCCCCGTGATCACCCCGAGCGCGACCATCAGGCCGATCCCCATCAGCGCGATATCGGGCGACACTGCGAACGACGGGGCGACATTGGCGAGGCTGGTGCGCAGCGCCATGGTGACCAGCGCCGCGATCACGAGGCCCGGAATGCCGCCGAGCAGCGCCAGCAGGATCGATTCCCCGAGCACCAGGCGCAAAATCCGCCCGCCGGAGAAGCCGAGCGTCTTCAAGACACCAATCTCGCGGGTGCGCTCGCGAATGGTCAGCGCCATGGTGTTGCCGACGATCATCAGGATGGTGACAAAGGCGGCACCGACCACCAGCACCACGATCAGCGCGATGTTGCCGAACTGCGCCGCGAACGCCTTGCCGAACGCCTTCTCGGTGTCGGTCGAGGTCTCGGCGCTGGAGTTGGCGAACATGGCGTCGATGGCCTTGGCGACGCGGTCGTTGTCCGACGGCGAACGGGTCTGCAGTACGATCCAGCCGACGGTGTCCTTGCCGAAGCTGCGCGTCTCGTCGAAATAAGCAAACTGCAGCAGCAGGAAATTGGTGTCGATCTCGGCAGTCTTGCCCGTGACGATGCCCGCGATGGTGACGTCCCAGCTCGTGCCACCGCTCTTCTGCGAGAAGATGTTGCTGCCGATGGGAATGCGGTCGCCGACCTTCCAGCCCCACTTCTGCGCCAGCTTCTCGCCGACCACGGCGCTGGTGCGTTCGCGGACAAAGGTCTGCAGCGCGTCGGGGGCAATGGCGAGATCGCGGCTGTAGACATCGAAATAAGTTGCCGGATCGACCGCCAGCGTCATCAGGAAATTCTTGGGATCCTGATAGTAGCCGCCGAACCAATTGGCATAGGTCACTTGCCGTACCCCCTCGACCGCGCGGACGCGATTGATGTAGGCGATCGGCATCGGCTGGGTGAAGTTGATCTTGTTGACGGTGATCATCCGGTCGGCCGCCGCGCGATCCTCACCCGAGGTAAACGCGCGGTAGAAGCCGGCCAGCACGCCGAAGATCATGAACGCGACCAGGATCGAGACGATCATCAGGATCGCGCGCAGCTTGCGGCGGAACAGGTTCTTGCGGACGAGGTCGAAGTCGTTCACGCCGCCAGCTCCTTGGCCACGAACCGCCCCTTGTCGAGATGCAGCGTGCGCTGGGCGTAGCGCGCCGCCGCCGGATCATGGGTGACCATGACGATGGTCTTGCCGAGATCCTTGTTGAGTAGTTGCAGGATCGAGAGAATTTCGTCCGCCGAAGCGCGGTCGAGGTCGCCGGTCGGCTCGTCGCAAAGCAAGAGGTTCGGGTCGGACACGATCGCGCGGGCGATCGCCACGCGCTGCTGCTGGCCGCCCGACATCTCGCGCGGGTAGTGCTTGACGCGGTCGGCAAGTCCGACCACCGACAGCGCGGTCTGCACCCGCTCCGCCCGCTCCTTGCGGTGCAGCTTGGTGAGCAGCAACGGCAGCTCGACGTTCTGCGCCGCGGTCAGCATCGGCATCAGGTTGTAGAACTGGAAGATGAAGCCGATATTGGCAGCACGCCAGCGCGCCAGCTCGCCCTCAGAGAGGCCGTCGATGCGGCTGTCGGCGATCGTCACCTCGCCGCGATCGGCGCGATCGATGCCGCCGAGCAGGTTGAGCAGCGTAGTCTTGCCGGAACCGGACGGCCCCATCACCGCGATAAAATCGCCGCGGGGGATCATCAGGTCGAGCTGGTCGAAGATAGTGATCGTTTCCTTGCCCTTGGTAAATCCCTTGCTGACGCCGGCAAGACGGACCATCGGATGTTCACTCGTCACGGTATGCTCCCCTGTCAGTCCCACGCGCGTGGTGGATCCGGCATTCGCTTTCGGCATGTTGCCGCGTATCCATCAAGCGAAAGTCAGGTCCAGAACCACGCTTACAACACTAGTTCGCGGCCGCGGATGTGCCGGACACCGCGCCCGCCTTTGCGGTGCGCAGGAATGTCACCTTCACCGCCATGTCGGGCAGGATGCGCGGATCCTTCTGCTCGAGGCGGATGCGCACCTTGACCGTGGCCTTGTCACGGTTGGCGGTCGGCACGATCGCGATCACGGACGCCGGAATCGACCAGTCGGGATAGGCGTCGAGCACCGCCGTCACCGGCCCGCCCGCCACCACGCGGCCGATGAAGGCCTCGTTGACGTCGACCTCGATCTCGATCGAATCCATATCGACGATGGTGCAGATGCCGGTGCGGGTGAAACCGCCGACCGACATCGGCGAAATCATCTCGCCGGGCTGCGCGCTGCGGTCGACCACGATGCCGCTGAACGGCGCGCGGATCTGGTGCTTGTCAAGCACGGCCTCCGCCCGCTGGGCATCGAGCCGCGCGGTCTCGTACTGGGCCTGTGCCTGGCGCCTCTGGGCGGCGAGCACACCGACCCGCGCCTCGGCCTTGGTGAGGTCCGCTTCGCTGGCAAACTTGTTCTGCGACAGGCTGCGGATGCGCGCCAGAATGCGGTTGGCATCGTCGAGATCGGCCGAGATAGCAGCCACCGCCGCGCTGGAGGCTTCGGCGCGCGACTGTGCCAGCGCGAGGTCTTTCTCGGCGAGCACGCTGTCGAGCCGCGCCGTCACCTGGCCGGCCTCGACCACCATGCCCTCCTCGACCAGCACCTCGATCACCTTGCCGGTGATCTCGGCGGCCACCGTCGCACGGCGACGCGCCACCACGTAGCCGGATGCCGCGAGGTTTCCGCTTTCGCCGGCCGTGGCCTGGGATGGCGGTGGGGCCGGCGCCGGATCGTGCGGCGCCGAGGGTGCGGTCATCTCCGCTGCGACCGGCTCGGCGCGGAACAGGCGCCCGGCATCGAACACGACAAACGCCACGACAAACCCCGCCACCAGCAGAACGCTGGCGCCAAGCAGCAACGGCCAGCGCGAGGATCCGCGCGCAGCCGGCGCCGCAGCCGGCGTCCGGTCGATCGTGAGGGATCGCAGCAGCTTGGCTTTTTCCTCGGTCATTGCCTGGTCGTTCTCCCTGCGCGGGCGCGCCCGCCGGTCGCCTTGACCGGCTCCTGATGCCGCTCCGTCCGCGCGCGATAGTTGGCCTCACACGCTCCCTGGATGTCGCGCCAAAGCCCGACCGGTCCCCACCCCTCTTCGGTGATGCGGCGGACGAGATCGTCGACGAAATTGAGTTCGGCCGTCAGCAGTGCGCGCCGATACTCACCCTCCACCATGAAGATTGGCGGAAATTTCTGGCCTAACAAGGGCGTCGGCAACTGCTCGTCGGGCCCCGCGAGCGCCGACAACTCGGCGGCGGCCAATCCCGACATCTGCGCCGTCATCTGCGCGATGGTGTCCGCAAGACGCACGCTGCGCTCCCGCAACAGCGTCACCGCCTCGTCGGGCGGCAGCACCGGCAACAGGCTGAGGCCGGCCTCGAATTGCGGAAACTCCTTCGCCGGATGGCCGAGCAGGTCGCGCATCCAGTCGCGCAATTGCGCGTGCCCCTCCGGCGTCAGCGTGTAGATCGTCCGCTCGGGACGCCGGCCGCCGCGCGAGATCTCCTGCGGCGCGATCAGACCACGGGCATTGAGCGTGTCGATCACAGTATAGAGCGAGCCGTAGCGCAGCTTGATGCTCTCGTGCTTGTGCCGCTGCTTCAGAAGCGCCGCCATCTCATAGGGGTGCATCGGCCGCTCGTAGGTGAGCGCCAGCACGGCCAAGGCCAGGGGATTGGACAAGTGCGATTTCATTTCTCCTCAATATCGCGCTCCCGTATATACGTCAACGAATATACGTTCGTTGAATAAATTCCTGCCTCACCCGGTGCACAGCCGATAGGGCCAAGCTCTTGCGCCGGCGCAGGTTTTCGGCAGAAGCTGGCAACCGTTGGCGACCGCGCCCCAAGCCGCGGCGCCTCTTGGGGAGGATGACGTGCGGCTTCATTCCGTCATTCGAGGCATCGCTTTTGGCCTCGCGCTGATTGGCTTCACACGGACCGCGCCCGCACAGGACGGCTATCCGGGCCGCCCGATCACCCTGGTCCACGGCTTCGCCCCCGGCGGCAACGCCGACGTCATCGCCCGCATCGTCGCCGACGGCCTCGCGCAGCGATTGGGCAAGCCGGTGATCGTGGAGAGCCGCGCCGGCGCGGGCGGCACCATCGCATCCGACCATGTCGCCAAGGCGACAGCCGACGGATACACCCTGATCATGCTCACCGGCGGGCACTCGACGGCCGGCGCGCTGTATCGCTCGCTGCCGTTCAAGCCGGTCGACGACTTCCAGATGATCTCCACGGTGATGGTCTTTCCGCTGGTGATCGCGGTGAAGGCCGACCACCGCTTCCATAGCCTCGCCGATCTCATCGCGGAGGCGAAGCAGAAGCCGGAGACCATCACCTACAGCTCGGTCGGGATCGGCACCACCCAGCATCTCGCTGGCGAACTGTTGTCATCGATGGCCGGCATCAGGATGGTGCATGTGCCCTATCGCGGCGGCGGTGGGCCGATCAACGACCTGCTCGGCGGCCAGATCGACGTGGTGATCGACACCCTCACCGTCACCGCACCGCAGCTCGCCGCCGGCAGCATCCGGGGTCTTGCCGTCACCAGCGCGACGTCATGGTTCTCGCTGCCCGACCTGCCGCCGGTCGCGGCCACCGTCCCCGGCTACGAGGTGACCTCCTGGCTGGGGCTTGCAACCACCAGGGGCGTGCCGGAGCCGATCGTCACGCGGCTCAACCGCGAGATCCGCGCCGTGCTCGACAGCCCGCAGGTGCGCGAGCGGCTGCGCGCCATGGGCAACGAGCCGCGCGGCAGCTCGCCCGAAGACATGCGCGACATGGTCGCGGCCGAGATCACGCGCTGGAAGGGCGTCATCGCCACGGCGAAGATTCCGCAGCCTTAAGTTCAGGCCAACGCCAGTCCTTAAGGCTTTGGCACCGCGACCGAACCCGGCGCCAGCCGCCGGATCAGGATGTAGAAGATCGGCGTGAAGATCAGGCCGAACAAGGTCACGCCCAGCATGCCGAAGAACACCGCGACGCCGACCGCCTGACGCATCTCCGCGCCCGATCCCGACGACACCACCAGCGGCAGCACGCCGAGAATGAAGGCGAACGACGTCATCAGGATCGGCCGCAGCCGCAGCCGGCAAGCCTCGATCACCGCCTCCAGACGGTCGCGGCCCTCGAGCTCGATGTCGCGCGCGAACTCGACGATCAGGATCGCGTTCTTGGCGGCGAGCCCGACCAGCACGACGAAGCCGATCTGAGTGAGGATATTGACGTCCTGCCCCATCAGCCGGACGCCGAGCGTCGCCGCCAGCAGGCACATCGGCACGATCAGGATCACGGCGAACGGCAGTGTCCAGCTGCCATACTGCGCGGCCAGCACCAGGTACACGAACAGCACGCAAATCGGGAACACGTAAAGACCGCTGTTGCCGCCGGTGACCTGCTGGTAGGACAGGTCGGTCCATTCGTACGCAAAGCCGGTCGGCAGCGTCTCGTCGGCAAGCTTCTTCATCAGCGCGATCGCGGTCGCCGAGCTGGTGCCGGGCAGCGTGTCGCCCTGCAGTTCGGAGGCCGGATAGAGGTTGTAGCGCGGCGACCGGTCCGGTCCCGCCACGTCGCGGAAATCCACGATGCTGCCGAGCAGCACCATGTTGCCGGCATTGTTGCGGGTCTGCAGCCGCGCGAGATCGGCCGTCTCCTTGCGGAACGTGTAATCCGCCTGTGCAGTGACGTGGTAGGTGCGGCCGAGAATGTTGAAGTCGTTGACGTAGGCCGAGCCGAAATAGGTCTCGATCGCTTCGGTCACGTTCTGCAGCGGCACGCCCAGCATCTGCGCCTTGGCGCGGTCGATGTCGACGAACACCTGCGGCGTGTTGGCCGAGAACGGCGAGAACACCGCCGTCAGCCCCGGCGTCCGCCGCGCCGCCGCGACCAGTTCGTCGGTGGCGGCCGCGAGCAGCTCGGGTCCCCGCCCCTGGCGATCCTGGATGCGCATCGCAAAGCCGCCGCCGGTGCCGATGCCTGGCACCGCGGGCGGCGGGATCACGACGATGAACGCGCTCTCGATGCTGGCGAGCCGCTTGCGCAGCTCGGCGGTGATGGAGGCCGCGGTCTGCCCCTTCTTCACCCGCACCTCGGGATCGTCAAACACCGGGAACAGCGCGGCGGCATTGCCGGTCTGGGTCCGCGTCGCGCCGGAGAAGCCAGCGAAGGCCGGCACCCGCACCACGCCGGGCACGCCGAGCGCGATCTTCTCGATCTGACGCACCACCTCGGTGGTGCGGGCGAGCGACGCCGCACCGGGCAATTGCACCGAAACAATGACATAGCCACGGTCCTGCGCCGGGATGAAGCCCTGGGGCGTCGTCAGCAGCAACCATCCGGCCGAGCCGATCAGAACCGCATAGACCGCCAGCATCGCCAGCGAATGCCGGATCACGAAGCCCGCCACGTCGCCATAGACATGGGCCAGCCGCTCGAACACCTGGTTGAAGGCCTCGGTGAACGCGTTCCAGACTCGCGCCAGCACGTTCCAGCTCGCTGGCGGCCGCTTGTGCTCATGCGGTTGCAGGATCAGCGAGGCCAGCGCCGGCGACAGCGTCAGCGAGCAGAAGCAGGAGATCGCGGTGGCGACCGCAATGGTGACGGCGAACTGCTGAAAGAACTGACCGGAAATGCCGCCGAGGAATGCGGTCGGCACGAACACCGCGCAGAGCACCAGCGCGATCGAGACCAGCGCGCCGCCGACCTCCTCCATGGTGCGCAGCGCCGCATCGCGGCGGCTCTTGCCCATGGCGAGATGACGCTCGACATTTTCCACCACCACGATGGCGTCGTCGACCACGATACCGACCGCCAGCACCAGGCCGAACAGGGTCAGGTTGTTGATGGAGTACCCCAGCGCCGCCATTACCGCGAAGGTGCCGACCAGCGACACCGGAATCGCAAGAATGGGAATGATCGCCGGCCGCCAGCCCTGCAGGAACAGCAGCACCACCACGACAACCAGGATCATCGCCTCATAGATCGTCTTGATCAGCTCGCTGACCGACTGGGCGATGAACTCGGTCGGATTGTAGCCGATGTTATAGGTCAACCCCGGCGGGAAGTCGGCCTTGAGCTTCGCCATGGTGTCCGAGATGATCTTGGCGGTGGCGAGCGCATTCGATCCCGGCCGCTGCGACACCAGCATCGCCACCGCCGACTTCTGCAGCAGGAAGCTGTTGGTGGTGTAGGACAGCGCGCCGAGTTCGATCCGGGCAACGTCGCGCAGCCGCACGGTGCGGCCATCGGCGCCGGGCTTTAGCACGATGTCTTCGAACTGGGCCGGATCCTTCAGCCGTCCGGTGAAGGTCAGGTTCGGCTGCAGCGCGCGGTCGCTGATCGGCGGCTCGGCGATCAGGCCGCCGGCAATCTGCAGATTCTGGGCACGAATCGCGGTCAGTACATCGCCGGCGGTCATGCCGAGATTGGCGATCTTGTCGGGATCGAGCCACAGCCGCATCGAATAGTCGCGCGCGCCCGTGACCTGGATGTCGCCAACACCGTCGAGCCGCAGCAGCGGGTCACGGACCTGCCGCAGTGCATAGTTGCTGATGTAGAGCTGGTCATAGCTGTCGTCCGGCGACAGCATGAACACCACCATCAGGAGGTCGGGGCTGTTCTTGCGGGTGGTGACGCCATTGCGCTGCACCTCCTGCGGCAGGCGCGGCTGGGCGATGGCGACGCGGTTCTGCACCAGCACCTGGGCCTTGTCGAGATCGGTGCCGAGCTTGAAGGTGACAGTGATAGTGAGCTGGCCGTTGGAGGTCGCCTGGCTGTAGAGGTACATCATGTCCTCGACGCCGTTGATCTCCTGCTCGATCGGGGTCGCCACCGTCTCGGACACCGTCTGGGCGGAAGCGCCGGGATACTGCGTCGTGACGACGATGGTCGGCGGTGCCACCTGCGGATACTCGGCGACCGGCAGCGTGGTGTAGGCGATGGCGCCCACGATCAGCAGCACGATGGACAGCACCATCGCGAGGATCGGCTGGTTGATGGAGAGGCGACCGAGGTTCATGGCTTGGCCGCACCCGTGGCTATCGCATGCGGCGTCACCTTGGCGCCGATCCGCGCCCGTTGCAGCCCGTCGACGATCACCTTGTCTTCGGGCTTCAGTCCTTCACGGATCACCCGCAGGCCGTCGTCGAGCGGCCCCAGCACCACCTGCCGTGCCTCTACCGTGTTGTCGTCCTTCACGACCAACACGATCTTGCGTGACTGATCGGTCGCGATCGCGGTGTCAGGTAGCAGCAGCGCCTGATAGGGCGCACTGCCGATCACCCGGACGCGCGCGAACTGTCCCGGCAGAATCGACAGGTCCTGGTTGGGAATGAGCGCGCGGCCACGCAGCGTGCCCGTGGAGACGTCGAGCCGGTTGTCGAGGAAGTCAACCGAGCCCTCGTGGGACGGCTTGGTCTCGCCGGACAGGATGACCTGCACCGGGTTCGGCGTGTCGCGCGAGCTCGGCCGGCGACCCTCGAACCACAGGCGACTGTTGCGCATGTAGATCGATTCATCCATGTCGAAATAAAGATGGATCGGGTTGAGCGAGACGATCGAGGTCAGCAGCGTGGCGCCGCTCTCGCTGCCTTGCACCAGGTTGCCGACGCTGACCAGGTGGCGGCTGATGCGGCCGTCGATCGGCGCCTTGACCTTGGTGAACTCGACATCGAGATTGGCGCGCTGCATCGCGCCCTCGGCCTGCAGCACCGCGGCCTGGGCGGCCTGCAACGCCTGCTTGCGCTGGTCGACGACGCTCTCGGCGGCGAACTGCGACTTGTTCAGCTCGGTGGCGCGCGACAGTTCCCGTTCGGCAAGATCGACCTTGGCCTTGGCGTCGGCGAGTTGCCCGCGCGCCTGCTCCGCGACCGCCTCGTACTGCCGGGGATCGATCACATAGAGCAAGTCGCCGGCCTTGACGATGGCGCCGTCCTTGAATTCGACGCTGGTGACGAAGCCGGTGACGCGGGCGCGAATCTGCACCTGCTCCACCGCGTCAAAGCGACCGGTGAACTCGTCCCAGTCGGTTACGGTGCGCTGGACCGGCGGCGCCACAGTCACCGCCGGTGGCGGCGGCGCCGCAGCCGGCTGGCTCGTGCTTTCGCTGCAGCCGGCGAGCGCGAACAGGATGCCCGCCAGAGCCGCCCCCTTCAGCGCCGCAGGCGTGAGGGCCTTTCGCGGCAGTCGATCAAGGCCTGGCTCGATCATCCCCGGAGAATTCTGCGACCGTTGCATCCCGCTCTGACCCCATCCGACAGAATACCGCTCCGCGGCATTTAACCACACCACGCCGAAGAATCAAAAGCGGGCAGTTGCCATCGTGGCTCAAAATGATCCGCGACGCCTGCGCTCCGCGCTGGTCACGCCGACGATCCGATGAAATACTTGTGACAAGGCCGACACACACGGCCGCCAAAAACAATCGGGGAGAAAGCTGCCAATGGCCAGCCGGGCACTTGAGGGCAGGGTCGCGTTGGTCACCGGCGCGGCAGGCGAAATCGGGGCGGCGACCCTTGCCCTGCTGGCCGAACGCGGCGCCCGCATCGTGGCGGTCGATCGTGACGCGGAAGGACTGGCCCGCGCCGTCAAGCCGTTGCCGGCCTCGGCGGAAGCGCTGTCGATCGTCGCCGACGTCACCAGGGAGGACGCGGTCGCTTCCTATGTCGAGCAGACGGTCGCGCGCATGGGCGGCCTGCACATTTTCTTCAACAATGCGGGCATCGAAGGCGACATCAAGGCGATCCCCGACTATCCGCTCGACACCTTTCGCCGCGTGCTCGACATCAATGTCGTCGGCGTTTTCCTCGGCATGAAATACGTCCTGCCCGTGATGCACCGGCAAAACGCCGGCAGCATCATCAACACCGCCTCGATCGCCGGGCTGATCGGCTCGCCGCAGATCGCCGCCTATAGCGCCAGCAAGCATGCGGTGATCGGCCTGACCAAGAGCGCGGCACTGGAATGCGCCCAGACCAAGGTGCGCGTGAACTGTGTCTGCCCTGGCCAGATCGACAGCCGAATGCTGTCCTCGATCATCAATGGCCTCACCCCCGAGAGCGCTCCGCTCCCGAGCAGCAAGGTGCTCGAACGCACCCCCGCCCGCCGACTCGGTCTGGCGCGCGAGGTCGCAGCGGTGGTCGCGTTCCTCGCTTCCGACGACGCGAGCTTCGTGTCCGGGTCGTCCTACACCGCCGACGGCGGCCGCACCGCCAGTTGACGCGAGCCCAGCATCTTCAGCTCACAAGGTCTTCGACATGCCCGTGACCCTCGACCTCGATGCCGCCGCCGTGCTCCAGGCGTTTCGCGAAGCCGGTCGGCCGCCCTACGAAACGCTGACACCGCCGGAAGCGCGCGCCTACTATCTCGCGGCACGCGCCATCACCAACCCCGAGCCGCCGGCGCTTGCCTCGGTGCGCCCTCTCACCATCCCCGGTCCCGCAGGCGCAATTCCGGCCCGGCTCTACACACCACTGGCATTGCGGCAGTCCGGAGGTCTCTCGCCCTGCCTTGTGTTCTTCCACGGTGGCGGCTGGGTGATCGGCGATCTCGAATCCCACGACGTGGTGTGCCGGACGCTCGCCCATGAGGGCGAACTGCTGGTGATCGCGGTGGACTACCGCCTTGCGCCCGAGCACAAGTTTCCCGCAGCGTTCGACGACGCGGTCGCCGCGACGGCATGGATCGCCGCCCACGCGCGCGAGCTCGGGATCGATGCGACGCGCCTCGCGGTCGGCGGCGACAGCGCCGGCGGCAATCTCGCCGCGGTGGTCGCACTCGCCGCCCGCGAGACAGGCCCCAAGCTCCTCGGCCAGATGCTGATCTATCCCGCGACCGACCTCGCCCTCGCCCATCCCTCCCACCACGAACCGGACACCGACTGCCTGCTGACCCATGCGGTGATGGTCTGGTTCCGCGATCACTATCTCAACAGCGCTACTGAGCGTGACGACTGGCGTGCGTCGCCGGCGCGGGCAAAGAGCCTTGCCGGATTGCCGCCGGCCTTCGTGCTCACCGCGGGCGCCGATCCACTGCGCGACGAGGGCGACGAATTCGCACGACGCCTTGCGGACGCTGGCGTCGCGGTGACCTATCAAACCCATCCCGGCCAGTTCCACGGCTTCATCACCATGGGCAAGGTGCTGCCGATGGCGCAAAATGCGCTGCACGATATCGGCGTGTGGCTGAAGGCGCGATAAATTCCGCGCGGCGGACGCACTGCCCACAGCGCCGACGGTCCCGGCAGATTTGCAACTTGCAGCGCGACGCGCCGCATAGAATGCTGGGCCCACAATGATAAGAAATTCGGGAGGTGATGCGATGGACGCCCTGCAATCCCAGCCCGCCGCGCAAGCGGCGCGCAGCACTGATGCGGTGATCGTCGGCGCCGGCTTCGGCGGCCTCTACATGCTGCATCGGCTGCGCGGCCTCGGCCTCACGGCCCGTGTCTATGAGCAGGGCAGCGGCGTCGGCGGCACCTGGTACTGGAACCGGTATCCCGGGGCACGCTGCGACGTCGAGAGCATGCAGTACTCCTACGGCTTCTCAGAAGAGCTGCAGCAGGACTGGCAATGGAGCGAGCGCTACGCGCCGCAGCCGGAGATCCTGCGCTATGCCAACCATGTCGCTGATCGCTTCGACCTGCGCAGCGACATCCAGTTCGACACCCGTGTCACCGCCGCCCGTTTCGACGAAGCTGCGGGAACATGGTCGGTGAGCACCTCGGACGGCGCGACCACCACCGCGCGCTACCTGATCCTGGCGACCGGCTGCCTGTCGAACGCGCGCACGCCCGACTTCCCAGGGCTCGACAGTTTCAAGGGCCAGACTTACCACACCGGCCATTGGCCGCATGAGGGCGTTGATTTTACCGGCCTGCGGGTCGGTGTGATCGGCACTGGCTCGTCGGCGATCCAGTCCATCCCGATCATTGCCGAACAAGCGGCGCACCTCTTTGTCTTCCAGCGCACCGCCAACTTCAGCGTGCCGGCGCACAATGCCGCGATCACGCCGGACTACGCCGCATCCTGGAAAGCCGACTATGCCACACGGCGACTGCGCGCCCGCACGGAGGCGCGCAACGGCATCCTCACCGTGATCCCCGACAAGGGCGCCATGGAGGACACGGCGGATGGCCGCCGCGTCGCCTACGAGGCCGGCTGGGACCGCGGCGGCATCAGCTTCATGGCGTCCTACAATGACCTCCTGTTGAACAAGGAGGCCAACGACACCGCCAGCGACTTCGTCCGTGACAAGATCGCCGAGCTCGTGCGCGATCCGGCGGTGGCGCAGCTACTGCAGCCGAACGACCACCCGATCGGCTCGAAACGGATTTGCGTCGACACCGACTATTACACCACCTTCAACCGTCCCAACGTCACGCTGGTGGATGTGCGCAGCCAACCGATCGAGCGCATCCTTCCCGGCGGGCTGCGCGCCGGGACCAAGGAGTACGCACTCGACGCCATCGTATTCGCGACCGGCTTCGATGCCATGACCGGCTCGGTCGCCAAGATCGACATCCATGGCCGCGACGGCCGCACGCTCAACCAGAAATGGGCCGAGGGACCGCGCTGCCATCTCGGGCTGATGAGCTCGGGCTTCCCGAACCTGTTCATCATCACGGGGCCCGGCAGCCCGTCGGTGCTCAGCAACATGATCGTCTCGATCGAGCAGCACGTCGACTGGATCACCGACTGCATCGACCACCTGCGCGCCCGCGGGCTCGAGCGGATCGAGCCCACCGTCGCGGCGGAGGACAACTGGGTCGCACATGTCAACGAGGTCGCGCACCGCACGCTCTACCCTCAGGCCAACTCCTGGTACATGGGCGCGAACATTCCCGGCAAGCCGCGGATCTTCATGCCCTATATCGGCGGCGTGCCGGCCTATCGGCAGATCTGCGACGAGGTCGCGACAAAGAACTATGAGGGGTTCGTGCTGACCGGCCAGCGCCAGGCGGCACTCGCCTGACGCTGCGCGTTAAGCCGGGCCGCCCTCAGCGCGTGCCGTAGGCGCGGTCGCCGGCGTCGCCGAGCCCGGGCACGATGAACGCGTTGTCGTCCAGCCCCTCGTCGATCGCCGCCGTCCACAGCGTGACGTCGGGATGCAGGCCGCGCAGCCGCTCGACACCTTCCGGCGCCGCGAGCAGGCAGACCACACGGATCTCCTTGGCGCCGCGCTCCTTCAGGCGATCGACGGCGGCGACTGCCGTGTTCGCGGTCGCCAGCACTGGCGACACCACCACCGCGAGCCGCTCGTGCAGGTCGGATGGCGCCTTGAAGAAGTATTCCACCGCGGTGAAGGTTTCGGGATCGCGGTACAGCCCGATATGGGCGACGCGCGCGGTCGGCACGAGGTCGAGCATGCCGTCGACAAAGGTGACGCCGGCGCGCAGCACCGGCACGAACACCAGCTTCTTGCCGGCAATCTTGGCCGAGTGCATCCGCGCCAGCGGCGTCTCGACCTCGACCTCGGTCAGCGGCAGGTCGCGCGTGACCTCATAGCACAGCAGCATGCCGATTTCCTTGAGCAGCTCGCGGAACGACTTGGTCGAGATCGACTTGTCGCGGATCAGCGTGAGCTTGTGCTGCACCAGCGGGTGATCAACAATCGTGACGCCGTCCATGGCTGTCTCCGTGCGTGCTCGATCTGTTCAGAAAACGGTGCCGTCGCTGACGATCCGGATCGGCGGCGAGC
Source organism: Pseudomonadota bacterium (assembly GCA_040756765.1). Lineage (GTDB taxonomy): Bacteria > Pseudomonadota > Alphaproteobacteria > Rhizobiales > Xanthobacteraceae > Bradyrhizobium_A. The sequence goes on along the minus strand of JBFLYG010000022.1, from coordinate 211,969 downwards.
CGTCGGGGCGCAGCTCGAAGGCAATCGCCCGGCCGGCAGCCCAGGTGCCGCCTTCCAGGATTTTCGCCAGCGGAAATGCCGTCGCATCGACGCCAAGACGCTGGCGCACCGTCTGCGCCAACTGGTCGAGCAGCGCCACCGTCAGCGCCCGCCACTCGACGACCAGCGGCGCTCCGACATCATAGTCCCGCGCGGCGTCGGCCGGGTCGCGGAACGACAGCACGCCGGTGTCGATGAACAGTCCGCCATTGCGGTACTCGGCGAGCCCGGTCAGCCCATCGATATCGACCACCGCGACGCCGGCCCGCTGCAGCGGCTCGATCAACGAATAGGTCAACCATTGCGACAGCTTGTGCAGCGGCACGAGGCCGGTCGTGGCGTCGTCCGTTGCCAGCGACGGATGCCGCCAGCAGTCGCCGAGCGGCACGCCGTCGAGGCTCAGCCGCGACGGCCAGATCGGCCCGAGCTGCTGCAGCACGACCGACAGGATCGTCGGCGCGGCGATCGCTCCCCCCTCGGCGCGCGACAGCAGATGATCGACAAGCCCGCCGGGACGTGGCGCATCGCTGCTGCCGAACACCGCCGGCTGCGCCGCGAGCTGCGCACCAAGCCGGCGCAACAGCTCGACCCGCCCCTCGACACCGACCAGCGGGTTGTCGTCGCTGACCTGAAAGCCGCGACGCAGGTCGTCGGCCGAGAGCCGCAGCAGCGCCTCCGCGTCGACCCGCAACGGATCGTCCTCGTGCGCGGAAAAGGCACCAGCGTCGAACATGTCGAGGCTGGCGAGCGCCAGCCCCTCGGAGCGGCCGATCGCCACCTCGCTGACGCGGTCGCGATAGCGCCACATCGCACCCGCGCCTGCATCGAGCAGCACGCTGACGATGGCGAGGTCGAATTCGGCGCGCGCCCGCGCCACCGGATCGGACCAGCTTGCGGTCGCGGCGATCGCCGCCCAGCGGTCCTCGCCGTCGATCATGAAGTGGCGCCAGCGCGAGTGGAACGGCACTTCGCCGAGCGGATAGTTGCGGCGCATGGTGGCCAGCACCAGATCGACGGCGGCATCGAGCCGCGTCAGATCGATCCGGAAATGCGGCAGCCGGTCCTCGAGCCCCACCATCAGCAGCCGATGCGCACGCTCGCGCACCGCCTGAGCCGACAACAGTGATAGCGCATCGGCCATGTCGATTGTCACGCCCCGCGTTTCCAGCGATCAGTACTTGTCGAGCGACCGGCCGACCGTGTCGCTGAGATCGTGCGACGGCGGCGGCTCCGGCGAGAAGTAGCCCGCCGCCTTCTTGGCGGCGATCTCGACATGGGCATCCGCCGGGATCAGCTCGTCGGGAATCGGAATCCGCTCGACGATCTCGATGCCCTGCGAGGTGAGCGCGTCGTGTTTCATGTCGCTCATCGACACGAAGCGGTCGATCCGCGGCAGGCCGAGCCAGTGAATGACGTCCGGCATCAATTGCTGGAAGCGCGCATCCTGCACGCCGGCGACGCACTCGGTGCGCTCGAAATAGGCCGCCGCGGCGTCACCATCCTCCTGGCGCTTGCGCGCGTTGTAGACCAGGAACTTGGTAACCTCGCCGAGCGCACGGCCCTCCTTGCGGTTGTAGACGATGACGCCGAGGCCGCCGGTCTGGCCGGCGCGGGCGCATTCCTCGATGCCATGGATCAGGTACGGACGGCAGGTGCAGATGTCGGAGCCGAACACATCCGAGCCGTTGCACTCGTCGTGCACGCGGCAGGTGATGCGGGTGCGATGGTCGGGCAGCCGGGTGACGTCGCCAAACAGGTAGACCGTGGTGCCGCCGATCGGCGGCAGGAACACCTGCAGGTCGGGACGCGTCACGAGCTCCGGGAACATGCCGGCGGTCTGCTCGAACAGCGCACGGCGCAGGTTGGTCTCGCTGGTGCCGAAGCGCTGTGCGATGCCGGGCAGATACCACACCGGATCGATCGCGATCTTCACCACCGAGACGCTGCCATTGGCATGCACCACATCTCCGTCGGGCACCAGACGCTTCGCCGCGAGCGCCGCCTGCAGCTCCGGCAGGTCGAGGCGCGCACGGGTCACCGCGATGCTGGGACGGATGTCGACGCCTTCCGCGATCTCCTTGCGGAAGGTCTCGGCGACGAGATGCCCCCACGGATCGAGCGCGACGATGCGCGCCGGGTCGCTCCACTGCGGAAACGGGCCGATGGTCGCGGCGGGATAGGTGTTGGTGAGATCGGGCCGGCGGATCGGATCGAGCGCGCCCGACGACACCGCCAGCGCGCGATACACCGCATAGGAGCCGCCGTGGCTGCCGATGACATTGCGGTCCTGCGGACGCGACACTGTGCCGATCACCGGTCCCCGCTCGCGCGCCGTCGCCGCACCCCAGGTGATGGGGAATTCGTGCTTGGCGCCCGGCACCGGATGCGACGTCAGCCGGATGTGATCAGTGCGATTGGAACGGGTCATTCGTCTAGAACCCCTAAAAGTCGGCAACCCCTAAAACGGCGACGGCCCGCCGGAACGACGGGCCTGACGGTCAAACCAAATCATCGCGCGAGCCCTGAAGACTCTTCAACAAGTATATAGGTAAGCTGAAAGACCTGACAATGTCACCGGTTCCCTTAAATGAGGGCCCGGCATGCGGCCCCCGCGCAGCCGGGATGGCCACCCTGCCGAGGGGGCATTGGAAACCGCGAAATCCGTGATATAAGTGGTTGTTTCTTCTCGAATTGAGGGAGGGAACGACACGTGAGTGAGTTACACGACTGGCTCGTCGGCCAGCACCCGGGTCTGCGGACCTATGATTCCCTGCAGCACAAAGCCTTGCAGCTCGCGTCGGTCGACGCCGAGCACGGAGCGCTGTACCGCCTGCTCGCCGGGATCGCCGGCCGCTACGTCGAATCCTATGACGAGGAACCGCTGCCCGTCGATGTCGCGCAGCAGGCCTATCAGCGGCTGCTGGCGACGGTCGACGACGCCGAGCGCTCGCTCAGCGCACCACCGTCCGAGCAGGTCAAGGCGCTCAACCGCCTCGCTGCCATCGAACTGATCTGAGCCCGCCCCGCTGACACCAGCGTGAGCGCCGGCCGACGCGGTTACGCCAGCTCGGTGCCGCGCCGCTCCGGCACGAGCACAAGCAGCGCGACGATGTCCAGAATGTAGAGCAGCGCCAGCGCCGCGATCGCGGTCTGGAAGCCGTAGGCTGCGCTGACGGCGCCGACCACCAGCGGGCCGAAGCCGGCGACCCCGCGGCCAATGTTGAAGAACACGTTCTGTGCGGTGGCGCGTGCCGCGGTGGGATACAGCTCACTGATCAGCGCGCCATAGCCACCGAGCATGCCGTTGACGAAGAAGCCCATCACCGCGCCGCCGATCAGCAGCGCCATGGGGCTGACGAGCTGTGAGTAGACCACGACCATGATCGCGGCGCCGATCATGTAACCGAGGAAGGCCGGACGGCGGCCGAGGCGATCGGCGATGTGGCCGAACATCAGGATGCCGAGCGCCATGCCGGCGATGGTCACCGCGGTCCACAGCGCCGACTGGGTCAGGCCGTAGCCGAACTGGGTGGAGAGATAGTTCGGCAGCCAGATCATGATGCCGTAGTAGCCGAAATTCTGCACCGAGCAGAGAATGATCATGCCGAGGCTGGTCTTGACCGTCGCACGGTCGGTCATCAGCAGCTTCAGCGAGAACGTCGCGCCCTGATGTTTCGCCTTGTTGGCGACGAACACATCCGGCTCGTGCAGGTGACGGCGGATGAAGTAGGCGACCAGCGCCGGGAAGATGCCGACGATGAACATGCCGCGCCAGCCGATCACCGGCAGCAGCAGCGGGGTGATCAGCGCCGCCGCCAGCACGCCCGACTGCCAGCCGAGGCCGACATAGGACGACGCCCGCGCCCGCTTGGCGGCCGGCCAGGCCTCCGCCACCAGCGCCATGCCGATGCCGAACTCACCGCCGAGCCCGAGGCCGGCGATCGCCCGGTAGACCAGGAGGTCCCAGTAGCCCTGGGCGAGCGCGCACATGCCGGTGAACACCGCGAACAGCACGATGGTCCAGGTCAAAACCCGCACCCGGCCGAGCCGGTCGGAGAGCATGCCGAACACCAGGCCGCCAACCACGGCGCCGACCAGCGTCACCGTGACCAGCGAGGCGCCCTGGGCGAGGCTGAGGTGCAGGTCGGCCGAGATCGCCCGGAGCATGAAGCCGAGGATCAGGAGGTCGAAGCCGTCCATGGCATAACCGAGCGCCGAGCCCCATACCGCCTTGCGGGCATCGGACTTCGGGTCGCGCACCACCTCCGTGCCGAGCGCCAGCTCCGCAGCCCCTTCGATCTGACTCACGACGGCCTCTCCCGCTCAATATGACAAAATTATGCAAGAATACCCGGCACGGAGCCCGCACGGAACCGGTCACCGAGCGCCATCCCCATGAAATCGACAGCCGCTCGTGATGCAGGATCATTTCGGTCGCAGCTCCCTGCCTTCGCTGCAGCCGAAGGCAACTTCCGAAAACTGCGAATTGCCAGCGGCCGCGTTCACCGTCACGATGACGGCATGCTCGATCACGGCTCCCCTCCGACGCAATCGCAATGATAACGATCCAGAATCGTCTGCTCGAAACCCTGGTGCTCGGCCTCTCCTGCCTGCTGGCGGTCACCGTGCTGGTGCGTGCGCGCGACATCACCGGCGATGACGCCATGCCACGAGCTGCGATCCAGGCGCCCTCCGCGCCGACGCCGGTACGGCGGGCAGAGCCCGCGCCGCCGACCAGCGAGGAGATCCGCCAGATCCTGCAGGACATGGCGCTGCATGACTGACACCTGCGCAGGGCGCTGCCTGGGCCAGCGGTAAAACGCGTCAAAGCCCTCCCCTTGCCGATCCGGAATCGCTATACCGTTCGATAGACCAGAGGGGACGTCGAACGGATGAATGTGGAAGGGCGAGGAGTCCAGTCGATCGAGGTCGGAGGCCGCATCCTGGTGGCGCTGATCGAGTTCGGCCAGCCAACCATGCTGCGCGATCTCGCCGCCCGTGCCGGGATGACCTCGGCCCAGGCCCATGCCTATCTCGTGAGCTACCGCAAGCTCGGGCTGGTCGAGCAGGACCCCGCCAGCGGGCGCTACTTCCTCGGCCCGCTGGCGCTGCAGCTCGGCCTCGTCCGCATGCGCGGCACCGACCCGCTGCGGATGGCGAGCACGGTCGCGACCGAAATCTCGGAAAAGAGCGGCTACATGGTCACCGTGTCGGTGTGGGGCCCGCACGGCCCGACCATCATCCAGGTCCACGAGGCGATCTATCCGGTACACGTCAACCTGCGCGCTGGCGCGCTCTACACCCTGACCGGCACCGCGACCGGCCGCTTGTTCGCGGCGCTGTACCCGCTGGAAAGCGTGCGCACGCTGCTGGCGCGGGAGATGCGCGCCGAACAGAAGGGACAGCATCTGCCGAGCGCAAAGTCGCGCCAGGCGCTCGCCGAGGATTTCGAGGAGATCCGGCGGCAGGGCTATGCCACCACCGAAGGTGTCCCGGTGCCCGGCATCAATGCCGTCAGCGTGCCGGTGTTCGACCAGAGCCAGAAGATGCAGTTCGCCATGACCGCGATCGGCCCAAACTCCGAGCTCGACGTCCACCCGGGCAGCGCCAACATGCTGACGGTGATCGAGACCATCAACCGCCTGTCGGAGCAGCTCGGCTATCGGCCTGATCTCGGCAATCGTACAGCCGCGCCGAAGCCGAAGGCTCGCGTACGGCAGAAGGGCTGAGCGCCGGCCCTCCCCCCGCCCAGCGGTGTCGCGCGGCCGCCTTCCCGTCGCGCAGTCCTTGCGCTTAGTGCGCGTTGCCGAGATAGGCCTTGCGGATCTCCGGATGCGCCAGCAGCTCGGCGCCGGAGCCGCTCATGGTGATGCGGCCGCTGTCGAGCACATAGGCGCGATCGGCGAGGCGCAGCGCGAGATTGGCCATCTGCTCCACCAGCAGGATGGTGATGCCGCGGGCGCGCAGGTCGCGGATGATCGCGAAGATTTCCTTGATGATCAGCGGCGCGAGACCGAGCGACGGCTCGTCCAGCAGCAACAGCCGCGGCGCGCCCATCAGTGCGCGGGCGATCGCCAGCATCTGCTGCTCGCCGCCCGACAGCGTCACCGACATCTGGTTCTGACGCTCGCGCAACCGCGGAAACAGGCGGTACTGCTCCTCCAGCGCCTCGTTCAGCTCCGCACTCGACAGCCGCCGTGCGTAGGCGCCGAGTTCGAGATTGTCGCGGATGCTCTGGTCGGGAAACACCTGGCGGCCTTCCGGCGACAGCGCGATGCCGTACTGGACGCGGCGGTGCGCCGGCGACGCGGTGATCGCCTGCCCCTCGAAAAAGATCTCACCGCTGCGCGGCTGCATCAGGCCGGCGATGGCTTTCAAAAGCGTGGTCTTGCCGGCGCCATTGGCGCCGACGATCGCCACCACCTGGCCTTGCGCGACCTCGATCGAGGCATCGGACACCGCCTCGATCGGCCCATAGGACAGGCTGACATTCTTGAGCTGCAGCATCGTCATCTCATGCCACCCCTACGATGCCGTCGCCGCGACCGGGGCCTCATCGGCCTCGTCGACACCGAGATAGGCTTCCATCACCCGCTTGTCGCTCTGCACCACGGCTGGCGGCCCCTCGGCGATCTTCTCGCCATAATCGAGCACGATGACGTGGTCGGCGATCTTCATCACCATGTCCATGTGATGCTCGACCAGCAGGATGGTGATGCCCTGGTCGCGAATCCGCTCGATCAGACCGCCAAGCTCCTCGGTCTCCTGCGGATTGAGGCCCGCGGCCGGCTCGTCGAGCAGCAGCAGTTCCGGCTCGGTGGCGAGCGCACGCGCAAGCTCCACGCGGCGCTGCAGGCCATAGGCCAGCGCCCCCGCCGGTTTGTCCGCGTAGTCCGAGAGCCCAACGAACTGCATGATGGTCTCGACCCGGCGCAGCGCCTGCGCCTCCTGCCCACGGCCGCCTCCCAGCATCGAGGTGATGAAGCCGTTATTCATCCGGCGATGCTGCCCCACCAGGACGTTGGTGCGCACGCTCAGATCCTTGAACAGGCGCAAATTCTGGAAGGTGCGCGCGATGCCGCGGCCGCAGATCGCATGCACGGGCTTGTCGGTCAGCCGCTCGCTGCGGAAGACGATGTCGCCGCTGTCTGGCTTCACGATGCCCGACAAGATGTTGATGAAGGTGCTCTTGCCGGCGCCGTTCGGGCCGATCAGCGCATGGATGTGGCCGGAGGTGAGCTTGGCGCAGAGGTCCCGCGCCGGACGCACGCCACCATAGGCCTTGCAGACGTCGGTGGTTTGCAGCAGCGTCTCCTGCGCGCCGGCGGTCTGGCGCGGGAACAGCATCGGGACCGCCTCTGCGGACGTCGATGGCGCTGCCGCGGCCTCCCCGCCGCGGATGAGGCGGAACAAATCGCCGAAGACGCCAGCAAGACCGCGCGGCATCACATAGAGCGCGAACAGCAGCAACGCGCCATTGGCGAAATGCTCAGCCCAGGTCCAGCGGGCGAGGAAGCTGCCAAGCAGCGTCAGGCTGACTGCGCCGAGCAGCGGGCCGGCCATCGAGCCGCTGCCGCCGAACATCACCAGCAGCAGGATGAAGATCGAGAGATTGAAGTTGATGAAGTCGGAGTTGATGTACTGGTTCTGCTGCGCGACAAGCGCGCCGGCGAGACCGCAGGTCGCTGCGGCAATGACGAACGCCAGCACCTTGTAACGCAGCACCGGCACGCCCATCGAGGCGGCCGCGACCTCGTCGGCCTGGATCGAGAGCAGCGCCCGGCCGAACCGGCCAGTCAGCACGTTGCGCAACAGAAGGTGCACGAGCAGCGACAGCGCGATCGCAAACCACACCCATTGCTTCATGTCGAACGGCGCGCCGGCGAAGGTCAGCGGCTTGATGGCATAGATGCCCATGGCGCCGCCGAACAGGTCGGACGCTTCCGTCACCAGCTTCTCGATCACGATGCCGAACGCCAGCGTGACCATCGCAAGGCTCGGACCCTTCACCCGCAGCGAGGGCGCGGCGATCAGCACGCCAAACAGCGCCGAGACCACGACCGCGACCGCGAGCGCCAGCCAGGGGTTCATGTCCCAGGAAGTGGTGAGCAGCGCCACCGCATAAGCGCCGGCCGCGAACAGCCCGGCCTGGCCCAGCGACTTCTGCCCGGCGAAGCCGACCAGCACGTTCATGCCGGTGGCGCACAGGAAGTAGACGCAGATCGAGAACAGGATCCGGAGATAGAAGTCGTTGCCGGTGACGTACACCAGCCCCGCGCCGACGATCGCCAGGGCAGCTGCTGCCAAAGTGCCGCGCATCGGATCAGACCTTGTCGAGCGAGCGGGAGCCGAACAGCCCGTTGGGCCACACGGCGAGAACCAGGATGATGAGAGCGAAAATCACGATCTCGCGCCACTGCGCCTGCCAGAGAGCGACCGTCTGCTCCAGGAGACCGAGGATGAAACCGCCGAAGATGCAGCCGCGCGGATTGTCGAGCCCGCCCATGATGGCGCCGGAAAATGCCTTGAGCGAGATGCCGAGACCCATGAACAGCGACGCTGACGCGATCGGCGCGACCAGAAGGCCGCCGAGCCCGGCGAGCGCGCTCGACAGCACGAACGCGCCGATCATGACGGCAGCGACATTGATGCCCATGAGGGACGCCACCGCGGGGTTCTGGGCCACCGCCCGCATCGCCTTGCCGATTCGAGTGCGGCGCATCACAAGATCGAGCGCCAGCATCACGATCACGGCGAACGCCAGCACCAGCAGTTCCTGCGGGCGCACGCCGACGCCGGCGAAGCGCAGCACGTCGTCGCCGAACGGCGACGGCAGCTTGACCGGGGCCGGTCCCCAAACTGCGAGCCCAATGCTCTGCAGGATGATGCCGAAACCGATGGTGCTCATCACCCACGACATGCCGGGCTTGCCGGCGAACGGCCGCACCGCGGCAACGAAGATGGCAATGCCCAGCATCCCGGTGACGCAGCCCACCACCAGTGCCGCGATCGGATAGTTGAAGCCGGCGGACGCCTGGTCGGTCAGCCCGGCAAAGCCGGTGCTGCCGCTGCGCGCGGTCAGGATATAAAGGGCGGTGACGCCGACGAAGGCGCCAAAGCTGATGAATTCACCCTGCGAGAAGTTGAGGGTCTTGGTGGTCGTGAACGTGATGCTGAAGCTCAGCGCGATGAGCGCATAGATGCCGCCGACCGCGAGGCCGCTCACCAATACCTGCAGATAGGTCGCCAGCACCGCGAACACCCCTGAAAGAAAACCCTGGAGAAACTACCGCAAAAACACGGCTGCGCGCCCGCCCGCCTGGGTTATCCCCAGGGGACGGGCGGCAAATTTCCTGGACGTCAGCCTTTGAAGTCTTCGGGCTTGAGGCCCTCGACCACCGTGTCCTTGAACGCGGCGAGCTTGCCGCCGCGCCAGCAGGTCCAGCGCTGGTCAGCCGCAGTCAGCGCGTCGTGCTCGGCCTTGCTGAACGGCTTGCTGTAGGACTTGGCGTAGCCCTCGAACGGCGCCTTCAGGTCCTCCAGCGCCTCACGCACCTTGGCGCCGTCGGTGGAACCGGCCTGCTTGATCGCCAGCGCCAGCAGCACCATGGCGTCATAGCCGTGAACTGCGAACGAGAACGCCGAGTCGGCATCGATCTTCGGCCGGATGCGATCGAAGAACGCCTGCTGGAACGGGGTGCGGGCTTCCGACACGGTGCGCAGGAAGATCGGCTTCTCGGCGAGCGCCGGACCCGAGGCGTTGATGAAGCTGAGATTGTCGGCCGCCCAGCTGGTCAGCACCACCGGGAAGTAGTCGATCTTCTCCATGCTGCGCATCAGCTGGCCAATCGGCGTGCCCTGCGCCCACACCATGGCGGTGTCGACGCCGGCAGCCTTCAGCTTGCCGAGCTGCGAGGTCATGTCGGTGTCGTTGACGTTGAACTTCTCGTTGGCGACGACGTTCAGCCCCTGCAGCGCAGCAATCTCCTGCAGATCCTTGAGGCCGCCCTGGCCGTAGCCGGTGGTTTCGGTCAGGAAGCCGATCTTCTTGGCGTTCGGGCTCTTCTTGGCATAAGCCATCAGCGCCACGACCTGGGTGCGATCGACGCTGCCGACGCGGAACATGTAGTTGTCGGCGTTCGCGCTCACCGGCTTGGTGATGTCGGTGGCGGAGCCGATGCAGCCCATCACCGGGATGCGCTTCTGGTTCGGGATCTGGCGCCACGCCAGCGCGTTGCCCGAGTTGGTCGGACCAAACACCGAGACCACCTTCTCGCTATCGATCAGGTCGGACATGTTCTGGATCGACTTCGGCGGCTGCGAGAGATCGTCGCGGATCACCAGTGAGAAGCCCTGCCCCTTGGCCTTGAGGTCCTCGATCGCAGCTTGAATGCCGACCACCGCTGCACGCCCTGATTGCGCGGAGGGCGACGCCGACAGGTCGCCGTTGAAGCCGATCTTGATGTCACCTTCGGCGCGAGCGCTGCCCGCCATCCACGGCGCCACGGACGCGGCAACCAGACCGGTCAGGGCAGTCTGGTTGAAGGCGCGACGGCTCAGTTTCTTGATGTCAGTCATGGTTCCTCACCTTGATGGCCGGACGTCGCCGCATTGGGAGCGCACCTGCCCACTGAATGCAGTGCAGGCCTCGCTGCGGCAGCCCGAAGTCTCCCACCGCATTTGACCGGCTCGTTTCACCTGGAATTCGGCGAGCTTTCGATTAGCAAGTGGCTAACTGATACGCAATAGCCAAATCCTTGGGCACCCCGGGATAATTTGTCATATCCGAATCTACTCGCTATATTCTAATTATGCGACGGACGGTCGCAGACCGCCGCCACCGCACTCGCCAACGACAGGGCCAGCCATGATCCGGATGGGAGACACCGCACGACGAAGCCTGCGCCACGCCGCGCCGGCGTACCCGATCGATGGCGAGAGCGAACGGAGGGCCGCATGATCGTGCGCATGGGATTGCTGCGCAAGCGGCCGGATCTCTCCACCGCCGACTTCCGCCACCACTGGCGCGAGGTGCACGGCCCGCTCGCGGCGAAGATGCCGGGCCTGCGCGCCTATCATCAAAATCACATTGTCGACAAAACCCAGCTCGCGATTGATCATGCGCGCGGCGGCTGGGACCTCGACGGGTTCTCGGAGCTGTGGTTCGACGATGTCGCGGCCATGGAGCGTGCGATCGCGTCGGAGGCCTATCGGGCGGTGGTCGAGGATTCGCCGCACTGCATGGCGGCGACGCGCGTCATCGTCGCCGATCAAGTCGCGGTCGTTCCCCCGCATGGCAAGCCCGCGATCAAGCGGATGTCGATCCTGCAGCGCCGCACGGGCCTCTCGCCTGCGGACTTCCGTCGCGAATGGCTGGAGGTGCACGCCCCGATGGTGGCGCGCTTCCCCGCGATCGCCGGCTACCGCCAGAATCTCGTCACCGCCTGCGGTCCGGCGCCCGGCATCGATGCCGACGACGACGGCCTCGCCCCGGACGGCATCGTCGAGATGTGGTTCCACAACGAGCAGGACCTCGTCGCCGCATTCCAGTCCCCGGCCGCTGAAATCTCGCAGCGCCATGCGCTCACCTTCCTGCAGACCATCACCACATTCCTGGTGGACGTTCATGAAATCGTCTGAGCCCCCGCCCCACGACAGTGATCCGCCGCGGCTGTTCAACGAGCTCGCCCTGCGCGACCTCGTGCTGCGCAACCGCATCGTGATCTCGCCGATGTGCCAGCACGCGGCCGACGACGGCTGCGCCACCGACTGGCACCTCGTCCATCTCGGCAAGTTCGCGCTCGGCGGCGCCGGCCTGATCTTCACCGAGAGCACCGCGGTATCGCCGCATGGCCGCATCGGCGGCTGCGACCTCGGGCTGTGGCGCGACGACCAGATCGCGCCACTCAAGCGTGTGGTCGACTTCGTCCATGCCCAGGGTGCGCCGATCGGCGTGCAGCTCGCCCATGCCGGCCGCAAGGCAGGCTCGCAAGCGCTGTGGGAGGGAGGCCGCGCGTTGACGCAGGACGAACTGCGTCTCGCCGACGGTGCGCCGTGGCGCCGCTTCGGACCGAGCGCGCGCGCCGCGGGACCGGAATGGACGGTGCCCGAGGCGCTCGATGCCGCCGGCATCACGGTGGTGATCGACGAGTTCGGCGACGCGACGCGACGCGCCGACGCCGCCGGCTTCGACGCGATCGAGCTGCATTTCGGTCACGGCTATCTCGTCGCGAGCTTCCTCTCGCCGATCTCCAACCATCGCACCGATGGTTATGGCGGCGACCGCGCCGGGCGCATGCGTCTTGCGCTGGAGATCGCACAGCGGGTGCGCGCGGAGTGGCCGGCCGGCAAGCCGCTGTTCTGCCGCATCTCCGCGGTCGACGGCGCCGAGGATGGCTGGAGCGTCGCGGACTCGGTGGTCCTCGCCCGCGAGCTCGCGCGCTGCGGCGTCGACGTCATCGACGTCTCCTCCGGCGGCCTCACCGAAGAGACGCGCCGCCTCACGGTGCCGCGCGGCCTCGGCTTCCAGGTCGGCTTCGCGCACCAGATCCGCGAAGAGACCGGCCTGACCACACAGGCGGTCGGCATGATCGTCGACGGTGCGCAGGCCGAGGACATCCTGCGCGCCGGCGCCGCCGATCTCATCGCCATCGCCCGCGAAGCGCTCAACGATCCCTACTGGCCGCGCCGGGCGCGCGAGGCGCTGGGGCTCGATCCGGATTACGACGCCTGGCCGGTGCGCCACGGCGTCTGGCTCGCCAAGCGCGACGAGCAGATGGGACAAATCTTGCGCCAACGACGCGACGTCGTCAGCGGGCGCAGCCAACACGCCGGCGATGTCGGCCTCACACAAGGAAAGAACTGAGATGGCAAAGACCGTCAATTGTGATGTGCTCGTGGTCGGCTCCGGCGCCGGCGGCCTCGCCGCCGCGGTGGCCGCGGCGGCGCGCGGGCTCAAGGTGACCCTCGCCGAGAAGGCGCCTTTTGTCGGTGGCACCACCGCGTTGTCGGGCGGCTTCATGTGGGTGCCGAACAATCCGATCTCGAAGGCCGACGGCATCCAGGATTCGATCGAGGCGGCGCGCACTTATCTCCGCCACGAGGCCGGCAACCACTTCAACGCCGCCAATGTCGACGCCTTCCTCGAGGAAGGCCCGGAGGCGATCGCGTTCTTTCATGACAAGACCGCGCTGCAGTTCGAACCGGCCTCGGCGTTCTCCGACTATCACCCGGACGCGCCGGGCGGCCGCTCCGGCGGCCGGTCGATCAAGGCGCTGCCCTACCGCGCGCAGGGCCTCGGCAAGGAACTGAAACGCCTGCGGCCGCCGCTGCCGGAATTGACCTTCGTCGGCCTGATGATCGGCTCCGGGCCCGAGCTCAAGCACTTCTTCAATGTCACCCGCTCGATCAAGTCGGCAGCCTATGTCGCTGGCCGCCTCACCTCGCACATGCGTGACCTCGCGCTCTATCAGCGCGGCATGCTGCTGACCAACGGCAATGCCCTGGCCGCGCGGCTGTTCCGCAGCGCGCTCGATCTCGGCGTCGACGTCTGGACCGATGCGCCGGTCGCGCGCCTGATCCGCGACAAGGACGAGGTGACCGGCGCCATCGTCAAGACCGCGAATGGCGAGGTCGAGGTGCGCACCCGCCGCGGCGTGGTGCTCGCCGCCGGCGGCTTCCCGCAGGACATGACGCGCCGCCGCACCATGTTCCCACACGACCGCGAGAATACCGGCCACCATTCGCCCGCCCCCGTCACCAACACCGGCGACGGCCTGCGCCTCGGCGAGGACATCGGTGCCGCGGTCGAGAAGGGCTACCCGAATGCGGCCGCCTGGGTACCGGTGTCACGCGTGCCGCGCCGCGACGGCAGCTTCGGCGTCTTCCCGCATTTCATCGACCGCGCAAAGCCCGGCCTGATCGCGGTGCTGCCGAACGGCAAGCGCTTCGTCAACGAGGCCAACTCCTACCACGACTTCTGCCAGGCGCTGTTCGCCGCCAGCGGCACCGACAAGCCGGCGAAGGCCTTCCTGATCGTCGACAAGCCGTTCCTCAGCCGCTTCGGCCTCGGCTTCGTCAAGCCGTTCCCGGTACCGGTCGGCCCCAACATCCGTTCAGGGTATCTGAAGACCGGCGCCACCATCGCCGCGCTCGCCCGTGCGGCCGGCATCGATCCGGCTGGCCTGGAGCAGACCGTCGCGACCTGGAATGCGGATATCGCCAAGGGCGAGGACCGCGCCTTCGGCAAGGGCTCGACCGCTTACAACCGTTTCAACGGCGATCCGGAGTTCGAGCCCAACCCCTGCCTCGCCCCGATCGCGACTGGCCCGTTCTATGCCGTCGAGGTGGTGGTCGGCGATCTCGGCACCTTCGCCGGGCTGCGCTCCGACCAGCACAGCCGCGTGCTCGACGACAACAACCAGCCGATCCCCGGCCTCTACGCCGCGGGCAACGACATGGCGAGCATCATGGGCGGCAACTATCCGGGCGGCGGCATCACCCTCGGCCCGGCGCTGACCTTCGGCTACATCGCCGCCAAACACCTCGCCCAGCGCGAGGACAAGACCCAGGCGACTGCCGCCTGAGTTGCAAGCGCCTCGCCCCCTGAGATCCCATGCAATCTCCGGATGGCGGGGCGCTTCGCAGAACGCCTCGGCCTATCTATATCTGCTGAACCCGACCGGATCGCTGTGCGTCCGGCCCGGCAGACAGGAAGCAAGGCATGATGGCGCCTGACGGTCGCGATGCACCCCCTCCGGACGGACGCCTGACGCGTCAGATGCTGCCCGTCGGCGACGGGCACGAAATCTACGTCGAGACGGTCGGCACCCCGAGCGGCATACCGGCGGTGTATCTCCATGGCGGCCCAGGCAGCGGCTGCCAGCCCGATCACCGCCGCCTGTTCGATCCGGCGCGGTTTCACGCGGTGCTGTTCGACCAGCGCGGCGCTGGCCTCAGCCGCCCGAGAGGCGAGCGCGCCGCCAACACCACCCACCACCTGATCGCCGACATGGAGGCGATCCGCGCCCTGTTCGGCTTCGAGCACTGGCTGGTGGTCGGCGGCTCATGGGGGGCAACGCTGGCGCTCGCCTATGCGGAGCAGTATCCGCAACGGGTGTCCGGCCTCGTGCTGCGCGCGACTTTTCTCGGCACCCGCGCCGAGCTCGACTGGGCCTTCCTCGGCGGCCTGCGCCGCTTCCATCCCCAGCTGTTCGACGACTTCCTCGGCGTGCTGCCGCCGCAGGAGCGTGCGGCGCCGCTCGAGGCCTATTGGCGGCGCATCCTCGATCCGGATCCGGCGGTGCACGGCCCCGCAGCGCGAGCCTGGTACGACACCGAGCGCGCCTTGTCCGAACTGCGGCCGGCACGCGTGCGGATCGACCGCGACGCCTTGCACGACACCGCGCGGCCCTTGCCTGCGACCCCGTTCATGGAAGCGCACTATTTCCGTAACCAGTGCTTCCTCGCGCCCGACCAGCTCCTGACCGAAGCGCACCGCTTGCGTGGCATACCCGGCATCGTCATCCAGGGCCGCTACGACCTGCTCTGCCCGGCGGCCACCGCCCAGGCCCTCGTCGCGGCGTGGCCCGATGCCGAGCTGCGCATCGTCGAGGGCGCCGGCCATTCGCTGCAGGACCCTGGCGTCACGAACGCCGTCACCACCGCGATCTCCGACATCGTCGCGCGCCTGCCGCGCACGCCGCGGCTTACGACCGCCGCGGACTGATCGTCCAGGTCAGCGCCAGCATGCCGAGCGTCAGGGTGGCGGTGACGGCCGCAAGCAGCGGCCAGGCCAGTGCGAGCGCCGCGGTCGCCGCCCAGCCGATCGACGAGAACGCTTCGGCGAAGGTCGCAAGGCGCGACGACGTCTGCCGGCGGCGAAATTGGCTGCGCCGCGCCTGCACCCGGAACCAGAGCTGAACGGCGGTCGCCGACAGCGCAGCGACGCCGACGCCGACAGCCGTCACCACGGCCTGCAACGCCGACACCATCACCAGCGGAACGACGAGCGGCGCCGACACCACGGCGATCACCAGCAGCACCACCTCGATCTTGGCGCGGATGACCCGCGCCGGTGCCAACGGCGCGGTCGCCACCAGGTCGGCAGCGTCCTCGCCGCAAATGGTCAGCCAGGCGAGGCCGCCCGCGAGTTGTCCCGCCGCCATCACGATCACCGGGGTGATCAGCACGACCGCGACGCCGCTGTCGGAAAAGCTGCGCCACAGCATCACAGCCGGCGGCACCAGATAGAGCAGTTGCATCAGCGTCTGCGACACCAGCCAGGGATCGCGGCGCAGCAGCAGCAACTCCTTGCGCCGCAGCGCCTGCGCGCGCGAGACGTCCGGAAAACGCCGCGCCGAGTGCCCCTGCCGTCCCGCGGCCCCGACCGCGGACGACGCTCGCGCGATGTCCTCGCCAAGGTTCGGCACCACCAGCATCATAATGACGCCGAGCAGCAGCAGACTGACGGCGAGCAGCGCCAGCAGCGGCCGCCATTCGCCGAGCAACGCGCGCACCGGCCACCACAGCAGGCTGTCCGCATCGGGCGCGAACGCCGCCGCGGCTTCCGACGTCAGCACGGCGAACCGCGACAGCGTGCCGTAAGAGAGGATCGCCGCGATCTGCAGCGCGATGACGAAGCCGGCACCGATGACCGCCGCCACGATCTGCGCCACCAGCCGCGTCCGCTTCGGGCCGATGGCGCGGAACAGCACGATGGTGAGCAAGATCGCAGTTGCGGCAGCCGATAGCCCGACTGCGGCGACAACGCCGAAGGCCGCCAGCCAGCGCGCACCGCCGCCGATCACCAGCACGTCGACGAACGGCACCGACAGCAGCAGCGCCATCACCGTGACCGTCAGCGCGATCGCCGCCATCCGCACCGAGAACAACCGCGACAGCGCGATCGGCGACGACATGATCAGGTCGAGGTCGGCGCGGGCGTAGAACATCCGGGTGACCGACTCCATCGCTTGCGACAGGATCAGCGCCCAGCCGAGCGCAACGCTCGCGGCGATCACGATCAGCGTGGTCTTGTCGGGCCGCTGCGCGATGTCGGCGAAGCGGCCGACGATGGCGTAGGCCGGCAGGTGCAAAAAGACGGCGAACACCGCAAGGCCGATGATTGCCCCGCGCGCACGGGCCGGCCGCCCCGCCGTCAGCATGCCGAGAAAATCGCGCCAGGCGAGCCGGATCTCGTGCCGCGCGACGAAGCGGAGGCTCACCGCAGCGCTCATGCGGCAACGGCCTCGCCGCCAACCAGCGCGACGAACATCTCCTCCAGGCTGGTATCACTCTCGCCGTTGCGATGGCGCAGCTCGGCGAGCGTACCCTCCGCGACCAGCCGGCCGGCAGCGATCACGCCGATCCGGTCTGCCATGCGCTCGGCCACCTCGAGAATGTGCGTGGTCATGATCACGGTGCAGCCGGCTCGAACACGCGCCTGCAGCAATCCTTTGACATGGCGCGCCGACACCGCGTCGAGGCCGGTCAGCGGCTCGTCGAGGATGATCAGGCGCGGATCGTGGATCAGCGCGCCGGCGAGCGCCACCTTCTGGCGCATGCCTTTGGAAAACTTCTCGCAGCGCTCGTGCTGATGCGGCGCGAGGCCGAGCGACGCCAGCAGCTCGCGGGCAGCGCGATCGGCTTGAGCAGCGTCGCAGCCCCACAGCCCTGCGATGAATTCGAGATACTCGAGCGGCGTGAGCTTGTCATAGATCATCGGCTCATCGGAGACCCATGCGACGATCTGCTTGGCCGCCACCGGATCGCGCCGCGCGTCGATCCCCCACACCTCGATCGCTCCAGCGTCGGGCGGCAGCAAGCCTGCGACCATCCGCAGCGTCGTGGTCTTGCCGGCGCCGTTCGGTCCGAGCAGCGCATAGAACTCGCCTGCACGCACCGTGAGATCGAGCCGATCGACCGCCGGCCGCTCAAAATGCTTAGTTAACCCCCGCACCGCCAGCGCAGGTATCTGCTGCTCGTCGCTCATCCGCCGCTCCCGAAACGTTGCAGCAGCATGCCCGCAACGGGTTTCGGCCGGGTGAATCGGTTCCCGAAAAGTCCACCTCCGGCGCGATCGGGCCGACGATCGGCGCCAGTTTTTGGTTGCCAAGGCAACCAACACATGACAGGCTCCGTCGTGTCAGCGGCCGATCGCAAGAGCGGACCACCCGCCGGGGCCGCACGGGGAGAGGAAACGCATGCGCACACGCGCCGGCGACAGCTGTCGTCATGCCACGGTAATCGGTAGCGTCCGAGGCGGCCTTCAGGCCGCGTCAGTCGTCGGCGTCAGGCTCGGCTGGATCGATCACGGCACCGAGGTTGCCGTGGATGCGCAGCAAAAGCTTGATCAGCGTCTCCTGCTCGTCCTTGCGCAGACAGGACAGCAATCGCCGCTCGCGGTCGAGCGCCACCGCAATAACACCATCGTGGGTCGTCCGCCCCTTGGGCGTAAGCGAGATCGAGTGGCTGCGCCCGTCCTGCGGATCGGTACGGATCGTCACCAGGTCGCGCTTCTGCATCATCGCCAGCGTGCGGCTCACCGGCCCCTTGTCGAAGCCGATCACGTGACAGATTCGCGACGCCGGAATGCCGGGCTCCAGCGCCAGCAGCGACAGGATGCGCCACTCGGTGATATTGACGCCAAAGTGCTTCTGGTAATAGCTCGTGGCGCTGCGCGACAGCTTGTTGGCGATGAAGGTGATGAGCGCGGGAACATAGCGCTCGAGATCGAGCAGCTCGCCGTTCCTGACCGCCTTCTGAACGGCGGCCGACCGGCTCCCGTTCGCCGCCCTGTCCTTGCCCATGCTCTTGACTATCCCTGCAACATCCCAGCCGCGAGTGCCACGGCCGATCAATCGGCTTGTTGAGTGCAAGAGATAGAGACAGGGACAGGCGTTTTACAAGATCAATCTTGGGAGGCTTCCATGGCCGCGACCACCCCATTCCCGACGCCATCGACCGGCGGCAACCGCCCGACGTCGTCATCGATTCCGCATCTCGACATCGATCCGTTCTCGATCGCCTTCTTCGACGATCCGTTTCCAGCCCAGGAAGCGCTGCGCGAGGCCGGCCCCGTGGTATTCCTCGACACGTGGAACGTGCATGCGGTCGCCCGCTATGCCGAGGTCCACGCCGTGCTCAACGACCCCGCCACCTTCTGCTCCAGCCGCGGGGTGGGTCTCAGCGACTTCGCCAAGGAAAAGCCCTGGCGCCCCCCGAGCCTCATCCTCGAGGCCGACCCGCCGGCCCACACCCGCACCCGCGCGGTGCTCAGCCGCGTGCTGTCGCCGGCGGTGATGAAGCAGATCCGCGACGGCTTTGCCGCCGCGGCAGAGGCCAAGGCGGACGAACTGGTGGCGAAAGGCAGCTTCGATGCCATCACCGATCTCGCCGAGGCCTATCCGCTGTCGATATTTCCTGACGCCCTCGGCCTGAAACAGGAAGGGCGCGAACATCTGCTGCCCTATGCCGGCCTCGTCTTCAACGCCTTCGGTCCGCCGAACGCATTGCGGCAGAGCGCGATCGAGCGCTCCGCCCCGCACCAGGCCTATGTGCAGGCGCAGTGCCAGCGCGACAATCTCGCGCCCGGCGGCTTCGGCGCCTGCATTCATGCCCGCGTCGATGCCGGTGAGATCACGGCCGACGAGGCGCCCCTGCTGGTGCGCTCGCTGCTCAGCGCCGGCCTCGACACTACGGTCAACGGCATCGGTGCCGCGATCTATTGCCTCGCACGCTTTCCCGAGCAGTGGGCGCGGCTGCGCAGCGATCCTTCGCTCGCCCGCAACGCCTTCGAGGAAGCGGTGCGCTACGAAAGCCCGGTGCAGACCTTCTTCCGCACCACGACGCGCGAGGTCGAGCTCGGCGGCGTATCGGTCGGCGAAGGCGAGAAGATTCTGATGTTCCTCGGCGCCGCCAACCGCGACCCACGCCGCTGGGACGATCCGAACGTCTACGACATCACCCGCCGCACCAGCGGTCATGTCGGGTTCGGCAGCGGCGTCCACATGTGCGTCGGCCAGCTCGTCGCCCGCCTCGAGGGCGAAGTGATGCTGTCGGCGCTGGCGCGCCGCGTCGCCACCATCGAGATCACCGGCCCCGTGACGCGCCGCTACAACAACACGCTGCGCGGCCTCGACAGCCTTCCCGTCTCTTTCAAACCGGCATGAGCAGACCACGATGACGACCATCACCTTCATTCGACCCGACGGCCAGGCGCAGGCGGTGGACATCGGCGACGGCGAGAGCGCGATGCAGGCGGCAACCCGCCATGGCATCGCCGAGATCGTCGCCGAATGCGGCGGCAATGCCATGTGCGCGACCTGCCATGTCTATGTCGACGACGCCTGGGCGAGCCGCCTGCCGGCGATGAGCGACGACGAAGACGCGCTGCTCGATGGCGCTGCGGCGGAACGGAAAAGCACCAGCCGCCTGTCCTGCCAGCTCAGGATCACCCCCGACCTTACGGGACTCGTGTTGCGCCTGCCGGACAAACAGATCTGACGAAACCGGTCCCCGGGCCTCGTCGGCTCACCAACCTCCGGCACCACGACCGGAGGATCACATCACCATACCCACAGGGAGGTTTTCCATGAACGTGCTCACACGATCCCTCGCGCTCGCGCTGTCCTGCGCCGCGCTGACGCCGGCCTACGCCGAAATCTCGGACAATGTCGTCCGCATCGGCGTTCTCAATGACATCTCCGGGGTGTTCCAGGACACCAACGGCATGGGCTCGGTGGAAGCCGCCCGCATGGCGGCGGAGGACTTCAACGGCGGAGGCAAGAACATCAAGGTCGAGATCGTCTATGCCGACCATCAGAACAAGGCCGACGTCGGAACCGCCATCGTGCGCAAGTGGATGGATGTCGACAAGGTCGACGCGGTGGTCGACGTGCCGAACTCGGCGGTCGGTCTCGGCGTCAACGCTCTGCTGCGCGGCACCCGTGTGACCTTCCTCGCCTCTTCCACCGCAAGCTCCGACCTGACCGGCAAGGACTGCTCGCCCAATACCATCCAGTGGGTCAACGACGCCTGGTCGACCGGCAACACCACCGCCGCGGCGATGATGCAGCGCGGCGGCACCGACTGGTACTTCCTGACGGTCAACTATGCGCTCGGCCAGGGCATCGAAGCGGAGGCGACCAATTACATCCAGAAGCATGGCGGCAAGGTGCTGGGCGCAAGCCGCCATCCGCTCGGCACCTCGGACTTCGCGTCGCTTTTGCTGCAGGCGCAAGGCTCCAAAGCCAAGGTGATCGGGCTCGCCAACGCCGGCGCCGACACCATCAACGCGGTCAAGCAGGCCGGCGAATTCGGCCTCAAGGAGGGTGGCCAATCGCTGGTGGCGTTCCTGCTGTTCATCAACGACGTCCACGGCATGGGGTTGAAGGCGGCGCAGGGCCTGCTGCTCACCGAGGCGTTCTATTGGGACATGAACGACGACACCCGCGCCTTTGCCAAGCGCTTCGCGCTGCGTCCGGGCATGAACGGCAAGATGCCGAGCGGCAACCAGGCCGGCGTCTATGCCGCAACCCTCGCCTATCTCAACGCCGTCGCGGCGGCCGGCAGCGACGACGCCAAGGACGCAGTGCCACAGATGAAGACCTTCAAGGGCACCGACAAGCTGTTCGGTGAGCTCGCGATCCGGCAGGACGGACGGGTGATCCACCCCATCCATCTGTTCGAGGTCAAGAAGCCGGAGGAGTCGAAGTATCCTTACGACTACTACAAGCTGGTCTCGACCATTCCCGCCGACAAGGCGTTTCGGCCGATCGCCGAAGGCGGCTGCCCGATGATCAAGTAAGCGTGACGGAAGGACGCGCAGACGGGCCTGCGCGTCCTTAATCCGGGCGGCCAAGCAGCCGCAACGTCTCGACCCGCGTCGCGGGCGGCCGTCGCAAGCCACTGACGGCCGCCTGCACATTCGCTACCCGCTCGGCATTGCTGCCGGCGCGGCTGCCATCGGCATTGAAAAAACTGTTCTCGAAGCCGACGCGGCAGTGGCCGCCGAGCGCCGCAGCCCCGACCAGCGCCGCCGTCTCAGCCTGCCCGAACGCGCAGACCCACCAGTCGAACCGCGCCGCGCCGCCCTGCTCGCGCACGCGGGCCACGAACGGCGCCAGCTCGGCGGGGTCGCTTTCCTGATCCGTGGCATAGCGGCCGAGCGGAAAGATCACCGAGTGCCGTGTGCCCGGCACGACGCCGCGCCCGATCAGGTCGATGAGCCAGTCGAACTCGGCGGCCGCATAGACGATGTGCTGGACCGCGATGCGCTGGCGATGGGCCCAGCCATAGAACTCCGCCGCCACAGCCTCGGCGCCGGGATCCGGGATCAATTCCTTCGGCGCGATGCTCACCGCCTCCGGCACCACGGCGCGCACCGCCGCCATCTGCTCGTGCGGCTTGAAGATGCCCACCGCCTCGGTCGTGATCTGGATCACGATGTCCGCGCCGGCCGCGCGCCGCACCGCCGAGGTCGCAGCAAGGTAGCGCTCCGCATCGAGGGTATGCCGCCCGGCGTCGTCACGCACATGCAGGTGCAGCGCCTGCACGCCCGCAGTGCGGCAGGCCACGGCCTCCGCCGCGATCGCATCGGGGGTGATCGGCAGATTGGGATGGTCCGCCGGGGTCTTGCGAGCGCCGTTCGGCGCCACCATGAGAGCGAGATGATCGACCATGCCCGCTACTTGAGCCCGAAATACGCCCGGCGCAAGGCATCGTTGTCGGACATCTCGGCGACGCTACCGGAGAAACGGATCCGGCCGCCTTCCAGCACGAACACCCGTGTCGCGATCTCGAGGAACGAGATGTTCTGCTCGGCGATCAAGAGCGCAATGCCGTGCTGGCGGAGGTCGCCGAGCACGCGGATCACCTCCTTGACGAACAGCGGCGACAACCCGGCGGAAGGCTCGTCCATCACCAGCAGCTTCGGCTCGGCGGCGAGCGCCTTGGCGATGCCCAGCATCTTGCGCTGGCCGCCCGACAGGCTGGAGGCCGGCGCCCGGCGCTTCTCCCGCAGCACCGGAAACAGTCGGTAGAGCTCGCCCACACGGGCGCCGGGATCCGGATGGCCGAGCGCCTGCGCACCGACCCGGATGTTTTCCTCGATCGAAAGATCGGGAAACACGCCGAGTTCGGACATGTAGGTCACGCCGAGCCGCATGCGGTCGCTGGAGCGCATCCGCGTCACCTCGGTGCCGGCAAGATCGATGCGGCCCTGCCGTACCGGCACGAGCCCGACCA
Source organism: Pseudomonadota bacterium (assembly GCA_040756765.1). Classification (GTDB taxonomy): domain Bacteria; phylum Pseudomonadota; class Alphaproteobacteria; order Rhizobiales; family Xanthobacteraceae; genus Bradyrhizobium_A. The sequence continues at coordinate 188,683 of JBFLYG010000022.1, read as the reverse complement.
GCGACTTCAGGAACGTGGTTTTGCCGGCGCCGTTGGCGCCGAGCAGCAGCACGGTCTCCCCGGCGCGGACATCGAGATCGACGCCCCACAACACCTGCATGGTGCCGTAACCAGCATCGATACCATGGGCCTGGAGCAGCGGCGTCTCAGGCGGCATGCTCGCCTCCCAAAAACACCTCGATGACCTGCGGCACCTGCACCGCGACCGCGAGCTTGCCCTCAAAAATCTCGCGGCCGGCGTTCATCACGATGACGCGGTCGGTGACATGTTCGATGAATCCCATCAGGTGCTCGACCACGATGATGGCGATGCCGTTCTTGGCCAGCGCCCTGATCTTCTCCGAGATCCAGTCGAGCTCGGTCGGGTTGAGGCCCGCCGCCAGCTCGTCGAGCAGCAGCAGCTTCGGCCGGGTCGCCAGCGCCCGGACGAGATCCAGCATCTTCTGCTGCACGCTATTGAGCTCACTGGCCGGACGGCGTGCGAACGGCGCCAGATGATAGTCCTCGAGCAGATCGTCGATGTTGTGAGCCGCCCCGCCCGAGCGCTGGCCGTAGGCAAGCGCGACCTCGACGTTCTGCCGCACGGTAAGCGACAGGAACGGCTTGGGGATCTGGAACGTACGGTTGATGCCGCGATGGACCAGGCGATGCGACGCGATCCCGCCGATCGATGCGCCATCGAACCGGACCTCGCCGCCATCGGGACGGTAGAGGCCGGAGATGACATTGATGGCCGTGGTCTTGCCGGAACCATTCGGGCCGACCAGGCCGAGAATCTCGCCGGCGGCGACATGGAAGCTGAGACCGTCGAGCGCGAGGAAGCCACCGAACCGCTTCACCACGCCGGCGACGTCGAGGACACGGGCGTTGTCAGGGGACATGCCAGCCTCGACGGGTGGCGAGCGAGGCGAGCCCCGCCGGCAGGAACAGCACGAGGCCCATGATCAGCAGACCGTAGATCAGCTGGAAATACTGCGGCGTGGTGAAACCGATCAGGTTGTAGACGCCGTAGAGGATGATGACCCCAACGATCGGACCGAGAATGGTGGCGACGCCGCCGAACAGCGCGAACACGATGGCGAAGATGCTGAACTCGGAGCTGAACACGTTGTCGGGATAGAACACCGAGACGTACCAGGCGAACGCACCGCCGGCAAAGCCGGCGATCAGCGCAGCGATCAGCCAGGCGATCACCCGCATCCGCACCACCGGCACGCCGGCCATGGCGGCGCTGACCGGGTCTTCCCGCACCGCCTGCAGCGCGAGACCGAAACTCGAGTTCTTGAGGAACACGACGACCCCGAGCGTGCCGGCAAGCAGGACGAGCGCCACGACATAGGCCATGGTCGGGTTGAAGGTGCCCGTGAGCGATACACCGTATGGTCCGCGGGTGATGCTCTCGAGCGCCGGATTGGCGACGAAGTGCAGCACCGCCAGCGCCGCCGCGAGATTGGCGATGGAGAAATAGGCGCCCGACAGCCGCAGCAGCGGCGTCAGCAGCAACCCGAGCAGCAACGCGACGACGCCCGCCGCCAGCACCGCGACGATGGCCGGAGCCTGCAGATGCATCACCATGATCGCAAAGCCGTAGGCGCCGGCGCCGAAGAAGCCGACATAGCCGAACGGCAGGTAGCCGGTGAAGCCATAGATGATGTTCACGCCTTGCGCGAGCGCCAGGAAGATGACGAAATTGAACAGCAGCAGGTGGTTGTCATAGACCGACGGCAGCACCGCGAAGGCTGCGATCACGGGCACGACGATGAACAGCAGGTGGCGCAGAGTATCAGGCAACGCGCACCCGCCTTCCGAGCAGACCGCTCGGCCGCAGCAACAGGATCGCGATCAAGAGCACATAGGGCAGAAGGTCCGCCCACGAGCTGAGATAAGTCTGCACGAACATGTAGGACACGCCATAAATGATGCCGCCGAGCGCGGTCCCGAGCGGATTGCCGAGTGAACCCAGCACCACGACGACGAATGAAGTGACGGTGGCATCCACGCCGAAGGCCGGGGTGAACGAGCCGAACATGAAGGGCGCGAACACGCCGGCGATGGCGGCAAGCCCGAGCCCGATGCCGAACGCAGCGGCGGAGACACGGTCGACGTCGATGCCCGAGGCCAGCGCCTCGTCCCGTCGCGACATCACCGCCCGTGTCAGGGTGCCGAGCCGGCTGCGGTAGAGATAGAGGTAGACCAGCAGGATCGCGATCAGGCTGGTGACCGCCGCCGCCATCCAGGAGGCCGGGAACGACTGGCCGAACAGCTCCAGCGGGCCGGTGTCGACCTCGCCGCCGAACAGGCGGGCGCGCAACGCCGCGACGCTGCGGGCGAGCTCGCGGCTCTGGATCGAGCGCTCGCTGGTGCCGAAGCCGATGGTCATCACCGCCTCGATCACCTGTGACAGGCCAAAGAACAGGATGATCGACAGCATCTCCGGATCCTTGGCCCGCTGCAGCCGCGGCACCAATAGATGGTAGAGCAAGAGGCCGCCGATCAGGAAGGTGACGAAGGCGAGCGGCACCGCGAACAGCGGATCGAAGCCGCCGAGCGTGACCACGCCGAAGGCCATGAAAGCGCCCAGCATCAGGAAGTCGCCATGCGCGAGGTTGACGATGCGCATGACGCCGAACACCAGATTGAGGCCGATCCCGACCAGGCTGAAATAGAGCCCGAACAGAATGCCGGCGATCAGCGGATAGAGCATCGCCGACGTCCCCCGATGGCCAGAGCAGCCCGCCGCGCCGCGATCATGGGCGCGGATAGACCGGTTTGCCGGTCGCCACGTCGTGCGGATAGACGGTGACGAACTTGAGGTGGCCGTGATCGTCGAGCTCAAGCTGGCCGAGCGGCGTCAATTCGCCGATCTGGCCGCCGGTCTCATCGAGGGCAAAGGTGCCGTCGAGCGTCTTGAGCCGGCCCGACAGGCTGAACACCGCACGGCGGATCTCGAGCTGGTCGAGGCTGTTCGCCTCGGTCATAGCCTTCTCGATCACGAGACCTGTGGTGTAGCCGGCGACCGAGTTGAATCCGAACTCGACCTTGCCGTCGGAATACTTCTTGTCCCAGGCGGCGCGGAACTCCGGCAGCTTCATGCCGAAGTTGACGTCATAGGCGAGCTCCGAGGACGGCACATAGGTGAAGACGTGCTCCAGCCCCTTGTTGCCGACGTTCTTCTCCAGCAATTCGGTCTCGAGGCCCGGATAGATGCAGAACAGCATCTTGAACTTGACGCCGACGTCCTGGACGTTGCGCAGGAAGGCGATGTCGTTCGGCGCGTAGCCGAGATGGATCACAGCATCCGGCTGCGCCGCCTTGATGTTGTTGATGATCACCGTGTAGTTGGTGGTCTCGGTCGGAACGCCCTGGTCATAGACGATCTCGATCGGCGAGCCCGACGCCTTGAGAAAGCTGCGCACGGCGTTGGCCTGGGTGCCGGTGAACTCGTTGGTGGCATAGAGGATCGCCACCTTCTTGATGCCGAGCGCCGGGCCATCATTGATCAGGAAGTCGGCCACCGGCTTCGGCCAGATGGTCGACACCGGATCCGACATCAGCGCGATATAGGGATTGTCCTTGGTGAAGAAGCTCGCGCCCGTCCCGGTCTGATCGAACAGGAACATCTTGCGGTCGCGGGCGATCGCAACCGCCGGTGCGGTCAGCACCGAGCCGGAGTCGGCGACCAGCAGGTCGACCTTGTCCTGGGTGATGAGCTGGTTGTAGAGCGTCGAGGCGGTCGCCGTGTTGCTCTGGTCGTCATAGGCGACGAGCTTGATCGGCAGCTTCTTGTCGAACGCCTTCACATAGATGCCGCCCTCGGCGTTCTTCTGGTCGACCCACAGCTTCAGGCCGTTATGCACCGGCATCGAGATCGAGGCATAGCGCCCTGCCGACGCGTACAGCGTTCCGATCTTGATCTCGCTCGGCGCGTCCGCCGCAAAGGCGGAGCTCGCCATCGCCCATGCTGCGACGGCAGCCGCGCTCGCCCTGATCATCATGACGTCTCCTCTGAACTCTTTGCTTATTGATGTGCGTTGGCGGCAGTCTAGCCCGCCGTCTCGGCCAGAGACAAGCCGCCCGACGCCATGCCCATCCCATCACGACGTCGGGCTGGCGCGAACGGGCGAATCGTGCGCGCCGCCTCGCGACAACCGACACTTGTCATGTCACGGAAATATGCCCCAGGCGATGCTCAGCTCTCGCCGGTCCCGGTGCCGGTCATGAAATCGAAATCGCAGCCCTCGTCCGCCTGCAGGATGGTGGCGTCGAACAGCTTGGCGTAGCCCCGCTGCGGACCGCTCCTCGCCGGCGCGGCCGCGAGCGCGGCCCGGCGGCGCGCGAGTTCGGCGTCGTCGACCAGCAGCTCGATGCGGCGGGCCGGCACGTCGAGACGGATACGGTCGCCGGTCTCGACCAGCGCCAGCGGGCCGCCGACGGCGGCTTCCGGGGTGATATGCAGCACGATGGTGCCGAACGCCGTGCCGCTCATGCGCGCGTCCGAGATCCGCACCATGTCCTTGACGCCCTGGCTGCCGAGCTTCTTCGGGATCGGCAGATAGCCCGCCTCGGGCATGCCGGGCGCGCCCTTGGGGCCGGCGTTGCGCAGCACCAGCACGTCGTCGGGCGCGACCACGAGCGCTGGATCGTCGATCCGCGTGGTCATGTCCTCGACCGAATCGAACACCACCGCGCGTCCGGTGTGCTGCAGCAGCTTGTCACTTGCCGCCGCGTGCTTGATCACCGCGCCGCGCGGCGCGAGGTTGCCGCGCAGCACCGCCATGGCGCCTTCGCGCTTGATCGGCCGGCCGCGCGGCCGGATCGCATCCTGCCCGGGCACCTCCTCGGCCCGCGCGACCACATCGCGCAGCGTGCCGCCCGCGACGGTCAGGGCATCGAGGTCGATCAGGTCGCCGAGCTGCGAGAGCAGCTTGGGCACACCGCCGGCATGGTGGAAATGCTCCATGTAATGCTCGCCGGACGGCTTGAGGTCCACCAGCACCGGCACCTCGCGGCCGAGCGCATCGAACGCATCGAGGTCGATGCGGTGCTTGGTGCGGTTGGCGATGGCGGTGAGATGGATCAGGCCGTTGGTCGAGCCGCCGATCGCCTGCAGCACCACCTGGGCGTTGCGGAATGCAGCCGGCGTCAGCAGTTCGCTCGGCCGCGGTGCGCCGCTGACCGCCATCTCGGCGGCGCGGCGCCCGCTCGCTTCGGCGCAGCGCACGCGCTCGGCGTGCGGCGCCGGAATGGTCGCGCTCATCGGCAGCGACAAGCCCAGCGTCTCGGTGATGCAAGCCATGGTGCTCGCCGTTCCCATCACCATGCAGGTGCCGACCGACGGCGCAAGGCGTTCGTTCACCGCCGCGATCTCGTCGGCGTCGATGTCGCCGGCGCGATGGGCCCCCCACAGCCGCCGGCAGTCGGTGCAGGCGCCGAGCACCTCGCCCTTGTGATGGCCGACCACCATCGGGCCCACCGGCAACATCACGGTCGGCAGGTCGGCGCTGACCGCCGCCATGATCTGCGCCGGCAGCGTCTTGTCGCAGCCGCCGATCACCACCACGGCGTCCATCGGCTGGGCGCGGATCATCTCCTCGGTATCCATCGCCATCAGGTTGCGCAGGTACATCGAGGTCGGATGCGCAAAACTCTCGTGGATCGAAATGGTGGGAAACACCATGGGCATCGCGCCGGCCAGCATCACGCCGCGCTTCACCGCCTCGATCAGCACCGGCACGTTGCCGTGGCAGGGATTGTAGTCGCTGTAGGTGTTGGTGATGCCGACGATCGGGCGCTCGAGGGCGTCGTCCGAATAGCCCATCGCCTTGATGAAGACCTTCCGCAGGAACAGCGAGAAGCCGGCGTCGCCATAGCTCGTCAGTCCCTTGCGCAATCCCTTGGTCATTGGCGTTCCGCCCCTATGCATATCGTCTGATGTTCCCTGATAGCATAACGGCACGCTGCCCGGCCGCCAACGCGATCACGAACCTGCGATGCCCCACAATACGGGCTGCGGCTGCATGCGGTGCCGCCCGACCGGCGCGGCGCGAAGGGTGGTGCAATGCCGGCCGTGATCGCTTAAAAGCGGGGGACGGGTTGCCGGGACCGGCTGGCCGCCCCGCTCTGACCAGGAAATCCGACCATGAAGCTCGACGAGTCCGCCCACGGCGTCTATTCCATCGCGGTCACCCCGTTCCATCCCGATGGACGGCTCGACCTGGCATCGGTCGACCGCATGACGGACTTCTATGTAGGGTGTGGCGCGACCGGCCTGACAATTCTCGGCATCCTCGGCGAAGCGCCGAAGCTCAGCGAGGAGGAATCGCTCGCCGTCACCAAGGCTGTCGTCAGCCGGGCCGGCGTGCCGGTGATCGTCGGCGTCTCCGCCCCGGGCTTTGCGGCGATGCGCTCACTCGCCCATGGCGCCATGGAGCGCGGCGCCGCCGGGGTGATGATCGCCCCGCCTTCGCACCTGCGCACCGATGACCAGATCGTCACCTACTACGCCCAGGCGGTGGAGGCGATCGGCACCGACATCCCGTTCGTGATCCAGGACTACCCCCTCACCCTGACCGTGGTGATGACGCCGAAGGTGATCCGCCAGATCGTGCAGAACCATCCCTCCTGCGTCATGCTCAAGCACGAGGACTGGCCGGGCCTGGAAAAGATCTCGGCGATGCGCAGCTTCGAGAAGGACGGATCGATGAAGCACATCTCGATCCTGACCGGCAATGGCGGCCTGTTCCTCGACTTCGAGATGGAGCGCGGCGCCGACGGCGCCATGACCGGCTACGCCTTCCCGGAGATGCTGGTCGATGTGGTGCGGCTGTCGAAGGCCGGCGAGCGCGACAAGGCCCACGACCTGTTCGATGCCCACCTGCCGCTGGTGCGTTACGAGCAGCAGCAGGGCGTTGGCCTTGCGGTGCGCAAATACGTGCTGCAGAAGCGCGGCGCAATCGCCTCCGACGCACAGCGCAAGCCGGGCAGCAGCCTGACCGCGGCGGCCCGCGCCGAGGTCGATTACCTGCTGACGCGGCTCGCCCGCCACGACCCCCGCGCCCGGTTCTGAACCTCCGGCATCGGCCGGCTTCACGGCCGGCCGGCACACTGCTCAGCGCAGCTTGCCGCGTGCTGCCACCGGCAGCGTGCCGATGATGTCGTCGCCGCGCACCATCACCACCTCGTCCACCATGTTGACCACGACGCAGACATGGTTCGGCACGATCCGCACCACGTCGCCGACCTGCGGCCGGGTGTTGCTGCGGGACAGATCGAGGAAGCCATGCTCCTCGGCGAAGCGCGCGATCTTCGCCTCGGGATGCTCGAGGATCAGGCCATGGCCCTCGAGGCCTCCGGTGTCCGATGTCAGGGTCTTCGAGCCGGCATCGAGAATGCCACGATCTGCTGCCGCGCGGCTGACGACGGTCGCATAGACGGTCAACGCGCAGTCGTCCCAGGTGGCGACGCCGGCTGCGACCTGCATGCGGTCGTTGTAGATGTAGGTGCCGGGACGGTGCTCGGTGGCGCCGCGGAGCTGGCCGAGATTCTTCAGGTTAGGCGAGCCGCCGGTAGAAATGATCGACGGCTCGAGGCCAAGCGCACGCACGCCGGCCAGCGCCTCATCCAGGAAGCGCTGCGCTTCCGGCCAGCCGCTCTCGGTCGGATACAGCATGAAACCGGCGAAACTGACCTCCGGCATCGTCGTCATCTGCTTGGCGAGCGCAACCGCCTCCGCCGGGGTCTCGACGCCGGCTCGCTTGCGCCCGGTGTCGCACTCAATCACGACAGGCACCGCACGGCTGGCGACCGCAGCTGCCATTGGCAAATCCGCCAGCACCACCGGATTGTCGGCCGTGACCGTGATGCTGGCGCGCCGCATCAGTGCGCCGAGCCGCTGCATCTTCTGCTCGCCGAGCAGGTTGTAGCTGATCAGGATGTCGTCGAGGCCGCCGTCCACCATCACCTCGGCCTCGCCGAGCTTCTGGCAGGTAATGCCCTTGGCGCCGGCGGCGCGCTGCAGGCCGGCGAGGTACGGGCTCTTGTGGGTCTTGATGTGCGGGCGGTTGGCGACACCCACCGCATCACAGGCCGCCTGGACGCGGGCGATATTGCGCTCCACGCGGTCCATATCGATAACGACAGCCGGGGTGCCATATTCGCGGGCAATCCTGGCGGCGAGCGCGGTGGTCATGGCGATCCTTTCAAGGCGTGTCGATCGCGTGGTCTTATCCCAGCACTTCGCGATTGACCACGTTTTCCCGAACCGGTTGGCCGTCGAACACGCTGACGATGTTGCGGGCGGTCTGCAGCCCCATGCGATCGAGCGCCTCGCTGGTGACCCCAGCGAGATGCGGCGCCGTGATCACGTTGCTGAGGCGGAACAGCGGATTGTCGCCCGAAGCCGGTTCCTTCTCGAACACGTCGAGGCCCGCGCCCGCCAGCGCACCGCTGGTCAACGCGGCATGCAGCGCCGCCTCGTCGACGATGCCGCCGCGCGCGGTGTTGATGAGATAAGCCGACGGCTTCATCCGCTTCAGCCGCGCCGCATCGAACATCCGCACCGTCTGCGGCGTCTTCGGACAGTGCAGCGTGATGAAGTCGGCGCCCGGCAAGGCCGCGTCGAGATCCGACACCGGCGTGCAGCCGGCGGCTTCGATCTCAGCGTTCGACTTGAGCGGATCGTACACCAGCACCTGCATTTCCATCGCCTGACAACGCTTCGCGGTGCGGGTGCCGATGCGGCCGAAGCCGACGATCAGCACGGTCTTGCCGTAGAGGTCATAGGGGATGGCGCCGAGCCGCTTGCCCCACGCGCCGGCCTTGACCATGGCGTCGAGCTCCGCGGCGCGCTTGGCCAGCGTCAGCATCATGAACAGCGCCGCTTCCGCCACTGACGGCGAGTTGGCGATGCCCGTGGTCATCACCGGAATCCGGTGCGCGGTCATGGCAGCGACATCGACGGCGTCGAAGCCCACTCCCATGCGCGCCACCACCTCGATGCCGCCGGAGGCTTCCAGCTCCGCCTTGCCGAACGCCGTCGCACCGAGCGCCACCCCATGCACCGGCGCGTGCTCCCGCAGCAGTGCGTTGAAGTCCGCGACGGAGATCGCATTGGAGAACCGCACAGCGTCGATGTCACCGCGCGCCTCGAACACCGCCCAGCCGTCCTGCGGCATGGTTTCGACGATCAGCAGCTTCTTCTTGTTCGTGGCCATATCCGTCCCTTTAGATGTCCGATCGACGCTTTGACGAGCCCGCGCGAGCCGGCCGCAGCATCCCCAAACAAACCGCGATGGGCAATATGCAATCGCGGCATGGCGCTGTGCAGTGAACCTTGCCGTCGCCGCCATCGCGAGGCAGTCTTGGCGCAACACTTCAAGGAAACGACCCACATTCTAAGCCGGAGAGCTTGCCGTGACCGATCCCGCCGCCCCCGTTCCGCCGTCCGTGCTGGAGGCGCTCGCGCGCTTCGACACCCCGACCATCTGCAACGCGATGGAGCTGGTCGCGCCGGAGCGCCGGCTGAGCGGCTACACGGTCAAGCCGCTGGTCTGTCCCTTCCCCGACCTGCCGCCGATCGTCGGTTACGCACGCACCGCCACCATCCGCGCCACCACCGCCTCGGCCCTGCCGGCGGCGGCGCAGCGCGACCAGCGGCTGGCGTATTATGAGTATGTCGGCACCGGTCACGGCCCGCGCATCAGCGTGATCCAGGATCTCGACGGCGCCAATGTCGGCTTCGGCGCGTTCTGGGGCGAGGTCAACAGCGCCCTCCACAAGGCGCTCGGCTGCCTCGGCGTGGTGACCGACGGCTCGATCCGCGACATCCCGCAATGGGCCCCGGACTTCCAGGCGCTGGCCGGCTCGATCGGCCCGTCCCACGCCCATGTCCATCTCGCCGGCTTCGGCGACACCGTCAACGTCGCCGGCATGACGGTGCGCTCCGACGACCTCATCCACGCCGACCGCCATGGCGCGGTGGTGATCCCGGCCGACGTCGCCGCCCGCCTGCCCGAGGCCGCCGACCTCTGCGCCCGGCGGGAGGAGGTCATCCTGGAGATTGCCCGAAGTCCCGCCTTCAGCCTCGACAAGCTCAAGGCCGCGCTTGCCCGTGCTGCGGAAATCCATTGACGAAACAGATGGTTGCGCTGCTATAGGAAGAACCTGCGGCGTCGGCTAGCATGGCTGCCGCCGCCGCGACAACGACCTGCCGGATGTAAGCCAGATCGATGACCGTCACCGACATTGCCACTCGAACCTACAACCACGGTTGGCGGCTCGACCCGATCATCCGCAGCATCCTCGACACGGACTTCTACAAGCTGTTGATGCTGCAGATGATCCGCGAGCTGCACCCCGACGTGCAGGTGACGTTCTCGCTGATCAACCGCAGCCGCAATATCCGCCTCGCCGAGGTGATCGACGAGAAGGAGCTGCGCGCCCAGCTCGACCACGCTCGCACGGTGCAACTGTCGAAGAAGGAGCACATCTGGCTCGCCGGCAACACGTTTTACGGCAAGACCCAGATGTTCTCGTCGGACTTCCTCGCCTGGCTCGCCGACTTCCGCCTGCCCGAGTATGACCTGCGCAAGGTCGACGGCCAGTATGAGCTGCATTTCGAGGGGCCGTGGACCCACACCACCATGTGGGAGATTCCGGCGCTCGCCATCGTCAACGAGCTGCGCTCGCGCCAGGCCATCAAGGGGCACGGACGCTTCGCCCTCGACGTGCTGTACGCCCGCGCCAAGGCCAAGCTGTGGACCAAGGTGGAGCGGCTGAAGAAGCTCGACGGGCTGCGGCTCTCGGATTTCGGCACCCGGCGCCGGCATGGCCACCTCTGGCAGCGTTGGTGCGTCGAGGCGGTCAAGGAAGGCCTCGGCCGCTCCTTCACCGGCACCTCCAACGTGCTGCTGGCGATGGACAACGACCTCGAAGCGATCGGCACCAACGCCCATGAGCTGCCGATGGTCGCCGCCGCCCTTGCCCGCGACGACGACGAGCTGCGCCACGCCCCATTCCGCGTGCTCGACGACTGGCGCAAGAGCTATGCCGGCAACCTCCTGATCGCCCTGCCCGACGCCTTCGGCACCGCCGCGTTCCTGCGCGACGCCCCGGACTGGGTCGCCGACTGGACCGGCTTCCGCCCCGACAGCGCACCGCCGATTGCTGCCGGCGAGCAGATCATCCGCTGGTGGAAGGACAGGGGTCGCGATCCGAAGAAGAAGATCCTGATCTTCTCCGACGCCATGGATGTCGACTCCATCGAGGAGACGCACCGCCACTTCGCCGGCCAGGTGCGCACCAGCTTCGGCTGGGGCACCAACCTCACCAACGATTTCACGGGCTGCACGCCCGACGGCGCCGCCGACCTCGATCCGATCTCGCTGGTCTGCAAGGTCACAGAGGTCAACGGCCGCCCGGCGGTGAAGCTCTCGGACAACACCGAGAAGGCCACCGGCTCGCCTGAGGAGATCGCCCGCTACCTGCGCGTGTTCGGCGGCGCCGGCCGCGTCACCAGCGCGGTGCGGGTGTAGATCATCTGCATTCCGCTGCCTGTCGCCTCATCCTGAGGAGCGGCGCAGCCGCGTCTCGAAGGATGAGGCCCGACCAGCGCGGCGCGTCGGCCTCATGGTTCGAGACGCGCCTTCCGCGCTCCTCACCATGAGGATCTAACGCCGATGCCTGCGGCCGTCGATGCCAACGGTCGCGAAAGCCCTACACCTCCAGCTTGTCGCCGCCCTTGAGGTCAAGGATCTCGCGCGCTTCATCCGGGCTTGCGACCTCGAGGCCGAGGCCCTCGATGATCTGGCGCACGAGGCGCACCTGCTCGGCATTGGATTGCGCGAGCTTGCCGGGACCGCCCCACAGCGAGTCCTCGAGGCCCACGCGAACGTTGCCGCCCATCGCCGCCGCCATGGCCGCGATCGGCAATTGGTTGCGCCCGGCGCCGAGCACCGACCACTTGTACCGGTCTCCGAACAGGCGGTCCGCCGTGCGCTTCATGTGCATGACGTCGTCCGGATGCGCGCCGATGCCGCCCTGCAGGCCGAATACGGTCTGCACGAACAGCGGCGGCTTCACCAGCCCCTGCTCCAGGAAGTAGTTCAGGTTGTAGAGATGGGCGGTGTCGTAGCACTCGAACTCGAACCGTGTGCCGGAGCCCGACAGCGTCGACAGCACGTACTCGATATCCTGGAACGTGTTGCGGAACACGATGTCCTTGTTCTCGACATGCTTGCGCTCCCATTCGTGCTGGAAGGTCTTGAAGCGATTGAGCATGCCGAAGAAGCCGAAGTTCATCGAGCCCATGTTGAGCGAGGCCACCTCGGGCTTGTAGACGGCGGCGGGCCGCACCCGCTCGTCGACCGTCATGGTCGGCGCGCCGCCGGTGGTGAGGTTGATGACGCAGTCGGAGCGCTGCTTGATGACTTTCAGGAACGGCGCGAACGCCTCCGGGCTCTGGTCTGGCTGTCCGGTCTTGGGGTTGCGCGCATGCAAATGCACGATCGCCGCACCCGCTTCCGCCGCCTCGACCGCCGCATCGGCGATCTCCTGCGGCGTCACCGGCAACGCCTTCGACATCGACGGAGTATGGATGGCGCCGGTGACAGCGCAGGTGATGATGACTTTGCGGGCCATGGGTCGGTTCTCCTTAAAAATGGACGATCAGTCGGATTGGGCGGCCTTGTGCGCGGCGAGCGCCGCGAGGCGTTCGTTGCGGCGTTGAGTCAGTGTGGCGATGCGCTCCGGCGACGGCGCATGCGGCCAGGCCGCGATCACGCGGTCGACGTTCGGGCTCTCATAGACCGCGGGCCCGGCAGCCGTCCCGGCGAGCTGCTTGTAGAAGCCGGTATAGCGCGCGCAATAGTCGGGAATGCCGCCCGGCGCGTTGAGCTCGATGGTCTCGAATGGCCCGAGGAACGACCAGCGCAGGCCGAGGCCGTCCTTGACGGTGTGGTCGAGATCCTCCGCCGACACAAAACCCTCGCCGACCAGGCGGAAGGCTTCCGCCAGCAGCGCACCCTGCAGGCGATTGAGGATGAAGCCGTCGATCTCACGCTTGACCGTGACCGGCACCTGGCCGACCGCATGATAGATCTCTCTCGCACGCGCGACGGCCTCGGGCGATGTCCACGGCGCGCCGCACAATTCGACCAGCGGCACGAGGTGCGGCGGGTTGACCGGATGGCCGATCAGGCAGCGCGCCCGGCCGGTCAGCTGTTCGGTGAAACGCGAGGCGACGATCGCCGAGGTCGACGACACCAGCAGCGCCTGCGGCGGCGCCAGGCGGTCGAGCTCGGCGAAGATCTGCAGCTTGGCCTCGACCGTCTCCGGACCGTTTTCCTGGACGAAGTCGACGCCGTCGACGGCCGCAGCAAGGCTCGGCGCCACGGCAATCCGCGCCACCGCAGCATCGGGGTCGGTGACGAGACCATGGCGGGCGAGCCCTGCGAGTTCGGCTGCGATCAGCGCCGGCGCCGCACGGAGCGTCGGCGCATGCGGGTCAGTCAGCCGCACGGTCCAGCCGGCACGGGCGAACACCATCGCCCATGCCCGGCCGATCAATCCAACCCCGACGATCGCTACCTGTCCCGTCATCACGCCAGCCTTTCCGCCATTCAGAGCCACAACACCTTGCGGCGTAGTTCGAGGTCCTCGCGCAGCGCGCGCGACGGTCCGCGATGGATCACCTGCCCGCGCTCCAGCGCCACCGTGGTGTCGGACAGCGCCAGCGCGAGATCGAGATTGTGGTCGACGATGATGATGGCGACCTCGTTGCGCAGCCGGTCGAAGGTATAGAACAGCTGCTCCACCACCGCCGGCGCCAACCCCTCGAACGGCTCGTCGAGCAACAGCACCCGCACGTCTCCGGACAGCGCGCGAGCGACCGCCACCATCTGCTGCTCGCCGCCGGAGAGATAGTCCGCCGGGCTGTGCAGCCGCTCCTTGATGCGCGGGAAATACTCGTAGATGCGCTCGCGCGTCCAGTGCACGCCATGGCCGGTCTGCCGCTTCAGCCCGCCGAGCTCGAGGTTCTGCTCCACCGTCATGCCGGCGAACAGGCCGCGGCCCTGCGGCACATAGCCGATGCCGAGCCGCGCGATCTCCGCCGGGCTGCGCCCGATCAGTTCGCGGTCCGCCAACGCGATCGAGCCGCCGGACGCAGGGGCAATGCCGATAAGCGTCTTCAGCAGCGTGGACTTGCCGGCGCCGTTGCGTCCGAGCAGCGCGATGATCTCGTTGTGGTGCAGCGGGAAATCGACGCCCTTGAGGATGTGGCTCTTGCCGTAAAAGGTATCGACATCCTTGACCGACATCAGCAGGCTCGGCGTTGCCGCGGTCTCGCGCACCGCGGCCGCGATCGCCGCCGTTCCTGAGCCGATATAGACCTCCTGCACCTTGGGGCTGCCGCGGGCGTCCTCGACCGAGCCGTCGAGCAGCACCCGCCCCTCGTTCATCACGGTGACATGGTCGGCGAGCTGGAACACGCGGTCGATGTCGTGCTCGACCAGCAGCACCGGGATGTCCGCGGAGATGCGCTTGATGATGGCGCCGATGCGCTCGCGCTCCGCGGCGGCGAGCCCCGCCAGCGGCTCGTCGAGCAGCAGCACCCGCGGCGCGGTGGCGAGCGCAAGGCCCATGTCGAGCAGCCGCTGCCCGCCATAGGACAGCGAGCCGGCCTCGGCGCGCTCGATGCCGGCGAGCCCGAGATAGCGGATGATCTCGTCGGCCTGTGCATTGACGTCGGCGATCGACAGCGCCGGCGTCAACGGATCGGCGCGGCGCGGATGGCGCGCCTGCACCGCGAGGCGGATGTTTTCCGCCACGGAAAGGCCCGGAAACAGGTTGGTGATCTGGAACGAGCGGCCGATGCCGGCGGCGGCGATCTCCTCCGGCGCCCGGCCGGCGATCGCCTGCCCCATCAGGGTCACGACCCCTTCGTCCGGCACATGGAGGCCGGACAGCAGGTTGAAGGCGGTGGTCTTGCCGGCGCCGTTCGGGCCGATCAGGGCATGCAGCGAACGATCGGCGATCGCGATGTCGACGCCCTGCACGGCGCGGATGCCGCCAAAGCTCTTGGTCATCTGGCGCGCAGCCAGCACCGCGCCGTCGAACGTGGCTTTCGGACGCAGCATGTCCGGCAGCGGCAACGCCTCGATGCGCCGCGCCGCCATGGCCGCATCTTCCACCGTTGTCTTGCGCAACGGCGCCAGCAGCCGCGCGGCGACCCCGATCAAGCCGGTCGGCGAGAACACGATGAAGCCGACGAACACCAGCCCCAGCCAGAACAGCCAGTTCTCCGAGTAGATGCTCAGGAACTCGCGGAACATGACGTAGAACAGCGCCCCGAGCGCCGGACCGAGGAAGCTGCGCATGCCTCCGATCACCACCATCGCCAGCAATTCGCCGGAGAAGCTGACCGAGATCGGATCGGCCGAGGTCATGCGGTTTTTGTAGAGCAGCAGGATGCCGGCAAGGCCGGTGATGGTGGCCGACAGGGTGAAAGCGGCGAGCTTGTAGCGGTTGGTGGCATAGCCGAGGAAGCGCGCGCGCTGCTCGTTCTCACGGATCGCCACCAGCACGGTGCCGACCGAGGAATTGTGGAAGCGCCACAGCAGCATGACCACGACCAACGCGATCGCTGCGACGAACCAGTAGTAGCTGGTGGAGGATTCCAGGTCGATACCGAACAGCGTCGGCCGGGTGATGCCGCCGAGCCCGTTTTCGCCGCCAGTCACCTCGGTCCAGCGGAACGCGATAACATAGAGCATGGCGGCGAGCGCTAGCGTCAGCAGCGAGAAGTACACGCCGCGCCGGCGCAGGATCAGGTAACCGAACGCGGCGGCGACGAGGCCGACCAGCACCAGCCCGATTACCGCCGGGCCAAAGAACGAGCCCGGCATCCAGGTCCGCTGGGCAATCGCCGCAAAATACGCCGCGAGCCCGAACCAGGCACCGTGACCGAACGAGACGAGGCCGGTGTGGCCAACCAGGATGTTGAGCGCCATGCAGGCCATGGCAAACACCACGGCCTCGGTGGCCGAGGTCATGGTGAGACCGATCGACAGCATCGCCGGCGGCAGCAGCAACAGCCCGGCAGCGGCGGCGATCAGGGGGAGCGGCAGCTTGCGCGTCATGAAGCTCACCTGCCGATCACTCGAAACGCATGATGCGCTCGCCGAACAGCCCGCGCGGGCGGAACAGCAGCACCAGCAGCATCAGCAGGTAGATCGCCGCCGTCGAGGCCGCGGAATAGCCGATCGCGATCATGGTTCCCTTGACGAGGCCGACCAGCAGCGCCGCCACCACGACGCCCCAGAACGAGCCGAGCCCGCCGATCACCACCACCACGAAAGCCGGCGTGATGATCTCGTTACCCATCGCCGGGTGCACCGAATAGATCGGCGCCAGCAGCACGCCGGCGAGACCCGCAAGCCCGATGCCGAGCGCGGCGACCGTGGACATGTAGGGCTGCAGCGAGATCCCGAGCGCGCCGACCATATCGGGGTTCTGCACGCCGGCCCGAACGACGCGGCCGAACGAGGTCTTCTGCAGCAGCAGCCACAGCCCGATGACACAGGCTGCGGCCACCGCCAGCAGCACGGTGCGATAATACGAATAGATGAAGGAGCCGATCACCACCTGCCCGCGCAACGCCGGCGGAATCGAATAGGACAGCGGCGGCGCGCCAAAGATCATGCGCAGCGCCTGCTCTGCCACCATCGCAAGGCCGAAGGTCAGCAGCAGCGACAGGATCGGATCGGCGCGGTAGAAGCGGCGAAACAGGAGCCGCTCGATCACGAGCCCGAGCAGCGCGACCGCAACCGATGCCGCGACGAACGAGCCGCCGAAGCCAAGGTAGGGCGACAGCACCAGCGTCAGATAGGCGCCGATGGCGAAGAACGCCCCATGCGCCAGGTTGACGATGCCGCCGAGCGAGAAGATCAGCGACAATCCCAGCGCAATCAGCAGGTAATAAACGCCGTCGAGCAGGCCATTGAGCAACTGCTGGACGAAAAGCATCACCGACACGGTCTTGATCCTGTTGGTGGATGGTCGCGATCAGGCGTGTCCGCGCCGGGACACGCACCATCGCGTCCGCTCCGCAAGAAAGAAGGAAACAGTCCTCCTGAGGCTGTACCTCTGGAGGACTGCGGAAGGTTGCACGCTCAGGGGGTGAACGTGCAGCTGTTTTCTTCCTTGGTTGAGGCGATGACTTCGAGGTCCTCGTTCGGTCCGGGCACCGGCTCGCTCGAGGAGAAGATGTCCCACTGGTTCTTGATCTTGTCCGCCGGCAGCGCCGTGATGGCGTACATCTCGTGCATCAATTGGTGATCGGAGGCGCGGAAGTAGCCGGGCCGCGTCTTGAGCAGATCGAACTTCGCGCCCTTCTCGAAATGCTCCACCATCTTGGTGGAGTCCGCCGACTTCAGCTCGTTGATGGACTGCGCGACGATCTTGGTGGCGATGTAATCGCCCCAAGCCTGGTTCTCCGGCGGCTTGCCGTACTTCTTGCTGAACGCTGCGACAAACGCCTTGCTGTTGGGGGTGTCGACGAGATGATGCCAGACACAGGGCCAGGTGCCGACGAAGCTGCCCTTGCCGGCCGCCCAAGCCAGCGCCGTGTCGAAGCCGAAGCCACCGACCGGAAACGTGAGACCGAACTCAGCATACTGCTTGAGGAAGTTGGTAATCTGGGTGCCGGCGAGATTGAGCACGACGAGGTCGGGCTTGCTGGCGCGGATCTTGAGCAGATAGGCGGAGAAATCGGTGGCGTCGGTCGGCACCAGTTCGTCGCCGGCGAACTCGCCGCCATTGCCTTCCATGAAGCGCTTGGCAACACGCAACAGGTCGTGGCCGAAGGCATAGTCGGCCGTCAGCGAGTACCACTTCTTGCCCTTGACGAGGCCGTCGCGCAGGAACGAGCGGCCGACCGTCTTGACGTACATCGAGTTCTGCGACTCGACATGGAACATGTAGCGCTTGCAGTCGGCGCCGCGCAGCGCGTCGGAGTTGGCGCCGGTGTTGATGAACAGCGTCTTGTTGCGCTGGGCGACCTGCGCAATGGTCAGCGCCGAGGCCGACGAGATTTCGCCGATGATGCAGGCGACCTTGTCGCGCTCGATCATGCGCTCGGCCTTGGTCGAAGCGGTCTGCGGGTTGACCGAATCTTCCTTGAGCAGTTCGACCTTGCGGCCCATCACGCCGCCGCCGGCGTTGATCTCCTCCACCGCGAGATCGATCGCCATGACAGCGTATTCGCCGAGCGGACCGAGGAAGCCGGTGCGCGGCGTGAGATGCCCGATCCGGATCACCTCCGGCGTCTGCGCCAGCAGCAGCGAGGGCGCGGACAGACCGGACACCAGTGCGGCGCCGGCGGTTCCTTTGAGCAACGCGCGGCGCGTGAGACGACCTTCTTGCGACATGGACGAGCCTCCCTGTGCGGCATCCGCCGCGAATGGCGATTGTCTTGTCCGGCCGGGCTTCGCGCTGTAGCCGCGCGTTTGATCAGCCTTGCCGTGATCTGTGATCACAGTTAGACTGACAAAACGATGTCGGGTTGTCCAGCCCCTTTTCACCGGTGCGCGGCGCGACCGCTGGTCCGGAGAGGGAAAACCCGGCAAACATCGCATGGCACCGACGCCGGCAGCGGCGCGGGTCCATGGGGAAACAGTCCGCAGGAGATGGATCGTGGGGCCGTCCACCACCGCACTGAGCATCGTTGAGCCGCTCGACCGCCAGACGCTGGGCGAGCGTGCCTATGCCAAGCTCGCCGACCTCTTGATCTCCGGCCGGCTGGCGCCGGGCGAGAAGCTGTCGCTGCGCGGCGCGGCCGAAGTGCTCGGCGTTTCGATCATGCCGGTGCGCGAGGCGGTGTCGCGCCTGATCGCCGACCGGGCGCTCGAGGTCGCCCCCAATCGCGCGGTGCGGGTGCCCGTGATGTCGGCCGAGCAGTTCCGCGACCTGACGCGGATCCGGATCGAGATCGAAGGTTTTGCCGCGGCTCAGGCGGCAGCCCAGCACACCGCGGACGACCTTGCGGCCATCACCGCCGCGGAAGCGGCGATGCGCCGAGAGTGCGAGGCCACCGAACCCGACCTCGCGCGCGCCGTCGAGCTGAACAAGACCTTCCATTTCGCCGTCTATGCGGCAGCGCATTCGCCGACGCTGCTGGAAATCATCCGCGCGCTGTGGCTGAAGGCCGGCCCGGTGATCAATCTCGACCTGCGCGCCAACCCGCAGCGGCTCGCCGCCAGCGGCGTCATCGCCAAGCACGACGCCGTGCTGCGGGCGGTCACCGCTCGCGACAGCGACGGCGCCCGCGCCGGCATCGCCGCTGACATCCAGGGCGCCTCGAGCTTCATTCTCTCGCGGGGCGGCCTGCCCGACTGACCTTCTCTGGAGCCGACATGGATCTCGACATCAAAGGTTTGCGCGTTCTCGTTACCGCCGGCGCCAGCGGCATCGGCCTTGCGATCGCACAGGCCTTCGTGCGCGAAGGCGCGCACGTCGTCATCTGCGACGTCGACGAGGCGGCGCTCGCCGCGCGGGCGGCCAGTGATCCGGCTCTGCCCCGCTTCACCTGCGACGTCGCGAACCGCGCGTCCGTGGCTGAACTGTTCAAGAACGTCACCGCGACGCTTGGCGGCCTCGACGTGCTCGTCAACAACGCCGGCATCGCCGGCCCCACCGCCCGCGTCGAAGAGATGCATCCCGAGGACTGGGACCGCTGCCTCGAGGTCTGCCTCACCGGCCAGTTCAACTGCGCGCGGCTCGCGGTGCCGCTGCTGCGACAGAGCCGCAACGCTTCGATCATCAACCTGTCGTCCGCCGCGGGCCGCCTCGGCTTTGCGCTGCGCTCGCCCTATGCCGCGGCCAAATGGGGCGTCATCGGCTTCACCAAGTCGCTGTCGATCGAGCTCGGCCCCGACAACATCCGCGTCAACGCAATCCTGCCCGGCCTCGTCGCCGGCGACCGCCAGCGCCGCGTGCTGGAAGCCAAGGCGCAGCAGCGCGGCGTCTCATTCAAGGAGATGGAAGACATCGCGTTCTCCTTCACCTCGATCAAGGAGTACGTGACGCCCGAACAGCTCGCCGACCAGATCGTGTTCATGTGCAGCCCGCGCGGCCGCACCATTTCCGGCCAGGCGATCTCGATCTGCGGCGACACCCGCATGCTGGGCTGATGCGGTTTTTGCACGCGCCCTGCCCGCGAAACGACCAGTATCCGATGCCAATTGCGGCAGACGTCACGCAGCGCGGACCTTTCCGCGGCCGATCGAATGATGCTATGCCGCAACCGGCATCCGATCGTCAGGAAAGTCCGCGCGCATGGCAAAACATCTCTCCAATCTCCAGATCGATTCCGCCCGGCTGTGGGGCGCCATTCACGAGACCGCGCGGTTCGGCGCGACGCCGAAGGGCGGCGTCCGCCGCCTGACGCTCGGCCCGGAAGACAAGCAGGTGCGCGACTGGTTCCGCACCGCCTGCGAAGCGGCCGGCTGCGAGGTGCATGTCGATGCGCTCGGCACCATGTACGCCATCCGACGCGGCCGCGACATGGCGAAGCCGCCGATCGGCCTCGGCTCCCATCTCGACACCCAGCCGACCGGCGGCAAGTACGACGGCATTCTCGGCACCCTCGCCGCGCTGGAAGTCGTGCGCACGCTGAACGACGCCGGCGTCGAGACCGACGCGCCGCTGTGCATCATCAACTGGACCAACGAGGAAGGCTCGCGCTTTGCCCCCGCGATGATGGCCTCCGCCGCCTATGCCGGCGACTACACCACCGACGACATTCTCGGCCGCACCGACGCCGAGGGCATCAGCGTCGGCCAGGCGCTCGATGCCATCGGCTATCGCGGCACCGAGCCGGTCGGCCAGATCAAGCTCGGCAGCTTCGTCGAGCTGCACATCGAGCAGGGCCCGATCCTGGAAGCCGAGAACAAGACCATCGGCGTCGTCGATCACGGCCAGGGCATCATCTGGTACGACGGCAAGGTCACCGGCTTTGCCAGCCATGCCGGCGCCACCCCGATGCCGCTGCGCCGCGACGCCCTGGCGGCGCTGTCGGAAGTGGTCCTCGCCGTGGAGAAGATCGCCCGGGAGCTTGGACCTAGCGCGGTCGGCACCGTCGGCGAGGCGATGATCGACAATCCGTCGCGCAACGTCATTCCCGGCGATATCGCCTTCACCATGGAATTCCGCAGCCCCGACGGCGCAACGCTGGACGCGCTCGACCGTGCGCTGCGCCCGGCCGTCGCCGAGATCGCCGCGCGCCGCAAGGTCGCCATCGACCTCGACATGATCTGGCGCAAGGAGCCGACGCATTTCGACACCCGCATGATCGCGGCCGTGCAGACGGCGAGCGATGCGCTCGGCTATGCCAGCCGCCGCATCACCTCCGGCGCCGGGCACGACGCCTGCAACATGGCAACCGTGATGCCGACCGCAATGATCTTCGTGCCCTGCAAGGACGGCATCAGCCACAACGAAATCGAGGATGCGACGCAAGCCGATTGCACCGCCGGCGCCAACGTGCTGCTGCACACGGTGCTGTCGCTCGCCGGCGTCGCTGGATAGCTCAGGACAAACGAAAAGGCGCGGCCAAACGGCCGCGCCTCGAACGACAGCAGCAGGCGTCGATCGACCGGTTCAGGCGCGCTCGAGCACCAGTCGCCCCTTGACCTTGCCGGCGCGCAACCGGTCGAGCGCGGCATTGGCCTGTGCCATCGGCACGGTCTCGACCGGCATCGCCCGCACCTTGCCCTGCTTGACCAGCTCGATCAGCTCCTTGAGCTCGGCGAGATTGCCGACATAGGAGCCGCGCAGGTTGATCGCCCGGAGCACCAGCAGCGGCAGCGACAACGTGATGTCGCCGCCGAACAGGCCGACCACCACATAAGTGCCGGCCTTGCGGATCGCGGCGATGCCGAACTCGGCCGAGGCATGGGCACCGACGAAGTCGATCGCAGCCCCGATGCCGCCGCTCTTCGCCTGCAGCGTCGCCAGCGCATCCTTGTCGCGGGGGTCGACCACGAGGTTCGCGCCGCTCGCCAGCGCCAATTCCCGCTTGGCCGGATCGATGTCAGCAACCGCGATATTCTTGAAACCGAGGCCCTTGGCGATCTCGAGGCCGCTCAGGCCGACGCCGCCGATGCCGAGGATCAGGAGCCAGTCGCGGTCACGGGCGATGTCGACCTTGCGCAGCGCGCTGTAGGCGGTCAGGCCCGAGCAGGCATAGGTCGCCGCCAGCGTCGGATCGATACCGGTGACGTCGACGAGGTAGCGCGGGTGCGGCACCAGGCACTTCTCCGCGTAGCCGCCGGCGCGATGCACGCCGATCGAGTTCGGCTTGGCGCAGAGGTTCTCCTCGCCGCGCCGGCAGATCTCGCACTCGCCGCAGCCCAGCCAGGGATGCACGACAAAGGTCTTGCCGATCATGTCGTCGCCGATCGGCGCGTCCGGTCCCTTGGCGACCAGTCGTCCCAGCACCTCGTGGCCGAGGATCACCGGCGGCGTCACGCCGCGGTCGGCTAGGCTCAGCTTCTTGCCGCCGCCGAGATCGTAGAAGCCCTCCTGCAGATGCAGATCGCTGTGGCACACGCCGCAGCGCGTCACCTCGATCACCACCTCGGTGCCCTTGGGCTGCGGATCGGGCACCTCGATCTCCGCGATCGGCTCACAGAACATTTTGACGGCATAGGCGCGCATGGGCTTCCCCCTCCTTCTTGGCCGCAGCGAACTCGCGGCGCGTTCAGGCGGAGTATGAAGAGATTTCGATCAGGCTGCCATCCGGATCGCGGCAATACACCGATGCGAGAACGCCGCGCGCGCCCTGCTTGGCGACCGGTCCCTCCGCGATCGCAACGCCGCAAGCCTGCAGATGCCGCACGACCTCGTCGGGCGAAACCGTCGTGAGAAAGCACAAATCGTCGCTGCCGGCGGCTTCGTGATCGGCGGTGAACCACTCGACCTTGTCGGTCGCGATCGGGCGCAGATTGATCTTCTGCGGGCCGAACACCAGTGAGACCCGCTTGGCCTTGCCCTGCCCAGGATCGAAATCCCTGCGCGTCATGCCCAGCACCTTTTGATACCAGGCCGCCGAGATTTCCACGTCGCGGACATTGATGACGAGATGATCGAGCGCAGTAACCGTGACCGACATCGACGCCCCCTGCTCAGGTCTTGTCGCGGAAGTACGGCTCGACGGGGCCGCTCAGCTTGATGGTCAGCGGATTGCCGAAGCGATCCTTCGACGAGCCGGCCGGCACGCGCACCCAGCCCTCGCTGACGCAGTACTCCTCGACGTTGTCCTTCTCGACGCCCTTGAAGCGAATGCCGATGTCCCGCGCCAGCACCTCGGCATTGTAGTATGGGCTCTTCGGGTCGACGGACAGGCGGTCCGGAAGCTGGTCGGCCATCGTGGAGATCCTTGCGTTACGGCGATTTGCGCCCTGCTTACCCCGCAGCGGCGCAGCTGACAATGTTCCCCGCCGTTCAGGCGGGACCGTCGCCCGCGGCGCGCAGCGCGGTCAGCCCCTCGCGGTAGGTCGGATATTGCAGCGTCACGCCCAATTCGTCGCGCGTCAAGCGGCTGCGCACCCGCTTGCATTCCATGAAGAAGCTGCGGGACATCGGCGGCAGGCCGGCGTCGTCGAACGCCACCTCCGGTGGCGGCGCGACGCCGCACAGCGCCGCAGCGAACGTCACCACATCCTGCGGCGGCGCCGGCTCGTCATCGGCACCGTTGTAGATCGCCCCTGCACGCGGCCGCGCCAGCGAGGCTTCGACCAGTTGCGCCACATCGGCGACATGGATGCGATTGAACACCTGGCCCGGCTTGACGATCCGCCGCGCCTTGCCCTCGGCCAGCTGCACCAGCTGGTTGCGGCCCGGACCATAGATTCCCGACAGTCGGAACAGCTGCACCGGGACGCCTCGCTCGGCGCCGAACGCCAGCCACTGCCGCTCCACCGTCAGGCGGTCACGTGAGCGGCCATCCAGCGGCGTCGGCGCAGTGGTCTCGTCGACCCAGCCGCCGCCATGGTCGCCATAGACACCGACCGTGGAGAGGTAGCCGATCCAGCGCAAACGCGGCGCGGCTGCGAGATCAGCCGCAAAGGCTCGCAGCGCCGGATCCGCTCCGCCGTCCGGCGGCACCGAGACCAGCACGGCGTCGCTCCCAGCGAGATCTTCGGCAATGGCCGTGTCGTGCGTCGCGCCGGCGAACAACCGCACGGTCAGGCCGCTGTCCGACAGCTGCTCTGCTTTCTCTGGGGTGCGGACCGTTCCGGCGACGCCGGCGCCGGCGATCAGCAGGCGCTGTGCGATCACCGTCGCCGAATAACCCAGCCCGAAGATGAAGATCCGCATGCCCGTTCCGCTCCGCGCGTTCACGGGCCTGCTATGACAGGAAACGCGGCCGCCGTCGAATGCTCAGCCGATCCGCAGCGGCTTGCGCCGGCTGATGCGGTAGACCGACGCCGGTGGAACATTGAGCAAGGCGCTGCCGATGCAGCTCGCCTTCAGGCCAAGCCGGTCGAGCAGCGGGCGCGGCACCGGGCAGCGCGGGCCATAGGTAAACTGGTAGAACCCGCCGCCCGGGCGCAGATAGTTGAAGGCGCCGCCGAGAATCGCCATGACCTTGCGCGGCGTCATGTTGAGCAGCGGCAGGCCGCTCACCACCGCCCCCACCGACTGGTTGTCGAACAGGTTGTGCTGGCTGATCTGCCCGGCATCCATCCACAGCACCCGCGCCTCGGGAAAACGCAGTTGCAGCAGGCGCACGAAGTCGGAGCCATACTCGATCAGGGCGAGGTTCTGCTGCTGCACGCCGCGCGCCAGCAGCGCTTCGGTGAAGACGCCGGTGCCCGGCCCGAGCTCGATCACCGGGCCGGTTGCGGGGTCGATCTCGCTGGTGATCAGGCGTGCCAGCGCCGCGCCGGACGGCGCAATGGCGCCGACACGGCCAGGCTGCAGCATCCAGGCGCGAAAGAAGGAAAACACGTCCTGCGTCGTCATCATCTCACAACATCCACCGCGATCAGAAATAGCGTCACGCCTGCGACGCATATGTCTTCTGACGCAGCCAGATGATGTGGACATTGCGATTCGCGCGCGCTGCGCGAAAAAGCAACAAGGTCCCGATTTTACCGGAGCGCTGTAAACGTCATCCGGAAACAGGCGCCCCTGCCCGGGCCGCTCGACACCGCGATCCGGCCGTGGTGCCGCTGCACGATCTCCCGAACGATGTTGAGCCCGAGCCCGACGCCGCGGTTGTGCGCCTGCAGGCGGTGGAACGGCTCGAAGATCCGCTCGTGGTGTTCGGCCGCGATGCCCGGCCCTTCGTCACACACCGCAATGGCTCCTGACGGCTCGACACTGATGGTGATGGTGCCCTTGCGTCCGCCATGGGCGATGGCGTTCTGCACCAGGTTGATCACCGCCCGTTCGAGGGCCGCCTGATCACCCAGCACCTTCACGGTGTCGACGTCGCAGACGAACGACATCTCGTAGCCCGCCATGATGGCGAGCGGGGCGAGATCGGACGCCACGCGGGCGCCGATGCCGACCAGATCGACCGGCGCCATGTCCTCGGGATGCAGATCGAGGCGCTGCAGGTCGAGCAGTTGCTCTGCCAGCGTCGCCAGCCGCGACACGTCCTCCAGCAGGCGCTCCTTGTCGCCGCTGTCGATCAGGCCTTCCAGCCGGGTCTGCAGGATCGCGATCGGCGTGCGCAGCTCGTGGGCGGCGTCGGTGAGGAAGCGCTTGTGCCGCTCATAGCCGTGGTCGAGCCGGCGCAGCGCGCCGTTGAACGCGTCGATCAGCGGACCGACCTCGGCCGGCACGTTGGCGAGCGACAGCCGCGTGCCACGCCGGTCGAAATCCACCTGCCCCGCCTGCGACGCGGCAGCGCCGAGGCCAGCGAGCGCGCGGCGCACCACCACCGGGGTCGCGACCAGCGTCGCCAGCGTCATCAGCAGCAGCGACGGCAGACCGATCGCAGCAAACAGCAGCAGGCCGACCAGCATCGCCTTGCGCAGCGGCATCGGCCCCTGCGACGCGGTGAGGATCTGGACCGGACCGGCCTCCGTGCTCACGCGCTTGAACCGCGCAGCATAGCGCTCGGGGTCATCGCCGATCTGCCAACCGAGACGGCCCTGGTTGATGTGATCGAGCGCGCCACCGATGCCGGCGAAGTCCGCAGGCACCGAGCCTTCGGTCAGCACATGCCCCTGTCCGTCGCGGACGACGAACCACAGCCCCGGATCGTCCGCCCGCAGCGCGGCGAGATCGGGTGTCGCCCGCAGCGTCAGCCCACCGGCGGCGTTGCGCACGATCGCCGCCTGCACGACATCGATGACGCGGTCCTCGTCGCGGTTGTCGATGAGATAGCCGGTGGCCCACATCGTGCCAATCACCAGCACCACCAGCAGCGTCAGCAGCACCGCCTGCAGGGTGACCAGGCGCCAGACCAGACGCGACCGCAGCGAGCGGAGCGGCCGCTCGCTCATCGCGACAGCTTCAGCAGGTAGCCGATGCCCCGGATGGCATGGATTTCGAGGCCGGCCTCGGCGTCGGCCAGCTTGCGCCGCAGGCGCGACACATGGGTGTCCAGCGCATTCGACTGGATCTCGTCGTCGAAGCTGTAGACCGCCTGCTCCAGTGACGCGCGCTGCACGGTGCGGCCCATCCGGCGCAGCAGCGTCTCCAGCACCAGGAGCTCACGGCGCGGCAGGCTCAAGGCCTCGCCACCGACCGTCGCCACGCGGTTGTCGAAGTCGAACGACAGCCGCCCCGCCTGCATGACGTCGGCCACGACGTCGGCCGGGCGGCGCAGGATGGCGCGCAGCCGCGCCATCAGCTCCTCGATGGCGAACGGCTTGGCGAGATAGTCGTCGGCCCCGGTGTTCAGCCCCGCCACCCGGTCGGCAAGGTCGCCACGGGCCGTCAGCACGATCACGGGAATGCCGAGCCCCTTGGCACGCAGGCGCGGGACGAGGTCGAGGCCATCGCCATCGGGCAACTGGCGATCGAGCAGGATCGCGCCATGCACGTCCTCCGTCGCCGCCTCGATGGCATCGGCAAGGGTGCGCACGTGATCGGTCACGATGTCGTAGCGCTTGAGCGCGGTTCGCAGCGCTTCCGCCATTTCTGGCTCGTCTTCGACCAGCAAAATTCGCAAAGTGATACGCCAGCGTTGTCTGAGGGCAACTTGTCACGTTCACATTACATGAACATTGCGCAGTAGACATTCGGTCGCTGCGGCGGCAAGGTTCGCCTCCCGCCCCTCCCTCGCGGCCCGACGGCGGCCCGCCCTGTCCGTCGACACAACTGCCGGCGCCCAGACGCCGGGCCGGACCTCCCGGAGGCGAGCCCCAGGAATTAACCTCAGGAACTAGCCCCAGGAATTAGCCCCATGGATCTGCATTTGCGTGGACGACGCGTCCTCATCACCGGTGCCTCCAAGGGCATCGGCGCGGCTGCCGCCGAGGCCTTCGCCGAGGAAGGCTGCCACCTGCGCCTCGCTGCCCGCAACGGCGACGCCCTCGACACCCTCGCCCGCCGCCTGCGCGAGACGCATGGCGTCGGGGTTGCGACGCACGCGGTCGACCTGCGCCAGTCCGACCAGCTCGCGGCGCTGGCGGATGCCGCTGCCGACATCGACGTGCTCGTCAACAATGCCGGCGATATTCCCGGCGGCTCGCTCGACAAGGTGGATGAGGCCACCTGGCGCCATGCCTGGGACCTCAAGGTGTTCGGCTATATCAACCTGACGCGGCTCGTCTACGCGACCATGAAGCGGCGCGGCCACGGCGTGATCATCAACGACATCGGCGCCGCCGGCGAATGGTTCGACGCCAACTACATCACCGGCAGCGCCGGCAATGCGGCGCTGATGGCCTTCACCCGGGCGCTCGGCGGCCAGAGCCTCAAGGACAACATCCGCGTGGTCGGCATCAATCCCGGCCCCGTCGCCACCGACCGCATCATTGCGCTGTCGAAGCGCCAGGCCGCGGAGCGGTTCGGCGACGAGAGCCGCCATGCGGAGATCATGGCTGGCTTCCCGCTCGGCCGCGCCGCCAACCCCCGCGAGATCGCCGACATGATGGCGTTCCTCGCGTCCGACCGCTCCGGCTACACCAGCGGCGTGATCATGACCATCGATGGCGGCCTCACCGCCAGCCGCCGCTGACGCCGCACAGCACGGAGCAAGCCACCATGAAGGCCTACATCTTCGCGCCTGGCGGCGCTGTCATCGCCGACGTGCCGCAGCCCGCCGCCCCGCAGGGACCGCAGGTGCTGATCCGCATCCATGCCTGCGGCCTGAACCGCGCCGACATCGGCATGACCAAGGGCCATGCCCATGGCGCTGCCGGCGGCCCCGGCACCGTGCTCGGCATGGAGTGGGCCGGCGAAGTCGCCGCCGTCGGGCCCGAGGCCCGCGGTGTCGCGGTCGGCGATCGTGTGATGGGCTCGGGCGCCGCGGCCTTCGCCGACTACACCCTGGCCGACTATGGCCGGCTGTTCCCGATCCCCCACGGCATGAGCTTCGAGGACGCCGCCACGCTGCCGCTGGCGCTCACCACCATGCACAACGCCGTCGTCACCAACGGCCTGCTGCAGGCCGGCCAGTCGGTGCTGGTCCAGGGCGCAAGCTCCGGCGTCGGGCTGATGGCGCTGCAGATCGCAAAGCTGAAAGGCGCCAAGCCGGTGATCGGCTCGTCGACCGATGCCTATCGCCGCGGCCAGCTCGGCCGCTTTGGCGCGGACCTTGCGATCGACTCGCAAGATCCCGAATGGGTCAAGCAGGTGCTCGCGGCCACCGGCGGCCAGGGCGTCGACCTCATCATCGACCAGGTGTCCGGTCAGCTGGCGAGCCTGAATCTGCGCGCCACTAGAGTACTGGGACGGATCGTCAATGTCGGCCGCCTCGGCGGCAGCCATGCCGATTTCGATTTCGACACCCATGCGGCGCGGCGCATCACCTATGTCGGCGTCACCTTCCGCACCCGCTCGATCGAGGAGATCCGCGCCATCTTCCGCGCCGTTCGCGACGACATCTGGCCGGCGGTCGAAAGCGGCCAGCTGAAGCTGCCGATCGACCGCGTGTTCCCGTTCGAGGACATCGGCGCAGCATTCGCGCACATGGAAGCCAACCGGCACCTCGGCAAGATCGTGGTCCGGCTTTGAAGTCCTTTGATCGCGAATAAGTTGCAAGAGCAAACATTGATGTTGAGCCCGCGCGCGTGCGCGGATTCGCGGCTTTGAGGGCGGCGGCGAGGCTGCTAAACCCGCCGCCATGAGCACTGCCGCCCCCACCGTCAAAACCCGCGTCGCCGCCATCTCGATCGTCGCCAGCGCCAGCATGGCCGCGGTCAAGCTCGTCGTCGGGCTGGCGATCGGCAGCATCGCGCTGATCTCCGAGGCGCTGCACAGCGGCATCGACCTGATCGCGACCATCATCACCTGGGCGGTGGTCCGCGTCTCCGACAAGCCGGCGGATGCCGAGCATCACTATGGCCATGGCAAGCTGGAGAGCCTGTCGGCGCTCGGCATCATCGCCATGCTCTACATCCTCGCCGGCGGCATCGTGGTGGAAGCGTTCAGCCGGCTGCGCGAGGGCGTCGCGCCGACGGCGATCTCGGCCCTGCCGTTTGTGGTGCTGGTGGTCGATATCGCGGTCAACCTGTGGCGCGCCCGCGCCCTGCACCAGACCGCGCGCGACACCAAGAGCCAGGCGCTGGAAGCGGACGCGCTGCATTTTGCCTCCGACGTGTTCGGCTCGGTCGCGGTGATCATCGGCCTTGCCCTGTTCGCGTTCGGCTTTCCCTGGGGCGATGCGGCGGCGGCGCTCGGCGTCGCGGTGATGATCTCGCTGCTCGGCCTGCGCCTTGCCCGCTCGACCATCGAGACCCTGCTCGACCAGGCGCCCAAGGGCGCGGCCGAGACCGCCGAGGCGGCGATCCGGACCATTGCCGGCGTGATCGACGTCGAGCGGCTGCGGGTGCGCATGGTCGGCGCCACCCACTTCATCGACGCCACCGTGAAGGTGCCGCGCACCTACCCGATCGACCGCATCGACACCATCAAGCAGAAGGCGCAACAGGCGGTCGTGGCCGTGCTGCCCGACGCCGACCTCACCTTCACCGCCGTGCCGGTGGCCCGCGACAGCGAGACCGTGCGCGACCGCATCATGGTGATCGCGCGCAACCGCGGCCTCGCCATCCACCATGTCACGGTGCACGACCTCGGCGACAAGCTGACGATCAGCATCGACCTCGAGGTCGACGCCGAGATGGCGCTGGTCGACGCCCACGGCATCACCCTTCATCTCGAGCAGGCGATTCGCGACGAGTTCGGCGCCGACGTCGAGGTCGACACCCACATCGAGCCGCTCGAGCCGGAGTTGCCGCACGGCACCGATGCCGCGCCGGAAGATACGGCCCGCATCCAGCAGGCGCTCGCCGGCATCGCTGCCGAGCGCGGCGCGATCCACGACGTCCATAATGTCCGGGTGCGCGATACCGACGCCGGCCAGATCGTCAACTTCCATTGCCGGGCCTGCGCCACGATGAGCGTGATCGAGGTGCACCGGCACGTCGATGCGATCGAGCGCGCGTTGCGGCGCGCATTCCCGAACGTCAAGCGCGTCATCAGCCACGCCGAGCCAGAACGCTGAGCACTGCGCGGCACCCGCGACCCCGCATCTCCACACAGTTGCATCACGTGGCGCATATCGACCGATGCGTCGCGTTTGTCACGCGGCGTTCCTGTTTCGGACTCATTGCATTTGCTGATCGCGCGTCGCGAATCTCCGTGGGACAACTTTTTTCCGCGTTAATGAATCGTTGACTCTCGACAGGGCGAAAAATGTGGATTCAAATAGCCCTCGATTCGGAGTGATGAAGCACATCCTTCCGGTCGTTGGGCGGGTCACATTCCGGAAGGGGGTCACGGCATGGCACGCGCACACGCGACGAGCGCGTGCGTCCAATCCGATTCTATCAAAGGATTGGCGCAGTCGATCGCGAAGCCGGCTTACCACCGCCTGCTGATTGCTGAACCTGCGCTGCGACGCGCCGTTCCCACCCTGATCATCGCCTTCCTTCTCACCATCTGCATCGGCGCCGTCGTCCAGGTCCTCGATCAGACCCGGCAGAAGCATGCGGCGATGAAGCGCGACCTGGTGGCGCTCGCCGACCTGCTCGCCGAACGCCTCGACCGCTCGACGGTGGCGCGCGCCGATCGCGCCTCGCTCGACCATGCTGCCTCTTCCGAGCGCCTGCAGAACCTGCTGCCCGACCTGATCCCCGGCTGGGGCATCGTCAATGGCCGCCATGTCATCGTCGCCGGCGCCGAGCAACGCCTGCTCGCCCATGTGCCGATGGGCACCTCGTCCGAGGAGACCGGCAGCCTGCTCGATTCGCTCAACGTGCTGCAGCCCACCGCCAGCGAAACGCCGGCGCCGATCCTGGACGTGACGCTCGCCAACGGCAACCACGCGCTGGTGACCCAGCGCCCGATCCGCTCGCTCGGCGGCCAGGCCATCGTGGTGCAGGAGCAAGCCGACTCGCTGTGGCGCTCGGATGCGGCACTGTCGATCACGCTGTCGGCCACCACCGGCTTCGTGGTGCTGATCCTCGGCTTCGCCTTCCACTGGCAGTCGACGAGGGCCCGCGAAGGCGACATCATCAACGACGCGGTGCGCAGCCGCATCGATACCGCGCTCAACCGCGGCCGCTGCGGGCTGTGGGACTGGGACCTGTCGCGCGGCAAGATCTTCTGGTCGCAGTCGATGTTCACCCTGCTGGGGCTGGAGAGCCGCAGCGACCTGATGACCTTCGGCGAGGTCAACGCGCTGGTGAACTCCGACGACATCGACCTGTTCGAGACCGCCAACCAGCTCTTGTCCGGCGAGATCAACTGCATCGATCACACCTTCCGGATGCATCACGCCGGCGGCCACTGGATCTGGCTGCGGGTGCGCTGCGAGCTCGCCAGCGGCGGTGAAGGCGAGATCCACCTGATCGGCATCGCCGTCGACATCACCGAGCAGAAGAGCCTCGCGGAAAAGACCATCGAGGCAGATGCGCGGCTGCGCGACGCCATCGAGACCATCCCGGAATCGTTCGTGCTATGGGACGCGGACAACCGCCTCGTGCTGTGCAACTCCTATTTCCAGCGCCTGCACCAGCTGCCCGACTCGGCGGTGATCCCCGGCACGCCGTTTGAGACGGTGAGCGAGGTCGGCCGGATGCCCGAAGTGCGCACACGACAGCGCGAGGCCAACGTGCTGGCGCCCGGCGCCCGCACCTTCGAGGCCCAGCTCGAGGATGGCAGCTGGTTCAACATCAGCGAGCGGCGCACCAAGGATGGCGGCTACGTCTCGGTCGGCACCGACATCTCCCAGATCAAGCGGCACGAGCAGCAACTGGTCGAGAACGACCTGCGGCTGCGCGCCACCGTCGACGACCTCAAGCGCACCCAATTGACGCTGGAGCGGCAGGCCCAGGAACTCGCCGATCTCGCCCAGAAATACGCCGAGGAAAAGACCCGCGCCGAGGAAGCCAACCAGACCAAGTCGAAATTCCTCGCCAACATGAGCCACGAGCTGCGCACGCCGCTCAACGCCATCATCGGCTTCTCCGAGATCATGGGCAGCGGCATGTTCGGCCAGCTGGGCTCGGAAAAGTACCAGGAATACTGCCAGGACATCCTGACCAGCGGCCGCTACCTGCTGGAGGTGATCAACGACATCCTCGACATGTCGAAGATCGAGGCCGGCCGCATGAAGCTCGATTTCGAGCCGCTCGACCTCGGCCAGACGCTGGCGGAATCGCTGCGCGTGGTGACCGGCCGCGCGGAGGACAAGGGCCTCGCGCTGAAGGCGGAGATCGCCGGCGGCGTCACCGTCACCGCCGATCGCCGCGCCATGAAGCAGATCGCCATCAACCTGCTGTCGAACGCCGTCAAGTTCACGCCCGACGGCGGCAGCGTCACGGTGCGCAGCCGCGCCCTTTCCGACCGCGTCGTGCTGATGATCGCCGACACCGGCATCGGCATCACCCGGCAGTCGCTGGCCCGGCTGGGACGTCCGTTCGAGCAGGTCGAGAGCCAGCTCACCAAGACCTACCATGGCTCGGGATTGGGCCTTGCGATCGCAAAATCCCTGACCAAGCTGCACGGCGGATCGATGCGGCTGCGCTCCAGGATCGGCTACGGCACCGTGGTCTATGTGACCGTGCCGCGCGACATCGCCGAACAGCCGTCCGCCCTCGGCACGACGGCCGTGGCCGCCTAACCTTTCGCGCCCAGCAGCTCCAGCAGGATCTGCCGCACCTCCGCCTGGGTCTCCCGCACCCGCGCCTCCAGCACCGAAAAATTCGGCACGTCTCCGGCCCGCGCCAGGATCCGCAGCAGGTCCTCACCGGCCGTTGCCGGCTGGAATTTGGCGCTGACGCACAGCCGCAGGATCTGCGTCAGGTCGTGGTAGAGCCGCGTCGCCGAGCGCAGCACATCGGCGGTCGCCGACGGCAGGATGCCGAGCCGCGCGGCGTGGTCAAGCACCTGCACGGTGCTGACGCTGAGAATGTCCGGATGGGCTGCGGCATGGACGAGCTGCAGGTACTGGGCGATGAACTCGATGTCGACGAGCCCACCGGAGGCGTATTTCAGGTCCCAGATATCGTCCTCGCCCTTCTCCTCGCCGATCGCCCGGCGCATCTCGAGAACGTCGCTGGCGATGATGACGGCATCGCGCGGACGGGTCAGCACGGCGCGAATGGTGGCCTCGATGCGCGCCTTCAGCCCCGGCGAGGACGAGATCACCCGCGCGCGGGTCAGCGCCATGTGCTCCCAGGTCCAGGCCTCGTGCTCCTGGTATTCGGCAAAGGCGCCGATGCGCGAGGCCACGGGTCCCGCGCGCCCCGACGGGCGCAGCCGCATGTCGATGTCGTAGAGCACGCCGTAGTTGGTCCGCGTGGTGAAGGCGCTGATCAGGCGCTGCGTCAGGCGGGCGAAATATTGCGGGCCCTGCAGTGAGCGCTCGCCATCGGAATCGGGATTGGCGTCGTCGAAATCGTAGATCAGGATCAGGTCGAGGTCGGACGACGCCGTCATTTCGCGGCTGCCGAGCTTGCCCATGGCGAGGATCGCGGTCTCCTGGCCCTCGATGCGCCCGTACTGGCCGGCGAACTGATCGGCGACCAGCCCGTGCACGGTGCGCACGATGCCCTCCGCGACATCGGCGAAGGCGACGCTGGCGTGCTGCGCCGACACGGTCCCCGACAGGATGCGGGCGCCGATCAGAAACAGGCTCTCCTGACCGAACAGCCGCAGCCGATCGAGAAACTCCTCGTAGAGGCCAGCATCCGCCAGCGTTGCGGCGAGGCGTTCGGAAATCTCGCGCTGGTCCGGCATGGCCCCGAAGAAACGCGGATCGATCAGGCCATCCATGATCTGCGGCTGGCGCGCCAGCATGTCGCCGAGCCGCGGCGCCGCGCCGAGGATCAGCGCCACCAGCTCGACGAGATCGCTGTTCTGGCTCAGCAGCGTGATCAGCCGGCCGCCGCGCTGCAACGCCTGCAGGAAACGATCGAAGGCCGTGACCGCGGCATCCGGGTCCTCGGCCTTGGCAAGGCCCGCGATCAGCGCCGGCACGAACGCCTCGAACGCCTGCCGCGTGGTCTCGACCCGCAGTGCGCGATAGTCCCCCTTGAACCACTGCTGCAGCGTCGCGGCGACCATCTTCGGGGTCTTGAAGCCGAGCGCGAGCAGCCTTTCCAGCAGCCGCGCATCCTCCGCGCCCGCGCCGTAGTCGACTGTAGGCGCCGTGACGGAGGCGGCGGGATCGCCCTCGAACAGCTTGCTGTAGTGGCCCTGCACGGTGTTGAGCTGCGCCAGCAGGTCACGCGAGAAATGATCACGGCTCTCATAGCCGAAGAAGCGCGCGAACCGCTCGATCGCCTCCGGCTCCTCCGGCAGCGTGTGCGTCTGCTCGTCCGCGATCATCTGCAGGCGGTGCTCGACGCGGCGGAGGAAGTCGTAGGCCGCGGTCAGCTCATCACGCGCCTCCGTCGTGATCCAGCCGGTGGCGGCCAGGATGCCGAGGGCTTCCAGTGTCGGGCGCACCCGCAACTCCGGATGGCGGCCGCCCGCGATGAGCTGCTGGGTCTGGGCGAAGAACTCGATCTCGCGGATGCCGCCGCGGCCGATCTTGACGTTGTGGCCCTCGACCGCGATGTCGGCATGCCCCTTGAACGCCTGCATCTGCCGCTTCATGTCGTGGACGTCGGCGAGCGCGGCGAAATCGAGATGCTTGCGCCACACGAACGGCGCGATCTCCGCCACCAGCGCCTCGCCGGCGACGAGGTCGCCGGCGCACGGCCGTGCCTTGATCATCGCCGCGCGCTCCCAGGTGCGCCCTTCCCGCTCATAGTAATGCAGCGCCGCGGCTGTCGAGATCGCCACCGGCGTCGATGCCGGGTCGGGGCGCAGCCGCAGGTCGACCCGGAACACATAGCCGTCGGCGGTGCGCTGCTGCAGGATACGCGCCATCGCCTGGGTCACGCGCACGAAGAACGGCTGCGGCTCGATATCCGGCACCAGCGTCGGAGCATCGAGATCGAAGAAGACGATCAGGTCGATGTCGCTGGAGTAATTGAGCTCTCCCGCCCCCATCTTGCCCATGGCGAGCACCACGAGGCCGCTGCCTTCCTCGGCATGATCGGCGACCGGTGGCTGCAGGCGCCCCCGCGCCGCCTCCTGGGTGAGCACGAAGCGCAGCGCGGATTGCACCGATGTGACGGCGACGTCGGTGAGCGCCTGTGTCACCTGCATCACCGGCCATACCCCGCCGATGTCGCACAGCGCGATCAACAGCGCAGCTTCCGACTTCAGCCGCCGCAGCAGCTGCATCGCGCCGGCCTCGTCGTCCGCGGCCGGCACGGCCGCGGCGGTGCGGGTGATCAGATCCGCCAGATGCGCGTCCGGCTCGCACTGCAGGAGCCGCAGCGCGCGGGCGGCATCCATCCGGACGAGATCGAACAGGTAGGGTGAGGCTTCGGCGAGACTCAGAAAGATCGTCCGCACATGCGGACGGGCGACGAACACCCGGCTGATCTCCGCCGCCGTCTCCGGCGCAACGTCCGCCAGCCAGTCGTCGAGACGCTGCCGCGCCGCCTCCGGATCGGAGAGGTACGGCACGCTGACAAAACGCGCTGAGAGACTGATCATCTCCGCGTCGGCCTTCGCGGCTGAAATCATGCCGTCTTTTGTTCCAGCGGCGATGGAATTGCAAGCTTGGCGACCGCCGGCGCCGGCAACACCAGCGTGGCGCGCAGGCCCGGCGCGCCGTCTCCGAGCCTGAGCTCGCCGCCATGCAGGGTGGCGACCGCCGACGCGAGGCTGAGGCCCAATCCCGAACCCGGCTGGGTGCGGCTGGCCTCGAGGCGCACGAATCGCTCCACCGCCCGTGCCCGGTCAGCTGCCGGAATGCCGGGACCATGGTCGGTCACGCTCAGAAGCACACTGTCCCCCTGACGGTGCGCTGCGATCAGGATATCCAGCCTCGCCGCCGCGGCCGTGTCCGGCGTCCGCGCGGATGGCGCGCCGTACTTGATGGCGTTCTCGACCAGATTCGCCAGCGCCTGGCTGATCAGCTCGCGATTGCCGTGCAACGCCGCCGGTTCCGCCTCCACCGCCAGTGTCAGCCCCTTGTCTTCCGCCAGAGGCTCGTAGAGCTCCTGAATCCCGTGCGCGACCTCTGCGGCGTCGAAGTCCACCATGTCGCCGCGCGCCTGGCCGGATTCGGCCCGCGCGATCATCAGCAGCGCATTGAAGGTGCGGATCAGCCCGTCGGACTCCTCGATGGTGCGCTCCAGCGCCGTACGGTACTCGGCCTCGTTGCTGGACCGCGCCAGCGCCTCCTCGGCGCGGTTGCGCAGCCGTGTCAGCGGCGTCTTGAGGTCATGGGCGATGTTGTCGGAGACCTCCTTGAGGCCCGCCATCAGCATCTCGATACGGTCGAGCATGACGTTGAGGTTTTCCGCCAGGCGATCGATCTCGTCGCCGCTGCGTCCGACCGGCAGCCGCTCGCTGAGATCGCCGGCCATGATCCGCTGGGTGGTGCCAGTCATTGCGTCGATACGCCGCAGCACCCGCCGCGCGACGAAGATGCCGCCTGCAAGCCCAAGCACCACCACGATCAGCACCGACCACTGCGCGGCAGAGGCGACGATGCCGAAGATCCGCCGTCGCTCCTCGAGGTCCCGCCCTATCAGCAGGCGGAAGCCGCCGGACATTTCGGACACGCGAACCAGTGCGCGATGGTCGAAATTGTCCTGCTCGTCGAGACGGCGGTACATCGTCTCCGACCAGCCGAGATGGTTCATCACCCCGGGGGCCAGCGAACCGACATTGCCGGCCAGCGCCTGCCCCGCGGAGGTGGTGATCAGGTAAAGGTTGGCCCCCGGCCGCAGCGCGCGGTTCTCGATTGCATAGATCAGCCCGCGCAGACCGCCCCGCGTGTACTCGTCGTTCATCTCGATGAAGTCGGAGTTGACCGTGGTGGTGATCTGCTCGGTCACCAGGCGGCGTGTGTTCCAGGCGAAGTATCCGAGCAGCGAAGCCGCGAACAGCGCGAACAGCAGAAGATAGACCAGCGTCAGCCGGAACGCCGTGGTCCGGATCAGTTTCCCGAAGGCCGTCACCGCAGCCCGTCGCGGATCATGTAGCCCGCGCCACGGATGGTATGCAGCAGCGGCTGGCCAAAACCCTTGTCGATCTTGGAGCGCAGCCGCGAGATATGCACGTCGATCACGTTGGTCTGGGGATCGAAATGATAGTCCCAGACGTTCTCCAGCAGCATGGTGCGGGTCACCACCTGTCCCGCATGCTTCATGAGGTATTCGAGCAGCCGGAATTCGCGCGGCTGCAGCGTCAGCTCGTCCTGGCCGCGCGTCACGCGGTGCGACAGGCGGTCGAGCTCGAGGTCACCGACGCGATAGACGGTTTCCTCCGACGGACCGCTGTTGCGGCGGGACAGCACCTCGACACGGGCGAGCAGCTCGGCGAATGAATAGGGTTTCGGCAGATAGTCGTCGCCACCGGCCCGCAATCCCTTGACGCGATCATCGACCTGCCCGAGCGCCGACAGGATCAGGGCCGGGGTGCGGTTGCCCTTGCTGCGCAGCGTGCCGATCACCGACAGGCCATCGCGCTTGGGCAGCATGCGATCGACGATCAGGACGTCGTAATCGCCGCTCTCGGCCAGCGCCAGCCCCTCCTCGCCGTCGCCGGCGAGCTCGGCGACATGCCCCACTTCGCGAAACGCCTTCACAAGATAGTCCGCCGACTCGCGGTCGTCTTCAATGATCAGCAGCCGCATGGGGGATTCGGTCACGGTCAAAAGTGGTTCGCCTTCCTCACCATGGCGCGGGGATCGGCCTCATGCAAGACCGGCCGCCCGACGCCGGGACAACACGCCTCGATACGGGCAACGGGCGGCAAAGCTTGGGGCGACTTCACCGCCCGTCCCGGATCTTCCGACGGAGGGGGGCGGGTCCACCGGAAGGAATGTCGGTGGGGGACGGACCTTAAGGCCCGTCCCCCGGAAAGGACCGTCGGCGGGGGCGACTTTGCCGGCGATTCTTCCCAACTCGTGTCGCGACGCGCGCCGTCGCGGAACGCAGGATCAGCCGCGGCCGATCGGCAGCGCAACGAAGCGCGAGCCATCACCCGAGCGCACCCGGATCAGCACACTGGTCTTGTTCTCCTTGCGGGCCTCGGCCAGCGCGTCACGCACCTCGTTGGGGTTCGCGACCGTCTTGCCGGCCACCTCGAGGATGACATCGCCTTCCTTGAAACCGCGCTCGGCTGCGATCCCACCCGGCTCGACGCCGGTGACCACGACACCGTCCTTGCCGGCGCCCGCCACCGAGCCCGCCGGCGC
Source organism: Pseudomonadota bacterium (assembly GCA_040756765.1). GTDB lineage: Bacteria > Pseudomonadota > Alphaproteobacteria > Rhizobiales > Xanthobacteraceae > Bradyrhizobium_A. The sequence goes on along the minus strand of JBFLYG010000022.1, from coordinate 149,727 downwards.
GACGTTGAGGCCGAGCTTCGGCACCTCGATGCCGCGCGTGGCGCTGCCACGGTCCGCATCCTGGTCCGCCGGACCACGGGCTTCCTTGGTGTTGGGCAATTCGCCGAGGGTCAGGTTGATGGTCTTGTCCTTGCCCTTGTGCAGGACGCTGAGCTTCACCGCGCTGCCCGGCGCAAGACCACCGATGGTGCGGGCCAGTTCGCGAGCGTCATGCACCGGCTTGTCGTTGACCGCCGTGATCACGTCGCCGGATTCGACGCCGGCCTTGGCCGCCGGGCCGTTGGCCTGCGGCTCTGCGACCAGCGCGCCTTCCGCCTTGTTGAGGCCGAGGCTGTCGGCGATCTCCGCGGTCACGGGCTGGATCTGCACGCCGATCCAGCCGCGGCTGACGGAACCCTTGTCCTGCAGCTGCTTGACCACCGACTTGACGGTCGCGGCCGGGATCGAGAAGGCGATGCCGACACTGCCGCCCGACGGCGAATAGATCGCGGTGTTGACGCCGACGACCTCGCCATCGACATTGAAGGCGGGGCCACCGGAGTTGCCCTTGTTCACCGGCGCGTCAATCTGGATGAAATCGTCATAGGGACCGTTGCCGATGTCGCGCCCGCGCGCCGACACGATGCCAGCGGTCACGGTGCCGCCGAGGCCGAACGGATTGCCGACCGCCAGCACCCAGTCGCCGATGCGCGGCTGCGTCTCGGAGAGCTTGGCGAACGGGAAGTCGGTGCGGCCCTCCACCTTGATCAGCGCGAGATCGGTGCGCGGGTCGGTGCCGATCACCTTGGCGGCATAGGTCTTGCCGTCGTCGGTGGCCACCTCGACCTTGTCGGCGCCGGCAACGACATGGTTGTTGGTCACGGCAAAACCGTCGGCGGAGATGAAGAAGCCCGAGCCCTGCCCGGTCACGATGCCGCCGCGGCCACCGCGCTGACCACGGCCGCCCGGGAAGCCATCCGGCCCGCCGAAGCGGCGGAAGAAGCGCTCCATCGGCGACCCCGGCGGGAACGGCGAGTCGTCGCTGTCGTTGGAGGTGACCTTCTCGTTGATCTTGACGCTAACCGAGATCACCGACGGCTTCACATGCTCGACGATGTCGGCGAAGCCGACCGGCTGCTGCGTGTTGCGCATGGTGCTGCTGACCTGCGCATGCGCCGAGGTGGTCAGGATGTCGGCGTCACGCAGCGCCGGGCCGAAGCCATAGGCGGCGACGCCGAGGCCTGCGACCACCGACGCCATCAGCGCGAGCTTACGCACCGACAGCAGCGAGCGGCGCGGCGGCGCATAGGACGGCAGCGACGAAAAATCGACGGGACGATCAGTCATGAAAAACTCCGGGCCTTCGGCTGTGCGCGGTGCGGTTGCACCTTGGATGGCCTGAAGATGGAGCGTTCGCCCTTACGGCGCTCTGTCGGGGGAATTAATCTTTGGTAATGAACAGCGGCGCCTTGTCACGGGCCGCAGCCATGGCCCATCGCCGCGAAAGCAGCGGTTCAGCCACGGGTTCCATCGGCTCGCCGACTGCCGGCCCCCCCCCTAGGACGATGGCGTCTCGGAAGAGCCGTTGGCCGCGGTCAATTGCTGCAACCGAGCCTCCTCGGCTGCGGTCAGCCCGTCCACGGGAGCAGGCCCCGCATCCGGGCCCGCCGGAGCCGCCTTGCGGCGCACATGCCACCACAATCCGAGACCACCGCCGACCAGCACCAGCGGCGGCAGCAGCCACAACAGCAGCGTTTCGTTGTTGAACTGCGGCTTGAGCAGCACGAACGCGCCGTAGCGCGCCACCAGGAAATCGATCACCTGGGCGTCGCTGTCGCCAGCGGCGATACGCTCGCGCACCAGGAGCCGCAAGTCGCGGGCGAGTGAAGCATCGGAATCGTCGATCGACTGGTTCTGGCACACCATGCAGCGCAGCTCGCGCGACAGCGCGCGCGCCCGCGCCTCCTGCGCCGGATCAGCCATGATCTCGTCGGGCTGCACGGCATGGGCGAAGCCCGCAAAGGCGAGCAGCGCCGCCGTCAGCACCCCGCGTGCGATCACCGCCGTCCGCATGTCGCCTACTCCGCCGCCTGCAGCGCCTGGGCGGTCTTGCGCGCCCCGCGCGGCGCGCCGACGCGCAGCCGCCGGTCCGACAGCGACAGCACGCCGCCCGCCGCCATCACCGCGGCGCCGAGCCAGATCAGCAGCACCAGCGGCTTGTGATAGATGCGCACCGCCAGCGAGCCGTCGGCATTGGAATCGCCGAGCGAGATGTAGAGCTGGCTGACGCCGCGGGTCATGAGCGCGGCCTCCGTGGTGGACATGCCGCGGGTGGTGAAGCTGCGCTTCGAGGGCGTCATCACGCCGATGCTGCGGCCGTCGACGTCGATGGTGAAGCGCCCGACCATCTCGCGGAAGTTCGGCCCCTGCCGCTGCCCGAGATCGGCCAGGGTGGCGTGATAGCCGCTGATGGCGACCGTATCGCCCGGCTTCATCGCCGCGATGCGCTCGCTGCTCCAGGTGGTCTCGCAGACGATGCCGATCAACGCGACGCCGAGCCCGGCATGGGCGACCGCGGTGCCCCACGCCGCGCGCGGCAGACCGCGCGCGCGCCGCCAGGAAATCGACGGCGGCGCGGAGAACAGCGCGGTGCGTTCGGCAAGGTCCGTGAGCGCACCCAGGATGACGAACACCGCAAGGCCGATCGCGAGCGGCGCCAGCACGGCGCCGCCTCGCGTCCACGCCAGCAGCACCGCCGCCGCGACCAGCCCGACACCACCGGCGGCGATCAGGCGCTGCGCCGCACCGAGCAGGTCGCCCCGCTTCCAGGCCAGCAGCGGGCCAAACGGCACCGCGACCAGGAGCGGCAGGATCAGCGGCGCGAAAGTGAGGTTGTAGAACGGCGCGCCGACCGAAATCTTGTCGCCGGTGAGCACTTCCAGCACCAGCGGATAGAGCGTGCCGACGAACACGGTGGCGCAGGCCGTCGTCAGCAGCAGGTTGTTCAGCACCAGCGCGCCCTCGCGCGAGATCGGCGCGAACAGCCCGCCCTGCCGCAGCGTCGACGCCCGCCAGGCGTAGAGCGACAGGCTGCCGCCGATGAAGCTGCACAGGATCAGCAGGATGAACACGCCGCGCGTCGGATCGGTGGCGAAGGCATGCACCGAGGTCAGAACGCCGGACCGCACCAGGAAGGTGCCGAGCAGCGACAGCGAGAAGGTCAGGATCGCGAGCAGGACGGTCCACACCTTCAGTGCGTCGCGCTTCTCCATCACCAGCGCCGAGTGCAGCAGCGCGGTGCCGGCGAGCCACGGCATCAGCGAGGCGTTCTCCACGGGATCCCAGAACCACCAGCCGCCCCAGCCAAGCTCGTAGTAGGCCCAATACGAGCCCATGGCGATGCCGAGGGTGAGGAAGATCCAGGCCATCAGCGTCCACGGCCGCACCCAGCGCGCCCAGGCCGCATCGATGCGGCCCTCGATCAGCGCCGCGACGGCAAACGAGAACGAGATCGAGAACCCGACATAGCCGAGATAGAGCATCGGTGGATGCACCGCGAGGCCGATGTCCTGCAGCACCGGATTGAGGTCCCGCCCCTCGATCGGCGGAGCGGCGATGCGCGCGAACGGGTTCGAGGTGATCAGGATGAAGAGATAGAACGCGCTCGCCACCCACGACTGTACCGCCAGCACCAGCGCCCGCAGCGACAGCGGCAGGTTGCCGCCGAACGCGGCGACGAGGCCACCGAACAGCGCCAGGATCAGCACCCACAGCAGCATCGAGCCTTCGTGGCTGCCCCACACGCCGGTGATCTTGTAGAGCAGCGGCTTCAGCGAGTGCGAATTCTCGTAGACATTGGCGACCGAGAAATCGGAAGTGACGTGCAGCGCGGTCAGTGCCGCGAACGAGGCCATCACGAAGATCATCTGGGCGAGCGCGGTGGAGCGCGCCACGCCCATCAGCACCGGATCGCGCAGGCGGGCGCCGAGCACCGGCACGCTAGCCTGGATCAGCGCCAGCCCGAGCGCCAGCACCAAAGCGTAATGGCCGGCCTCGGCAATCATTTCGCAGCTCCCTCCGCATGGGGCTTGCCGTAATCGTCCTTCCAGTGCCCCTGCTTCTTCAGGGCGTCGGCGACATCCTTCGGCATGTAGGTCTCGTCATGCTTGGCGAGCACGGTGTCGGCACGGAACACGCCGGAGGCATCGATCGCGCCTTCGGCCACCACGCCCTGCCCCTCACGGAACAGGTCCGGCAGGATGCCGTGATAGGTCACCGGCAGCGTAGCTTGGCCGTCGGTCACCTCGAAGCGTGCGGTGAGCTGGTCGCCGCGCACCACCGATCCCGGCTGCACCATGCCGCCGAGGCGGAAGCGCTTGCCGGGCGGAATGTGCTTTTCGGCGGCCATCGACGGCGTCGAGAAGAACACGATGGAGTCGCGCAGCGCATTGAGCACGAGCGCCGTCGCGACAATGAGCACGGCCGCGGCCGCGCCGATCATCGTCAGTCGCCGCTGCTTGCGCGTCATGACCGGCCTCCCGGGAGACAACCGAAGGCGATGCAGTCACCCATCAAGTCCGAGCCCCTTCAATGCGTCGTTCAACTGCTTGAGCCGCTCGGCATTCTGCCCCAGCGCGGCGCGGGCATCCGTCAGCGCCGCGCGCGCCTTGTCGGTCTCGCCGAGCACCTTATAGGCGCGCACCAGGCGCAGCCATCCCTCGACGTCATCGCCGTTCTGCTTCAACCGCGTGGCGAGGCGATCGACCATGCCGCGGATCATCGCGGTGCGATCGCCCTCGGTCATGTCCTTCGCCGCGGCCATCTCGTCGTTCGACAAGGAAGGCGCCACCGCGCCCCCGCCGACACGCGCCAGCGCCGTCTGCACCAGCGGCCGCCATGGCGCATCCGCCGGCGCGGTCGTCAGCATCGCGCGCCAGATCGCCGCCGCATCCGCGGCGCGGCCGTCCTGCTCGGCGGCAAGCCCGAGGAAATAGCGCGCCTTGACTTCGTCGGCGCGCAGCGCCAGCGCGCGCTCGAATTCCACCTTCGCGTCCGCCGTGACGACGCCGTTGGCCGCCGTGGCCAACGCTTCGCCGAGGTCGGCATGGCGGCCGGCGCTCTCGCCATTGGTCGCCAGCGACTTGCGGAACGCCTGCACCCCGTCGTCGAAGCGACCGAGCTTCATCAGCACCGGCGCCAGCACTTCCCAGCCGCGGCCATCGGTCGGATTCTTCTCAAGATGCGCCTCGACCTGGGCGACGAGAGTATCGAGCGAAGCGGTCGCCACCGGCTGGCGCGCACGCTCGGCGAGCGGGAAGTCCGGCAGTTGCGGCGACCCGAGGCGCAGGTAGAGCACGACCGCCAGCAGCGGCAGGCCGACCAGCGCCACCAGCGCGGTGGCGCGCCGCAGCGCCGGGCGCGGCAGCACCGCCGACGCCGCATCGGCATCGGACGCCGCGATCAGCCGCCGGCCGATCTCCACCCGCGCGGCGTCAGCCTCCGCAGGCCTGATCAGCCCGGCGGCACGATCACGCTCAATTTCCGCCAATTGGTCCTTGTAGACGACACTTTCGCGCCCGCCCTGCGCAGCGTCCGTCCGACGCCCCAACGGCACGAGCACGGCGAGCACCGCCGCCGCCGTCATCAGGGCCAGAACAAACCAGAGCGACATCAACAAGGGTTCCAGAGCACGCGCCGTCAGGCATCCGGGCGGGTTACATCATGACTGGAACCCACGTGCAATTGACATTTCCGGTAGAAAAAATCCCGCCCTCGGCGCAGCCGCGACCGGCGGAATCGGCGCGCCGCTTCTCAGCCGGCGCGGGAACTCTTGCGCTCGCCGGACAACGCCACGTCGGCAGCCTTGCGCATCAGCGAGGCATAGTCATGGCCGAACAGCACATCACAGAAGCGGATGGCGGTGTCCATCTGCAGTTTCCGGAACGGGCGCGTCTTGCTGTCGCTGGCGCGCAGCGATTCCACCAGCGCCTCGGTGGAGGCCTCGGTGTAGTGCTGCAGATCAGAGAAGGTGCGCAGCGTCACCTCGTTGATCGCAAGCTCGCTGGCGTAGGTGCGGCAGACCGCGACGAAATCGATCAGCGCCGCGGTTTCGTCGATTTCGGTCGGGTCGAGCTTGGAGCCGGCATGAATGTCCTTGTCCGGACGCTGCCGCAACAGCCGCCGCACCCGGCCCGGCACGCCTTCGATCTCGGATTTCAGCGTGTTGGAGATGTCCACGCGAATCGCCGACAGCCGTTTGCCCCAGGTGGACTCGGTCCGGATATCAAGCTCGGTGCGCAGGCCGCGCAGACCGTCATGGATGGTCTTGAGATGGTGCGACAGGCTGTCCATCCGGCCTTGCTTGATGTCCTGGCGCAGGTCCGCAACCATCTCGGACAGGTCATGGATCACCATGCTGACGGCGACCCCGTAGGTGGTCGCCGCGACGCGGATCTCGTCGTCGGAGCCGGCTACCGCGACCGCAAGGCGGATCACCTGCCAGGGCGACGCCAGCCGCTGGATCAGCAGCGACAGCGTGAACGGCAGCGTCTGCGGCGTCTGCAGCGACGGCAGGTTGATCGCCGACTGCACCGCCGCCAGCTGCGTATCGTTGAGATTGCGGATGCTGCTGGAAATCCGCGTTCCGAAGGTTTCGAGCGGCTCCCGGTTCTTGAGCACCGCGGCGATTGCCATGAGGTCCTCGACCACGCTCGGCCCGCCGATCCGGCTCAGGGCGCGCTGGTCGCCGCCCCGGCCCGCGGGCGAGGCGATCTGGTCCATCGCCGCGGCTGCCGCGATCTGAACCTTGCGAACGGCCTGATCGGCCGCCGGCCCGCCCGTCCGCATGGCCGTTTCCAGTGCCTGGACCTCGGCCGCGGCCCCCTCGCGCACCAACCACGCCCACACCGGCCCGAGCGAGGATCGCCGGATCTGGCCCGGGCGCGGCGCGGAGCTACCTTCCATCAGGAAAGGCTCCAGCGGCCGGAACACCAGCCGCGACGGCTCGTCGGTCCGTGCGCGCTCATTGTCGTCGGACGTCCGCACGATCAGACGCAGCTGTTCCAGCACGAGCGAGGCCACAGCCATGTTCTCGCCGCGCTCCAGCGCGCGTTCGAACTCCCGCATCAGCAGCGCCTGAGATTTCAGCGGCAGCTGAGACAGATACTCCCTCAAGCGCTCGGTGGACTGTGTCGAGAGGCCCATAAGCCGATGGTCCGGTCGAAAATCGTCATTGCAACGGGTTAGCGGCCGCCTTCCAGGCGGTTTTCACCCTTTGCCGAGTCATAGCAGCGTCGTTCTTAAGAACGCGTTTAGGAACAACGGTTTGGGAGACGGATTCAGGCGCCCCCGGACACCCCGTCCTAGCTGTGCCGGCGCTGGCGAAAGGCCGCCACCTTGTTGCGGTTGCCGCAGGCCGCCATGCTGCACCAGCGCCGCCGGTGGGACTTGGTGCGGTCGTAGAACCATAGTGTGCAGGTCGGATCCTCGCACTTGCGAATAAGGTCGAAGTCGCCGCTCACCAGCAGATCGGCCGCCGCCTCCGCCACCGGGACCAGCAGGTCGGCCGGGGTGCGAATCTCCCGCGGCCGGAGCAATCGGATACCATTGGCATCCGCCACCAGCTCGAGATGACTTGTGCCCCGCGCCAGCAGGGCATTGAGCGGCGCCGGGTCGAGCGCCTCGCCATGCTTGCGCCGCGTCACCAGACGGCGAACGACCTCCCGCAGGGCACGGGCCGCCGCCAGCAGGCCGCCAATGTCGACGTCCGCCACCACCGCCGCATCGTGCCAGCCGTGGCCAACCAGCCAATCGGCGACGTCCGCATCGGACGTCCACAGCTCCAGCGGCCGGCCGTTCACATGAGGAACGGTGTTGAGAAGCTCGAGCACGGGATGATCCGCCGCAATGTGCAGGCGAAGCACCTGCTGGCGGAGCTGCTCGACATCGGGCGACGGCTGATCGGTCATGGCCCTGGATGTAACCTTTAAAATATCATTTGACAAGTTACACTAATGCGTAACCAATAAAACCCCATTTAACAGTTTCACGGAGCTAGCCATGTCCGCCTCCCGCCTCCCCGTCATCCCCCGCACCAGGTTCCAGACCATCGCCGCCGACGGCGTCGAGATCTTCTACCGCGAGGCCGGTCCACGCGACGCGCCGGCGATCCTCCTCCTGCACGGCTTTCCCACCTCGTCGCACATGTTCCGCGAGCTGATTCCACGGCTCGCCGGCCGCTACCGCGTGATCGCACCGGACCTGCCCGGCTTCGGCTTCACCACCGTCCCAGCCGAGCGCGGCTACACCTATTCGTTCGATGCGCTGGCGCACACGATGGGGGCGTTCGTCGATGCGATCGGCCTCGAGCGTTATGCGATCTATGTCTTCGATTATGGCGCGCCGGTGGGATTGCGGCTGGCGCTGGCGCGGCCGGCACAGATCACGGCGATCGTGTCGCAGAACGGCAATGCCTATGAGGAAGGTCTCAGCGATGCATGGACACCGCTGCGCGCCTACTGGAGCGATCCGACGCCGGCCAACCGCGAGGCGCTGCGCGGCTTCCTGACGATCGAGGGATCGCATTTCCAGTACCTGACCGGTGTCGCCGATCCGTCGACCGTCGCTCCGGAAACCTTTACCCTCGACACCGCGCTGCTCGCGCGTCCCGGCAACGCCGACATTCAGCTCGACCTGATGCTGGACTACGCCTCCAATGTCCGGCTGTATCCGTCGTTTCAGGCCTATTTCCGCAGCGCCAAGCCGCCGCTGCTGGCGATCTGGGGACGGCACGACCCGTTCTTCATTCCACCCGGCGCGGAGGCTTACGGCCGCGACAATCCAAACGCGCACGTCGTGCTGCTCGATACCGGGCACTTCGCGCTGGAGACCCACGTCGACGAAATCGCTGCGGCGATCGACGACCTGCTGAGCAGCGCTGTCGCCTGACCCCGCAAACACAACGGCCGGCACCGTTGTCACGATGCCGGCCGCGGAGGCTGCAAGGCATGCCGTCTTACGACAGCGCCGACCACGTCCCATCGGGATTGCGGCAGGCGGTGCCGCGGGCGATCTCCGGGCTGCCGTTGATGTAGATGGTATGGGTATAGGAGCGGCACTTGGTGCCGCGCTGGTCATAAGCCGGCCCCGGAACAATGTTGCCGTAACGCCCGCTGTCGGGGTTCCGCCACGCCACCGCGGCGCCCGAACGGCCGCGCTCCAGCGCGTTCATCTCCGCTTCATAGGCGTAGCGCCTGTCCTGGTCGTCCAGCGAGGCGCCGATCCGGTTGCCGATCAGGCCGCCGATGGCAGCCCCCGCAAGCGCTGCCCCCACCCGCTCGCCCGGTCCGCCTCCGATGGTCGATCCGATCAGCGCCCCCGCGAGGGCGCCTCCGACCGTGCCGGCATTCTCCTTCGGCCCGCCGTCCGAGGCGCAGCCTGCCAAGGCAAGCGCCATGACCGAGGCCAGAACGATCTGCGTCTTCAACATATGTCCCCCTTGTACGTGGCCCCTGCGGCCCTGAACCCGCAGGAACAGAATGAATGCGGCGGAAAGTCGGCCACGGGGAGCGGCAAATTCAAGCGGCCGGCAGCACCAGCTCGGCCCGCAGCCCGCCGATCGGTGCGCTGTCGAGCGTCAGGCGGCCATGATACAGCGCCGCGAGATCGATCACGATCGAGAGCCCGAGCCCCGAGCCCGGCTTCGATTCATCGAGCCGCTGCCCACGCCGCGCCACCTGCGCCCGCTCCGCCGGCGCAAGGCCGGGACCGTCGTCGTCGACCACGATGCGGAACATCGATGGCCGGTCGGCGGTTGCGGCCTCCGCAAGGATCTCGATCTCGACCCGCGAGCGCGCCCACTTGCAGGCGTTGTCGACGAGATTACCGACCATCTCCTCGAGGTCCTGCCGCTCGCCGCGAAATTTCGGCTGGACGTCGCCATCGACCTCGACCGCGATGTCGCGATCGCGATGGATCTTCTCCATGGTCCGGCGCAGGCCCTCGATCACCGGCACGACCTCGGTCACGGTGCCGACCACAGTGACGCGAGCGGCGATACGCGCCCGCTCGAGATGGTGGGCGACCTGGTTGCGCATCACCTCGGCCTGCTCCAGCACCTTGGCGGCGAACAGGTCGCCGCCATGGACGTTGGCCTCGTTGACGATGACCGACAACGGCGTCTTGATCGCGTGGGCGAGATTGCCGACATGGGTGCGGGCGCGCTCGACGATCTCGCGGTTGGCGTCGATCAACGCGTTGGTCTCGCGCGCCAGCGGCGCGATCTCGACCGGAAACTGGCCCTCGAGCCGTTCGGCACGGCCGGAGCGGATAGCCGCCAGCGAGTCCGAGATGCGCTTGAGCGGCGCGAGGCCGAATCGCACCTGGAAGATGGTGGTGAACACCAGCACCAGCGTCAGCGCGAGAAAGGTACCTCCGAGGTAATAGTCGAAGGTGCGGATCTCGTCGAAGATCTCGCTGGCGTCGCCGGCGACGGTCACCAGGAATTTGCCGTCGCTGCCGAAATCCACCTGCCGCTCGACGATACGCAGCCGCTGCTCCTCCGGACCGTTGACGTAGCCGATCCGCACGCCGGCCGCGGTCATGGCGCCGGTGGCATCATCGAGCTTCGGCAACTGCTTGTCCCACAGCGAGCGCGACGAGCGCACGTCGGGCTTGTCACCGTCGACCCGCCCGATCTGCCAATACCAGCCCGACAACGGGATCTCGAACAGCGGCTCGCCCAGCGACTGGAACTGGCGCTCGCCAGTGCTGTCCTCCGGCGTCGCCGCCTCCGCGATCAGGGTGCGCAGATAGAGATTGAGGCGGCGGTCGAACGAGCGCTCGACCGCCTGGCGGTACACCGACGACAGCACGACACCGGTGATCACCAGGATCACCACCACCCACGCGGTCGCCGACAGGAACAGGCGGGTGGCGAGCGAACTACCGCGCATCGACCGGAGGCGTCAGCATGTAGCCCAGTCCGCGCACGGTCTGGATGATGTCGACATCGAGCTTCTTGCGGATGCGGCCGACGAACACCTCGATGGTGTTGGAGTCGCGGTCGAAGTCCTGATCGTAGAGATGCTCGACGAGCTCGGTGCGCGACACCACGCGACCGGCATGGTGCATCAGGTAGGCGAGCAGGCGATACTCGTGCGAGGTCATCTTGATGGGATTGCCGTCGACGCTGACGCGGCCGGTCCGGGTGTCGAGGCGCACGGGCCCGCAGGTGAGCTCGCTCTGCGCGTGTCCGGTAGCGCGACGCAGCAGCGCGCGGATGCGCGCCAGCACCTCCTCGAGGTGGAAGGGCTTGGGCACATAGTCGTCGGCGCCGGCATCGAAGCCCTGCACCTTGTCGCTCCAGCGGTCACGTGCGGTCAGGATCAGCACCGGCATGGTGCGGTTGTTGCGACGCCAGGCTTCCAGCACCGAAATGCCGTCCATCTTCGGCAGGCCAATGTCGAGCACCACAGCGTCGTAGGGCTCGGTGTCGCCGAGGAAATGTCCCTCCTCACCGTCGAAGGCGCGATCGACCACATAGCCCGCATCGGTCAGGGCGGTGGTGAGCTGACGATTGAGATCGGGATCATCCTCAACGACAAGAAGGCGCAAGATCGTCTCCGCAACATTCAACCGGCGAGATTGCCGTATCCAACAAGACCCCGTTCGGGGTGAATGCCCGATGAACGGCGAATTGCACGCAACCTTACATTTTTGTCACGCGACACTTCAGCACCCGGTGGGCTCGTCGCCCATCGAATCCCACACTACCACGTCGAAGGCCGTTGCGCCGTGCCGACCGGCACGTTGACAGGTCACGGTGACGATGCTCTGTCCCCTGCCATGTTGCACCGCCAGCCACTCCTCATCACCGCTGCCTTGGCCGTTACCCTGGCCGCCGCCACGCCGGCCACCGCCATGGTCGGCGGCGCCCCCGCGGACGCCGCTGCGACCGCGGTGGTCACCATCGTCGGTTCCCGCGGCAACTTCTGCACCGGAGCGCTGATCGCGCCCGACCTCGTGCTGTCGGCGGCGCACTGCACGCCGCCGGGCGCGACCTACAAGATCGTCGACTACGACGCTGGCAAGCAGCCGCGGTTGCGCGACGTGCGGCGCGTGGCGGCCCATCCGGACTTCAATGTGCAGGGCATCCTGGCGCATCGCGCCAGTGCGGATGTCGCCCTGCTGCAGCTCGCCGCCCCCATGACGGGACGGACCGCGGCCGCCCTCGGCGCCCCTCGCGCGCCGCTCGCCGCCGGCAACAGCTTTACCGTCTCGGGGATCGGCGTCACCGTGCAAGGCGACGGCCGCAGCGGCGGCGTGGTGCGCAGCGCGACGCTTGTCGCCACCGGTCAGCCCGGCACGCTGCAGATCCGCCTGGTCGATCCGGTCACGAACAATGCGCGCCCCGGGCTCGGCGCCTGCACCGGCGATTCCGGTGCGCCGGTGTTCGAGAGCCAGAGCGGAGGCCTGACCATTGTGGGCGTGGTGAGCTGGTCGACGGGGGCCGGCAATGCAGCCGGCTGCGGCGGCCTCACGGGGGTGACGCCGCTGACGCTCTACCGGAGCTGGATTGCGCAGACCGCGCGTGGCTGGAGCATCGACCTGCCCGCCACCCCCTGACCGGAACCGGCCGCCTTATCCCTGCGGCTTCTGTGACGGCATGGACGCCGCCTTGGCGCGGAACGCCTTCGCCAGCGTCTCCAGGATCTCGCGGTTGGCCACGAACATGTAGGGGCCCTGCTCGGTATCGAACGCGATCCCGACCACCGACGGGTCCAGGGTGTTGTCCACCAGTTGGTAGCCCTTCAACGGCAGGGCCAGCCTGTCCTTCGGATTGTCCTGCACCTGTCGCTCCCGCTGTCTGGTGAGTAGAGCCGCGGACTTAGACAAGAAAGCCGGCCGCGCCAAGCCCTTCCTTTCGGGGCCGCCGGCAGAGCGGCAGGCGGCACTGGCCCTATTCGGCCATGTCCACCGACGGCTTCGGCCCATCGCCGAGCGGACGCTCCAGCATGAGCGCAATCGCCAGCGCGCCGGTGCCGAGCAGCACCGCCGCGGCGATGAAAACATAGCGGAACGCGGCGATCATCTCGGTACTCGACGTCGCGCCGAGGTCGGGATGTTCCAGCATCCCGGACGAGGTCGCCCCGAGCGCGGCGAGCAGGATCGCGGTGAACAGCGCCACCGTCACCGCCGCCATCAGCGAGCGGAAGAAGTTCATTGCCCCCGTCACGGTACCGACCAGGTGCCGGGCGACCGCCGCCTGCACCGACACCACCGCCACCGGGAAGGTGGTGCCGAGGCCGAGCGCCAGCAGCGCCAGCAGCGTCAGCAGCGCCCACAGCGGCAGCGGCGTGATGATCGCCAGCAGCGTCGCCATCACAGCGCCAATCGAGAGGCCGAGCAGCGACACCCACTTGTAGTGTTTCATGTACATCATCACCCGGCCCGCCGCGGTGGCGCCCGGCACCGACAGCGCGACGATCGGGATCAGCGCGAGGCCTGCCTCGCTCGCGGTGAGGTGATAGACCGCCTCGTAATACATCGGCATGTGCACGGTCAGCCCGACCAGCACGCCGATGGCGCAGGCGGCGGCGGTGATGGCGTAGGGCACGATCGGCCCCGTCAGCAGCGGCAGCGGCAGGAACGGCTCGTCAGAGCGGCGCGCATGCCAGACGAACACGCCGGACAGGCTGAGCACCGCGCCCATCAGCGCCAGCAGCGTCGGCGACAGCCATGCATACTTGTTGCCGCCCCAGGTCAGCACCAGCAGGAAGGTGATCGCCGCCGCCATCAGCAAGAGGCCCCCCACCAGGTCGAGCTTGCGCGGCCGGTGGTGGATCGGCAGCTTCGTCATCTTCGGCAGCAGGATGCCGGCGGCCAGCAGCACCAGCGGCACATTGATCCAGAAGATCACCGACCAGTGGAGATGCTCGGCGATGACCCCGCCCAGCACCGGACCGCCGATGCCGGCGGACACCCACACCATGCTGAAGAACGCCTGATACTGCGCGCGCTGCCGCGGGGTGATGATGTCGGCGAGCACGGTCTGCACCAGCGGCAGGATGCCGCCGCCGCCGAGCCCCTGCAGGAAGCGCGCAAGAATCAGCACCAAGAGGTTTGGCGCCAGCGCACACAGCACCGATCCGACCAGGAACAGTCCGAGCGCGGTCATCATCATGGCGCGGCGGCCATAGATGTCGCTGAGCGAACCGAACACCGGCGCGACCGAAGTCGACGACAACAGGTAGGCGGTGATCACCCAGGACAGGTTGGTGACGTCGAGAAACTGCCGCCCGATGGTCGGCAGCGCGGTGGCGACGATGGTCTGGTCGAGCGCGGTCAGGAACATCGCCACCATCAGGCTGATGACGATGGTGCGGACCTCGGCATGGGACAGCGCATGCAGCGCCGGCGCGGCGCCCTCCACGACGGGCGCAGCCGACAGCGTCGCCTCGCGCGGGGCCGCGCCGGCGGTGGATGTGGCAATGCCGTCTTCGTCCGCGGAAACGCGGTGGGTCCGGGCGAGATTGTTCATGGAACTCCGCAGCACGCAGGTGCCGCAAATCACTTGGGAAACCGGACCTCTTTAGCAAAGCCGCGCCCTGCCAATAAGGCGGTTTGCAGCATGGCCCTACCCGCTAGTGTCCTGTCTCCGAATGACCTCGCAGTTTGCCGCACGCTCGTACGGTCATTCGGAGACATAAAGGACACTAGCAAAATCAAAGAGCTAGTGCGGCCTATATCTCGCAATTGCCTAAGAGAGACGTGCTGAAGGGGGTAGGCAATTGCGAGACGCCGCACTAGCCGCATCCCGGACACCGGATTGTGATCTCAACCTATTTTCTGGGCGGCAGCTTGCGCGGCCGCTTGGTGCCGCGGGCGCCCCGGGGTAGCAGACCGGGCCAGCGCACGATGTGATCCTCGAGATCGGCGTCGTCGACCTCATCCTCGCTGGCCGGCACGCGGCCCCGCACCGAGACACCGGCCTCGTGCACGGTGTTGGGATCGCCCGACACCAGGGGATGCCACCAGTACAGATCACGCCCCTCCGCCACCAGGCGATAGGCACAGCTCGGCGGCAGCCAGTTCAGGGTGCGGACGTTCTCCGCCGTCAGGCGGACGCAATCGGGGACCCGTGCGGAGCGATTCGCGTAATCCTTGCAGGCACAGCTCTGCGCATCCAAAAGGGTGCAGCCGACATGGGTGAAGTAGATCTTGCCGGTGTCCTCGTCTTCCAGCTTCGACAGGCAGCAGCGCGCGCAGCCGTCGCACAGCGACTCCCATTCGGCGTCGGACATTTCCTCCAACGTCTTGGTTTTCCAGAAGAAATTTTCCTGCCCCGAAACCGGGCCGGAGTCGTCCGCCATGATCGCCGAAAATCCGTGCTGATGTGCTGCTGGCCTGTTCTAGGCAGCAATGCCGCGAAGGGGAAGCGGCAACCGCCGTGACGTCCGGAAAACCGGGGACGGCGTGAACCGTATCCGCAGAATCTCCAAGTCGAGCATTGGTTTATGCCTGTCCCTCGGCTAGAAGGTGACAGCTTCCCGGCGGCGGGCGGAGCCGCCTTAGGGTTGCCTCATCGCATCCGCATCGTCTCACCGGCGCGCCGTCGGCCCCGTGAGCGGCGCGAAGCTGATCGAAGGTTCCGGTGCGCGATCGTCAACGGAAGAACTGGAAAACCCGGATCCGGCATTTCCTGCTGGACCTCGACGCGCGCATCGATTCCACCCTGTTCTCGTCCGGCGCCGGCATCCGCGAGCTCTACGAGCGGTTCTCGACCTTCATGGACCGCTTCTATGTCGGCCGCTGGAAGCGTTGGGTGATCATCGAGCCGCTGTCGGAGATGGCGACCATCGGCCTTGGCGGCCTGATCCTGATGCTGGCGCTGGCGGTGCCGGCGTTCCGGGAGACCGCCGACGAGGACTGGCTGAAGAAATCCGATCTCGCCGTCACCTTCCTCGACCGCTACGGCACCGTCATCGGCAGTCGCGGCATCAAGCACAACGACTCGATTCCGCTGGAAGAGTTTCCCGATCACCTGATCAAGGCGACGCTGGCGACCGAAGACCGCCGCTTCTACGACCATTTCGGCATCGACATCGCCGGCACCGCCCGTGCGCTCGTCACCAACGCCCAGGCCGGCGGCGTGCGCCAGGGCGGCTCGTCGATCACCCAGCAGCTTGCGAAAAACCTGTTCCTGTCCAACGAGCGCACCATCGAGCGCAAGGTCAACGAGGCGTTCCTCGCGATCTGGCTGGAAACCCGCCTGACCAAGAACGAGATCCTCAAGCTCTATCTCGACCGTGCCTATATGGGCGGCGGCACCTTCGGCGTCGACGGCGCCGCGCACTTCTACTTCAACAAGTCGGCGCGCGACGTGAATCTCGCGGAAGCGGCGATGCTGGCCGGCCTGTTCAAGGCACCGACCAAGTACGCCCCGCACATCAACCTGCCCGCCGCCCGCGCCCGCGCCAACGTCGTGCTCGACAACCTCGTCGAGGCCGGCTTCATGAGCGAGGGCCAGGTGTTCGGCGCGCGGCGCAATCCCGCCACCGCGGTCGACCGCCGCGACGAGAACTCGCCGAACTACTACCTCGACTGGGCGTTCGACGAGATGCGCAGGCTCGTCAACACCCTCCCGAAATCCTACACCGAGCGCGTGTTCGTGGTGCGCACCGCGATCGACATGAACGTGCAGCGTGCGGCGGAGAATGCCATCGAGAACCAGCTGCGCCAGTTCGGCCGCGACTATCACGCCACCCAGGCCGCAACCGTGGTCGCCGACCTCGACGGCGGCGTGCGCGCGATGGTCGGCGGCCGCGACTATGGCGCCAGCCAGTTCAACCGTGCCGTCGACGCGATGCGCCAGCCCGGGTCCTCGTTCAAGCCCTACGTCTACACCACCGCACTGCTGAACGGTTACAAGCCGACCTCGACCATCGTCGACGGCCCGGTCTGCATCGGCAACTGGTGCCCGCAGAACTATGGCCGCTCGTACTCCGGCACAGTAACGCTGACCCAGGCGATCACCCGCTCGATCAACGTGGTGCCGGTGAAGCTGTCGATCGCGCTTGGCGGCAAGGACGGCCCGAAGGCCGGCCGCGCCAAGATCGTCGAGACCGCGCGCAAGTTCGGCATCAAGGCGCCGCTACCCGATACGCCGTCACTGCCGATCGGCTCGGACGAAGTCAGCGTGGTCGAGCACGCGGTCGCGTACGCCACCTTCCCCAACAAGGGCAAGGCGGTGGCGCCCCATGCGGTGCTCGAGGTGCGCACCGGCGCCGGTGACCTCGTCTGGCGCTGGGACCGCGACGGCAAGAAGCCCTCGCAGGCGATCCCCGCCTCGGTCGCCGCCGACATGGCCGGCATGATGAGCCACGTCGTCGAGGAAGGCACCGCGCGGCGTGCCCAGCTCGACGGCATTCCCGCCGCCGGCAAGACCGGCACCACCAACAATTTCCGTGACGCCTGGTTCGTCGGCTACACCGGCAACTTCACCTGCGCGGTGTGGTACGGCAACGACGACTATTCGCCGACCAACCGCATGACCGGCGGCTCGCTGCCGGCGCAGACCTGGCACGACATCATGGTGGTGGCGCATCAGGGCGTCGAGGTCCGCGACCTCGCCGGGGTCGGCGCGGGCAAGAAGCTGCCGCCGGACGCGGCGAATGCCGCCGCGAAGGCGCCCGAGGTGATGCCTGGACCGCCGCCGGTGCTGACCCGGCGTGGCGCCGACATCCTGGTGCGGGTCGAAAAGATGATGGACGACGCTGCCAAGACCGCCGCCCGGACGACGCAGAACGATCCGGCGAAGCCGGCTTCCCCGGTGAAGCCGTCGACATCGAGCGCGCTGCCGTTCCCTGACAGCTTCGCTTCCGCGGCCCCCGCGCCGCAGCCCGCGGGCGGCGGCGCCCCGCCCGCGGCGCGCAAGAACTGACCGCCGATGATGACGGTGTGACGTGCGACTGATCCTGTCCTCCCTGCTGGCCCTGATGCTCGCGACCGCGGTCGGTCTCGGCGCGACCTGGGTGACCGCGACTCGCGGCGTCAATGTCGGCACGCTGACCATCGGCGCCTGGACCGCGCGGCCGCGCACCGGCTCGAGCGACATCGACCCCTATGCCCGCGCCAGCATCGCGCGCAGCGGCGAGCTGCCGGTCGGCACCGGCGACGGCATCGCCTTCATCGCCCGTAGTGACGACGGCAAGCGCCTGCTCGACGGGCGCTGCGACGTGGTGGTCAGCGGCGTCACGCCGGCTGCACGCTTCTGGACGCTGACACTGTACGATCCGAAGGGCCAGCTCGTCGCCAACGGCATCAACCGCTACGGCTTCACCAGCCAGGAAATCGTGCGCGGCTCGGACGGCGCTTTCGAGGTGCGCATCACCTCCCGCGCCCGCGCCGGCAACTGGCTGCCGACCGGCGGCATCGACCGCTACATGCTGATGCTGCGGCTCTACGACACACCGGTCGGGGTCGCCACCCGCACCCAGCGCGACGCCCCGATGCCGGCGATCACCACCGTGGGGTGCCCATGATCCGCCTGCTGTTCACGCTGGTCGTCGGCCTGCTGCTCGGCGGCCTTGTGCACCTCGTCAGCGTGCTGGCGCTGCCGCGCATCGCCAGCCTCGACGCCTACTCGCGGCTCGCGCCGATCACGACGGTGAACGGCGTAACCCAGCTTCCCACCGCCGAGCCGGGCAGCACCCTGATGCCCTACATGGATCCGGCCTTCGCCGTTGCCGTGTGCCGCTACGACCTGTCGAAGGGCTCGATCAAGCTCGCCGTGCCGGTGAGCCAAGCCTATACCTCGGTGTCGTTCTACACCCGCAACGATGTCGCCTACTACGCCATCAACGACCGCTCCGCCGGCCGCAAGGTGATCGAGCTCGACCTGATGACCGAAGCGCAGCATGCCGAGGTGCCGGAGGACGAGGAAGTCACCGCCGCCGACCGCCTGATCATCGATTCCCCGACCACCACGGGGCTGATCGTGCTGAAGGCGCTCGCGCCCGAACCCGGCCTGATGACGCAGGCTCAAGCGTCCCTCGCCGCCGCCACCTGCAAGCTGCAGACGACGCCGGTCGCTACCCGTTGACGCGCAGCCGCTCAGTGCCGCCCGCAGCGGCAGCGCTCATAGTCCGCGGGATCGTGGCTGTTGAAGATCACCACCTCGGCCCCGTGTGACGCGTTGAGCTGGCGCAGCCGCTCCTGGTTGGCGATGCGCGCCGCACGGTCCATGTCGGCCTTGCGCTGAAAATACCCCAGCATCAGCGGCGCCGATACCGGCGGATTTGCGATCTGGCCATGGAAGAAATAGCTGTCGCCGGCGTGCAGCAGCCATTTGTCCTTGCCGCGCACCGCGATGCCGCAGTGTCCCGGCGTATGGCCCGGCAGCGGGATCATCAGGATGTCCGGTTCGCGGTCGCCGAGCGCGCGGACGCCCTTGAAGCCGAACCAGTCGTCGCCGCCCTCACCGTAGAAGGTCCAGTCGGGGTCGTGCTGCCACTGTGCATGGATGTAACGTCCCGCTGGCGCGGCGACACGATGCGCCACCGCGATGTCGTATTCCCTGCGATGCACATGCACCCTGGCCTTGGGGAAATCCGGTATCCCGCCGGCATGGTCGCGGTCGAGATGGGTGAGCAGCAGATGCCGCACGTCGTCGGGCGAATAACCGAGCGCCTTGACCTGATGTAGCGCGGTCTCTGCCGGATCGAGCCGGGGCCTCGTCTGGCGCACCCATCGCGGCCCGAGCCGCGGCGCGTCGGCGATGTCGCCGAGCCCAATCCCGGTATCGACGAGAGCAAGGCCGTCGCCGGTTTCGATCAGGAGGCAATGGCAGACCATCCGCGCGCGCTGGAAGATGCTGCCGGTGCCGTTCACCAGCCGCCGGCCGATCGGGCACATGGTGCCGGTGTTGAGATGATGGATGCGCATGCCAAAACCCTTCCCTGATGCGAGAGAGATGGCTTGCCACCGGTATTGCCATAGGTAAATTATTGTTATCTGATCATCGTCATAGGAATCAGCTATGGATATCCGCGAGTTGCGCTACTTCGCGGCGGTGTTCGAGGCGCGCAGCCTGACGGCTGCGGCGCGGCGCTGCTTCGTGTCGCAGCCCTCGATCTCGGCGGCCGTCGCCAGCCTCGAGGCGGAGCTCGGCACCAGCCTCTTCATCCGGCACAAGAAAGGCGTCTCGCCGACGGCCGCGGCCGAGCAGCTCCATGCCATCGCCCGCCGCATCATCGACGAAGCGGATGCGGCGCGGCAGCTGTTTCGCGCGCCGATCGAGCGCCCGACGCTGACGCTCGGCCTGATGCGTACGCTGGACATTCCGCGCACCATTGCACTGCTCAAGCAGGTCACAGCGGATGGACGGATGCATCTGCGCCTTGTCGGCGCCGCCGACAAGGCGGATGGCCGCGTCATCGCCCGGAGCATGGTCAAGCCGCGCGAGCAGTTCATTCCGCTATGGACCGATCGCTATGTCGCCGTGCTGCCGCCGTCCCATCCACTGACCTTGAAGGAGCGGCTGCGCACCACCGATCTCGCCGACGTGCCGCTGGTCGACCGCTGCCATTGCGAGCAGAGCGCGTTCTTCCGGCGCGGCCGGCGCCGGCAGCCCGCCGCGGCGATCGCCGAATCCGAGGACTGGGCGATGGCGCTGGTCGCCGCTGGCGTCGGCATCGCGATCGTTCCCGAGGGCGCCGCTCGCGCGCGCCCCGACGTCGCGGTGCGCGACATCGCCGACGTCGATGTCACGCGGCAGGTCGGCCTCGCCTATGACGCCGCCCAGGCACCGTCGGCAGCCTTGCAACACGTCATCGGCATCGTCGCCCCAGCGCGCAAGACACGGCGGCGCGCGGCCGCCTGATGTTACCAGCCGTCACCACCGCCGCCGCCACCACCATCGCCCGACGAACCGCCGCCGTCAGAACCACCGCTGCTCGAAGAACCACTGCTTGAGGAATCGCTGCCGCTCGAGCCCGGCGGCGTCGCGGCGGAAGAGACGGTCTGCGACAGGTCACGGCCGAGATAGCTGGCAAAGCTCGCCGGATCGTGGGCGTGGTCGCTGCCTCCCTCGTACCAGTCGCTGGTGGCGGCGGCGACGGACGCCGCCGCGAGCACAGCGGCGAAACGCTCGGCCCAGGCGTTTTCGACGTCGAGCGCAATCGCATAAGGCAGGAAGCGCTCGAACAGTTCCGGCGTCTTGTCCGGTGGGTTCAGCGCGTTGAGCCGATCCTCCTCGGCAACGCCGAGATACTGGCGAAAGCCCTCGATCTGATCCGTGATCGCGCGCCCCTCCGCCGTGTGCGCCTTCATCCAGCCGAACGCCGACGATGACAGCGGCAGCAGCACCAGCGGCAACGCCGCCGGCAAGGCCTCGGTCCAACCATGCACGTTGCCTGTGACGAGTTCATAGCCACTGCTGCCGGCCAGGAACGAGAACACGCAGCCGAAGGCGAGCAGAGCGAACGTGCCGATGCTGCGCGGCAGCCCCGCGACCACCAACAATGTCAGCACGATCAGGGCGGGCACCAGCGTCAGCATGCAGATCACGGTCGCAGCTCCCTGATCGATGCCCCAGCCGGCGAAGACCGAGACCAGGACCGCCGCGATCACCGCCAGCGACGCCAGCAGGCCGCGGATCGACCAGCCGCGATTGTTGTAGAACAGGCGCCCGGCAAACTGTGTCGCCAGCGACGTCCTCAAGGCCTCCCGCGCCTTCTGCAGGATGACACAGCTCGACGGATCGAGATCGACCGGCGAGGTCCGGTTGCCGAACATCGACGTCACGACCGCCTGCCCGTCAGGCGTCAACGGCTTGCCGCCGCTGCGCGGCACGATCTGCAGGCCGTTCTTTCGTTCCGCCAGCTTGATGTGGCCCTGCACGCCGAGATCGATCAGCGCTGCCGTAAAGGCCTTGTCGTCCATGGCCATGCGCGCGACATAGCGCACCGCGGCCGGTGACATGCCCTTGGGCGGACCGAACAGCGGAACGATGGTGCCGCGTCGCGGATCGTGGCCGACCTTGCGCCAGGCAGAAAAATAATATCCGGCGATCAGCAGGAAGCCGAGCGCGGTTGCGCCGAGCGGCAGGTTGTCGAGCAACCAGTCGGCGGCCTTCGACGCCGCTCCCGGCGGGGTCACGATGCCCTTCTGCCAGCCGGCCGCGACTGTCAGGCCGTTGCGGGGCGGCAGCGGCTGGGTGGAGCGAAACACGATCAGCCCCGGCAGTTGCTCGAACACGAAGGCGTCCTTGCCCTTGGCGCCCTGCGGCCCGGTATAGAAGGCGGACTGCCGGATCGGCACCGCTTCCGGCAGATGGATGCGGGCTTCCGCCGCGTCGATCGGAAAGGTCCAGCCATTGCCGGTCGCATTCCAGTACAGTTCGTCATAGTCGTTGAAGAAGCCGACTTGCCGGGTGGTGCGATAGGTGATGACGAAGGTATGGCTGCCGTTCGCCAGAAGCGTGTCGGCGCGGCCGATCCGCACCCGCACGCCGTTGCTGAGCCGCTCGGTGGCATAGGGCTCTGCCGCGCCATCTCGCGTCACCGCGCGGACGTCGAAACCGACTTCGACGCGGGTGCCGTCGCGATTGGCGTAGCTGGTCGGGAAGTCGCGCAGGATGCCGCGCTTGATCGACTGCCCCTCGGATTGAACCGTGATGGTCTCCGTGACCTCGAGATCGCCATTGCGTTGCACCGTCACGTCGCTCACGAAACGACTGATCCGCTCGCTCGCAGCCGCCGGCGCAAGCGCCGCGGCCAGCCAGAGGACGATGGCGATGCCGGCCGACCTGCCGAAAGCGGTCATCCTTCACGCCCCCGACAGGCTGATCTGCGGCACGACGGCGGACGCCGCATCGATCTCGAAGAAGTGCTCCTCATGCCAGCCCAGCAGCCGTGCGATCAGGACGTCTGGAAACGACTGCACCGCGATATTGAAGTCGCGCACCGTGCCGTTGAAGTAGCGGCGGGCCATCTGCAACTGGTCCTCGATCTCTGCGAGTTGCTCCTGCAGCGTGCGGAAGGTCTGGTCGGCCTTGAGCTGCGGGTAGGCTTCAGCGACGGCGAGCAGCCGGCCAAGCGCGCCCTGCAAAGCCTGCTCGGCGGCGGCCTTCTGCGCCGTGCCGTCCGCGGCGAAGCTCGAGGCCCGTTTGGCGGTGATGTCCTCGAACACGCCGCGCTCGTGGGCGGCATAGGCTTTGACCACGGCGACCAGGTTGGGGATGAGGTCGCTGCGCCGACGCAACTGCACATCGATGCCGCTCCAGGCCTCGCGCATCTGGTTACGCTGGCGGATCAGCCGGTTGAAGATGACGACGGCAGCGCCTGCGACCGCCACCAGCGCGGCCAGCACGATCCATTCGATTCGCATCGGAAGAACTCTCGCCAATGTTCGCCCGTCGGAGCCACGCATCGGCGGTCCCGGCAGGACGGGTTGTGCGAGCGTTAGTTGTCGCAGACGCCTCCAAGGTTCAGCGGGATTTCGTTCCCGCCCTCAACCCTTGACGGTGAGCACCTGACCGACGACCGGGGTGGCGCCGAGGCCCGCCGCGGAGCGGGCCGCAAGCTCCGTGATCAGGCGGTCGGCTTCAGCCGCCAGCCCATCCGGCGCATGAATCACCAGACGCTCCAGCGCCCAACGATAGGATGCGACGCGCTGCTGCACGCAGATCCCGACCCACTGCACGATCAGCGCGTTCTCCTTCATCCGCGCCAGCGCGTCGGCGCGCTCGCGCGGCTCGAGATCGGTGATGTAGCGCAGGCTGGCGCCGCGCTTCTGGTCGAGGTCGGCAACGCGCCCCGCGGTGGTGAAGAACGGATCGAGCCGGGTCAAGTCGTTGCGCACGTCCTCGATCAGCTGGCCATAGCGCGATGCATGCGAACGATGCGGCTCGTCGATCAGTTGACGGCCATAGATCGTGGGATCGAAATGCACCTTCCGGCGCCAGGGCGCCGGTATCGGCTCATAGTCGCCGAACACGCCCTTCCAGTAAGGTCGCGAGTGCGGCGGCTCGATGAAGGCATAGGCCTGATCGCGCAGCCTGCGCTCGTAATCGGTGAGCTGGAAGTCGGATGGCCGCCGCCCGATGCTGCCGGTGGCTTCCGCGCCGACCCAGCGATGCATGTCGTCATTGAGGGCGGAATCGCGGGTACGCCCGAAATCGCCGGTGGCGCATCCGCCCAGCATGATCGCAAGCGCGACGACCGGCGCGATCCCGGCGGGGAACAGGGACCGAAGCCGCGCGAAGCTCGGGGTTCGACAGGCACACATGAGAGGAAATGTCAGGACCGTACGCGCCTGCGGCGACGGCGGCCGGCAGTGGCGCCCTCAGCGGGATCGCTGCCGCCGGTGGTCTCGTCGGGGTGGCGTTCGATCCGAACGACAGGAAGAATCAGGACCGTTCCAGTGCCTTCGCGCGGCGCCTCATCCAGCCAGGACCCCAGGCGGCGCGTCACGGCATCCGCAGGGAAATCGATGATGGTGCCCATAGTCTCGTCTCCCCGCCGCCGTCCTCACCCGCGCGACCCCGAACCGTGCAATGATTAAGAACGGCTTATAGTTAACGACCTGTTAACATACTGAATGATGTCAACAGGATGCAGCAGGTGTGGCGCGGGGAGCGCAGCTGTTGCGCATCCCGGTCCGTGCGATGCGCCACGTGGCGGCCTGAGCGCGGCGCTGGCGGGCTTCGGCATCGCCGACTGAAGTCATGGCCATTCGATCGCATTTGAACGAAATCGCTCAGGCCCCCTTAGGGTTAAGCGCCTGTTAAAATGACGTCGCTAGTATCGGCGGCCGGGAGGCCTTCTCGAACGAATCGGGGATTCGGGAGACGGCTGCACATGAGCGATGACCACGTTTCCACCGGTTCCTGGCCTTGACGGGCTGATCACACTCTCCCGCCGCGAAGGCGTCGACATCCGTCCGACGCTGCTGCGCGTGCTCACCGATCTTTATGTCCAGGCCCCGTCGCATACCGCCGACGAGGAGCAGCAGTTCATTGCGCTCACGTCCCGCCTGATCGACGAGGTCGACGATGCCACCCGCACCGCCGTGCGCGCGCGGCTGTCGGTTTATCCACGAACGCCGCTGGCGATCATGGACAAGCTCACCGCTGCCCCCCGGATGCCGCCGGCAGCGCCATGGACCATCCCGCAAGCCACGCACGACGAGGCCGGGAGCGTCCAGGAGGCGCCGACACTGTCGATGCAGCCCCATGAAGCGTCCGAGCTAAACGAGATGTTCTTCAGGGCCGGCGCCAGCGAGCGCCTGCAGATCCTGCGCAGCCTCGATGAGGCGCCGCTGAAGGCCGCCCCGCGGATCGATGCGCGACACGCAGCGCGCGCGGTCGAGGCGCTCGAGCAGATGGCGCTGGAAGCCGACCTCATCGGCTTCACAGCCGCGCTCGCGGAGGTACTGATCCTGCCCGCTCGGATGGCGCAGCGCATCGTCGAGGACCAGGGCGGCGAGCCGCTCGCCTGCGCGATGAAGGCCATCGACATGCCCGGCGAAGCGTTTCAGCGCGTCCTGCTGTTTCTCGATCCGGAGCTCGGGGCCTCGGTGACACGGGTCTATACGCTGGCCCGGCTGTACGATTCGCTGAGCGAGCGCATGAGCCTCGTGATGCTGGCTGCCTGGCGCAGCACCTCGCTGGCCGGCCGCGCGAAACATCGCCCGATGCTCTATGACGATGAGCGCCAACGCGCCCGCACCACAGCGGCCCAGCCGCGCTCCACCGTCCAGCCTGCCTCGGCGCCCCTGTCGTCGCGCAAACCGACGCGCGGCTGACGCCGACTATTTCGGCGCGAGCTCCAGGAAGTGCCGCCCTTCGCGGTCCTCGATCTCGACGATCCAGACGTCGGGATCGAAGCGGATCTCCTTGGCGAGGCGCTCCTCCACCGCGGCCTCCGGCACCGGCGCAGCCGACAGTGGGGTGAAGACGCGCTCGACCGGACGGCTGTTGTCATAGGCAGTCTGCGGCGCCGGCGTAAACAGCATGGCGTTGCCGTCGAGCAGCGCCACCTTGACGAACACCGCTCCCGCCTCTTCGGCGCCACGCCGGCGCACCGCGCCGAACACGCCATTGACCTGGCAGCGGCGCAGATACGCCGCCACCCAGATGTTGGATTTCAATCTCATGGCGCGACGATAAAGGAGCGCGACGACCGGACAAAGTCGTTTCTGCGACGCCATGCATGCGACGAGAAGCGAATGTCAGATCCACCGCACTAGTCGATGGCCCGGCCGGTGACCACGCCGAGCTCGCGCACCAGGCGATCGGAGACCTGGCCGGTGACCGGAAGGCGACGCTCACGCTCGAACTTCTGGATCGCCGCCTGGGTATCGGTGCCGAGGATGCCGGTCGGCTTGAGCTGGCCGTAGCCGAAATCGGTCAGCGCCCGCTGCACGGCCATGACACGGCGGTTCGACACGATCAGATCGCCGACCGGATCGCTGCGGGTGGCCGCCGGGATCGCGGCCGGAGGACGCACCACATTGGCGGCCGGCGCGGCCGGATGCGCCACCGCCTTCACAGGCGCAGCGGCGGGCGCTTCCGCCTCGACCGGCCGTGGCCGCGGCATCGGGCTTGCCGTCACAGCGGACGACGGCTGCGTGACGGATGCGGCGGCCGGCTGCGTGGCCGGGGCAGCGGCCGGCGCGTTCGCAGGCAGCGGAAACGCGGTGTGGAACATCGGCGCCGGGTGGCGCCCCGGCTGCAGGAACATGGCATTGACGATGATCGCGCCGATCGCGACGACGGCCACACCGCCAGCCACCGTATCCTTCGGGCTGTGCAAAAGGACCCGCATCAGCAGGTTGCGCTCGACCTCGACGTCCTCCACCACGGCCGGCTTCGTCCGGCCACGGCGACGCGGCGGCATGTCGTCGTCATCGATCACGAGAGCTTTAGGCACTTTTCTTCACCTGCATGTCTTGGCGTTCAGAACGCTGAACCGGCGCGAGCGCCGTCACGTTGGATTTCGGTTTGGCACTCGTCGCCACGAGCGGCAGCAGGATGGTGACCGTGGTCCCTTCACCCAGCCGGCTCGCAACCGTCATGTTGCCGCCATGCAGCTCGGCGAGGCTCTTGACGATCGACAACCCGAGGCCGGTGCCCTCGTGGCGCCGCTGATAGGTGGTGCCGGCCTGGAAGAACGGCGCGCCGATGCGCTTGAGGTCGTCAGCACTGATGCCGACGCCGGTATCGGCGACCGACAGCACGAGGCGCGCGCCCTCGATCCAGGATGACACCGTCACGGCACCGCCGCGCTCGGTGAACTTGATCGCGTTCGACACCAGGTTCAGCATGATCTGCTTGAATGCCCGCACGTCGCCGACGATCTCCGGCAAATCGTCGGGCACCCGCGTGCGCAGCTCGAGCCCGCTCTCCCGCGCCTTCAGCGCCATCAGGTTGCAGCAGCTCAGAATCGCCTCGCGCGGCATGAAGGGGTGCAGCGCGATCTCGAAATTGCCGGCCTCCATCTTCGAGATGTCGAGGATGCCGTTGACCACCGACAAGAGGTGCTGGCCGGATTCGTTGATCAGACCGGCATATTCCTTGCGGCGCTCGGGCGTGATCATCAGGTCATCCTCGCGGACGATCATCTCGGAGAAGCCGATGATGGCGTTGAGCGGCGTGCGCAACTCGTGACTCATGGTGGCAAGGAAGCGGCTCTTCGCCGCATCCGCCCGCTCGGCCTCGACGCGCGCGGCCAGCAGCGCCTCCTCCTGCAGCTTGCGTTCAGTGACGTCGCGCATCACCGCGACCACCTCGCCGTCGGCGCTCTCTGGCGCCACATGCGAGCGCTCCATGGGGCGACAACGCATTTCGACCCAGATCCAGCTCGAACCGCCGGCATCGCCACGCGGCGCCTCGCGGCGCAGCCGGAACTCGACGCTGCGCGCATCGCCGCCGCGGGCGGCATCCGACAGCGCCTTCAGATAGGCCGGACGGTCGGCAACATGGACGCGATCGAACAGCCCGTGGCCATAGAGGGCCGTGAGCGGCCCGCCGAGCATCGCCTCTGCGGCCGGCGAGATGAACTGCACCGCGCCGTTGCGGCGGTGCCGGGAGATCACATCGCTCATGTTGAGGGCGAGCAGCCGGAAGCGCTCCTCCTCCACCATCAACAGCGTGCTGCTGGTGCGCGCCAGCGATTCCGCGCCAAAGGCCAGCGCCGCGGCGAACAGCGTCGCGGCCGCGATGCCGGCCGCCTCGAACGCCATGCCGGTGTGGGGCTGGACCTGAGAGGCCGGCAGCAGCCCGGCCACCTCGATCAGCACCAGCCCGGCCGCGCAGGCGAGCGCGAGACTGACCGCGAAGCCGACCACGCGGCGCGACGCCGACAGCGCCGCCTCGAGCGGCACCACGATCAGCCACGCCGCGGCAAACGACGAAATGCCGCCCGTCACCAGCGACACCGCCACCACCATGGTGGCGAGCGCAACCGACGACAGCACATGCGCACTCTCATAACGTCCGGTGCGCGACAGAAAGTAGGCGACGAGAATTGGAGCGATCAGCCACGCATAGACCGCGACCTCGATCTCGGCCGGCGCGCCGCGCACGGCCAGATAGATCGGCAGCGACGCGAGCGCCGCAAGGCTGCCCAGCAGGCGCGGCGCGATGAAGGCGCGATGCCGCGCGCTGGTCATCGCATCAAAGCGCGCCGACGGATGCAGCAGTGCGTCCAGATGCTCGCGAATTTTGTTCAGAACCGTCACGTTGTTCTCGCGCTTCGGCGTGGTCGTCACAAGACGCGCCGGACCGCCCCCGTTATCGTTGCGCGATCGTGTCAGAGCGAGCTTAAGCGAACGCTAAAGCAGCGTTGCGCGCGCAGCGCGGCTGCGCCGCAATCGGACGTTCGCAACGGAAACCGGCGTCATTCGGCAGGGATGGTGAACGCAAGGTTTCCGGCTGCGGGCCGGTATGGTTTCGAAATGGTGCACGGCCGCCGGCGGCCGTGGCGTGCGGCGCGGACAAGCCCGGTCGGCGCCCCCGGATCATCGCCGACAGATCGAATCACATGTGCGGAAAAGCCCGTGCACCGTCGCAATGAAAAATTTACGGCAAACCCAATCATTCAAATTTTCGGCAAATTGAGCGCAGCACCAAAACACCGAATTTATCGATGCCTGCTACTGCTTGCCACAGATTGCGAGACCAATCGCAACGGGGTGAACGACAGTACGGGTGGCGAAATGTTTTTCCTGCTTCGCATGGCATTCTGGCTCGGGCTGGTGCTCGTGCTGCTGCCGACGGACAAATCTCAAGAGACCGCCGACACCAAGGCGACGCAACCGCAGGTGGGAGCCGCGGAGGCGATTTCGGCCGCGACCGCGGCGGTGTCGGACATGAGCCAGTTCTGCACGCGTCAACCTGGCGCCTGCGCAGTCGGCGGCCAAGCCGCGACCGTGATCGGCCAGCGCGCGCAGAACGGCGCCAAGAAGCTCTACAACATCATCACCGAGAAGCGCGGATCCGACCACACCAGCTCGATCGGCCGGATGGAGACTGCCCGCGCCGGCAGTGACACGCTGACCGCCGACGACCTGCAGGTGGAATGGCGCGCGCCCGAACCGGGCTCGACCCCATCGGGTTAGGCGGAACCCGCCGTCCCGCCCCAGCCATCGTCATGTTTCCGGTCCGGCCGAGGTGGCCGGCCGGCGCCCTTTTGCCCGGCTGATATCGCTTTCGAGCGCCGGAGAACTCATATAAGTCTCGGACAAACGGATCCGGGACACGATGACGATCGACGAGATCAAGGACAATTTCGCGCTGCTGGACGAGTGGGATGACCGCTACCGCTACGTCATCGAGCTGGGGCGCGCGCTCGCGCCGATGAGCGAGGCGGACCATTCCGCAGACAACAAGGTCCAGGGCTGTGCCAGCCAGGTCTGGCTTGCCCGCACCGTGCGGACGGGCGCGGCCGGCCAGACACTGCTGCACTATGCCGGCGACAGCGACGCCCATATCGTACGCGGCCTGATCGCGATCCTGCTGGCGCTCTACTCCGATCAGCCGGCACAGGCCATTCTCGAGACCGACGCGGTCGCCGTGTTCGAGGAGTTGGGCCTCCGCGAGCACCTGACGCCGCAGCGCTCCAACGGCTTCCGGTCCATGGTCGAGCGCATCCGCCGCGATGCCCGCGAGGTGCTGGCGGCGGCCTGAGGTTCCGTCGACAGACGATCCCGGTTTGTCAGCGCCGCCGGCGCCGCTGCTGCCCGAGCCCCATCTTCTTGGCGAGCTGGGAACGGGCCACCGCATAGTTCGGCGCGACCATCGGATAGTCCGGCGGCAGGCCCCATTTCTCCCGGTACTGCTCGGGCGTCATGTTGTACTGCGTGCGCAGGTGGCGCTTCAGCGACTTGAACTTCTTGCCGTCCTCCAGGCAGACCAGATAGTCGGACGTCATCGACTTCTTCACCGGTACCGCGGGTTTCGCCGGCTCCGGCGCGGCCTTGACGTGCCCCGCCGCGACGCGCACCAGCGCGGCATGCACCTGGCTGATCAGCGCCGGCAACTCCGACGCAGGCGTGGTGTTGTTGCTGACATAGGCCGAGACGATGCCGGCCGTCAGATCGATGAAGGTCTTGGCCGGAGCGTCGCTCATCGCTTGCGTCTTTCGTCACAACCGGCCGATACAGCGCCGTCGCGAGATCAACTCGCACACGCGCCGGCCGAATACCACCGATTATGTGCGCGCGACCGGGCTGGTGACAAGAACAACGCTGACAGCCGCGGGCTATATTTGAAGCCCACGGCGTTCGCCTGCTGTCACGTCGTTGTTCAGCCGCCGCGCTGCTCGAGATGCTTGCGCAGATCCTCGATCGAGGCGAAGCGCACCATGCCTTCCGGCATCTGCGCCTCGATCGATCCATCCGAATACAGCGAATAGGCCATGCCGTCGACCACACCGGATTTCAGGATGGTCACAGGGGGCGCTTCGGACGGCCGGCGGATCGGCGGCGGCACGGGCGCCGCCTTCACCTCCTCGGGCTCGCGCCGGCGCGCTGCGCGCGCCCGGTCGGGAGCGGGCCAGGCATCGTCGAACGAAGGATGCGGCTCGGGATCGGCGGCGGGAGCTTCCCCCGACGCGGATTCGGCCTGGTCGGCGGCAGCTTCAGTAGCCTCGCGCTCGCGACGCGTCGACGTGAACAGCAGATTGCGGCGCTTGCGCGCCGCTTCCTGCGCCGGTGGCGGAACCGGCTCGGGAGCGGTATCGGGTTCCATGGGCGACGCGGCGGCGCGTTCCCGGGTCGGGCGTTCGTTCTGCCAGGGCGGCGGCGCCTCGGAGGGGCGGGCTACCGGCTCAGGACCGCGCGGCTCGACGGCCGGACGGGCCGGCACCGGGAACGGCGGCGCAGGGGACAAGTCCTGACGGGAATCCTGGCGTATCCCCGACGATGTCAGCACCCGGCCGATGGCCCGCAGTTCGCGCACCACCAGTCCGACGGCGATCAACAACACCCCGGTACAGGCCCCGACCACCCCAGTGACGATCAGGGTGTTGCCGAAACTGAACTCCTTCACCGGAATGCCGAAGCCGATCCCCAGAAGTCCAACGACAAAAATAACCAGTCCGGCTACAAAGAGCCCAAGCATTTGTAACTCCACGCCTACCGCCGCGGCAGCGCCCATCGCCACGATAACGTCATCTTGTCGGAGGGAACAACCGACAATTGCGGACAACGCCACCTTCTCAACACCAAGGGTTGTCCCCTCATTTTCGTGAAAGACAGCGCCAGCACACCTCGAGCGCGAGGTGGAACCAGGCGGCGGCAGGATTTCACCATGCCGCAAATGTTGCGTCGCATCAGGCCAATTGCGCCACAATTAGCAATTACTTGACGCGAATACCGCGCTATATATGGCCTACTGGGGAAGATGAAGGCCTAAAATAGCAGAATGCGAGGCCTCCGGGGGTCGCTGGGTTCAACAACTAATCATGTCATCGATAACGACTTCGGTCATTGAGTCGTCGCAACGACGCTCAATGGAACAGATTTGCGATGATCTGGCGTGGATCGCGCTCGGCATCGTCGCCATCGTCGCTGGACTGACGTTCCAGGACTACGGTCTCGGCTGGGACGACTATACCCACGCCGAATACGCCGACCTGTTGCTGAAGATGTACGGCACCGGCTTCAAGGACACCGGCGCGCTGTCCTTCGCCAATCTCTACATGTATGGCGGCGGCTTCGACATGGCCGCGGCGCTGCTCAACAAGCTCGTTCCATTCGAGCTGTTCGAAACGAGGCGCCTGCTGGGCGCCGTTGTCGGCATCGTCGGCCTCGGGGTGACATGGCGCGTCGGACGGCGCATCGGTGGCCCGATCGCCGGCCTCGCCACGCTGCTGCTGCTGGCGCTGTGCCCGACCTTCTACGGTCACATGTTCATGAATCCGAAGGATGCGCCGTTCGCCGTGGCGATGATCATCCTGGTGCTCGGGCTGGTGCGCCTCGCGCAGGAATATCCCAAGCCCTCGACGCACACGGTGCTGATCATCGGTCTCGGCGCCGGCCTTTCGCTGGGCTCGCGCGTTCTCGGCGGCCTCGCCCTGATCTACGCGCTGATCGGCTTCCTGCCGCTGTGGATCGCCGATGTCCGCACCCAGGGCGTGCGCGAAGCCGCGCACCGCTTCGCCCATGTCTGCTACGTGCTGCTGCCAGGCCTCGTGCTCGGCTATCTGGTGATGGGCCTGATCTGGCCGTGGTCGATCATCGAGACCGGCAATCCGTTCCATGCAGTGACCTACTTCTCGCACTTCTTCGAGAAGCCCTGGAAGGAGATGTTCGACGGCGCGCTGGTGTCGGTGCCGGACATGCCATGGTCCTACCTGCCGACCCTGTTCGCGCTGCAGATGCCGGAGATCCTGCTCGGGCTCGCGGCGGCCGGCGTCGCCGGAACGGTGCTGTCGCTGCTGCGCCCCGGCGCATCGCCGAAGCGGCGCACGGTGCTGCTGGTGCTGACGCTGGCTGCAATGCTGCCGCTGGTCATCGCCATGGTGAAGCGGCCTGCGCTCTACAACGGCATCCGGCATTTCATCTTCGTCATCCCGCCGATGGCGGTGCTCGGCGGCGTGGCGTTCGGCCGGCTGATCGAGTGGCTGAAGCGCCATGGTCGGGGCGCCCAGAGCGTCGCCACCGCGGTGTTCGTGTTCGGCCTCGCCCTGCCGCTGACCGAGATGGTGCGTCTGCACCCCTATCAGTACACCCACTTCAACCACATCGCCGGCACCGTGCGCGCGGCCGACGCCCGCTACATGCTCGACTATTGGGGCCTCGCCTTCAAGCAGGCCTCGGACGAGCTGCAAGAGTTGCTCGACGAACGCGACGAGGAAGCGCCGAAGGGGCGCAAGTGGAAGGTCGCGGTGTGCGGTCCGCAGCGTCCGGCGCAGGTCGCGCTCGGCCAGGACTTCACCATCGGCTGGGACAGCAAGGGCGCCGACTTTGCGATGACGCTTGGCGAGTTCTACTGCAAGGGCCTCACCGCTCCGGTGCTGGTGGAGATCAAGCGCGACGACGTCGTGTTCGCCCGCGTCTATGACATTCGCGGTCGCAACATCTCCGACCTGCTGGCGATTCCCGCCCCCTGAAATATCCGCCTCTCCCACACCTGCGACGCGCGTCAGGCATGATGTCCTGCGCGCGCTGGCGGTGTTGCCGCTGACCGCCCCCGGCACTAGGCTTCGGGGCGAGAAGCCGAATGCAACAAACAAACGGAGAAACGCCATGTCGCCCGCGGAAGCGCGCCTGAGGGACGTCCCATCTGACATGACCGAGGCGGAATGGACGCAGCGCGTCAATCTTGCCGCCGCCTACCGCCTCGTCGCCCTGTACGGCTGGGACGACCTCGTCGACACCCACATCTCCGCCCGTGTGCCGGGGCCGGAGCATCACTTCCTGATCAACCCGTACGGCCTGATGTTCGACGAAATCACCGCGTCGAGCCTCGTCAAGGTCGACCTCGACGGCAACCAGCTCACCCAGAGCGAGTACAGCATCAACCCGGCGGGGTTCACCATCCATTCCGCGATCCATGAGGTGCGTGAGGACGCCGGCTGCGTGCTGCACCTCCACACGCCGGACGGCACCGCGGTGGCGAGCTGCATGGAAGGACTGCTGCCGCTCAACCAGACCGCCCAGCTCGTGACCGGGGACCTCGCCTACCACGACTATGAGGGCATTGCGCTCGATCACGACGAACGGCCGCGCATCCAGAAGGATCTCGGCAGCAAGAACCACCTGCTGCTGCGCAACCATGGCACGCTGACCGTGGGCCGCTCGGTCGCCTCCGCGTTCGAGCGCATGTACCACCTGGAGCGGGCCTGCACCATGCAGGTGCGCACCCGCATGCTCGGGCCGACCGCCTACCCCGTGGAGAAACTGGTGATCGAGAAGAACGAGCGGCTGGTGTCGGACCTCGACCGTGCCGAGCGCCGGGCAACGCGGCTGGTGTGGCCGCCGCTGCTGCGCAAGCTCGACCGCATCGACCCCAGCTACAAGACTTGACGGGTAAAAGGTCCCGCACGGAACAAGGCCACACCGCCACTCAGCGGATGCGCCGGCCGACAAAACGTGCTAGGCTCCAACCATAAACCTCTACACCTTCTCGGATCCCGAGACACAAAACGCCGCCCAATCCCGGGCGGCGTTTTTCACGTCTAGCGGAGCCTTATGCGGGTCAGGCGCGCGGCGCCTCGGCGAAGGCCGCGAGAATCCGCGCCCAGGAGCGGATGCCCTTGTGGAAGCTCTGCAGGTCGTACTTCTCGTTCGGCGAGTGGATGTTGTCGTCGTCGAGCCCGAAGCCGATCAGCACCGTGTCGAGGCCGAGGGTGCGCTTGAAGTCCGCCACGATCGGGATCGAGGCGCCCGAGCCGATCAGCAGCGCTTCCTTGCCCCACTCGTCGGTCAGCGCGCGTTTGGCCGCCGCCAGCGGCTTCATGGTCCAGTCGAGCGCAATCGCCGGCGCGCCGGCATGATCGATGAACTCGGCCTTGCAGTCGGCCGGCAGCCGCTCGGTCACGAAGGCGCGGAAAGCCACGCGGATCTTCTCCGGGTCCTGGCCCTCGACCAGACGGAACGAGACCTTCGCCGACGCCTCGGCCGGTATCACCGTCTTGGAGCCCTCGCCGGTGTAGCCGCCAACAATGCCGTTGATGTCGCAGGTCGGGCGCGAGATCGCCTGCTCGATCATCAGCCGGTCGGTCTCGCCCGCCGGCACCGACAGACCGATCGGCTTGAGGAAGGTTTCCGGTGTGAAATCGAGCGCCGCCCACTGGGCACGGATGTCGGCGGGCAGGTCCTTCACGCCGTCGTAGAAGCCGGGAATAGTGATATGGCCGTTGTCGTCGTGCAGGCTGCCGAGAATGCGCGTCAGCACCCGGATCGGGTTGCGCGCAGTGCCACCATAGACGCCGGAGTGCAGGTCGCGATTGGCCGCCTTGATCCGCACCTCGTCATAGACGAGGCCGCGCAGCGCAGTGGTGATCGCCGGCGTGTTGCGGTCCCACATGCCGGTGTCACAGACCAGCGCGAAATCCGCGGCGAGGTCGGCCTTGTTGCTCGCCAGGAACGGCCCGAAATTCTTCGAGCCAATCTCCTCCTCGCCCTCGATCAGGAAGGTGACGTTGAGCGGCAGCTTGCCGGTCACCGCCTTCCAGGCGCGGCAGGCCTCGACGAAGGTCATGAGCTGGCCCTTGTCGTCCTCGGCGCCGCGGGCGACAATGATCTTGCGGCCGTCGGCGTGGTCGGTGACCACCGGCTCGAACGGCGGCCGATGCCACAGCTCCAGCGGATCAACCGGCTGCACGTCATAGTGGCCGTAAAACAGCACATGCGGCGTGCCCGGCGCATGCGCCTCCTTGCTCTGCGCGACGATCGCCGGATGGCCGGCGGTCGGGCGGACCTCCACGGCAAAGCCGAGCGAGGCAATATCGTCAGCGAGGTGCGCCGCCGTCTTCCTGCAGTCCTCGGCAAAGGCCGGGTCGGCTGAGATCGACTTGATCCGCAGCAGCGCAAACAGCCGTTCCAGGCTGTTGTCGAAATCGGCATCGATGCGGTCGAGAACCGCGGACAGTCGGGCGGTATCGGACATTCGGGCTTTTCCTTGCAAACGGTCCCGGGAGCGGACAGAGAGAGTGACGGCTATCTTTTCAGCAGGCTGCCGAGCGCACCACGCACGATCGCGCGACCGATCGAGCCGCCCATCGACCCGCCGACCGACTTGCCGAGATCGGCGACCACGCCGCCGACCACCTTGTCGGTCACCGTGCGAGTGACGTCGCGCGCGATCTTCTGGCCCGTCGAGAGCTTGCCGCGCGGTGTATTGGTGCCGAAGATGGTGCCGACAATGGAGCCGATCTGACCGAGCACACCGCCCTCGCCTTGCCCGCTCGCCGCGCCGCCGACACGCTTCTGCAGCACCTCGTAGGCCGACTCCCGGTCGATCGCGGTGTCATATTTGCCCTTCACCGGGCTCGCGGCGATGATCGCCTTGCGCTCCTCCGGCGTCACCGGACCGATCCGAGCCGACGGCGGGCGAACCATGATCCGCTCGACCATCGCCGGCGTGCCGTTGCCTTCCAGGAACGAGACCAGCGCCTCGCCCTTGCCGAGCTCGGTGATCACCGCAGCGGTATCGAGCTTCGGGTTCGGGCGGAACGTCTCCGCCGCCGCTGCGACCGCCTTCTGGTCGCGCGGGGTGAAGGCGCGCAGCGCGTGCTGCACGCGGTTGCCGAGCTGCGCCAGCACCTTGTCCGGCACATCGATCGGGTTCTGGGTGACGAAATAGACGCCGACGCCCTTGGAGCGGATGAGGCGGACCACCTGCTCGATTTTCTCCATCAGCGCCTTGGGCGGATCGCTGAACAACAGGTGCGCCTCGTCGAAGAAGAACACGAGCTTGGGCTTCGGCGGATCACCGACCTCGGGCAGATGCTCGAACAGCTCCGACAGCATCCACAGCAGGAAGGTGGCATAGAGCCGCGGGCTCTGCATCAGCTTGTCGGCCACCAGGATGTTGATCATGCCGCGGCCATCGCGGTCGGTGCGCATCAGGTCGCTGAGGTCGAGGGCAGGCTCGCCGAAAAACAGCGCGCCGCCCTGGTTCTCCAGCACCAGCAACTGACGCTGGATCGTGCCCACGGTCTGTTTCGACACGTTTCCGTACTGGGTGGTCAGCTCGTCGGCATGCTCGGCGACGAAGGTCAGGATGGCGCGCAGGTCCTTCATATCGAGCAGCAGCAGTCCCTGCTCGTCCGCGACGCGGAAGGCGATGTTGAGCACGCCCTCCTGGACGTCGTTGAGATCCATCATCCGCGCCAGCAGCAGCGGCCCCATCTCGGACACGGTGGCCCGAACCGGATGGCCCTGCTCGCCAAACACGTCCCAGAAGATGGTCGAGAACTGATCCGGCTGGAACTTGAGGCCCATTTCCTGGGCGCGCTTGACAATAAAGTCCTTGGCCTCGCCGACCTCGGCGATACCCGACAGGTCGCCCTTGATGTCCGCGGCGAATACCGGCACCCCGGCCCGGGCAAAGCCCTCCGCCATCACCTGCAGCGACACTGTCTTGCCGGTACCTGTGGCGCCGGTCACGAGCCCGTGACGGTTGGCCAGCGGCAAGGTGAGATAGGCGGACTGCTCTCCCTTGCCGATGAAGATGGAGTCGCTGCCGTCCGCCGCCGTCGCTGTGGCCATTGCCTTGCCTCGTCGCCTTGCCTTGTCACACGCCGGCACGACGACGTCGTCGCTCCGGCGGAAATCACATTACGCGATCCTACTCATTCGGCACCGGCAATGAAACTCTCAA
Organism: Pseudomonadota bacterium; assembly: GCA_040756765.1. Lineage (GTDB taxonomy): Bacteria > Pseudomonadota > Alphaproteobacteria > Rhizobiales > Xanthobacteraceae > Bradyrhizobium_A. The sequence continues at coordinate 111,914 of JBFLYG010000022.1, read as the reverse complement.
ACCGGAACCGGAGTGAGGAATTCCTTACCGACAAAACCCGAAGTTGAAGACGGCAACTTCTCTGTCACCCGCCGCGCACGTTCGTCGCGCGTGCGACATAAAGCGTCAGATCACCTTGCATCGCGGCAACAGTTCGATCGCCTCGGCCCTGAATCAATATTTCTCGCGCGCGCTTCGCTTGAATTTTTCGACTCGCAAGCTCAAGATGAATTTCATAATGAAGGGGCCGGCACGTAACCGGTTGAGGCGGGGTGTTATGGACGAGTTGATCGAGCAGTTGTCTGCGAAGGTCGGTATTGATAAGGCGGTTGCGGAGAAGACAATCGGTATCATTCTGGGCTTCCTTCGCACCGAAGGCCCCGCCGACAAGGTTCAGGCTCTCATCGACAAAATTCCCGGTGCGGATGCGGTCATCGCAGCCAACAGCAAATCGAGCTTACTTGGCGGCTTCCTCGGCGGCGGCTTGATGGCGCTCGGCGGGAAGCTGATGGGTCTTGGATTGGGGATGGGGGAAATTCAGGGCGTCGCGCGTGAACTTTTCAAATTTGGCCGCGACAGACTTGGAACGGATGCTATCGACGACATCATTGCCGGCACGCCGGGTCTGAGCCAGTTCGCCTGATACATTTAGTCCCCTTAAGTCTAGTCCTGTTAGTCCCGTGTCATGACATACCCCATCAGCAAGATCGACGGCCTGAACGCTCAGGCCGCAGCAAAGCTGAAGACTATCGGCATCCGCACCACCGAAGGGCTCCTGGAAGCCGCGCGGACGGTGAAGGGCCGCAAGACGCTCGCCGCCAAGACCGGCTTCACCGAGCAGCAGCTGCTCGAGTGGGCGAATATCGCCGACTGCATGCGCATCAAGGGCATGGGCAAAGCCAAGGCGGAATTGTTACGCGCCGCCGGCGTGACCACGGTCAGGGAATTCGTGCACCGCAATCCGGAGCGGCTGGCCCAGGCCATGAAGGAGGCCAATGCCAGGCGCAAGCTGGTCAATGTCCTGCCCTCCGAAGCCTCGGTCAAACGTCTGATCGAACATGCCCGCAGGCTGCCGCTGAAAATATCCTACTAACCGCCCCTGCATCAGAACGTTGTCGTTTTCGCGCCTTGACTCCGCCCGGCGGACCGCGCAAAGCGACCGCATGATGCCCGCCCCGCAACCATCGCCTCCGCCCCCTCCGGGGTTCGACCCGAGGTCCCTGCGGCACCGCCGCGTTGCGGCGGTCATGGGCATCCTGAACGTGACCCCGGACTCGTTTTCGGACGGCGGGCAGTTCAATGCGCCCGACCGGGCGCTGGCTCAGGCCCGGCGGATGGTGGCGGACGGCGCGGAGATCATCGACATCGGGGCGGAATCCACCCGCCCCTATGGCGGCATGCAGGCGGTCTCCGCCGAAGACGAACTCGCCCGCCTGCAGCCGGTGCTGCCCGGCGTCGTCGCTCTCGGCACGCCGGTGTCGATCGACACCATGAAGGCCCGTGTGGCGGATTGGGCGCTGGGCCAAGGCGCGGCCATCGCCAATGACGTCTGGGGCCTGCAGCGCGATCCGGACATGGCCGCAGTCGTCGCCGCCCATGGTGTCCCGGTGATCGTCATGCACAACCGCGACGACGCCGATCCGGCGCTCGACATCATCGCCGACATGAAAGCGTTCTTCTCGCGCACCCTGGATATCGCGGCGAAAGCCGGAATTGCCGCCGACAAGATCGTGCTCGATCCCGGCATTGGCTTCGGCAAGACCGTGGAGCAGAGCATGACGGCGCTGGCGCGGCTCGCCGAACTGCAGGACTTCGGCTGCGCGTTGCTGGTCGGCGCATCGCGCAAGCGGTTCATCGCCAGCGTAGTCCCTTCTGAACCGCAGCAGCGGCTGGGTGGCTCCATCGCCGCGCACCTGATCGCCGCGCGGGGCGGCGCCCATATCATTCGCGCCCATGACGTGGCGGATACTGTCCAGGCGCTGCGCGTGGCAGCCCGGATCGAGGAGCAACGATGAGTGACACCATTTTCATCCAGGGCCTCCTGATTCACGCCCGCCATGGCGTCATGGAGCACGAGGCCGAGGTCGGGCAACGGTTCGTGATCGACCTCGAACTGGCGACGGACCTGTCGGAATCGTCCCGCACGGACAAGCTTGCCGATACGGTGTCCTATGCCGACGTCGTCCAGGCCGCGACGGCGGCCTTCGCCGACAAGAACTACCGCCTGCTGGAGCGTGCCGCGGGCGCCGTCGCGGAAGCGATCCTCAGTGCCTTCCCGCGCATCCGCGCGGTCAAGGTCACGGTGCACAAGCCGCATGCGCCGATCCCCGCCATCTTCCATGACGTCGGCGTCACCATCACCCGCAACCGCTCCTCCACCGGCCAGGGCTGACGCCATGGCCGACGCGCTGATCGCCCTGGGCGGCAATGTCGGCGACGTTCGCGAGACCTTCACACATGCCATCCCGGCGATCTGCAGCCGCGCCGGCGCAACCCTGCTGGCACGCTCGTCGGACTACCTGACCCCGCCCTGGGGCAAGGACGACCAGCCGCCCTTCATCAACGCCTGCATCCGGATCGAGACCGACCTCCCCCCGCATGCGCTGCTGCAGGTGCTACAGACGGTCGAGGCCGAGCATGGCCGCGACCGCCGCCGCGAGACCCGCTGGGGGCCGCGCACGCTCGATCTCGACCTCCTGGCCTATGACGACGTCACCCTGACGGACGCGGACCTGACCTTGCCGCATCCGCGGCTGCGCGAGCGGGCGTTCGTCCTCGTTCCGCTGGCCGAAATCGTTCCCGACCGCCGGATCGGCGACCTGACGCCCCGGCAGGCCTTGGCGGAGCTCTCCACCGACGGCATTCGCGCCTTGCCGGCCCCGCCGAACCGGTGATTGGCAGAGCCGATCCGCCGTGGCATTTTGCGCGACAACGATAAGGCCTTTGCGGGAGACGCCCCCCTTCCATGTCCGCCGAAACCGACGATCTGCCGCTGGCGCGGGAATTTCCACCGGCCACCCACGACGACTGGAAGAAGCTGGTCGACGGCGTGCTGAAGGGAGCGCCCTTCGAGCGCCTCGTCAGCAAGACCTATGATGGCCTGCAGATCGCACCGATCTATTCCCGCGCGGCGAACGCCGGCCTCGTCGCCGGGCGCGCGTCCGCCACGCCATGGCGGATCATGCAGCGGGTCGACCATCCCGATGCCGCGGCCGCCAACGCGCAAGCCCTGAGTGATCTGGAGAACGGCGCCGACGGGCTGGCGCTGGTGTTCGCCGGCGCCCACGGCGCCTATGGCTTCGGCCTCGAACCATCGGCCGCGGCGCTGGAGCGGATCTTCGAAGGTGTCCATCCCGACGCCGGCATCGCCATCGAGTTCCAGATCGGCCCGCAGACCCGCGACATGCCGCAGCGCTTCGCCGAGCTGCTCGCCCGGCGGAAGATCGCTCCGGCGAACGTTGACGCCCGCTTCGGCTTCGACCCGATCGGCGCGGCGGCCGCGGGCGGCAGCAGCCCCTATGACTGGTCGGAGATCGCCGCGTTCTTCGGCCCCGCCGTCGCCCAGTTTGCGACCCTCGGGTTCCGCGGCCCCTACGCGGTGGCGGATGGACGCGTGATCCACGATGCCGGCGGCTCGGAGGCCCAGGAACTCGCCTTCGTCGTCGCAACCGCAGTGGCGTATCTGCGCGCACTGGAAGCCGCCGGCGTCGAGCTCGATGCGGCGCGGCGCATGATCTATGCGCGGCTGAGCGCCGACGCCGACCAGTTCCTGACACTGGCGAAATTCCGCGCCCTGCGCGTGCTGTGGGCCCATGTCGAGCGGCATTGCGGCCTCGCCCCGCAGCCGCTGGTCGTCTGCGCCGACACCGCGTGGCGGATGCTGACCCAGCGCGATCCCTATGTGAACGTGCTGCGCGCGACGATTGCGACCTTCGCCGCCGGTCTCGGCGGCGCGAACAGCATCACCGTGCTGCCGCACACGCTTGCGCTCGGCCTGCCGGACGCCTTCGCGCGACGGATCGCGCGCAACACCCAGCTCATCCTTCTCGAGGAATCCAACCTCGACAAGGTCACCGACCCCGCCGCCGGCTCCGGCGGGATCGAGGCGCTGACCGCTGAGCTCGCCAAAACGGCCTGGTCCCTGTTCCAGGACATCGAGAAGGCCGGCGGTGCATTTGCCGCATTGAAGCAGAACCTGATCCAGGACCAGGTCGCCGCCGTTCGCGCCACGCGTGACAGGAACATTGCGCGCCGCAAGGACGTGCTGACTGGCGCCAGCGAGTTCCCCAACCTGCACGAGGCCCCCGTCGAAGTGCTGCAGGCGCGCCCGGTGACACCCCCGCCCTATGGCGAGCCGAAATTCACCTTCACCGCGCTTGCCCCGCGCCGTCTCGCCGCGCCGTTCGAGCACCTGCGCGACCGCTCCGACCGCCAGCTCGCTCAGGCCGGCGCGCGGCCGAAGGTCTATCTCGCCAATCTCGGCACCGCGGCCGACTTCACCGCGCGTGCCACCTTCGTCAGGAGCTTCTTCGAAACCGGCGGCATCGAAGCCGTCGATGGCGATGGCGGCACGGACGCAACGACCATCGCTTCGGCCTTCACGAACTCCGGCGCCGCCCTGGTCTGCGTATGCTCGTCGGACAAGGTCTACGCGACACTCGCCGAGACGACGGCCCTCGCGCTTCAGTCCGCCGGCGCCCGTCATATCTATCTGGCAGGCCGCCCCGGCGAGCACGAGGCGGCGCTCCGGGCCGCCGGCGTCGGTGACTTCATCCATGCAGGGGGCGACGCATTGGCGACGCTCAATGCCGCTTTTGCCCAACTGGGGGTGCCATGACCCGCGTTCCTGATTTCTCAGGGGTTGCGTTTGCGCCCGCTGCAGCCGCCGCCATCGCCGGTGAGGCCACGCCCTGGCAGACCCCGGAAGGCATCGCTGTCAAGCCGGCCTATGGCGAGGCCGACCTCGCCGGCATCGACTTCCTCGATACCTGGCCCGGGATCGCGCCCTATCTGCGCGGCCCCTACCCGACCATGTACGTCAACCAGCCCTGGACGGTGCGCCAGTACGCCGGGTTCTCCACGGCGGAAGACTCCAACGCCTTCTATCGCCGCAACCTCGCGGCCGGCCAGAAAGGCCTGTCGGTCGCCTTCGACCTCGCCACCCACCGCGGCTACGACAGCGATCACCCGCGCGTCTCCGGCGACGTCGGGATGGCCGGGGTCGCGATCGACTCCATCTATGACATGCGCACGCTGTTCGCCGGCATCCCGCTCGACCAGATGAGCGTGTCGATGACCATGAACGGCGCGGTGCTGCCGATCCTCGCCCTGTTCGTGGTCGCCGCCGAGGAACAGGGCGTGCCGCCGGAGAAGCTGTCGGGCACCATTCAGAACGACATTCTGAAAGAGTTCATGGTGCGCAACACCTACATTTATCCGCCGACGAGCTCGATGCGGATCATCTCCGACATCTTCGCATACACCTCGCAAAAGATGCCGAAGTTCAACTCGATCTCGATTTCCGGCTATCACATGCAGGAAGCCGGCGCGACGCAGGATCTCGAGCTCGCCTATACGCTTGCCGACGGCGTCGAATATGTCCGCGCCGGCATCAACGCCGGCCTCGATATCGACCGCTTCGCGCCGCGGCTGTCGTTCTTCTGGGCGATCGGCATGAACTTCTTCATGGAAGTCGCCAAGATGCGCGCCGCGCGGCTGTTGTGGGCGAAGCTGCTCAAGCCGTTCAACCCGAAGGACATGCGCTCGCTGTCGCTGCGCACCCACTGCCAGACGTCGGGCTGGTCGCTGACGGCGCAAGACGTCTTCAACAACATTGCCCGCACCACCATCGAGGCGATGGCGGCGACACAAGGCCACACCCAGTCGCTGCACACCAACGCGCTCGACGAGGCGCTGGCGCTGCCGACCGACTTCTCCGCCCGCATCGCCCGCAACACCCAGCTGTTCCTGCAGCAGGAGAGCGGCACCACGCGGATCATCGATCCGTGGGGCGGCTCTAGCTATGTCGAGCGGCTGACGATGGATCTCGCTGGCAAGGCCTGGGGCCACATTCAGGAGGTCGAAGAACTGGGCGGCATGGCGAAGGCGATCGAGGCCGGCATTCCCAAGCTGCGCATTGAGGAGGCGTCCGCCAAGACCCAGGCCCGGATCGATTCCGGCCGGCAGTCGGTGATCGGCGTCAACAAGTATCGGCCGGACAACGAGGCGACGATCGACGTGCTCAAGGTCGACAACTCGACGGTGCGCCGGCTGCAGATCGACAAGCTCGCGCGGCTGAAGACAGAGCGCAACGCGGCCGACGTCGCCGCCGCCCTGCAGGCGCTGAGCCGCTCGGCGGCCGACGGTACCGGCAACCTGCTGGCACTTGCCATCGACGCCGCGCGCGCCAAGGCGACCGTCGGCGAGATTTCCGACGCACTCGAGAAGGTGTTCGGCCGGCACCGCGCCGAGATCAGGTCCATCACCGGCGTCTACAAGCGTGAGGCTTCAGCCATGTCCGACAAGGTGGCGCGACTGCAGGCCCTGATCGAGCAGTTCGAGGAGGCCGAGGGCCGGCGGCCACGCATCCTGGTCGCCAAGATCGGTCAGGACGGCCACGACCGTGGCCAGAAGGTGATCGCCTCCGCGTTCGCCGACGTCGGCTTCGACGTCGACATCGGGCCGCTGTTCGCGACCGCCGACGAAGCCGCCCGCCAGGCGGTGGAGAACGACGTGCACATGCTCGGTGTGTCGTCGCTGGCGGCCGCGCATCTCACCGCCGTGCCGGAGCTCAAGGCTGCGCTGAAGAAGCATGGCCGCGAGGACATCATGATCATCATCGGTGGCGTAATCCCGCCGCAGGACTACGACGCACTGTACAAGGCAGGCGCCGAAGCCATCTTCCCCCCCGGGACCGTGATCGCGGACGCGGCCGAGGAACTGATCCACAAGCTCAATGTCCGCCTCGGACATGCCAGCGCTGCGGCGGAGTAGTACCCATGCAGAACGAACGTTTTCCAGCTCGGCGCACGGTGCCGGGCAAGGCCTCCCGTGTGGCCATGAGCGCGGTAGCGCTGTGGCTCGTCGCCGCGATACCGGCCGCGGCCGAGGAGCCTCCTGCGTTCGAGTTCAGGAGCAAGGTCGTCACCACCATCGTCAGCCTCGACGCCACCATCAAGGCCGACGCGCCGCTCGCCGCCAACCTGCTCGCTGAAGGCAAGCGTTGGGCGGAGAAGTACCGTCACGAGGCCGAAACCGAGGCCAAGGCATCGCCCGAGCTGTTTCGTGACGGCAACTCGTGGGAGTTCGAGCGCCACCACACCACCGATGCCGTGATCGCCGACCGCTATGTCAGCATCACCCGGCAGGAGTACAGCTCCACTGGCGGCGCTCATCCCAACACGGTCCTCGATACCATCCTGTGGGATCGTACCGCCGGCAAGCGCATCAGCATCCGCCCCTTCTTTACCGAACTCGCTGACCGCGGACCAACGCTGACAGCGCTGCGAACCGCGATCATCGCCGCCATCGAGGTCCAGAAGAAGGAGCGCGGGGTCGATGACAGCGAGGGGATGGACTGGCCCAAGAGCATCGAGCCGAAGCTCCTGAAGATCGGTCCGGTCACCTTCGCGCCGTCGACGACTCCGGGCAAGAGCGCCGGCCTCGTCTTCATCTACTCGCCCTACTCCCTCGGCTCCTATGCCGAAGGCAGCTACGAGGCGTTCGTGCCATGGGAAAGCTTCAAGGCGTTCCTGACCCCGGAAGGCGCTGCGATCTTCGGCGGCAAGCGTCCCGCCACCGACAAGCCCAAATAATGCCCGACCGTTTGCGCGACGGCGTCAACTGGCCAGGCGGCCGTTACCTGACGCGCTCGGCTGCTCGTCGTCCTCGGTGCAGACCCGGTTGCGGCCCAGCCGCTTGGCGAGATAGAGCCGCCGGTCCGCCTCCGCCACCAGCGCATCCCAGCTGTTGAGCCCGGGGCGATAGAGCGACACGCCGAAGCTCGCGGTCACCGACAGTGCCGCCGGCGCATCGGGCACCGCCATCAGGCGCAGCGCAGTCCGCAGCCGTTCGGCAATCAGGCGGCCCTCGTCGTTGCGCTCGGCCTGCACCAGCACCACGAACTCCTCGCCGCCATGCCGGGCGAACGACGTGCCCGGCCGCAGGCGCGACTGCACCGTCGCGGCGACGCATTTCAGCACGGAATCGCCGACGCCATGGCCATAGGTGTCGTTGATCGACTTGAAATAGTCGATATCGAGCATGATCAGCGCCAGCGACCGTCCGGTGCGATCGGCCTCAGCGACTGCGCGGCGCCCGATCGTCTCCAGCGCCCGGCGGTTCAGCAGGCCGGTCAGCGGATCGGTCTCCGAGAGCCGCTTGAGCTTGGCCGCCATCCGCTCCTGGTCGAGCTCGAGATCCTTCTGCTGCCGCTGCTGCTGCCGCAGCACATCGAGGCTGTCGAACAGCTCCTGCATCTCCTCGCTGCCCTGCCGGCCTTCCGCCGGCTCCGTCAGCACGCCCTGCGCAATCGCCACGATCTGCTCGCGGGCTGCCATCAGCGGCACGAACAACAGATGATGCAGCGCCACCCCAATCAGCACCAGCACGGACCAGACCGACAGCATCAGCGCGCCGGTGAACACCAGCATCCGCTGGGCGCGATCGCGCGCTTCGGTCACCCGCTGATGCGAGACCCGGCCGATCAGCTCGCGCAACTCCTCCTCCGGCTTCATGCCGGGCACGTACTGGGCCGTGAACTCCGCAAGGCTCATGCGGCCGGTCATCAACGCGATGTTGTCCGCCACCTGGCGGGCGAACGGCAGGGCCTCGCCAAAATACTTGTGATCCACGTCGGCGAGCGCGTCACGCACGGACGCTTCGTCGAGCAGGGTATTGGCGTAATTCGAGAGCAGCGCGCGCAGCTCCGTCAGCCGCCCCTCAGTGGCGGTAAGCCGGTCATAGAGCTCGCGATCGGGCTCGCCCGACGACGCCAGCATCATCACCACATAGGATCCGAGCCGCCCGGCATACTCGCGCATGCTGCTGCAGATGGTGCTGAGCAGGATTTCCTTTCCGATCTGCGGATAGTCACGCGTGATGTCGCCGCCGAGATCATCGCGCAGCGCCGCGGCGACGTCGGCAGCCGTGAACATCTTCTCGATGGCGTCACGAATCCGTGCACTGTCGCGCCGCTCCGGCGGCTCGGACGAGATCGCGTCCACGGCCGTCCGTCCGACAGCGAGCTCCGCCCGCACCTTGGCCATCAGACGCAGCTCGTCGCTGGAATGCGCGAATGCCCGGTGAGAAATTTTCTCCAGCGCGTCGAGCGCATCATCGGAACGCCGCCGTGCCGCAGCGAGCTCGGCATCGAGCTGCGACCGGGCTTCGCGGGCCGCCCCCATGCGGCTGTTCGCAGGACCACGCTCCGCCGAGACCATGTTCGCAGCCGTCAACGCAAGCTGAAAGCGATCCAGCTCCCGCACGGCGGCGCGATCCCGCTGATAGGCATCGAGGTTGCCCATGAACAGGACACCGCCGAGCAGCAGGCAGCCGACCGCGGTCAGCAGGCCAGCCAGCCGGTAGAGCTTTCGAAGGCGTAGCGACGTCATGAAATGTGACCGATCCCACATGTTCGGGCACACCAAACACGACCATCGCTTAGAGCGGGATTAAACGCCCCGCTGCAGTGCGACAGAACTCGGCGGGTGGTAAAAAGAGTATGATCCGCGATCGGTTATTTTGCGGATGTTCCATTTTTTGGCGTTCATTTTCGACAATGCAACCTGCGCACGGTCGCCATCGCCGCCATGTGTGGGATGCCAGGGGTCAGCGCGCTTCCGCTTCGCGACCGGTGCCCCTGTCCAGGATCGCGCGAACATGGCGCACCACATGATCCGCGACGATCGCGTGGCCCTCGGCGGTCGGATGCACCGCGCCGCTGTACATGCCCGCATAGACCGGCTGCAGGATGTCGAACAGCGAGAATCCGGTCGCATGCACATTGGCGGTGAGAAAGGCGTCGTTCGGCGTGCGGAACAGCCGCCAGCGATGCTGGTACGGCAGGAAGGCCGCGGGCGAATACGGTGAGAATCCCTCGCTGTCCGGCCAGCGCCGCGGCATCGCCATGAGGTCGCCATCGGCCACCACCCGTTTCGGATCGCGCGCGCACAGGCCGCGCCGGGCGAACTCGGCCTGGTGGTCGGTGACGAGCTGAAATCCGGTGCCAACGCCGGTGGCGAGTGACGGGCAGCCACCGGTCCTGGCATCGTCGATGCAGCGCATCCGCACGAAAAAGTCCTTGAGAAAATCAACAGTTTCGCCGAGCCGGATCCGATCGAGCCGCAGCTTGGGATGCACGTCGAGCCCGAGCGCCGGCTCGTTGCCGCACAGCGCGCCGTTCTCGTCGAACTGGATCGGCTCATAGGCGGTCTGCAGCACCCGCTGCGGCGCGACGCCAAAACCATCCTGCAGCGCATCACGCAACGCCTTCATGCGTTCGTCGAGCTGCTCCATGTAGACGCGCGCCACCTGCGGCGAGAAGCGGATCTGCTGGCCGATCGCACCTGCGATCGGCGCGAGGTCGCTCGCGCTCTCGGTCATGGCATAGAGCAGCAGCGCCGAGAATCCGACGTCGTTGCCGCCGATCGACAGCAGCACTGTGTCGATCGGCCGCTTGCGATTTTGCGGCGCGCACCAGCTCTTGCTGACAGTGCGGTTCGCAACCTGGGTGCTGCCGCTGGCGTAGACCGGCAAGGTGTAGGACGCCGCCATGGTCCGCGCGCCACGGCACATCAGGTCGGCGAGCTGATCGAGCTGCGCGCGGACCATGGCGTTGGCGGCGCCTTCGCGCGCCTTCTTGTCGAGGAACAAGCCTTCCGTGACCTCGGAGCCGGTACAGGCAAGACTAATCAGCGTGATCGCCCGGTGCGGGTTTTCCAGCGCGAGCTGCAGGCCGACGCGGAACGGATAGCCGTACTGCGAGCGATGACAATCCGGGCTGAGCCATTGCGGCCCGCCCCGGGCGAAGGCGGCCGCGAACTCGGGCGAGCTCAGGCGATAGCTCAATCCCTTGGTTTCGTCCTCGAGCAGGCGTCGCGGCAACACCTTCGGATCGAAGCCCGGCGAGGAGGCCAGCCCGAACACCGTCGCGCGGGTGGCCGGCTCCACGGACGGCGCATGCGCCGCGACCTGATCGTCGCGGGCCTGCACCGGATCATAGACCATCTGTCGCGAAGCGCTGAAGGTCACCGGCCGGTCGGGATTGCTCTCGCCAGAGGCGAAGGAATCACCCATCGCGACGATCAGCAGGTCTTCCACCACGACATTGCCGTCGGCCAGCGCCCGCCCGTCCGGCAGCACGACCTCAACCTTGACACCGGAGGCGGCGCGGTCGAGCGCAAACGGCACGCGGGCGATGACCAGCGCTGTGCCGCAGGCGAGCTTGCGGGTTTCGGTGCGGCCGCCGGCCTTGCGCGGCGTCCAGCTCCAGGCGCAGTCGCCTTGCGGCACTTCCGCAAGGCGCTCCGGCGCAAGCCGGATCGCCACCGTGTGGGCCTCCGGCAGAACATAGTCTTCCTTGGCTGCACCCCAGGAATAACGCCGCTCGCAGGTGGCTGGATAGCGCCCCTGCCGGCTGTCGTAGCAGACCGCATCGATCGTCTGCGCCGCCCAGCCGAGCCGCGTGCCGGCGTAGTGGGACCGGGCCGTGGCCGCGCAGGTGTCGGGAGTGGTGGCGTCACGGCAATCGGGATCGTTGAGGCGGCGCTCCGTGCGCCAGATCACATCAGCGGGAGGCCGCGTCGTCCCGTCGCGTCCGACCGGATAGCCGCGCTCGTAGGTGGCGAAGGTGCTGCTGTTCCGGAAGAACCGAAACGGACTTTCCACCTGCCAGGTCAGGTCGGCGCATCGCGCCGGACCTGCTCCGAGCAGAGCGAAGGTCAGCGACAAAACCGTACGCGTGGCCGAGATCCGCACCATCAGCCCCTCCCGCACAACGACCTGACCGTTAGTGGGGCCGGCAGGGAGGAAAGTTCATCCCGCCCAGGGGCGTGCGGCGCCCGGTCACACACGATTTAAGCCCATGGAAAACATGATATTTTATGCACCACTCCGCTCCTTGCGGACGCCGCACCGGCAAAATCGGTGTGATCAAGGCGCCCGGCGGGCGTGACGGGTCTCGCAGCCTCGATTATTGAACAGTCATGCGTGACCTCACGAGCCTCGCCGATGACGTCCGTGGTGGCCACCGCGCTGCGCTCGCCCGCGCCATCACCCTGATCGAGAGCCGGCGCGCCGACCATCAGGCGGAAGCCCGCGACCTGCTGCAGCGCCTGCTGCCGTCGACCGGCAACGCCATCCGTGTCGGCATCACCGGCTCGCCAGGCGTCGGCAAGTCCACCACCATCGACGCGCTCGGCATGTACCTGATCGGCCAAGGCCACAAGGTGGCCGTGCTGGCGGTCGATCCCTCCTCGGCGCGCACCGGCGGCTCCATCCTCGGCGACAAGACCCGTATGGCGCGGCTGTCGGTGGAAGCCGATGCCTTTATCCGCCCCTCGCCGTCCGCGGGCACCCTGGGCGGCGTCGCCGCCAAGACCCGCGAGGCCATGCTGCTGTGCGAGGCCGCCGGCTTCGACGTGGTGCTGGTCGAGACCGTGGGCATCGGCCAGTCAGAAACCGCGGTCTGCGACATGACCGACTTCTTTCTCGCATTGATGCTGCCCGGCGCCGGCGACGAGCTGCAGGGCATCAAGAAGGGGCTCGTCGAGCTCGCCGACATGATCGCGGTCAACAAGGCCGACGGCGACAATCTCGCCCGCGCCAAGGCCGCCGCCGCCGAATACAACGCGGCGCTGCACATCCTGGCGCCCCGCTCCGAGCACTGGTTTCCACCGGTGCTGACCTATTCGGCGCTGACCGGCAGCGGCATCGCCGAACTGTGGCAGAAGGTGCTCGCCCATCGCACCGCGATGCTCGCATCCAGCGAGTTCGCCGCCCGCCGTCGCACCCAGCAGGTGAAATGGATGTGGTCGATGCTCGAGGAGCGGATGCGTGCGCGGTTGCGCGCCGACCCGGCGATCCGCGCCACCGTCAAGGATACCGAGGCCGCTGTGGCGGACGGGCGCATCACACCGGCGATTGCGGCGGACACCATCGCCCGGCTGCTCGATGCGAGTGCGTCCAAGGGAATATGAGACGGGGCCGGCGCGATGGAACACTTGCGGATCCTGGTCACCGGCTTCGGTCCCTTCCCCGGCGCGCCCTATAATCCGACCGAGCGGCTGGTGGCCCGGCTCGGCCAATTGCGCCGTCCGGCGCTCGCCGACGTGACCGTGAACCGCCACATTTTCCATGTCAGCTACGGCGCGGTCGACCGTGAGCTCCCCACGCTGATCGCCCGCAACAAGCCGCATGCGCTGCTGATGTTCGGACTGGCGCAGCGCACGCCCCATGTCCGCATCGAGACACGCGCGCGCAATGCCGTCACCACGCTCTGGCCCGATGCCGATCATGGTCGCGGCGAAGCCGCTGGGATCGCGCGTCATGCCGCGCCGGATCGTCATTTCGGCCCTCACACCCAGTTGTTGCTGCGGGCGGCGTTGCAGGCAGGGGTGTGGGCCCGTCCGTCCCGCGACGCCGGGCGCTATCTCTGTAACTACCTCAGCTGGAAAGCGATCGAGGCCACCGACACACCGGGCGGTCCCCGCCTGGCAGCGTTCGTGCACGTGCCGCTGGTGCCGCGCGACACGGCCGGCCCGCGGCGGTCGGCGGCCCGGCGGGTCACGTTCGAGGAGTTGGTCAATGCCGGTGAAGCCATGCTGGTGATGCTGGCCGCTCTCACCCGGCAATGCCTGCGCGAGGCGGCCGGCGATTAACCACGCCCGCAACAAACGCCGCCACCGGCCGACGGGCCAATGCATCCGGCGCTATTCTGAAAGCGCAATCACCGCCCGGACCTGCGCCATGGACCTCGATCGCCGCCGCCTGTTCAACACCTCGGCCGCCGGCCTTGCGCTGGGCGCGCTCGCGCCGTCGACGGCCCACGCCGCGCCGCTGCCGTCCGCGCTCGGCCGCGACGCCAGCCAATACGGACTGCGCCCCAACAGCGCCGACGACCAGACCCGCGCGCTGCAGCGTGCAATCGACGATTGCGCGCGGGCGCAGGTGCCGCTGGCGCTGCCGCCGGGTCTCTATCGCACCGGTCTCCTGCGACTGCCGCACGGCGCCCAGATCATCGGCGTCGCCGGCGCGAGCCGGCTGCAGCTCACCACCGGCACAGCGCTGCTCGAGAGCCAGGGCGGCGACGGCATCCGCCTCGTCGGCCTCGTGCTCGACGGCGGCGGCGTGCCGCTGCCGACCCGCCGCGGCCTCGTGCATTGCCTGCAGGGACAGGACCTGCATGTCGTCGATTGCGAGATCATGGCGAGCGGCGGCGCCGGGGTCTGGCTCGATAATGTCAGCGGCGAAGTGCGCGGCAACCGCATCCACGACATCGCCACCACCGCTGTGATCTCGTTCGATGCGCGCGGCCTCGCCGTCAGCCAGAACAGCATCAAGGCCTGCGCGGTCAACGGCATCGAGATCCTGCGCAATGCGATCGGCGACGACGGCACGCTGGTCACCGACAACCGCATCGAGGCCATCACGGCCGGCCCCGGCGGCTCCGGCCAGTACGGCAACGCCATCAATGCGTTTCGCGCCGGCAACGTCATCGTGCGCGGCAACCGGATCAGCGACTGCGACTATTCCGCGGTGCGCGGCAACTCGGCCGCCAACCTCCAGATCGTCGGCAACAGCGTCAGCAACGTCCGAGAAGTCGCGCTCTATTCCGAATTCAGCTTCGAGGGCGCGGTGATCGCCAATAACACCGTCGACGGCGCCGCCGCCGGCGTCTCGGTATCCAATTTCAACGAGGGCGGCCGCCTCGCCGTCGTCCAGGGCAATATCATCCGCAACTTGCTGCCGAAGCGCCCTGCCGGCACCGCCCCCGATGACGATGCCGGCGTCGGCATCGTCATCGAGGCTGATACCGCCGTCAGCGGCAATGTGATCGAGAACGCGCCGTCATTCGGCATCGTCGCCGGTTGGGGCAGCTACCTGCGCGACGTCGCGATCACCGGCAACGTCGTCCGCAACACCCGCATCGGCATCGGCGTGTCGGTGGTGCCGGGCGCCGGCACCGCGCTGGTCAACGGCAACATGATTTCAGGCACGCCGCTCGGCGCCATCGTCGGTCTCGACCACGCCAAGCCGGTGAGCGGTGACCTCACCCTCGCAGGCGCATCACGCTTTCAGCAGATTGCGCTCGGCGCCAATACCGTTCGCTGAGAACATCACCGGCGGCAGCAGCGGCAGGCGTCGCGCCTCGCTTTCGCGAGCGCGGTCATCCACCGCCGCCCGCTTCTCCAGCAAGGCGATGACGGACGGGCTTGTCTCGATAGGCTTCGGCGCAACCAGCGGACGGTGGATATCGGTCTCGCCGGCCCGCTGGCCGCCTGCCACTGTCTCGGTCTTCAGCAGCGCGATGCTGGCAGCGTTCGGCTCGATCGGCTCCGGCGCAATCGACGGCGCCTTGACCGCGGGCTGCACCACCGGCCGCACGCGGGCGCTCGCCGGATCGAACTGCTCGATGCGCCGCCACGAGTCCACGGCCGCCTTGGCCTCCCGCACATTCACCAGGAAGTCGGCTTCGGTGTGGAAGCGCCGCCAGCGACCGCTTTCGAAGAGTTCGGTGAGATAAGCCAGCCGCTGCTCGGCAAGCGCCCGCCCGCGCACCGCGGACCTCGCGAAGTAGGTGAAGGCCGGAATCTTGTCTGCGCGCTGCTGGAGCTCGGATCGCTGGGTCATAAAAAGTCCGCAAAAAGCCAAGGCCGGACGCAGACGCAACGACGAATCAATCAGCCGGTGCGACTATTTTGTGGAAAGAACGGGGGATGTCCAGACGCGAGAATTGACATTCCGCATTTGGACATAAGGGCGGGGGGATGGCGCAGGCGCCGATCGCCAGAAGCGATCAGCGTTGCCGCCGCCGCTCATATGGCATCGGTTGATGACTGATTTTTGAAATACCGATGATTTGACGGTTTTATCTCACCTGCAGCTTGATCGCCGCGCGGAACGAGCCGCGGGTCGCATCGGCAGGCGGCAGCAACGGCCCCGACACGGCCGGCGCGCCGGTGTTGGTGGTGCCGGACAGCGCCGGCGCCCCGGACGGCGCCGGGACCACGGCGATCGAGCGCGACAGGGCCGCGGTGTAGTCCGGCACCGAGGTGAAGGCACTCCGGGTAAAATCGTGACGGATGGCATCCCCGCCGTCGGGGCGCACCGCGCACACCGCGACCACCGTCTCCGTCCCCCTGTCCTTCATCCGATACTGGAACGGCGCTCCGATACCGGGAAACTGCACGGGGACACCGGCGCGGACGCGGTTATCCTGCTGAAACTTGTTCGGCAGCAGCACGGTCCCCTCGCCCTTCTCGTCGACGTCGGTCAGTGTCAGGAAGCAGTCGCGCGGCGCCACCACGGTGAAGATCGGACTGTCCCCCTGGCGGTAGCTGTCGGCATCCGAGGTCAGCGACAGGTCGGTGAGCGAGATCGGCTGCGCCAGGTTCTGGGTGAAAGCCTCCGACTGCCGCGCGCTCGCCAGCCGCACCGGCTTCAGGTCGGTCAGTTCGGCAGCCAGATCCCGAAACATCACCTCGATCTGGTCGCGCGGCACCGCCCCCTGCGATAGCCGGCGGATCAGCGGCCGCACCTTCGGCTTGGCGTCCGCGGCGGCGGTAGTGAAGTCCTTGACCGAGATGCCGAGCTCGGCGGCGGCCTGCGCCAGGTCGAGATCATCCTCATAGCGCTTGAACAGCGCGTTGATCATCTCGACCCCGTTCAGCTTCAACGTCGGATCGAGCCCGGCCCGCATCATCGCATCGGCAAACCGCTTCGCATCCGCTGCGATCGCAGCATCCATCTTGTCGTGCGGTGGATAGAGGGCCTCGACCGCGTTGCGCACCTCCAGCGGAAACGAGCGCGCGCCGAGCACGCTGTCGCGGATCTCGTCCTTGGCCTTGCGCAGGCCCTGGTCATGACAGCCCATGCAGGACACGCCATTGGTGACGGCAAAATCCTTGCGCGAGACATCGCGGACGATCGAGGTCGGCCCCTTGTCGAGCCGCTCGCCATTGGCCTTGTTCAGATAGTAGCCCTGAAAGCCGTTGGGCAGGCTGAAGACGGTCTCGCCGCCGTCGTGGTAGAAGCCATCGCCACCCGGCCCCAGCGGAAAGTCGAACAGATTCTGACGATCGCGGTTGCCGGCGAAATCATAGGACGTCCAGAAATAGCCGCTGCGCGACGGGTGCCGCTCGATCAGGCGGTTGTTCTGGCTGACGCCGGACTTCTGGAAGCCGGCGCGCTGCGCGACAAAGCTGCGGATATCGTTGTCGACATTGACGCCCTGATCCCGCGTCAGTTCCTGAAAAGTGGCCGGCAGCTGCAACAACTGATGATAGAGCGGCGGCTGGGACGCGGCGAACGCGAACCAGTCGGCGCGCAGATAGGGCAGCGCGGTGCGCGTGGCGCTCGCCAGCGCGGCCTGGCCCGGCTGATCCGACTGGACGTTGTAGGGATAGACCGCCAGCAGGCTGTCCCAGTCCGCGGCGCTCCAGCCGAGATCGGCGAGGTTAACGCGCAGGATGGTGGCTTCGGGATCGATCGTCTCCAGCATCACCACGCCGGACGAACGGCTGAGCGAATTCAGGAGCTTCACCGCTCCCTGGCGATAGACCTTCATCGCCGCGGCGTCGGTGCAGGTGTTGGCGAGATGGGTCAACGTCAGGTAACGTGTCGTGGCTTGACGCACGGCCAATTGGCGCGCGAGGTCGGCGGCCATGGCATCGATCATCGCCTCGCGCGTGATCAGCTTGTGGCTGTCGCATGATGCCTTCGCGCGGCTGCCAAGCGCCGTGACCCAGGCTTCGAGCGCCTTCAGATCGGCTTCCGAGACACTGCCATAGCGGGTCTCGCCCTCGTAGTTGACGTCGTAGGGCATCTCCTTGTCGGCGATCTGGCGGAACAGCTTCGATCCCAGCGGATTGCCGGGCAGCACATAGCTCGGATTGGCCGCGATCTGGTCGAGCCTGAGAATATTGCCGAAATTCTTGGCCGGTCGCTCGCGATCGACCAGGCGTCCTTCCTGATGGCAGCGCGCGCAATTGCGCTCGAGCACCTCGAAGGCGGCCTTCGCGACGGGATCGGCCGGCGGCGACACCACCTCCTGGGCGCCCATCGCCGCGCCGCCAAGCAGCATGCCAAGGCCGGCCACGACCGCGATCCGAACCGCATCGCGGCGCAAGATGTCCAACCGGCCGAGCATGCACATGTCCTTCCAAAACCTCGATCTATCCGATTTCGTGAGGCCGGCAAACGGCGCGGTTCACGTTCATGCGCAGGATGAACCGGTCCACCAGCCTAACGCGCCGCAGTCACGGTGGTGTTGACGATCTGGACCCGGCGGTTTTCCGCGGTGAGCGGGTGAGCTGGATTCTTCAGCCGCTCCTTGCCGAAACCGACGGCGATCAGCGTATCGGGCGGCAGGCGAAACTGGGCGATCAGCGCGCGGCGCACCGCCTCCGCGCGCCGCTGCGATAGCAGTTGGTTCACCGCCGCGCTGCCCTTGGCGTCGGTGTAGCCGTTGATGAAGAACACTTCACCCTTGAACTCGGGGCGCGACAGCGCCTGCCCGAGCGCGGCAAGCGCCGGCGCGGTTTTGCCACCGATCAGCGCCGATCCGGACTCGAACAAGATCTCGAGGTCGATCGCCGGCCGGCTGCTTGCGATCGCATAAACCTGCTCGCGTTCAGCAGCGGTCGGGGGCGCCACCGGCTCGATGGCGATGGAGCGGCTGCGCAACTCGTCGACGAACTGCTTGTCCGCCGCGGCCTTGGGATCGGGAGCCGCAAGGCCGACGCTGCGGGTCAGCCGCGGCGGCGGCCGCAGCGCGGCGCTGATGTCATCGGCAAGGGATTGTGCATGAGCGAATGCCGGCGCCAACAGGGCAAGCAAAAGAACGGCGCGCCCCGCATCACGGAACACCGGACGCCGGGAGGCCCATAAAAACGATCGAATGGCAGCCACGCACCTCATCGCACATCCGATTTAAAAAGACCCGCCCGGGGGGACAACCGGGCGGGTCCAGCCGTTTCGGCACGTGGGTGGATGGGCGCTCGCGCCGAACAGCCCGGGAAGGTTGCCCCTCCCACAACAGGTAGTCGCGGCAGCACACAGGACGTTCAACGCGGGATGCTATTTTTTTGCGTCTCGGCGATCATGACGAAGCATCGTCGGCCCAGCAATTTTCGGACACATTTCGCAAGGCATCGATCAGCATCAGCCGCGGCACGGCTGTCGCGATGTGACCGCATGCCCCCCTGGCGACGTTACGACGGGAATACCTTAGCGTTCGGTGGGCTGGGCCGGGCCGCCGGTGGCGGCGGATCCCGCGGCCGTTGCCACGGGCGCGCCGACCGCCGTCACCGCAGCGAACGCATCCGCGCGCCCTGCGCCGAACTGATCGTCACGACCGGGAGGGCCGAGATCCTTCGCGGTCTTGCTCAAAATGCCACGCACCTCCTCGGCGGTCAGCGCCGGGTTGCGCTCGAGCATCAAAGCGACCAGGCCGCTGATATAGGCGGCGGCGAACGAGGTGCCGGACGTCACCTGATATTTCGCATCCGGCGCGGCGGTCAGGATGTCGACGCCGGGCGCGGCGATCGCGATGTGACTGCCGCGGTTGGAGGCCGGAAACAGCCGGTCGGCCGCATCCGTCGCGCTGACCGCGATCACGTTGCGATCCGCGGCAGGATAGAGCGGCGGCGACTTCGGGCCGGCATTGCCGCTCGCCGCGACCAGGATCACGCCCTTGCCGGCGGCCGCCGCCAGCGTCTTGCCGATCAGCGGATCCTCCGGTCCGGCGAAGCTCATGTTGATGATCCGTGCGCTGTGCGACACGGCATAGTCGATGCTGCGCAGGAGCACGAAGGATGTGCTCTCGGCGCCGCTGCCCGCCACACCGAAGGCACGGATCGCCAACAGGCTCGCGGATGGCGAGGTGCCCATGAGGCGGGCATGGGCCGCGATCACGCCGGCGATGCCGGTGCCGTGGGTATGCGGCCCCTCCTTGCTGCCCAGCGCGTCGAACGTGCCGCCGATCACGCCGGCAAGCTCGGGATGGCTGACGTCAATGCCGGAATCGATCACCGCGATGGTGATGTTGTCGCCATGGGCCAGCGTGTGCGCTTCCGGCAGCCGCAGCTTGGCAAGCGCGTATTGCGCCGGATCGCCCTCGGTCGCCGCCGCCTGCTGCAGTGTGAAGCGATAGTTCGGCTGCGCCGACCTGATGACGTTATCGGCCACCAGTTCCCGCACCACCGCGTTCACCGACCGATTGTCGGGAATGCGCCAGCGATACATGGTGCTGCCGATCAGCGGAAAGCTCTGCGACTGAACGCGCGTCAGCCGGTGGCGGCGGGCGATCGCATCGGCTTCGGCGTCGCTCGGATTGCCCGCGACCTCGATCACCAGCTCGCGCGGCACGAAGCGACGGTCGATGTCGGAGGCCACATTCTTCTTGCTGCGGCGTGACGTCCCCCGTCCGCTGCCGGACTGGTCAGGCGATCCGCCGGACATCGACGTTCCCTGCCCCCTCGTCGAAGGATCCTGATAGTTCAGGTTCGGGGAATAGCGCACGTTCGGCGACAGGCTCGGGCCGAGGTTGATGGTGGGCGTGCGCGGCCCGACGGTTGCGCTCACGCTCGGCGCCACGGTGGGGGCGATGCGCGGCCCGACATTGATGCTGTTGACGCTGGGCCCGCGGCTCATGATCGACTGGGCTCGCGCGGTGACCAGTGACAGCCCGAACGCTGAGGCCACCACCAGCACGCCGAACGCCAATCCGCGCCACCTGCCGTTGAAGCCGTTCCGGTGCGTCCCCATCGAACCCTCCATGCCCGGCGCTACGCGCAGACCAAGCGCGCGCGGCCGCGGCGGCTGTCAACCGTCGGACGATCGCCTCCGCCGGCGTCGGCTCACTCGGTGGCGGCGACGAACCCGACGATTTTTTCCGCCTGGATCTGTGACGTCAGCCGTGCGAGTTCGTCCTTCGACAGCGCGCTGTCGCCGAACCGGACACGGAACATGCCGGCCTTCGGGCCGTCGACGATCGAGGCCTTGTAGGTGCCGAGGAAGGTGTTGATATCAGCGATCCGCGCCTCCGGCGCAAAGCGGATCAGCATGACTACGCCTGCCGCCTGCGGCGCGCCCTGATAGGACGCGGTCTGGTAGCCGCCGCGGTCCTTGACCAGCACAGTGCCGATCACGCCCGCCTGCAGCAGCACCAGCAGCGCCGCGGCGGTCGCGGAGAACGCCAGCGTGCGCGGCGTCAGGCTGGCAAAGAATTCGGAGATGCGGGCCGACAGGCTGAACGCAGCCGAGGGCTTGCGGGCCGGCTCGGCATCGATCGCCGCGAACAGCTTCTGCATCGCGCGCGCCGAGGGCGCCCCGAGGCTTTCGTTGAGGTGGATGGTCGCGGCGTATTCGTCCTGGATCACGGCATACTGGCGCGCCAGCGCCGGATCACGCGCCAGCGCATCATCGACCCGCCGCGCATCGCGCGCACTGAGCGTGCCATTGGCGTGCCAAGGCAACAGCGCCTCGAGCTCACCCGGCTCGTCCTCTGAGATTTTCTTGCTCGTCGCGGTCATGGCCAACCTCGTTCGACGCCGGCTGCTTTCAGCAGCTCGGCGAGCTTCTTGCGCGCGTAAAACAGCCGCGTCTTGACCGTGTTTTCCGGAATGCCAACGATCTCGGCCACCTCTTCCACGGATTTTTCGTGGTAGTAGACGAGATCGACGATCTCCCGGTGTTCGGGCGAAAGTGCGGTCAAACATTTTTTCAGCGTCTCGCCCGTGTCCTTCTTCTGGACGGAGACCTCGGGATCGTCGGAGGTATCCTCGATCGCTGCCGCAGCCTCGTCGTCCAGTTCCTCATCCTTCCGTTTGCGCAGCACCGACAGGGCCTTGAAGCGCGTGATGGCCAGGAGCCAGGTCGAGACCGCCGAACGGCCCTCGAACTTGCCGGCCTGCCGCCACACATCGAGGAACACCTCGCTGATGAGGTCTTCCGCGACCTGCTCGTTCCGCACCAGCCGCAACGCAAAACGAAACACCCGCACATGGTGCCTTCCATAAAGCACCTGCATGGCGAGCCGGTCGCCGGACGCAATCCGGGTGATCAGGGCCTCGTCCGAAGCCGCTTGGACGGCGCTCAACGGCCAACTCGCTGGATTGGTCGGACCGATCGGAAGGTAGGTTCGAATGCCACGGGAAAATCTTCGCTAAATGTTTGGAAAATCGAAAGTCGGATGAAGCACGCGCAAATTGCCCCTGAATCGTGGCGCAGGGCAAGGCATGTGGCTCAATTTGCTTATTAGTATCTAAATACCAGAAAGCAGATCGCACAATCCGGGCAAACCGGTTCCCTCGTCTAGAACCGCAGGACGCGCGCGCCCGCGAAAGCTCCCACCCCCGCCACCAGCGCTGTGGCCAGCGTGTACCAAGTGGCTACGAACAAGGGGGAATCGTCGGTGCAATGGGAGGCATAGAGCGTCGCCGCCAGCCCCGCCGCAATCAGCCCGGCCACGGCACCGGCGAGCGCCGGGCGAGTCGGCGCGCCGTGGCGCAGCGCCAGCAGGGAGGCCACGAGCAACGGCAGCGACATCGCCGGGATCGCCGTCATGCAGACTCGGGCGTTGTTGCCGACCAGCCGGGCACTCCAGCTCAACCGCTGGGGCACCATGGCCTCGGCGACGATGCCGAACAGCAGGAACCCGACCGGCAGCGCCAGCAGCCAGATCCGACCGCCGATAGCGGCATTGGGCCGCGCCAGCCGCAGCCCGATCGCGAGTGCGGGAATGGCCAGCCCCAGCGTCACCGCGAATTTGAGGTCGAAGAACGGATTGTGCATCGCGGTTCCGACATCAGGCCGCACATGCAGCGTCATCATGAACATCATGGAGGAGATCGCCCCCGCGATGATCAGGCCGACGGTCAGCCACAGGCGGACCGACGGCGTGCGCCAGTCGTTGTCGGCGGCAAGGGTGCGGATCAGGTGATCGGTATCCATCTCAGTCCTTCCGGAACCTGGCGGCGAGGCTGGCGAGGCCGCGATGCAACGCAACACGCACCGCGCCCTCGCTCATCACGAGCTTTGTCGCCGTCTCCTTGATCGATGCACTGTCCACGGCGATGGACTGCAGCACGTCGCGCTGGCGCGTGGGCAAACTGTTCAGGTGGCTCGCGACATCGACCGACGGCAACGCCTCCTCGGCCGGCTCGCCTGGAATGATCTCGGCGAAGTCGTCGATATTGACGAACACCCGCCGCCCGCGTCGGCGCAGTGCATCGATCAGCTTGTTGCGGGCGATCGCGAACAACCAGGGCGCGAACGGGGCCTTGTCGTCCCAGGTGTGCTTCTTCAGATGCACGGCGAGAAGAATATCCTGCACGATGTCCTCGGCTTGATCGACCGGCTGGCCGGCGCGCGCGAGCCCACGACGCGCCGCCGCGCGCAGCACCGGCGCCACGTCCCGGAGCAATGTCTGGTACGCAACATTGTCGCCGGCATTGGCCGCCCGCATCAGGCCGGTCCATTCACTGTCACGTCCGCGCACGGGCGCTCCTTTCGAATTCGCCCTTCCTCGTACGTTGTTACGGGCTATTTTTGCAATCACGCGATCGTGAACAAATCTGATTTTTGCCCGGCTGGCAGGGGGTTAGGCCCCCTGGTCCCCTGCCCCGCTTTTGCCCCGCACAAGGCCGAAGATTCCCTTTTTTGGCCCAATGACGGTCACGACCGAGGGCTCCTTTGGCCCGCCTGGGGACGGCAAACGGGGATATTGCCATGCAGATCAAGGCCAACGGGCGTTCGGCCGTCATCATTGCAGCGGGACTTCTGGCGATGTGGGTATCGCCGCTGTGGGCCTGCGACACATCCAATTGCCGGGGAATCGTGCTGGCGCAGGCGAACGAGGCGGAAGCCGCCCCCGCCGCGACCGCGGACACCGAACAGCCGGCCAGCCGCAAGAAGAGCCGCCACAGCCGGCATTCGTCGCGCAAGACCGACAAGCTCGCCGCCAAGTCGAGTGGCACCGCCAAGGCGGAGCCGGACGGCAACATCCATGGCGCCGAGACCGAGCCGACCGGAGGCGCGCCCGATAACGCCAAACGCGCCGACGCCAAGGACAGCACCAAGGACAGCACCAAGGACAGCGTGTGGCCGGCCGTCGCCAACGCCAACGCTCAGATGGTCGGCCCTGCCGCGCCCCCCCAAGCGCTTCCCGGAATGCCCTCGGCCAGCGCCGGCGACACACTGACCCCGAGCGACCAGCATGCCATGGCCGCACCTGTGGCGAGCACCGACGCCGACAACCAAGTCGTCGCCGCCGATGAACTCAACGAGCTCGATCGCGCGGCCGGCGACAAGCCTGCGCCGAAAGTGCTGCGGCCGACGGCCACGTCCGTCCAGGCGAGCGTCGGTTCCGAGGACACCTGGAATCAAACCTCCCTGATCGGCAAGATCTTCATCGCCGTCGGCGGCCTGCTCACGCTCGCCTCCGCCGCGCGCATGTTCATCGCCTGACATCGGCTGCCCGGTCTGCGGACCGGCGGCGTTTCCCTCCATCGCGAACAGGTTCAGCGGTCTTGTTCCACGGTCTTGCAGCCGTGGCGGGCAACAGGCAGATTGCGGCCCATCCACGGCTGCGGGACCCCAGCAGCCCAACCTCAAACCTGTAACGGGATGGACCATGAGCACGTACGAGCACATCATTGTTGAACGCAAAGGCGCTGTCGGCGTCATCCGGCTGAACCGGCCGAAGATGCTCAACGCCCTGTCGTTCGGGGTGTTCAGCGAGATCGCCACCGCGGTCGACGAGCTCGAGAGCGACGCGGCGATCGGCTGTCTCCTGATCACCGGCAACGAGAAGGCCTTTGCCGCCGGCGCCGACATCAAGGAGATGCAGCCGAAGGGCTTCGTCGACATGTTCAACACCGACTTCCATTCTATCCGCGGCAGCCGCGTGGCGGAATGCCGCAAGCCGACCATCGCCGCAGTCAGCGGCTATGCGCTCGGCGGCGGCTGCGAGCTCGCGATGATGTGCGACATCATCGTCGCCTCCGACACCGCCAAGTTCGGTCAGCCGGAGATCACGCTCGGCACCATTCCGGGTATCGGCGGTACGCAGCGCCTGACCCGCGCGATCGGCAAGTCGAAGGCAATGGACCTCTGCCTCACCGGGCGGATGATGGACGCCGCCGAAGCCGAGCGCGCCGGCCTCGTCAGCCGCATTTTCCCGGCCGACAAGTTGCTGGACGAAGCCATGGCCATGGCGGAGAAGATCGCGGCGATGTCGCAGCCGGCGGCAGCGATGGCGAAGAGCGCGGTCAACCGCGCGCTCGAGACCTCGCTGGCAGAAGGCATGAACGTCGAGCGTGACCTGTTCCATGCGACCTTCGCGCTGGAAGACCGCTCCGAAGGCATGGCCGCCTTCATCGAAAAGCGGCCGGCGAAGTTCAGGAATCGCTGAGCCGGCGTTAAGGCGGCGCGCCGCAAAGGCGCGCCCGTCTCTCTCAGGTCGCGCGCGAGCGCCGCAGCGCTGCGCCGACCAGCAGCCTGAAGACACGATCAGCGAGACTTTTGGGGCGATCGAGACCGAGGCGGCCGAGGCACATCTCGTCGTCGGCCGTCGGAGCGGCCCCCAGCATCCCCTCGCGCGCGAGACCGAGCAGCGCCCACGGCGACGCAGTCGCCTCCTTCAGGAGCTGCAGCGCCGGGATCAGCCGCTGCTCGACATCGGAGAAATCAGCTCCGAACGGAAACATCGGCAGCAGTCCCGCCTCGCGCGCCGGCCTCAAGGCCGCCGCGATCCGCTCCGGCAGGTTCTCGCGATGTGCGGCGGGAATTTCATAAGTGCGCGGCAGCTTGCCCGCGTCCTTCGCCCGCGCCATCAGTTCGCCCTGGAAACGGGAATCTGCCACCGCCAGCATCGCCGCGATGACGTCGGCGTCCGACTTGCCGCGCAGGTCCGCAACGCCGTACTCGGTGACCATGACGTCGCGCAGATGACGCGGAATGGTCTGGTGGCCATAGGACCACAGGATGTTCGAGGTCGCTTTGCGGCCTCCCCCGCGCGTCGCCTCCAGCGTCAGGATCGAGCGCGCTCCCTCCAGCGCGAAGGCCTGCGCGACAAAATTGTACTGGCCGCCGACGCCGCTCACCACCTGGCCGTTGTCGAGGCCGTCGGAGATCACCGCGCCGAGCAGCGTCGCCATCATGGCGTTGTTGACGAAGCGGGCATCGACTCTTGCCCGGCGCTTGGCCTCTTCGTCACCATAAAGCTCATTGGTGAACGACACCGGCATCATGCGGATGCGGTCCAGATCGGCCGGCGCCATCTCGCGCAGCGCACGGTAGAACGACTTCGGGCCGAGGAAGAACGCCGCATGCAGCCGCGCACCATCGGCCTCGCGGATCAGGATACCGGCTTCGATCAACGCGAGGAACGCCTCGAAGAACATTTCGCTGACGCCGTAAAGACCCTTGTCGAAGCGCCCGGTCTCGGGCGGCGGTAGCCCCGGCGACAGCCGCGCAGTGAGCTCGCGAAAGCGTTCCGGCGCGCGATGGCGGATGATCAGGCTCTGCGCCAGCGCGTCGCCGACCTGGCCGATGCCGATCTGCAGGCTGCCGCCGTCGCGCACCAGACCCGCGGCATGCAGACCGATGGCATATTTCGTGTCGCTGACCGGCTCGGACGGTGGCGCGAACAGCGGAAAATCGCATGCCGGACTTTCCAGCACCGCATGGAAAGCATCGGCCGGCAGGTCACCTTCACCCGGCATGAACGGCAGCTCGGAATTCACCTGCGCAATCAGCTTCGGCATCGCGCCGCCGCGGGCACGGGCGGCACGCAGCACGTCGAGCGTGGTGTCGGTGTTGCAGCTCAGGCTGTAGCGGGCAACACCGTCCACCACCTTCTTCGCCACCAGCTGCGTGATGACGTTGAGGCCGCGGGCTTGCAGATAGGAAGCAGCATGGGTGTAGTTGGTCGAAATGTAGTTCTGCTGCGCCGGCGCATTGCGCAGCCAGCGGCCGGCAAGAAAGAAGAACTCCAGCACCTCGATGTTCGGCGGCAGGGTGCCCTCGTGCAGGGCGCGGGCGTAAGTGAGATCCGGATAACCGCCGAACAGCCGGTCGATCACCGGATTGATGAAGCGGCGCTCGATCTCGGTCGACGGCCGCGGTTTCTCCAACGTCAGCGCGGAGAAGAGCGTCAGGTGGATGCTGCGGTCAGCGCGCGCGCGCTCGAACAGCGCGTTGACCACATGGTTCGCCTTGCCAAGCCCGAGCGGCAGCCCGACCACGAGACGCGGCCCGACATCCCGGATGATCTCTTCAGCAAGAGCATCCGGATCGGAAAAGACCTTCGGCATCACAGGCTCGCAATCAACAGGCAAAAACGACGTCAGGCGCCGGCGGCGCCGACCGTCATGCCGCCGCAGACATAGAGCACCTGGCCGGTGATGAAGCCGCTGTCCTTGTGCAGGAAGAACGCGATGGCGTTGGCGATGTCCTCGGGCGTGCCGAGCCGGCGTACCGGAACCGTCTCGATGATCGCTTTGGTCCTGGGGCTGTCCGGCGGATTGCCGCGATCGAACAGCTCGGTCTTGATCGGCCCGGGGCCGATGGCATTGGCGGTGATGCCGTGCTCGCCGAGCTCCAGCGCCCACACCTTGGCCATGCCCTGCAGCGCCGCCTTGGAACCGGCATAGGCGGTCCGCAGCTCCTTGCCGAGCGCGGCGCGCGACGAAACATTGACGACGCGCCCGAAGCCGGCGGCTTTCATGCCGGGCAGCAGCGCCTGCAGGCACTGCATGGCGCAGCGCGCATTGAGCTGCATCACCGCATCGAAATCCTCCAGCGACTGCTCTTCCAGCGACGCCGGGCGCACCATGCCGACATTGTTCACCAGGCGGGTGATCGGCCCGCCTTCCAGCGCCTGCGCCAACGCCGTAGCGGTGGCCTTCGGATCGGACAGGTCCGCGATCAAGCCGTCACCGACCCGGTCGATGCTGACGACCTCGTAGCCGTCGGCACGGCATCGCTCGACCGCCGCGCGGCCGATTCCCGCCGCACCGCCCGTCACCAGAACGCGTTCACGCGCCATCATCGTCTCTCCCGATCAAACCGGCGCCAATGTCGCCATCGGGCACGGGCCGGTCAAGCGATTTGCGACCAGCGGCAATGCATGAGGGATACGTGATCGCGGCGCGCCTACTATGGTCAGTGGAAGTCGCGCGACGGCGGCAGGATGCGGACGTTGCGCGGATGGCGATGCTTCTGTGCCGGAAGGCTCGCCTCCTCGCGCCCCTGCGCGAGTGGTGCTCCCGGCCTCGCCGCCGCGGGCACGAGCGGCCGGCGCACCAGCGCATCGTTGGCGAGCCCGACCAGATCCTGCGAGCGGTCGACCAGCCGCTCGGCGACCAGGTGGGTCACGCCTTCCGGGCTCTTCTGGATGCGGCCCTCGATCAGCACCAGGCGTGCGCCCATCACCTCCTTGCGAAAACGCGCCATGGCCTTGGGCCACACCACGATGTTGGCGATGCCGGTCTCGTCCTCGATAGTGAGGAACACCACGCCCTTGGCGCTGCCCGGCCGCTGCCGCACCAGGATGACGCCGGCGGCCGCCGTGGCCGCACCGTCGGGCAGCGCGGTCGCGTCGCGGCAGGACAGCACGCGCTCGCGGGTGAAGCCCGCGCGCAGGAACTCCATCGGGTGGCCCTTCAGCGACAGGCGGATGGTCTGGTAGTCGGCGACCACGTGTTCCGACAGCGGCATCGCCGGCAGCGGCTGCGCCGCTTCGTCG
Organism: Pseudomonadota bacterium; assembly: GCA_040756765.1. Classification (GTDB taxonomy): domain Bacteria; phylum Pseudomonadota; class Alphaproteobacteria; order Rhizobiales; family Xanthobacteraceae; genus Bradyrhizobium_A. The sequence continues at coordinate 82,966 of JBFLYG010000022.1, read as the reverse complement.
GGCTGCTCGCGCGCGACCGCCGCGGAGAACAGCGGCAACGGCACGTCATCGGGCAGCCGGCGCACCGCCCACAACGCTGAGCGGCGATCGAGCCCGAGCGAGCGGAACCCATCGGCATCCGCCAGCAGGATCAGCGCCCGCTTGGGCAGGCCGGTGTCGCGGGCGAAATCCTCCAGCGACGTAAACGGCCGCCGTGCGCGAGCGGCAGCGATGCGCAGGTCCCAGGCATCCGCCCGCCGCGCCCGCGCCGCCTTCGCGTCCTTGTCTCTCACATCGGGATCGAACACATGGAAACCGTCGATCTGGCGGAAGCCGAGCCGCAGCGCGTGATGGCGCCCGCGCTGCTCCTCCAGTGTGTTCTGCCCCTCGCTGAACGACACGTCGATGTCGCGGATCTCGACGCCGTTCTTGCGTGCGTCGCCGACGATCTGCGCCGGCGCGTAAAATCCCATCGGCTGGGAGTTGAGCAGGCCGCAGGCGAAGGCGTCGGGATGAAAACATTTCAGCCACGACGACACGTAGACGAGTTGCGCAAAGCTCGCGGCATGGCTTTCCGGAAAGCCGTATTCACCAAAGCCCTTGATCTGGTTGAAGCAGTTTTCCGCGAATGCCTTGGGATAGCCGCGCGCGGTCAGGTTGCCGACCATCTTCTGTTCGAAGGTGTGGATGGTGCCCATGTGGCGGAAGGTGGCCATGGCGCGGCGCAGCTGGTTGGCCTCATCCGGCGTGAACCTTGCCGCCTCGATCGCGATCCGCATCGCCTGCTCCTGGAACAGCGGCACGCCGAGGGTGCGCCCCAGCACCTTTTCCAGCTCGTCCGGCGGGCCATGCTCCGGCGCCGGCGACGGATACACCACCTTCTCGATGCCGTTGCGGCGCTTGAGATAGGGATGCACCATGTTGCCCTGGATCGGGCCCGGCCGCACGATCGCGACCTCGATCACGAGATCGTAGAAGGTGCGCGGCTTGAGGCGCGGCAGCATGTTCATCTGGGCGCGGCTCTCGACCTGGAATACGCCCAGGGATTCGCCCCTTTGCAGCATGGCGTAGACTTCGTCATCGTCCTGCGACTTGATATCCGCCAGCACATAACGCTGCCCCTTATGGTCCGCGACCAGATCGAAGCACTTGCGGATGCAGGTCAGCATGCCGAGCGCCAGCACGTCGACTTTCATCATGTTCAGCGTATCGATGTCGTCCTTGTCCCACTCGATGAAGGTACGCTCGTCCATGGCGGCGTTGCCGATCGGCACGTAGGTGTCGAGCCGGTCCTGGGTCAGCACGAATCCGCCGACATGCTGCGACAGGTGGCGCGGAAAGGTGATCAGCTCGCCGGCGAGTTCGACGGCGCGGCGGACCATACCATTGGACGGATCGAGCCCGGCCTGCTTGATCTGCATGTCGCTGAGACCGTCGCCCCAGCTGCCCCACACCGTGTCGGCGAGCGCCGCGGTGACATCCTCGGTCAGGCCGAGCGCCTTGCCGACGTCGCGGATGGCGCTGCGCGGACGGTAGTGGATGACGGTGGCGACGATCGCAGCGCGGTGGCGGCCGTAACGATTGAAGACATACTGCATCACCTCCTCGCGCCGCGAATGCTCGAAGTCGACGTCGATGTCCGGCGGCTCGCGGCGTTCCTGGGACAGGAAGCGCTCGAACAACAGCTCGACCTCGGTCGGATCGACCGAGGTGATGCCGAGCACATAGCAGACGGCCGAGTTGGCCGCCGAGCCCCGCCCCTGACACAGGATGTCTTGTGAGCGCGCGTAACGCACGATATCGTGCACGGTCAGAAAGTAATGCGCATAGTCGAGGGCTGCGATCAGCGACAGCTCCTTGTCGATGGTCTTCTGCAGCTTGGCGCCGATCCCGTCGGGATAGCGCTGCGCGATGCCCTCCCGCACCAAATCTTCGAGATGCTGCTGCGCCGTCTTGCCCGGCGGCACCGGCTCGTCGGGATACTGGTACTTCAGCTCGGCCAGCGAGAAGGTGATGCGGTCGGCGAAGCGCATGGTCTCCGCGATCGCCTCCGGCAGATCGCGGAACAGGCGCGCCATTTCCGCCGCCGGCTTGAGGTGCCGCTCGGCATTGGCCGCGAGCCGCCGGCCGACCGCCTCGATGGTGGTCTTCTCGCGCACGCAGGTCAGCACGTCCTGCAGCGGGCGGCGGGCGGGATCGTGGTACAGCACCTCGTTGGTGGCGAGCGGCGGCACGCGCGCGGTCGTGGCGATGCGCTGCAGCCGCGCTAGCCGCCGCCGGTCGTCGCCGCGGTACAACAGGCTCGCCGCGAGCCAGACGCCGTCGGCGTCGCTGTGCTGCAGCGTTTCCAGCAGCGTAAGCACTGCGACAGTGTCGAAGCGATGCGCCAACGACAGCACCAGCAGCTGTCCCTCGGCGAAATCCAGCAGATCCCCCAGCGTCAGATGACATTCCCCCTTCTCGGCGGCGAGCTTGCCGCGGCTGAGCAGCCGGCACAGCCGGCCATAGGCGGCGCGGTCGCGCGGATAGACCAGGATGTCGGGCGTGCCGTCCATGAACACGAGCCGCGTTCCGACCAGAAGCTTCGGCTTGTCGACGAGCTTGTCGTCACCGAGCTCGCTGTAGGCCCGCACCACGCCGGCGAGCGTATTGTGGTCGGCAAGGCCGATCACCGGCAACCGCAGCGCACTCGCCTGGCGGACATATTCCTGCGGATGCGAACCGCCGTGCAGAAACGAGAAGTTGGTGGTGATGCCGATCTCGGCGTAAACGGGCGCGGTCATGCGAACAGCCCGTGCATGAACCATTTCGGCGCCACCGGCTTGCCTTCGGCATCCTGCATCTCGCCATACAAGCCATCACGGTAGAGCCAGAAGCGCAGGCCGGAGGCGTCCTCGACACGAAAATAGTCCCGCGTCGGCAGCGCCTCGTCCTGCCGCCACCACTCCATCGCGACGCGCTCGGGGCCCTCGACATGCACCACCGCATGGGTGGCGCGGCGCCACTTGAAGCGTGCCGGCGGCCCGTCCGGCACCTCGGCGATCGCCTCGATCGGCTCGGGTGTCTCGAACAGCCGCAGCGGCCGCAGTGGCGGCTCGGCCACCGCGCGCGCCGGCCACGATGTCGCCGTCGCCGCCGCCAGCCGATGCTGCGCCGGCACGGCGATCTCCGCACGCTCGGGAATGTGGGTGTCCTGCGGCAGGTGCACGAGGACACGGCGGCCGCCGATGCGCGCCGCGATGCGGTCGATCAGCGCCGACAATTCGTCCGCGTCATGGGCATGGGCGTCGAGATCGCGCTGCTCCTGCACCACGGTCTCGACATGGCTCGCCGACAGGCGGATCAGGTCAAAGCCGAAGCCGGGATCGAGCGGATCGGCGAGCGCGGCGAGCCGCTCGCGGAACAGCCGCTCGACCACCGCCGTCCGCGTCACCGGCCGGCCGGCTTCCACCGCAAGGGTACGCACGACGCCGTCGGTGCGGAAGAAGTCGGCAGCGAGACGCCGCGCGCCCTTGCCATGGCGCTCCATGGTGGTCATCAGCATCCGCGCGAGCGCATCCAGCGTCGCGGTGATCGCAAGGTCGGACGCCACCGGTTCGGGAAAGCGCTTCTCCGCCATGTAGTCGGGCAGCGGCTTGCGCGGCGAGATCGGCGCGTCACTGCGTCCCAGCGCCTGCTGCAGGGCCGCTGTGAAGGCCGCGCCGAAACGGGCGGTGATCTCGTGCGGCGCACGCGCCGCCACCTCGCCGATGGTCTTGAGCCCGGCGCGGCGCAGCCCGCGCGTCACCGCGTCCTCCGCGCCGAGCGTGAACACCGGCAGGGAATGCACGGCGGCGGCCTCCTCGCCCGGCGCCACCACGCCGCCACGCCCCGCCAGCGCCACGGCGCGGGCGCAGGCCGGTGTGCCGGCGATCGCCGCATTGACCACAAAGCCCTGGCGGTCCAGTGCGCGACACAGCGTGCCGATCAGCGCGGCCTCGCCGCCAAACAGGTGGGCGCAGCCGGTGACGTCGAGCAGCAATCCGTGCGGCGGATCAAGTGCCACCAGTGGTGTGAAACGGTCGCACCAGTCGGCGATCGCGCCGAGCGCCTCCGCATCGGCGGCATCATCCGCATCGAACACCTGCAGGTCGGGGCAGATGGCGCGGGCATTGGCCAGCGGCAGCCCGACCTCGAGCCCGCTCGCCACCGCGACATCGTCGAGCGCGGTGATCACCAGCGCGTTGTTCTGCTTACCGACCACCACCCAGGGCGCGGACGACGCCGCGCTGGAGGACGCCGGTCGGGCCGCGGCGTCAGCCGGCGCGGCGGTGCGCGACAGCCGGCGTCGCATGCGATCGACGGGAAGGCGCGGCAGCCGCAGGCTGAGGATGCGCCGACGGTTCACGGAAAAGGCACTCATCACACATCCATTCCATGATCCACTGGCCGGTCTGGCCATGACGATTGCGAACAAGGGAGACGTCGAGCAACGGCGCGCCGAAGGCGCTCCAGGGCCCGCTCTGCCGTGATGGCGCCGAGCGAACGATCCATCTGGTCTCGGCGGTGCTCACCACCGGTGCTGCGGACGCCCGCAGCACCAGGCAGGTGACACCCGAGGCCTGCGCCGCCAGCGTCAGCTTGCGGCTGGCGACGCTGTCGAACTGGCGCGCGCCGCCCCACACGTCGAGCACCACGGCCCCGAGCGCGCGGCAGGCGAGCGCATCCGCGGTGACGCGCAGCCCCATGTCGATGTCGGCGGCCTGCACCACCACGATCCGCCGCGGATCGAGCCCGAGCTCGACGAGCCCGCTCATCGACAGCGCGCCGGTTTCCTGCGCGCCGAAATCCTGCCGCACCCACAACAGCGGGCGTGACGCGGCACCGCGCCAGGCGAGCCCGGCAATGAACGCCGTAGCCGGGGCCGCCTGCCGGCTTTCCTCGGCAAACACCTCATGCAGCGCACCGCACGCGAGACCGCCCTGCAGCGTCGCGTCCGCCGCGCGATGGCCGAGCGCCACACGCGGCTGCGCATGGCGCGCGTCGCCCGCTTCCAGGCGCTCGATCGCTCCCCGCAAGGACGCAAGCGTGGTCATGCGCGCGCCACTCATGCGCCGCTCCCAAAGACTTCGGTGTGGATCATGTCCATCTGAACGAACGGCCACGCCATATCGTTCATGATATGTTCTAGTCAAGCAAAGCTGGACGCCGGAGTCAATCCGGCTTTTCCACGATCAATTTATTTATTTGAAAACAAATGCTTAGGATTCACGCCGGGCACAGCACCGCATCCCCTTCGCATCATCCCTGTACCCGGTCCGGCCGCGCGTCCATCCCGCGCGGCCTCCCCGTCTCTAGGGCGCGCGATCACGCCGGCAGCGTGCCTTCCACCAGCTTCACCCAGTAGGACGAGCCGTGGACGATCGCCTCGTCGTTGAAGTTGTAGGCGGGATGATGCAGGCCGGCGCTGTCGCCGTTGCCCATGAAGATGAAGGCGCCGGGACGCGCCTCCAGCATGTAGGCGAAATCCTCCGCGCCCATGATCGGCACGGCATTGGCGCTGACATTGGCCTCACCCGCGATTTCAGCCGCCGTCTTCAGCGCGATGTCGGTCTGGTCCGGATGGTTGACTAGCACCGGATAACCGCGGTTGTAGTCGAGCTCGATGGTGGTGCCGGTGGCCTGCGCCACGCCCGCCACCACCTCCTGCACTCGCTGCTGCACGAGGTCACGCATCTTCGGCTTCAGCACCCGCACCGTGCCCAGCATCTCCGCGGCCTGGGGGATGACGTTGGTGGTGTGGCCGGCGTGGAAGCTGCAGATCGAGATCACCGCCGACTCCAAGGGATCGACGCTGCGCGAGACGATGCTCTGCAGCGCGGTGACGAGCTGCGCGCCGGCGAGGATCGGATCGATGCCCTTGTGCGGCATCGCCGCGTGGCTGCCCTTGCCTTCCACCCTGATGGCAAGCTTGTCCATCGAGGCCATCAGCGGCCCCTGGCGGATCGCGAAGCTGCCGACCGCCATCCCGGGAATGTTGTGCATGCCGTAGACCTGATCGATGGCGAAGCGGTCCATCAGGCCGTCCTTGATCATGGCCGCGGCGCCCGCGCCGCCCTCCTCCGCCGGCTGGAAGATCACCACCGCATCGCCAGCGAAATTGCGCGTCTCGGCGAGATAGCGCGCCGCGCCCAGCAGCATCGCGGTGTGGCCGTCATGGCCGCAGGCGTGCATCTTGCCGGGAACGGTCGACTGGTAGGCAACGCCGGTCTCCTCCTGGACAGGCAGCGCGTCCATGTCGGCGCGCAGACCGATGGTCTTGACGTTGCGGCCGTCGGCCGGCTTGCGGCCCTTGATGACGCCGACCACGCCGGTCCTGCCGAGCCCGGTGACCACCTCGTCGCAGCCGAACTCCTTCAGCCGCTCCGCCACGAACGCCGCCGTGCGGTGCACGTCGTACATCAGCTCGGGATGGGCATGCAGGTCCCGCCGCCAGGACGTGATGTCGGGGTGAAATTCGGCGATCCGATTGACGATGGGCATGACGACGTCCTACCAAAACCACAACACGGCGCCGCCGATGCGGCAGCGCACATTCCGATCCGCCCAACCTACCATGGGCGGGTGGCCCAACCCAATATCCGCGATGCGGCAAAAGCGGTCAGCCCATTGGTCGAATCGCCCCAAACACGGGCATTTCGCACAACGGATATGGCTTTTCCGCACGTTCCCCGGAACGGGGAAAAATGCTCTAAAAACCATGACAATCAGATGAACTGTGACGGGGCGGAATGACCAGGCGGCTCGAGGGGGATTTCGACTACATCGTGGTGGGCGCCGGCACGGCGGGCTGCATCGTGGCCAACCGCCTGTCCGCCGACCCGCGCCGGCGGGTGCTGATTCTGGAGGCCGGCGGGCGCGACAACTGGATCTGGTTTCACATCCCGGTCGGCTATCTCTTTGCCATCGGCAATCCGCGCTCAGACTGGATGTTCCGCACCGAGCCGGAAGCCGGCCTCAACGGCCGGGCGCTGGCCTACCCCCGCGGCAAGGTGATCGGCGGCTCGTCCGCCATCAACGCCATGATCTCGATGCGCGGCCAGGCCGCCGACTATGACCACTGGCGCCAGCTCGGCCTCACCGGCTGGGGCTGGGACGACGTGCTGCCGGCATTCAAGCGGCTGGAGGATCACTTCCTCGGCGCCAGCGCCATCCACGGCGTCGGTGGCGGCTGGCGCATCGAGCCGCCGCGGCTGTCATGGGACGTGCTGGACGCGGTCGCCGATGCCGCCGCGCAGATGGGCATTCCACGCACCGCGGACTTCAACACCGGCGACAACGAGGGCATCGGCTACTTCCATGTCAACCAGAAGCGCGGCCGGCGCTGGTCGTCGGCGCGCGGCTTCCTGAAACCCGCGCTGACCCGCCCGAACCTGCGGCTCGAGACCAACGTGCTGGCTGATCGCCTGATTGTGGAGAACGGCCGCGCCGTCGGCGTACGCTTCATTCAGAATGGCGAGACCATCGAGGCGCGGGCGCGTGGCGAGGTCATCCTCTGCTCGGGCTCGATCGGCTCGGTGCAGGTGCTGCACCGCTCCGGCATCGGCCCGCGGGAATGGCTGGCGCCGCTCGGCATCGACACCGTGCTCGAACGCGACGGCGTCGGCCGCAACCTGCAGGACCATCTGCAGCAGCGTGCGATCTACAAGGTCAGCGGCATCCGCACCCTCAACGAGACCTACTATTCGCTGCCGCGCCGTGGCCTGATGGGGCTCGACTACCTGCTGCGCCGGCGCGGACCTTTGACCATGGCGCCCTCGCAGCTCGGCATCTTCACCCGCTCCGATCCGCACCAGGAGCGCGCCAACATCCAGTTCCACGTGCAGCCGCTGTCGCTCGACAAGTTCGGAGAGCCGCTGCACCGTTTCCCGGCGATCACTGTTGCTGCCTGCAACCTGCGCCCGTCCTCGCGCGGCGCCATCCGCCTGCGCGACGCCAAGCCGGAAACGCCGCCGATCATCGCGCCAAATTATCTCGCCACCGCCGACGACCGCCAGGTGGCGGCGGACGCGATCCGGGTGACGCGGCGGCTGATGAAGCAGGCGGCGCTCGCGCCCTACCGGCCCGACGAATACCTGCCCGGCGCCAAGGTCGGCGATGACGACGCGTCGCTGGCGAAAGCGGCCGGCGATATCGGCACCACCATCTTCCATCCGGTTGGCACCGCGAAGATGGGCCGCACGGATGATGCCGCGGCGGTGGTGGACGAGCGGCTGCGCGTGATCGGCCTCGACGGTCTGCGGGTGATCGATGCTTCCGTGATGCCGACCATCACCTCCGGCAACACCAACACGCCGACCGCGATGATCGCGGAAAAGGGATCGGCGATGCTGATCGAGGACGCGCGCTGAGACCTGCAGCTTGCGCGGCGCTGTGAAATCAGGGCCGGATCGCCATCGTAACCGGGCCCGGTGTGCGCACCGGCTCCGCCAGGCGCGCGAAATCGCACAGCAGTGATCGTGTTTTGCGGGGATCGATGATCTCCTCGACCCAGAACTTTTCAGCCGTGCGAAATGGCGAGCGCAGCTTGTTGAGACGCGCCTCGATCTCGGCGAGTTTGGCCTGCGGGTCGTCGGCTTCATCGATCTCGGCGCGATAGGCCGCCTCGATGCCGCCCTCGAGCGGCAGCGATCCCCAATAGCCCGACGGCCAGGCGTAGCGCAGCGACAGCCGGCCCGCCGGCTGATTGGCGGCGCCCGCAACGCCGAAGGCGTTGCGGATGATCACCGTGCACCACGGCGTGCGGGTCTGGTTCATCGCCGCCATGGTGCGCACACCATGACGGATGGTCGCCGCCCGCTCCGCCTCCAGCCCGATCAGGAAGCCAGGACAGTCGGCGAGATAGATCACCGGCAGATGGAAGGTTTCGGCGAGATCGACGAAGCGCACGATCTTCTGGCACGCTTCCGCGGTCCAGGCACCGGCGTAGTGATAGGGATCGCTCGCCATCAACGCCACCGCGCGGCCGTCGAGCCGGGCGAGACCGGTGATGATGGAGCGCCCGAAATTCTGTCCCATCTCGAAGAACGAGCCCCGGTCGACCACGCTGTCGATAATCGGCCGCATCTTGTAGACCTGCCGGCGATTGCGCGGCACGGCTTTCAACAGGCTCTCGTCGGCGCGCTCGGGATCGTCGTCGCAGGCAATCGTCGGCGGCAGCTCGTGGACCGATGACGGCAGATAGGACAGGAAGCGCCGCGCGCAGGCGAATGCCTCCTCTTCCGTATCCACCGCATGATCGACCGCGCCGCTGCGGGTCTGGATCTCCCAGCCGCCGAGCTCCTGCTTGTCGAGCTTTTCGCCGAGCCGCGCCACCACCGGCGGACCGGCCACGAACATCGCCGACGCCTTGGTCATCACCGAGTAGTGGCTGGACGCGAGCCGCGCCGCGCCGAGGCCGGCGACCGAGCCAAGCCCGAGACCGACCACCGGCACCCGCGAGAGGTTGGTGGTGGTGAAGTAGAACCCCATGGTGCCGCCGATACCGCCGGGCAGGTTCGCCGCGCCCCGCGTCTCGATGGTCTTGACCGAACCGCCGCCGCCGGAGCCTTCGATGACGCGGATGATGGGCAGGCGGAAATCCGCCGCCATCGTCTCCGCCATCAGCGGCTTGTGCGGCAGCGAGGCGTCGGCCGAACCGCCGCGCACGGTGAAGTCGTCGCCGACCACGACGACGGGACGACCGTCGACCCTGCCCCGGCCGAACACGCAGTTCGCCGGGGTCAGGCCGATCAGGTCACCGTTGTCGTCGTACTCACCATTGCCGGCAATGCCGCCGATCTCGTGGAAGCTGCCGGCATCGAGCAGCCCGTCGATCCGCTCGCGGACCGTCAGGCGCCCGGCATCATGTTGCCGCCTGACTTTCTCGGCGCCGCCCATCTGCTGCGCGAAGGCTTGCCGCCGCGTCAGCTCGTCCAGCTCCGGCTTCCAGTTCATTCCGCATCTCCCTGACGCCGGCGACGATCGATGGCCCCTTTCGGATCGGACGCGCCGACGGAGTCTCCACAAAGGGATTATCCTCGACGCTGTCGGACATGCCGATTACCGCCCGCGACAGCTTCAACAGTTCCGGCGCGACCTCGACCCGCATCCGCGCCTCGTCATACATGCCGGCCAGCAGGCCGACCGTGATCACCAGGAAGTCGCGATATTGCGGCGACCAGATCGGAACGGAGATGCCGTTGATATGCGGGTTCCACAGCCCGCACGAAATCACGTAGCCGTTGTCGCGCAGCGAGCGGCGGTTGGCCTCGATCCGCGGCTGCAGCAGCTTGGCCTCCTGGGGAATCTCGCGCTCCATGTCCGCCATCAGCGCCGCATACGCGTCGGGATGCAGCGCCGCCGTATAAGCGTGGCCCGCCGCGGTGCGCGCGATCTCGATGCGACTGCCGGTGGTCGACTGCAGGCCGACCGCATCATAGGCGCGGGCGTATTCGAGATAGACCATGTGGAAGCGATCCGGCGCGACGAGGCCAATGGTGCCGGGAATGCGCTCCGCGACCTCCTGCATGCGCATCCGCACCAGGGCGCGGAAACGCAGCCCGCGCATCATCTGCGAGCCCATGGCGATGGCGCCCGGCCCGAGCCGGTACTTCTGATCCTGCGGCAGGTAGACCAGCTGGCCCATGCGGGTCAGCGTGTGGGTCAAGCGCGAGACGGTGGAACGCGGCAGACGGCAACGATTGGCGATCTCGAGATTGCCGAGCCTTGCTTCATAGCCCTCGAAGCAGCGCATCACGTCGAACGCACGCGACACCACCTGGATCACGTCGTTTTCCACGGTGCCGTCGACAGCGACATGGCCGTGGCGGCCCAGGCGTTCAGATCGACGTCCCATCAGGCCGCCCCCCACACACGCGTGACCAGATGGGCGTTCCCGAGACTTGCTGGATGTCGCATGCTCACTCCCTCTTAATTTCGCTGTGCGGAATGAAATTCCACTTGTGCGATACGCTACCTCAGGCAATCTCGGGCGACAACCGGCAAAGGCGCCGGAGCGGCAAACTTGCCAGCGTCTGCACGCAAGACAGCCATGTTGGTCCAGGGAGGTGACGTGGGAGACATCAAGATCACGACAGAAGTCGCAGGTCGCATCTGCGATCTGCTGATGAAAGCCGGCGAAAGCGTCGCGGCAGGCGACGACATCGCGCTGGTGGAGGCCATGAAAATGGAAATCCCGGTTGCAGCGACAGCGGCCGGTACAATCAAGTCGGTGCTGGTCGGCGTCGACGACATGGTCGCCGAGGGGCAAACGATTGCAATCGTGGAGACTTAGCGCGGGGCGACGTGTCGTTCGCACTTTGGAATGGAATTCAAGATTTCAAACGTACGTTTGAAACAAATGAATCATCATCATTCCGGTCCGCCATGCTGTGTCGCAAGTCGGATTAATCCGACTTGCGATCTCCCGACGGACGCAGTTCGGCATGTGATGACGTCGCAGGCCTCGCGCTCGCTTCAAGTGGCGGGAGAGCTATGACTCGCCCGCCGAGTTGCCCAAGAACAACGCCGGCAACCGCAGATCACAAACCTGCCACTTACTCGGGAAACTCACCCAGCGAAATGACCAGTTCGACCGCGGAACACACGTTTTCCGGATCGAGATACTGATGGCCTCGCCCTGTACAAACCAACTGATTGATCAGCGCCACATACCTTTCGGCATCCCGCGAGGTAAGTCGAACAAAAACGCCAGCGCCACTCAATTCAATATCCGACATATCCGAACGACGAAATGTGACGTCATGCAAACCGTCACAGAACCTCACCCCTTCAAGCTCGCGCATTCGAAATTCGCTTTGCACGTCAGCCTCGTCACGAAGACCGGCACGCTCAATCCACGTCGACAGCAACTGAAGCTGCATCCGATCAGAGGCGATGACGATTTGCACGCGCCCATTGTCGTCGGCGAGCTTGAGGATTTTAGTCACCATTCCGGCACACTCCTCCGCCCGGACCGCCCCTCACCCCGGTCGCGCCGCCATCTCCCGCAACGCCGTCTTCAGCACCTTGCCGTAATTGTTCTTGGGCAATTCGGCGAGCGCGACATAGCTCTTCGGCCGCTTGAAGCGGGCGATGTTGGCGAGGCAGTGCGTGTCGAGCGCCGCCGGATCGAGCGACGCGCCTTGCGCGAGCACGAGATAGGCGACGACGTTCTCGCCCCACTCCGGATCGGGCACGCCGATCACCGAGACCTCCGCCACCGACGGATGCGCCAGCAGCACCTCCTCGACCTCGCGCGGATAGATGTTGGTGCCGCCGGAAATGATCACGTCCTTGGAGCGGTCCGACAGCGTCAGGAAGCCGTCGGCGTCGAGCCGGCCGACATCGCCGGTGCGCAGCCAGCCGTCGACCAGCGTCTCGGCTGTCGCCTTCGGATTGTTCCAGTAGCCCAGCATCACCGGCGGGCCCTTGACCTCGATCTCGCCGACGGCGTCCGGCGGCAGCACCGCGCCGTCCGCGCCGGTGATGCGCACGCAGACCGCGCTGTGCGCGGCGCCGACCGAGCGCAGGCGGTCGAGATAGCGCGGGTGATCCGTCTCCGCATGGCGCGCCCGCGACAGCGCGGTGATGGTCATCGGCGACTCGCCCTGGCCGTAGATCTGCACGAAGCGCTGGCCCATCACCGCCATCGCCTCCTTGATGTCCTCGAGGTACATCGGGCCGCCGCCATAGACGATGGTCTTGATGCCCTCCCCGGTCTCGCCACGCACGCGCGCGGCCGCGACCAGCCGCTTGACCATGGTGGGCGCGGCGAACATCGACACCGATGTGAGCTCGCGCGCCAGCGTCAGCACCTCGTCGGCATCGAAGCCGCCTGACACCGGCACCACATGACGACAGCCCCGGCGCACATGGATGAAATTGTAGAGCCCGGCGCCATGGGACATCGGCGCGGCATAGAGCGCGACGTCCTCAGGACTCACCTCGTCGACGTCGGCGAGATAGCACAGCGACGCCGACAAGAGATTGCCGTTGCTGAGCATCACGCCCTTCGGCCGCCCGGTGGTGCCGGAGGTGTAGAACAGCCAGGCGAGGTCGTCGGTCTCGCGTGCGACCGGCGATGCCAACGATGCGGATTGTCGCAAGGCGGTGTAGGCCTCGCTGCCGACAGTGATCAGCGGCAGGCCGGCGGGCAGATCGGCTCGCGCCGCCTCCAGCATCGGTCCGGTCTCTGCATCGACAAAGGCAAGCTTCGCCTGCGCGTTGCTGCAGATCCAGGCGGCTTCCCGGGCATGCAGCTTGGCGTTGATGGGGATCGCCACCGCGCCCGCCCACCAGATGCCGTAGAGGCATTCGAGGTAGTCGGTCGAATTGAAGAGGAACAGCGCGACGCGGTCGCCGGGCGCAAGCCCCTGCGCGGCGAGGTTGGCGGCGATCGCCGCCGCGCGCCGCGCGAAGGTGGCATAGTCGGCCTCGACCTTGGTCCCGCTGAGCAGCGCGGGAGCGGCCGGCACCAGCCGGGCGCTCGCCGCCAGCCACTCGGCGATGTTCATGTCAGCGCGTCGGCTCGAGGATCGAGACGTAGTTGGCGACCGCCGCGCCGCCCATGTTGAAGATGCCGGCGAGCTTGGGGCTCTTGAGCTGCATGCCCTCCGGGGCCTCGCCGGCGAGCTGCATCGCGCTCATGACATGCATCGACACGCCGGTGGCGCCGATCGGATGGCCCTTGGCCTTGAGGCCGCCGGACGCGTTCACCGGCAGCTTGCCGCCGATATACGTCCAGCCTTCCTTGATGGCGCGGGCGCCCTGGCCCTTCGGCACCAGGCCCATCGCCTCGTATTCGATCAGCTCGGCAATGGTGAAGCAGTCGTGGGTCTCGACGAACGACAGGTCGGCCAGGGTGATGCCGGCCGCCTCCAGCGCCCGCCCCCAGGCCACCGAGCAGCCCTCGAAATCGACGATGTTGCGCTTGGACAACGGCAGGAAGTCCTGGGCATGGGCGACCGCGCGGATCGCGACCGCGCGGCGCATGCCCTTCGCGGTCTCGGCGTCGGCCAGCACCAGCGCCGCGGCGCCGTCGGACACCAGCGAGCAATCGGTGCGCTTGAGGGGGCCCGCAACGAAGGGATTCTTGTCGCCTTCGGAGCGGCAGTACTCGAAGCCGAGGTCCTTGCGCATCTGGGCGTAGGGGTTGGCAACGCCGTTCTTGTGGTTCTTCGCGGCGATCAGCGCCAGCGCGTCAGACTGGTCGCCGTAGCGCTGGAAATACTGCTCGGCGATTTTGCCGAACACGCCGGCAAAGCCACCCTTGGTCTCGCCGTCCTCGGGGAGGTACGAGGCGCGCAGCAGGTTGCGGCCGATCTCCGGCCCCGGCGTCTTGGTCATCTGCTCGACGCCCACCACCAGCACGGTCCTGGCCGCGCCGGAGCGGATGGTCTTGATGGCCTGATGCACCGCCGCCGAACCGGTGGCACAGGCGTTCTCCACCCGCACCGCCGGCTTGAAGCGCAGCGCCGGATCGGCCTGCAGCACCAGCGACGCGGTGAAGTCCTGAGGCGAGAAACCGGCGTTGAAGTGGCCGAGCACGATCTCGTCGACATCGCCCGGCGCGACGCCGGCATCTGCCAGCGCGTCGGTCGCCACCCGCACGATCAGGCTTTCCACAGTCTCGGCCTCAAGCTTGCCGAACGGCGTGTGCGCCCAGCCGACGATCGATGCTGCTGTCATGATTGGTCTCCCGACATCCGTTGTTGTCGGGCCGGATCGGCCGGCCCGCGCGGCATTGTGCACCGCAGTCGGCCGACTTAACCATTGTCGCCGGGAGACATCAATATTGCCGAGGGAACTGGCAGGCATGCCGTCCGGGGCGGCTGGCGCCGGTATCGGGGTCGCCGTCGGCCCCGTGGGCTCGATCGACGTGATCCGTCCCCCTGAGGGCCTGACGGGAAAAGCAACCACCGATCTTAGTGTTTGCCGTCGCCGGGCAGCGCGATCCGTCTTTAACGGATCGCTAGGACTAAGGTCTCCCGGCGACCCCGATCAGGAAGGCACTGCGTCCCTAAGCGGGGTGGCCGGGACAAGCCCGGCCACGACAGAGGAAGACGGAAAGGCCGAAAGCAAAACGCCCGACGAACATTCTCGCCTGGCGCTATTGCAGATCATCTCGGTACGCGACCTACACCACCGTGCGATGCCGCTCGATGCAGGTCCTGAGCACCTCGTCCATCGGCTTCGCCCACCAATCGTGGGAGAAGATCTCGATCTCCGAATAGCCGTCGAAGCCTTCGGCCTCGACCGCCGCGCGCAGGGATGGAATGTCGATGGCGCCGTCGCCCATCATGCCGCGGTCGTTGAGGATGTCCTTGGTCGGCACCATCCAGTCGCAGACATGGAACGCGTGCAGGCGTTTCTTGCCGGCGCGCTTGATCTGCGCCATCACCTCCGGGTCCCACCAGATGTGATAGACATCGAGGGCGACGCCGAGCATGCCCGACGTTTCCGGATCAAGCTTATCGCAGATATCGAGCGCGTGCTTGGTGGTGTTGACGCAGGCGCGGTCGGCGGCATAGGCGGGGTGCAGCGGCTCGATCGCCAGCGGCATGCCGACCGAACGGGCGTACTCCAGCAGCTCCGCGATGGCATCCTCGACCTGCCGCCGGGCGCCGGCGATGTCCTTGGACGGCGCACTGCCCGGTCGCGAATACTGCGGCAGGCCGCCGACCACCAGCACGATGCAGGGCGCACCGAGCGCCTTGGCTTCATCGACCGCACGGCGGTTGTCGTCGCGCATCGCCTGGCGGTGGGCGTCATCCGCCGGAAACATGCCGCCGCGGCAGTAGCCGGACAGTTCGAGCCCGGCGTCACGCACCGCCTTCACCGCCCGCTCGATGCCGATCGCCGCCACCTGGTCGCGCCAGGGGTCGATGGCGCGGATGCCCATGCGGGCACAGGCATCGACAATCTGGACGAGGTCGCCCTGCTGGCGGACTGTCGCCGTGTTCAGCGACAGCCACCGATGATCCCTGGAAAAGTCGCGCATGTCAGCCGTCAATGCCCCGTGTTGCCAGCACCGCCTTCATGCGGGCGGTCGCGCGCGCCGGATCGGCGAGCAGACCGGCCTTGTCGGCGAGGCGAAAGATCTCGGCGAGATGCACGGTGGAGCGTGCGCTCTCCTGCCCGCCGACCATGGTGAAGTGGTCCTGATGACCGTTGAGATAGGCCATGAACACCACGCCGGTCTTGTAGAACCGGGTCGGCGCCTTGAAGATGTGGCGCGACAGCGGCACCGTCGGCCCCAGCACGTCATGGAACGTGGCGAGGTCGCCGGCGGCAAGCCGCGACACCGCGTAGGACGCCGCCGGCGCGATGGCGTCGAAGATGCCGAGCAGCGCATGGGAAAAGCCCTGCTCGTCGCCGGCGATCAGCTCGGCGTAATTGAAGTCATCGCCGGTGTACATCTTGACGCGCTTGTCGAGGCGGCGGCGCATGTCGATCTCGCGCTGCTTGTCGAGCAGCGAGATCTTGACGCCATCGACCTTGGCCACATTGGCATTGATGATGCCGACGGCGGTATCCATCGCCGCGTCGAGATCCTCCGTGCCCCAGTAGCCCTTGAGCGCCGGATCGAACATGTCGCCGAGCCAGTGGATGATCACCGGCTCGCGCACCTGCGACAGGATGCGGTCGTAAACCCGGCGGTAATCGTCGGCATTGCGGCCGATGCGGGCGAGCGCCCGCGACGCCATCAGAATGATGCGACCGCCCGCAGCCTCGACCGCGCCGACCTGCTCTTCATAGGCGCGGATGACGTCGTCGATCGACCTGGCATCCTCCGGCGCGAGATGGTCGGTGCCGGCGCCGGACGCCACCAGCGCCCCACGCGGTTTCGCCGCCGCCACCGAGCGGCGGATCAGCTCGAGCGAGGTCGGCCAGTCCAGCCCCATGCCGCGCTGGGCCGTGTCCATCGCTTCGGCAACGCCGAGGCCGAGGTTCCAGACATGCTCGCGGAACGCGATGGTGCGGTCCCAGTCGATCGCCGCCGTCAGCCACGGATCATTGTCGGCGCGGGGATCGGCGACGACATGCGCCGCCGAGTAGACCACACGGTTCAGCGTGCCTTCGAGGCGCGTCGGGAATGCGCGCGGCGACGACGGATGGTAGGTCTCCAGCGCGCCGTCGGCGCGCGGCAGTTGCAGCGAGAGCCCCGTCAGCGAGGCCGCATGCTTGTTCATCGCATCCTCCCTCAGGCCTTGATTTCCGGCACGTCCACCCAGCGGCGCTCGCGCCAGCTCTGCAGCGCGCACTCGACGAGTTGCACGCCCTTGGCGCCTTCGAGCAGCGTGTACTTGTATGGCGCGCCGTCGCAGACGTGGCGGATGAACATCTCCCACTGCTCCTTGAAGCCGTTGTCGTAGACGGCATTGTCGGGCACGCGCTGCCAGTCGGCGTAGAAGTCGTGGGTGCGCTTCTCGTCCGGGTTCCACACCGGGCGCGGCGTCGCCTGGCGCGCCTGGATCATGCACTCGGTGAGGCCGGCAACCGCCGAGCCGTTGGTGCCGTCGACCTGGAAGGTGACGAGGTCGTCACGGTAGACGCGCGTCACCCAGGACATGTTGATGTGAGCGATCACGCCGCCCTTGAGGCGGAACGTGGCGTAGGCGGAATCGTCCGCGGTCGCCTTGTACTTCTTGCCCTGCTCGTCCCAGCGCTCGGGAATATCGGTGGTGCCGAAGCAGGTCAGGCTCTCGACCTCGCCGAACAGGTTGTCGAGCACGTAGCGCCAGTGGCAGATCATGTCGAGAATGATGCCGCCGCCGTCCTCGGCGCGGTAGTTCCACGACGGCCGCTGGGCATCCTGCCAGTCGCCCTCGAACACCCAGTAGCCGAACTCGCCGCGCACGGACAGCATGCGGCCGAAGAAGCCGGAGTCGCGGAGCATGCGCAGCTTCTTCAGACCGGGCAGGAACAGCTTGTCCTGCACGGTTCCGTGCTTGACGCCCTTGGCGTTGGCGAGCTTCACCACCTTGAGCGCTTCCTCGAAATTGGTCGCGATCGGCTTCTCGCAGTAGATGTGCTTGCCCGCCTCGATCGCCTTGGCGAGCAGGGTCGGGCGCGCTTGCGTCGTCGCAGCGTCGAAGAAAATGGTGTCGTTGGGATCGGCCAGCGCGCGGTCGAGGTCGGTGGTCCAGCGCTCGACATTGAGCGACTTCGCCAGCCGCTCGATCTTGTCGGCGTTGCGGCCGACCAGGATCGGGTCCGGCACCACGCGGTCGCCGTTCGCCAGCACCACGCCGCCCTGCTCGCGGATCGCGAGAATCGAGCGGACCAGATGCTGGTTGAGGCCCATGCGGCCGGTGACGCCGTTCATGATCACGCCAAGACGCTGTGTCGCCATACTCAATGCTCCTGAAGACTTTTGTCGTGTGAGGTTTCTTGAAGGGGTGAAAGGGAGGCCCAGTCGGGATGGGCGCCTGAGGCAAAGCCGGGCGTCCGCAGCGAGGCGGTCGACAGCATGCCGGTCGCCGTCGCAAGACGGATGCCCTCGCCGCCATCGGCGTAGAGATCGGGATGCGCCGCCATGAAGGTGTGAGCTTCCCCGACCGGCGCGGCGCCAAAGCCGGCGACATAATGGTGGCCGTTGCGCTCGGCATGGGTCAGGCCAAGCAGCGCGCCGAGCGCGAGGTCCTGCTGCACCCCAAGCCCCGCCTGGCAGGTGAGGTCCTCGCCGGTGACGAAGAAGGCTGGCCCCTCCGCGCTCCAGCGCGCGGCGCGCACCGCATTGAGGATCGACTTGTAGAGGCCCTTGCAGGACTTCGACGACACACCGCGATAGCCGAGCGCCCTCGCCGCGGCGAACGCACCGTAGGAATCGTCGGCCTCATCGATGATGACGTCGCGACGCGCCAGCGTGCCCAGTGGCGTTTGCGCCGTGATGTCGCGCGGCATCGGCTGCTCGAGATAGAGCAGCAGCCGCGCGATCGGTGCCAGCGTTACGTCGCGGTCGAGGCTGTCCATCAGGTCGGCGAGCGCGGCAAGATCGGCGTACTGCTCGTTGGCGTCGAGGGTCACCTTGATATCGCCGCCGACGGCGTCGATCTCGCGGCCGATGGCGGCGAGCCGCTCGGCATCGGCCTCCGGCCAGCCGCCGAGCTTGAGCTTGAAGTAGCGCGTGCCGCTTTGCAGGGCGATCGCGCCGATACCGTGCGGACCGTGAAGCTCATCGTCGAGCCCGACGGTGTGCCGGATTGCGACCTGCGTGCTTGGGGTACGACCGGCGAGGAAACGATTGATCTCATCGGCGGTAAGATCCGGCGTCAGCCGGCCGTCGATAGCAGCCACATTGCCGGCCATCGCGGTGAAAAAGTCGGCCCCGAGCGCCCGCAGCAGAGCGTCAAGAATGGCCTTGTCGATCTCCGCCGGCCCAAATGCGGCGGCGAGCGACGGGATGTTCTCCTTCGCACAACGCGCCAGCTGGTCGCCGACGCGGGCGGCATGCAGGCCGAACGCAGTGTCGAAACCGTCGCCGGCGAGATAGAGCTCGCGGGCGATGGCGAGGGAGCGACGCAGCTCATCGACCGTCGCCGCCGGCGACAACTGCGGCCGCTTGTCGAACCATTTCGGCATCATCATCTCGGCGCTGGCGCCGACCGACGTGCCGCGGCCTTCGACCTCAATCTCCACCCGCACGAACGCCTGCGGGGCGGTATCGACCGTCACCGCGCCGAAGCGGAACGGCTTGGCGAACCGCACCTGTCGCTCGAACAGGGCAATGTCGCGCACGGCCAGTCGTAGGGTCATCTTGCGTTGCTCATCTGCCGCGCGTCACGGTCCGGTCGGACCGGACGGGCGGTCGTAAGGTCTTGCGTGGCTTAGTCCAGCGCGCCCTGGCTCATGAAATGGCCGCGGATCTTCTGGGTCAGCGCGATGAACCGGGAATCCGCCATGATGTCGAGCGTGCGCGGCCGCGGCAGCGGCACGTCGTAGATCGCCGCGATCGCGCCGGGCCGCTCCGTCATCACCAGCACACGGTCAGCGAGGAACACGGCCTCGGGGATCGAGTGGGTGATCAGCAGCACGGTCTTGCGGGTCTCGCTCTGGATCCGCTGCAGCTCGACGTTCATGCGCTCGCGCGTCATGGCATCGAGCGCGCCGAACGGCTCGTCCATCAGCATGATCTTGGGATCGTGCACCAGCGCGCGGCAGATCGAGGCGCGCTGCTGCATGCCGCCGGACAGCTGCCAGGGCAACTTCTTCTCGAAGCCTTCCAGGCCGACCATCTTCAACAATTCCTTGGCGCGCGGCAGGTACTTGTCGCGCGGCAGCCGCTTCATGTCGATCGGCAGCATGACGTTGCCGAGAATGGTGCGCCACGGCAGCAGCAGCGCGTTCTGGAACACGATGCCGACATTGCCGTGCGGCTGCACCACCTTCTCGCCGTCCACCAGCACCTCGCCGGTGGTCGGCGGCAACAGGCCCGAGATCAGTTTCAGCAGCGTGGACTTGCCGCAGCCCGACGGCCCCACCACGACGAAGAATTCGCCGTCGTTGATGTTGAAGTCGAGCGGGCGCAGCGACGGCACGTCGCCGTCGCGGCTGCGATAGGTTTTCGAAACACCGGAAATCCGGATTCCCGATGTTCCGCGCATCTCCGGCTGCACCAGATAGGGCCGAGACTGAACCTTGGATGAAGTCGCGTTCATGATGTCTTGCAGTGTCTCAGATCACGGAGTCTTGGGCGGCAGGTAGTCGTTGGTGTAGAAGGCCTGCGGGTTCTCCAGCGCCTTGGAGTCGAGGCCGCCATACTCGACCATCAGGCTGACCGACTCGGTCATGTTGCGGTCGGTGACACGGAACGGACGCTCGCCCTTGGTCTCCGGCGTGCGATAGAGCGGAATGGTCAGCTCGAAGCCCTGGGTCAGGGTCTCGATCTTGCCGCCCTTGGGGTTGGCATTGAGGATCGACTGCGCCGCCGCCTTCGGGTCCTTCTCGGCGGCTTCCACCGCCTTGGTGGTCGCGGCCATGAAGCGCTTCACCAGGTCGCCGTTCTGCTTGACGTAGTCGGTATTGGCGATGATCCCCGACGAGATCATGTTGATGCCGTAGTCGGCGAACTTGATCGGGAAGACGTCCTTGCCGGTGGCGTCCTTGATCTTCATCGACTGGTCCATGACGTAGCCCAGCAGCAGGTCGGCCTGGCCGTTGATCACCGCGTTGAGCTTGGTCTGGCCGTCGCCGGCGACCGTCTTGAAATCGGCTTCCTTGAGGCCGGTGCGCTTGAGGAACAAGGGCCAGATCTGGGTCATGGAGTCGGCCGGCGTGATCGCCACCGTCTTGCCCTTGATGTCTTCGGGCTTGCGGATGTTCTTGTCGGCCAATCCCATCACCGACATCGGGCTGGTCTGCAGCAGCACCCCGGTGGTGATCACCGGCGCGCCCTTGATCGCGGCGCGCATCATCGTGGGCACGTCGACGTAGCCGAAGTTGGCGGTCTTGGCCGCCACCGCCTGGGTGGTCGCCGCCGAGCCGCGCCCCTCCTGGATGTCGAGGTCGATGCCTTCGGCGGCGAAGATGCCCTTCTCCTTGCCGTAATAGAACGGCGCGTGCTCGCCATAGACGTACCAGTTCAGCATCAGCACGACCTTGTCGGCCGCCGAGGCCGGGGTGGCAGCAGACAGGCCCGCCCAGGCTAATACCGTGATCGTCGCGATCAGCTTCTTCATTGCTTCTCCTCCAGTCCCTCGCAGCCTTGATGCTGCTTGTTGCTTGATGATCTTAAGGTGCTCCGCCTACGCGGCGATGACGAGGTCGTTACGCTGGCTGACATGCCAGGGAATGACCAGGCGCTCGATGCGGTCGACCAGCCAGAACAGCACGACGCCCATCAGCGCGAGGATAACGAGCGCGGCGAACATGGTCGGCAGATCGAAGGTGCCGATCGAGCGCTGCAACACATAGCCGATGCCGGAATTGGCACCGACGAACTCGCCGACCACTGCGCCGACGACGGCAAGCGTCACCGACACCTTCAGGCCGGAAAAGATCGCCGGCATCGCATGCGGCAGGTTCACCGCGCGGAAGACGTGGAAACGGCTGCCCTGCATGGCGCGCGCGAGGTCCACCATGTCGGGATCGACCGACTTGAAGCCCTGCACCGCCGACACCACCACCGGGAAGAAGCCGAGCAGGAACGCCGAGATGATCTTCGGGAAGATGCCGAAGCCGAACCACACCACGAACAGCGGCGCGATCGCGACCTTGGGGATCGACTGCGAGAACACCAGCAGCGGATAGACGTAGCTCTCCACCGTCTTGGAGCCGGCGATCAGCATCGCGACGGGAATGCCGAACAGCGCCGACAACGCGAAGCCCCAGAGCGTCGCATAGGTGGTCGGCCATGCCTGCTCCAGCAATTCCGGCCACGACTCCCACAGCACCACAACGACGTCGCGCGGCGCCGGCACCTGATAGGCGGGAATGTGGAAGATGCGGATCGAGAGATCCCAGGCGACGATGAGAAGCGCAAGGAAGAAGAACGGCCGCACCCACGCGCTGCCAAGCAGCGCGGCGATGCCGCCCCTGCCCGTCCGATCGCCCATTCCAATCCTCCCCACCTGCATCGCCATCCGGCGAGAATTTAACTCGTTGGATAAATACTACTCAGCCTTCGCCGAATGTCAAATCGGCGCGCGAGCGCGCGCCCGTACATCGCGCCGCAGCACGACAGGCTTGATGGAAAGACGAGGGAAATCAGGCGGTCGTAGTTGCCAGCGACCGCGCCTTGGCGGATTTCTTCTTGCCGGCGGCGGCGGCCGGCTTGCCGGTCAACGCCGCCAACACCAGGCCGACGACATGGGCAAGCCGCTCGTCCTTGGCTTCCGGCGACAACAGGTTGCGGCCGAAGATGACGCTCAAGGTCGCGCTGTTCGACAGGTAAAAAAAGCACAGCGCGGCGATGGAAATGTAGAGCTGCACCGGGTCCATCGCGACCTGGAAATCGCCGCGCTCGACGCCGCGATTGACCACGGTGCGGATCATCTCGACGAACGGCGAGTGCATCGACTTGACCTTGGTCGAGCGCTTGAGATGCGCGGCGCGCTCGAGGTTCTCGGTGTTGAGCAGCGCCAGGAATTCGGGATTGCGGATGAAATAGTTCCAGGTGAAGGTAATCAGCCGCTCGATCGCCTCGGGAGGATCGAGGTGCTCGAGATCGAGCGTCCTCTCTTCGGCACGGATGTCCTCATAGGCGCCTTCGAGAACCGTGAGATAGAGGTCCTCCTTGTTGCCGACGTGATAATACAGCATCCGCTTGTTGGCGCCGGCCTCCTCCGCAATGCGGTCGACGCGGGCGCCGGCGAGGCCATAGGCTGAAAATTCGCGCTTGGCGGCCGCCAGAATCCGCAGCCGCATCCCTTCGGGATCGCGCTGCCATTTCGCGGGGCGGCTGGCTTTGGCCAAGTGGTGTCCTCGTGTGCATGCGTTACGGGCGTGACGTCATCCTGTAGCATGAGGCGAACGGCTTGAGAACGACCGGCCGCATCCGCCTGCCGACATCGCGAGCCCCCCCCTCAGACCGCGCGAGAGGTGCAGCTAGTGTCCCGCTTCGCAAGTTCGCTACATTTGTCGCGATCTCTGTACGAACTTGCGAAGCGATAAGGACACTAGCAAATTTATGATTCTAGTGCGCTTTATGAACGCGAAGTTCCTGAAAGAGCCAGCCGAGAAATCACAGGAACTTCGCGTTCAGCACACTAGTGAATCTCGGGATCGGGCGTTGGCGCCTGCTCCGAGGGAATTTCGAGAAAGTCGAAATCGCAGCCCTTGTCGGCCTGGCTGACGTGCTTGAGATACAACAGCCCGTAGCCGCGCTCGAACTTCGGCGGCGGCGGCAGCCACGCCGCCTTGCGCGCCGCAAGCTCGGCCTCGGAGATCAGCACATTGAGCTTGCGCGCGGCGACGTCGAGTTCGATCCGGTCGCCGTCGCGCACCAGCGCCAGCGGTCCGCCGACGGCAGCCTCGGGCGTGACATGCAGCACGCAGGCGCCATAACTCGTGCCGCTCATGCGCGCGTCCGAGATCCGCACCATGTCGCGGACGCCCTTCTCCAGCAGCTTCTTCGGGATCGGCAGTTGGCCCCATTCGGGCATGCCCGGCGCGCCATGGGGACCCGCGTTCTGCAGCACGATCACGCAGTCCTCGTCGATGTCGAGCGCGGGATCGTCGATCCGTTTCGCCATGTCGTTGTAGGTCGCGAACACCACGGCCCGCCCGACATGACGGTGCAGCCGCGCTTCCGCCGCCGGTGGCTTGATCACCGCGCCGTCGGGGGCGAGGTTGCCGCGCAGCACCGCGAGCCCGTCACACGGCACCAGCAGCTGGTCGCGACCGCGAATCACGTCGTCGTTGAAGACGGCGGCGCCGGCGATGTTCTCAGCCAACGTGCGGCCGTTGACCGTACGCTCCCCGCCGGCGATGAGGTCGCCGAGCTGCACCAGCAGCGCCCGCAGGCCGCCCGCATAGTAGAAATCCTCCATCAGATATTTGCCCGACGGGCGCAGGTTGGCGAGCACCGGGACACGGCGCGCCAGCTCGTCGAAGCGATCGATGGACAGCGCGATGCCGGCGCGGCGCGCCAGCGCGATCAGGTGCACGATCGCATTGGTCGATCCCGACAGCGCCAGCACCGTGGTGATGGCGTTGTCGAGCGCGGCCGGCGTGAGGATATCGCGCGGCGCGAGGTCCTCCCAGATCATCTCGACGATGCGGCGGCCGGACAGCGCCGCCATCTGGCCATGGCGCGAATCGGATGCCGGAATCGACGCCGCTCCGGGCAGCGTCAGTCCCAGCGCTTCCGCGGCGCTGGTCATGGTCGAAGCTGTGCCCATGGTCATGCAATGGCCAGCGGAGCGCGCGATCCCGTCCTCGACGCCCTGCCAGTCGGCCTGGGTGATCTTGCCGGCACGCAGGTCCGCCCAGTACTTCCAGGTGTCGGAGCCGCTGCCGAGCGTCAAGCCGTTCCAGTTGCCGCGCAGCATCGGCCCGGCGGGCACGAAAATGGCAGGCAGATTCATCGAGATCGCGCCCATGATCAGCGCCGGCGTGGTCTTGTCGCAGCTGCCCATCAGCACCGCGCCATCAGCCGGATACGACCGCAGCAGCTCCTCGGTCTCCATCGCCAGCAGGTTGCGGTAGAGCATGGTGGTCGGCTTCTGGAACGGCTCCGACAGACTGATCGCCGGCATCTCGACCGGAAAGCCGCCCGCTTGCCAGACGCCGCGCTTCACCTCCTCCACCCGCTGCTTGAAGTGGCTGTGGCAGGGGTTGATGTCGCTCCAGGTGTTGATGATCGCCACCACCGGCTTCCCGGCGTATTCCGAGCGATGATAGCCCATCTGTGCAGTGCGGGAGCGATGCCCGAACGAACGCATGTCCTGGACGCCATACCAGCGGTGGCTGCGCAGTTGCTCGGGCGTCTTGCGGGGCTTGGTTGTCATGGGAAAGACCATATAGTGCCGCCGATCTGAAGTTCCTGCACCACTCGCCGCAAGCTCGTCTCAGGAACTTCAGATCGAAAAGCGGCACTAGAATCATAGATTTGCTAGTGCCCCTCTAGCATCCGAAGTTCGTACAGGAGTGCGCTGCAATGTCTCACGAACTTCGGATGCGGGGCACTAGGTAGGCTTGACCTGCCTAGCGTAGGCCCGGTGTGGCAGCAAGACGAGCGCAGAAGCGCTTCGAACCCGGTCGCCGGACTTTGCGCTGGAGACAGTAAATCCGGAAGCTTGCAACTATTGGTTTAGGCTTCAAGGAGAATTGATCTCGCGGTCGCGATGGCGCGTCAGGCTGGCAGGGGTTTGTTTGCTTAACCTAAGCAACATTCGGAAATGCCGGCAGCGTATTACATTTTTGCAAGAATCGACGTTCGCCATTTCGCATCGCAGCGCAATCAGGCTTAATGCGCCACCTGGTTAAATGCAGATGCCTTGAACGAGAAAGACGGTTTATGACGGCTCGACGCTGGATTCTTGTCGCCCTCACGCTCGCGGTCTGCGGGGGCCTCTATTTCGGATATGGCCGGCTGTACGGCAGGCCGGAGCAGGCATCCAACGCCGCCAAGGCACGTTCCGCCGCCGTGCCGGTGACCATCACGACCGCCAAGGCCACAAGCTTCCCTGTCGTGCTGAGCGGGCTCGGCACCGTGCAGGCCTTCAACACGGTCACCGCGCGCACCCGGGTCGACGGCGAGGTCATCAAGATCCTGTTCAAGGAAGGCCAGACCGTGCAGCAGGGCGACCTGCTCGCCCAGATCGATCCGCGCCCCTACCAGGCCGCCGTCGACCAGGCCACCGCCAAGATGGCGCAGGACCAGGCGACGCTGCACAATTCCGAGCTCGACCTGCAGCGCTACTCCACCCTCGCCAAGCAGGATTTCGCCTCCCGCCAGCAGCTCGACACCCAGACCGCGGCGGTGGCCCAGAACACCGCGCTGGTGCAGGCCGACCGCGCCGCCCTCGACAACGCCAAGATCCAGCTCGACTACACCAACATCCGCGCGCCGATCACCGGCCGCGTCGGCTTCCGCCTCGTCGACCAGGGCAACATCGTCAACGCCGCAAGCCAGACCGGCATCGTCACCATCACCCAGGTGCAGCCCATCACCGTTGTGTTCACCCTGCCCGAGGGCCAGATCGGCGACATCAACAGCGCCATGCAGAAGGGCGCCGTCGCGACGTCGGCCTACAGCGCCGACGGCAAGCGCAAGCTCGCCGACGGCACGCTCACCGTGATCAACAACCAGGTCGATCCGACCACCGCCACCATCCAGCTCAAGGCCACCTTCCCCAACGCCGACAACGCGCTGTGGCCGGGGCTCGCGGTGGTCTCGCGGGTGCCGATCCATACGCTGGACAATGTCGTGGTGGTGCCGCAGTCGGCGGTCCTGCACGGCCAGCAGGGCCTCACCACCTATGTCGTCGACGAGACCCAGAAGGCGCGGCTGCGCCCGGTCGAGATCGGTGACGGCAACACCGACAATGTGGTGGTGACCAAGGGCATCGCCCCCGGTGAGCGCGTCGTGGTGGCCGGGCAGTACCGGCTGCAGAACGGCGCCACTGTCGCGGTGAACGAAGCCGCGAACGAGACCGTCGGCCGGAGTGTCCAGCAATGAGCGACGGCGGCCTCTCCGCACCCTTCATCAAACGGCCGATCGCCACCTCGCTGATGATGGCGGGCGTGCTGTTCGTCGGCCTGATCGCCTACCCGCAACTGCCGGTGGCGCCGCTGCCGCAGATCGACTTCCCGACCATTTCGGTGTCCGCGAGCCTGCCCGGCGCCAGCCCCGACACCATGGCGTCGTCGGTGGCGCAGCCGCTGGAGAACCAGTTCGCGCAGATCGCCGGTGTCTCCGAGCTGACCTCGACCAGCTCGCTCGGCTCGACCTCGATCACCATCCAGTTCGACCTCAACCGCAACATCGACGGCGCCGCCAACGACGTGATCGCCGCGATCAACGCCGCCAGCGGCCAGTTGCCCAAGAACCTGCCGAACCCGCCGACCTACCGCAAGGTCAACCCGGCGGATTCGCCGATCCTGCTGCTGTCGGCGACTTCGGAGTCGATGCCGCTGACCGAGCTCGACGACAACATCGAGATCAAGATCTCGCAGCAGATCAGCCAGCTCCCTGGCGTCGGCCTCGTCACCATCGGCGGCCAGCAGAAGCCGGCGATCCGCATCCAGCTCGATCCGGCCAAGCTCGCGACCAAGGGCCTGTCGCTGGAGGACGTCCGCGCCCAGCTCGCGGTCACCACTGTCAACAGCCCCAAGGGCGCGCTCGACGGC
Source organism: Pseudomonadota bacterium (assembly GCA_040756765.1). Classification (GTDB taxonomy): domain Bacteria; phylum Pseudomonadota; class Alphaproteobacteria; order Rhizobiales; family Xanthobacteraceae; genus Bradyrhizobium_A. Next base: position 55,171 of record JBFLYG010000022.1, on the reverse strand, counting down.
ACCACCCGCAGCTACACCATTTATGCCAACGACCAGCTCACCGTCGCCAAGGACTGGAACGACGTCATCGTCGCCTACCGCAACGGCGCGCCGCTGCGCATCCGCGACATCGGCCAGGCGGTCGCGGGACCCGAGGACCTGAAGCAGGCCGCCTGGGCCAACGGCAAGCGCGGCGTGTTCCTGGTGATCTTCAAGCAGCCGGGCGCCAACGTCATCGAGACGGTCGACCGCATCAAGGCGGCACTGCCACGGCTCGAGCTCGCCCTGCCGCCCGCGATCAAGATCGACATCCTCAGCGACCGCACGCAGACCATCCGCGCCTCGGTCGCCGACGTGCAATTCACCCTGCTGATCACCATCGCTCTCGTCGTCATGGTGATCTTCGCCTTCCTGCGCAGCCTGTGGGCGACCATCATCCCCAGCGTCACCGTGCCGCTCGCCCTGCTCGGCGCCTGTGCGTTGATGTGGCTCGCCGGCTACACGCTGGACAACCTGTCACTGATGGCGCTGACCATCTCGGTCGGCTTCGTGGTCGACGACGCCATCGTGATGCTGGAAAACATCACCCGCTATATCGAGGAGGGCGAGAGCCCGATGCGCGCGGCGCTCAAGGGCGCCGGCGAGATCGGCTTCACCATTTTCTCGATCTCGCTGTCGCTGGTCGCGGTGCTGATCCCGCTGCTGCTGATGGGCGGCATCATTGGCCGGCTGTTCCGCGAATTCTCGGTGGTGCTGGCGATGACCATCGCGGTCTCCGCCTTCGTCTCGCTGACGCTGACGCCGATGATGGCGTCGCGCTTCCTCAAGCCCCACGGCGAGGAGAAGCACGGCCGCCTGTTCAACGCCAGCGAGCGGATATTCGACGCCATGCTCAATGGCTACAAGCGCGGCCTCGACCTCGCCCTGCGCTTCCGGCAAGTGACGCTCGGCATCTTTCTGGTCTCGCTAGCGGCGACCATCGCGCTGTTCGTGATCATCCCCAAGGGTTTCTTCCCGCAGCAGGACACCGGCCTGATCGTCGGCCAGTCCGAAGCAGCGCAGGACATCTCGTTCCAGGACATGCAGCGCAAGCAGGAAGCACTCGGCGCCATCATCCAGCAGGATCCAGCAGTGGCCAGCGCCGCCATGGCGATCGGCGGCGGCGGCGGCAACTCGCTGAACACCGGGCGCTTCTTCATCACGCTGAAGCCGCGTGACGAGCGCGACGTCAGCGCCGACCAGATCATCGCCCGGCTGCGGCCAAAGCTGGAGGCGGTGGAAGGTGCTCGCCTGTTCCTGCAGGCCGCGCAGGATGTGCGTATCGGCGGCCGCATCTCTCGCACCCAGTACCAGATCGCGGTGCAGGACCCAGACCTCGACGAGCTCAACACCTGGGCCCCGAAGATCGTCGACAAGCTGCGCACGCTGAAGGAACTACGCGACGTCGCCAGCGACCAGCAGACCCAGGGCACGACGCTGACGTTGACCATCGACCGCGACCAGGCGTCACGCCTCGGCATCCAGCCCCAGGTGATCGACGACACGCTGTATGACGCGTTCGGCCAGCGGCAGGTGACCCAGTACTTCACGCAAACCAACACCTACCGCGTGATCGTCGAAGTGCTGCCCGAGCTGCAGGGCGATCTCGCCACGCTCGACAACATCTATGTCAAGTCGCCGACCACCGGCCAGAACGTGCCGCTGTCGTCCTTCGTGCACTGGACGACGCGGCCGGTACAGCCGCTGTCGGTCAGCCACCAGGGCCAGTTCCCGGCGGTCACGCTCAGCTTCAACCTCGCCCAGGGCGTCGCGCTCGGCGAGGCGACCCAGGCAATCGAGCAGGCGCAGCGCGAGCTGCAGGTGCCGGGCGCCATGACCATGCGCTTCCAGGGCACGGCACAGGCGTTCCAGCAGTCGCTGAGCACCATTCCGCTGCTGATCGTGGCGGCGCTGATCGTGGTGTACCTGATCCTCGGCATGCTCTACGAGAGCTACATCCACCCGCTGACCATTCTGTCGACGCTGCCGTCCGCAGCGCTCGGTGCGCTCGCGACGCTGATGCTCGGCGGCTACGACTTCAGCCTGATCGCGCTGATCGGCATCATCCTCCTGATCGGCATCGTCAAGAAGAACGGCATCATGATGGTCGACTTCGCCATCGTCGGAGAGCGCGACCTCGGCCTGTCGAGCGAGGAGAGCATCCGTCAAGCCGCGATCCTGCGCTTCCGTCCGATCATGATGACGACGATGGCCGCGCTGCTCGGCGCCGTGCCGCTGATGCTGGGCCATGGCACCGGCTCGGAGCTGCGCCAGCCGCTCGGCTGGTCCATGGTCGGCGGCCTGATCGTCAGCCAGGCGCTGACGCTGTTCACGACGCCGGTGATCTATCTCTACCTCGACAAGCTGTCGAACTGGATGAACCCGCCGAGCCACACCGCGACGCCGCAAGTGCCGGAAGAGGAAGAGGCCTATCATCCCGAAAAGCTGCGGACGGCAGCGGGCGGCTAGCCACCGTTCAGCCCACCAGACACGAAGAGCCCAGCATCCGCCGGGCTCTTTATTTTTGCCGGACCGAGATCATCGCGCGTCAGGCGCCGACGCGCTCCACCTGCAGATCCACGGCGCGGCCGCGCCACGATGCGCAGGGAATGTCTGCGGCAGCATGCACATCCTTCACAAGGCGCAACTCGCGCCAGTCGTCCGGCGTGCGCGTGAAGCGGAAGCCGACCTTGCGCGCCAATCCCTGCATCTCGAGATTGGTGCGAAGCGTGTCGCCGATCAGACGATGCGCACCAAGCGCCGCCGCGCGGCATTCGAGGTTCGACAGCAGGGCAAAGCCGATGCCGAGCCCGCGGAAGGCATCGCCGACCGACAGCCCGAACTCGACGCAGTCTGCCGCCGCATGCAACATATAGCGCGCTTCCCCGACGATCACCGGCACGCCGTCGATCATCATCTCGGCAACAACCGCGAAACGGTCGCCCTCGCCGACGCCCAGCAGACGGTCGAACTCGCCGTTCGACAGCCCGCTGCTCGCGCCGGTGAAGCGGTTGTAGCGCGCTGCCGGCGCCATGGTGGCGAAGTAGGCCTGCAACGCCGCCCGATCCTGCGGCTCGACAAACCGCACGGTGAGCGAGCGTCCATCCCGCAGCCGCAGCACATCCGCGAAGCGTCGGAGATCATCGTGGAGCAATTCCATCATCGTGACGCTGGCCATGACGCGATCCTCCTGCGGCGGGGTCGGCGACGGCGGGCTCACGCCCGCCAGAACGGCTTGTCGATCTCGTGGGTGACGTCATCCCGCGACAGGCCGACATCGTTCAGATCACGCTCGGTCCAGGCCGCGAGCTCGCTGCGTTCGACGAAGCGCCGGTGCCAGGTGTGCAGCACCTCCCCGATCCGCTCGATGGCGCCGAAATCATGATGATTTGTCATCTCTTGGTGGCTGTAGGCAGACATCTTGGCCTCCTATTCGCTCAATACGGAGGTTTATCCGCCCGCGCAGGCGCGTTGACAAACGACACTTTGTCTCCAAATATATGAGAAAATCTCATGCTAAAGGAGGCGCCATGACGGCGCGCCTGCCATCGCTCAACGGCCTGCGGGCATTCGAGGCTGCTGCCCGCCATCTGTCCTTCACCCACGCCGCTGCCGAGCTGAACGTCACCCAAACGGCAATCAGCCATCAGATCCGCCGGCTCGAGGAGGAGCTCGGGCTGCAGTTGTTCGTCCGCAAGAACCGCGCCCTCACCCTGACGCCGGCGGCGCGCGACTACCTGCCGGGGATCCGGGCGGCGTTCCAGGACCTGCGGCTCGCCACCGACCGCTTGCTGCGGCGCGACGCCAGCCCCGTGCTGACGGTCAGCACGCTGGCCTCGTTCGCGGCAAAATGGCTGCTGCCGCGGCTCGCCACGTTCCAGGAGGCGCACCCCGGCATCGATGTGCGCATCACCACGTCGACGGAGATGGTCGATTTCAGCAAGGACGACGTCGACGCCGCAATCCGCTATGGCCGTGGCCATTGGAGCGGCCTGCAGGCGACATGGCTGACGGCGGACGAGCTGTTTCCGGTGTGCAGCCCGGCGCTGCTGCGCGGCGATCATCCGCTGCGCCAGCCCGAGGACCTCGCCCGCTACGTGCTGCTGCACACCAGCAGCTCGGGCGACGATTGGCGGCTGTGGCTGACCGCGGCCGGCCTGCCGACCGACCTCGCCCGCCATGGCCCGATCTTCGACCTCAACCTGATGACCGTGCAGGCCGCCATCGATGGCCTCGGCGTCGCCATCGGCCGGACATCCTATGTCCAGGACGATATCGACAAGGGCCGCCTCGTCGTGCCCTTCGACATCACGCTGCCGGCCGATGCCGGCTTCTACCTGGTGGCGCCACTCACCAGCGCCGACAATCCCAAGATCAGCGCTTTCCGTGAGTGGCTGGTCACCGTCGCCAAGCGCGGCGACCAGCCGTCCGGACCTTATCCGACCACCTTGGTGAAATCGGGCTGACGACGCTCGGCGAATGCCGTGAAGGCCTCGCGCGCCTCCGCCGTCTTCAGCCGCTCCTGGAAGATCACGCCTTCGCGGCTCATCTGCTCGGCGATGCGTTCGCTGTCACGCATCAGCGCCTTGGTGTGCGCCAGCGCGCCGAGCGGCCGCTTGGCCAGCGCCTCCGCCGCGGCGCGCGCCCGGGTGCGCAGCTCCGCCGCCGGCACCACCGCATTGGCGAGACCGATGTTCACCGCCGCGGTGGCATCCACCGGCTCGCCGAGCGCGAACATGGCATAGGCGCGGGCGTGGCCGACGCGCGCCGGCAGCAGCAGGCTCGACGCCGCTTCCGGCACCAGCGCGAGATTGACGAACGGCGTCAGCAGCCGCGCGGTGTCGGCGAGGTAGACGAGATCACAATGCAGCAGCATGGTGGTGCCCACCCCTACCGCGTTGCCCTGAACCGCCGCCACGATCGGCCGCGTCGCCTTCGCCAGCGCCCGCAGGAAGCGGAACACCTGCTTCTCGCCCTTGAACGAGCCGGTCGACTGCGCGGCGAAATCGGCGAGATCGTTGCCGGCGGTGAAGCTGTCGCCGTCGCCCTGCAGCAGCACCACGCGGACCGCAGCATCGCTTTCCGCCCGATCCAGCGCATCTGCGAGCGCGCCATACATCGCGTCCGTCAGCGCGTTCTTCTTGTCGGCGCGGGCGAGCGTCACGGTCAGGACGCCGCCCTCGAGCTCGGTCTTCACATGCTCCGTCATTGGTTCTTTCCTTCCTGGTCCTTGGATATGTCCTTGAAAGCATCCTTGAAGGATTCCTTGGGGAATTTGTCCTGCAGGCTGGCGAGCCAGCGCGCCACGACATCGATTTCCTTCTCGGAAAAGCCCTCCATCAATTTGGCATTGAGCGTCTGTGTGCGCGCCAGCGCACGCTTGCGCATCGTCTGTCCGGCGGCCGTTAGATGAACACGCCACGCCCGCCCGTCGGCGCTGTCCGGCCGGCGTTCGACGAGGCCCGCCCGCTCCATGCGGTCGGCAAGACCCGACATCGCCGAGGGCACGAGATCGAGCGCCGCAGCAATGTCACCGATCAGCGCGCCGTCGTTGCGGCCGAGATAGAACAGCACGCCCGACTGCGCTGACGTCAGCCCGTTCTCGGCCGCCATCTGCTGCTCCACCCAGCGCTGCAGGCGGCGCTGGGCGACATTGAGCAGGAAGATCAGGCGGCGGTCGGGAGCGGTCATGGCCGGCACCATATATTTCGCATGCGAAATATCAAGCCGTTTCTTGCCACCCCTCAGCAGCGCCTTTTTGGAGGCAACGCTAGATGAAGATCGCGATGTTCTGGCGGGAGACGGCCACCGGCTCGCCGGCGGCATTCCACAGCGTGATGGCCTGGCCGGAATAGCCATCGGCGACATACTCGGCCTGCGAGCGCACCAGCCACCAGCCGTCCGTGGTGTCGAGACGCTCGGTGAGGATATCGATGTCCCAGGTCATGGTGCTGATCGGCGCGGGCTGGCGGAACATGACCATCGCCGCGGGCGGCAGCGCGTCGGCGAGCGCCACCAGCGACGTGATCGACGCCGGCGCCGCGCCGCGGTGACGCAGCCACACCAGCAACTCCGGATCTCCGCCGCCCGCGACCAGTTCGCCCAGGCCGGCGCGACCGCTGTCGAAGTGGCGGGCGAACGCGATCGGCGGATTCTCGGGAAAGAAGCGCGGACACGCGTCCCAGCGCGCCACGTCCGGCATCGCCACATCGGCATGGGACAGCACTGACGCGCGCGCCGCGCCGAAGCACAGCACCGCGCGCGTCGCCAGCCCATTCTCGCCCATCAGATCGGCCGCGACGAACGTGGTCGATTTCCCGCGCCGCAGAATGGTCGGCCGCACGGTCAGCCGCCCCGTCGCCGGCCCGATGAACGCGAATTGTGCCGAACGCAGTGGCGGCGGGTCGGGCCACAGGCGCAGCGCGCTCTCGACACAGATCGCCGCGCCAAGGCCGCCATAGATCGTGCGCCCCTGCAGCCAGTCCTCAGTCACGGTGATGGCATGACCATCGCCATCCGCCGTCAGTCCGCTCAACAAGGTCGCAAGGTCGATCATGTCCACTCCGCTCGTCACCCGCCCGCCTGGAGCGGACACCGCGCTTTGAATGACAAAGATCATGCAATGCAGCAAGCGCCCGCCCCCGGGACACACCGACACACCTGCCATGCGAAGTCGCTTTTCCCGGCCCACCCAGCGGCCGCCGATCCGAGCGGAACCCTGCCCGCTCTCATTGCATACAAGGCGGAGATATTGGTGATTTTTTAGTCAACTCCGGCCGTGACGGATTCTTGGGCGCTCGAGCCGATCCTGAAAATCAAAATAAAACAATGCTCTGATCGTCGCCGCCCAATCCCTCGCCATTGGCACGAAGCTTGCGATCTCCTGAACGGCCCCGCTGGGCGCGGGGCGACGCATGTTCGGCAATCACCCTTCGGAGGGATGACTCCATGCCTTTTCAACTCTCTCGACGACATCTCCTGCAGGGCGGCGCAGCCCTCACCCTCGGCGCCGCCGCCGGGCTCAAGCCCGCGCTGGCCAAGGACACCACCATCGGCTTCATCTACGTCGGTTCGCGCGACGACTACGGCTACAACCAGGCGCACGCACAGGGCGCGGCAGCGCTGAAGAAGCTCGGCGACATCAAGGTCGTCGAGGAAGAGAAGGTGCCGGAGACCGACGCGGTCGAGAAGACCATGGAGTCGATGATCAATCTCGACGGCGCGACGCTGCTCTTCCCGACCTCGTTCGGCTACTACAACCCGCACATGATCAAGATGGCCACGAAATTCCCGAAGCTGCGCTTCGAGCATTGCGGCGGCCTGTGGAGCGACAAGGATCCCAAGAACGCCGGCAGCTATTTCGGCTACATCGACGAAGCCCAGTACGTCAGCGGCATCGTCGCCGGCTACAGCAGCAAGTCCGGCAAGCTCGGCTTCGTTGCCGCAAAGCCCATTCCGCAGGTGCTGCGCAACATCAACGCGTTCGCGCTCGGCGCGCGGCTCGCCAATCCCAAGGCGACCGTGCAGGTGATCTTCACCGGCGACTGGTCGATGCCGGTCAAGGAAGCGGAAGCGACCAACAGCCTGATTGACCAGGGCGTCGACGTCATCACCTGCCATGTCGACGGCCCCAAGACCATCGTCGAGAACGCCGCGCGCCGCGGCGCCATGGTCGGCGGCTATCACGTCAATCAGTCGTCGCTCGCGCCGCAGGCCTATCTCACCGGCGCCGAGTGGAACTGGGAGGTCCTGTATCCGCGCTTCGTCAAGATGCTCGCCGCCGGCGAGGCTATTCCCAACTTCTATCGCGGCGGCCTCAAGGAAGGCCTCGTCAAGGTTTCGCCCTATGGCCCGATGGTGTCCGAGGCCGCGCGCAAGCATGCCGACGACATCAAGGAGAAGCTCACCGCCGGTACCACCACCATCTTCAAGGGCCCGATCAGCGACAACAAGGGCAAGGTCGTGATCACGGCCAGCACCGAGCGCGGCCAGACCGATCCCGAGCTCGAGAAGATGGACTACCTGGTCGAAGGCGTGATCGGGGCGACGTCGTGACCATCGAGGTCGACAAGCCGCTCGCGGCGACCGGCATGCCCGCCGGCGCCGCGGCCGGCTGGCGCAGGCGCATCGCCGACAATGCCGACCATGTCGTCATCCCGGCGCTGGCGCTCGCCGCCGCGCTCGGGCTGTTCGGCATCTTCGTGGCGTTGTACGGCAAGAACCCGCTCGACCTCTATTTCTACATGTACCAGGGCGCGTTCGGCACCTGGTTCTCCTGGCAGAACACGCTGACCCGCGCGGCGCCGCTGATCCTCACGGCGCTGTGCACGGCGCTGCCGGCGCAGCTCGGCATGGTGATCATCGGCGGCGAAGGCGCGCTCCTGATCGGCGCGCTGACCGCAACCGGCGCCGCGCTGATGATGCCGGCGGCGCCGCCGCTGGTGGTGCAGTACGCGATGGCCGCGGCCGGCATGGTCGGCGGCGGCCTCTGGATCATGCTGTCGGGAGGGCTGCGCCATTACCGCGGCGTCAACGAAACCATCTCCAGCCTGCTGCTGGTCTATATCGCGCTCGCCGTCCTCAACCACCTGGTCGAGGGTCCGATGCGCGATCCGACCAGCCTCAACAAGCCGTCGACGCGCGAGATCGGCACCGTCAACATGATCGGCTCCATTCCCGGCACCGATATTCACTGGGGTCTCGTGTTCGGCCTCGTCGCCGCCGTGCTCGCCTATGTCCTGATCTTTCACACCACCTTCGGCTTCGCCGCCCGCGTCGCCGGCGGCAACATCCGCGCCGCCAAGATCGTGGGTCTAAGCGTCGGCAAGCTGATCCTGATCACCTGCTTCCTCGCCGGCGGCGCCGCAGGCCTCGCCGGCATGGTCGAAGTCGTCGCGGTGCAGGGCCGCGCCAACGCCAATCTCGCGATCGGCTACGGCTTCACCGGCATCCTGGTGTCGTTCCTTGCGCGGCACAATCCGCTGGCCATCGTGCCGGTGGCGGTCCTGCTCGGCGGCATCAGCGCCAGCGGCGGCCTGCTGCAGCGCCGCCTCGGGCTGCCGGATGCCTCCGTGCTCGTGCTGCAAGGCATCATCTTCGTCTGCGTGCTGGCGAGCGACACGCTGTACGGCCGGCTCGGACGGCTGTTCAAGGGCAGGAGCTGACCATGGCGGATGCCTCCGCGATCGGTCTCTGGACCATTCCTCTCGCCGTGCTCGGCGGCGCCATCCGCGTCAGCACGCCGTTTCTGTTCGTCAGCCTCGGCGAGTGCATCACCGAGCGCAGCGGCCGCATCAACCTCGGCCTCGAAGGCACGCTGGTGATGGGCGCCATGAGCGGCTACGGCGTCTCCTATCTCACCGGCTCGCCCTGGCTCGGCGTGCTCGCCGCCGGCGGCGCCGGCGCCCTGCTGGGCGCGCTGCATGCGGCGATCTGCGGACTGCCGCGGGTCAACGACATCGCGCTCGGCATCGCCTTGATGCTGTTCGGCACCGGGCTCGCGTTCTTCCTCGGCAAGCCGCTGATCGAGCCGACCGCGGCCCACCTGCCGGCGCTGGATCTCGCCTGGTGGAGCGACATTCCCCAGCTCCGCGCGGCGCTCAAGATCAACATCCTGTTCCTGATCGGCCTCGTCCTCGCCCCCGTCCTCGTCTGGGCGCTGAAAACGACGCGCTGGGGCCTTCTGATCCGCACCGCCGGCGAGAGCGCCGACGCGGCGCGCGCCATGGGCTATTCGGTCAACGCCATTCGCATGCGCGCCACCATGGCCGGCGGCTTCCTCGCCGGCATCGGCGGCTCGTTCCTGTCGCTGTTCTATCCCGGCAGCTGGAACGAGGGTCTCTCCAGCGGCCAGGGCATCACCGCCGTGGCACTCGTGATCTTCGCCCGCTGGGATCCGATGCTGTGCCTGTGGGCGTCGCTGCTGTTCGGCGGCGCCGCCGCGCTCGGCCCGGCGCTGCAGTCCGTCGGCATCACCTCGGGCTATCACCTGTTCAATGCCGCGCCCTACATCCTGACCTTGCTGATCATGATCCTCACCTGTTCGCCCAAGCGCACACTGACCGGCGCGCCGGCGGAGCTGTCGATCACCAAATGACGCTGTCCCCGCACGCAACGAGGCCGCCGCCGATGACCGAGACCCGCATCGCCTCCACGCCCTACGCCTGGCCTTACAACGGCGACCTGCGCCCGCAGAACACCGCGCTGATCGTCATCGACATGCAGACCGATTTTTGCGGCGTCGGCGGCTATGTCGACAAGATGGGCTACGACCTGTCGCTGACCCGCGCGCCGATCGCGCCGATCGGCCGCCTGCTCACCGCCATGCGCCACCGGGGTTTTCACATCATCCACACCCGCGAAGGCCACCGCTCGGACCTCAGCGACCTGCCCGCCAACAAGCGCTGGCGCTCGCGCCAGATCGGCGCCGGCATCGGCGACCCCGGCCCGTGCGGCCGCATCCTAGTGCGCGGCGAGCCGGGCTGGGAGATCATTCCCGAACTCGCCCCGCTTGAGGGCGAGCCGATCATCGACAAGCCCGGCAAGGGCTCTTTCTGCGCCACCGACCTCGAACTGATCCTGCGCGTGCGCGGCATCGACAACATCGTGCTGACCGGCATCACCACCGACGTCTGCGTCCACACCACCATGCGCGAGGCCAACGACCGCGGCTTCGAGTGCGTGCTGCTCGAAGACTGCTGCGGCGCCACTGATCGTGGCAACCACGAGCACGCCATCAAGATGATCAAGATGCAAGGCGGCGTGTTTGGCGCCGTCTCATCGTCCACCGCGTTCATCGAGGCCATCGGCTGATGCCCGTCGACCTGCACCCGCCCGCCCCCGATCCGATCGGCGTCGAGGCGATCGCCATGACCAAGCGCTTCGGCGATTTCGTCGCGCTCGACGACATCTCGCTGAAGGTGCGTCCCGGCTCGTTCCATGCCCTGCTCGGCGAGAACGGCGCCGGCAAGAGCACCCTCGTCAAGTGCATCATGGGCTACTACCAGCCCGACGAGGGCGACATCGTCGTCAGCGGCCGCGAGCAGCGCATCGGCAATCCCCGCGCCGCTCATGCGCTCGGCCTCGGCATGGTCTACCAGCACTTCACGCTGGTACCGGCGATGACGGTCGCGGAGAACCTCGTACTCGCCCGTGACACCTTGCCGGCCGTGATCGACTGGGCGATGGAGACGCGGGAGCTCGAGGCGTTTCTCCAGCGCATGCCGTTCAAGGTGCCGCTCCATGCCCGCGTCTCGGCGATCTCGGCCGGCGAGCGCCAGAAGTGCGAGATCCTCAAGCAGCTCTACCTGCAGCGCCGCTTCCTGATCCTCGACGAGCCGACCTCGGTGCTGACCCCGGCGGAGGCCGACGAGGTGCTCGGCCTGCTGCGCCAGATGGTTGAGCGCGGCGAACTCACCATCCTGATGATCACCCACAAGTTCCGCGAAGTCATGGCGTTCGCCGACGACGTCACCATCCTGCGCCGCGGCAAGCTCGCCGGCCAGGGCCGCGTCACCGACCTGACGCCGGACGCCATGGCGCGCACCATGATCGGCGCCGAGGAATTGACGGTGCAGCCGCCGCGCACCGGCGCGTTCGGCGACGCGCGCCTCAGCATCGCCGCTCTCAGCGCCCGCGACGATGCCGGCGCCATCGCGGTCGACGACGTCTCGCTGAGCGTGCGCGCCGGTGAAATCGTCGGCGTCGCCGGCGTGTCCGGCAACGGTCAGCGCCAGCTCGTCGAGGTGCTCGCCGGCCAGCGTGACGCCGACGGCGGCGAGGTGCGGATCGGCGGCGATCTCTATCACGCCACGCGCGCCGACATGCGCCGTCACAAGATGTCGCTGCTGCCCGAAGAACCACTCAAGAACGCCTGCGTCGGCGGCATGAGCGTCGCCGACAACCTCGCGTTCCGCGAATTCGACCGTGCGCCGTTCGCGCGCGGCGGCTGGTGGCGCAACGGCGCCGCGTTCCAGGCCAATGCGCAGAGCAAAATCGCGCGCTACAAGATCAAGACCCGCACGCCGGACACCCCCATCGCTGCGCTATCCGGCGGCAATGTGCAGCGCGCGGTGCTGGCGCGCGAGCTTAACGGCGACGTCGAGGTGCTCGTCGCCGCCAACCCCTGCTTCGGCCTCGACTTCGCCGCGGTGGCGCAGATCCATGCCGAGATCATGGCCGCGCGCAACCGCGGCGCCGCGGTGCTGCTGGTCAGCGAGGATCTCGACGAGTTGCTGGAATTGTCCGACCGCATCGTCGTCATGTTCCACGGCCGCCTGGTCTACGAGGCGCGCGCCAGCGATGCGGATTTGACCGAGATCGGCCGTCACATGGCCGGCCACTGACGCCGCGACGCACGGCGTCAGGCTGCCACGTTCTCCACGGGAATGACGTCGACCCCCACCTCCAGCTCCTGCGCGCCGGAGCCGAGGAACACGCCATAGATCGGCGACACGTCGGAGAAATCGCGCCCCGTCGCCAGCACGATGTGATCATTGCCGACATCGATGGCGTTGGTCGGATCGATGCCGAACCAGCCGACCTCGTGGCCGCACCACACCGACACCCAGGCATGCGACGCATCCGCGCCCTCCAGGCGCTTGGCGCCCGGCGGTGGGATGGTGCGGATGTAGCCGCTGACATAAGCGGCTGGGAGGCCCAGGCCCCGCAGGCCCGAAATCATGATGTGGGCGAAGTCCTGGCAGACGCCGCGGCGCTGCGCGAACGCCTGCTCGACGGGCGTCGACACCTCGGTGGAGTTCGGCCGATAGGCGAACTCCTTGCGGATGCGGCGGGCGAGATCGCGCGCGCCGTCGACCACCGGCATGCCCACCGGGAAGCTGAGCGCGGCATAGTCGGCGATCTCGCGCGGCAGCGTGATCCGCGGGCTCGAAAACAGGTGATGCACCGGCGAGGTCGCCGCCAGCGAGGTGTCGGCGATCGCCGCCGCCGCAACACTGCGCCAGTCTGGGCTCGCGCCGGCCAACAGGCCGACCGGACGAGCGACCTCGACACGGGCAGTCGCCTCCACTTCGAGGTCGACCAGGCCGGTGTCGATCAGCGCCACCATGACGTCATTGCCGAAGAAGTCGCGCTCGCAGATCAACTGGCGCGGCTGCGGCCGGATCTTCAACTCGTGCCGGACCAGGCGCTGGCCACCGCCGTCGGCCGGCGTCAGCCGCAACGCGAGCTTGGCCGAGGAGACCCGCACCTCGTAGGAATATTTTGTGACATGCCGAATATCGTAGATCACGCCAGGCCGCTCGCACTTTTCACTTTGAGGCCCTCCGGCCGCTGCAGGAAGTAGCGCGACGCGATGGCCTCGGCAAACCGCATCAGGGTCTGCTCGAACGCCAGCACCGACGACGGCTCGATGTCGTCGGCGGCGGCGCTGGCGATCTCGCCGGCGAACAGGTCGATGAAGCGCTTGGGCTCCTCGGGAATGCCGTCGTCGTTCAGGGTCGGCAGCGTGTGGATGTGCTCGCGCAGCTGGCCGATCTGGAAGCTGACCGAGCGCGGATTGTAGGGATCGAGCAGCGCCATGTCGCGCACCGGCGCGAGCGCGACGCCGATCAGGTAGCGCGAGCGGTAGGTGATCTGGGAATCGATCAGGTCGAGCAGGATGTCGAGATCGTCGGCGCTGGCGTTGTCGCCGGCGAAGCTGCGCACCATGCGGCAGGTGTTGATGGCGCGCTCGACGCGGCGGCCGATGTCGAGGAAACGCCAGCCGGCGACGCGGTTGATGTTCTCCTGCGCAAGACCCGAGATCGCCGCCAGCGTCACCAGCGCGCGGTCCGCGGCTTCATAGGCCTCGGCCTCTGTCGCAAGGTCCGTCGCCTTCAGCTGCAGCTGGGTTTCCAGCACGCCGAGCAGTTTCCAGCTGTCCACCGACAGCCGCTCGCGGATCACCGAGGCCGCGCCATAGGCCATCCGCACATTGGACAGCACCGAGCCGTACTGCGCTTCCGAGCCGAGCGCGGTGACGGCGGTCGCGAGCGTGCGCTGCGCCGCCTGCTCGGCGGGCACCGCGCCCCAGGCGAGCAGCAGCCCGGCGAGCCGCTGCAGCGCATCCGCGGCGACGCCCGAGGCGAGATCGATGTCGACGCTCTTGGCGCACAGGCTGCGCACGATGCGCAGCGTCGCCTCCGCCCGCTCCAGATAGCGGCCGAACCAGAACAGGTTGTCGGCGGCGCGGCTCGGCAGGTTGCCGAGAATGCGGCGGATGTTGACGTTCTCCTTGGACGGCAGCAGCGTCTCGACCGGCACCGGGCTCTGCGACAGCACCCAGACGTCGGCAGACTGCACGCCGTCGCCCATGCTGACGGCGCGCGCATCGGCCTTGTCGGAGATCAGGCAAAAGCCGCCGGGCATCACCTGCCAGCCGTCCGGCGTGGCGGCGGCGAACACCCGCAGCACGAACGGCCGCGGCACCAGCTTTCCGTCCTGGAACACCGGCGCAGTCGACAGCCGTACCACCTCCTGGCCGACATAATCGAGCCCGCGCGCGGCGATCGCGGCCTTGACCTGAGCGCGGGCCGCGGGCGCGAGATCCGCGCCCAGCAGGTTGCGCTCGGCAAAGCCCGGCACGCGGTCCTCGAACGCACCGGCAATCGACAGCGCATCCAGGCTGTCCAGCACCTTGTCGCGCGCCTGCGGCTGACCGCACCACCAGGTGGCGATATTCGGCAACGCCAGCTCCTCGCCGGTGAGATGCTTGGCGATCCGCGGCATGAAGCTCAGCAGTGCCCGCGACTCGATGAATCCGGCGCCGGGCATGTTGGCGACCACCACGCTGCCGCTGCGGATCGCCGAGATCAGCTGCGGCACGCCGAGCCGCGACACGCCGTTGAGCTCCAGCGGATCGATGAAGTCCGCATCCACCCGCCGCCACAGCACGTCGGCGCGCTTCAACCCGGCAATGGTGCGCACATGCACCTTGCCGTCATGCACCACGAGATCGTCGCCCTCGACCAGCAGAAAGCCGAGATAGCGCGCGAGATACGATTGCTCGGAATAGGTCTGGCTATAGGGGCCCGGCGTCATCAGGCAGATGCGCGGCTCGGCGCGGTCGGCCTTGGCCGCAAGCCCGCTGCGGAACGCGCGGAAGAACGGCGCCAGCCGCTGAACGTTCATGCTGGCATAGGTGGTGTGGTAGGCCCGCGAGATCGCGAGGCGATTTTCCAGCGCGTAACCTGCGCCCGAGGGCGCCTGGGCGCGATCGTTCAGCACCCACCAGCGGCCGTCGGGGCCGCGGCCGATGTCGGCGGCGTAGAGGTGCAGCCAGCGCCCGCCCGGCGGCTTGACGCCGGAGAGCGGTCGCAAGAATTCCTTGCTGCCCGCGACCACCGCCGCCGGCAGCACGCCGTCGGCCACGAGCTTGGCCGGCCCATAGACATCGGCGAGCAGCGCCTCGAACATCGCCGCGCGCTGCACAATGCCCGCGGAGATGGTCTGCCAGTCGTTTTCGTCGATCACCAGCGGCAGGCTGCTCACTGGCCAGATGCGTTCCTTGGCTTCGTCGCCCACGCGGTAGGAGATGCCGAGGTCGCGGATATGGCGCCGCGCCACGGCCAGCGAGCGCTCCCGATCGTTGGCGGAGAGGTAGCCAAGCAGCGTGCGCCAGTGTGGCTTCGGCTGGCCGTCGGCGCCGATGAACTCGTCGGGAATCCCGGGCAGCGGCGCGTAATCCGCGTAAGACGCGGCCCAATCCTCCTCGAACGAGGCGGCGGTCGTCGTCTTGCTCCCTGCGGCGGGATTCATCGGTCAGGTCCGGGCTCACCAGTCGACGCGTCGCCGGAGGTCGAGCGTCAGCGGAAACTCCCCGCTCGGCTCCTGCGGTGGAGAATCGACGGGGCCACCAGTATGGCCGTGATCCTGGAACCGCGCTAGCCGCCGGGCCTGGGCCTCGTAGGCATTGACCGGGAAGGTGTCGTAGTTGCGTCCGCCGGGGTGAGCGACATGGTAGACGCAACCACCGAGCGAGCGGCGATTCCAGCCGTCGATCAGGTCGAAGGTCAGTGGTGCATGCACCGGGATGGTCGGGTGCAGCCCGGCGGCCGGCTGCCAGGCCTTGAAACGCACGCCCGCCACCGCCTCGCCCGACACTCCGGTCGACGTCATCGGCAAACGGCGGCCATTGCAGCTGACAACATGGCGGCCGGGCACAAAGCCAGTAGCCTTGAGCTGCAGCCGCTCCACGGAGGAATCGACGAAGCGCACGGTGCCGCCGCTCATGCCCTCCTCGCCGAGCACGTGCCAGGGCTCGAGCGCCTGGCGCAGTTCGAGCCGCACGCCGCCATATTCGACCGTCCCGTAGAACGGGAAGCGGAATTCGCGCTGCGCTTCGAACCAGGCCGGATCGAAATGGTAGCCGGCGCCGCGCAGGTCAGAGAGCACGTCGAGAAAATCGGCCCAGACGAAATGCGGCAGCATGAAGCGATCATGCAGCGCGGTGCTCCAGCGCACCAGCGAACCGTTCTGCGGCGCACGCCAGAACCACGCGATCAGCGCGCGCAGCAACAGCTGCTGCGCCAGGCTCATGCGCGCATCCGGCGGCATCTCGAACGAGCGGAATTCGACGAGACCGAGCCGCCCGGTCGGCCCGTCCGGCGAATACAGCTTGTCGATACAGATCTCGGCGCGGTGGGTGTTGCCGGTCACGTCGGTCAGCAGGTTGCGGAACAGGCGGTCGACCAGCCACAGCGGGATCTGCCCGATGCCTGGATCGGGCACCTGCGCCAGCGCGATCTCGAGCTCATACAGGCTGTCCTGCCGCGCCTCGTCGATGCGCGGCGCCTGGCTGGTCGGGCCGACGAACAACCCTGCGAACAGATAGGACAGCGAGGGATGGCGCTGCCAGTAGATCAAGAGGCTGCGCAGCAGATCGGGGCGGCGCAGGAACGGCGAATCCTGCGGCGTCGCGCCGCCAAGCACCACATGGTTGCCGCCGCCGGTGCCGACATGGCGGCCGTCGATCATGTACTTGTCGGTACCGAGCCGGCACTGCCGCGCCTCCTCGTAGAGCCCGGCGGTGGTCTCGACCGCGGCGTGCCAGCTCTCCGCTGGATGGACGTTGACCTCGATCACGCCCGGATCCGGCGTGACCTTGATGACATTGAGCCGCGGATCGACCGGCGGCGGATAACCCTCGATGTGCACGGGGCAGCCAGTCTCGCGCGCGGTGCGTTCGATCACCGCGATCAGCGCCAGATAATCCTCGAGCCGCTCCACCGGCGGCATGAACACGCAGAGGATGCCGTTGCGCGGCTCGACCGACAGCGCAGTGCGCACGACGCCGCCGATATCGGCGCTGCCGACCGGCAGCGGCGCCTGCACCACGCCGGATGCGCGCGGCGGCATCTGGGTCTGCAGCTTCGCCAGTTCCTCCGGCGTCGGCAGCGGCGGCAGGTCCTGCGTCGGGTCCTGCGGATGGATGTAGGGATAGTCGGATGCGGCGACCCACGGCAGGCCACCGAGCGGCAGACGCAGCCCGACCGGGGAATCGCCCGGCACCAGGAACAGCCGGCCGCGCCGCAGCTGCCAGCGCTCGCTGCGCCAGCGCCAGTCGCGGGCCTCAGCGTTCCAGGCCTGCACCGGCAGCACGTAGCCGGCCGGCTTCGTCAGGCCGCGCTCGAAGGTGCGCACCATGCGCACGCGTGCCTCGGCATCCTCGATGCGCGGATCGAGCGCATCGACATTGACCGGCAATTCGCCTTCCTTGAGCAGCCAGTGTGCCGGATCTTCAAACGCCGGCAGCACATGGTCGGCGGAAATGCCGAGATGGGTCGCGATCCCCGCGGCGAGCTGACCGGCCTGCTCAGCGGTGGCGCTGCGCGGACCGCGTTCGTCGGCGACCAGCGCCGGATCGGTCCAGATCGGCACGCCGTCCTTGCGCCAATAGAGTGCGAACGCCCAGCGCGG
Source organism: Pseudomonadota bacterium (assembly GCA_040756765.1). Lineage (GTDB taxonomy): Bacteria > Pseudomonadota > Alphaproteobacteria > Rhizobiales > Xanthobacteraceae > Bradyrhizobium_A. The sequence continues at coordinate 37,234 of JBFLYG010000022.1, read as the reverse complement.
CAGGCTTTCGCCGGGATACCACTTGCCCTGGCCATAGTGCAGAAAGCCATTCGGCGCGAAGCGCGTCCGCAATCGCCGCGCGAGATCGTCGGCGAACTGGCGTTTGGTCGGGCCGACCGCGGCAGTGTTCCACTCGGCGGCCTGGAAATCGTCGATCGCCACGAAGGTCGGCTCACCCCCCATGGTAAGACGAACGTCCTGCTGCGCGAGATCACGGTCCACCGCCTCGCCCAGCGCATCGAGCCTGGCCCAGGCGTCGTCCGAGAACGGCCATGTCACCCGCGGCGCCTCGTGCACGCGCGTCACGTTCATCTCGAAGCTGAACGCGGTCTCCGCCGGCTCGGTCATGCCGGAGATCGGCGCCGCCGCCCGGAAGTGTGGCGCGGCGAACAGCGGAATATGCCCTTCGCCGCACAGCAGCCCCGAGGTGGCATCGAAGCCGATCCAGCCGGCGCCGGGAATGTAGATCTCGGCCCAGGCATGCAGGTCGCAGAAGTCGTGGTCGGTGCCCTTCGGTCCGTCGAGCGGATCGACGTCGGGCTTGAGCTGGATCAGGTAGCCGGAGACGAAGCGCGCGGCGAGGCCGAGATGGCGCGCGATCTGCACCAACAGCCACGCCGAGTCCCGGCACGACCCCGAGCCCAGCGTCAGCGTCTCCTCCGGCTCCTGGACGCCCGGCTCCATACGGATGACATAGCGGATGTCGCGCTGCAGCCGCGCATTGAGATCGACCAGCAGATTGACCGTGGCGACATCGTCCTGCGGCAGGCTCGCCAGCAACCCAGCCAGACGAGGGCCGGCCGGCTCCGGCGTGCGATAGGCCGCAAGCTCGCCGACAAGCTCTTCAGGATAGGTGAACGGAAAGTGTTCGGCAAACGGCTCGACAAAGAAGTCGAAGGGATTGATCACCGCCATGTCCGCGGTGAGATCGACCTGGACGGCGAATTCCTCGGCCTTCTCCGGGAAGACCAGACGCGCGAACCAGTTGCCGTGCGGGTCCTGCTGCCAGTTGATGAAATGGTTCGCCGGCGTGATCTTGAGCGAATAGCTCCTGATCGTGGTGCGGCTGTGCGGCGCCGGACGCAGCCGCACCACCTGCGGACCGAGCGAGACCGGACGGTCGTAGCGATAGCGCGTCAGGTGATGCAGCGAGACGAGGATGGACACGATCAAAAGGTCCCGCGTTTGTGAGCGTCGCCCGCAAGAGTTGAGCGCCGCGGCGTCCCTGTCAATGCCACGGGGATGACAATACCAGCTAATTCATTGAAATTGCCGGCCTTTGCAGCATGCTGCCCAGAAAGCAGCCAGCCGACGCCGCTGGACGCGGCAGCACCGTGGAACATGTGGAACCGAATATGCGCCTGCCTCATTGTTACGGGCTGCCGCAGGCAGGTCGCCTGAGCAGGAGGACGGCGGAGCCATGAGGCTGTTCAAGTGCGCGGTGTGCGCTCAGCTCCTCTATTTCGAGACCACGCGTTGCGACACCTGCGGCCACGTGCTCGGCTACGAGCATGGGCAGAACCGGCTGCTGGCGCTGGAGGCCGAGGACGACGATGCGGGCGAATGCGGGATCTGGCGCACGGCGCCCGCATCCGAGGCACGCTACAGGTTCTGCAGCAACGCCGCCTATGGCGTGTGCAACTGGCTGATCGACGCCGCCTCCGCCAACACCTTCTGCCTCGCCTGCCGGCACAACGGCATCATCCCCGACCTGTCGCAACCGCAGAACGCCGTCAACTGGCAACGGATCGAAACCGCTAAGCACCGGTTGTTCTACACCCTGTTGCGCCTGCAGTTGCCGCTGCAGCCGCGCGCCGAGAATCCCGAAGGACTGCTGTTCAATTTCCTGGCGGACTCGCCGTTCGAGCCCCATGCGCGGGTCATGACCGGCCACGACAGCGGGCTGATCACGCTCGCCATCGCCGAGGCCGACGACGCCGAGCGCGAGCGGCGGCGCTCGCTGATGGGCGAGCCCTACCGCACCCTGCTCGGCCATTTCCGCCACGAGACCGGTCACTATTTCTGGGATCGCCTGGTGCGCGACCGCAACGACCAGGATGCTTTCCGCGCCGTGTTCGGCGACGAGACCCGAAGCTATCCGGACGCACTGGAGGCTTACTACAGCAAAGGACCGCCGGCGGACTGGCAGGCGCATTTCGTCAGCGCCTATGCCAGCGCCCACCCCTGGGAGGATTTCGCTGAAACCTGGGCGCACTATCTCCACATCATCGACACCATGGAGATGGCGCGCGCCTTCAACCTGCGCGTCGAGCCGCGCATCGACGACAGCGGCCAGCTCGACGCCACGATCGACTTCAACCCCTACAGGATCGCGTCCTTCCAGATCATCGTCGACGGCTGGCTGCCGGTGTCGTTCGCGATGAACAACATCAATCGCTGCATGGGCCAGCCTGATCTCTATCCCTTCGTCCTGTCGCCCGAGGTGATCGGCAAGCTCGCCTTCATCCACGATCTGGTGCGCGAAAGGCCGGCGCCGCCGGCCGAAGCGGCCGCGTCTGCTGCGATCGCATCCACCTCAGGTTGAGCGATCCGCTGGCATCGGCCTTGGCCATGCACATGCAAATTTGATGGTTCTCAAGGCGGAAAACGTTGCTAGCATCGCGGCCGAAGTTCATCGCGACAAGAAGGATGCCCGGTGGGGACACATCAAGAGCTTTTGCAAGCCACGGCCTGCGACATCGTCGATCGTCTGCGCAGCAACGATATCACGAGCAATGATCTGCTCGACGCGCTCGAGGCGCGGATCGCGGAAGTGGACGACAAGGTCAACGCGCTGCCGATCCTCTGCTTTGATCGCGCTCGGGCAAAAGCAAGTGCACTCTCCGGCAAGCCTGTCGAAGCGCGCGGTCTGCTCGCCGGCCTGCCTGTGCCGATCAAGGACCTCACTGAAGTTGCGGGCGTGCTGACGACCCACGGCTCGCCGATCTTCCGCGACAACGTCCCGACATGGTCGGACGTTCTGGTCGAGCATCTCGAAGCGGCCGGCGGAGTGGTCTACGCCAAGTCGAACACACCGGAGTTCGGTGCCGGCGCCAACACCTTCAACGAGGTGTTCGGCGCCACGCGCAATCCCTGGGACCTGTCGCGCTCCGCCGCGGGATCGTCCGGCGGCGCCGCCGCGGCGCTCGCCGCCGGAATGGCGTGGGTGGCGCACGGCTCCGACATGGGCGGTTCGCTGCGCAACCCGGCGAGCTTCTGCGGCGTGGTCGGGCTGCGGCCGAGCCTCGGCCGCGTCGCCCACACCCCGGTCCCCAAGATCGACGAAACCCTCGGCGTGCAGGGCCCGATGGCGCGCAACATCGAAGACGTCGCGCTGCTGCTCGACGCCATGAGCGGCGAGGAGCCCGCCGATCCGCTGTCGCTGCCGCGCCTGCCAAACTCGTTCCTCGCCGCTGCGCGTTCCGGCCGCCGGCCGCGCAAGATCGCCTACTCGCCCGACCTCGGCATCACCCCGGTCGATCCGGAGGTCGCCGCACTCACCCGGCAGGCGGCGCAGAAGCTTGCCGACATCGGCGTCATTGTCGAGGAAGCCCATCCGGACCTGCGCGACGCGCACGATTGCTTCCAGACGCTGCGCGCGTTCGACTTCGCCATCAGCAAAGCGAAGCTGCTGCGGGAGCATCGCGACCTGCTCAAGCCCGAGGTGATCTGGAACATCGAGAAGGGCCTGCAGCTCACCGTGGAAGAGATCGAGAAGGCCGAGGGCCAGCGCGTGCAGCTCGCAGCACGGGCACACGCCTTCTTCCAGACCTATGACCTGCTGCTGACGCCGGCGACCATCGTGCCCGCTTTCCCGGTCGAGCAGCGCTACCTCACCGAGTGCGCCGGCAAGACTTTTGACAACTATGTGGAGTGGCTCGCAATCGTCTACGCCATCACGGTGTCCTGCTGCCCGGCGCTGTCGATGCCGTGCGGCTTCACCACGAGCGGACTGCCGGTCGGCCTGCAGGTGATTGCGGCGCCGCGCGCCGAAGCCCAGCTGCTCGCCGGCGCCAAGGTCATCGAGGACCTGCTCGGCCTGCGCAGCATCACGCCGATCGATCCACGCGCCGCCTGACAGCGCTCGCACCACGCGACGCACAAAAAAAGCGGGACGAGATTACTCTCGTCCCGCGTTTCGTTTGCGGACAGGCGCGACGAACCCTGGTTACTCGGACTTGTCGATGTTCCAGAACACCGGGGTCGCCGGGCCGTCGAGCACGCCGGTGAGCTCCTTGCGCCACGCCGCGGGAGCCAGGAACTGGCCGAGCGGGATGTAGGTGACCTGCTCGAAAGCATGCTCCTGCACCTCGGTCGCGATCTTCTTGCGCTCCTCCGGCGTGCCGGCCCGTGCGAACGCGTCGCGCAGCTGCTCCATCTTCGGATCATCGGCCCAGCCGAACCAGCCGCCGTTCTTGCCGCGGCTGTTCAAGCTCGAATTGACCACCGGATCGAGGATGTCCGCCACCACCCAGTTGGTGAAGAACATGTTCCAGCCGCCCTCCTTCGGCGACTTCTGGCTGGCGCGGCGCGTCACCACGGTTTGCCAGTCGGTGGCGACGACATCGACCTTGAAGCCGGCGTCGCGCAGCTGCTGGGCAACCACGATGGGTTGTGGCTTCAGCGTCACCACGTCGCCCGGCGCCATGATCACGACCGGCGTGCCGTCGTAACCGGATTCGGCGAGCAGTTTCTTCGCTTCCGCCATGCCGTTGCCCTTGGTCAGGGTCTCCGAGCCGACATCGGTGCTGAGCGGCGTGCCGCAGCCGAAGAACGAGCCGCAGATCTGATAGTACTTGGAATTGCCGACCAGTGCGTCCAGCACGTCCTTCTGCTTGACCGCGAGCAGCGCGGCACGGCGCACCTTGGGATTGTCGAAGGGCGGATGGAGGAAGTTCATCCGGCCGAGCGTCTGGAAGCCGAACTTGTTGAGGTTCTCGACCTTGAGGTCCTTGTTGGCCTCCAGCGCCGGCAGCAGGTCGCTCGGCGGGAACTCGATGAAATCGATGTCGCCCGACTGCAGCGCGTTCACCGCGGTCTGCGCGTCCGGCATGGTCACCCACTCGACCCGGTCGACCTTCACCACCTTGCCGCCCGAGGTCCAGCTCGGCGGCTCGGACCGCGGCACATAGTCCTTGTTCTTCTCATAGACCGCCTTGACGCCCGGCTGGAACTCGGACTGCACGAACTTGAACGGGCCCGAGCCGACCTGCTCCGGGATCGGCTTGTCCGCCGGCGTGTCGGCGATCCGCTTCGGCATCATGAACGGCACCACCGAGGACGGCTTGGCGATCGCGTCCAGCACCAGGCCGTAGGGCTCCTTGAGCTTCAGCGTGATGGTCTTGGCGTCGGTCGCCTCAAGGCTTGCGGTGTAGTCCAGCAGCTTCTGGCCCATGCTGTCGCGAGCACCCCAGCGCTTCAGCGACGCCACGCAGTCTTCCGCCGTGACCGGCTTGCCGTCGTGCCATTTCAGGCCGTCGCGCAGCGTGAAGGTGTAGGTCAGCTTGTCGTCGGACACCTTCCAGTCGGCCATCTGCGGCCGCACCTTGAAGCTGGAGTCGACCGCCAGCAGCGTGTCGTAGACCATGTAGCCGTGGTCGCGCGAGATATAGGCGGTAGTAATGATCGGATCGATCACCCGCAGATCGGAATGCATCACCGCGGTAATGGTCTTGCCGGCCGCCTGCGAGGCCGACGAGAAGCTGAGCATGACCGCGGATGCGAGCAGGCCCTGCAGCGCGATCCGCGCCAGCGATTTTCGTTCACGCAAGACAACAGACATACCATCCCTCCAGAATTGTTCTCGTCCCCGATGGATTTTCCTGGGTGACATGTTGGGCACAGCGGCGAGGCTTTTCCAGCATCCCGCTCAAGATGCCGATGCGCCATGACGATGTGATATTTTAAGCTTCAAGACTTGCATCAACCGCTCAGGGCGTCAATCGCCATTTCGGCGCCGTTGCGCGCGGCGCGTGCGACAACGCGCATCAGACGCCATGCGGACCACCGCGGCCCAAGAATTTCGCCACCACCGCTTGCGGTCCCCGGCATCAGACTGCATCATTCGCCCACTCTCCGGGAGCACTCGGCAACCAACAACACAACAGAGAGACGCGCGCGTGATCAATCCGGCCCACCTTCCGTTCGATGCCGACACCATGCTGCAGGGTCTGCGCCCATGGGTGGAATGCGAGAGCCCGACCTGGGACGCCGCCGCGGTCAACCGCATGATCGATCTCGCCGCCCGCGACCTCGCAGTGGCCGGCGCCGAAATCGAGCGCATCGCCGGACGCAACGGCTTCGGCGGCTGCGTCCGCGCCCGCTTTCCGCATCCCCGCCGCGACACGCCGGGAATTCTGATCGCAGGCCATCTCGACACGGTCCACCCGGTCGGCACGCTCAGCAAGCTGCCCTGGCGCCGCGACGGCAACAGGTGTTATGGCCCCGGCATCTTCGACATGAAGGGCGGCAACTATCTCTCGCTCGAAGCCGTCCGCCAGTTACAGGGCGCGGCCATCGCAACGCCGCTGCCCGTCACCTTCCTGCTGACGCCCGACGAGGAGGTCGGCACGCCCTCGACCCGCGACCTGATCGAGGCTGAGGCTGCGCGCAGCAAATATGTGCTGGTGCCCGAACCGGGCCGCGGCAAGAACGGCGTGGTCTCTGGTCGGTATGCGATCGCGCGCTTCAACCTGGAGGCCAAGGGCCGCCCGAGCCACGCGGGCGCGACGCTCGCAGCCGGCCGCTCGGCGATCCGCGAAATGGCGCGCAAGGTGATCGAGATCGATGGCATGACCTCGGAGGATTGCACCTTCAGCGTCGGCATCGTCCATGGTGGTCAGTGGGTGAACTGCGTGCCGTCGCTGTGCACCGGCGAAGCGCTGAGCATGGCCAAGCGTCAGGCCGATCTCGACCGCGGCGTCGAGCGCATGCTGGCGCTGTCCGGCACCACCAGCGACGTCACCTTCACCGTCACGCGCGGCGTCACCCGCCCTGTGTGGGAACCCAACGACAAGACCATGGCGTTGTTCGAGACCGCGCGCGGCATCGCCAGAACGCTCGGGCTCGATCTCACTCATGGCAGCGTCGGCGGCGGTTCCGATGGTAATTTTACCGGCGCGCTGGGGATTGCCACCCTCGACGGCCTCGGCGTCTGCGGCGACGGCGCTCACACGCTGGAGGAGCACATCGAGGTCGACAGCCTGGTGACCCGCGGCCGCCTGATGGCCGGATTGCTCGCCACGCTCGACTGAACCGGAACCTGTCGCGCAGCATCGTTTCCCGATATCGTCACGCCACGGGATGAGAGCGATCTCATCCCGTTTTCGTGTGTCAATGCAGGCACCACGCTGCGCCATCCCCATCCGGATTGCACTGCACAACGAGATGGCAGCGCGGGTTGAAATTTAGTCTTGCCCAATCCGAAGGCCCATCCTAGGCTTTGCGCGTCTTATTGACGTTGCGGGAGAGATCGATGCGAGAGCGCAAGCGCTCGCTTCGGCGCCGACGGAGCAACCGCCCCGGAAACTCTCAGGCACAAGGACCGTGATGTCAGGACAATCTGGAGAGAGACGCCATCGCAACGATGGGGTCCACCGAAGGGGATATCCGTGATGCGCTACGGCGCAGGCGGATGAAGCTCTCAGGTACCGTGACAGATGGGGCGCATGCACCGGTTTACGCCGGTGACAACGCCACTCGAATCACGGGAGCCTGAAGACTTAACCATGACTCATCTTGCAGTGATCGGCGCCGGCATCACCGGCGCAACGACGGCCTATGCCCTGTTGAAGCGCGGCTATGAGGTGACGGTGCTGGATCGTCATCGCTATGCGGCGATGGAGACCTCGTTCGCCAATGGCGGGCAGTTGTCCGCCAGCAATGCCGAGGTCTGGAACAACGCCGCGACCGTGCTGAAAGGTTTGCGCTGGATGTTCCGGCGCGACGCGCCGTTGCTGATGAACCCGGCGCCGAGCTGGCACAAGTATTCCTGGCTCGCAGAATTCGCCCGCGAAATCGCCAATTATCGCGAAAACACCATCGCCACCACGCGGCTCGCGATCGCCGCCCGGCAGCATCTGTTTGCGATGGCTGAGCAGGAGAACATCGCCTTCGACCTCGAACGGCGCGGCATCCTGCACATCTACCACGACAAGGCGAGCTTCGACGCCGGCCTGCGCGTCAACACGCTGCTCATGGAAGGCGGTCTCGACCGCCGCGCGGTGACGCCGGATGAGATCCGCACGATCGAACCGACGTTGCAGGGACGCTACCACGGCGGCTTCTACACGCCGTCGGATTCGACCGGCGACATCCACAAGTTCACCCGCGGCCTCGCGCAGGCCTGCATCCGGCACGGCGCCCGCTTCATCCATCAGGCGGAGGTCGATGCGATCACGCCGGTGGCCGGCGCGTACGACATCCGCTGGCACCGCTCCTCAGACGACGGCCTTGCGGAACAGCAGCAACTGCGTGTCGACGGCGTCGTGATCTGCGCCGGCGTCGGCAGCCGCGACATCGCCGCCCAGCTCGGCGAGCGCGTCAACGTCTATCCGGTCAAGGGCTACTCGATCACGGTGCACCTCGACACGCCGCAGAGCCGTCACGCCGCTCCTTATGTCAGCCTGCTCGACGAGGCCGCCAAGATCGTCACCAGCCGGCTCGGCGCCGATCGTTTCCGCGTCGCCGGCACGGCCGAGTTCAATGGCGACAATCGCGACATCCGCGCCGACCGCATCCGGCCCCTCATCGACTGGGTGCAGCGCAATTTTCCCGACGTGGAGACCGCGCGGGTCGTGCCCTGGGCGGGCTTGCGTCCAATGATGCCGAACATGATGCCGGTGGTACGATCGGGAACCAGGCCCGGGGTGTTCTACAACACCGGCCACGGTCACCTCGGCTGGACGCTGTCGGCGGCCACCGCCGAAGCGACCGCGGTCGCGGTCGATGCCTGGCGGCCGGCAGCGGCGCGCCCGACCATGCCCGCACCACGCGGCACATCGGAGTTGTCCACGGCGAAGGCCGACGGCGCGCCGGCTCTTGCTCCCTCGCCGGCCTTGGCACACAATTTACCGGCGGCCGAATACGAGCCGACAGCAACGATAGAAACGACCAGCGAAGCCCGACACGAGCGAAGCCCATGAAGGAAGCCCGGCACCGATCCGATGGAGTCTTGCGACCCAAATTCTGGGACAGCAGGAGATAACCCACATGGCTGGCTACCTGATCCGGCGCCTGCTTGCCTCCATCCCGGTGATGGGCGTCGTCGCACTGTTCGTGTTCCTGCTGCTGCGGCTAACGCCGGGCGATCCGGCCGCGATCATTGCGGGCGACACCGCAACCCCTGAGCAGCTCGAGCGCATCCGCACCTCGCTCGGGCTCAACGAGCCACTGGTGACCCAATTCGTCACCTGGCTCGGCCAGATCCTGCAGGGCGATCTCGGCGTCTCGCTGATTTCCAACGTGCCGGTGCTGACCATGATCGGCCAACGGCTCGAACCGACGATCAGCATCGCCCTCACCACCATGGTGCTCGCGGTGGTTGTAGCGGTGCCGCTCGGGGTGGTCGCGGCCTGGAAGCAGGGCACCTGGATCGACCGCTGCGTGATGGGGCTGTCGGTGCTGGGCTTCTCCGTCCCGGTGTTCGTGATCGGCTACGTGCTGGTGCAGGTGTTCGCGATCGACCTGCACTGGCTGCCGGTGCAGGGCTTCCGCAGCATCACCAAAGGAGTCTGGCCGTTCTTCGAACGCGCGCTGCTGCCCACCCTCGCCCTCTCCTTCATCTATGTCGCGTTGATCGCGCGCATGACCCGCGCCTCGATGCTCGACGTGCTCGGCGAGGACTTCGTGCGAACAGCGCGCGCCAAGGGCATCGCCGAGCGGCATGTGCTGCTCAAGCATGCGCTACGCAACGCCGCGGTGCCGGTCATCACCGTGATCGGCACCGGCTTCGGTCTCCTGATCTCCGGCGTCGTCGTCACCGAAAGCGTGTTCAACCTGCCGGGCATCGGACGGCTGACGGTCGATGCGGTGCTCGCCCGCGACTATCCGGTGATCCAGGGCGTCATCCTGCTCACCAGCGCGCTCTATGTGGCGATCAACCTCCTGATCGACGTCGCCTACACGTTCCTCGATCCGCGGATTCGCTACTGATGAGCGTCGAACCCTACACCGACTCCGCCGTTACGGCCCCCGTCGCCTCGCGGCTCAAGTTCCTCGCCTCGGGCCCGATCGTCACCCTTGCCAGCGTCTGCCTGACGCTGGTGGTCGCCTCCGCCCTGTTCGCGCCGTGGCTCGCGCCGCACGATCCGTTGCAGCTTGCGCCTGCGCTGCGGCTCAAGCCCCCCGGTGCGGAGTTTCCGCTGGGCACCGATGCGTACGGCCGTGACCTGTTGTCGCGCATCCTTTATGGCGGCCGCATCTCGCTGCTGATCGGCATCGGCGCCGCCGCCGTCAGCGTCGTGATCGGTCTCGCGATTGGCCTCGTGTCCGGCTTCTTCCACTGGATCGACGCGGTCGTGATGCGGATCATGGACGGCCTGATGGCGATCCCGGGCATCCTGCTCGCGATCGCGGTGATCTCGCTGTCCGGCGCCAGCATCAAGACCGTGCTGATCGCCATCGTCATCCCCGAGATTCCACGCGTGGTTCGCCTGGTGCGCTCGGTGGTGCTGTCGGCACGCGAGGAGCCCTATGTGGAGGCCGCCATTTCCATCGGCTCCAGTCTGCCGAAGATCCTGTGGCGACACCTGATGCCCAACACCATCGCTCCGCTGATCGTCCAGGGCACTTATATCTGCGCCTCCGCGATCCTGACGGAAGCGATCCTGTCGTTCCTCGGCGCCGGCATCAGCCCGGAGACACCGACCTGGGGCAACATCATGGCCGAGGGCCGCGCCGTGTTCCAGATCAAGCCGTCACTGATCTTCTGGCCCGGCCTGCTGCTCTCGATCACCATCCTGTCGATCAACCTGATCGGCGATGCGACGCGCGACGCGCTCGATCCGCGCATGAAACAGCGGGAGGGTGGCCGATGACCGCACAGACCGACAACGTCGTTCTCGACATCCAGAACCTGGTCATCGGGCTGCGGTCCCGGCAGGGCAGCGAGGGCATCATCGACGACATCTCGCTGCAGGCCCATGCCGGCAAGACCTTGTGCGTGGTCGGCGAAAGCGGCTCGGGCAAGTCGGTGACCTCACTCGCCGTGATGGGGCTGCTGCCGAAGAAGTCGCTCACTGTAACCGGCGGCAGCATCCGCCTCGCCGGTGAGGACATCCGCGCCGCCTCCGAGCGGCGGCTGCGGCAGCTGCGCGCCACCACCATGGCGATGATCTTTCAGGAGCCGATGACCGCGCTCAACCCGGTGATTCCGGTCGGCCGCCAGATCGACGAGGTGCTGCGCACCCACACCTCGCTCGACGCCCGCGCGCGGCGTCAGCGCATCCTCGCCATGATGGAGCAGGTGCGGCTGCCCGACGTGGAGCGCATTTTCGGCTCCTATCCGCACCGCCTGTCCGGCGGCCAGCGCCAGCGCATCATGATTGCGATGGCACTGATCCTCGAACCCAAGCTACTGATCGCCGACGAGCCGACCACCGCGCTCGACGTCACCACCCAGAAGCAGATCCTGACCCTGATCCGCGACCTGCAGAAGGATCACGGCACCGCGGTGCTGTTCATCACCCATGACATGGGCGTGGTCGCCGAGATCGCCGACGAGGTCGTGGTCATGCGCCGCGGCCGCCTCGTGGAGCAAGGGCCGCTGCAGCAGGTGCTCAGCAACCCGACCCAGGAGTACACCCGCAACCTGTTGGCGACGGTGCCAAGCCTCGTGCCACGCCCGGCCCGCGAGGCCAGCGACGCGCCGATCGTGCTGGAGACCACCGATCTCGGCAAGGTCTACCGCGAGCGCTCGCTGTTCGGCGGTGCGCGCGAGGTTACTGCAGCGAAGGACGTGACGCTGGCGCTGCAGAAGGGCCGCACCCTCGGCATCGTCGGCGAAAGCGGCTCGGGCAAATCGACCGTCGCGCGCTGCATCGTGCGCCTGATCGACCCGACCTCCGGCGGCATTCGCCTCGTCGGCCGGGAAATCTCGTTTCTGTCGCGCCGGCTGCTGCAGCCGCATCGCAAACGCATCCAGATGATCTTTCAGGATCCCTACCGCTCGCTCAACCCGCGGCTCACCGTCGGCGAGACCATTGCCGAAGGGCCGGTGAACTACGGCACGCCCCACAAGGATGCCCTGGCGCGGGCCCGCGACCTGCTGCGGCTGGTCGATCTGCCCACCGACGCCATCACGCGCTATCCGCACCAGTTCTCCGGCGGCCAGCGCCAGCGCATCGCGATCGCGCGCGCGCTCGCCATGGACCCCGACGTGCTGGTGGCGGACGAGGCGGTCTCCGCGCTCGACGTCTCGGTGCAGGATCAGGTGCTCAAGCTGCTCGACGAGATCCAGGCCCGGCTCGGCATCGCCCTGTTGTTCATCACCCACGACCTGCGCGTCGCCGCACAGATCTGCGACGACGTCATCGTGATGCAGCACGGCCGCATCGTCGAGCAGGGTCCTGCCGGCGAGATCCTCACCCACCCGCAGCAGGCCTATACGCGCCAGCTGCTGGACGCAGCACCCGGGCGGGACTGGGATTTCGCCAACTTCCGCCCAATGTCCGTGCAATAGACCTCCCCTCCACCAACGTCAGAAGACGCAACCAACGCGCCGGGTTCTTCATGTCCTTCCGTATCGCCATCGGCGGCTTTCTCCACGAAACCAACACCTTTGCTCCCACCAAGGCCGAGTATGACGGCTTCGTCCACGGCGGCGGCTGGCCGCCGATGGAGACCGGCGCCGATGTCGTCGCCAGGATCCGCGGCATCAATGTCGGCCTCGCCGGCTTCATCGACAGCGCCGAGCAGAGCGGCTGGAATCTCGTGCCCACCATCTGGTGCGCGGCGAGCCCTTCCGCCCATGTCCGCAAGGATGCCTATGAGCGCATCGCCGCCGTGATCCTCGACGGCATCGCCAAGGCAGGCCCGCTCGACGGCGTCTATCTCGACCTGCATGGCGCCATGGTCACCGAGCACCTCGACGACGGCGAGGGCGAACTGCTGGCGCGGGTGCGCAAGATCATCGGCAAGGACGTGCCGCTGGTGGTCAGCCTCGACCTCCACGCAAACATCACACCGGCCATGGCCGAACATGCCGATGCGCTGATCGCCTACCGCACCTATCCCCACATCGACATGGCCGATACCGGCCGCGCCGCCGCGCGGCATCTCGCGCTGCTGCTTGGCACGCCGCGGCGTTTTGCCAAAGCGTTCCGGCAACTGCCGTTCCTGATTCCGATCAGCTGGCAGTGCACCAACGACGAGCCCTGCAAGACCATCTATGCCGATCTCGCCAGGCTCGAAACTGACGCGGTGCCGACACTGTCGTTCGCGCCGGGCTTTCCGGCCGCGGACTTTCCCGACTGTGGCCCGGTGGTGGTCGCCTATGGCAATACCCAGGTCGACGCCGACCGCGCCGCCGATGCGGTCGCCAAGCTCGTGACCGACCAGGAGGCTGCGTTCGACGGCCGCATCTTCACGCCCGACGAGGGCGTGGCGCATGCCATGAGCCTCGCCGCCACCGCACGCAAACCGATCGTGATTGCCGACACCCAGGACAATCCCGGCGCCGGCGGCGATTCCGACACCACCGGCATGCTGCGCGCGCTGTTGAAAAATGGCGCGAAGAAGGCCGCCATCGGCGTCATCGTCGATCCGGAGGCGGCGCGCGCGGCCCATGCCGCGGGCGCCGGGCAGACCGTGACGCTGGCGCTCGGCGGCAAGTCTGGCATCCCCGGCGACGCTCCCTTCACTGAGACCTTCGTGGTCGAGCGTCTGTCCGACGGTCGCTTCCTCGCACCGGGGCCCTATTTCGGCGGCAGCCAGATGAATCTCGGCCCGTCCGCCTGCCTGCGCATCGGCGACGTCCGCATCGTGGTCGGCTCGCGCAAAGCGCAGCTTGCGGACCAGGCCATGTTCCGCTTCGTCGGCATCGAGCCGACCGAGCAGGCGATCCTGGTGAACAAGAGTTCAGTGCATTTCCGCGCCGACTTCGAGCCGATCGCCGAAAAGATCATCGTCTGCGCCGCGCCCGGCGCCATGCCGGCCGATACCGCCGCACTGCCCTGGACGCGCTTGCGTCCCGGGGTGCGCATCAAGCCCAACGGTCCGGCTTTCACCGGCCGGCCGCAATAACAACCTGATCGCACCTCAATCGGATCACAGCCCATGCCCAACCTCGACCGCATCGACAGCTTCGCCGACGAACTCACCGCCATCCGCCGCGACCTGCACGCCCATCCCGAGATCGGCTTCGAGGAGCATCGCACCTCGGGCATCGTCGCCGACAAGCTCACCCAATGGGGCATCGAGGTGCATCGCGGCATCGGCGGCACCGGCGTCATCGGCGTGCTCAAAGGCAAGGGCGCCGGCTCCCGCCGCATCGGGCTGCGGGCCGACATGGACGCGCTGCCGATGGAAGAGAAGACCAACCTGCCCTGGCGCTCCACCATCCCCAACCGCTTCCACGGCTGCGGCCATGACGGCCACACCACCATCCTGCTGGGCACCGCGCGCTACCTCGCCGAGACCCGCAACTTCGACGGCACCGCGGTGTTCATCTTCCAGCCCGCCGAGGAAGGCCTCGGCGGCGCCCGCGCCATGATCGCCGACAAGCTGTTCCAGCGTTTCCCCTGCGACGAGGTCTACGGCCTGCACAACGCACCCGACCTCGGACCGCGCCAGGTCACGGTGTTTCCGGGCCCGGCGATGGCCGGCGCCGACTTCTTCGATATCACCGTTACCGGCTATGGCAGCCACGGCGCGATGCCGGACCGCTCCAAGGACCCGGTGGTGATCGCGATGACGCTGGGACAGGCGTTGCAGACCATCGTCAGCCGCAACGTCGATCCACTGAAGTCAGCGGTGGTGTCGATCACCCAGTTCCATGCCGGCTCGGCCTACAACGTCATTCCGAACGAAGCCAGGCTCGCCGGCACCGTTCGCGCCTTCTCCGACGAGGTCCGCGCCCTGGTACGCGAGCGCATGCGCAATCTCGCCGCCGGCATCGCCAGCGCATTCCATGTCGAGATTGACGTCGACATCCGCGACATCTTCTCGGTGCTCGTCAACCACGAGCAGCACGCCCATGCGGTGGCCGACGTCGCCCGCGAGATCGTCGGCACCGACAACGTCTCGACCACGCCCGCCCCGAAGATGGGCAGCGAGGATTTCGCTGACATGCTGCATGCGGTGCCCGGCGCCTACTTCTGGCTGGGGCACGAGGGCTCGGTGCCCGTGCACAACCCCGGCTTCGTGCTCGACGACGCCATCCTGCCCGTCGGCGCCAGCCTGTTCTCGCGCATCATCGAGACACGCATGCCGCTCGCCGGCGCGTGACGGCGGCCACGAGCACATATCCCTCCCCTCATGGTGAGGAGGCGCGCCAGCGCCGTCTCGAACCATGAGGCCAGGGGCCGCCGCCTCGGCCTCATCCTTCGAGACGCGGCCAAGAGGCCGCTCCTCAGGATGAGGTAGAAGCGCCGCTCGACACCAAAAAACTCACCCCTTGTCGGCGTAGCTCACCCGCAGTTCGCGCTTGAGCAGCTTGCCGGCGGTGTTGCGCGGCAGCGTCTCGGTGAAGAACACCTGCTTGGGCACCTTGAAGGGGGCGAGATGCTCGCGGGCGTGGGCGAGCAGCGCAGCCTCGTCCGGCGCATGACCCGGCCGCAGCACCACGACCGCGGTGACCGCCTCGATCCACTTCGGATCCGGCAACCCGATCACCGCGACCTCGGAGACGGACGGGTGCTTGAACAGCACCTCCTCGACCTCACGGCCCGCGACCACGACGCCGCCGCTCTTGATGATGTCCTTGACGCGGTCGACCACGAAAATATAGCCGCCCTCATCCATGTAGCCGACGTCGCCGGAGTGAAACCAGCCGCCCTCGAATGCTTCGCGCGTCTCCTCCGGCTTGTCCCAGTAGCCCATCAACAGCTGCGGCGAGCGGTGCACGATCTCGCCCTGAACCCCGGGCGGCACGTCGCGCATCTCGGTGTCGACGATCCGCGTCTCGACGTTGAGGATCGGTCGGCCTGCCGACGCCGGCCGTGCATCGTGCTCCTCCGGCCGCAGCACGGTGGCGAGCGGTCCGATCTCACTCTGGCCATAGCAGTTGAACGCGCCGATCCCCGGCAGCCGCTGCCGCAGTTCCTGCAGCACCGGGACCGGCATGATGGAGGCGCCGTAGTAGACGTTGCGCAGCGACGACAGGTCGCGCTTGTCGAAATCGCCATGGCGCAGCAGGCTGATCCACACCGTCGGCGGGGCGAAGAACGAGGTGATGCGGTGCTGCTCGATCAGCCGCAGCACCACCTCCGGCGCCGGGGTCTCGATCAGGTGCGTGGTCGCGCCGACCAGGAGCTGCGGCATCGAGAAACAGTGCATCTGCGCCGAGTGATAGAGCGGCAGCGCCGCCAGCGCGACATCGGCGCCGCGGAATTCCAGATCGACGATGCAACTGGCATATTCGGCGACCAGCGCCCGATGGGTCATCATCGCGCCCTTGGGAGCGGCGGTCGTGCCCGAGGTGTAGAGCAGCTGGGCGAGATCGTCGTCGGAGACATCCGCCTCCAGCAGGCTGGGTGCGTGGGCATCGCGGGCGACCGCGAGCACATCGAATTCATTGTCGCCGGACGCGGTGAAGCGGCCATAGAACGCGACATCGACCTCCGGCCGCACCGCAGCCACCGTGTCCGCCAGCCCGCCGTCATAGACCAGCGCCCGTGCACCGGACTGCTTGAGGATGTATTTGAGCTCGCCCGCGGTCAGCGCGTAGTTGACGGGGACATGGACGAGGCCGCTGCGGTTGCACGCCAGCCACAGCAGCAGATAGGCGTCGGAGTTGCGGGCATAGGCCGCGACGCGATCACCCTTGCGCAGGCCGAGCGTGACCAGCCGGTGCGCTACCCGCCCCGCCGCCAGCTCGAGCTCATGGAACGTCCATTGCCGGTCCGCGAAAGTCAGTGCGACACGATCGCGGAATTTCGCGGCTGCCCGCCGTGTCGCATCGGCAATGGAGTTGCGGCGCAGAATCTCCGGCGCCGCCTGTCCCGTGGTCATTCATGTCCTCCCTGATGTCGTTCTTGATAACGTGGGGAGAGACTAAGGCAGGACCGGGTGGAGGGGAAACCGATTTTCGGCGCACAAAAGGCCGCGGGATATGGATTAAAAGAAAAGGGAGCAAATGCCGCTATGCGGCAAATGCTCCCCTTCGGTCTCAACGATCAGACGATCGCGCGTCAGGTCGGCTTCAGCTCGAACGCCTTGATGTCCGCAGCGCGGGCGGACTTGGCCGCCGCGCGATGGTCCGTCGCGATCGCCACATACACCGCTGGCAGCACGAACAGCGTGAACAGCGTGCCGATCAGCATGCCCGCGACCACGACGAGGCCGATCGAGAAGCGGCTCGCGGCGCCGGCGCCGTGCGCCGACAGCAGTGGGAACAGGCCGGCCACCATGGCGGCGGTGGTCATCAGGATGGGGCGCAGGCGGACCCGCGCGGCCATCTCGATCGCGGAGCGGCGGTCGAGGCCCTCCTTGAGCTGCAGCTCGTTGGCGAACTCGACCATCAGGATGCCGTGCTTGCTGATCAGGCCCACCAGCGTCAACAGTCCCACCTGGGTGTAGATGTTGATGGTGGCGACGCCGAAGAACAGCGGCAGCAGCGCGCCCGACACCGCCATCGGCACCGACACCAGGATCACCAGCGGGTCACGCAGGCTTTCGAACTGCGCCGCCAGCACCAGGAAGATGATGATCAGCGCGAAGCCGAAGGTGACGGCGAGCTGGTTGCCCTCCTTCACGTATTGGCGCGAGTCCGCGAGATAATCGTGGCTGTAGCCCGCCGGCAGATTCTTGGCTTCCTTTTCCAGGAAATCCACCGCCGTGCCGATGGTGACGCCCGGCATCGGCACCGCCTGGAAGGTGGCCGAATTGAGCTGGTTGAAGTGAGACAGCGCGTTCGGGTCGGTGCCGGTCTCGATCGACACCAGCGTCGACAGCGGAATCTGCTGCCCGTTCGGCGCCGATACGTAGTAACCGCCCAGCATCTCCGGCGACAACCGCAACCCGCGCGGCACCTGCGGGATGACCTGGTAGGAGCGCCCTTCCAGGTTGAAGCGGTTGATGTAGTTGCCGCCGAGCAGCACAGCCAGCGTATTGCCGAGCTGCTGCATGGTGACGCCGAGCTCGTTGGCCTTGGAGCGGTCGATCTTCACCCGCACCACCGGCTGGTTGAAGTCGAGGTCGCTGTCGCTGACGATGAACAGGCCGCTCTTGCGGGCCGCATCCTTCAGCTTCTGCATCTCCTCATAGACCGCCTTGAAGTCGCGGGTCGAGCTGATCACCATCTGCACCGGCAGGCCGCCCGGCCCGCCAGGCAGCGGCGGCAGGTTGAAGGCAAACGCCTGGACGCCCTCGATCTTGCTGAGTTCGTTCTGCACATCCTGCTTCATCGCCGTCGACGAACGCTTGCGCTCGTCCCACGGTTTGAGAATCATGCCGGCGATGCCCTGTCCCGGTGAGGGAAGGCCGTTGAGCACGAAGCGCAGGTCGGTCTCGGGGAATTTGGCGAACGCCTTGTCGAGCTTGTCGCCGTAATAGTCGACATAATCGATGTTGGCGTATTTCGGCGCCTTGGTCACCGAGAACAGGATGCCCTGGTCCTCCTCGGGCGCAAGCTCCTTGGAGGTGTTCATGTACATGAAGCCGACCAGGCCGAGAATGGTCACGGCGAACAGCGCCGTGATCGGCCGATAGTCGAGCGAGCGGTCGAGCTGACGGCCGTACCACCGCGTCACTGCGCGGAACACGCTATCGACCGCCTTGGCGAAACGCCCCTGCTCGACATGGGTCAGCAGCACCGAGCACATCATCGGCGACAAGGTCAGCGCGATCACGCCGGACACGATGACCGAGCCCGCGAGCGTGAAGGCGAATTCCTTGAACAGTGCGCCGGTGACGCCGCCGAGGAAGCCGATCGGCGCATACACCGCCGCCAGCGTGATGGTCATCGAGATCACCGGCCCGACGATTTCGCGGGCGCCGATCAGCGATGCCTGGACTGGTGATTTGCCCTCCTCGAGATGTCGATGGATGTTCTCCACCACCACGATGGCGTCGTCGACCACGAGACCGATCGCCAGCACCATCGCCAGCAGCGTCAGCAGGTTGAAGCTGAAGCCCAGCGCCAACATGAAGATGCAGACACCAACCAGCGACAACGGAATGGTCACCACCGGGATGATCACCGAGCGGAACGAGGCCAGGAACAGGAAGATCACGACGATGACGATGCCCACCGCCTCGATCAGGGTCTTCTGCACCTCGTCGATCGAGGATTGGATGAACTTGGTCGAGTCGTAAGCCACCTTCATCTTCAGCGACGGCGGCAGGTTGCGCTCGATTTCCGGGAACAGGGCGCGCACGCCCTTGACGATATTGAGCGGGTTGCCCTGCGGCGTCGCGTTGATGCCGATGAAGATGGCGTGCTCGCCGTCCATCGCCACGCTCGCGTCCGTGGTCTGGGCTGCGAGTTCCACGGTGGCGATGTCCTCGATCCGGATCAGCGCACCGTCCTTGACCTTGACGGTCATCCGACGGAACTGGTCGAGGCTGGTCAGGTCGGTGTTGGTGGAGACGTTGGCGACCGTGAAGTAGCCCTTCGACTGGCCGGCGGCAGCCTGGAAGTTGTTGGCCTGGATCGCCGCGGCAACGTCGCTCGCCGACACGCCGCGACCCGCCATGCGCGCCGGGTCCAGCCAGATGCGCATCGAGAACTGCTGGTTGCCGAGGATCTGTGCTTCCGCAACGCCGTCCACCGTGGAGATGATCGGCTGCACCACGCGCGTCATGTAGTCGGAGATCGCCGACCCCGTCAGCTCATCGCTGGAGAAGCCGATATACATGACCGAAGTGGTCTGTCCGGTCGACTTCAAGACGACCGGGTCATTGGACTCCTTCGGGATCAGGTACTTGACCGAGTTGACCTTGGCCAGCACCTCTGTCAGCGCCTGGTTCGGATCGAAGTTGAGCTTCACATACACCGAGATCGTGCTGGTGCCCTGCACCGAGGACGAGGTGATGTAGTCGACGCCCTCGGCCGAGGCCACCGCCTGCTCGATCGGCGTGGTGATGAAGCCCTGCATCAGGTTCGGCGACGCGCCCGGATAGGACGTCGTCACGGTGATGACGGTGTTCGACAGCTTGGGATACTGGCGGATCGGCAGGTTGAACGCCGCGTTCAGACCGATCAGCAGGATCAGCAGGCTGACAACGACCGACAGCACCGGTCGCTTGATGAAGATGTCAGTGAATACCATGGGTCCGTGCCTTCGATCAGTAGCGCGGCGTCGGGTTCGGGGCCGACGGCAGCGGATCCTTGGAGATCACAACCGGCGCACCGGATTGCAGCTTGAGCTGGCCGACCGCGACGACGCGATCGCCGGCCTTGAGACCGGAGAGAATGACAGTGCGGCCGTCGACCCGCGCGCCGCTGCGCACGAAGATGCGCTCGGCGACGAGATGGGTCTCGCCCTTGTCGTCCTTGGTTTCCTTCACGACGAACACCGAGTCGCCATAGAGGGTGTAGTCGACCGCCGTCTCCGGCACGGTGATGACCGCCGGATCCGGCGGCAGCAGCACCGTGGTCGAGGCGAACATGCCCGGCTTCAGGCTGTGATCGGTATTGTCGATGGTCGCCTGGATCTTGACGTTGCGGGTGTCGGAATTGATCTGCGGCTCGATCGTGGTGATCTTGCCCTCGAACACGCGGTTCGGATAGGCGTCGACCTTGACCCTGACGGTCTGGCCGACGGCGAGGATCGCGCGATCCTTTTCCGCCGCGGTGAAGTTCAGATACACCTTCGACAGATCGGTGAGCGACACGATCTGGCTGCCGGCGCTGAGGAACTGGCCGACTTCGACGCGGCGCACGCCGAGGTCGCCGCTGAACGGCGCCTTGACCAGCTTCTGCGAGATGATGGCCTCGGTCTTGGCGATGGCAGCATTGGCCTGGTCGAACGACGCCTGGTTCTGGTCGACGGTCGCCTGCGGGCCGAACTGACGCGCGGCCAGCGACTTGGAGCGCTCGAGCGCCAGCGCCGCAGCGGTCGCCTGCGCCTTGTAGCTTGCGAGGTCCGCCTGGTCCGGCTCGTCGAACAGCTGCACCAGCGGATCGCCGGCCTTCACCTGGGCGCCGGCCTCAAACATGATCTTGGTGATGCGGCCGGCGACATCGGTGGTGACGTCGACCTGGTGCACGGCGGCGAGATCACCGATGCCGAACAGCAGGTGCGGGATCACCTCGGACTTCGCCTCGACCACCGAGACATTGGCCGGCGGCGGCTTCATGTTGGCGAAGAACTGCGCGATCATGTGGTTGCGGAAGGTATTGAAGCCCCACAGGGCTCCCACCAGCAGCACCAGCAACACGCCGACGATCGCGAACCAGCGCTTCATGCGCACCGGACGCACGCGCGGCTTCTCTTCGATCGACTTGGCCGAAATGTTAGCCTCGGTGGAGATCGTCATGTCATGCACTCTCTGAAACCAATTGGGTCGTGGCTGGGTCGACCGGCAAAGCGCGGTCGAGATAGGTCGTGATTGCGCGCTCTTTAAGGCCCAATCCGCGAAGAACGAATTCACACACCTGCCGCTGCAGACTGTCGGTATCACCGTAAGTCAGCGACGGGACGGCCGGCATTCGGGTCAGCGCCACCATGTGGATCATCTGATGGGCGAACCAGAACAGGTTCATTGCAGGGGTGTCGATGGACACCGCGTCTCCGGACTGCACCGCACGCTCGAGCGACACGGTGAAGATCGGGGCGATGATGTCGGAGATCTTCTGATACAGCAGCCGGGCGAATTCGCCATCCTCCAGATGGCTGGAAATCAACAGCTTCATCCGCTGGACGTCTTCCTCGTCGGGGCGTTCGACCGCCGCCAGGAAGTGCCGCACCATCTCCCGCACCAGGAAGACCAGGGTCTCGGTCGACGGCTCCAGCGCCTGCAGGCGCTGCAGGTCGGGATCGGCCTCGCAGGCCTCGTCGAGGATTTCGGCATAGAGCGCCGACTTGCTCGAGAAGTGCTTGAACAGCAGCGCCTCGGAGATGCCTGCCGCCGCCGCCACGCTCTTCGTGGTCGTGCCGGCGAAACCATGGCGTGCAAAGCACGCCTTGGCGGCAGCGAGAATCGTTTCCCTGCGGGCTTCACTCGATAATCGGATCGGGGGCATTTATTGAGTAAGCACTCACTTAGCGCCAAAGTCAAGCAAGGACTTCGCAGCTGCGAAATGGAATTGCATTAAAAACGGTCACTCTTCAACCCGAAGCCGCGGTCGCGGGGTCCGATAACTTGTAAGGATTGCTTCACGGAAACCCGCTTGAGTGCCGGCCCGACAACCCGGGATCGGTCATGCCAGGCTCTTTCAACCTGTTCGACCTCGCCGTAGGGACCGTCGCCCTCGTGGCCGCGTTCAGCGGCTTTCGGGCGGGCCTGCTCCGCAGCCTGGCGATGATCCTCGGCTACGCCTGCGCCATGCCACTGGTGTTGGTGGTCGCAGACCATGCCGGCCTGGCTCTCGACACGACGGGCCTCACCCAGAACGCGGTCGCGTTCTTCGGCCTGTTCGTCGCCGCCGGCGTCCTGATCGGATCCGCGCTCCAACTCGCGGTGAACGACCTGCTCGGGCCGCGCATCAGCATGCCCGACCGCATCGCCGGTTCGGCACTCGGCCTCGTGCGGGTCGGCCTCGTGGCAATCGCCCTGATCGTGGTGTTTGACCGCATCGTCCCCAGCGACCGCCTGCCGGCCGTGCTGCGCGACTCGCAGCTGCGGCCGATGCTGTCCCGCGCCGGGCAGCAGGGCCTCGGCGCACTGTCGCCCGAGGTTGCCGCCACGATCGACCAGCTCAAGCGCGAGCAGAAGATCTGAGGCGAGTGCCCCCTCACATTCGCATCGCTTTGCCGCACCAGCGCATTTGCCGGGCAGCCCTGCCCGATCGCGCTTTGCCGAACCGCCGGGGTGTGCGAGGTAAGGGGCCACTTCGCAGGAGACTGTCATCATGGTTGTGCGCGCTGGCCGCGAATTCCTCGCCATCCCCGGTCCGACGACGATGCCGGACGAGGTGCTGCGCGCCATGCATCGCCCCGCCACCGACATCTACAGCGGCGAGCTGATCGGGATCACCGACAGCCTGCTGGCCGATCTCAGCACGCTGTTCCGCACCCGCGGGCGGACCTATATCTATATCGCCAACGGCCACGGCGCCTGGGAGGCCGCGCTCACCAACGTGCTGTCGCGCGGCGACAAGATCCTGGTGCTGGAGAGCGGCCGTTTCGCGCTCGGCTGGGGTGACGCCGCGGAAAAGCTCGGCGTCGAGATCGAGATCCTGCCGGGGGCCTGGGATCGCGCCGTGCGCCCGCACGAGGTCGAGGCGCGGCTGCGGCAGGACACGGAAGGCCGCATCAAGGCGGTGCTGACCGTGCAGGTCGATACCGCCTCGGGCGTGGTCAACGACATCGCTGCGATCGGGCGCGCCATCAAGGCCGCAGGGCATGACGCCCTGTATATGGTCGACGCGGTCGCCTCGCTCGGCTGCATGCCGTTCGAGATGGATGGCTGGCATGTCGACGTCGCCATGTCGGCGTCGCAGAAGGGCCTGATGACCCCGCCCGGGCTTGGCTTCGTCGCAGTCGGGGAGCGCGGTCGCGCGGCCCACCGCAGCGCCGACCTGCGCAGCCCCTACTGGGACTGGACGGCGCGCGAAGGTCAGGAGCACTACCAGAAGTACGCCGGCACGCCGCCGGTGCATCTGCTCTATGCGCTACGCCAGGCGCTCGACATGCTGTTCGCGGAAGGCCCCGAGCAGACCTTCCTGCGCCATCGCCTGCTTGCGGAGGCGGTGCGCCGCGCTGTCGGCGTCTGGGCCGAGGGCGGCGTACTGGCGTTCAACATCCTCGAGCCATCGGAGCGTGCCGACACGGTCACCACCATCCGCGTCAGCAGCGACAACACCGCCGAAGCGCTGAAGGACTATTGCCGCGACAAGTGCGGCGTCGTGCTCGGCAACGGCATCGGCGCACTCGCCGGCCGCGCGTTCCGGATCGCCCACATGGGCCACATCAACGCGCCGATGATCCTCGGCACGCTGGGCGTGGTCGAGGTCGGCCTCAATGCGCTGCGCATTCCACACGGCCGCGGCGGCGTGCAGGCCGCGACCTCCTGGCTCGGTGACAACGTTCCGGCCTGATCGACCGTCACCCTCGCCGCCACCGGCAACGCAGCCATCCGGTTTTGCGCCGTGAGCGGCGTTGCGTCCGCGCGCCACGCTGCCACAATGGCGGTGACGACAAGAAGCGGTTCAGGGAGGAAATTCCGTGTCAGGAGAAACCAGCCATCAGTACGTGACCGTGGCGCGCAAGGGCCGCATCACCATCGTGACCTTGAACCGGCCCGAGGTGATGAATGCCCTGCACACCGACGCGCACAACGAGCTGCACGACGTCTTCAACGCCTTTGCCGCCGATCCCGAGCAGTGGGTTGCGATCATCACCGGCGCCGGCGATCGCGCCTTCTCCGCCGGCAACGATCTCAAGTGGCAGGCGGCGGGCGGCAAGCGTGGCTGGAACACCAGCGGCTTCGCCGGCCTCACCTCGCGCTTCGACTGCGACAAGCCGATCATCGCCGCGGTCAACGGCGTCGCCATGGGCGGCGGCTTCGAGACCGCGCTCGCCTGCGACCTGATCATCGCCGCGGAGAATGCCACTTTCGCCCTGCCCGAACCGCGCGTCGGCCTTGCCGCGCTCGCCGGCGGCCTGCACCGCCTGCCGCGCCAGATCGGCCTGAAGCAGGCGATGGGCATGATCCTGACCGGCCGCCATGTCAGCGCACGCGAAGGCTTCGAGCTCGGCTTCGTCAACGAGGTGGTGCCGAAGGGCGAGGCGCTGCAAGCCGCCGAGCGCTGGGCCGAGCTGATCTGCCAGAACAGCCCGATGTCGATCCGCGCTTCCAAGCAGACCATCACCCGCGGCATGAACGTGTCGCTGGAGCAGGCGATCGCCGAGCAGCGTGACTATCCGGCGGTCAAGGCGATGGTCGCGTCGCAGGACTACATCGAGGGCCCGAAGGCCTTTGCCGAAAAGCGCCCGCCGCGCTGGCAGGGCAAGTGATCAGCCGGATCGGCTGCGGCGCCGGCTCCGGCCTTCATCCACAATGGAGGATGGCAGAACGACCGGCGCTCTCACCCTACTTCGCGCCGCTCAATTTGTAGATCTCCAGCGCCTCGGCGTCGTCGCCACGGCTCGCCTGCAGCATGCGGAACAGTTGCGCCGCAAGACCCGCCATCGGCACTGGCGTGCCGGTGGCTTTCGCCACATCCAGCACAGTGTCGAGGTCCTTCAGCATGGTCGCGGCATGGCCGAGCGGCGGCTCGTGGATGGCGTCCACCATGCGCGGCACGAACAGCTGCAGCGGGATGGAATCGGCAAAGCCGCCCTTGAGCGCCTCAGGCAGCTTCTTCGCATCGATGCCGGCGTTGACCGCGAGCCGCGCCGATTCCGCCAGCACCGCCATGGCGCAGCCGACGATCACCTGGTTGCACAGTTTCGTGGTCTGGCCCGCACCGGTCGGACCCATATGGGTGAAGCGGCGCGCCATGGCGAGCACGAAGGGCTCGACGCGGGCGATGTCGGCGGCGTCACCGCCCGCCATCACCGCAAGCGAGCCTTCCTCGGCGCCCTTGGTGCCGCCGGACACCGGCGCATCGATCCAGCCCATGCCGTTCGCGGCCTGCAGCCGCCGCGCGATGTCGCGCGTGGCGTCGGGATGGATCGAGGAGAAGTCGACCACGATCTTGCCGGCACCCGCGACCTGCGCAAGGCCACCCGTGCCGAACACCACGGCCTCGACCGCTTTCGCGTCGGTGAGGCACATGAAGATGATGCTGGCTTTGGCGGCGACGCCAGCCGGATCGGCTGCTGCGGCAGCGCCCGAACTGACCGCGGCATCGCGCTTCTCCGGCGACCGGTTCCACACCGTCACCGCGTGGCCTGCGGCGAGCAGCCGCCGTGTCATCGGCAGGCCCATCAGCCCCAGGCCCACGTAACCCAGCGTCTCCATACCTCACCCTCCACAGTTGCGTTCGAGATCGCGCCGCGGCGCGTCTCAACGCATCTCATTTCGGGATCAGCGTGGCAACCTCCCTGTCGGCCGGCCGCTCGCTCGCGGAGAGCCCCGCGATCACGCCGGCGCGATCCGCCGCGTTGCGGTTCTGGCTCATCTTGCGCTTGCCTTCGAGGCGGGTGATCGGCAGGCGCAGGCCGATGATGCCGCGCAGCTGGGCGCGCAGATAATCCTCCGGCGCATCGCTCACCTTCCAGCGCTCAAGCCGCGACGCCTCATGCAGGTCAGTCAGCCGCGTCACCACCGTGCGCAACCGCTCGGCATCATCGAAGAACTCGACCGGGCCGTAGGCATGGACGGTGACGTAATTCCAGGTCGGCACCACCTTGCCGGTCTCCTGCTTGGCCGCATACCACGACGGTGTCACATAGGCGTCCGGGCCCATGAAGATCGCCAGCGCCTCGCCGATCGGCGTCGCCTGCCACTGCGGATTGGCGCGGGCGACGTGGCCGTAGAGCACGCCGTGCTCGCCTTCCGCCGGATCGAGGAACAGCGGCAGCGGCGTGCCGATCATGCCCTGATCGGTGGCGGTGATCAGCGTGGCCAGCCGTGCGGCCCGGATGGCGTCATGGATCGCGGAGACGTCGTCGACGCGAAAGGCGGGCGGCAGGTACACGGCATAAACTCCTTCATCAATGGCTGGAGCATGCCGCAAAACTGGCCTACACTGAATATCCAGTTTTTCACGAAAATGGCGGTCCAGTTGGCAACGCGCCCCGACGGCCGGCCGCGATCGGTCAGCCAGCAGCTCTATGACAGCATCAAGGCGCAGATCGCCGCCGGCATCTACGCGCCCGGCGCGCGCCTTGCATCGAGCCGCGCACTCGCCGCCGAGCTCGGCCTGTCGCGCACCACGGTGACCGCCGCCTACGATCAGCTCGTCGCGGAAGGCTATCTGGAGACCAAGCCCGGCGCGCGCCCGCGCGTCGCGCCCAACATCAAGCCCGTCCCGCTCAAGACTGCAAGCCGACGAACGCCCGCGAACGCGCCCCCGCGCCTGTCGGCGATCGGCCGTCGCATCGCCGCCGCGAACGCGACGTCCTGGTCCGGCGCGCCGCGCCCGCAGGCCGATTTCCGCTCCGGCGAGCTTGCCGGTGACGATTTTCCCCGCCCGCCCTGGAAGCGCGCACTGATGGCAGCGGCGATGCGGCGAACGCCGCGGCTGCGCTACGACGACCCGCGCGGCGCCGCCGAGCTGCGCACGGCGCTGCAGGGTTATCTGTGGCGGGCGCGCGGGCTGCGCTGCGATGTGCAGCAGATCATCGTCGTCAACGGCTCGCAGCAGGCGCTCGACCTCTGCGCGCGGTTGCTGATCGATCCCGCCGACCGCGTCGTGATCGAGAACCCGTGCTACCAGATGGCCCGCCAGGTGTTCGCCGTGGCCGGCGCCACGCTCGCTCCGATTGCGGTGGACAAGGACGGCTTGCGGACCGACCGGCTCGGTGCGATCAAGACCGCACGCGCGGCCTTCGTCACACCGTCGCACCAGTTTCCGCTCGGCGGCGTGCTATCGGTGGAACGGCGGCAGGCGCTGCTCACCTGGGCGCGCCGTGTCGGCGCTTATGTCATCGAGGACGACTATGACGGCGAGTACCGCTTCGACACCCGCCCGATCGAGGCGCTGCAGTCGCTCGACGACAGCGGTGTCGCCATCTATGTCGGCACGCTGTCGAAGACGCTGTCGCCGCTGCTGCGCCTCGGCTACCTCGTGGTGCCGCCGGCGCTGGCAGACGTCTTCGCCGCGGCCAAGCAACTGGCTGACCGCCACACGCCGCGCCTCGAGCAGGCGGCACTGGCGTCACTGATCGCCGATGGCAATTATGAACGCCATGTGCGGCGGGTGCGACGGCGCAACGCCGAGCGCCGCACGGCTGCGCTGGCGGCGATCACGAGCGAGCTCGGCGACCGCGTGACCATCGCCGGCGCCGCGGCCGGCCTGCATCTGGTGCTGTGGTTCAACGACATTCCGCAGCGGCGTGAAGGTGACCTCGTCACCCGCGCGCTTGCAGCCGGCATCGGCCTGCATCCCATCACGCCGCTGTACGATCCGGCCGCGCCCGCGGAGCGGCCGGACAAGGCCGGCATCGTGCTCGGCTATGCCGCACTGGACGAGCGCACCATCCGCCACGGCATCCGCCGCCTCGCCACCGTGCTCGATGGCATGGCATGAGGCGGCGACTTTTTTCTGATCGCCCCTCTTAGTCCTGATCGAACCACGGCCACTCGGCCGCACCGTCATGGGTCACCGCGCCGCCCGGCGCCTGGCCGACGAGCTTGGCATACTTGGCGAGCGCGCCGGCACGGTGACGCGGCGGCGGCGGCGACCATGCCTTGCGGCGGCGCTCGATCTCGGCGTCATCGACCAGGAGGTCCATGCGGCGCTCGATGCCGTCGATGCGGATGGCATCGCCGGTCTTCACCAGGCCCAGCGGGCCACCGACCACAGCCTCCGGCGAGACGTAGCCGATGCACATGCCGCGCGTCGCCCCGGAGAAGCGGCCGTCGGTGACCAGCGCGACCTTCTCGCCCATGCCCTGACCGTAGATCAGCGCGGTGACGCCGAGCATCTCGCGCATGCCGGGACCGCCGACCGGGCCCTCGTTGCGGATGATCAGCACGTCGCCGGCTTCATAGGCGCGGGCGCGCACCGCGGCGACGCACGCCTCCTCGTCCTCGAACACCCGGGCGCGGCCCTCGAACACCAGGTTCTTGAGGCCCGCGACCTTGATCACCGCGCCGTCCGGGCACAGGCTGCCCTTGAGGATGGCGACGCCGCCGTCCGGCATGATCGGCTTGCCCGTGCTCATCACCACTTCGCCGTCGGGCGCGTTGGCGCGGCTATATTCCTCGGCAAGCGTGCGGCCGGTGACGGTGAGGCAGCTGCCGTCGATGTGGCCGCTCTCGATCAGCGCGCGGATGATCACCGCGGCGCCGCCGATGTCGTAGACGTCCTTGGCGGTGTACTTGCCGCCCGGCCGCAGGTTGCCGATCAGCGGCGTGCGCGCGAACACCTCGCCGACATCGTCGAGGGTGAAGCGGATGCCGGCCTCGTTGGCGATCGCCGGCAGGTGCAGCGCCGCGTTGGTCGAGCCGCCGGTGGCGGCGACGATCGCCGCGCCGTTCTCCAGCGCCTTGCGGGTGACGAGGTCGCGCGGCAGCGGACCGCCGCGCTTCAGCATCTCCATGATCAGGCGACCGGCGCCACGCACCAGCTGGGCGCGATCACTGTAGACGCCGGGCACCATGGAGATGTTGGGGATGGTGAGGCCCATCGCCTCCGACACCATGCCCATGGTGTTGGCGGTGAATTGGCCGGCGCAGGCGCCGAGCGTCGGCAGGCAGGCGCGCTCGATGCGCTCCAGCGTCGCCTCGTCCATCTGCCCGGTCAGCACCGTGCCGACCGCCTCGTAGGAATCCAGCACCGTGAGCGTGCGGCCCTCGAAGCGGCCCGGCAGCGCGCTGCCGCCATAGATGAAGATCGACGGCACGTTGCAGCGGACCATGCCCATCATCACGCCGGGCAGCGTCTTGTCGCAGCCGCCGAAGCCGATCAGCGCGTCATAGGCAAGGCCATGCACCACGGCCTCGATGGAATCGGCGATCAATTCGCGCGACAGCAGCGAGAACTTCATGCCCTCATGGTTCATGCTGATGCCGTCGGACACCGAGATGGTGGCGAACTCGCGCGGCGTGCCGCCGCCTTCGAGAATGCCCTGCTTGGCCGCCTCGACCTGGAAGTCGTGGGTCATGTTGCAGGGGGTCTGCTCGCCCTTCATGCTGACCACGCCGACCATCGGCTTTGCCAGCGCGGCGTCGTCGAGCCCCATGGCGCGCATGAAGGCGCGGTGCGGCGTGCGGTCCATCCCGTCGGTGGTGACGCGCGAGCGAAGTTTTTTCATGGGGACGTCCTGGTTGGCATGGCACGGGCGAGCACGAAGCGCTCGCCTTCCTCCATATCGCCGTGCGCGCGGGTGTCAAACCGATAAGTCGCGAGGGCTGTGCGATGAGCGGATGTGCGGTTGATTAACGGGGCACGACACACCCAATGCGTCATTGCCGGGCTTGACCCGGCAATCCAGCTTTCTCACGACATAACCAGAGAACCTGAAGCTGGATCACCGGGTCTCGGCGCTGCGCGCCGGCCCGATGATGACGCAGAATGTGATTCCAACCCATTGCCTATGCCGAAACCTTGACGAGGTGCGACGCAGCCTCGGCGCCACCACACCGTCGGCCCAAACCTGCATCACCCTGCCTGCGAAACGGGCGCGAACCTTGCCGCACTGCGGCAATCTCAGGCGTATTCAAGCTTTTCTTCGCAACCGCCAAAAAAGCTTCAACTCTAAAATTATCGCTTTTCATATAATTTCAGCCTGCTAGGATCGACGACAATCCGGCAGGTGCGAGAGTGGTCATGGTCGAGATCGCCCAGAAGACAACCGACGACGGACGTTTTGCCTACGAGGTCGCAGGCGCCGCGCATCTGCCGCCACTGGTGTTCCTGCATGGCATCGGCGGCGCGGCCCGCGCGTTCCGGCCGCAGCTCTCGCATTTCCATGATCGCTTCCGCGCCATCGCCTGGGACATGCCGGGCTATGGCGGCTCGGCGCCGCTGCCGCAGGTCAGCATCGCGGCACTGGCGGAAGCGCTGAAAAATTTCCTCGCCGGCTGCGGCGCGACAAAGCCCGTGCTGGTCGGCCATTCCATTGGCGGCATGATCGTGCAGCAGGCGCTTGCGAGTGATCCGCAGCTCGCCTCTGCGGTGGTGCTGGCGCAGACCAGCCCGGCGTTCGGCAAGGCGGACGGCGATTGGCAGAAGCAATTCATCGCCGCACGGCTCGGCCCGCTCGACCGCGGCGCCACCATGGCGCAACTCGCGCCCTCGCTGGTCTCCGAGCTCGTCGGCGACACGCCCGACGAAGGGGGCCTCGTGCTCGCGCGCGACTGCATGGCCTCCGTGCCCGAGGCGACCTACCGCGCCACCATGCTGGCGCTGATGGGCTTCGACCTGCGCGCGGCGCTGGCCAGGATTGCCGTGCCGACGCTGGTGCTGTCGGGCTCGAAGGACAACAACGCGCCAGCGCCGATGATGGCCAAGATGGCGACCTTCATTCCCGGCGGAACTTACGTCGAGCTCGCCGGCGTCGGCCATCTCGCCGGGCTCGAACGCCCCGACGCGTTCAACCGCGCGCTCGACACGTTTCTTGCGACCACAACTTAAGAGGACGCCATGACCGCTGCCCCCCGTCCTGCCTCAACGCTCGACGCCATCGCCGCCGACGCCCCGATCTTCGACGCCAAGGCGTTCCGTCTCAGCGACGAGCAGGCGGAGCTGATGGCGCGGGCGCGGCATCTCGGCCAGACCGTGTTCGCCGGCCGCGCCGCGGCTTACGACCGCGACGCCACCTTCCCGACCGAGAACTATAAAGACCTCCACCGCTCCGGCCTGCTCGGCATCGCCATCCCAAAACATCTCGGCGGCCTCGGCGCTGACTACCAGACCTATTCGCTGACTGCGGCCGAGATCGGCCGCTACTGCGGCGCTACAGCGCTGACCTGGAACATGCATGTCTGCTCGACGCTGTGGTCGGGCCCGCTCGCCGACGACCTCGAGATGGACGCGGCGACCCGCGCCGAGCACGACAAGCGCCGCGCCGTGCACTACCGCCGCATCATCGACGACGGCGCGATCTACTCGCAGCCGTTCTCGGAAGGCGGCGCGGCTGCCGCCGGCGGGGTTGCGTTCGGCACCGAGGCGAAGCCGGTCAAGGGCGGCTGGCTCGTCAGCGGCAAGAAAATCTTCGCCTCGCTGTCGGGCCACGCCAACTACTACGGCGTGCTCTGCACCGAGGTCGCCGAGGGCGAAAAGGCGTCGCGCCGTAACACGCTCTATCTCGCGATCCCGGCGGACGCGCCCGGCGTCTCCGTGGTCGGCGACTGGGACCCGCTCGGCATGCGCGGCACGGTCTCCCGCACGTTGATCTTCAAGGACGTGTTTGTCGGCGAGGACGCGGCGATGCTGCCGCGCGGCGTCTACTTCCAGGCGGCGCTGCGCTGGCCGCACATGTTCCTGACACTGTCGCCGACCTATATGGGCCTGGCACAGGCGGCGTTCGACTTCACGATCAAATACCTGCGCGGCGAGGTGCCGGGCACGCCGCCGGTGAAACGGCGGATGTACCCGACCAAGCAGATCGCGGTTGCCGAGATGCAGGTCAAGCTCGAGCAGATCAAGGCGCTCTGGTTCCACGCGGTGACCGAAGCCGGACCCAACCCGAGCAAGGAGCAGGTGCTGCGCGCCTATGCGGCGCAGTACGCCACCATGGAAGGCGCCAACGACCTCGCGCGGCTCGCGATCCGCACCTGCGGCGGTCAGGCGATGCTGAAATCGCTGCCGCTGGAGCGCATCTACCGCGACAGCCGCTGCGGCTCGCTGATGCTGCCGTGGACCGCCGAACTCTGCCTCGACCGCATCGGCCGCGAGTCGCTGTACGAACCCGGCGAGACGGATGAATAGAAGGTCAAGCCATGCCCGGACACCCTGATCCTCGATCATGCGGCACATCCGGAACGGCGGGAGGCGGCAGGTCCAGGGTGTCAGTGACCCGTGGCGGATCTCCACTCTCCGCGTCATTGCCGGGCTTGACCCGGCAATCCAGCTTGCTCACCGCGTTCAACCACCATGCGAAGCTGGATCACCGGGTCACGGCGCTGGCGCGCCGGCCCGGTGATGACGCAGAATTTCACGGAGAGGCCAGCTCCTGCCGTCGGCAGCTCGCGTTAGAATGGCTGACGGCATGCGTGACGGCGACCGCTTCTCCCTTACTGGCTGCGACGTAGGGCAAACGACGTGGATCTCTCGCACCTCATCGAACGCAACGCCACCTTCACCCCGGACAAGCCGGCGCTGCGGTTCGACGGCGCGGAGTTGACCTACGCGGCGCTGCAGCGGCGCATCGAGGCCACCGCGCAGGCACTGAAGGCGGAGTTCGGCGTCGGCCGCGGCGACCGCGTCGCGATCCTCAGCCTCAATCATCCCGACTATCTCGTGCTGCTCTACGCCTGCGCACGGCTCGGCGCCATGCTGGTGCCGCTGAACTGGCGGCTCGCGGTCGCCGAGCAGGTCTTCATCCTGTCCGACGCCGCGGTGAAGGTCGTGGTGCTGCAGCAGGCGTTCGCCGCGCTGCTGCCAGAGCTCGCCACCGCCCTGCCCGACGCCCGCCCGATCGGACTCGACTTCGCGCCAGACCGCGGTCTGTCCTTCGACGTGCTGCTGGCGCAAGCGCGCGGCGACGGCCGCAACCCGCACACCGACATCTCCTGTCCCCTCCTGATCGTCTACACCTCCGGCACCACCGGCCGGCCGAAGGGCGCGGTGCTGCGCCAGGAGGCGCTGCTGTGGAACGGGATGATGAGCCAGCACATGCATGGCCTCACCTCCGACGATCATGTGCTGACGGTGCTGCCGTTCTTCCATGTTGGCGGCCTCAACATCCAGACCACGCCGGCGCTGCATCACGGCGCGACCGTCACCATCCACGACCGCTTCGCGCCCGACCACACGCTGGCGACCATCGCGCAGGACCGCCCGACCCTCACCGTGCTGGTGCCGGCCACGATGCAGGCGGTGCTCGACCATCCGGCCTGGGCGGACACTGATTTGTCGTCGCTGAAAGCCATCGCCACCGGCTCGACCATCGTGCCGCCGGCGCTGATCGATCGCTTCACCGCGCGCGGCGTGCCGGTGCTGCAGGTCTACGGCTCGACCGAGACCTGTCCCATCGCGATCTATACCCGCCTCGGCGGCGACCTCGGCCGGCGCGGCTCGACCGGCCTGCCCGGGCTGTGGTGCGAAGGCGCCGTGATTGATGACGACGGCCGCGAGGTGGCGCCCGGCACCGCCGGCGAGATCGTGGTGCGCGGCCCCAATGTGTTCTTCGAATACTGGGGCAACGAGCAGGCGACCCGCGACGCGCTACACGACGGCTGGTACCGCACCGGCGACATCGGCACCCGCGACGCCGACGGCTACTTCTGGGTGCACGACCGCAAGAAAAACATGATCATCTCCGGCGGCGAGAACATCTACCCGGCCGAGATCGAGCGCGTGCTGCTGCAGCACCCGGAGGTCGCCGACGTCGGCGTCATCGGTGCGCCCGACCCGAAATGGCAGGAGGTGCCGGTCGCCTACGTCATCCGGCGCGCCGGCTGCGCAGTCGCGCCCGACGAACTCAAGGTGACGCTCACCGCGCATGTCCAGGCGCAGCTTGCCCGCTTCAAGGCGCCGCGCGACTATGTGTTCGTCGACGACCTGCCGCGCACCGCGCTCGGCAAGGTGCAGCATTTCAAATTGAAGGAAACCGCGAGGAGGGACTGAGCCCGTGACCGTAGTCCGGATGAGCGAAGCGACATCCGGGACAGAGCCTCACCGGGAGCACCCCGGATATCGCTGCGCTCATCCGGGCTACAGGCTTCGCTCGCGGATACGAACGATCACGATGGGAGAGGTTTAGGTGAAGATAGCGGTTCTCGGCGGCGGCAACGGTTCGTTCGCGGCGGCGGGCGACTTCGCATTGCAGGGCCATGAGGTGCGGCTGTGGCGGCGCGACACGGAGGCCGTGGCGCAACACCGCGCCGCGGGATCGCGCATCGCGGTCAAGGACGCCCGCGGCCGCCATGACGCGCAGCTTGCCCTCGTCACCACCGACATCGCCGACGCCGTGCGCGGCGCCGAGCTGATCGTCTGTCCGGCGCCGGCCTTCGCGCAGCACGACATCGCCCGCGCGCTGGCGCCGCATCTCGCCGACGGCCAGGTGGTGTACCTGCCGCCGGCAACGTTCGGCTCGTTCATCTTCGCCAAGGCGGCCCACGACGCCGGCAACCGCGCCGACGTCGCCTTCGCCGAGACCGGCACCCTGCCCTGGCTGACCCGCAAGCACGGGCCGTTCGAGGTCGCCATCACCATCCGTGCCAAGCGCCTGCCGACCGGCGTCTTCCCGCTGGCGCGCGCGCCGCACGCCCTCGCCGTTATCAGCAAGGCGTTCCCCGGCGCCATCGAGGACTGCGGCGATGCGCTGTCCGGCGCGCTGATGAACGCCGGCTGCATCATCCATCCGCCGCTGATCGTGATGAACGCCGGCCCGATTGAGCACTTCGAGCGCTGGGACATCCACAAGGAGGGCACGCAAGCCGCCATCCGCCGCGTCACCGACGCACTCGACGCCGAGCGCATCGCCGTCCGTGAACGTCTTGGCTACGGCGGGCCGCACTTCCCGCTCGCCCACCACTACGCCAAGGAGGGCGAGGAGTGGATGTATGGCCGCGGCTCCCATGACCGCCTCACCGACTCCGGCGACTGGCGCGAGCAGTTGGTGCTGACCGAGCACCGCTACATGCGCGAGGACCTGCGCGTCGGCCTGTCGTTCCTCACCTCGGTGGCGCGCCTCGCCGGCGTGCCGACGCCGCTCGCCACCGCCTTCCTCGCCATCGGCGGCGCGATCTGCGGCGAGAACTTTCTCGCCGATGGCCGCACGCTCGACAACCTCGGCCTCGGCGGCCTCGACCGTGCCGCGCTGCAGACCCTCCTCAAGCAAGGTTTCCCGCGATGAGCCGCGCTGGGATCGCCTGCCTCGGTGCCGGGCGGATGGGCCGCGGCATCGCCGTCGCCTTCGCCTATGCCGGCCACGACGTCGCGATCGTCGATTTCAAGGCGCGCCCGCAGGACGCCTTCGACGCGCTCGCCACTGATGCCCGCGCCGAGATCCGCAAGACGTTCGAGAGCCTCGGCCGCCTCAGCGGCCTCAGCGCGGCCGATATCGACACACTGATGCGCCGCATCCATGTGGTGCCGGAGAGCGGCGCCGGCCCGGCGCTGTCCTCGGCTGCGGTGATCTTCGAGGGCGTGCCCGAGGTCGTCGACCTCAAGCGCGAGGCGCTGGCGCGAGCGTCCGAGCTCGCCGGCCCCACGCCAATCATCGCCTCGACCACCTCCACCATCCTCGTCGACGACATCTCGCCGGCGGTCGCCCATCCCGAGCGCTTCCTCAACGCCCACTGGCTCAATCCCGCCCATCTCGTGCCGCTGGTCGAGCTGTCGCCGGGCGAGACCACCGCGCCCCAGACGACCGCGCGCCTCACCGCGCTCTTGGAGAGCATCGGCAAGGTGCCGGTGACCTGCGCGGCGCGGCCGGGCTACATCGTGCCACGCATCCAGGCCCTCGCCATGAACGAGGCCGCGCGCATGGTCGAGGAAGGCGTCGCCAGCGCCGCCGATCTCGACAAGGCCATCAAGTACGGCTTCGGCTTTCGCTTCGCGGTGCTGGGCCTGCTCGAATTCATCGACTGGGGCGGCGGCGATATCCTTTATTATGCGAGCCGCTACCTTTCGGGCGCACTCGGCCACGAGCGCTATGTCGCCCCCGACATCATCCAGAAGAACATGGCCGAGGGCCGCATTGGCCTGCGCACCGGCCAGGGCTTTCTCGACTACGCCGGCATGGACGTCGACGCCTACCGCGAATCCCGCCTCGCCGAACTCGCCGAGCAGCTCAAGCGCATGGGCCTCGCGAAGCCGCCGGTGCTGGATTGAGCTGAGCAGGCAGTCATCTACCTTAGTTTTTGTCGTCGCCGGGCAGCGCGATCCGTCTTTAACGGATCGCTAGGACTAAGGTCTCCCGGCGACCCCGATCAGGAGGGCACTGCGTCCCTAAGCGGGGTGGCCGGAACAAGTCCGGCCACGACACGGAGGATGACGAAGCGCTTCGACGACCATCACCGTCATGCGCCGGCCACACCCAATGCGTCATTGCCGGGCTTGACCCTACGAGATGCACACATCTTTGGGCAGGCTCTTTGCACGCGACAAAAACCCGAGTCTCTTCAACGCCGCTGCTTCGAAGACGACCCTATCTTTCGATAATCGGGGGGCCGTTAAGTCCTTGTC
>JBFLYG010000021.1:0-103156 GCA_040756765.1 Pseudomonadota bacterium | reverse complement strand
AGGACGAGCAGCGCGCCAAGCTGGCCGAAGCCGAGCGGGCGCGTGCCGAGCGCGAGGCCGTCCAGCGCCAGCAGGAAGAACAGCGGCTGAAAGCGGCAGCCGAAGCGCAGCGTCCGCCCCAGAAGGTCGCCGGGATCGAGCGGCTCGACCAGAAGGACACCAAGGCCGACGTGCCGCCTGCACCAACCACCAGCACAGCATCGTGCGACCAAGACGCCGCGCGGCTGGCCCGGCTGCGCAGCAACCCGGCACTCGCCGACATCGTCCAATTCGAGCGCGAACTGACCTGCGACCGGCTGCGGCCGCAGGTGGCACGTCTGCGCGAGAGCCTCGCGCCCGCCAGCGTCCCCATACCGGTCGCGCCGCCCCAACCCGTGGCGCTCGACAAGACGCCGCCCCCTGCACCACCGCCTCCGCCCAAACCGCCGGAGCAACTCGCCGATCTCAAGAGCCAGCCATCAGCGCCGAGCGCCGATCAGACGGAGGCTTGCAAGCAGGCCGAGACCCGCCTCGCCCGGCTGCGAGTCAATCCGTCCCTGGCTGACGTGGTTGCGTTCGAGCGCGAGCTCCGCTGCGACCGGCTGCGCCTGCAGGTGACGCGGCTGCGCGAGAGTCTCGCCCCAGCCAGCGCCGCGCCTGAGGCGCCGCGTGCCGATGCGAACGCCAGTGCCGCCCGGGATCGTCAGGCCGCCGTGACGCCACCGGCAGCGCCCCTCCCACCCGAGGCACAGAAGCAGGCGTGCGAGCAGGACCGCGCCACCCTGGCGCGGTTGCGCAACAGTCCGTCGCGCAACGACGTGCTGCGCTTCGAGCGCGAGCTGCGCTGTGAAGCGCTGCGCCCGCAGGTCGCGCGGCTGCGCGAAAGTCTCGCGGACCGCTGACGGTCCACCAGCGGCATTGTCGCCGCGCCGTACCATCCGCTCAGGATGCCTACGTCAAGGATACCTGCAAAAGAGCTGATGACGCACGAATGGTTCAAATCTGCCCGAACTGGATTGCAGGCGGCGTCATTACTAGGCGTGAACGATCATCTTCACGTCGGAGCCAACCTGGCCAAGAATTGGCGCCTGATTGATCTGGCCGTTTGACATCTGCCACTCAATCAGGTTGCCCGAGACGCCGTCGCGCCAGACGACGTCATCGGTGCCATTGCCGGTGAAATCGCCAGTTCCCACGAACTGCCATGTGGCGGCGACATTACCAAGCGTAACCGACTGGTGGATTTGACCGTTCTGCATCAGCCATTCGCCGACAGTATTGCCGCTGCGCCAAAAAACATCGTCGGTGCCGTCACCGTTGAAATCACCGAATCCTAAAATCTGAAGTCCGGCCGGGGTGGCACCGAGCGTAATGCCGCTGCTGATCTGTCCGTTCGACATCAGCCATTCGCCGACGGTACCATCGCTCTGCTGCCAGAAGACATCGTCGGTGCCGTTACCGGTGAAATCACCAGCGCCGAGGATCTGCAAACTCGCTGGCTGCACGCCGAACGCCGGCGCCGACACAATCTGTCCAGTGCCACGAGGGTCCATCAGCCATTCGCCGATCTGGCCGGTCGACGTGTTCTGCCAGAAGATGTCGTCGATGCCGTTGCCGGCGAAATTGCCGATCGCCGCCACCTTGACGTCGGCGGCCATGGTGCCGAGGCCAGGCGCTGCCGCGATCTGTCCATTCGACATCAGCCATTCCCCGAGCGTTCCGTCGCTTTGTTCGATGAGCACGTCCGCGACGCCGTCGCCGTTGAAATCGCCGGTGCCTAGAATCGTGATGCCCGACGCATTGCCAAGATTGGGGGCAGACGCGATCTGCCCGCTGCCCCCGCCAGCCATCAGCCACTCACCGACCGCACCCGAACTGGTGTTCTGCCAGAAGATGTCGCTGACGCCATTGCCAACAAAGTCGTTTGGCGTCGCCATCCCCAAACGATGGGTCCCCGCCGCCGTGCCGTCGGTCTGCCAAAGGGTCGATACGCCGTCGGCCCCGGCACCGCTGAAAATGAGCTTGCCATCGAACACGGTCATCAACGACGGGTTAAGTCCGGCGGAAGATGCGCCGACAACGCCACGGTTGCCGAGCCCGCCGATCTCATATGTGCCGGCGGCCGTGCCGTCGGTTACCCACAGGCCGAGGTCGCCAAGTGCATCCGTCCCCTCGAAGTAGACCTTGCCGTTGAACATGGTGAGATCCTGGGGCCTGAGACCGGCCGTCCCCGCACCTGTCACGCCGGCGTCATTGAGGCCGCCGATCTCGACCGTGCCGGCCACCGTACCGTCCGTCACCCACAGGCCATTGGTCTCACCCGTCAAGCTCAGCTCGGTGTTGGCGCTGTCCGATCCCCGAAACAGCGCCACACCGTTCAACACGGTAATCTCCGAAGGATGGAGCCCCGCCGGATTCGCACCGGTGACCCCTTGATTGAACCGCCCGCCCATCTCGACCGTCCCGGAGGCGGTGCCATCGGTGACCCAGAGACCGATATAGCTGGGACTGGGGTAGCGCGAGATCCCGTCAAGGCCCGCGAACAACACCTTGCCGTTGAACACCGTCATGTCGGTGGGCTGGAGGCCTTCCGACGAAGCTCCGCTGATCCCCGCGTTCTGCAGGCCGCCGAGCTCCGTCGTGCCCGCCGCCGTGCCGTCGCTCACCCAGAGGCCATAACTCCAGACCGCGACCGACCCGAGCGAGCCGGGAAACGAATTGTCCCTGCCCGAAAACAGCAGCATGCCGTTGTAGGCCGTCAGATCCGTGGGCGTGATCCCCGCGGATGAGGCGCCGCTGATACCGGCATCACCGAGGCCGCCGATTTCGCTGGTCCCCGCCGCTGTGCCATCGGTCATCCAGAGCCCGCTGGAGCCACCGCTGTCGGTGCCACGAAAAAAGACCCTGCCATTGAACACGACCATGTTGGTCGGCTGGAGAGCTCCGACAGAGGCGTTGGAGATACCCTGATTGCCAAGGCCGCCAATCTCGGTCGTTCCGGCCGCGGTGCCGTCGCTCACCCACAGCCCTTCGTGGCCAGCCGAATCCATCCCCTGGAACAGCACTTTGCCATTGAAAAGGGTCATGTCCTGCGGGAGGAGACCTTGCGCGTAGGCACCGTTGACGCCTTGGTTCTGAGGGCCGCCGATCTCTTGCGTGCCGGCTGCGGTCCCGTTGGTGCGCCACAAGGATCGCACCCCGGCGGCGTCAATGCTATCCAGCAACATCTCATTATCGAGAGCGATCAGATTCAACGGATAGAGGCCGACAGTCGTCCTGCTCATTTGTAACGCTCACGACATGATGTGCACGCACTCAACTCAAGGTTATATCAACACCGCCATTCGCACAATTCTGCCGGGCTCGGAAAGCAACGCGGTGGCCGAAACTGACACAGGCTCCAGATCGACACGCCTACTGAATGGAATAAGCCTTGATGTCGAACGACCAGCTGCTCGGCAGCAGCTTGCCGCTGTTGCCGTCGGGCACGCGCAGCTCGCTGGTCCAGGCGGACAGATAGCTCAGCGCGTCGGACTGGCTCTGCAGCCTGCGCGGCATGTCCGGCAGGTCGAGAATCTGGACACGGCGCTCGCTCCAGATCGCCACCATCGCCGCGGCGCCGGTTGGCGGGGTGATCACATACTCAAAGCCGCGCTGGCGGGCGGCCGGGGTGGGAATCTGCAGCTCCTCGCCCGGCCGGACGAAGTTGATGTCCTTCTCGCCGGACTGCGCCAGCAACTCCGGGGTCGGAAAGATCTGGGTCATGCGTCCTGCGGCGTCGACATCGACCAGCACCACAAAACCGGCCTTGCGCGCGGTGACGCGGAACGACACCTTGCCGCCGACCCCGACAGTCTTGTCCGGTGTCATCTGCAGCGACACGCTGGCGGCGTTGACCTGCGAGGCGGACGCCTGCACGCGCCAGAGCCATGGGGAAACCGGCACATCAGAGCGCAGTGGTAACGACAACGCCAACGCTGGCGTCACCGTCGCGCCCCCTGCGACAGCGAGCAACACCACCATCGACCATGGCCGCCGGCGTTGAACTGGCTTCGACGGCGACATCACCGGGCTCACCTCGCCCATCAGGGCACGCTGAAGAAACCGACCGAGCCGATCCGGGCATCGGTGGGCAGATAGCGTTCCAGGCTCTTGATCACCTGCCCCGGCGCGCGGCGGCGGTTGAGCTGCACCAGCACCTTCTCCAGGTCCACCATGCGCTGCTGCGAGGTGACCGCGACGATCTGTTCGGCGCCGAACGGCTCGCGCACCCGCAGCGGCAGCTTCAACGACGCGGACGTTGCCGGCGAGGCATCGGAGCCGATCGGGTACAGCATCTGGATAGTGCCGTCGCCGGAGACGTTGAACAGCACCACGGCGCGCGCCGCCACGTCCGACAGGTCGACCTCGACGGTCTGGTCGTTGCGATGCTGGCGGTCGTCGGGCGAAATCCGCATCACCTGTGGCGACTGGGTGGCCATGCGCTTGAGCTCGCGGATCGCCGCAGTCCGGTCAATCACCGTCGGCAGGTCGGCAACGTCGACGCCGTAGGCGATCACGTCGCCCCAGGCGATGACGTCGTGGGACACCGGGTCCCAGATCAAATCGGGATTGTCGATCGGCTGCACCGTCTGCACTGTCACGTCGCGAGGCTTGACGTTGCCGAAATAGCTGAGCTTGCCGTCGAGCGCTGCGAGGCGGATCGGCGCGGCGGTCCGCGGCGGCGCGCCGGCCGTCGCGGTCGATGGCGCCATGGCCGCACCCGGTGGCGACGGCTGGCGGAGCTCGGCCGGCGGCGGTGTCGAGGGCGGCTGTGCCGGGCTTCCCCCCTGCATCAGCACCACACCACGCGAGGTCAGCTCGAACGCCACGTCGGTCTCCGGCGTCTGGTTCGGCGACGACATGGTGACGACATTCTGGCGCTGGTCGGAGAGCTGATAGACTACCTGGCGGACATTGTTGAACAGCTCCTTCAGCGTCACCTTGCCGTCGTGGTTGGCGTCGGCATTGCCCTCCACCGCGCGGGCGACCGCATAGCTCAGGGCGCCGCGCAGGCCGTCGATCCCGGGGATGCGCACCTCCGGCGCCTTGGTGCTGCGGTCGACCGCCGCGAGAAAGGCCGTGCGGTCGAAATCAAGCTCGGATTTCGGATCATTCTTGTCCGACACCGGCTTGAGTTCATCCACCAGCAGCGTGTAACGCGGCACCTGCCGAAAACTCATCTCGGCCGCGCGCGGATCGATGTCGCGCGCCATGCCGCCGCCATGACAGGTGTCGGCGATGAAAATCACCTTGGCGCCGCGCAGCTCGAACTGGCGGATAAAATGGTTGAACTCGCTGCCGAGGACGCGCTGCAGCGATCCCGCCGGCGTGGTCTCGAAGCCCGGCAGCAGGAACACGTTCTCCATGCCGTCCGGCTCGGAGCCCTTGATCCGCTCCGGCTCCTGGGTGCCGTGCCCGGCGATCGAGAGAAAGACCAGGTCGTTGATCCTGGTGCGCTCGACCATGGCGCTGATCTCGCGCAGGATACTGGTACGATCCGCCTGGGCATCGGTGAGTTCGACCACGTCGCGCACACCCATGCCCTTCAGGCTCGTGGCGATGTCGTTGGCGTCGGCCACCGCCCCTTTGAGCTTGCGCACATGCTGATAGTCGTCGATGCCGATGACGAGGCTGCGCACCACGCCGCCGTCGGGGCTGTTGATGGCAAGGCCGTCGGCGGCCCGTGCCAGCGGTGCTGCAAGACCAGCTGACACTCCGAGCACCGCGGCGAGGCACAGCCGTCCGACCATCCGGTCAAGTTTCCCGAGCCGCAGCATCGCAATCCACCCCGATCTCATGGGCCCTTCCGCCGGAGGCTGCTTGACGCAAGCGCCGCTCCCGCGCTGCTCCCTGCCCTTTCAGTATCGCCCGCAGCCACGATGGTTCACCGCCGGGCGTTCGCGGACTTCTTGTCCCGCCCGGTCGGCGTGTCGTCCTGGTAGGCGTTGGCCGACACCGTCATCGGATCGTCCGCGAAGGCGCGGAACCGCACCGGGGCGTAGCCGCGCGCCAGCAGGCTCGCCAGCGGGTAGACATTGCGGCAGACCCGCCCGTTGCAGCCCCCCGTCGAGGCCTCCATCACCTCAGCCTTGCGGTCGGGCGTAAAACGCAGGAACAGCATCACATGCGATCCCGGCTTGTTCAGCGCGTCGCCCGGCTTGAGATCCCACGGGTTCTCCACTGGCTTCGCGATCGCGGGAATGGCCGCTGTCGTGTAGTGCACCGACAGCCCCCAGGTCGCGCTGACAAAGGCCGAGCAGTCGACGCCGGCGACATCGGCGCGCGGCTCGTTGCGGGTACAGACATTGCCGGCCAGCGTGCCGCCGTCGATCCGCTGACGGAAATTCGCCAGCGAGCCGTGACAGCCCCAGCAATAGGGCACGCCGCGCACCTCCTGGTTGACCTTGCCCTGCAGATACCACGGCCGCCGGATGCGGTTGAAACCGCTGCAGGTGGTGTCCGGATCACTGCCATAGTTCGCCGGCGCCAGCTTCCACTGG
Organism: Pseudomonadota bacterium; assembly: GCA_040756765.1. GTDB lineage: Bacteria > Pseudomonadota > Alphaproteobacteria > Rhizobiales > Xanthobacteraceae > Bradyrhizobium_A. The sequence goes on along the minus strand of JBFLYG010000021.1, from coordinate 96,635 downwards.
ATTCCCTCGAAGGCGAACGCGGTCTCGATCGCCTGCTGACGGTTGGACGGCCGCACCGCGGCGATGCCGCTGAAGCGGTTGTCCGGCTGCGCCGCCGGCTTCGCCGCGACATTGGACTTGGACTGGCGCAGATCGACGACGGTCGCGTCCTTGAGCGGCCGGAAGCCGACGCCGACCACGTCGACGCCGTCCGGCTTGGTGCGCAGGAAATAGACATCGCCGTCCCCCGAGATGGTGACGAAACGGCGGGTCAGCGGTGTGTTCTCCAGCGGCAACTCGTAGACGCCTTCGAGCCGGCCATTCGCGGCATAGCGCGCCACGAATGTGGTGGCGTCCTTGCCCGACGGTGGAATGTCCTCGCCGAGGACGTAGAAGCGGTCGCTGTTGTCGATCTCCAGGAACTCGACGGTGCCGAGCTGATTGCGCACGCGCAACGCCAGCTGACCGATGGTCTCGTTGGTGGTCATGGTCTGGATTTCGACCCGGACGCTGGTCGCGCCCTTGTCCGGGACGATGTCGGCGATCACCGATCCCTTGCCGCGGGTGGCGATGTACTGGCGATCCGGCTGGCGGGTCTTCTTGACAATGGCGGCACGGGTGTTGTGGTCGAGCAGGTCGGCGGCGCTGCTCGGCGGCTGCGAGCCCATCTGCGCGAACGCCGAGGTGGCGATGCGCTCATCAGCATCGCGGGTGCTCACCTCCTCCAGCCGGATCACCTCGCCGCCGAGCCCGCGGGTCGACTGGTCGGATGCAGCCTTCAGCGTCCGCACCGTGCCGTCCCAGACCATGATGTCGTTGTTGCGCACCACGAGATCTGTCGGCTGCACATTGTCCGGCATCTGCAGGATGCTGGGCTCGGTGCCCGGTTGCTTGGGATCGAACTGCAGAATGCGCCCGTTGACCTGGTCGAGCATGAACAGGTTGCCCTGCCCGTCCGCGGTCAGCGCCTGCGGCCCGTTCAGTTCCACGTCCTGGCTCGCCTGGACGATGCCCACCGCGGTCGATGTCGCCCCCGTGGCAAAGGCGCGGACCACGGCGTCGTCCGCCCGTGCTCCGCCCGCGACGAGACCGAGCCCGCCGACCATCAGCATCCTGATCCAGCCAGCCTGACGAACCATGATCGCCTCGATATCTCCGAACCGTTGGCGGCGCCGGATCGACTAATCCATGACCGCCGAGGCGGTGCATTGATGAGTGGCGAGCAATCCCGAATACGTTCAATCCTATCACCGGGTGGTGATATTCCGAGCACTTTCAGCTTTGCGGCGCAAAACCATGACCAGAAACCGATTTGAGCAAGTCAGCGACGTGCAGCCCGATGCCATTACCCTGGTGCTGAAACGCGATCATGACGGCGCCACCGGATCGATCGTGTTTCCGGCGTCCGCCAGTGGCGGCCGCCTCAGCAGCGATCAGGTCAGCGGCGAGCTCCCGGCCCAGGACGCCTATCGCGGCGCGATCCGCCTCGCCAACGACATGAAGGTCGCTATCGTGGTGTGCGATCCCGACGGCGTCTGGAAATCCGAATGGGGCGATCTCTATCACCCCGTCGATTGAGCTGGCGCCAGATATTGCGGCGCGGCATGGAGACGGCTGCATGACCAGCGCGGTCACCCGGTTCGGCATCGCCCTTGCGGCGTTGCAGCTTGCTGTCAGCACGGCGGCGCAAGCCAATGACTCCGCGGCGGAACTGTCGATCGGCGGACTGCAGTTCGTGCGCTCCAACGAGATCGCGATGGAAAGCGAGGAGCTGCGCATCGCGCTCGACCGCATCAGCGTGCGCTACCAGTTTGCCAACACCACCAGCAGGCCGGTTACCTTGACCGTGGCATTCCCGCTGCCGGACATCGACCTGTCGGAAGCCGACAACATCGCTCTGCCGTCGTCGGATCCCGTCAATTTCGTCGACTTCGAGACCAGGGTCGACGGCAGCCCGGTGCCGCTAGCCATCGACCAGCGCGCCATGATCGGCGACAAGGATGTCAGCGCCTTGCTGCGCCAGTTCAAGCTGCCGCTGTTGCCGATCGGAACCCATGAGATCCGCATCGCCGACCTGCCCGCGGCGACCCGCACTAGGCTGATCGACGAAGGGCTGCTGATGCCCGCCGGCACCAGCGACAATGGCCGCCAGCAATACGCCCCCGGGTGGCTGACGAAGACGTCGGCGGTGCGCCAGCAGGTGTTCCCCCCCGGGCGCAAGGTGCTGGTCGAGCACCAGTATCGCCCGAGCGTCGGCAGCAGCGCGGACACCATCCTGCGCTGGATCCTGCGCCACAGCACCGCGCTGTCCTCCGAGGTCGAGCGCTATCGCCGGGAATACTGCATCACTGATGCCTTTCTCGCCGAACTCGACAAGCGCGCCGGCAACGGTCAGGCCAACACCGCAATGCTTGGGGAACGGCGCGTCTCCTATGTACTGAAGACCGGCGCCAACTGGGCCGGTCCGATCAAGACCTTCAGGCTGACCATCGATCCCGGCGGCAACGACCGTCTGGTCAGCTTCTGTCCGGGCAAGCTGAAATCCGCGGCCACGGGTTCGCTGGACTATGTGGCGAGCGACTTCAAGCCAGACGCCGACCTCAAGATCCTGATCATCGGAAAGTTTTGAGCAGCGAGCCGCTCAATTCTTGAGCACGACGTAGCGCGCTGCGGCAGCGATGGTGAGGTTGCTGCGCTGGGCCTCGCTGGCCGCCTGCAGGAAGAAGGTATCGGCCGCCATCGGCCGTGGCTGCCGCAGCGAATCCAGCACCCGCGGGCTCGCCACCGCCAGCACCAGCTGCGGGCCGGCACCGCGCGGCATCGGCAGCGCGAATGACAGCGAGTCCGTGCCCGGCTTCAGCAGATAGGACATGTTCTGCACGTCGCCGCGATCCGACACCAGCAGCAGCTCCACCACCCGGTTGGCAAAATTCTCAATAGTTCCGGTCAGGGTCTCGCCGGGCTTGATCTCGGTGGAAGCGAGGCTGATGCGCGGCGCGCGCGCCTGGTTGACGCCGGTCTGGTTCAGAAAGCGGATCGCCGGACACTGCGCCTGGCTCACCTGGCGGACACCGATCGACGCCTCAAAGCCCTGGTCGCGTCGGAACGCCTTGTCGAAGCCGTCGAACGGCGTGCTCGAGGCGCCGAAGCCTTCGATGACCGCCGCGCTCTGGCTGACCGCCACCGGCAGCACGAAAAAGCAGTCGCCGCCGTCGTACTGCTCGATGTATCTGCGGATGCGATCGATACGCCCGGGCGCATCGGGCGCGGGCGGCTGCGATGTGACCGGCGGCGGCTGTGCCGGCAGCTTCACAGGTTCAGGCCGCACCGGCTCCGGCTTCGACAGATCGGGCTTCTTGGCATCGAGCCTCGTGCCGTCGGGCTGGCCCGATGGCTTCGTCGAGCCGAGCGCGGGCGGTGGCGGCAGTGCCGCAACGCTCCGGGCCGACCACACCAGGCTGTAGAAGGCATATCCGCCGCCGCCCACCAGCAGCAACGCCGCGGCGACGGCTCCGCCGAGCCAGAACACACGGCGGCCCGCAGGTGGAGCTGACGGCATGGGCACGACAGCGTCTGGCGCGGGGCCATCCGGCCGCGCCAGCGGATTGAAGCCGCGCAGCAAGGTGGCCGCAGGTGCGGCGGCGCCCTTCCAGGCTGCGATATCAGCCATGGTCGGCCGCTGTGCCGGATCGGGCTGCAGCATCCGTTCCAGCAGCGGGCGGATGCGCATGTCGACCGCACCGAGGTCCGGCACACGCCGCCGCTTCTCCACCAGTTGGAACTGGCTCCCGCCCATGTTCAGCTTCTGCCCGGTAAGCGCGTAGAACAGCACGAGGCCGAGGCTGTAGACGTCGGACTTGCCGGTCACGTCGTTGCCGAACAGACCGACTTGCTCCGGCGAAACATAGTTGTCCTTGCCGGCGAAGCCGGTGCCGATGATGGTCTTGTCGCCCATCTGGGTTGACCGGGCGATGCCGAAGTCGATGATCTTGGCCCGCGTCACATCGCCCAGCGGCACGATGATATTGTCCGGCGATACGTCGCGGTGAATGATGCCGCGCTCATGCGCCGCCTGCAGGCCGGAGGCGACGCGCTGCATCAGCTTGACCAGCGCCTCGAACGTCAGCGGCCCTTCCTCGAGCATCTCCGACAGCGAGCGGCCGTCGACGAACTCCATGGCAAGATACGGCCGTTGCAGAATCGGCTCGATGGTGAACAAAAAATAGCGCACGATCGCGTCGTGCGGTAAATTGTGCAGCGCCGATGCCTCCCGGCGAAACAACCCGAGCGCCGCCTCGTTGTCCACCATGTCGGGCAGCAGCATCTTGACCGCGACCGCTTCACCGGTCTGGATCTCGCGGCACTTGTACACTTCGCCCATGCCGCCGGCGCCGATCATCGCCTCGATCTCATAGATGCCGTTCAGCCGCGTGCCCGGCGGCACCCCGCGATAGGACGACCGGAACGGCTCGTTCGAGGTCATGGCTGCGGTTCCCCATCGAGCGGCGATCGTGTCGGCTCGGACGACCGCCGAACCTGCGGCTGCAACCGGACGACGATGACGGTGACATTGTCGAGGCCACCGCGATCGAGCGCCATCGCCAGCATGGCATCGCATGCCGCCTGCGCGTGGCGCATGCCGACCTCACGCAGGATGTCCTCGTCCTGCACATGCCGTGTCAGACCATCGCTGCACACCACGAAGGCGTCGCCGGCCTCGGCCGGCCCGGTCACCACCTCAAACTCCGGATCCGCCGCCACGCCAACCGCTCGGGTGATGACGTTACTCGGCCAGTTCTTGGCCTCCTCGCGTGACAATGTACCGCCGGCGACCAGTTCCTCGGCCTCCGTATGATCGCGCGAGACCTGGCGGATGGCGCCGCCCTTGATGAGGTAGACGCGGCTGTCGCCGGCCCAGAGGCAGGCATAGTAACCGTCGCGCACCAGCAGCACGGCCACGGTCGAGCCGATGGTGGCGCCATGCCGCGCCTTGCTGAGCGACAGGATCTCCTGATTGGCGCTGAACAGCCGCTCCTCGCACTGCGCCAGCAGATCGGCGGCGGAGGCCGGCGCGCCAATGGCGTCGAGCGCACGCACCACGATCTGGCTGGCGAGGTCTCCGGCCTCGTGTCCGCCCATGCCGTCGGCGACCGCCCACAGGCCGACATCGCTGCGCACGAGGCAGGAGTCCTCATTGCGCGATCGCACCTGGCCGATATGGGTCACGCTGCCGACATCAAGCATGGACGAGATGGGTTCCATCACCTCTCACCCTGCCCCGGTGGCCGCCCGGCTAAAATCGCCAGTCAGGAGTGTGGAATAGCGGAACGGATCCGGCAAGCCGCGGCAGCTCAGCGCCAGTGGCGGGAAGTCGCCGCCCCCGCCCGTCCACCAGAAGCTCGCGGCGGCGTAGACGTCCGGATTGGCCGCAATAAGCGCCGCAAACGACGATGTGAGAGAGTCCTGTGTCGCCACCGTGCCCGCCATCGTCTCACCGAGCGGTATGATCGCCTCGTTGGCCGCCTCCAAGGCCAGCGTGCGCGGCGCGGCAAGCCGCTCCAGCGCGGCGCTCACCTGCTCGAAGGTTGCGTCCCGATCGAGGGTGCCGAGCAGCAAGGTCTCCGCGTCTACGAACCACTCCTCTTGCGGATCGATCTGTGGCGGCGGCAATGCCGCGCCGACGTCCGCCACCGCATGCAGGGTCAGCGGGTAGTAGCGGCCGACGCCGTCGAGCGAGGGCATGATCGCCCCCGTCACCGTGGTGCCGCAGATCGTGCTGCCGAGCCAGAACCGCCAGACCGGCGTGGTCAGGAATGCCTGCTGCCAGCGCTCGCCCAGTTGGTGGCGGCTCGCCGACAGCGCGGCCTGCAGCCACGGTTCCCAGACCTCGAGAAACGCGCGCGGCGTCGCCAGCGCGATGAAATCACGCTTGGCACTGAGCTTGCCGAACAACCCGCAGCGCATGGTCATATTCCGGAGGGACAGCGGAACTCGCGCAGCACCGTGAGATTCAGCGGGTTGCGCACCGAGCCGGTCGAAATCTGGTAGTTCAGCTCACGGCCGGCGACGATGAAGGTCGCGCTCGCGGTTTCCGCCTTCGCCGAGAGCGAGCCGGCCTCCAGCATGCGGAACAGCGACCACGGCCCGATCCGCTCCAGCACCGACGGCTGCCCGGTGTCGTTGCTGACGGATATCGCCATTCGCGGCGACGGTCCCGGCCACTGCACGGTCACCGGCGCATTGCTCTGCGGCGGTGGAGGCGGCGGCGGTGGCGCCGCGCCGAACATCGACGGCGCAGGCGGCGCCGGGGTCACCGGGCTGTTGATCGTGGTGCCGCCGATTTCGGTCTTGATGCTCACCCCCGGCCCCGCCGCTCCCGGCGGCCGGATCGCGAATTGCACCATCGGCACCCCGCCGCCGCCCTGGAAGAACGCGTCGCGGATATAGGCTGCGTTCTGGAACTGCTTGAGCGTATCCGGCGAGAAGGTGCGGCTGACCGGGCTCTCCTTGCGCCACACCCAGTCAGAGCGCGAGGTATCGGCATAGGGCGCAAGGTACTGGGTGAAGAACTTGTCCATGATGCCGTTCGGGCTGAACAGCTTGGCGAAGTCCGCGAGCGGCACCTCCTGGGTGCCGCCGCGCACGAACGGATAGCGGTTGGCAACCGTCTGCTGGCACACCGGCGTGACCTGGTCGCGCAGCGACTGCAGGATCTGCCCGGCGGTCGACGCCGCGATGTTGCCTTCGAACTCGGCCGCGGCGGTCCGCATCATGTCGGAGAACGGCGGCGGCATGCGGGACGCGGTGTTGCGCAACGCCGCGACGTCGTTCTGCAGGGTGGACGTCGCCTGGGCCGCCAGTTGTGGGCTCTCCAGCATCAAGGTCAGGTTCTGGGCGATGTCATTGAGAATGGCGATGGTGGCATCGATCGGCCGGCGCGTGGCGTCGCCCTCCAGCACCGCATGGTAGGGCCTGAACTGCTCCTCGATCTTCGTGCCGGGCGAACCGTCCTGCGCATTGGTGAACAGCACGGGGGCTGGCGGCGCCGGCGGCGTGGTCGCGGAGGCCGTCGCGTTCGCCGGCTTTGCGCGCTCCTTGGTCAGCTGGGTCTCGTCACGGATCGACTCCAGCAACTGGCGCATCGGCGATGTCGGCGCCGACAGCGCCCGCAGCGCTTCGTATTTCGGCTTGTCGGCCAGCAGTTTCTTGAGCCTGAGGTCGCCGAGCACCGCGCGCCAGGCGGCGACGAAATCGTTGCTGTAGGCCGCGAGCAGATCATTGGCGAGATTGTCGTACTGCTGGTCGATGGCCGCCTGCTGGCCGGCGTCGCCCAGCACCCAGCGCTCCTTCTTCATGCGCTCGGCAAGGCCTGGCAGCCGGGCGATGAACTTATGCTGGAAGCCGTTGTAGGTGAAGAACTCAGGCACCCGCAGCGCATCGAGCGGCTTGCCCGAGGCGGTCTCGAACACTGCCGCCACGTCCGGTCCCCCGCGCCGCGCGGCGATCCAGTCGCCCGCCGTGGAGCTGCGCGCCTCGGACTTGAGGAATTCATAGGCCCGCTGTGCCACGCTGAGGCGGGCCAGCGAATTCTGTGCCTCCTTGATCAGGCGGCCATCGAGCTCGACCAGCGGCGGCTGTTCGGTTTCGAGATCGAACATCGCTGTCAGGTTCTCGTCGAGCAGGCGCCGCCCTTCGGCGTTGGTGGCGCCGGGATAAAGGTTGTCGGCCCAGTCGCGCTGCATCCAGGAGCGGATCAATTCGCGGTCAGGCGGCTGCAGCCCGCCCACCATGAGATAGACCTTGAGCGCCTCGTAGACGAAGGCAGGCTCGTTCAGCCGGGCATTGAGCTGCTCCTCCAGACGATACAGCAGGCGCGGCCGGAACAGCCGCTCCAGCGCGGTGTGATAAGCCGCCTTCGAAGCCGATAGCAGCCGGCCGCGCTGGCTGAGACCATAAGTCGCCGACATCGGCACGGGCTCCTCGCGCGTGTCGTAGCCGGCCGGCGCATTGCGCAGCCGGTAGAGCAGCGGCAACACCTTGTCGAGATCGCGGTCGGCGATCAGGGTCTGCTTGATCAGCGAGCCGCCTGCGGCGGCATATTCGCCGTCGGTCTGCAGGCTTTGCTCGATCAGGTCGGAGTTGCGCTTGTAACTGGTCAGCCACGCCGCGATCAGGCCGATCGAAACGAGGCCGATCAGCGAGAACGCCGCGGTCTTGAGGATCAGGGCGCGCCGCACTGCGGCGCGGTCGGTCGAGACCCAGTCCGCCTCGCCGATGATGACTTTGGAAATGAGGTCAGTGAGGAAATAGCTCTTGCCCGTGCCGGAGTAAGCACCGGCCCCGATCTCCTCGGCGCCGAAGGTGCGCGCCAGCGAGCCGATGAGCTGATCGATCGGCGTGCCCTGCTGGGTGCCGGAGGTGAAGTAGAAGCCGCGCAGGTTGGCGTTAACGTGGTAGCGGGTGGGCTCGAAAATCTGGTTGAGGAAATCGTGGATCTGTGGCTTGAGCCGCGCCATCTGGGCCGGGAAGCCGAACAGCTGCACGCGGTATTGCGGGGTCGGCTCGTCCTGCAGGCGGTCCAGCGTCTCCTCGCTCAACCGCTCCAGCAGGCGGTCGAACTCGACCGGCACCTGCCCGACCAGGTTCTTCGTCTTGTCGCCGGTCTGGAAGGTGGCGCCCCACACCTGGCGGCGCCCGGCGTCGTTGAGGTAGCTGAAATACTCGGAGAACCCTGCGACGAGGTCGGCCTTGGTGAACAGCGCATAGACCGGAAAACTGACCTTGAGGCGCTGGTGCAACTCCAGCAGGCGCATGCGGATGGCGTCCGCGTGCGCGGTCAGCTCGGCTTTCGGCAGGGTGATGATGTCTTCGAGGCTGATGGCGACGATCACGCCGTTGATCGGCTGGCGCGACCGGTTCTTCTTCAAGAGGTCGAGGAACGAGAACCAGCTCTGCTTGTCGGTCTTGGCATCGGAATCCTGGGTGGTATAGCGCCCGGCGGTGTCGATCAGCACCGCCTCCTCGGTGAACCACCAGTCGCAGTAGCGGGTGCCGCCGACGCCGGCGACCGCCGCCGGCGTCGCGCCGCGCGCCAGCGGGAATTTCAGCCCGGAGTTGACCAGCGCCGTGGTCTTGCCCGCCCCCGGCGGGCCGATGATGACATACCAGGGCAGATCGTAGAGATAGCCGGCCTTGTTGCCGCTCGCCGATTTCAGCGTCGCGAGCGCGTCCTTCATACGCTCCTTGAGCACCGGCTCGTCGCTCACCGGCTGGTCCGCGGCGCTGATGCCCTCCGCAATCTGCTGCGCGCTCTTGCGCCGCTTGAAGAAGCTGAAGCCGGTGAAGCTCGCCGCTCCGGCCACCAGGAGGACGATCGCAATCTCGCGGATGATGTGGTTTTCCAGCGGCCGCCAGTCGCCGAAGGCAATGAACGGTCCGGCAAAATAGATCACCGAGGCCAGCGATCCCAGCCCGACGCCGTAGAGGATGATCCTGGTGATGTCCTTGCGAAGCATCTGCACGTACCTGTGGCAAATGGCGTGAGGCCGCCCTACTCGCTGCGTTCGATGAAGATCTCGACGCGCCGGTTCTTGGCGCGCCCATCCTGGGTGTCGTTGCTCGCGATCGGCGCGTCCGGCCCCTTGCCTTCAATGTCGATACGGTTCGGATCGGTCAGCCCGGGCTTCAGCGCCGCCGCGACCGCCTTGGCGCGCTCGACCGACAGTTCGAAATTGGACGGGAAGCGAACGTTGCGGATCGGCGAGCTGTCGGTGTGGCCGACAATCCGGATCCGCCCCGGCTCCTTGTCGAGCGTCGCAGCAACCCGCGCCGCGATCGGCTTGAAGCCGTCGAGGATCGTCGCCTGCCCCGGCGCGAACAGCGCAAGGTCGCAGACCCGGATCACGATGAAGCTCGCGGTCTGATCGGCCGTCATGGCACAGGCCGTCTTCTCCTGGGCCAGTGCATTACGGATGCGCTGCAATTGGGTGATGCGGTCCGGCGGCGGAGGTGGCGGCGGCGGAGGCGGCGGTGCGATGACCCGACGCTTCAGTTCGATCGGATCGGCCGGGTGCAGCCCGAGCGCCACCTCGGCGGCGTTCTCGGCGCGCCCGGCGAGCAGCGTCCGCAGCGTGAAATAGCCTCCCGTCAGCAGCGCCGCGGCGATGGCGGCCACCATCCACACCGGCACGCGGATGCGCTGGCGGCGGTTGGCCAGCGCCAGCCCACGCCAATTCGGCGACAAGTCGCTCGCCACCTTGGGGCGGACGCGACGCAGCGTCTCGTAGAGATTGCGCTGGATCAGCGGCAGGCTGGCAAGGCCATTCGGCGACGTCCGGTGCATGCCCTGGAAGCCGAGCGCAAGGCAGGCATGCTGCAGCTCCAGCACCGGATAGTTGGTCAGCGGATCAGCCTTGAGATGGTCGAGAATCTCGAAGAACCGCACGCCGCCGATGCGTTCGCCGAAAAACCGGCTCAGCATCGAGTACTGCGCCCAGACATGGCGGTCCTCAGTCGGGATGTGCTGGACGATGTCGTCGGCGGTGGCGCAGAGGATGTATTTGGCGGTGTTTGCCTGATGCTCGGAAATGCCGGCAGAGCGAATGTCGGTCTCGAAGAATTTAATGGCGTCGGCGACCTGCTCCATCAGGCTGGCGAACGAGGCGCGCATCAAGGCCACGCGCAGCCGCCCGAGCAGCTGCAGCAGCGGCCCCGCCGCGCGCATCACCGGGTTGGCGTTGGGCGCGACGAGGTCGTCCACGCGCAGCGGTGGTCCCGGCGGCAACATCGGCTGCTGCGCCTTCGCCTGCGCAGGCGTCGAGATCCAGTCCTCGGGCGCCGGGCTGGTCGGCGCGGCCGCATAGCCTGCGGGCTGCGGAGGTGGTGAAGAGGCCGGCGGCCCCGCCGGAGCTTCAGGCGTCGGCACCGGCGAATAGGATGGACGGCCGGCGGGCTGGGATGGCGGCGGCTCGCCGGCTGGCGGATATGGCGACGGACCTTGCGGCAACCTTCCGCCCGGGTTCGGACGGATGATGGTCCGCTCGCCCCGCCCGAAAGGATTGACCGGTTTGTCCTTGTCGCTCATGGCCGGTCTTCCAGGATAGCCCACAAGTGCAATTCGAGCTCCGGCCAGTCACCGGAGAAGTGCATCCCGATCGACGCCGCGCTGCTGAACTCCGGCCACAGCGGCGACTTGCGGTCGAGATAGAAATAGACGTGGTCGGTGATGGCGCGGATGTGCGGCGGTGGCGTCGGCAGGTGCACCAGCGTCAGGCCCGGCAGGTTGGCATGCACGATCTCGTTCATCTTGGTGTTGGGGCCAACCTTGAACAGGTGCGGGAAATCGTTCTGGATTTCCACCAGCGGCCGCCGTGCTGCGACCTCCAGCACCAGCGTGGCGGTGCGGAACAGCGAGCGGTCGCGGATCGGCGAGACGAAGGCGTTCTGCGCCCGCTCGATGATCTCGAGACGAATGGCGCGCCGGCCGAGCCGGGCGCTAAGGAAATCCTGAATGTCGCGCACCAGCGGCGTGAAGACGTTCTCCAGGTCGTCGTGGTCGTAGGCCGGATAATTGCGGGCACGGCGCTCGGCGGTCGCGAACGTCGCGAGCTCCCCGGCCAGGCGCAGCAGCTCCTCATACAGCCGTTCGGGATGCACGCCACCCGAACGCTGGAGATGGGTCAGCACCGGGATCTCGCGGTTGAGCAGCTGCAGCACCAGATAATCGACGCTCTGCAACCCACCGCCGGACGACGGATCGACCGCGTAGCGCGACAGCTCGTCGAGCTTGGTCTCGATCCAGCCGATGATGCGGTTCAGCCAGCCGTCGATCACCGGGTGCGCGGCGCACACCAGCATCGGCGGCACGAACTTGTCATCGAACAGCACGCTCTTGTCGCGCACCTCGAGGACGCGCGCGATGCCGAGACCCATGTAGCCGGGCTTGCTGGTCTTGCGCAGTTCGAAAGAGAACCGCGGATAGGCGATGTCGATCTCCTCCTCGACCCGCAGCGCCGAGGTGCTGTCGATGAAGGTTTCGGCGGCGCGGACATAACGGCTGGCGCTGTCCGCGCCGCTTTCGTCGACCTCGCGGGTGTTCGGGGCCGCCACCGGCATCATCAGCCAGACGATCTGGCCGGCCGCGGTGTCGGGGATATCGATCGCCTCGGGAATCGGGCCGTCGGCCGGCATGTCGAACGGCGTGCCGTCGGGCATGACACCGGCGGCGCGGCGCACCGCGAACTTGCTCTGCTGGGTCAGGTCCTGGTCGATCTCCAGTTCGGCGAAGCCCCATGGATAGGGCGTCACATGGCGCACGCGCTTTTCGAGCAGATGCTCGACATAGCGGTCGTTCTGCTGCAGGTGGTGCGGCCGCAGAAACAGACCTTCTGACCAGAAAACCTTGCTGTACCAGGACATCCTGCATCCACTTCCAGGTCGACATGGCGGCCGCCGCGTCCGCGGGACCGGTAACGGCTATTTCGCGCCGCCCTTGTCGGGGCGGTCGTAGTAGTCGGCAAAGTGCAGCATGAAGGCATCGATCGGCGCGTTGCTGTCGCGTCCCAGATGGGATTTCCAGCGCAGCAAGAAAGCATCCCACAGCTTGCCCTTGTTGGCGCCGAACCAGGACGAGCCCCCGCTGCCGTCGCCCCCACCCGCTTCGCGCGCGATCGCCGCGGGATCGATGTCCTCGATCAGCCTGGCGACCGCGTGCTGCATGGCCATGTAGGTCTTGAGCTGGTGCGACTTGAGGTCGCCGAAGCCCTGCAGGAAGGCGCTGCGGGCGTCGAGATAGCTGCGTGTCGGCGGCCCGAACAGGATGCGCAGGGCGTCCTCGGGCGTCGGCGAAAATTTCAGCGGGTTGTTCTCGATCGCCTGGATGGTGGTCTGGCTGGTGCTGCGGGTCATCTGCTTGGCCTGGTGGCGGGCCTGCAGCAGCGCCATCAGGCTCTCCACCGTGATGCGCAGGATGACACCGAGCTGCTCGGCGAGCTCGGCCTCGCTCTTGCCGGCGAACAGACTTTCCGGAACTCCGGCGGCCTGTGCCAGCAGGCGGGCGAACGGCACGCTCTCCCCGCCGCGCTCGACGACCGCCGCGGGCGGCGGCGCCACAGGGGGCGGAGGTGCCTCCGCAAGCGGAGGCGCAAACGCCGGTGAAGCGGGCGGACGTTCCGCGGCCGGCGGTGCCGCCGGCCGATCGTTGCCCCACGACGCCTCGTCGGTCCAGACCGGTCGCCGCGGCGCCGGCATCGCCGGGGGTGGCTCGACGGCGGGCGGCGCAGGCCGCACGTCACGGGCCCAGCTCATGTCCGCGTCGGAACTACGGTCATGGACCGGCGGGCGCGACGCCCCGCGGCTCACCTCCGGCTCCGGCACGCTGGCGGCCCAGTCGAGGAATTCCGGATTGACCGGGCGCGACGCCTCCTTGGGGGTCCGCAGTTGCTGACGGTCGATCGGCGGCGGCCCCGAATGGTCGCTGACCCACAGATCGCCGTAGTCGGCCCGTGGTGGCGCCACCTTGTGTGCCTCGTCGCCGCTCCCGGCGATGTCGCCCTCGACCTCGACGCCGATGATATAGTGGCCGATCAACAGCCGATCGCCGCTGCGCAGCCGATGCGGCCCGCGCATACGTTGGTCTGCGCCGTTGAGAAACGTACCGTTGGTCGAAACGTCGTGCAGCCAGTAGCCGCCGTCGCGGTAATGTACCTCGCAGTGCTTGCCCGAAATCAGCCGCGCCGGGTCCGGCAGCGTCCAGTCGAGATGACGGTCGCGGCCGATGTCAACCGAGCGCTTGCCGCTGACCGTAAAGGACACCGGCCCGCCATCGGGCAAGGTCGGCTCGTTTTCGATATGAAAGCGGAGCACCATGCGGCCGTCTCGCTAGCGCAGAGCGCGCAGCTCTCCGCGCCCAAGTTGAATACCATCCTCCAGGCACGCCGTCATTATCCGGTCCCTGACATCCCGGCTGAGCCGGCACAGTCCGATCAGCAGCGCGGCACGCACCGCCTTCGCCGTCTGCTCAGGCCGCGCCTCGACCGGTTCGAATTCGGCCGGCAGCACACTGCCGCCCGACCAGCCGGCGGCGAGCGCCAGCCAGGTGGTCGGCGCCTCGTGGTCGTTGACGTTGCCGATCGCCAGCGCCTTGCTGCGGGTGCGCTCGTCCGGCTCGGCGACCCAGGCCTCCGCATAGGCGATCGCCCGGTCCTCGCCGGGATCGAAGCGGTCGATCATGCGCCGCACCGAGCGGCAGCCCCAGGCCACCGCAACGCGCCGCGGCAACAGGTAGGCGCAGAACGAGACCGCGGCGCGCCAGTCGCTGGCTTCGATACGCTGCCGCAGGAAATCCAGCGACGGCAAGCCGGGATCGGCCTGGCCGACATCGGCCTTTGCCGTCGGATAGGCTTCGAACAGATCCTGCACCGTGCTGAAGCGAACCTGGATCATCGCGTGTCCCAGCTGCTATGCCGGCAACGGGATCGGCACGTGCGTCATGACGGGCACGCCCACGTTCACCGGCGTCCCCGTCAACATCATTGGCCCCGTTGCCGTGGCGGTGATGATCGGAGAATCGATGATGATGGCGGCCGGTGTCAGCGTAATCGAGCTGGCGCCGACCTGCAGGGTGATCATGACATTCGCCGTCAGGGTGATGGCCATCCCCGCCTGGACCGACTGGTCCATGGCCAGCGTAATGTGCTGGCCGCCCAGTTCGATGTCGAGCTTGTCGTTGCCGCTCTTCAGCGTGGTCTGCCGGGAGTCGCCGCCGACAATGGCCTCGCCGATGGTGCGCGTCTCGATGTTGCGGACGACGACGTCAAGGTCCCGCTCGGCATGAACGCCGATCTGCTCGGAGCCCTTCTTGTCCTCGAAATTCCACTCGTTGTAACCGCCGCCCCCCTTGGTGGAGTCGGATTTCAAGCCGGCGATGGTCTTGTTCCCCGGCAGTTCGTAGGGCAGCTTGTACTCGTCGTTGTAGACCGTGCCGATCACCAGCGGACGATCCGGGTCCCCTTCCAGGAATTCGACCACGGCCTCCTGGCCGACCCGCGGAATGATCTGCCCGCCCCAGCGCTTGCCGGACCACACCTGCGCCACCCGCAGCTTGCAAGAGCGCTTCTTCTTGCGATCCCAGAAGAAGCGCACATAGATTTCGCCGAGCTGCTCGACGTCAATCTCCTCGCTGGAGCCGTCGTCCTTGGTCACGACCTTCGCGGTCTGGATGCCGTAGATCCGGGGCTTCTGGGTGATGATCGGCGCACGGAACGGGCGGTCGCCCGGCAAGAATTCGTAGGCGCCGAAATAGACGTGCCGCCCGGCCTCTTGGCGACCTCCCGAGCGATAAGCCTCGATCTCGAACGAATGGGTGGCGCGGACCACCAGATATTCGATGTTCTGGGAATCCTGGCTGTGCTTTTCAAGCCTCGTCAGCCCGCCTGGAAACAGGTTGACGGCGTCGCCGTTGCCATGGCGCCGATGGTCCATCGCCTGCTCCGACTGGAGCTGGATCTTGGCATAGCGCTCGCCGTCGGACCGCTCCTTGTATTTTCCGGGATAGTCGTAGAACTCCATGTCGGCGCGCGTGTAGCGCTCCGAGCCCTTGGCGTCGCTGGTCAGCTGCGCGTTGGGCTTCTGGTAGTTGTAGTCGTTGAGTTCGACCTTGCCGGTGCGGAAACGCCGCTCCGAGACCCACTCGTGGATGTGCTGTTCACCGCGCCGGTCGGCGTCGGTGAGCGGAATATAGGGGACGGTGGCGAGCCCCTCGATCGGGGTATGGGACGATTTCGAATCCGCCAGCACCAGTGTGTGCTTGCCGCCCTCGTGCTTGAAGAAATAATAGATGCCGTGCTGCTCCATCAGCCGGCAGACGAAGTTCATGTCGGTTTCTCGATACTGCACGCAGTATTCCAGCGTCGGGCACGACCCTTCCTCGGTCAGCTTGGACTCGTAGTCCGTGAAGCCGCGGTCGTTGAAGACCTCCTTGATGATGTCGGGCGCCTTCTTGTCCTGGAAGATGCGGCAGTCGGTGGTGCGCGACAGCAGCCAGAGCCAGGGCCTGAGCACGATGCGGTAGCTGAAATAGTCGTTCTTGACGCCCTGCCACTGGGCTTCGGTCAAGATGCCGCTGAACTCCCTGACCTTGCCATGCAGCTTGATCTTGAGCGTGCATGGCTGGCCGATCGCCTTATCGAAGTCGAGGTCGGCCTCCTCGCTCAGGCATTCGATGCGATACTCGAACAGCTCGCTCAGTCCTTCCGAACCGTCGAGGCGAACGAAAACCAGCACGTCCTTGCCAAGAGGCGTTGTCAACTCGCAGAGACGGGTATCCTGGGTAAGTGCCTGGCCCATGTGAGCGTCGAACTCCCCTGTCCACATCGCGGTCCGCGCGCGGCCGACCATGCCGTCATGCAAATTTCGCAGACTTCAAAGACAATTTGTCGACTGTTTGAGTGATGGCCCACAGCCGACAGATTGCGACCCGGCCGGCCTTGTGTGCACCTGCGCGCCCCAAAGACCTGTCCCGGTCTCTGCTTAGGTCGACCGCAAGGGCTTGCCGGTTCACAGGGAAATGTCATGATGACCGAATTATCGGTGAACCGGAACTGCCGAGCGCCTGACTTAGAGAGTCGTTCGGATCATGCGTTTGCTGGAAGGCATCGCCGGTAAACCGGTAATGACTGGGCACGAGACGCGGTCCTCTATCTAGTGTGCTGAACGCGAAGTTCCTGTGATTTCGCGGCTGGCTCTTTCAGGAACTTCGCGTTCATAAAGCACACTAGAATCATCAATTTGCTAGTGTCCTTATCGCTTCGCAAGTTCGTACCGAGGTCGCGATAAATGCAGCGAACTTGCGAAGCGGGACACTAGCGGGACGATCGTGACATGCTCGACGTCGCATCCCTGACGCAGCCCCTTTCCGCCGACGACCCGTGCGGACCTGATCTCGATTCCGCCGGCGATCCCCAGTACCTGAACTTCTTCGCAGGCGCGGAATCGCTGCTGCCGATGTCCTACTTCGACGTCGTCAACGCCAGTGGCGAGCGCGGCCGGTTCGATCCCAAGGCGGTCGATTTTGCGGCCCAGTTCGCGGCGGCAAAGCCGCTGCTGGCGCGCACCCGCGACTTGCGGCTGCTCGTGCTGCTGACCAAATTCTCCATTCTCAACCGCGAATTCGACGGCTTTCTCAACTGTTTGAAGGCAATTGCGACACTGCTGCAGGAGCAGTGGGAGGGTGTGCACCCGCGGGGGGAGGACGGCGACTATGCCTTCCGCGCCGTGACCATCGAGGCGGTCGACGTTTTCCCGACCGTCATCAATCCCCTGCAGTTCCTGCCGCTGATCGAAAACCGCCGCCTCGGCACGCTGAACTACCGCGCCTACCAGATCGCCAAGGGCGAGATCCAGCCCGGCGCGGACAGCGATACCCCGGACCTCGGGACCATCGAGCGCATCGTGGCGGAAGCCGACATCGAGCCTCTGAAGGCGGTTGCCGCGCGTTTCTCCGAACTCGCTTCGACACTCGCTGGCATCAAAACCGTCTGGCACGACAAGTCGAACTCGGGCCAGCCGCTGAGCCTCGAAAAGCTCTCCACCGTGGTCAACAGCATCGCGGCCTGGCTTGCCGCCCTCATTGCCGAGCGCGACCCCAGCATGGCAGCCCCGGCGGCGACCGCTGACGCGCCCGCCACTGCCGACGCCCCTGCCCCGATGACCGGCGCGATCACCTCGCCGGCCGCCGCCGCTGCTGCACTTGCGGCTGTCAGCGGCTACCTGGCTCACGCCGAGCCGTCCAACCCAGCACTGCTGCTGGTTCGCCAGGCCCAGGAGATGGTCGGCAAGTCCTTCATCGAGGTGATGCGCATGCTGGTGCCGTCCTTCGTGGAGACAGCCACGATCAATATCGGGCGGGACAAGGTGTTCGATCTGCCGATCGAGCGGATGGCAGCCCTGCTGCCCGAGACCAACGGTGTCGCGGCGTCAGAAGGCCCTTCCCAAGATCTTGTTTTCGCGATCGAAAGCCGGGCCCAGGCGCTCGCGCTGCTCGGTCAGGTGGCCACATTCTTCCGCACCGCCGAGCCGTCCAGCCCGATCCCGTTCCTGCTCGACCGCGCGCGCGACCTCGCGCAGCGGGATTTTCTCAGCGTACTCCACGACGTGTTGCCTGAAGGCGCTCTCAAGTCGATCGAGAGGTCGAATTGAACCCGTCTTCGGGTCGGACTGACTAACGAGGACAGACGAAAGCAGCTTTGCCGATAGCGACCCCAGCACATTCGATACCTTCGAACGGACTTTCCAGCACTCGGTCGACGCTCATCCCGTCGGCGGGCCTTGCGGCAGAACTGGCTTCGACATCCGTTTCATGACGAGGGCGAATTATGGCAACGGACAGCGGTCAAAAATTCATCCGACGCAACCGCGCACCGCGCGTGCATATCACCTACGAAGATCCCTATGATGCCGAGCGGCTGGTCGAGCTGCCGTTCGTCATGGGCGTGCTCTCGGATCTCTCCGGCAACTATGCCGGCGTCGAGAAGCCCAAGGTCGAGGAGCGCAAATTCCTCGAGTTCGACATGGACAATTTCGACAACCGCATGGCGGCAATCCAGCCGGGCGTGACCATGCGCGTCGCCAACCGCCTCGGCGATGGCACCGGCGACAACGAGAAGATGTCGGTCAACCTGCGTTTCAACAGGATGGCCGATCTCTCCCCGGTCGCGGTCGCCCGTCAGGTGCCGGCCACCGCAAAGCTGCTGGAGGCCCGCGAGCAGCTGGCCAACCTGCTGCGCTACATGGACGGCAAGGTCGCCGCCGAAGATCAGCTCAAGAAGCTTCTCAATGATCCGCAACTGATGGCCGCGCTGCAGGAGCGCGCAGCGACCAGCAGCACCGAGCCGGATGCCGAGAAATAAGGCGAGGAACGGGGACCATGGCAAAAGACGCAGGCCAGAAACAAACCACCACCCAGGCTGCAACCCAGGTCGGGACCGTCGAGGCCGACGAGTTCTCAACCCTGCTGAAGCAGAGCTTCAAGCCGCGCACCGAGCGTGCGGCCACCGAGGTCGAGAACGCGGTGTCGACCCTCGTTCGCGAGGCGCTGAAGGACACGACCGTCATCAAGTCGGACGTGCTCGACACCATCGAGGAAATGATCGCGCGGATCGATCAGAAGCTTTCCGCCCAGATGAACGAGATCCTGCATGCGCCGGAATTCCAGGCGATCGAGAGCGCCTGGCGCGGCCTGCACTACCTGGTGTTCAACTCCGAGACCGACGCCACCCTCAAGATCCGGGTGATGAACGTCTCCAAGAACGAGCTGTACCGCAACCTGCGGCTCTATCCGGACGCGCGGTGGGACCAGAGCCCGCTGTTCAAGCAGGTCTACGAGTATGAGTTCGGCCAGCTCGGCGGCGAGCCGTTCGGCTGCCTGATCGGCGACTACTACTTCAGCCATGTGCCGACCGACGTGCAGCTGTTGCGCGACCTCAGCAAGATCGCCGGCGCCGCCCACGCCCCGCTCTTCGCCGGCGCCGAGCCGACCCTGATGGGCATGGACTCCTGGACCGAGCTGTCCAACCCCCGCGACATCGGCAAGGTGTTCGACACCCCGGAATATGCCGCCTGGAAGGGCCTGCGCGACCAGGACGACTCCCGCTATGTCGGCCTGTGCATGCCGCGGGTGCTCGGCCGCCTGCCCTATGGCGCCAAGTCCGAGCCGGTCGAGGAATTCGCCTTCGAGGAGGAAACCGACGGCCACACCGGCGACAAGTACGGCTGGATCAACGCCGCCTATGCCATGGCGGCCAACATCAACCGTGCCTTCAAGGAATTCGGCTGGTGCACCCGCATTCGTGGCGTGCAGTCGGGCGGCGAGGTCATCAACCTGCCGACCCACACCTTCCCGACCGACGACGGCGGCGTCGATCTCAAATGCCCGACCGAGATCGCCATCAGCGACCGCCGCGAGCATGAGCTCGCCAAGGCAGGCCTGATCCCGCTGATCCACCGCAAGAACACCGACAAGGCAGCGTTCATCGGCGCGCAGTCGCTGTACAAGCCGAAGAAGTATTTTGGCGAGAAGGGCGTCGACGCCACCGCGTCCGACAACCTGTCGTCGCGCCTGCCCTACATGTTCGCGGTATCGCGTTTCGCGCACTACCTCAAATGCATGGTGCGCGACAAGATCGGCTCAATGAAGGAGAAGGACGAGCTCACGGTCTGGCTGCAGACCTGGATCAACGAATACGTCGATGCCAATCCGGCCATGTCGTCGGAAGCCCAGAAGGCCCGCAAGCCGCTGGCCGCCGCCAAGGTCGAGGTCATCGCGAACGAGGAGAACCCGGGCTACTACAACGCCCGCTTCTTCCTC
Organism: Pseudomonadota bacterium; assembly: GCA_040756765.1. Classification (GTDB taxonomy): domain Bacteria; phylum Pseudomonadota; class Alphaproteobacteria; order Rhizobiales; family Xanthobacteraceae; genus Bradyrhizobium_A. Next base: position 76,294 of record JBFLYG010000021.1, on the reverse strand, counting down.
CGCCCCCACTTTCAGCTGGAGGCAATGGACGTGGGCTTAAGTCTTGTTTCCCGGCTGCCGGGGCCAAGCTCTTAAGGGGCGTAGAGTACGACCACCGAACCCGTCACGCGCATTGAAAGGTAACTTTTATGGCCGTCGATATCTTCTTGAAGCTCGACAAGATCAAGGGCGAGTCCGAGGATTCCAAGCACAAGGAAGAGATAGACATCCTGAGCTGGTCCTTCGGAGAGAGCCAGACCGGCTCGTTCCACAGCGGCTCTGGCGGCGGCGCCGGTAAGGTCAGCGTCCAGGACCTGCATTTCACCCACTGGGTGGACAAGGCCACCAGCGACCTGTTCCAGGCCTGCGCCAAGGGTACCCACATCGACAGCGGCCTGCTCACCATCCGCAAGGCCGGTGAAAATCCGCTTGAGTACATGAAGATCTACATGAACGAGATCATCGTCAGCAGCGTCTCGACCGGTGGATCCCATGGCGACGAACGGCTTGTCGAGAACGTCAGCCTGAACTTCCGCAAGTTCAAGGTGCACTACACGTCCCAGACCGGAAAGGGTGCCGCCGGTGCATCCCCCGTGTTCGGCTGGGATATCGCAGCCAACAAGGAATGGGGCTGATCGCGCCCACCGGGATGCTGGAGCCGCCTCCCCGACCGGATGCGGCTCCACATTTGGATGAAGGCGGGCCGCCGATCGGCGTCCCGCCAGGCCATCAGGGCCAACCGCCGAGGTGACGACCAGGGGTGCCGCAAGGGCTCATACGACTTCGGACGCGAACCGGTGTCCCTCCCAGCCGCCTTCGCTCCGGCATCTGAAGGGGACCGGACGTGCCGATCATTCCCAAGAAAGACCGCTTGAGCCCGCCGCTGATGCTGGCGTTCCGCGCCGCCCATGTGGCCCATGACGCGCGCAAGAAGCTCGACCTGCGCGACGAGTTCGGCGAACGGGTGATCGCCGGCCGGCGCAGCGCCGGGCGCTTTCCGATCTCGGAAGCGCTGCTGCGCCGCGAGGTTGCCCACGATCTCGAGGCGCTGCTCAACACCATCGCGCTGGAATCGACCGAGGACCTGACCGGCCGCGACTGCGTGCGCACCTCGATCCTGAACTACGGCTTCCCCGACATCGCCCACCGCTCGATCGACGAGGTTACCGACAACGAGCTCAGCGACGAGTTGCGCCGGATCCTGATGACCTATGAGCCACGGCTCGACCGCCGGTCGATCCGGGTGCGCCGCGACAGCGCGATCGGCACCGAGCAGCTCAAGCTGCGTTTCCTGGTCCATGCCGACCTGCAGTGCGAGCCGCTCAACGTTCCCGTCGAGTTCATTGCCGACGTCGATCTCGACAGCGGCGACATCCAGATCAACCGGCTGTAACCATGGATCGCGAATTCCTCGACTTCTACAATCGCGAACTGTCCCTGCTCTACGAGCAGGCCGGGGAATTCGCTGAACAGTATCCCGGCATCGCCGAACGGTTGGGAGGGCTGGTTCGCGACCGCTCCGACCCGATGATCAGTGGCCTCCTGGAAGGCGCCGCCTTCCTCGCGGCGCGCGTCCAGCTCAAGCTCAAGCACGAGTTTCCGGAGTTCACGGCAAACCTGCTGGAACAGCTGGTGCCGAACTACCTCGCCCCCACGCCATCGGCGATGCTGGTCAAGGCGCTGCCGCCGTTCGCCGACCCAGCGCTGCGCGACGGCCGCAGGATTGCGCGCGGCGCCTATTTCGACGCCTCCTACCGTGAGCGTGAGCGCAGCCTCGCCTGCCGCTTCCGCCTGTGCCGCGACATCGTGCTGTGGCCGTTCGAGGTCACCGGCGCCGAGTATTTCTCGACCGCCGGCGCCCTGCAGGCGCTGGGTGTCCCGGTCGGCGGCGACGTCATCGCGGGCCTGCGCCTGTCGCTGACCCATCGCACCGCAGCGCGGCCGGACGAGGAAATGTCCGAGGCCGAGTCCCGGACCAAGCCCGAGACCTGGTTCGCCGGCTGCAAGGTGACCGAGCTTCCGGTCTACCTGTCGGGCGCGGAAGCCGATGCGATCGCGCTCTACGAGCAACTGATCGCCAATGGCGCCGGCGTCTACATCCGCCTCCTCGACGACTTCGGCGACCCGGTGGTGATCCCGGCCCCCGACGACTGTGTCCGCCAGATCGGTTTCGACGACAACGAGGCGCTGTTTCCCAGCGACAACCGGATTTTTCGCGGCTCCGAACTGCTGCGGGAGTACTTCATGTTCCCGCGCAAGTTTCTCGGCTTCACCCTCACCGGACTGCGCGGCCTGATGCCGAAGCTGCGCAGCAAATCCATCGACATCGTCTTCGCGTTCGACGAACACAATTCGCGTCTCGCCGCCTCCGTCCGGCCGGATACTTTCAGCCTGTACACCGCCCCGGCGATCAACCTGTTCGAGAAAACCAGCGATCGCATCCCCATCAAGTCGAACACCCACGAATACCATGTGGTGCCCGACCGCAGCCGCTATCTCGAATACGAGCCGCACCGTGTGCTCGACGTCTATGCCCATTTCCCATCGCAGAAGGACAAGCAGCCGGTCCGGCCGCTCTATTCCGCCGCGGTCGACCGCACCAGCGCGACCGTCGACGGCCTGTACTATACGGTGCGCCGGCTGCCCCGCCGCCGCACCGTTGAGGAGAAGACCTATGGCGCGGCGTCCGACTACACCGGCACCGACATGTTCCTGTCGCTGCTTGAGCCCGGCGAACTGAACGGCCGGTCCTCGGCCGCCGAGCTCAGCGTTCGCGCCCTGTGCTCCAATCGCCATCTCACCGAGCATCTGCCGGTCGGCCAGGGCGGCGCCGATTTCCGCCTCCTCGACGACACCTCTCTCGACCTCGTCTGCGTCGCCGGCCCCACCCGGCCGCGCGAGCCGGTGGTGTCGCAGATGCGCACCCGCAGCGAGATCGCCAGCGTCGGCATCATCACCTGGCGCCTCATCAATATGCTCAGCCTGAACTATCTCGGCCTCGTCGAGCGCGGCGCCGGCAGGAACGCCGCGGCGCTGCGCGAGATGCTGGCGCTGTTCGCCGACCAGTTCGACGACGCCACCGAGCGCAAGATCCGCGGCGTGCGCAGTGTGGAGAGCTTCCCCGTTGTCTGCCGCGTGCGCGAGCGCACCGGCAGCGGTGCAGCGCGCGGCCAGCAGGTCACCATCGCCCTCGACGAGAAGGCGTTCGAAGGCAGCGGCGTGTTCCTGCTCGGCGCCGTGCTGGAACGCTTCTTCGCCGACTATGCCGGATTCAACACGTTCACCCAGACCGTGATCACGACCCCGGAACGCGGCGAGATCATGCGCTGGCCGGCCCGCATGGGCAGTCGGAGGCCGCTGTGAGCCTGACCGAGCAGATGAAGGCCGAGCCCTGGCGCTTCGACTTCTTCCATGTGCTGCGCCAGCTCGAGCGCAGCCACCCGGAGCGCCCGCGCATCGGCGACAGCGCCGCGCGGCGCGACGAGTATGTCGATCTCGGGCAGGACCCTTATCTGGAATTCCCCGCCTCCAACCTCAGCTCGGTCGACGACGTCAACGGCCGGTTGCGCATCCTCATCAAATTCCTTGGTCTGCTCGGGCCCCAGGGCGCGCTGCCGCTCGCCACCACCGACGAGAGCCTCGGCTGGCTGTTGATGCGGGACGACGCCTTCCCGCGCTTTCTCGACCTGATCAACGGCCGCTTCCTGCAGCTGTTCTTCCGGGCCTGGGCCGACGCGCGGCCGATCGCCCAGCACGACCGCCCGGTGGAGGATCGCTTCATCGCCTATGTCGGGTCGTTCGTCGGGCTCGGCAGCGCGGTTTTTGTCGACCGCGACACGATTCCGGATATGGCCAAGCTCGGCTTCGCCGGTCTGATCGCCCCGAAAGCCAAGTGCGCCTCGCGGCTCGCCCGCTTTCTCCAGGGGCTGTTCGACGTCCGGGTCGAGGTCGACGAGTTCGTCGGCTCCTGGCTCGCCTTCGAGCGCAAGGACTGCAGCAGCCTCGGCCGCCGCCATGCCGGCCTCGGCAAGGACCTGCTGCTCGGCTCGCGGGTGTTCAGCGTCGAGGACAAGATCAGGATCCGCGTCTTCGTCAGGGATTTCGTGCAATATGAATCATTCCTGCCGACGGGCGCCGCCAACCTGTCGGAGCCGCTCGCGGACGCGGTATTCTTCTACATCGGCGACGAGCTCGACTGGGAAGTCGAGCTTGCCATTCCCTCCGGCGCCGTGGCGCCGGTGCGGCTCGGGCAGAGCGGACGGCTCGGCTGGACCACATGGGTCGCACCGAACTGGACCTCGACCGAGGAGTATCGCTGCGACGCCCGCTTCAACCTCAGCGAGCGGCTGCGGGCGCGGCGCGCGAAGGCCGCCGATTGAACCGAACGGCCCCGCGGGCTGTCTCAACATCATGGAAATCCGCCGGATTTCCACGACATTTCGGGGATTTCCGCGGGTTTGCTGAAGCCATCACTGGGAGGGCGCCGTGACCGACATCAGCCTCGAGACCGTCACCGGTAAATTGAACCGGGCCGGCTATGACGCTTTCATCCAGGCGCTGCGCCACGCCAAGAGCGCCGGCAACCGCAATGTCGAGCTGGCGCACTGGCTGTTCCACATCCTGCAGCAGGAACGCACCGACCTCAGCCTCACCGCGGACCACTACAAGCTCGACCGGTCGCGACTGCTGTCGGATCTTGCCGGCGCCATCAACGGCTTCCGCAAGAACGAAACCGACATGCCGGGGGTCGCCAACAGCGTCATCGATATCCTGGACCGCGGCTGGCACTACGCCACGCTGTTCTTCGGCGAGCCCCAGATCCGCACTGGCCATCTGCTGGTGGCCGGGCTGAAATCGAACGACCTGCGCCGGGCGCTCATCAACCTGTCCCAGGAATTCGCCAAGGTGAACGTCGATGCGCTGGCGGCGGAACATCGCGCGATCTGGGCGGGCTCGGAGGAAGACAATCTGCGGCCGATGGACGGCTCCGGTCTTGCGGGCGCCGGCACCCCGGGGGCCGAGCAGGCCGCCGGTCCCAAGGGCACGACCCCGCTGGACCGCTTCTCGCAGGATCTGACCGCGCGGGCGAAGTCCGGCCAGATGGACCCCATCCTCGGCCGCGACAACGAAATCCGCCAACTGATCGACGTGCTGATGCGGCGACGCCAGAACAACCCGATCCTCACCGGCGAGGCCGGTGTCGGCAAGACCGCAGTGGTCGAAGGCTTCGCCCAGCGTATCGCGTCCGGCGACGTGCCGCCGCCGCTGCGCAACGTCCGACTCTGCGCCCTCGACATCGGCCTGATGCAGGCCGGCGCCTCGATGAAGGGCGAGTTCGAGCAGCGCCTGCGCTCGGTGATCGACGAGGTGCAGAGCTCGCCGACGCCGATCATCCTGTTCATCGACGAGGCTCACACCCTGATCGGCGCTGGCGGCGCTGCCGGCACCGGCGATGCCGCCAACCTGCTGAAACCTCCGCTCGCCCGCGGCACGCTCCGCACCATCGCCGCCACCACCTGGGCCGAGTACCGCCAGTATATCGAGAAGGACCCGGCGCTGACCCGCCGCTTCCAGCCCATCAACGTCGACGAGCCCGATGTCGCGACCTGCTGCGTGATGCTGCGCGGGCTCATCGGCCCGATGGAGAAGCACCATGGCGTGCGCATTTCGGACGCCGCCATCGTCGCCGCGGTCAACCTGTCGCACCGCTACATTCCGGCGCGGCAACTGCCCGACAAGGCGGTGAGCCTGCTCGACACCGCCTCCGCCCGTGTCGCCATCAGTCAGAGCGCTACCCCGGCCCTGATCGAGGACACCCGCGTCGCCATCGCCGCGCGCGAGGCCGAGAAGGCTGCCCTCGTCAGCGACAGCGATCTCGGCGTCGACGACGCCGAGCATATCACGGCGATCGAGGCCGACATCGGCGCCCTGAAGGAGAAGCTCGCGGGCCTGGAGGCCGACTGGGCCACCGAGCAGGCACTGGTGTCCGACATCCGCAGCCTGCGCGACATCCTGGCCGCTCCCAAGGAGGGCGACGATCCCACGGCGAAGCGCGCCGAGTTGCGTGGCAAGTTCGACACCCTGGAGGGCATCAATCCCGACCGCCGCATGATCTACCCCCATGTCGACGAGCAGTCGGTGGCATCCGTGGTGTCGGACTGGACCGGAATCCCCGTTGGCCGCATGGTGCGCGACGAGATCGAGACCGTGCTGAAGCTGCCCGAGATTCTCAACCGCCGGGTGATCGGCCAGTCTCATGGGCTGTCGATGATCGCCAAGCGTATCGAGACCAGCCGTGCAAAGCTCGACAATCCCTCCAAACCGATCGGCGTATTCATGCTCGCCGGCCCCTCCGGTGTCGGCAAGACCGAGACCGCGCTGGCGCTCGCGGAAGCGCTCTATGGCGGCGAGCAGAACATGATCGCTATCAACATGTCGGAATTCCAGGAGGCCCATACCGTTTCGACCCTAAAGGGCGCCCCTCCCGGCTATGTCGGCTATGGCGAGGGCGGCCGGCTCACCGAGGCGGTGCGGCGCAAGCCCTACAGCGTCATCCTGCTCGACGAGGTCGAGAAGGCCCACCCCGACGTCCACGAGATCTTCTTCCAGGTGTTCGACAAGGGCATCATGGAGGACGGCACCGGCCGCAAGATCGACTTCAAGAACACCCTGATCATCCTGACCACCAATGTCGGCACCGATGTCATCATGGCGCTGTCGCGCGACCCGAAGTACCGCGATGATCCGGAGGAACTGGCGCGGATGCTGCGGCCGGAATTGCTGAAGGTATTCCCGCCGGCGCTGCTCGGGCGCATCGTCTCCATCCCGTATTTCCCGCTGTCCGACGACATGCTGGCCGGCATCGTGCGGCTGCAGCTCGACCGCATCGGGCGGCGCATCCGCGACGCCCACAATGCGGCGTTCGCGTACGACGACGCCGTCGTCGCGCACATCGTGTCACGCTGCAACGATCCGGATTCCGGCGGCCGCATGATCGACAACATCATCACCAACACCCTGCTGCCCGAGCTGTCGCGCGAGTTCCTCAACCGCTCGCTGGCCAAGGAGGAGATCACCCAGGCGCGGGTGACGATCGACAACGACCGCTTCGCCTACACTTGGCAGTAAAATCCGGCAGTAAAATCTGGCAGTCAAATCCGGCCGTCGCCACTCTTCGATCCATGATGCAGACCCGACCGATGAACATCTCGACCCCGACGCCCACGCTCTATGACGAGGTCTATTATCCCGGCCATGTCTACGAGCACACCCACCCCAACCTGCTGGGCACGCTCGGCACGCTATACGGCATGACGCCCGCCCCGGTCGCCCGCTGCCGGGTGCTGGAGCTCGGCTGCGGCGTCGGCGGCAACCTGCTGCCGATGGCGTTCGAGTACCCGGATAGCGACTTCGTCGGCATCGACCTCAGCAGCGTCACCATTGCCCGCGGCCAGAGCAATGTCGCCGCGCTCGGGCTGCGCAACATCAAGCTGATGCATTGCGACATCATGGACGTGGACGACAGCTTCGGCCAGTTCGACTACATCATCGCCCATGGCGTCTATTCCTGGGTGCCGCCGGAAGTCCGCGCCAAGATGATGACGATCTTCAAGCAGAACCTCGCGCCCCAGGGGATCTGCTATGTCAGCTACAATGCGCACCCCTATTCGCACCTGCGCAACATGGTCCGCGACATGATGCTGTACCACACCCGCGGCATCACCGACATGAAGAACAAGACCGAGCAGGCCCGCGCGATCGTCCGCTTCCTGAGCGAGGGCTCCAAGGCCGACACGGTCCATGGCGCGGTCATGCGTGACCACTGCCATCGCGTGCTGAAAATGCCGGAAGAAGTGCTGTTCCATGACGACCTCAACGAGATTGCAACCGCCTTCCTGCTGCATCAGGTGGTCGAGGACGCCGGCCGCCACGGCCTGCAGTATCTCAGCGACGCCGACTTCTCCCGCCGCCATCTCGCCGGCTATTCCGAGGAGGTTCGCAGCACGCTGCAGCGCTTTCCGGAAAGCGAATTCATGGCGCGCGACCAGTATCAGGACTTCATCGATGGCAACGGCTTTCGGCGCACCCTGCTCTGCCATGACGATATCGCGCTACGTCGCCGAATTGAGCTCGATTTCGTCACCGGGTTCCATCTGCTGAGCACCATGAGCCCGGTCGATCCGCACGCCGGCGTCACCGACGCCGCTGCGATGGAATTCAGGACCCATGAAGGCTCCACGCTGACCGTCACAAGGCCGCTGCTCAAAGCGGCGCATCTGTGCCTTGGCCGCACCTGGCCTCGCGCCCTCTCCTTCGATGCGCTGCTCGACGGCGCCCGCGCGCTGCTGGGCGGCCGCACCGAGCCCGACGACCGGCAGACGCTGACGGACGCCCTGTACGTGCTGGCGTGCAGCGGCGAGGTCACGTTCCTCGTCGCGCCGCCATTTGTCGTAGAGGACGTCAGCGAGCATCCCCAGGCGAGCCTCCTGGCGCGCTGGCAAGCCGGCACCGGCCCGCTCGTCACCAATCTGCTGCACCAGACGGTGCGGCTGGAGGACGACCGGACCCGGTATTTCCTCCAACTGCTCGACGGCACCCGAACCATCGACCAGATCATCGCTGAAATGACGGCAACCTTCGGCGCCACCACGGAGGTGGCGCGGACCGACAATGGCGAGCCGATGGAACCGCTGTTGCTATCGACCAGCGAAGGCGTCGCGCGCTCCCTCGCCATGGTCGGCAAGCTCGGCCTGCTGGTCGGCTAAACCATCTCGGGCGCCGGCTCGAGCACCACCCCTTCATTGCCGCGCAGGTGCAAGGTCTCCACAAACGCCTGTGGCGCATGATTCATGAAGGTCGACAGCATGATTGTCCCGTGCGCCGTCAACGGCACCGCGACCGACTGATCAGAAAAATTCAGCAGGACCAGCAGATGACGACCACCATGCGTGCGCCGGTACGCCAGCACGTCGGCGTGACCTGTCGGCAGTTCCTCATAGCTGCCGAGGCTGAGCTCCGCCCGCGCCCGGCGCAGCGCGATCAGGGCCCGATAGAGGCTGAGCATCGATCGGGGATCGTCGCGCTCGACTGCAGCATTGCGCTGCGCAAAATCCGCGGTCTGCGGCAGCCAGGGCACCCCTGCGGTAAAGCCGGCATTCACCGAGGCGTCCCACTGCATCGGCGTCCGGCAGCCGTCGCGGCCCACCCCGAAGCCGGGCACGTTGGTCTCGAAGGGATCGCGCACCTGCTCCGGCGCGATCGGCACCTGCGGCAGTCCGATCTCGTCGCCATAGTACATCGTCGGCGTACCGCGCAGCGTCAGCAGCAGCATGGCCGCGACCCGCGCCTGCGCGGCGCCGACCCGCCCTGCGATGCGCATCCGGTCGTGGTTGCCGAGCACCCAGTTCGGCCAGGCGCCGTCGGGCAGCGCGGCCTCATAGCGGGCAACGAGGTCGCCGACGGCGCGCGCCGTCCACGGCGTCGAGATCAGCGCGAAGTTGAATGGCAGGTGCGCGCCCGCGAGCTGGTCGCCGTAATAGGCGACGAGCTTCTCCGGCGGCAGGTAGATCTCGCCGATCAGGACGCGGTCGTCGAACTCCGCCATCACCTGCCGCAGCTCGGCAACCACCGCATGCACCTCCGGCCGGTCGGTCGAATACACCGGCAGCAGCCGCTCGTAGGGCTGACGGTCAGGCGTGTAGTCGGGATTGGGCGGGTTGTCGCGGAAGTCGGCATCCTTGATCAGGTGCCACATCACGTCGACACGAAAGCCGTCGACGCCACGCCGCAGCCAGAACCGCATCACCTCGGCGATCGCCTGCCGCACCTCGGAATTGCGCCAGTTGAGGTCCGGCTGGGCATCGAGGAACGCGTGATAGTAGTACTGGCCTGTTGCCGCATCGAACGCCCAGGCGCTGCCGCCGAACTCCGACAGCCAGTTGTTCGGCGGCCCGCCGTCCGGCCGGCCGTCCCGCCAGATGTACCAGTCGCGCCTGGGGTTGCCGCGCGCGCTGCGGCTTCCGACGAACCAGGGATGCTGATCGGAGGTGTGGTTGGGCACGAGGTCGAGCACGACCTTGAGTCCATGGGCGTGAGCCGCGGCGACCAGCGCGTCGAAGTCGGCCAGCGATCCGAACAATGGATCGATGGCGGTGTAGTCGGAGATGTCGTAGCCGAAATCGACCATCGGCGACAAAAAGATCGGCGATAGCCACAATGCGTCCACGCCGAGTTCGGCGAGATAAGGCAGCCGCGCGAGCACGCCCTTGAGGTCGCCGACGCCATCCCCGTCACCGTCCTGAAACGAGCGCGGATAGACCTGATAGAAAATCCCGGACTGCCACCAGGGAACACCAGAGGATGCGGATGAAGCCATCGGCTGCGGTCCAGAGTTTGTGCCTTTGCGGCGTCCTTATAGCCCTTTCGCGTGCCGCCGATGCAAGCCGTACCGTTGCGCGGCTGGTTCCGGGATGTTGGAATGCGGGGATGGCGTGACCAGCTGACACAAGACGGTCATCTCGTGCCGCCTTAAAGCCTCGCGCTGACAGGGAAAGGGACCGCCATGACGACCAGGGCCGTGGTCTTCGACGCCTATGGCACGCTCTACGACATCCAGTCGGTGGCCGCGGTTACCGAGCAGGCCTTTCCTGGCTATGGCGACATCATTACCCAGATCTGGCGGCTCAAGCAGCTCGAGTACACCTGGCTGCGCTCGCTGATGCGGCGCTATGAGGATTTTTCCGTCATCACCCGCCAATCGCTGGCGTTCACGCTGCGAGTGCTCGGCCTGCCTGGTAGCGGGGACGCATTCGAACGGATCATGGACAAGTACCTGCACCTCGATCTCTATCCTGACGCCGGGCCGGCGCTGGCCGCGCTGAAAGGCCATCGGCTGGCGATCCTGTCCAACGGCAGCCACGACATGCTCGACCCGCTGGTCCGCAACAGCGGGCTCGAGGCCGTGCTCGACGCCACGTTGAGCGTCGCAGCCAAGCGGGTGTTCAAGCCCAGTCCCGACGCCTATGCGCTGGTCGAGGACAAGCTCGGCGTCGCACCTGCCGACGTGCTGTTCGTCTCATCGAATCCGTTCGACACCTGCGGCGCCAAGGCGTTCGGCTTCAAGGTGGCGTGGATCGAGCGGGTCAAGCCGGACGCGCTCGTGCGCGAGCTCGGCGATCACGCCCGCCTCGCCCCGCTCACCCTGTTCAGGATGCTGCGCACCCAGATGGACGAGCTCGACGCCGCGCCGGATCACCGTATCCAGTCGCTGGCCGAGCTGCCTGCGCTGGCAGATGCCGGGCCGGCTTGACGGGACCCGCGGCGATGCGCACAATCCCATCAAGTTCCTTTTCAGAACTATAAGCAGGAGAACGGCATGAAGACACGCATCACGGAACTGTTCGGCATCGCGCACCCCATCATTCAGGGCGGCATGCATTTTGTCGGCTTTGCCGAGCTGGCCGCCGCCGTGTCCAATGCGGGGGGCCTTGGCATCATCACCGGGCTGACCCAGAAGACCCCAGAGCTGCTCGCCAAGGAGATCGCGCGCTGCCGCGCCATGACCGACAAACCGTTCGGCGTCAACCTCACCTTCCTGCCGACCTTCGCCAAGCCGCCCTATCCCGAATACATCGCGGCGATCAAGGAAGGCGGCATCAAGATCGTCGAGACCGCCGGCCGCAGCCCCGAGCAGTACATGCCGGCGCTGAAGGCCGCCGGCATCAAGGTGATCCACAAATGCACCTCGGTACGGCATTCGCTGAAGGCCGAGAGCATCGGCTGCGACGCGGTCAGCGTCGATGGCTTCGAATGTGGCGGCCACCCCGGCGAGGACGACATCCCCAACATGATCCTGCTGCCGCGCGCGGCCGAGGAATTGAAGATCCCGTTCGTCGCCTCCGGCGGCATGGCGGACGCCCGCAGCCTCGTTGCCGCGCTGGCGATGGGCGCCGAAGGCATGAACATGGGCACCCGCTTCATTGCCACCAAGGAAGCACCGGTCCACGACAACGTGAAGAAGGCGCTGGTGGCCGCGACCGAGCTCGATACCCGCCTGATCATGCGCGCCTTGCGCAACACCGAGCGGGTGCTGCGCAACGCCAATGTCGATCGCCTGCTCGAGATCGAGCGCGAGAAAGGCGCGAACCTCAAGATCGACGACATCATCGACCAGGTCGCCGGCGTCTACCCCAAGGTCATGATCGAGGGCGACATGGATGCGGGGGCCTGGAGCTGCGGCATGGTCGCCGGCCTGATCCACGACGTGCCGACGGTGAAGGAGCTGATCGACCGCATCATGACCGAAGCGGAAGAGATCATCTTCGGCCGGCTCGCGGGCTTCGCCGGCCAGCCAGCGCGCGCGACAAAGGTCGCCTGATCGGTAACGGGTGGCCGACGCCACCCGTCCCACGTCGACGCAAGCCTCGCGCGGATCATTCCGCTGCGAGGCTTTTTCGTCTTGCGCTCATGCACGTGCAAGGCAGACGGCGTCCGCGCGGCTGGCCCGACAGGGCGCATCGCGGACAACCGGGAGCGCGATCAGGCAGCGCGCACCTTGCCGAGGAAGTCATCGACGGCGGAGCGTAGCATCCCCGCTTGCTGATCCAACTCCCGCGCCCCACGCAGCACCTCGGTCGCCGCCGTGCCGGTGGCCGACGCCGCCTTGCTGACATCGCCGATATGGCTGGTGATGTCGCTCGACCCCTGCGCCGCCGCCTGGATGTTGCGGGCGATCTCGCGCGTCGCGGCACCCTGCTCCTCGACCGCCGAGGAGATCGTCACCGCGATCTCGCTCATCTTGCCGATAGTGCCGGCAATGCCGTTGATGGCGTCGACCGCCTGACCGGTGGTCGCCTGCATGTTGGCGACCTGAGCCGAGATTTCCTCGGTGGCCTTTGCCGTCTGGGTCGCCAGCGCCTTCACCTCGGACGCCACCACGGCAAAGCCGCGGCCCGCTTCGCCGGCGCGGGCGGCCTCGATGGTGGCGTTGAGCGCCAGCAGATTGGTCTGCTCGGCGATGGTCTGGATGAGCTGGACCACGGCGCCGATCTTCTCGGCGCCGCCGGAGAGCTGCTGCACCGTCGAGTTGGTTTGCTCCGCCTCCGCGACCGCGCGGCGGGCGATCTCGTTGGACTGCGCCACCTGGCGCGAGATTTCCGCAACCGACGCCGACAATTCCTCGGCCGCGGCCGCGACGGTCTGGACATTGCCCAGCGCCTTCTCCGATACGTCGCTGACGGTCAGCGCGCGATGGCTGGCATCGCCCGCCGTCGTCGTCATCGATTCAGCTGCGGTTTGCATCTCGACCGCCGAGGTCGCGACCGAACGCACGACCCCGTTGACGCTGCGCTCGAAGCCGTCGGCCAGCGCGGCCATCGCGGCGCGGCGCTCCGCCGCCGCCTGCTGCTGCACTTCGGCCTCCTTCTGCTCGAGCCCGCGGATCCGCAACGCATTGTCCTTGAAGACCTGGACGGTCTTGGCCATCGCGCCGACCTCGTCGCGCCGCATGGTCCCCGGAATCTCCGTCGCAAGATCGCCGTCGGCGAGCTGGCGCATGCTGTTGCCGAGGCGGCTGAGCGGTCCGGTGATGCTGCGTGCGGTGAACACGGCGACAAGACCGGTGATGCAGACGATCGCCAGCATCGCAAGGCCGAGCGACCAGGCGATCGGCTTGAGCTTGGTATCGAGATCATCGAGATAGGCGCCGGTGCCGACCACGATGTCCCAGCCGGGAATCGCCACCGCATAGGAGAGCTTGCGCACAGGCTCGGTCTCGCCGGGCTTGACGTATTCATAGCGCAACGTCACTTCGCCCTTCGCCACCGCGCCATCGCGCAGCTCGCGGGTCAGCGCACGGCCATTGGTCTTCTCATCGAGGCGGTTGACGCCGATCTGCTTGGGATTCGGCGAGGCCAGCGTCACACCTTCGTTGGTGAAGATGAACAGATAGCCATTGCCCTTGTCGTAGGTCATGGTCTGCGCGCGGCGCGCGAACTCCTGGATCGCTGCATCCTTGCTGATCTGGCCGACCTCGACCTGTTTCTGCAATCCCAGCGCTACGTTCTTGGCGACATCAACGATGGCGTGTGTCTGCTCCATCCGATCGTTGAGAATGACGTCACTCATCAGCCGTGTGGCTTCGACACCAGCAGCTCCCAGACCGAGCAGCGCGATTACCACCAGCCCTCCCAGCTTTGCGGCGATGGGAAGGTTCTCGAACAGCTTCATGGACGTCTCCGGTTGGATGGAACGGGAATCAAGCTTCGACCCGGATCATCGTACCGGCGAGTCATTAGGGGTGTCTTAATCACGTCATTGTCGTGCATGCGACACATCATCAGCGCGCGCCGACCTAGACAAAGACGCATCTTTGCCTTGCTGCATTTGCAATCAGAGGTCGCATATCATAGTATGATCAATATCATTTCATTTGAGCCGCAGTCACGCGGCATCCTGTCGGGAGCGCCTTCCATGTCATCAGATCCGATTGTCATCGTCGCTGCTGCGCGTACGCCGCTCGGCCGCTTCCAGGGCGAACTGTCGCCGCTCAGCGCCCACAAGCTCGGCGCCCATGTCATCGGCGCGGCGATCGAACGCGCCGGGCTGTCGCCCGAGCGCGTCGACGAGGTGTTCATGGGCTGCGTGCTGCCGGCCGGCCAGGGCCAGGCGCCGGCCCGTCAGGCGGCGCGCGGCGCGAAACTCCCGGATGCGACCGGCGCAACCACCGTCAACAAGGTGTGCGGCTCCGGCATGAAGGCCACCATGCTCGCGCACGACATCATCACCGCCGGCTCCGCGCAGATCGTCGTCGCTGGCGGCATGGAGAGCATGTCGAACGCGCCCTACCTGCTGGCGAAGGCGCGCGCCGGTTATCGCGTCGGCCACGACCGCATTATCGACCACATGCTGATGGACGGCCTCGAGGACGCCTATGAAAGCGGCCGCTCGATGGGCGACTTCGGCGAGGCGACCGCGGAGGCCTACCAGTTCACCCGCAAGGATCAGGACGATTACGCGGTGGAGACCCTGACCCGCGCCCGCAAGGCGGTGGAGAGCGGTGCCTTCACGGCCGAGATCGCGCCGATCGTGCTCGCCGAGAAAGCCGGCCCCCGCACCATCGCCAACGACGAGCATCCGCTCAAGGTCGATCCCGCCAAGATTCCGAATCTCAAGCCGGCGTTCCGTCCCAACGGCACCATCACGCCGGCGGCCTCCTCGGCCAACGCCGACGGCGCCGCGGCGCTGGTGCTGACCCGCCGCTCGCTCGCCGAACGCGATGGCCTGCCGATCCTCGCCGAGATCAAGGGGCATGCCACCCACAGTCAGGAGCCGCAGTGGTTCACCACCGCGCCGATCCCCGCGATCCGCAAGCTGCTCGACAAGGTCGGTTGGAGCGTCGGTGACGTCGACCTGTTCGAGATCAATGAGGCGTTCGCGGTGGTGCCGATGGCGGCCGCACGCGACCTCGCCATTCCCCGCGAGAAGCTCAATATCAACGGCGGCGCCTGCGCGCTCGGCCACCCGATCGGTGCGACCGGGGCGCGCCTGATCGTGACGCTGCTGCATGCGATGGCGAACCATGATCTGCGCCGCGGCGTCGCATCGCTGTGCATCGGCGGCGGCGAAGCCACGGCAATCGCCATCGAGCGCATTGCGCACTGATCTACAGACCACCGCATCGCCAGGCCCTCGCCTCACGGCGGGGGCCTTTTCATGACGGCCATGGTGGACGGTTCATGTCGTCGCGGGGCGGCCCGCCCAGAAAATCATCAGCGCGGCGACCGTTGCGATGGTGATGACGATGCCCAGCGCCGCCATGGCCGGCAATGCCAGCGCCGCGGTGATGCTGACCCCGGCCGCCGCACCGGCCATCTGCAAAAAGCCGACCAGCGCCGAGGCCAGCCCCGCCCGATCGCCAAACGGCGACAACGTCAGCGCCGTTCCCAGCGGATTGACGAGGCCCATGCCAAACAGGAAGACGGCCACGGGTAGCAGATAGGCCGGCAACGAGCGGTCGACCGCCTGCGCGACCAGCAGTGCGGTCCCGCCGAGCACGGCGACGACCAGCCCGGTCAGGATGGCGCCGCGCAGGCCGAGGCGCGCGGCGAGCCACGGCGCCAGCATCCCGGCGGCGAACACCACGAACACGGTGCCTGCAAAAAATCCACCGAGCGCCAGCGGCGCATAGCCAAGCCCTTCGATCAGGATCGCGGGCGACGCCGCAAACATCGCGAACAGGCTGCCCAGGATCAGTCCGACGGTCAGCCCGGGCGCAATGAAGCGGCGATCCCGCATGAGCCGGAGATAGGACGCAGCGATATGCCGCGGATCGAGCGGCTGTGTGGAACCGTCATGGGTTTCGCCGACCCTGCGGCCATAGAGCACGGCGATGAGCGCCGCGATCAGCGCCACCACCGCGAATGCCGACGGCCAGCCGAACGCCTGCTCGAGCAACCCGCCGAGCAGCGGCGAAAAGCCAGGCGCCGCGGCGGTCGCGACCATGATGAAGGCCAGCGCACGTCCCAGCGCTGCGCCCTCCAGCAGATCCCGCGCGATGGCCCGCGCCAGCACCGAGGCGGCACAGGCGCCGAGCGCCTGCACCACGCGCCCCGCCAGCAGCATCGGCAGATCATCGGCAACACCGCAGATCGCGCTCCCGGCGATGAAGACCACAAGGCCGCCCAGCACCAGGTGACGACGGCCGAAGCGGTCCGACAGCGGCCCGACCACCAACTGCCCGACCGCGAATACCGCCAGGTACAGGCTGATCGCGCTCGCGACCGCCGTGGTCGGCACGGCAAAGCTGCGGGCCAGGCTCGGCAGCGACGGCAGCAGGATGCTGGTCGCCAGCGTCCCGAGTGCCGCCAACCCGGCGAGGATCAGGATCTGCGATGTCCCCGCCGTCCGTGTTGCCGGTGCGTCGGCGGCCTGCCCGATCTTCTGCCGCATCTCCATTCGAAACCTCGCGCCCGTCCAATTTTATATGATGGATATCATACCTAAAGCGCGACCGACCATGCCCGGGCTGCATGCGTGCTCCGCGAAGATTCAAGCAATTGCATGCTTCGCGCGGCCACTGCTTCACGCTAGGTTCGCCGCCTCACCAATCCAGGAGACCTCAGGAATGGGCAAGCCAACCGCGATCGTCGTCGGCGTCGGGGCCGAACTCGGTGTCGGCGCCGCCGTCTGCCGCCGCTTCGCAGCCGAAGGCCACCATGTCATCGCCGCCGGACGCACCGCCGAGAAGCTGCAACGGGTCGTCGACACGATTGCGAAGGCCGGCGGCAGCGCCGAAGCCGTGGTCGCTGACGCCACCCAGGAGAACGACGTCATCCGCCTGTTCGATCATGCCGCGGCGCTCGGCGCCGGCTTCGAGGCCCCCGACGCGATCGTCTTCAATGCCGGCATCAACCGCCACATCGAATTCCGCACCGTGACGGCGCAGCAGTTCGAGGAGTTCTGGCGCGTGTGCTGCTTCGGCGGCTTTCTGGTCGGGCGCGAGGCGGCGCGCCGCCTGGTGCCGCTCGGTCGCGGCACGGTGATCTTCACCGGCGCCTCCGCCAGCCTGCGCGGCAAGCCAGGATTTGCCCAGTTCGCCGCCGCAAAAGCCGGCCTGCGCATGATCTCGCAGAGCATGGCGCGCGACTACGGCAAGGACGGCCTGCATGTCGCCCATGTGGTGGTGGACGGCGGCATCGACGGTGAACGGCTGCGCTCCCGCAATCCGAACATCCTTGCGGAGCGCGGCGAAGACGGCCTGCTCGGCGTCGATGCCATCGCCGACACCTACTGGCAGCTGCACCGCCAGCCTCGCTCCGCCTGGACCCAGGAGATCGACCTGCGGCCGTTCAAGGAAAATTTCTGATCCCGATGGCCGCGCCCGAGCCCGTCGCGGCTCGGGCAGCGGCGCTCCGTTGATACGCAGGGATTGCGCGTGACGGCTTCAGGCCGCCCGCGCCTGTTGCGCCAGGATCTCCTCCTCGACGTCACGCAATTGATCCTTGCCGAAGAACATCTCGTCGCCCACGAAGAAGGTCGGCGAGCCGAACGCGCCGCGGTTCACCGCGTCCTGCGTCAGCGCGAGCAGCTTCGCCTTGACGTCAGCCTCCTGGGCGCGCGCGATCAGGCGATCGGCGTCGAGCCCCGACGCGATCAGCGCCTCGCGCAGCACTTGAGGATCGTCCATCTTCTTCGGCTCTTCCCACATGTGATGGTAGGCGGCCTGGAAGTACGGCTCGAACACCCCCTCGAGCTGAGCCGCGACGGCGCCGCGCATCAGCATCAGGGTGATGACGGGAAAGAACGGGTTCGGCCTGAACCGCGTCAGGTTGTGGCGGCGGACGAAACGCTCGGTCTCGCGCTGCATGTGCTCGGGCTTGTTCTTGACGCCGCGCAGATAGTCCGCTGGCGAGCTGTTGCCGGTCAGCTTGTAGATGCCGCCGAGCAGCACCGGCACATAAGCGAACTTGACGCCGGTGCGCGCCTCGATCGCCGGAATGACCTGCGCGGCGAGATAGGCATTGGGACTGCCGAAATCGAACTGAAACTCGACGCGTGGTGCCATCGCCGTCCTCCCTATGGCCGCGCCCGTCCGGCGCGATCGTTCGCTCATCGAAATCTATAGTTCCATAAAAGAACTGTCAAACCCGAGCCGCATCCGGATCGTCCACACTTAGGGGTTGCGACGCTGGCGCAACTGGCCATGCGCCTGGCTCCTGCATCAATGCCGTTTGGGAATGGCGGGACGCCAAATCTTTGCTATGTGTAGGGCAGATGACATCGGCGCCGCGAATGGCCGGGAGGAACTGCGATGAAGTGGGACGCGCTCGAGGACGAAGCGTGCTCGATGGCCCGGACGCTCGCCGTGATCGGCGACCGCTGGAGCGTGCTGATCCTGCGCGAATGCTTTCTCCGTGTCCGCCGCTTCGAGGAATTCCAGTCCAACCTCGGCATCACGCGCCATCTGCTGGCCGATCGGCTAAAAAAGCTGGTGCGTTTCGGGGTATTGCGCCGCACCCCCTACCAGACCAACCCCAAGCGCCACGAATACATCCTGACCCAGAAGGGCCTCGACCTCTATCCGATCCTGATGGCGATCGTGCGCTGGGGCGACATCCACATGGTCGACGAGCGCGGCCGGCCGCTGCTGTATCAACACAAGACCTGCGGCAAGTTCTTCGAGCCGGTGATGATCTGCTCGGAATGCGGCGAGCCGCTGCACGCCAAGGAAGTGCACACCCATCCGGGCCCTGGCGCGGCGGTCGCGGATCCGAAGTCGGTGGCCGCGCGCGCGACGCGCCGCAAGGTGTCGTCGGACGCCGCCTGAGGGGCACGCGCCCCTCGCCTCACCACTTCTCGCCGAACGGCCGGATCTCATGTTCGAAGGTCCAGGCATCGCGCGGCTGCTGGAACAGCTGCCAGTAGGCCTCGGCCACCGCCGCCGGCCGCATCAAGCGGTTGGGATCGATGTTCTTCGCCGCCTCGGCCCCCTCGCGCGTGCTGATGAGCTGGCGCACCCATTCGGTATCGACGCTGGCATCGATGATGAGATGGGCGACATGGATGTTCTTCGGTCCGAGCTCGCGCGCCATTGACTGCGCCACCGCACGCAGGCCGAACTTGGCGCTGGCGAAGGCCGCAAAGCCGACACCGCCGCGCAGGCTCGCGGTGGCGCCGGTGAAGAAGATCGCGCCCTTGCCGCGTGGCAGCATGGCGCGCGCCGCCTCGCGCCCGGTGAGGAAGCCCGAGTAGCAGGCCATCTCCCAGACCTTGCGGAACACCCGCTCGGTGGTGTCGAGGATCGGGAAGTTCACATTGGCGCCGATGTTGAAGATGCACGCCTCGAGCGGTGCATGGGCGTCCGCATCGGCGATGAAGCGGACCACCTCCTCTTCCTTGCGAGCGTCGAGCGAGCGCCCGAACACGGTGCCGCCGGCCGCTTCGATCTCGCTGATCAGCGGCGCCAGCTTGTCGCCGTTGCGCCGCCCGACGAACACGGAAAACCCTTCCGCGGCGAATTTCTTGGCGATCTCGCCGCCAATGAAGTCGCCCGCGCCGACCACTGCCACTGTCGCCTGTCGCTTGGCCACATGTTCCTCCCGTGTGTGTTGTCGCGTGCCGACAATGCCACCCCATGGGGCGGTCGATCGCGGCGTCATGTCAACGAACATAAAGTTCTATTTTAGAACTTGTCAATCCACTCGGCCGGAACCCGGGTCCTCGTGGCCGCCGCCGCTGCGGATAGGCCCCACAGCGCGCCCTCTGCGGCACCTCCTCCGACGGACCGGATCGACTGCTGCGCTGAACGCACTCAGGCGGATGCGGGCTGCTCGCGCCGCCGCCGCGCCTCATAGGCCTTGAGGTGGGCGAAGACGATGCGCAGCAACGCCGTCTCGGTGCGCTGCGCCTCGCCGCGCCGCAACAAGTCCCCGATGATGTGGTCGGCCTCGATCCGCGCGCCATGTTCGATATCGCGCAGCATCGAGGCCGTGATCGGCGAACCCGCAGCCGTGAACATGGCGCGGGAGCGCTCCAGCGCCGCCGGCCGTGGCGCAAAGCCATGGGCCGCCGCGATGCTCGCGCATTCCCCGATCAGCGCCAGCGACAGGCCGGCCCCGCCCGCGGCAACGATGTCGCCGATCGTGGCGCGCATCAGGCAGGTCATGCCGGCGCCGGTGGCGATGAACACCCACTTCTCCCACATGTCCTGCAGGATGGTGGCGCTCGCCTGCGCGGCGAATTTGGCCCCGGACAGCACCTTCTCCACGGCCTGCGCTCGCTCCGACAGGCCGCCGCCCTGCTCGCCGAAGGTCAGGCTGTGCATGTCATTGAGATGCAGGATGTGGCCCTGATCGTTCAGGGTCGCCGAGATCACGCACTGGCCGCCGAACACCCGCGCTGCGCCGAAGCGGGCATTGAGCACGTCGAGATGCGCCATGCCGTTCAGCAATGGCAGGACCACCGTGGACGGTCCCACTGCCGGCGCAAATCCCTCGATCGCGTCGGCAAGGTCATAGGCCTTGCAGCTCAGCAGCACGAGATCATAGGGCCCATTGAGACGATCGGCCGTGACCAGGGGCGGCTTCGCCAGCGTGACATCCCCGGCCGCGCTCTTCACCACCAGCCCCTGCCGCAACTGCTCGGCACGGCGCGGCCGCACCAGGAACGTGACGTCGCGCCCGGCCTCGAACAGGCGAGCCCCGAAATAGCCGCCGAGGGCACCGGCCCCGATCACCAGAACGCGCATCGCAAATCTCCCGAAGATTGGGCAGCACTGCAGCGCGCCGCCCGCCATGAGGCCGGGGATGATCGAGGCGGCGCCGACCGACGGCAAGTTTCAATACCGCATGGCTGCCACTTCGCGCCCCTCCCGCGGCTGGTCCGAGATCACCGGCACCGCGCTTGGCCCGGCTCTCGCCCCGACCGCGCGCCAAATCGCCGAGAATCAGGCTATCACCTGCACGCCTGATCTCACCATGCGGGGGAGCCCGATGACGAAACCCGGTCCGATGCCATCCCCCGCGCCGTCGCGCGACGGGACCAGGTTGCAAGAGCTCAAGTCGCATGGGCTCAAGTCGCGGCGGCTGGCCCTCGGCGCGGCCTGCGCCGGCGCGGCGCTTCTTGTCGTTACTGCAGCGCTGGGCGCGGGCGCGCTGTCCCAGGAGCCGCCGGACAGCGATTTCCGGCTGGGCCAGCGCGTGCGGATCGATGACGGCACCTGCCCCGCCGGCCAGATCAAGGAAGTGACGGCGTCGAAGTTGACGCCAGAAGGCATCGTGCGGACGCGCGCCTGCGTTAAACGCTAGAATGCCCGCCCGCTATGGGCCATAGAGGCAGGCCATGGTGGGCTTCGCCATGCGCGTCATGGCCGCATCGATCTGCCCCTCCTTGGCGGTGGGCAGCCAGGCCTTGTCGATGGTGGGCACCCCGGTCTCGCTGATGCCATAGAGCAGCGCATCGCGGACATCGACGTCATCGATCATGGCCACAGCCTGCTGGTGCAGGCAGTCGCACACCGCTTCCGGGCGCGGCGAACGCTTGATCATGAAGGGGGCGCACAGACGGATGAACTCACCGCGCGGATCAACCATATGCGAGAACGAATGGGATTCTGCGTGAACCGCTCCGCCGAGCAGCATCACAAGTCCAGCCACAATGGCAGCACTTCTGGATGTCATGAGATCGTCGGCCGGCGCAGCATGGGCGGACGCTTCAAAGGGGTCAGCGAGTGACCAGCCGGGTGACCGCGACGGCGGAGCCAATGGCTGGGGAACCGCTGTAGGCGAAGGTCCCGACGCCCGGGAGAGCGTCCTTGGCGACGGAGACAGCGAGCGCCGGCGCCCCCAGCACGAACGCGACGGCAAGGATGAAGCTGAGGGCGCGCATGGCGTGTCTCCGGCGGCGGTTTCGCGGTTTGGTCGTCGAGACGACCGGCCAGGTTCAACGCGGGCCAACCCATCGCCCGCGATACGCCGCTCAGCATCGGTTAACCGACTGCTGCAAAACCGCGAAAATTGTGAGCGCGACGACCAGAAACGGCGCGTGCCCCGCAACTTCTGTAACAGTCCGGCGTTACTCCATGCCTCGCCTGCGAGGACAAGTTCCCACGCGCATCGAAGCTTTCACGACCTGCATCCGCGGCTTTGCTCAGCAGCGGCCGGCCGCTCGGAGAAAGCATTCAGCCACAGGGGACATTTGGAATGGGGAGGAACTGCCGTGGCAGATGAGACGCCGGTCGGCCGCCAGCACATCGAAGACGCTCCGATATCTGATATTTCACCTGCAGAAACAAATATCTGCACTGAAAAATTCATGTCCCGTCTTAGCCAGACAGCACGACAGCCAAACTTGGCGCGGCCGAACCTGGCGATGGCGTCCCAGCCATCACCCTTCGTGCACAACAGCAACGCATCGGTGCCGCAGAAGCTGCTGCGACTGACCGGGAGCTACAACCCGGCGCCGCCGCCAGCATCTTGGCGCAGACCCCAGCGCCAACCCGATGCAGCCTGAATAAGCAGGCTATATCATATTGTTAGATTGAACATTGAATGCAACCTGCAAACAGATTCATCTAGTTGCTGATGAAGTCGGCGCACTTCTGGATCGTGTCGCCAGCACCCCAGGGCATGATCGGAACCGTCGACGTGGAGTTCTTGGGCGAGCCTTCGATCAGCCGGTCCGAGTAGACCATATAGACCAGCACATTCCGCTTGGCGTCGCAGCCGCGCACGATCTGCATCTTCTTGAAGAACAGCGAGCGCCGCTGGCGGAACATGTCGTCGCCCTGCTGCGATTTGGACTTGAAGCGGATCGGCCCGACCTGCCGGCAGGCCAGCGAGATATCGGAGACCTCCTCGGCCACACCGAGCCATCCCTTGAGGCCGCCCTTTTCCGGAACGGTGAAGTGGCAAGCCACGCCCTCGACCTCCGGATCGTCGACGCCGTAGGTTGCGAGTTTGTCGTTCGGCGTCAGCCACTTAAACACGGTGGAGCGGCGGAAGATCAGGTCCGGCTCGTCCGCTGCGCGCGCGGCGGAGCCGACGAGCAGCGCCGCACCGACGGCCGCCAGCGTTCCCAGCCGCAACCAGCGCCGTCTCATCATCCTGCTGTCAGGCGACATCGACATTCACTCCTAGAACAATACGTTTCTCGCTGCTCAGGATGTAAGATCGCGGAACCGTGATGAGAAGACGACCCGAGCGTGCAAATTTTCAGGCCGTCGGGCTCGACCGGAAGATTTTGGTTAATTTTTACCTGCAATCTTTCGCGCAGCGGCGGGGCGCGATCTGGTGAACCATTGCGCGGCCTGCGACACTCATAGCGGAACCATCCGAGAATCATTGTGAGCAGTCATAGGATTCAGTTCTTGGCCGTCGCGCGTGGGCATTCAGCCATGACCTCCATCTTCAGCCGAACCGGAGCCACCGTCCTTGCCGCGTGCCTGACCGGCGCGCTCGCCCTGCCGGCCCCGGCCGCCGCCTACCAGATCATCTGGCCGAACCAGACGTTCGAGCAGCCAGATCCGCTTCCGGCGCCCCCCGCTCCGCGCAAACGCGTGGTGAGGCCGAGCTATCCGAAGATGGCCGATGCGCCCAAGGATCTGGCCAAGCCGCGCGGGCCGCTGATCATCGCGATCTCGGTCGAGAAACAGCATCTCAAGATCTACGACGCCAACGGCCTGTTCGCGGAATCGCCGGTCTCCACCGGCATGCGCGGCCACTCCACCCCGATGGGCGTGTTCAGCGTCATCCAGAAGAACAAGTGGCACCGCTCCAACCTCTACAGCAATGCGCCGATGCCCTACATGCAGCGCATCACCTGGTCCGGCGTGGCGCTGCATGCCGGCGTGGTGCCCGGCTATCCGGCCTCCCATGGCTGCATCCGCTTGCCGATGGCGTTCGCCACCAAGCTGTGGGCGTGGACCCGGCTCGGGGCCCGGGTGATCGTCGCTCCCGGCGAAGTGACGCCGCAGGACATCAGCCATCCGGTCCTGTTCACCCACACGCCCGATGCATCCGCATCCGTGGCGCCCGCGGGCGGTCAGCCGGCCGACGCTGCACCGGCAAAGCCCGACAAGGCCGCCGCGGCTGAACCGGCCCCGCAGAGCGGCGTGGCCGACCTGCGCCTCACGCCCAAGCATGACGAGACCGCGAGCGCGGCTGCACGCAGCGAGCCAGCCGAGCGGATACGCCTCGCCAATGCCGACGGCGCGCTCGCCCTTGCGCCGCCCCCGGCGACCACCGAACCCCAGCCCCCGGCCAAGGCGGCCCAGGACGGAGCTGGGAACGCGGAAGCCCCCGTCGCGGCGGCGAACGCGCCGTCCCAGGATCGAGCCACGGACCCGCCCGGCGAACCATCCAAAGAGCCGACCAAGACCGCTCCGACCGCCGACGCCAAGGATCCGCCCCGCCCTGCTGACACGGCCAAGGATCAAGCCAAGGATCAACCTAAGGATGCCGCCAAAGATCTGGCCAAGGATCCGGCGGCGAAGCCCGAGACGCTGGTGGCGGCCACGCCCAAGCGCACCGGCCATATCGCGGTGCTGATCAGCCGCAAGGAGAACCGGCTCTATGTGCGCCAGAACTTCGAGCCGCTGTTCGACATCCCGGTGACCATCGCAGAGAACGACCGCCCACTCGGCACCCATGTGTTCACCGCCCGGGCCGACGGCGACGTTCCCGGCGCCTTCCGCTGGTCGGTCACGTCGCTGCCGCCCCGCAAAGCGGTCGTCGAGGAGCCCGCTCCGCGCCGGCGGCATGCCGCTGCACCGGCAGCCGAGACCCCGCCTGCACCGCCTGCAGCCACACCGGCGGAGGTGCTCAGCCGCCTGGCCATTCCCAGCGAGGCCATGACGCGGATCGCCTCGGCCATCGCCCCCGGCGGCTCGATCGTGGTGTCGGACCAGGGCCTCGGCGGTGAGACCGGCCTCGGAACCGATTTCATCGTGCCGTTGCGCTGACACGCTTCCCCGGAACAGATCAGGGCAGGACGGCTGGCAGGCCGT
This sequence comes from Pseudomonadota bacterium, assembly GCA_040756765.1. Taxonomy (GTDB): domain Bacteria; phylum Pseudomonadota; class Alphaproteobacteria; order Rhizobiales; family Xanthobacteraceae; genus Bradyrhizobium_A. Next base: position 50,814 of record JBFLYG010000021.1, on the reverse strand, counting down.
CGGTCGCCGGTAAAATCCTGCGTTGCCCGGGTCGCCTCCCTTCCGCCGCTGGAGTAGAAGACGCCGGTCATGGATGACCTGTCACTCAGTTCCGCCCCGCCTGACGTTCACACGCCGGCTGCCCCCCGCCGCGACGCGCTCGCGCGCCTGACCGGGCTCGGCCCGCGTGGCGGCCTTGCCGCCATCCTGCTCGGGCTCGCGTTCTCGTTCTTCGCCCTCGGCTTCACCGCAGTCTATTGGCGCAACGCCGACATGGACTTCATGGTGATCTACAACGCGCTCGCCCTCAATGACGGGCGGCCGCAGCAGTATTTCGACCATCCGGCCTATCTGACCATCCTGTCGGTCAAGCTCTGGTTCCAGTTGCTGCACGCGCTGGGATGGCTCGACGGTTGGACGCTGTCGGCGATCCCGCCAGCCGGTGATCGCGCCGCGTTCGATGCCGCCATGCTCGCGGCGGTGCGCGCCGGCCGGGTGCTGGCCTTCCTCATTGCGACCGCCTGCGTGCTGATCTTCGGCGCCCTGATCCGTCGCATCGTCCGCGACTGGCGGCTCACGCTGCTTGCCACGTTCGCCTTTGCCTTCTCCGGCGGCGTCGCGGTGCACATGCGCATCCTGCGCAGCGAAATGCTGGCCGCCTGCGGCGTGGTGTTCGCACTGCTGCTGCTGATCATCGTGGGCCGGCGCGCCGGCCCGTGGCGCCCGCTGCTGGTCGGCCTCGCCGCGGCGTGCTGCGTCCTCGGCCTGGAAAACAAGGTCCATGCCATCCTGCTGATCGCGGCGTTGCCGGTGCTGCTGCTGCCGTTCGGCTCTCGCGAGAGTGCCAGCGTCGGCCTGTGGACCCGCGCCAGCGGCTGGATCATCGCCCTCGGCGCGGTGATCGCCGCGCTGCTGGCCGTTGCCGCCGCCTGGCCACTGATCGCGGCAGGCCTCGCACCAGCGGCCCTCGCGGCGGCCGGCCTGCGGCCAATCGGGACGCCCGGCACCTACCAGACGATCCTGCTCATCTGGCTCCTCGCCGGCATGGTCGCCTATGCGGCGCTGTGGCGGATCAGTGCGGCCGAAACGCTGGCGGCGATGGCGGCGGCTCTCGGCGGCGCCGCGCTGGCGCTGCTGGCGCTGCGCCTCTCCTACAACATCGGCGACGTGGTGGCGGTGATGAACCCGCTCGAGCGGATGCTCAGTTTCGCCGATCCCGCGACCGCCTCCGCCACCGACGGCGGCGTGCTCGGCATCGCGCGGCTGCTGCTCGACGGCGTGCGGCTGGTGCTGATGCGGCTGACCTTCGTGCTCTACACCTCACCGCGCCCGGCCGTGTTCCTCACCTGGCTGATCATTCCCGGCATCGTCTACGCCTGGCGGCGCGGCGAGCGGCAGGTCGCGATCCAGGCCCTGCTGCTCCTGCTCGTCGCGATCGGCATCGACGCGCTCGGTGTCCGGCGCGGCCTGAAGGCCGAGTATTTCATCTTCACCGACCCGCTGATCATTCTCGCCGGCGCGGTGCTGCTCGACCGGCTGAGCGAGGTGCGCACCTGGCGTTTCGCCTACCCGATCGGGGCTGCGCTGTTCACCATTCACATCGTGCTCGGCCAATCCGAGCCGGTGCACTACATGCTCAAGCGCAGCGGCCCGGAAGAAGTCTGCGCATGGAATGTCTACTACTTGCCGCTGCTGCCGCTGCCGTGGTGCAAGGATCAACCGCCACGCACGTAACGGGCTGTTGATCCGGACCGAACAGGCAAATCGGATAGCCTGCCCGACGGACGAATGGCACGAGGGGCCCATGATCGATCGCAGACAGATCCTGACGTTGACGCTGGCGGCCAGCTTCAGCCGCGCGCTCATCGATCATGCTTGCGCCGAGACATCGGCGTCGCCCGGCCTCAGCCGCATCACCGCCTACGGCTTCTCGTTCGGTGCGCTCAGCGGCAAGGACATCCGCTTGTCGGACTTCGCCGGGCGGCCGATGCTGATCGTCAACACAGCGTCCCTCTGCGGCTACACGCCGCAATATGCCGGGCTGCAGCAACTCTGGGCCGAATTTCAATCCCAGGGGCTTGTGGTCATCGGCGTGCCGTCGAACGACTTCGGCGGCCAAGAGCCCGGCAGCACCGGCGATATCGACCACACCGCGCACACGCAATACGGCGTGACGTTTCCAATCGCCGCCAAAACCGTGGTGCGCGGCCCCGACGCCCACCCGTTCTATCGCTGGGCCGCAACGGAGCGGCCGAAACAGGTTCCCGCCTGGAACTTCCACAAATACCTGCTGGGCCGCGACGGCTACATCGCCGATGTCTTCGCCAGCGCCGTCGAACCCACCGATACCCGGGTCAGGACCGCCATCGGCCGCGCTCTCGGCGCAAGCTAGTGTGATCGGCCACCGTGGCGACTCAGTCGCGCCTACACTAGGATGATGTCAGCGGCAATGGAACCGCGGCACGACGGCAGGAAATCTTGCTTCAAGAACGGCGGGGAATGCGATGCGAATCACGACGGGTTTGATGTTCGCGAGTGCTGTTTCGGCGTTGATGTTCACCGCCGCCTGGGCCCAGACGCCCGCACGTCCCGCTGCGGCCCCACAGAAGCCTACGGCAACGGCTACGCCCGCCGCTCCCGCCGCCCCGCCGGCTGCAGCAGAAAAGACATCCTGTGCCAATCCCGATGCAATTGGCGTCGCCCGTGTCGTGCAGATCGACACCACCGGCGGCCCCGGCTTCGGCTTCGAGCACTTCAAGCAGCTCGACTTCCTGCGTGACAAGGAAGTGGTGCTGACGTTCGATGACGGCCCCTGGCCCAACAACACGCCCGCAGTGCTGAAGGCGCTCGCCGATGAATGCACCAAGGGCCTGTTCTTCCCGATCGGCAAGCATGCCACCTATCATCCCGAGATTTTGCGGCAGGTCCTGGCCCAGGGCCACACCATCGGCGCCCACACCTGGTCGCACGCCGTTCTCACCCGCAAGGGCATGACCGATCAGGCGGCGAAGGACGAGATCGAAAAGGGCTTCAGCGCCGTACGCTGGGCGCTCGAGGCGCCGCCGGCGCCGTTTTTCCGCTTCCCGGCCCTGCAGCACCCGCCGGCGATGGTCACCTATCTCGGCGAGCGCAACATCGGCATCTGGTCCTGCGACGTCGACTCCTTCGACTTCAAGTCGAAGAACTCCGAGCAGGTGATCACCACGGTGATGACCAAGCTCGACAAGCTCGGCAAAGGCATCATCCTGATGCACGATTTCCAGAAGCACACCGCCGAGGCCCTGCCGACGCTGCTGCGCCGCCTCAAGGCCGGCGGCTACAAGGTGGTGCAGATCAAGGCCAAGGGCACGGTGCAGACCATCCCGAGCTATGACGAGGCGCTGACCAAAGAGACCAAGCTGCCGACCATCAGCAGCCGTCCGGTGTCGAGCGTGGTGCAGACCATCTCGGAATAAGCCTTCCTGCTGCTGCGTGCCGGACTGAGACGATGACCGTGTTGCGTATCGAGGGGTTTGTCATCGTGTCGGCCGACGGCATGCTGGCGGACGCCACCCATGAGATGCCCGCGACGTTGAAGTTCGCGGGCGACCAGCATTTCTTCAACGCCGCCCTCGATCGTGTCGATCTCGTGGTGCACGGGCGCCGCTCCTTCGAGGATCAGCCCAACTCGCCGCGCCGGACGCGGCTCATCCTGACACGCGACACCTCCTCGCTCGCCCCCGATCCTGTGAACCCGAAGGCGACCTTGTGGAATCCGGCGGGCGCAAGCTTCGAGGCGGCCTGCGACGCGGCGGGGGTGCGCGCCGGCACGGCGGCGATCATCGGCGGCCCCGCCGTGTTCGCGATGTTCTTCGGCCGCTACGACACCTTCTGGCTCTCGGAGGCGCCCCAAGTGCACATCCCCGGGGGGCTCGGCGTATTTCCCGGCGTGCCGGAACGCACGCCCCACGACATCCTGCGCGCCTCAGGGCTGCGCCCGACCGAGCGCCGGATCCTCGAAGCCGAAGGGCCTGTCACCGTCACCGCCTGGCGCCGGCCCGACTGACCGCTCCGCCGGAACGCCGGCCGAACTCAGTGCTCGGTGTAGGTGATCCCGCTGTCCGAGGTTTGCCTGGGATAGCCGACGATGATCAGCAGCGCCCCGACCAGCGACAGGTTCTTCAGCAGGTGGATCATGTTGTTGAGACGCTCGTCTCCGCTCATGTCCCAGAAGTTGTGGTAGTAGAACGTCACCGTGATCACAAAGAGGGCCAAGATCACGGCGAAGAACCGCGCACCGAAGTTCAGCGCGATCATCAGCCCGCAGATCAGCTCGGTCGCGCCGGCGGTGATCGCGAGCAACTGGGAGATCGGCATCCCGGTCAGGCTCTCGAGCTGGGCGGTGTAGGTCGTCAGGAATGCCGGGATTGCGACCCTGGCGGCGATGCCCTGGGCCGTGGTCGCGATGTCGAACAGCGCGGACGCCCCTGAGAACACGAACAGCACTGCAAACAGAATACGCCCGATCGCGACAATTCCAGACATGCCAGGCCCCATTCGGCTGTAACGTCCCACTGGGCGATCCCCGGGGACTCGCTCTCGGGCCCCCGATCGCCGGCCCAAGTATGACCGGCGCCGGCGACTTGTCCAATGTCCGGATGAGGTACCGCCTTGGCCTTATGCGAACAGGTTCGGCTGCTGCCGGCTCGCCTTCTCCTGCGCCTCGACCACGGCGACCGCCGTCATATTGAGCACGCCGCGCGCCGTCACCGACGGGGTAAGGATGTGCGCCGGCCGCGCCGGACCGATCAGGATCGGCCCCACCGGCAGCGCATCCCCGATCATCTTGATCATCTGGTAGGCGATGTTCGCCGCATCGAGGTTCGGCATGATCAGCACGTTGGCGACGCCTTCGAGCCGGGAATGCGGCAGGATATTCGCGCGTGCGAGCTGCGACAGCGCGGAGTCGCCCTGCATCTCGCCGTCCGCTTCGATTTCCGGATGGGACTGCGCCAGCAGGCGTGTCGCCTCGCGCATCTTGCGCGAGGATTCGCTGTCATAGCTGCCGAAATCGGAGTGCGACAGGAACGCGATCTTCGGCTTCAGGCCGAAACGCTGGACGTGTTCGGCGGCCTGCGCCGCCATTTCCGCCAGCTCCTGGGCGCTCGGATTGAGCCGCACCTGGGTGTCGGCGATGAAGTACGGCCCCTTGCTGGTGATGAGCAGCGCCAGCGCCGAACAGTCGTCCGCGCCGGGGCAGAACCCGACGATCTCGCGGATATGGCGCAAGTGGCTCATGTAGCGGCCCTCGACGCCGCAGATCATCGCATCGGCCTCACCGCGCATCACCGACAGCGCCGCGATCACGGTGTTGTTGGTGCGCACCAGCGTGCGGGCGGCGTCCGGCGTGATGCCGCGCCGGCCGGCGACGTCGATGTAGCTCTGCACGTAGGAGCGATAGCGCGGATCATCCTCCGGATTGACCAGATGGAAGTCCTTGCCGGCGCGGATGGCGAGGCCGAAGCGCTCGATGCGGGCCGCGACCACCGATGGCCGCCCGACCAGGATCGGCAGCGCCAGCTTCTCCTCCAGCACGACCTGCGTCGCGCGCAGGATGCGCTCGTCCTCGCCCTCGGCATAGATCACGCGAACCGGCTGGGTCTTCGCCTTGGCGAACACCGGCTTCATGATCAGGCCGGAGCGGAAGGTGAAGCGCTCGAGCTTGTCGGTATACTCGTCGAAATTCGTGATCGGCCGCGTCGCGACGCCCGACTCCATGGCAGCCTTGGCCACCGCGGGAGCAATCCGCAGCATCAGGCGCGGATCGAACGGGCTCGGGATCAGCGATCCCGGACCGAAGCCCTGCACCTCGCCGGCGTCCGACGAGCGCGCCACCACGTCGGAGGGCGCTTCGCGCGCCAGCTGGGCGATCGCGTCCACCGCAGCACGCTTCATCTCCTCGTTGATCGCGGTGGCGCCGACATCGAGGGCGCCACGGAAGATGAACGGGAAGCACAGGACGTTGTTGACCTGGTTCGGGAAATCCGAGCGCCCGGTGCAGATCATGGCGTCGGGGCGCACCGCGCGGACGTCATCCGGCATGATCTCCGGCGTCGGGTTGGCGAGCGCCAGCACCAGCGGCTTCTCCGCCATCTGCGCCACCATCTCGCGGCTGAGCACGTTCGGGCCGGACAGGCCGAGGAAGATGTCGGCCCCGCCGATCACCTCGCCGAGCGTGCGCTTGTCGGTCTTCTGGGCATAGGCCGCCTTCCAGCGGTCCATGTTCTCGTTGCGGCCGACATGCACGAGGCCGTCGATGTCGTTGACCCAGACGTTCTCGCGCTTGGCCCCCATCCACACCAGCAGGTTGAGACAGGCGAGCGCCGCAGCGCCGGCGCCGGCAGTGACGATCTTGACGTCCTCGAGCTTCTTGCCATTGAGCGCCAGCGCGTTACGCACCGCCGCGGCGACGATGATCGCGGTGCCATGCTGGTCGTCATGGAAGACCGGGATCTTCATCCGCTCCTTGAGCTGGGCCTCGATCTCGAAGCACTCGGGCGCACGGATGTCTTCCAGGTTGATGCCGCCGAACGTCGGCTCCAGCGCGGCGACGGTTTCGACCACGCGCTCGACCGTGTTGGCGGCGATCTCGATGTCGAACACATCGATGTTGGCGAACTTCTTGAACAGAACCGCCTTGCCTTCCATCACCGGCTTGGAGGCGAGCGGCCCGATATTGCCGAGGCCCAGCACCGCGGTGCCGTTCGACACCACGGCCACCAGGTTGGCACGGCTCGTCAGGGTTGCGGCCTCGCCCGGGTCCTCGGCGATGACCGTGCAGGCCGCGGCAACGCCCGGCGAATACGCCAGCGCAAGGTCACGCTGGTTGGCCAGCGGCTTGATCGGCTGGATCTCGAGTTTACCCGGACGCGGCAGACGGTGGTAGGCGAGCGCCGCCGAACGAAGATCTTCAGAATTAGACGACGCCATTCAAGTTCCTCCGCAGCATCTTCGTCCTGCGACAATACCAGTTCACTGCCGCCTGGCGGAGACGACAAGCCACCAGCGGCCCGCCTCCGCCGTTCTCGCCAAACCCGGTTCGCGTTGCCGGAAGCTGCCCCGCTCGACGGACTTCAGTCCTGAGGCAGATTGAGCCGAATGTGCAGCTCGCGCAACTGCTTCGGCGTGACTTCCGATGGCGCGCCCATCAGAAGGTCTTCAGCCCGCTGGTTCATCGGGAACAGCGAGATCTCGCGCAGGTTGGTCGTGCCGCACAGCAGCATGACAATGCGGTCAACGCCCGCCGCCATGCCGCCATGAGGCGGCGCGCCGTACTGGAAGGCGCGGTACATGCCGCCGAAGCGCGCGATCACCTCTTCCTCGCCGTGACCGGCGATGCCGAAGGCCTTCACCATCGCCTCGGGGCGATGGTTGCGGATGCCGCCTGACGCGATCTCGTAGCCGTTGCAGGCGATGTCGTACTGGAACGCCTTGATGGTCAGTGGATCCTGCTTTTCCAGTGCTTCCAGCCCGCCCTGCGGCATCGAGAACGGGTTGTGGGCGAACTCGACGATCTTTTCGTCCTCGTTGTACTCGTACATCGGGAAGTCGACGATCCAGGCGAGCTCGAAGCGGTCCTTATCGATGAGGTTGAGCTCCTCGCCGACCCTCATGCGGGCGAGGCCCGCGAACTTCCAGAATTTTTGGGGATCACCGGCGACGAAGAACGCCGCATCTCCGTCCTTCAGCCCCAGCGCCTCACGGATCGCCGCGGTGCGCTCGGGACCGATGTTGTTGGCAAGGGGACCTGCACCCTCGCCGCCCTCGCGCCACATGATGTAGCCGAGGCCCGGCTGGCCCTCGCCCTGCGCCCACGAGTTCATGCGGTCGCAGAACGCGCGCGAGCCGCCACCCGGTCCCGGAATCGCCCAGACCTGGTTCTTGGCGTCCTCGAGCATGCGCGCGAACACCTTGAAGCCGGAGCCACGGAAATGCTCGGACACGTCCTGCATCACCAGCGGGTTGCGCAGGTCCGGCTTGTCCGAGCCGTACTTGCGCAGCGCCTCGGCGAACGGGATGCGCGGCCAGTTCTTGCTCACCGGTTTACCCTTGGCGAATTCCTCGAACACGCCTGTGATCACAGGCTCCATGGTCGCAAACACGTCTTCCTGGGTCACGAAGCTCATCTCCAGGTCGAGCTGGTAGAACTCGCCCGGCAGACGATCGGCGCGCGGGTCCTCATCGCGGAAGCACGGCGCGATCTGGAAGTAGCGGTCGAAGCCCGACATCATCAGCAGCTGCTTGTACTGCTGCGGCGCCTGCGGCAGCGCGTAGAACTTGCCGGGATGGATCCGGCTCGGCACCAGGAAGTCGCGCGCGCCTTCCGGCGACGACGCGGTCAGGATCGGGGTCTGGAACTCGAAGAACCCGCTGTCCTTCATCCGCCGGCGCATCGAGTCGATGATGGCGCCGCGGGTCATGATGTTCTCATGCAGCCGCTCGCGGCGCAGGTCCAGGAAGCGGTACTTGAGGCGGATGTCTTCGGGGTACTCCTGGTCGCCGAACACCGGCAGCGGCAGCTCGCCGGCCGGACCCAGCACCTCGATCTCGGTGACGAACACCTCGACCTCGCCGGTGGCGAGATCGGGGTTCTCGGTCCCACCCGGGCGGCGACGGACCCGGCCGTCCATCCGGACCACCCACTCCGACCGCAGCTTCTCGGCGTCCTTGAAGGCGGGCGAATCGGGGTCGGCGACGCACTGGGTCAGGCCGTAATGGTCGCGCAGGTCGATGAACAGGACCCCGCCATGATCTCGGATGCGATGGCACCAGCCGGACAGGCGCACTGTCTCGTCGATATGGCTGGCGCGGAGCGCGCCGCAGGTGTGGGAGCGGTAGCGGTGCATGGACATCCTGAAAACAGTCGAGCTTGAGGAATCTGCCTTATTTTGAGCGACCGGGTTTACCCGAGCCCGCCCCGCCGGGCAACCAAAGAGGGCCGGGTTCGGCCCCCAATGTTGTCTCGCAAACGCGAAAAGGCTCGAAAAAACAACACCGTCATCTGAAGAAATCGGGGCGACAAGGCGACCAAGAACGGTTATGCAGCGTGTTCATGAAGCTGATTACCACGACCGCCGACCTGGACGCAGCCTGCGCCCGCCTCGCCGAGCACCCCGCGATCACCGTCGACACCGAGTTTCTTCGCGAGACGACATACTACCCCCTGCTCTGCGTCATCCAGATGGCAAGCCCCCAGGAGGCTGTTGTCATCGACACGCTGGCCGAGGGCATCGACCTCGCCTCGTTCTTCGCCCTGATGGGCAATGAGCGGGTGCTGAAGGTCTTTCACGCCGCCCGCCAGGACATCGAGATCATCTGGCACCGCGCCGGCATCGTTCCCCACCCGGTGTTCGACACCCAGGTCGCGGCCATGGTGCTGGGCTACGGCGACAGCATCGCCTATGACGCCCTGGTCGAGCGCATCACCGGCCACCGCCCGGACAAGACGCACCGCTTCACCGACTGGTCGCGCCGGCCGCTGACCGAGGAACAGCTCCACTACGCCATCTCCGACGTCACCCACCTGCGCGAGGTGTTCGCCGCTCTCGATGCCGACCTCAAGAAGCGCGGTCGCAGCGACTGGGTCAGCGAGGAGATGGAAATCCTGACCTCGCCCAAGACCTATGACTTCCACCCCGAGCGGGCCTGGGAACGGCTGAAGACCCGTGTGCGCAAGCCCAAGGAGCTGGCGGTGCTGATGGAGGTGGCGGCCTGGCGCGAGCAGGAAGCCCAGGGCCGTGACGTGCCGCGCTCGCGGGTGCTGAAGGACGACGCCATCGGCGACATCGCCACCCATGCCCCGACCACGCTCGAGCGGCTCGCCAACCTGCGCTCGCTGCCGAAGGGTTTTGAGCGCTCGAAATGGGGCCAGGACATCCTTGCCGCCGTGCAGCGAGGCCTTGCCCGTGACCCGCACACCCTGCCGAAGCTGGAGAAGCCGCGCAGCAATGCCAACACCTCGGCGATCGTCGAGCTGCTGAAGGTGCTGCTGCGCATGACCTCGGAGCGCCACGGCGTCGCCTCGAAGGTGCTCGCGACCGTGGACGATCTCGAGCAGATCGCCGGCGACGATCAGGCCGACGTCGCGGCCCTGCACGGCTGGCGGCGGGAGCTGTTCGGCGAGGCGGCGCTCGACCTCAAGCACGGCCGCCTGTCACTGGCGATCGATCGCGGCCGCGTGGTGCAGATCAAGCGCGAAACGCGTTAGGATCTTTCGTGGCGGGCTCGCGGCATGTCCGGCGAGCCCCGCGCGACCGTGTCCCAGCGATTGATACTGTGTCTTAGCGCTTGACGATGGCGCCGGAGCGGCCGAGCAGCCGTGCCAGCTGCTTGAAGCGGTTGCCGACCCGGTCGGCGGCGAGATCGGCGATGCGGCGATCGAGCACCAGTTGCAGCTTGCGGCCGACCGTCCGGAATTGCGTGGCCGGCAGCACGCCCGGCTGCGCCGCCGAGATGAGATGGCCAACGCGGAAGATCGCCGCCAGGAGCCGCGCCCGCTCCAGCATGTGCGGCGACACCAGGCCGCGCACCGTCTGCGGCGCCTCGTTTTCCGCATTCAGCCCAGCATAGCGATAGTAGATCGTCAGCGCCAGGAAGGCGCGATCCGGGTGACTGATCGCGCCGAAATGACCGTTGATGACGAGGTCCATGCTCTGCTCGCCGCGATGGTCGGGGTGCGCCCGCCAGCCGATGTCCGACAGCAGGCACGCGACATGGCGCAGCCGCCGTTCGTCGGCCGTTTCCTTGACCTTCGCGACGCGGATCAGCCGGTCGCTCCAGGCGATGAGATCGTCGGCATGGCGCGGCGACCGCGATCGCAGCTGATTGAGCGCACGCACCGCGGCGATCAGCCCGTCCTGATTGCGCTGCTCCGGCGGCAGCTTCTCGAACAGCAGCCCCTCACGCACGCCATAGGTCGAAAACACGATGGCCTTGGGCTTGGCGATACGCAGGATGTATTCGAGCACGAGCGCCGCATAGGTCAGCAGCGGCCGCCTTGCATCCGCGACCGTTTCGATGTCGGCCAGCATGTCGGAGGCTGCAAGTCGCCGCAGCCGCTGCAGGAAGCCGAGCGCTTCGGCGGCAGAAATGCTGTATTCGTGCATCACCTTCAGCGGATAGCCGCTCTGGATGATGTGAATGCGCGCCAGGGCGCGCCAGGTGCCGCCGACAGCATAGAAGGTGCGGCCGCGCCCGGCTGTGAGCTGGGCGAGGCCGGACAGCTCGGCCTTGACGATGCGCTCGGCGCGCTTCAGCGACCTCTGCGAGATGTCCTGCAGCGCGAGCCCGCCGAGCGGCAAGGTCTGGCCGCTGCCGACCCGGCTGCCGCGCACATCCACCAGTTCCAGCGATCCGCCGCCGAGATCGCCGACGATGCCGTCCGGCCGATGCACACCCGAGACCACGCCGAGCGCGGACAGCCGCGCCTCGCGCTGGCCGGACAGGATCTCGATCGGTTCGCCACAGATGCGCTCGGCTTCGGCGATGAACTCCGGGCCGTTGGTGGCGTCACGGCATGCCGCCGTGGCGATGGCGTGGACGCGACCGACCTTCATCACCCGGCACAGCGCCCGAAACCGGCGCAGCGACGCCAGCGCCTTCTGCACGGCGTCGGCGGCCAGGAGGCCCGTGGTCTGGACCTCGCGGCCGAGACCGCACAGCGTCTTCTCGTTGAAGACGGGCGCGAGCGAGCGCGTCAGGTTTTCATAGACGACGAGACGAACAGAGTTCGAGCCGATATCGATGACGGCGACGCTCTGCGTCACCTTGCGGGCGCTGGAACCAGACACCCGCCTACGACGACTGTGATTGACGGTCCGAGCGGCGCGTGAGGCGACGTGGCGAAGATTCTTTGAGGGACTTTCCACGGCCTGACAGACTCGGATTCGTCATGAAATAATTGTGGACGTTGAAAGACTCCTCGCCTTTCGCGGCCTTCATACGCGTTGACGACCCATCGGGCAACAACTGCCAGCTCTGCTGATTGTCCTTCAGGTTCGCGACCATGATCTGTTCGAGAACCTGTTGATGGACCGTCGGATTCTGCAGCGGGCAGAGCACTTCGACGCGGCGGTCGAGATTGCGCGGCATCATGTCGGCCGACGAGATATACACAACAGCTTTCGGCGACGGCAGGCCGTGGCCCATGCCGAAACAGTAGATGCGGCCGTGTTCCAGGAAGCGGCCGATCACCGACTTGACGCGGATGTTCTCCGACAGGCCGGGAACACCGGGCCGCAGGCAGCAGATGCCGCGCACCACGAGATCGACCGACACGCCAGCCTGCGAGGCATCGTAGAGCGCATCGATGATGTCGGGATCGACCAGCGAATTCATCTTCATCCAGATCGCCGCCGGCTTGCCGTTGCGGGCATGGCTGGTCTCGTCGGCGATATGTTGCAGCATGCGCTTGCGCAGCGTCAGTGGCGACACCGCCATCTTCTCGATGTCGATCGGCTCGGCATAGCCGGTGATGTAGTTGAACACCCGCGCGCCGTCGCGCGCGATCACCGGATCCGAAGTGAAATAGGACAGGTCGGTATAGATGCGCGCGGTGACCGGATGATAGTTGCCGGTGCCGACATGCACATAGCTCGTCAGGCTGCCGCCCTCGCGCCGCACCACCAGCGACAGCTTGGCGTGGGTCTTGAGTTCGATGAAGCCGTACACCACCTGCACGCCGGCACGTTCGAGGTCGCGCGCCCAGCGGATGTTGGCTTCCTCGTCGAAGCGCGCCTTGAGCTCGATCAGCGCCGTCACCGACTTGCCGGCTTCGGCGGCCTCCACCAGCGTCTTCACGATCGGCGAGTTGCTGGACGTGCGATACAGCGTCTGCTTGATCGCGACCACGTCGGGATCGCGCGCCGCCTGCTGCAGGAACTGGACGACGACGTCGAACGACTCGTAGGGATGATGGACGACGAGATCCTTCTGCCGGATCGCCGCAAAGATGTCGCCGCCGTGGTCGCGAACCCGTTCGGGATGGCGCGGCACATAGGGCGGGAATTCGAGATCCGGCCGGTCGAGCCGCGTCAGTTGCGACAGCTCGTTCATGGCGAGCGCGCCGTCGACCAGGAACACCTCGTCGTCTGCGGTGGCGAGCGCGTGCTGGACGAAGGCCCGCAACTCTTCCGGCATGGATGCTTCGATCTCGAGGCGGATCACCGATCCGCGGCGGCGCCGCTTGAGCGCAGTCTCGAACACGCGGACGAGATCTTCCGCCTCTTCCTCGATTTCGATCTCGGAGTCGCGGATGACACGGAACGCGCCCTGCCCCTTCACGGTGTAGCCCGGGAACAGGCGGCCGATGAACAGGCTGGTCGCCTGCTCCAGCGTCATCAGCCGGATCGATCCGTCCTTGCCGCCGGGCATGCGAATGAAGCGGTCGATCTTGCCGGGCATGCGGATCAGCGCGTTCATCACCTTGCCGTCGGACACGCGCGCCAGATGCAGCGCGATCGAAAAACCGAGGCTCGGAATGAACGGGAACGGATGCGCCGGATCGATCGCCAGCGGCGTGAGCAGCGGAAAGATGTTGTGAAGGAAATGATCCTCGATCCAGTTGCGCTCCGACTTGGTGACGTCCTTGCCGTCGATGAGCTGGATACCGGCCCCACCGAGGATCACGCGCAGGTCGCGCCAGATCGTCTGCTGGTCGGTGGCGAGCTTGGAGACGGTCTCGTTGACCTTGGCGAGCTGCTCGGAAGGCGTCAGCCCGTCGGGGCTGCGCTCGGTGATGCCTTCGCGGATCTGCGCCTTGATGCCGGCGACGCGCACCATGAAGAATTCATCGAGGTTATTGGCCGAAATCGACAGGAAGCGCACCCGCTCGAGCACCGGGTGTTCCGGGTTGACCGCCTCCTCGAGCACCCGGCGGTTGAAATGCAGCCAGGACAGTTCGCGGTTGATGAATCTCTCGGGGCTGCTCGCGATCGCCGGACGGCGCTCCTCGACCTCGATTTCTTCCTTTAAAACAACAGCTTGTTCAGAATCCATGAGAAATCAGCCGATCGTGAGAGCAGGTGCCGGGCCCGTTTGCGGCGGAGCATGGGCGAACCACATGACGTTTCAATGACATGATGGGGCAAGGCCGCGCGCCGTCAAGCTGGCGGCAACGACGCGCACCGGGCGGTCAGTCCGGCAGCGGCGCGGGGTCGTCCCGCAGCAGTTCCGCCGCCAGCGCACGCGTCACCGGCCGGCGCTGGCGCAGCGACTCGGCATCCAGCAAGGCGACAGTCTCCCTGGCCGCGGCGACCGAGCGCTCGATGCGGGTCGCCAGATAGTTGACCATGGCCTCGTCGACACTCATCTGCCGGTCGGTGCAAAGCTTGACGATCAGGGCGCGGAATAGCTGGTCATCCGGCTCCGCGATGGCGATCACCGGCACCGCCCGCAGACGGGAATTGAGATCGCGCAGCGCCACGGCGAACGACGCCGGCGCGGCGCGCGCCGTCATCAGCACATAGGCGCCATCCTCGCGCGCGAGATTCATCAGGTGGAACATGGCACGCTCGTCGATCACCTCGGGCGCCAGATCCTCGACCACCAGCGCGCCGGTGCTCACGGCCTCGGGCACTGCCGCATCGGTCAGCACGCTGGCGGCCACCACCCGCGCCCCGGATCGCTCCGCCCAGATCGCCGCGAGATGGCTCTTGCCCGCGCCTTCGGGGCCGACCAGCAGCATGGTGCGGTTCGGCCAGTCCGGCCAACTGTCGACCAGCGCCAATGCCAGCTCGTTGCTCGGCCCTTCCAGGAAATTGTCACGGGTCAGGCTTTCCGTGTGCGGCAGAACAAAGGCCAGCTGACGGGGTCGATCGATACGGCCTGCCACGCAACATCACTCCTTGCAGAAATTCCCCGGAACCGACTTTGCAGCGGCCGGGACGGGCCGGCCACCGAGGTCACGGGAGAATTGCTGAACCGCTGAACCTGACCGGGCGTCTTGCTTCGCCATTCCCGGCGGTCAGCGGGATGGCTCGATCTCGCTCATGTGACGCACCCAGTCGACGAGATAGAAGGACACCGAAAGCAGCGTCAAGATCGTCACCAGGGCCATCAGGATGATATCAAATGGCGATGGCGCGAAATCAAACCCCAGCGCCGCCAGCACCAGTGCCGCGAAAGCGACCTGGGCCACTGTGTTGAGCTTGGAGATCATCAGCGGCCGCATCTCGACCGGCTTGCCAAGCAGCCAGGACACGATCACGGCGCCCACGATCATGATGTCCCGCGACACCACCAGGATAACGATCCAGCGCGGAATCGCCCCCCAGACCCCGAGCGCCACGTAGATCGACACCAGCAGCGCCTTGTCGGCCAGCGGATCGAGCAGCGCGCCGATCTCGCTGGTCATGTTGAAGCGCTTGGCCAGGAAGCCGTCCACGGCGTCGCTGAGCCCCGCCGTCACGAACAGCGCGAACGCGATCGTCATCTGGTTGGACGCGATCGCCCAGACAATGACCGGTACCAGCAGGATCCGGCCCAAAGTAATGATATTTGGAAGCACGCGAGGTCCCGGAGCGCCTGATTTGCGGGCATCGCCATCTTGATCGGTTCCGGGCGAGCTGTTGTCAACACTGGAAATTTGCCCACCGACGGGCAAGCATTGCGCCACGGCCAAATCTTCCGTAACCACCCGGAACACGGCGCTAAATGTTAGAACCGGCACACTGGAAATCCACAGGCGTGCGGCAATCGGGCCCCAGACCATGAGCGAACAGACCAACAACCTCACCTACGCGGACGCGGGCGTCGATATCGACGCCGGAAACCGGCTGGTCGACATGATCAAGCCCCTGGTGCGGGCCACCGCCCGCGCCGGTGCCGATGCCGAAATCGGCGGCTTTGGCGGCCTGTTCGATCTCAAGGCGGCCGGCTTCAAGGATCCGGTCCTGGTGGCCGCGACCGATGGCGTTGGAACCAAGGTCAAGATCGCCATCGACACCGGCCTGCACAGCGGCATCGGCATCGACCTCGTCGCCATGAGCGTCAACGACCTCGTCGTCCAGGGCGCCGAGCCTTTGTTTTTCCTCGACTATTTTGCCTGCGGCAAGCTCGATCCCGACGCCACGGCGGCGATCATCTCGGGCGTCGCGCAGGGCTGCCGGGATTCCGGCTGCGCCCTGATCGGTGGCGAAACCGCGGAAATGCCCGGCCTCTACAAGGACGGTGACTACGACCTCGCGGGCTTTGCGGTCGGCGCCGCCGAACGCGGCACGCTGCTGCCTCGCCCCGATATTGCCGCCGGCGACGCCGTCATCGGCCTCGCCTCCTCCGGCGTGCACTCCAACGGCTTCTCGCTGGTCCGCAAGATCGTCGATCTGTCTGGCCTCAGCTTCCAGTCGCCCGCGCCGTTCGCCCCGGCCATGACCCTGGGCGCGGCGCTGCTGGCCCCCACCCGCCTCTACGTGAAGTCCTGCCTGGACGCGATCCGCACCACCGGTGCGGTCAAGGGCCTCGCCCACATCACCGGCGGCGGCTTCACCGACAACATTCCGCGGGTGCTGCCGCGCCACCTCGGCGTGCGGATCGACCTCACCGAGTTGCCTGTGCTGCCGGTGTTCAAGTGGCTGGCCCAGCAGGGCGGCATCGCCGAGCTCGAGCTGCTGCGGACCTTCAACTGCGGCATCGGCATGATCGCCATCGTCAAGCCGGATGCGGTCGCGGCCGTCACCGAGATCTTCAAGCAGCACGGCGAACACGTCGCCCTGCTCGGCGAGGTGATCGCGGCCGCCGGCGACGAGCGCGTGAGCTATGATGGTCATCTCGATCTCGCGCTCTGACAGCATGGCGATGCCACGCGGCGCCCACCGTCTCCGGATCCGGCCATGAGCGCGCTCGACCTCGGCTTCCTGTCATCCCACGGCGGCAGCAGCATGCGTGCGATCGTCGGTGCGATCGACGACGGCAGCCTCGCTGCGCGGGCGCGGCTGGTGATCGGCAATAACGGCGACGCGCCGGCGCTGCAGTTTGCCCGCGCACAGGGGATCCCGGTTCGCCACATCAGCGCCAAGACGGAGGGCAGCGAGCACGCCGCCGATCAGGCGATCTGCCGTGCGCTCGACGAGAGCGGCGTCACCTGGGTGGTGCTGTCGGGATACATGCGCAAGCTCGGCCCGCTGACACTCGCGCGCTATCGCGGCCGCATCCTCAACATCCATCCGGCCCTGCTGCCGAAATTCGGCGGCCAGGGCATGTACGGCCGCCGCGTCCATGAAGCGGTGATCGCCGCCGGCGAGCGCGTCAGCGGCGCCACCATTCACCTCGTCGACGAGGAATACGACCACGGCCGGATCATCGCCCAGCGCGAGGTGCCGGTGCTGCCCGGCGACACCGTGGACGATCTGCAGCAGCGCGTCATGGCCGCAGAGCCCGCGTTCTTCGTCGACGTGTTGAAGTCGCTGGTGGCCGGCACATTGCCGGGCCTGCCGTGATCGCGACGACAATCTGACGTCGTTGCCGGGAAAACCACGCTGCCGGGAAAATCACCTCGCGGGGACAATCACCCGCTCCCGCTCCGACGGCACCGGGCGGGCGAAACGTGCTTGAAAAAGACCCCCGGTCAAGAATTTGCCGGGGAATTCAAAACATCCTGCGCGTCGATTTAGCCGACCTTGAGGTTTTCGGCCGAAGCCCGGCCACGGCTCTCGACGAGGTCGTATTCGACGACCTGGTTTTCATTGAGCGTGCTCAGCCCGGCCCGTTCGACCGCAGAGATGTGCACGAACACATCCTTGTCGCCGACTGCCGGCTTGATGAAGCCATACCCCTTGGTGGGGTTGAACCACTTGACGGTGCCCTTTGCCACGTCTGTCTCCTGCTCCTAGACACAAAAAAAACGGGGCCACGCATCACGCGCGCCACGCCACAAACGGGCTCAGATATGTGCAGATATCTTCACGTATCACGAACGCACAGTCGAATGGCCGAACTCCGATTGCACAACAATCCCAACATGAAAATTCGGTGTTAGCAAGACCCGTGGTTGCGTCCTGTTCGGGCACACCACCGAGGCGACTGCTGAAATTCCAGCGCCTGCCCTGTGTGGCAGCGCAACAACAGCGCTGGTAATCCGCACGCTTGTGCGCCGCAGAAGCGTTGACCCCTGCAGGCAATTCGTCCCAAATCCACCCGTTGCGCAGCGGTATTGTGCGCCCGGACCGATTGCCGATGATGGGATTTTCATCCAAGCGTTTTGCAGTGACGCGCCAGTTGACGGCGTGCATCGTCGGCACCTGCGCAATCGCCGGCGCGCTTGGGGCGACGATCGCCTCTGCCGATGCCGCATGCTTGTGCAGTGGACCGCCAACCGCGCCGCCGACGCCACCGCCATCCCCTCCTTCCGTCACGCCCCCCCCACCACCACCGCCTCCCGGTCCGAATACGACGGACATCGAAACGCAGTTCGCGTCGCATCAGGCGCTGTTCGACCTCGGCAGCAATTTTCTCCGCCGGCTCGGCGACCAGTCGACGTGGGGCACCAACGCGGCGCTCGGCAAGAACCCCGGCGGAGGCGGTGCGTCCGACGGCGCAGCGCCGCAGACCTTCCGGAGCTGGGCCGAAGTCTACGGCATCTCGTCACGCACCGATCCGCAGGGCGCCTTCACCGGCGATCATCGCAGAACCTATGGTGGCGTCGCCGGGCTCGGCGCGACCGTGCTGCCAGGCTTCAATGTCGGCGTTTCGGTCGACCGCAGCGAAACCAAGATCGACATGCCCGAGGCGCTGCAGAGCGCCAAGCTCGGCCTGACCCAGCTCGGCTTCAACGCGTCCTACACGCTCGGCAACTGGACGATGGCCGGCGCGGTCGTCCACGGCTGGGGCGACATCAGCGCGCAGCGGGGCACGATCGGCGGCCTTGCGCGATCGAACTACCATGGCGAACTCGACGGCCTACTCGGCGAACTCAGCTACTACTGGGCGCTCGGCCAGAGCCGCGTCGTGCCGAAGCTCGCAATCGAATATGTCCGGGCGCAAACCGACGCGTTCGTGGAGAGCGGCGGCTTTGATCCCGTCGCCGCCGCCCAGGCCACCGGCGAGCGCACACGGGTGCTGCTCGGCGCCGAGATCGGCCATTACTGGATCATCGACGGCAAGGTCCTCGACATCTCCGGTTACGGCAAGTTCGTCGACAACGTGGCCCAGCACCTCAGCCCGATCACGGTCAGCACCAACGGGCAAAGCATCACCGTTCAGGGCATCCGCGAGAGCACCTACGGCGCCGACGCCGGCGCCGGCCTGTCCTACGGCCTCACCGGCGCACTGCGCGTCTATGCCAACTACGATGGCAAGTTCCGGCAGAATTTCATCTCACACCAGGGCACCATCGGCCTCGAGGTGAAATGGTGAGCCGCGCGGCCGCGCGACGCGGCCTGCTGCACAAGCCTAAAGCGGATCACCCGAACTGACCGAAACTGCCGCATGCTCGGCATGCGCGCGCATCCGCCGCCCACGCCATAGCCCGCCCCAGATCAGCACGACCACGGCGCCGAGCAGCGCGAGCGTGAACTCGCCCAGCGGCTCGCTGAACACCGCCTGCTTCGTGGTGGCGAAGATCGCCGAGACCGCGTCGATGTTGAGGGCGATCTGGCCATCGAGCACGTGCTGCAGGAATGGCTGAACCGCAGGGTCGGTTGCGATCACATCGCCGGCGATCCAGCCGAGCAACGCGGCACCCAGCCACACCAGGATCGGCAGGCGGTCGAGCAGCGCCATGATCAGCGCAGCGCCTGCCACGATCATCGGAATGCTGATCACGAGACCCAGGATCAGCAGCAGCACGCTGCCATTGGCAGCGGCAGCGACCGCGATCACGTTGTCCAGGCTCATGATGATGTCGGCAACGGCGACGATCTGCACCGCAGCCCAGAGATTGGAGGCGGACTTCACCTCCTCGTCGTCGTTTTCCGGCACCAGCAGCTTGGCGGCGATCACGATCAGCGCCAGGCCGCCGGCCAGCTTGAGATAGGGCAGCGACATCAGCGTCGCGACGATGCCGGTGAAAATGATGCGCAGGAACACCGCGACGCCGGCGCCGAGCACCATGCCCCAGAAACGCTGCCGCGGATCGAGGCCACGGCAGGCCAGCGCGATCACCAGCGCGTTGTCGCCGGAGAGCAGGACATTGATCCAGACGATCTTGGTCAGTGCGACCCAGAACTCCGGTCGCCCGACCTCGGC
This sequence comes from Pseudomonadota bacterium, assembly GCA_040756765.1. Lineage (GTDB taxonomy): Bacteria > Pseudomonadota > Alphaproteobacteria > Rhizobiales > Xanthobacteraceae > Bradyrhizobium_A. The sequence goes on along the minus strand of JBFLYG010000021.1, from coordinate 30,618 downwards.
ACCGAGCGCGGCCGTCCAGCTGCCGTCCGACAGCGAGGCCAGCGCATGCGTCAACCAGTCCACCGCAAAGCTCCCCCCAGAGCGACCCGCAAGCGATCAGCGACGGTCAGGACAACGGTGGCCGGCCGCAGGCCGGCCACCGTCATGGTCGTTATCGGCCGTATCAGCCGACGATTTCGTTGCCGGAGAAGAACTGGGCGATCTCGATCGCCGCGGTCTCGGCCGCGTCCGAGCCGTGCACGGTGTTTTCACCGATCGACTTGGCGTGAACCTTGCGAATGGTGCCATCGGCGGCCTTCGACGGATCGGTCGCGCCCATCACGTCACGGTACTTGGCGATCGCGCCCTCGCCTTCCAGCACCTGCACCACCACGGGGCCCGACACCATGAAGTCGACGAGCTCGCCGAAGAACGGGCGCGCACGATGCACCGCATAGAAGGTCTCGGCCTGGCCGCGGGTCATCTGGATCCGCTTCTGCGCCACGATGCGAAGACCCGCCTGCTCGATCAGCGCGTTGACGGCACCGGTGATGTTGCGCGCGGTCGCATCCGGCTTGATAATCGAGAAGGTGCGTTCAATCGCCATAATGACTCCTGGTCGGCTGTTGGGAAATTCCGGCGCTTATAACGGCGCGACCGCATCCCGGCAAGCCGGTTTCCGCCCGTCCGGCAAGGCCTTGCCCCCCTCCCCGGTAACGGGCCCGCCGCTTTTATTGCCGCGATTTCATCAACGTGAACCGGATCTGAACCGCCTGGCGCGCGGCCGTTCAGGCCCGGCGGATTAGTCTTTCGGCCATGAACCTCGCCGTCGATCGACGCGACAACTGATGCGACGGGGCTCACTTCAGACCCTGCCGGTCCGGCCGGCACCCTGAGCAAGAGGAGACGATGATGTTTCGCAAGCTTGGCTTCGCTCTCGTGGCGACCCTTTCCCTCGGTGTCGCCGCACTGGCCCCGACCTCCGCATCCGCTTGGGGCGGACATGGCTGGCATGGTGGTTGGCACGGAGGCTGGCATGGCGGCTGGGGCGGTCCGCGCTTTTATGTCGGCGGCCCCTCCTATTACGGCGGATATGGCGGCTGCTATGTGCGCCGGCTGGTCCCGACCCCCTGGGGCCCGCGCTGGCGGCTCGTGAACCGCTGCTACTGATTACCGCGACGACTTTCCTCCCGACGACTTGTGCGCCCGGCTGCGTTCGCAGCCGGGCCTTTTTTCTGTCCGCGCACCTGCTGCCGGCCGGCCGCCTCCCGTGACGGAGAACGTCCTCCTCCCAGCCCCGGCCGCGAAGGGAACCCGGAGCCTTTTACTTGATTTTTACCGATCGGCCCTGTGATGCGGCCTCGGATGAAACCGAACCTGCCGCATCATCATTATTGCCGTAGACATCCGTTTCCGGAGACCACAATGGCGCCCCGCGTCGCAGAGCTGAAGCAGACGGAAGGCGGCAGCGCCGCCACGGTCCGCGAAGCCATCGGCGAGCGCTTGCGAGCGACCCTCGCCCCGGCCCCGGCCCCGGCGCCCCTGCCGCCTCGGCTGCAGACGCTGCTCGATCAATTGCGGCTGCACGACACCGAAACCGAGCCGCGGTCCCGCTGACGTCGTTCCCGACCGCAGCCGCGAAACGGCGCAACGCCATGCATGAAAACGAGTTGCGTTTCGGCGGGCGAGCGGTGAAAACGCCGCATGCTTTCCATCAACGATATCTCGATCCGGCTCGCCGGACGGCTGCTCATCGACGAGGCCACAGTGCAGATCGTGCCGGGGGCCCGGGTTGGCCTCGTCGGGCGCAACGGCACCGGCAAATCGACCCTGTTCAAGGCCATTCGCGGCGAGTTGCCCACTGAAAGCGGAACCATCACCCTGCCGCCGCGCTGGCGGATCGGCAGCCTCGCCCAGGAGGCCCCGAACGGCCCCGACAGCCTGATCGACGTGGTGCTGCGCGCGGACGTCGAGCGCGCTGCCCTGCTCGCCGAGGCCGAGACCGCGCATGATCCGCACCGCATCGCCGAGATCCAGACCCGGCTCGTCGACATCGACGCCCATTCGGCGCCGGCGCGCGCCGCCGCGATTTTGAGCGGCCTCGGATTTTCGGCCGCCGACCAGGCCCGTCCGTGCGCCGAGTTTTCCGGCGGCTGGCGGATGCGCGTCGCATTGGCCTCGACGCTGTTCGCTGCGCCCGACCTGCTGCTGCTGGACGAGCCGACCAACTATCTCGACCTCGAAGGCACGCTGTGGCTGGAGGACCACCTCGCCCATTACCCGCGCACCGTCATCATCATCAGCCACGACCGCGACCTGCTGGAGACCTCGGTCGACCAGATCCTGCATCTCGAGCACGGCAAGCTGACGCTCTATCGTGGCTCCTATTCGTCGTTCGAACAGCAGCGTGCCGCGCGAGCGATGCAGGACGCCAAGATGGTCAAGCGCCAGGAGGCCGAGCGCAAGCGCCTGCAGGCATTCGTCGATCGCTTCAAGGCCAAGGCCTCCAAGGCGCGCCAGGCGCAGTCGCGCGTCAAGATGCTCGAGAGGATGCAGCCGATCACCGCGCTGGTGACCGACGAGGTGCGCGAGATCAGCTTTCCCGCGCCGGACAAAATTCTGTCACCACCGATCATCGCGGTCGACAATGTCACGCTCGGCTACGAGCCCGGCAAGCCGGTGCTCCAGCGCGTGACGCTGCGCGTCGACACCGAGGACCGCATCGCGCTGCTCGGCTCCAACGGCAACGGCAAGTCGACCCTGGTGAAGCTGCTGGCAAACAAGCTCAAGCCGGAGTCGGGCAACGTCGTGCGCGCCGACAAGCTCGCGATCGCCTACTTCGCCCAGCACCAGCTCGACGAGCTCGACGAAAGCGGTTCGCCCTACAGCCATGTCCGCAAGCTGATGCCCGACGCACCGGAGGCCAAGGTGCGCGCCCGCGCCGGCGCCATCGGCTTCTCGGCCAAAGCCGCGGACACGGCGGTCAGCAGCCTGTCCGGCGGCGAGAAGGCCCGCCTGCTGCTCGGGCTCGCCACCTTCTTCGGTCCCAACATGATCATCCTGGACGAGCCGACCAACCACCTCGACATCGACAGCCGCGCCGCACTCGCCGAGGCGATCAATGAGTTTCCCGGCGCCGTCATCATGGTGTCGCATGATCGCTACCTGATCGAGGCCTGCGCTGACCAGCTGTGGGTCGTGGCGGACCGCGCGGTCACCCCCTATGACGGCGATCTCGACGACTATCGCCGCACGGTGCTGTCGAGCCGCAGCGGCAAGGACACGCGCGCGGCGACCTCGGCCGAACGGCCGCGTGCGAGCGCCGAGGACGCAACGCCGCGCAAGCCCGCCGACAGGCGCCCGCTGAAACAGAAGATCGTGGAGGCCGAAACCGAGATGGCGCGGATCAGCGACATCATCGCCAAGATCGACGCCGCCCTCGCCATGCCCGATATCTTCAGCCGCGAGCCGGACAAGGCGGCACAGCTCGGCAAGGCGCGCGCCAATGCCGCAGTTGCGCTCGAACGCGCCGAAGAGGCATGGCTGGAATTCAGCGCATCGTATGAAAGCGCGGGCTGACCCGCCGGAGGTTAGTCTGGCGGCAGTGGCGCAGCGTCAGGTGGCCGCGCGCTTCTTTGCCCTCTTGCCGGACTTCGGCGCGGGCTCGGGCGCGACGACGCCCTGCACGTCGGTGAGCCGGCCGGCCGTGAAGCGGTAGATGCCCGCGCGCGGGCCTCGCGAATAATTCAGGACCGCGACGCGGTCGCCGCGCTCGTTGGTGGACAGGTTGACGTTGTCGGGCGTGCCGATCGCCCGCGCGACATCGCACTCGGTGTGGCCGAGCGCCACCGAACCGGTCGGTACCGGCTGGCCCTCCGCCAGAGCGTTGGCGTCGGTCGGCGTCATGCCGGCGCAGGCGCCGTCGGCGCTGATCAGATCGTTGGGGCCGACCGGCGTCGACGGGCTGAGCGGCGGCGTTTCAATCGACACCGAGCGGTTGAACATCCTGGCCGGCCGCGAGAACCATTCCTGGTCCTTCAGCGAATAATCGGACAGGCTCGCCCCACACCCTCCGAGCACCGGAGCTGTGACGAGCAGCAGCAACACTCCGTTTCGCAACGCGCTATTTGATTTCACGATCGGTCTGTTCCCACGTCAATCCTGAAGCGCGCCCTCCACCAGCCTGCCGGCTGTCCCCCGGGACGGCGCGCCCCTCATTGAAGCAGAGCCCTGCCCTGCGCAACCCATTTCAGGCCGATACTGGCGATCGACGGGCGTTCCCACCATTGATTTGAGGCACGACCATGGCCGATCGCAAGCGGCTCGACTGAAATTCATCAACAATATTAATGTTGACAGCCGCGTGACGGCGGATCGGCACCAACTCGATTGCTCTTTGAGGTCATTGTCGTGCCAGGAGTTCCCGACTCAGCGCTTCTGCCAGCGGCCGCGCTCGTCGGCCTGCCAATAGGTCACCTCGAAGCCACGGGCCTTGCTATCGGTCCAGGCTTTGCGTGCCGCGGCCAGCGCGTCGTCGTCGTTGCCATCGAAAATCAGCACCAGCCGATCGTAGCTGCCGGCATCGTCCGGCAGCGTCGCGTTGTCGACCAGGAAACGGATATTGGCGCCGTTGGGATTGGCCGGCGCCGGCACCAGGATCACCGGCTGATCGGCCGCATCGTTGTCACGCCAGGTGCCATGCGGCAGGAACGAGTCGTCGCGATAGGTCCACAGATGGGCATCGAGCGCGTCGGCGCGTTCTTCGGACGCAGTCTGGACGACCACCCGCCAGCCGCGCTCGAGCGATTTCTCGAGCAGCGGTGGCAGGACCCCCTCCAGCGCCATGTCCTGCAGATGATAGAACAGCACTTCCGTCATCGCGCCGCCTCGCTCCGCGCGCCCTTCAATCAGCGCTGCTGCTCGTAGTGATCGGCCACCAGCCGATCCAGCAGCCGCACACCGAAGCCCGATCCCCAGCTGGTGTTGATGTCGGTCGCCGGCGCCCCCATGCCGGTGCCTGCGATGTCGAGATGCGCCCACGGCACGTCGTCGACGAAACGTTGCAGGAACTGGGCCGCCGTGATCGATCCGCCATTGCGCCCGCCGGTGTTCTTCATGTCGGCGAACCTGGAGTCGATCTGCTTGTCGTATTCGGGCCCGAGCGGCATCCGCCAGAGCCGCTCGCCGGTGGCCAGTCCAGCCTTGGTCAGGCGTTCGGACAGCTCGTCATTGTTGGAGAACAGGCCGGCATGGTCGGTGCCGAGCGCCACCAGGATCGCACCGGTCAGCGTCGCCAGGTCGACCATGAACTTGGGCTTGAATTTCTTGGCGACGTACCAGAGCACGTCGGCGAGCACCAGGCGCCCTTCGGCGTCGGTGTTGATGATCTCGATGGTCTGCCCGGACATCGAGGTCACGATGTCGCCGGGCCGCTGCGCATTGCCGTCGGGCATGTTCTCGACGACGCCGATCGCGCCCACCACGTTGACCTTGGCCTTGCGCGCCGCCAGCGCATGCATCAGGCCGACCACGCAGGCGGCGCCCGCCATGTCGCCCTTCATCTCCTCCATGCCGCCGGCGGGCTTGATCGAGATGCCGCCGGTATCGAAGCACACTCCCTTACCGATGAACGCCACCGGCTTGTCACTGCTCTTGCCGCCGTTCCAGCGCATCACCACCATGCGGCCGTCATGGGCGGAGCCCTGCGACACGCCGAGCAGCGCGCCCATGCCGAGCTTGGTCATCGCCTTGACGTCGAGCACCTCGACACGAACGCCGAGCTTGCGCAGCTGAGCCGCGCGGCGCGCGAATTCGGCGGGAAACAGCACGTTCGGCGGCTCGTTGACGAGCTCGCGCGCCACCAGCACGCCGTCGACCACGGAATCGAGGCGGCCAAAGGCCTTGCGGCTGGCGGCGACGTCGGCGACCGAGACCGAGACGGTCGCTGCGAGCTTGCCGTCGTCATCCTTCTTCTTGGTCTTGTAGCGATCGAACCGGTAGGCGCGCAGGCGGACACCGGCCGCGATCGCCGCGCCCTGGCCGGGCGCCATGGCGCCGTCCGCGAGCTCGGCCACGATCGTGACCGTCTCGGAGCCGGCCTTCAGGCGTCCGGCGATGGCGCCGCCGAGCTTGGTGAAATCCTCGTCCTTGAGGTCGGCGGTCTTGCCTGTTCCCACCACGATCAGGCGGTCGACCTTCACCCCTTCCGGAGCCAGGAGATCGAGCGCCGAACCGCTCTTGCCCTTGAAACGGCTTGCGGCCGCCGCCCGCTTGATGGTTTCGACCGTTGCTCCCAGCATTTTGCGGGTCGCCGGACCGAACTTGAGGGTTTCGTCGGCAAAGGCCACCAGGACACCGCGCGGAGCAGCGGAAAACGGAACGAAGCCGACCTTGACGGCGTCGGGCATGCGGGAACCTCCAAAAGGGACTGCTTGATACCTGTCGGACCATGGGGAATCCGAGCCGGGACGGCCACTATGACCCGGCTGGCGGCGCCATGCCAAGCGGCGCCGGGACACGGCGGCCCTGCAGCCGCGCCGTGGCCGAAGCGCCACGGCGACAAATTATTAACCATGCCCGGCATCCGATCATGTCTCGGCCATTTTGTTGACCAATCAAAGAGATACTGTTGAGATAGCGTGTGGCATGGAAACGGCGCGCTCCCGTGATCTGCGGAGGGGGATTCGCAGGGGATGCATTGCCGGATCCGGCTTTGGGGATAGGGTTTCGCGGGTACCGATGGGGTCGATCGACGCGTATGTTGACCGGGCGACGGCTACGTCGGAGCGGCGAATCGCGGTGCGCCGGACCGGCGCGCCGGCAGCGTTGCGCTCTGTGTAAGCCTCAGGTGATTGCATGATCGCCAACACGCTCGCACGCTACTTCGCCGGCCGTTTCCTGCTCGCAACGCTGTCGGTCTTCATCGGCATCTTCTTGCTCGTCGTGTTCGTCGACTACATCGAACTGATGCGGCGCACCGCCAGCATTGCCACGGCGTCTGCCCTTTTCGTCGCCCAGACCTCGCTGTTCCGCGTGCCGCAACTGCTCGAGCGGCTGATGCCGTTCTGTGTGCTGGTCGGGGCGATGTCCTGCTACCTGACGCTGTCGCGCCGCCTCGAGCTGGTCGTGGCCCGCGCCGCCGGAATCTCGGCCTGGCAGTTCATGACCCCGGCCATTCTCAGCGCCCTGATTCTCGGCGCCGCCGCGACCGCGATCTACAACCCGATGTCGGCGAGCATGCAGGAGCAGGCCAAGCAGATGGAGGCCGAGCTGTTCGGCGACCGTCAGGGCCTGCAGGACGCCGCCGGCTTCTGGGTCAATCAGGTCACCAGCGAAGGCCAGAGCATCATCAATGCCGCCAACAGCCAGGAACAGGGTGTCAGGCTGACCGGCTTGACCGTGTTCCGATTCGCCCCCGACGGCGAGTTCAGGGAGCGCATCGAGGCGCGCGAGGCCACGCTGGAACAGGGCGTCTGGCGCTTTCGCGGGGCGCGCCGCTACACCCTGAACGATCCGCCGCAGGAACAGGATACCCTCCTGCTCAGCACCAACCTGACCCCGGCTCAGGTCCGGAACAGTTTTTCGACCCCCGAAACTGTGTCTTTTTGGCAACTGCCGCAGTACATAAAATCCTCGGCGAGCTCGGGCCTGGCCACGGCCGGATACCGCCTGCAGTATCAAAAACTGCTTTCGCGGCCGTTTTTGCTGGCTGCGATGGTGTTGCTGGCGGGCGCCGTCAGCCTGAGGTTCTTCCGGTTCGGCGGCGTGCAGAAGATGGTTTTGAGTGGCGTGGCTTCCGGCTTTCTGCTCTATGTCCTCTCGAAAGTGACTGAGGACTTGAGCAAGGCCGAATTGATGCCACCTATCGCTGCGGCGTGGTTGCCTGTCTGCGTGGGCGGCCTCACCGGTTTTTTGGCCTTGTTGTACCAGGAGGACGGGTAGTGGCCGTTGTCGCCGCCCGCCATAGTTTGACGCCCCCGACCCGGCGGCGCACGGCTGTGCGCGGCTATCGGATTGTCATGCGTGCAGTTGTTCCCTTCGCCGCAGCGATTGCGTTCGCGGTGGTGTTCGACGTTGCGACGGTGGTGCCGTCCGCAGCGCAGAGCTTCACCTACAACCCGCTGCCGCCTCGCCCGCGGCCGCCCCAGCGCCCCAATGACGGGCAGATGCTGGTTCAGGCGACCGAGGTCGACTACGACTACAACAACCAGCGCGTGGTCGCGGTCGGCAACGTCCAGATCTATCACAACTCGTCCACGGTCGAGGCCGACAAGGTCATCTACGACCAGAAGACCAAGCGCCTGCGCGCCGAGGGCAATGTCCGCATGACCGATGCGGACGGCAAGATCACCTACGCCAACGCCATCGACCTCAGCGACGACTACCGCGACGGCTTCGTCGATTCGCTACGCCTCGACACCGCCGACCAGACCCGCATGGCGGCGACGCGCGCCGACCGCAGCGAGGGCCGCTACACCGTCTTCCAGAACGGCGTCTACACCGCCTGCGCCGAATGCCGCGACAACCCGAAGAAGCCGCCGCTGTGGCAGGTCAAGGGCGCGCGCATCATCCACGACCAGCAGGAGAAGATGCTGTATTTCGAGGATGCCCACCTCGAATTCTTCGGCATCCCGCTCGCCTACCTGCCCTATTTCTCGACGCCCGACCCGACGGTGAAGCGCAAGTCCGGCTTCCTGATCCCGTGGGGCATGCAGAGCACTGCCACCGGCCTCGGCCTCGAGGTGCCGTACTACTGGGCGCTGGCGCCCGACTACGACATGACGCTCACCCCGCGCATCACCACGCGCCAGGGCGTCCTGATGCAGGCCGAATTCCGCCAGCGCCTGATCAACGGCGCCTATGAGATTCGCGGCTATGGCATCGACCAGCTGAAACCGGATGCGTTTGCCAACACCACCGGCGACCGCCGGCTGCGCGGCGCCATCGATACCCACGGCCAGTTCGCGCTCAGCGACAAGTGGGCATGGGGCTGGGACGGCACGCTGATCAGCGACAAGTCGTTCTTCCAGCAATATAACCTTGCGGCCTTCCGGAACCCGATGCAGTCGTTCCTGACGACGCCGACGGAAGCGACCTCGCAGATCTATCTGACCGGCATCGGCAACCGCAGCTACTTTGACGCGCGGATGCTGTATTATTACGGCTTCGCGTCCTCCGACGTGCAGAGCCAGCTGCCGATCATCCGCCCGGTGATCGACTACTCCAACGTGCTCAACCGCTCGCTGCTCGGCGGCGAGTTCAGCTACAAGGCCAACCTGACCAGCCTGAGCCGCTCGACGGCGGATTTCGAGCCGATCTCGGCGGCTGCCGTGGCCAACGGCTGGTGCCTGCCGAACTCGGCGGACCCGACCAAGCTGCTGCCGACCAACTGCCTGCTGCGCGGCGTTCCCGGCGATTACACCCGCCTGTCCGGACAGGTGAACTGGCGCCGGTCGTTCACCGACCCGCTCGGCCAGATCTGGACGCCGTTCGCCTCGCTGCGCGCCGACGTCATCAACGCCTCGATCAGCAACCAGCCGGGCGTCGCCAACTTCACCACCCCGGGCGACACCCAGATCGCCCGCCTGATGCCGACGGTCGGCTTGGAATACCGCTATCCGTTCATCAATGTGCAGCCGTGGGGCACGACCATCGTCACGCCGATCGCCCAGGTGATCGTGCGGCCGAACGAGACCCACGCAGCTTCGCTGCCGAACGAGGACGCGCAGAGCCTGACCTTCGACGCCAGCAACCTGTTCAGCGTCGACAAGTTCTCGGGCTGGGACCGCGTCGAAGGCGGTGGCCGCGCCAATGTCGGCGTCCAGGCCACCACCCAGTTCGACCGCGGCGGCTCGATCAACGTCCTGGTCGGCCAGTCCTATCAGCTGTTCGGCCTGAACTCGTATGCGGTGCATGACCTGACCAACACCGGCATCGACAGCGGCCTCGACAAGACGCGGTCGGACTATGTCGCCCGCGTGACCTACCAGCCGAACCGGACCTACACGTTCTCCGCGAGCACCCGTCTCGACGAAGCCACTGCGAACGTGCAGCGTTTGGAACTGGAGGGCAGCGCCAGCTTCGACCGCTGGTCGGTCAGCATGATCTACGGCAATTATGCCCCTCAGCCGGAACTCGGCTACCTCACCCGCCGTGAGGGCATCCTGACCAAGGGCAGCGTCAAGCTCACCTCGAACTGGGTGGTCTCCGGCGGCTTCCGCTACGATCTGCAGAACGACAAGATCAATCAGTACATCATCGGCGCGGGCTATGTTGACGACTGCTTCGTGCTGGCGGTGAACTACATCACCGACTACGCCTATACCTCGCTGACGACGCCGACCCCGACGCTCGATCACCGGGTGATGGTGCAGATCGGGCTGCGGACCATCGGCATGACGTCGTTCAACCAGAGCGTCGGTTCAGCGCAGTAGCAGCAGAGCCAGGCCGGATGCCATGGCAGGACCACAAAGTTCTCCCATTGGAGTAGGCCTGACGACATCCAGACCGGGAACTTACGGGTAGCGATGATGAAAGCGATCTCCTTGTCTCGTTTGGCGCGCGTTGCGGCCGCAGCCGGCGTCGCGCTCGTCGCCGCCAGCGCAGTAGCCACGCCGTCGCGGGCCCAGTCGGTCGTGCTGATGGTCAATGGCGAGCCGATCACCAATTTCGACATCGAGCAGCGCGGCAAGCTGGATGCGCTGTCGACCCACAAGGTGCCGTCGCGCGACCAGATCATCAATGAGCTGATCGACGACAAGGTGAAGATCAAGGAAGCGAAGAAGTACGGCATCGATCCGACCGCATCGGAAGTCGACGCCATCTTCGCCTCGATGGGATCGCGCATGCGGCTGTCCGGCGACGGCCTGACCGCGGTGCTGGCGCGCTCGGGCATCCGCGCGGAAACCCTGAAGAACAAGATGCGCGCCGACAGCGTGTGGACCAGCCTGATCCGCGGGCGCTTCAAGGACAGCCTGGTCGTCAACGAGAGGGACGTGCAGTCCGCCATCCTGATCAAGGGCGACGAGAACGCCGACAAGGCATCGAGCTTCGAATACAACATGCGGCCGATCGTGCTGGTGGTGCCGCGCGGCGCCGGCCCCGGCGCGCTGGAAGCCCGCCGCCGTGAAGCCGACGCGCTGCGCAGCCGGATCCAGAGCTGCGACGAGGCCACGGGCGTGTTCCGGACGATGCGCGACGCCGCGATCCGCGACAACGTGATCAAGACCTCGGCCGACCTCCCCGCACCGCTGCGCGCGCTGCTCGACAAGACCGAGATCGGCCACCTCACGCCACCGGAAGCCACCAAACAGGGTATCGAGATGGTGGCGCTGTGCTCGCGCAAGCCGACCACCGCCGACACCCCGGAAAAGCGCGAGCTGCGCGACAAGATGTTCATGCAGAAGTTCGAGGCCAAGTCGAAGGCCTATCTGCAGGATCTGCGCAAGGCCGCGATGATCGAGAAGCGCTAGCGTCCCGTGACCAGGCCGCTCGCGCTGACCATTGGTGAACCGGCCGGCATCGGCCCCGACATCACCATCGCCGCATGGCTGCGCCGGCGCGAGGCACAGCTGCCACCGTTCTACCTGATCGGCGACATCGCGTTCATGCGCGGCCGCGCCGGCCTGCTCGGTGCCGACGTGACGTTCGCCGAAGTCACCGCGGCGCAAGCCATCGAAACCTTCGCCTCGGCCCTCCCGGTCATACCGACGGGTGATCGCATCACGGCGCGCGCGGGCCATCCGGATGCCACCAGCGCGCCGGCCGCGATCGCCGCCATCCGCCGCGCGGTCGCCGACGTCACCGCCGGTCATGCCAGCGCGGTGGTGACCAACCCGATCGCCAAGAGCGTGCTTTATCGCGCCGGCTTCAGCCATCCCGGCCATACCGAATTCCTGGCGGAGCTGGCCAGCCATGACGGGGTCACGCCGCTGCCGGTCATGATGCTGTGGTCGCCGACGCTTGCGGTCGTCCCGGTGACCATCCACGTCCCGCTGCGCACGGCGATCGACACCCTCACCACGGACATGATCGTCAGAACCTGCCGCGTCCTTGTCACCGATCTGACGCGCCGCTTCGGCCTGCCCCGGCCCCGCATTGCGCTCGCCGGCCTCAACCCTCATGCCGGCGAGGACGGCACCATCGGCCACGAGGACCAGACCGTCATCGTTCCCGCGGTCGAGATCCTGCGCCGCGAAGGCCTCGATGTCCGCGGCCCGCTGCCCGCCGACACCATGTTCCACGAGGCGGCAAGACGCACCTATGACTGCGCGGTCGGCATGTATCACGACCAAGCGCTGATCCCGCTCAAGACGCTGGCGTTCGACGACGGCGTCAACGCCACGCTCGGCCTGCCGTTCATCCGCACCTCGCCCGACCACGGCACCGCGTTCGACATCGCCGGCAGCGGCAACGCCAACCCGTCGAGCCTGATCGCGGCGCTGAAGCTCGCCGCGCGCATGTCCGCGGCCGCCGGGACGGCATGAGCGCGATCGACGACCTGCCGCCACTGCGCGACGTCATCCGCCGCTACGACCTGTCGGCCCGCAAGTCGCTGGGACAGAACTTCCTGCTCGACCTCAACCTCACCGCCCGGATCGCCCGTGCCGCCGGCCCGCTCGAGGACGCCACGGTGATCGAGATCGGCCCGGGTCCCGGCGGACTGACGCGGGCGCTGCTCGCGACCGGCGCCCGCCGCGTCATCGCCATCGAGCGCGACGAGCGCGTGCTGCCCGCGCTCGAGGAGATCGCGGCGCGCTATCCCGGTCGCCTCACCATCGTCTCCGACGACGCCATGACGTTCGACCCGCGGCCACTGCTCGCAGGCGAGCGCGCCAAGATCGTCGCCAACCTGCCCTACAACATCGCGACGCCGCTGCTCACGGGCTGGCTCTCCGCCGAGCCGTGGCCGCCCTGGTTCGACATGCTGGTGCTGATGTTCCAGCGCGAGGTCGCCGACCGCATCACCGCGGCGGTCGACGAGGATGCCTATGGCCGCCTCGCGGTGCTCGCCAACTGGCGGACCGAAACCAAACGGCTGTTCGACATCGCCCCGTCGGCGTTCGTGCCACCGCCCAAGGTCACGTCGTCCGTGGTCCGGCTGGTGCCGCGTCCCTCGCCGGCGCCATGCAACCGCCGCCTCCTCGAACAGGTGACCGCCGCGGCGTTCGGACAGCGCCGGAAAATGCTGCGGCAGAGCCTGAAATCGCTCGGCGTCGATCCGGCGCGACTGACGCAGGCTGCCGGCATCGATGCGACGCGGCGTGCCGAGACGGTGCCGATCAGCGGCTTTGTTGCCATGGCGCAAGAATTCGCCGATATAAAAGCACAAACTTAAAACAAGGAAACGCCATGCCGCTGCTGCGCCGCCAGTCTCTCGTCAAGTTCGATGCTCCGCTCTGCGAAACCATCGTGGAGACGCCCGCGCCGAAAGGCCGCGAAGTCCTGGTCCGCATCGAGCGCTGTGGCCTGTGCCATTCCGACCTGCATATCCAGGACGGCTATGCCGATATCGGCGGCGGCAAGCGCCTCGATACCACGCGCGGCATGACGCTGCCCTTCACGCTCGGCCACGAGATCGCCGGCACCGTCGAAGAGGTCGGCCCCGACGGTACCAGGAGCCTGATCGGCACGCGCAAGGCGGTGTTTCCCTGGATCGGCTGCGGCGAGTGCCCGGACTGCCGCAATGGCGATGAGAACCTCTGCGCCAAGAACCGTTTCCTCGGCGTCTCGATCGACGGCGGTTTCGCCAGCCATGTGCTGGTGCCGGATGAGAAATACCTGCTCGATTTCGATCCGCTGCCGATCAACCTCGCCGCCACGCTGATGTGCTCGGGCGCGACCGCCTATGGCGCGCTGAAGCGGCTGGTCGACCGGCCGCGCCAGCGCAACCTCCTGCTGATCGGGCTCGGCGGCGTCGGCATGATGGGCCTGTCGTTCGCGAAGGCGATGTTCAAGCAGCCGATCTCGGTCGCCGACCTCAGCCCCGCCGCCCGCGACACCGCGCTGAACAACGGCGCCTCGTTCGCCTACGATCCGACCGAGCCGGACGTCGTCAAGCGCATCCTGAAGGAGACCAACGGCGGCTTCGACGAGATCGTCGATTTCGCCGGCAACGAGAAGTCGATGGCCTTTGCCGTGTCGGTGCTCGCCCGCGGCGGCAAGATCGCGGTGTCCGGCCTGATGGGCGGCACCTTCAGCATCCCGCAGGTGCAGTGGATCTACAAGCGCATGACCATCGAGGGCTTCATGACCGGCACGCTGGAGGAAGGCCGCGAACTGATGGCGCTCGCGCGCGCCGGCAAGATCACGGCCCCGCCGATCAAGGAAGAACCGATGGGCGACGTGCAGAAGTGGATCGACGAGCTGCGCGCCGGGCACGTCGTCGGCCGCATCATGATGGTGAACTGACGCGCGGAGACCGCGCATCTTATCCCGCGCGGCCGGAGCTTCCGGCCGCGCTTTTTTATTGCCCGAGCTGCTTCTGCAGGTCGCGCACGAAGGTAGTGAGGCCGGTCCGGCGCTCGCGCTTGAGACGCTCCGCCTTGAGGATCGACTGCACCTCGGCAAACGCCTCTTCGACGTCGTAGTTGATGACGATGTAGTCGTACTCCGCCCAGTGGCTGAGCTCATGGGTGGCGCGGCTCATGCGGCCGCGGATCACTTCCACGGAATCCTGCGCACGGGTGTGCAGGCGCTTCTCGAGATCGGCGGCCGACGGCGGCAGGATGAACACGCTGACGACATCCGCCCGCGCCTTCTCGCGCAGCTGCTGGGTGCCCTGCCAGTCGATATCGAACAGCACGTCCTGCCCGGACGACAGTGCCGCCTCGACCGGCGGCCGCGGTGTGCCGTAGCGGTTATCGAACACGGTCGCCCATTCCAGCAACTCGTCGTTGCGCACCATCGCCTCGAAGCGCGCGTGGTCGACGAAATGATAGTCACGGCCGTCTTGCTCCGCCGGCCGCTTGGCCCGCGTGGTCGCCGAGACCGACAGGCTCAAGCCGGGGACGCGATCCAGCAGCAGCCGTGACAGTGTCGTCTTGCCGGCGCCCGACGGCGACGACAGCACGAACATCAGCCCGCGCCGCTCCACGCCCTTGATGCCTTGCGCGCTGCTCATGCCCTACTCCAGATTCTGGACCTGTTCACGGAACTGCTCGACGACGTTCTTCATCTCGAGGCCCGTGTTGGTCAATTCGATATCGTTGGCTTTCGAGCAGGTCGTGTTCACCTCGCGGTTGAACTCCTGCGCGAGAAAATCCAGCCGCCGGCCGACCGCGCCGCCCTTGTGCAGCAGGTCGCGGGCCTGGACGACATGAGAGGCGATGCGGTCGAGCTCCTCGCGGATGTCAGCCTTGGCCGCGATCATCAGCGCCTCCTGGCTGAGGCGATCCGGATCGAACCGGTCCGAGGTCTCGAGCAGCGCCGCGATCTGCTCGGCGAGACGCGCCCGGACGGCCTCCGGCTTGCGCCCCGGGGCGGCGTCGGCGCGCGCCGCCAGGCGCTCGATCTCCTCCAGCCGCTGTCCCAGGATCTGGCCGAGCGCCGCGCCCTCACGCCGGCGCATCTCGACGAGGCTCGCCAGCGCGGTCTCGAAGGCGCCGAGTACGGCGCCGCGGGCCACCTGCTCCTCGGCCTCGTCGCTCTCGGGCTCGACCACCTCGATGACGCCCTTGAGCGCCAGCAGCCCATCGACGGTCGGCGCCACCGCGCCGGTCTTGGCCGACAGATCGGCCGCCACCTTGAGAACCGAGGCCAGCACGTCCTCGTTGACCCGCACCACCTGCGTCGCGCTCGCGCGCTTCACGGTCAGGTTGGCATAGACGGTGCCGCGGGCCAGCACTTCGGTCGCGCGCTTGCGCAGCTGCGGCTCGATGTCGTCCCAGCCTGGCGGCAACCGCAGCCGGATGTCCAATCCCTTGGCGTTGACCGACTTCAGCTCCCACTCGAAAGCATAAGGGCCGCTATGGCCGTGGCTTCTCGCAAAGCCGGTCATGCTCGACAACGCCATTCAAAACTCCGATCTCGTGCCCGGGCCACAGCCCATCCGGCCGGCCGAGGCATCGCTCCCTGTTCGATTAACAAGCCACAGGTCCGCCGGTCCCGGCGAAACAGGGCTCACGCAGCCAATACGCGATTGAGATTCGGCCGAACTCTAGCTGCGCCCGGAAGGGCTCACAAGCTGGCCGCCCGCCTACTGCTCGACCGCCTCCGCCGGAGCGCCGGCCGGCGCTCCACCCTTGGCATTGACCGCGGCCCGCTTCGGGTTGGCGGCCCGCTTCTTGGCCGGCGCCGGCTTGGCGGGCGCCTCGGAGGCATTCGGCGCAGCCTCGGCCGGCGGTGTCGACGCGGTCGGCGCCGGATCCTCGGCCGGCTCGACCGTATCGTTCTGCTGCTGCTTCTCGAGCGTACGCAGCCTGGTGACGTTCTTCTGGTGCTGGTCGTAGCTGTCAGAGAAGGCGTGACCGCCGGTGCCGTCGGCGACGAAGAACAAGTCGCGCGTGCGCGCCGGATTGGCGGTCGCCTCCAGCGAGGCCCGTCCCGGATTGGCGATCGGCCCGGGCGGCAGGCCGTCGATGACATAGGTGTTGTAAGGCGACGGCTGCGTGATCTCGCTGCGCTTGATCGGACGGCCGAGCGTACCCTTGCCGCCGACCAGGCCGTAGATGATGGTCGGGTCCGACTGCAGCTTGATCTTCTGCCGCAGGCGATTGGCGAACACGGCGGCGACGCGGCTGCGCTCGTCGGCGCGCCCGGTTTCCTTCTCGACGATGGAGGCCAGCGTCACCAGCTGCTCGGGCGTCTTGATCGGCAGGTCCGGATTGCGGCGCTCCCACACCTCGGCGAGGACGCGCCGCTGTGCCTGCTGCATGCGCTGGATCACCTGATCGCGCGTGGTGCCGCGCGGAAATTTGTAGGTCTCCGGCAGCAGCGTGCCTTCGCGCGGCAGCTCCCTGATCTGCCCCGACAGGATGTCGTTCTCGAGCAGGCGCGCCACGATCTGCTCGGAGGTCAGGCCTTCCGGAATGGTGAAGGAGTGCTGCACCACCTTGCCGTCGACGATGGTGTTGATGACGTCGCGCAGGCTCGCGCTCTTCTGGAACGCGTATTCGCCCGACTTCAGCTCGGAGCGCGCCTTCATGGCGATCACGCCGCCGAAAAAGGCCCAGCGATTGTTGTCGATGACGCCTTCGCGCTGCAGGATGTCGGCGATGTCGCCCATGCCGGCGCGTGAGGGAATGTTGACGATCTTGTCGTCCTTCAGCGGTCCCGGCGCCTCGAGCTTCTGCCGGCCGTAGACATAGGCGCCGCCCGCGCCCAGCATCACGATCAGAATGATGGTGATGATCGCATTGCCGGCGACCACGAACGGATTGCGGGCACGCGCCGAACGCTTCGGCGGCGGCGGCAGCTGCTCGGGCTCCAGCGCAGCGCGCGGGCTCTTCGGTGAGATGGGCGGTCTTTCACTCATCGATGCAACCTGAATCCCGTCGATTCAATCCCGATCCGGCGCAGCCCCCCTGCCTCCGAACCGCCGTCACGCAAACTGGAAATCGATTGCTCGGCCCACCCGTCCAGTTCGTCTCGTCAATCAGACCCGCTAGCCGGAAGCCGGGTCGGGTCGCGCTGAATGTGCTCGTGCGGACGCCCGCCGGCAGCAATCACGTGGAATATGGCAAAACATTGGAATTGCTTTGCAATTCCAATCAATTGACGACACGCCGGACAATCAGCGAGGCATTCGTTCCTCCGAAGCCGAAAGAATTGGACAGCGCCACGTTGATTTCGCGCTCCCGGGCCTTCTGCGGCACCAGGTCGATCGTGGTCTCGACCGACGGATTCTCCAGGTTGAGGGTCGCCGGCGCGACGTTGTCCCGAATCGCCAGCACGCTGAAGATCGCCTCGATCGCCCCCGCGGCACCGAGCAGATGCCCGGTCGAGGATTTGGTCGACGACATCGACACCTTCGACGCGGCATTGCCGATCAGCCGCTGCGCGGCGCCGAGCTCGATCTCGTCGCCGAGCGGCGTCGAGGTGCCATGGGCGTTGATGTAGTCGAGATCGGCGGCCGACAGGCCGGCGCGCTTGAGCGCGGCGCTCATGCAGCGGAACGCACCGTCGCCGTCCTCCGCCGGAGCGGTGATGTGGAAGGCGTCGCCCGACAGACCGTAGCCGACCACTTCGGCGTAGATCTTCGCGCCGCGCTTCACGGCGTGTTCGTACTCCTCGAGCACGACGACGCCGGCGCCTTCGCCCATGACGAAGCCGTCACGATCGCGATCGTAGGGCCGCGACGCCCGCTCGGGCGTATCGTTGAAACCGGTGGACATCGCCCGCAGCGCGCAGAAGCCCGCCATCGCGATCCGGTTCACCGGAGATTCCGTGCCACCGGCCACCATGACGTCGGCGTCGCCGAGCGCGATCAGCCGTGACGCGTCGCCGATCGCATGCGCGCCGGTCGAGCACGCCGTCACCACGGCGTGGTTGGGCCCCTTGAGGCCGAAAGCGATGGAGACATAGCCGGACGCCAGATTGATCAGACGGCCCGGAATGAAGAACGGCGACACCTTGCGCGGACCACGCTCCTTCAGCGTGATGGCCGTCTCGGCGATGCCTTCGATGCCGCCGATGCCGGACCCGATCATGGTGCCGGTGGCGCACTTGTCTTCTTCGGTGACGGGATGCCAGTTGGCGTCGTCGAGCGCCTGCTTGGCGGCACACATCGCGTAGACGATGAAATCATCGACCTTGCGCTGGTCCTTCGGATCCATCCACAGGTCGGGATTGAAGGTGCCGTTGCTGCCGTCGCCGCGCGGGACCATGCAGGCGATCTTGGTCGGCAGATCGGACACGTCGAAGCTTTCGACCTTCCGCGCGCCGGACTCGCCCTTGATGATGCGCTGCCACGTCGTTTCGACGCCACAGCCGAGTGGCGAGACCATGCCGAGGCCGGTGACGACAACCCGTCTCATGTTTTCAACTCCACTGCGGCGGCTGGGGCAGATGGCAAGAAGCCGGTCGACCGTGGCAACGGTCCGGCCGGCTTCTGCGACGCCTTAGGCGGCCGTCAGCTCTTTGCGTTTTTCTCGAGAAACTTGGTGGCGTCGCCGACAGTCAGAATGGTTTCTGCTGCATCGTCGGGAATTTCGCAGCCGAACTCTTCCTCGAACGCCATCACCAGCTCGACGGTATCGAGGCTGTCCGCACCGAGATCGTCGATGAAGCTCGCATTGTCGACAACCTTCTCGGGCTCGACACCAAGGTGTTCGACCACGATCTTCTTAACCCGCTCGCCAATCTCGCTCATTTCAACCTCGTGCTTGTTCCATTGGACTCGACCGCAAAGCGGCAAGAGCCATCGGGTACGTCGACTCGCCAGAAACCCCTGCTGCCAGTTCCGCTCGTTCCCAGCAGGCCGCACAAGCAGCCCGCGTGGCCCCAGAAACGGCGACCGGTTCAGCCACGGCAATATACAGGGTTTTGGAAACCTGCAATGGCGTTCTTGTCCCCACCCGATTGCCGCCCGGTTAGCATACTTCCCGCCGGGAAACCAGCCGACGGAAAGCCACTAAAAACCGTTGAAAACCCTCATACAGGCTTCAAATCATTGCCATTCCGCCGTTGACGTGCAGCGTCTGGCCGGTCACGTAGCCCGCTTCGTTCGACGCGAGATACACGGCGGCTGCGGCAATATCGTCGGGCGTCCCGAGCCGGGCCGCCGGCACCTTTGCAAGCACCGCCTCGCGCTGCTTCTCGTTGAGCACGTCGGTCATGGGCGTCGCGATGAAGCCCGGCGCAATGCAGTTCGCGGTCACGTTGCGGCGGGCATATTCCTGGGCCAGCGACTTGATCATGCCGATCAGGCCGGCCTTGGAGGCGGCATAATTCCCCTGCCCGGCATTTCCGGTCACCCCGACCACCGAGGTGATCGCGATGATGCGGCCGAACCGCTTGCGCATCATCAGCTTGGTGGCGGCGCGGGCGAGCCGGAAGGTGGCCGTCAGGTTGACGTCGATGACCGTGCTCCAGTCTTCATCCCGCAACTGCACAAACAGGTTGTCGCGGGTGATGCCTGCGTTGCTGACGAGGATGTCGAGCTGGCCCATGGCCTGCTCGGCGGACGGCACCAGGGCCTCGACCGCCTCCGCGTCAGACAGATTGCAGGGCAGCACATGGACGCGGTCGCCGATCTCCGCGGCCAGAGCGTCCAGCACCTCGCGGCGGGTGCCGGAAATGGCGATCGTTGCGCCCTGGGCGTGCAACGCCTTGGCGATGGCGCCGCCGATGCCGCCGGTCGCGCCGGTGATCAGGGCGGTCCTGCCGGTCAGGTCGAACATGGTCTGTTTCCTTCGATGCCTTCAGTCAAATGGTTGGCGCCGGTTTGCCGCAAGCAAACGCCCGCCGTCAATGCTGCCGGAGGCCCGGGCGGTGGCATTTCCTTTGCATAATAGCTGGTCATGGCCGCCCACCGCCACCCGCCGTGGCCGGGATCGCAGAGACAAGCCCCTGCGTTTGATCCTAGTCTGGACCCAGGCGCCGCGGCGGGCGCACCACTCACCCCTCGGCAGGGATCGATGCGCTACCGAGCCACCATCGCCTCGCAGCTCTTCGTGTTCGACGATCTCCGGCAGGTCCTGGCTCGCGCCAGCCCCGAGCGCTCGGGCGATCAGCTCGCCGGCCTCGCCGCGGCGACCGCGCAGGAGCGCATGGCCGCGCGCCATGTGCTGGCCGAAACGCCGCTGAAGCAATTCCTCACGGAGGCCCTCGTCCCCTATGAGGACGACAGCGTCACCCGCCTGATCATCGACGGCCACGACAGCGCGGCGTTCGCGCCGGTGGCACACCTGACCGTGGGCGACTTCCGCAACTGGCTGCTGTCGGACCTCGCGACCACGGAGGCCCTCTCCGCCCTCGCCTCCGGACTGATGCCGGAAATGGTGGCCGCCGTCAGCAAGCTGATGCGCAACCAGGATCTGATCGCGGTGGCGCGCAAATGCGCTGTGGTCACACGCTTTCGCGACACCATCGGCCTGCCCGGCCATCTGGCGGTGCGCCTGCAGCCCAATCATCCGACCGACGACCCGCGCGGCATCGCGGCTGCGATCCTCGACGGCCTGCTGATGGGATCGGGCGACGCGGTGATCGGGATCAACCCGGCCTCCGACAGCCTGCCGGCGCTCGGCGACCTGCTGCGGCTGGTCGACGAGGTGATCCAGCGCTTCGACATCCCGACCCAGGGCTGCGTGCTGACCCATGTCACCAACACCCTGCAGCTGATGCGGACCGGCGCGCCGGTCGACCTCGTGTTTCAGTCGATCGGCGGCACCGAGAAGACCAATCGCGCGTTCGGCGTGACCATCGATCTGCTCGATGAGGCCCACGCCGCCGCCCGCGCACTCAAGCGCGGCAGCATCGGCGACAACGTCATGTATTTCGAGACCGGCCAGGGCAGCGCGCTGTCGGCCGACGGCCATGGCGGCGTCGACCAGCAGACCTGCGAGGCGCGCGCCTACGGCCTCGCCCGGCGCTATGCGCCGCTGCTGATCAACACCGTGGTCGGCTTCATCGGCCCTGAATATCTCTACGACGGCAAGCAGATCATCCGCGCCGGGCTCGAGGATCATTTCTGCGGCAAGCTGCTCGGACTGCCGCTCGGCTGCGACGTCTGCTACACCAACCATGCCGAAGCCGACCAGGACGACATGGACACCCTGCTGGTGCTGCTGGGCGCGGCCGGCGTCACCTTCATCATGGGCGTGCCCGGTGCGGACGACGTGATGCTGAACTATCAGAGCACCTCGTTCCACGACGCGCTGTTTCTCCGGGACACCCTTAGCCTCAAGCGCGCGCCCGAATTCGAAGCCTGGCTGCAGCGCCTCGGCATCACCGACGCGGCCGGGCGGCTGCGCCCGCCGACAGCCAACCCGCTGCTCGGCGGCATGTCCCGCCTCAAGGGCCTGATGGCATGACGAAAGATCCGGTCACCCCGAGCCCCTGGGACGAGTGGCGGCGTGTCACGCCAGCCCGCCTGGCGCTTGGCCGTGCCGGCACGGGCCTGCCCACCGACGAGGTGCTGCGCTTCGGCTGGGCCCACGCCATGGCGCGCGATGCCGTGCATGCCGCCCTCGACGTGCCGACGCTGATCTCGGCACTCGCGGCGCAATCCTGGCCGGTCGCGACCGTCAGCAGCCAAGCCCCGGACCGCGCAGCCTACCTGCGCCGGCCCGACCTCGGCCGCCGGCTGGCAGCCTCCGATCGTGAGGCCCTGCGCGCACGCGCGGCGGGCCCCTGCGACATCTCCATCGTCGTCGGCGACGGTCTCTCCGCGCTCGCTGTCGCGCGTCATGCGCCGCCGCTGCTCGCCGCGCTCCGTCCGCTGCTTCCGCAGATGCGCTTTGCGCCGGTGGTGATCGCAACCCAGGCCCGCGTCGCGCTCGCCGACGACGTCGCGGAACTGCTCGATGCGCGGCTCGCCATCATGCTGATCGGCGAACGGCCCGGCCTCAGTTCGCCGGACAGCCTCGGCGTCTACCTCACCCATGCGCCGTTTGCGAGCCGCAGCGACGCCGAGCGCAACTGCATCTCCAACATCCGGCCGGAAGGACTTGGCTATGCCGCGGCCGCGTTCAAGCTCGCATGGCTCGCGCGCGCGGCGCTGCAACGCGGCCTGACCGGCATCGACCTCAAGGATGAAAGCGAGACTGCGATCCCGGGCGCGGCTGCCGCGCCCGAGGCCCTGCCAACGCGCCCGGCCGATCCTCCGACCTGACGCATCGGGCAGTATTTTGTCGATCAGCCCTTTTGTCGATCAGCCCTGCGCGGCGATCGCGTCCTTGGCGGCGGCGATGTCTCCGGGGGCGCCGACAGCCATGCCGACCGCGCCATCGGCGATCCGCTTGACGAGACCCGACAGCACCTTGCCGGCGCCGATCTCGACGAACAGCTTGACGCCCTGCCCCGCCATGAAAGCGACGGACTCACGCCAGCGCACCGTGCCCGTGACCTGCTCGATCAGGCGGCGACGGATCTCCTCGGGATCGGTGATCGCCGACGCCAGCACATTGGCGACGACCGGCACCACCGGCGTCTGGATGCCGACGCCGCTCAGCGCCTCGGCCATGGCGTCGGCGGCGGGCTGCATCAGCTTGCAGTGGAACGGCGCAGACACCGGCAGCAGCATGGCGCGCTTGGCGCCCTTGCCCTTGGCGATCTCGACCGCGCGATCCACCGCCTCCTTGTGGCCGGACACCACCACCTGGCCACCGCCATTGTCATTGGCCGCGTCGCACACCTGGCCTTGCGCGGCCTCGGCGGCGACCGCCACCGCAGCCTCATAATCAAGGCCAAGCAGCGCCGCCATGGCGCCGACGCCGACCGGCACGGCCTTCTGCATGGCGCGGCCGCGGATGCGCAGCAGCCGTGCAGTGTCGGTGATCGACAGTGCGCCCGCCGCGGCGAGAGCGGAATATTCGCCGAGCGAGTGGCCGGCGACGAAGGCGGCGTTGCCGCGCACCGTGACGCCCGCCTCGCTCTCCAGCACCCGCAGCGCCGCCAGCGACACCGCCATCAGCGCCGGCTGGGCGTTCTCGGTGAGTTGCAGCGTTTCGGCCGGGCCCTCCCAGATGGTCGCGGTCAGCTTCTCGCCGAGCGCGGCATCGACCTCGTCGAACACCGCCCGCGCGGCCGGAAACGCCTCCGCCAGCGCCTTGCCCATTCCCACCGCCTGAGACCCCTGTCCGGGGAACGTGAACGCTGCCGTCATCCTGCTGTCCCTTGGAAAAAACGAACCACCACACCAATCGGGACCATCCTGTCAATGCCCCCGCGCCCGTCCTGTGGACGCCTCCCGGCGGACCGGGCGGGCTCGCTGGCTGCCGAGCGCGCCTGAAACCAGCGCAAAGGCCGCTTCGCCGGCCGTGTCCATGTAGGACGCATCACGGTGCAACAAGACCACCGCAAAGGAGCCGTCGAGCAGCAGCAGCACCTGCCGGGCGAGTTCCCCCGCTACCGCCAGCTCCTCCCCGGCGAACACCTCGCCGAGCCAGGCCTCAAACTTCTTCTTGTGTGCGGCGCCGATCCGCATCGCCGGATGCCCCGGCATGTTGGCGAGCTCGGCCGAGGTGCGCAGGAAACCGCAGCCCTTCCATTTCGGATGGCGGGCCGAGCGCGCGAGCTGACGGAAGATGCCGCGCACCTTTGCCGCGACGTCTCCTTCGGTCTGTGCGAACCAGCGCTTGAACAATTCGAGGTTGGGCTGATCGCGAGCGGCGAGATAGGCCGCCACGAGATCGTCCTTGCTCTGGAAATGGTAGTACAGCGTGCGCTTGGTGACGCCGGCCTTCTCGGCCACCGCATCGACGCTGACGCTGCGGATTCCCTCGTCGTAGAACAGCTTCGACGCGGCAGTGACGATACGGGCGCGGGTGACGTCGGAGGATCTCGGCATGGCGTCAATGTATACCTACCAGTGAGTATACACAACGCGACCGGCGCTCTAGCGTGACGCCATCCCACGCCCTTGCATGGAGGCCCGCATGTCCACTCCCATCCTCGTCGAGATCGACGATCCCATCGCGCTGGTGACGCTGAATCGGCCGCACAAGCTCAATGCGCTGAGCTATGAGCTGATCGACAGCCTGATGGCCACGCTCGATGCGCTCGAGGTCGCCCCCGACGTCCGCGCCGTGATCCTCACTGGCGCCGGCGACCGCGCGTTCTCCGCCGGCGCGGACATCCACCAGTTCTCGCAGAGCGTGCCGCACGGTCCGAACACCGCGGTGCGCGACTTCGTGCGGCGTGGGCAGGCCCTGACCGCACGGCTGGAGGCCTTCCCGAAGCCCGTGATCGCCGCGGTCAACGGCCTCGCCTACGGCGGCGGCTGCGAGATCACGGAAGCGGTGCATCTGGCAGTTGCCAGCGACCGCGCGATGTTCGCCAAGCCCGAGATCAACATCGGCATGCCGCCGACCTTCGGCGGCACCCAGCGGCTGCCGCGCCTTGCCGGGCGCAAGCGCGCGCTGGAGCTGCTGCTCACCGGCGATCCCTTCACGGCGCAGCAGGCGCTGAGCCTCGGCCTCGTCAATGCGGTGGTGCCGCATGACGAACTGCTGAGTGCGGCGCGCGGCCTCGCCGGCCGCATCCTGCGCCACTCGCCGCTCGCGGTGCGCAGCGTCATCACCGCGGTGACGCGCGGTCTCAATGTCAGTATCGGCGAAGGCCTGCTGGTCGAGAGCGAGCAGTTCGCGGCCATGGTGCCGACGCACGATCTCAGCGAAGGCCTCGCGGCCTGGATCGCGCGCCGCCCGCCGGCCTACGCCGGGCGCTGAAGCAACGCGGCCACGCGCGGCGTCAGAACCCCGACGCCGCCTGGTCGCCGCTCATGCGGGTGCCGGCCTGCGCCCGCCGCGCGTTGCTGACGATCTCGCCCGGGCGATCCTCGTTGGCGGGCTTCGCCGTGGCGAGACGCAGCACCGCGCGATACCCGGGCTGCACCTCCATGCGCCCCGCATGCGGCCCGCGCGACAGGATCGCGTGCACCCGCGGCAGGTTGTAGCAGGGCACGTAGAACAGCAGGTGGTGCTCGAGGTGATAGTTCACGTAGTACGGCGCCACGAACAGCCGTTCGAGAAAGCCGGCGCGCGTGGTGCGGGTGTTGCGCAAGGGATCGGTGCTGTCTGGCACCACCGCATGCTCGGCGATGTTGCGGATGCGGGTGATCACCATCATCCAGGTCAAGAGCGGCACCAGCCACAGCAGCGGATACGCCCACCACACGCCGGCGAGCGCCATCAGCGCGAACAGCACGGCGTTGATGGCGACCTGCGGCCCGAGCTTGTCGCCGAAATGCGCAAGCCGCTGGCGCAGCGGCCATGCCGGCTCGCCGAGCGCGTTGAGGAGCTGCGCCTTGCGCTGCTGGTAGCCGGTCTGTCCGGTGATGTCGCGGATGAACTTGCGCCGGTAGCTCGCCTCGGTGATCGGGAACGGCGCCGACAGCACGAGATCCGGATCGTCGTCCTGCTGGGTGTGGGCATGGTGCTGCAGATGGTAACGGCGGTAGGCACGCGTCTCCGCGAAAATCGGATAAGCGCAGAACCACTGGCTCACGAACATGTTGAGCTTGTCGCCGTCAGCGAGGCTGCCATGGGCGCCGTCATGCATCAGGATCGCGAGCCCGAGCTGCCGCGAGCCGATGATCGCGACCGCCAGCAGATAGGTCAGCGGATTGGGCCACCACGCGACCAGCGCGATGGCCCCGCCGATCAGCGCCCAGGCATGAGCGATCAGCGCAATGCCCTTCCAGGACGAGCGCGTACGCACCTCGACCAGTTCGGCATCGGTCATCAGGTCGCGGGCGCGAATGCGAAGCGCGGTCATCGATGGTCCTCCCCGTTCTGTTCTGATTGTTCGGCCGGGTTGTCTGTTGCGTCGTCGCGATCGACGAGGCGCAGCGGCGCCCGCCCCGCCGCCACCGCATCCGCCTGGGTCTCCAGCAGCCGCAGCATGTCGGCGGCGAGATCGTCCACCGTCCGTCCCATGGCCTGACCCTCGAGGGTCACGCCGACCGCGATGGTCCAGAATTTCTGGGCGCTGGTGGCCGGATCGCGCCGCGAGCGCCAGCCTCTGGCCTGCATCTCACCGGCATAGGCGCGTTGGCCTTCCTGGTGCAGCCGCTCGACCGTGCGCGCGATCAGCGGCATCAGGTCCGCCCGCCGCCGTGTCAGGGTCATCGCCTCGACGAAGAAGCCCAGCGCATCGGTGCGCATCACCGCATCCACAAGCGCCCGCGTGTAACCCTCCGGCGTGGCAGCGCCGTGAGCGGCCTCCTCGGCCGCGTGGGCGGCGTGCAGTACGTCACGGCAGGCCGCTTCGACGAACAGCGCCTCCTTGGTGCGGAAGTAGTAGGTGATCTGGCTGGGAAAGGCGTCGGCGGCAGCCGCGATGTCGGCGATCGACACCGCGTTCAACCCGCGGGCCTTGAACAGGCTGCTCGCAGCATCCAGCAGGCGCGACCGTGTGCGCTGCCCGGTCGAGCGGGTGGCCCGGGTGGCATGCTTGGGCGCATCGGTCAGGTCGCGAACGGGCTCCGAGGCCATGGATCAGCTCCTAGCTTATTTGTATGATAGACAAACAAATAGATCAAGCACGCTTTCGGACCGTTACCGCCCTGCTCCGCCCCGAATTCACTCGCCCAGCCGACCAGAAACCACCCCGCACCGCCCGGAAACCTAGGTTTCACCTTGCGTTCCCACGAATATCCCGTATAAGGCCCGGCATTCGTGAGCTTCCGGCCGGGAGCTGAACGGACGACCTCACCAATCCTTTTCATTGATTGATGCGGCAGGGCTGATCGCCCGACGTCCCGTGTTCCCGCCTTCTGAGCAGTCGAGCCTTTCCCGAAGGGCTCGAAGGGCTTGCCGCCGAAAGCGTCACACCAACCAGGAAAGGACGTCCATGCCTCTTTACGAGCATGTGTTTCTCGCGCGCCAGGATGCGAGCGCCCAGCAGGTCGAGGAGCTCACCACGCAGCTCACCGGCGTGATCGAGGGCCTCGGCGGCAAGGTCACCAAGACCGAGTCGTGGGGTATTCGCTCCCTCACCTACCGCATGAACAAGAACCGCAAGGCGCACTTCGTGATGTTCAACATCGACGGCCCGGCCGCGGTGGTGAGCGAGATCGAGCGCCAGGAGCGGATCAACGAAGACATCATCCGCTATCTGACCGTGCGCGTCGACGAGCTCGAGGAAGGTCCCTCGGCGATGATGCGCAAGGCCGAGCGCGACCGCGATCGTGACGATCGTGGCGGCGGCTTCCGTGGCGACCGCGAAGGCGGTGGCTTCCGTGGCGACCGTGAAGGCGGCTTCCGTGGCGACCGTGGTCCGCGCCGTCCGCGTGACGAAGCCCCCGCTGCAGAGACCCAGGAGTAATCATCATGGCCGATGCAGGTGCACGCCGTCCGTTCTTCCGCCGCCGCAAGTCCTGCCCGTTCACGGGCGAGAACGCGCCGAAGATCGACTACAAGGATTCCAAGCTCCTGATGCGTTACGTGTCGGAGCGTGGCAAGATCGTGCCGAGCCGCATCACTGCGGTCTCCGCCAAGAAGCAGCGTGAGCTGGCCCGCGCCATCAAGCGCTCGCGCTTCCTCGGTCTGCTTCCCTACGTGATCCGCTGAGGCGGAACCGGACCGGCGGCGCGCCCGCCGGTCCCTTTCGTTTGTTGCTTTCGCATTTCATAAGGCTGCCGGACTGATCCTGCGGCCGATGGTTGGGGTCGAGACGACCTCTAACCGCTCGAAGGAGAGCGGGACAGCTGATGATGACGCAGATCCTCATTGCCGTTGCTGCCGGCTGCGCGTCGGCGCTGATGTTCGTGTCCATCGTTTCGGGCGCGCTGATTTCGCTCGTCCTGTTCTACCTCGCTCCCCTGCCGCTGATGGTCGCGGCACTGGGATGGGGCGCAGCCTCTGCGCTCGTCGGCGGCATTGCCGCCAGCCTCCTGATCGGCATCGTCCTCGGCCTGCCCTACATGGTGGCGTTCGCCGTCACCATCGCCTTGCCCGCCTGGTGGCTCGGCCATCTCGCCCTGCTGGCGCGCCCCGCCGAGGCGGCGGCCGCAAACGGCGCGCAGCCGGCGCTCGACTGGTACCCGCCGGGTCGCCTGCTGGCCTGGATGGCCGCCTTCGCCTCGCTCACCACCATCACTGCGCTGCTGTCGCTCGGCTTCGACGCCGCGAGCATCACCGACAGCCTCAAGAGCGGCCTCACCCGCCTGCTCGGCATGCGTGAGGGCGGTCCGGATGCCGACACCGAGAAGGTGGTCGCGGTGTTCGCTGCCATCGCTCCGGTCGCCGCCACCATGGTCGCGCTCGCAACGCTCGTGCTCAACCTCTGGCTCGCCGGCAAGATCACCCGCACCTCGGGCCGCCTGCCGCGCCCGTGGCCCGCGCTGCAGGCCCTTGAGCTGCCGCCGATGACGCTGGTCGCGCTCGCCGTGGCGCTGGCGCTGTGCTTCCTCGGCGGCCTTCTCGCCATGATCGCGCAGATTGTCACCGCGGCGCTGGTGATGGCCTACGCCTTCACCGGCTTCGCCGTCCTGCACACCCTCACCCGCTCGACCGCGATGCGCGGGCTGTGGCTCGGCAGCACCTACGCCGCAGTGGTGGTGTTCGGCTGGCCGCTGGTCGTGGTCGCCCTGCTCGGCATCGCCGACGAGCTCATCGGATTCCGCCGCCGCAAGGCGCAGCGGCTGAAACCACCGCCTTTGTCATCCTGACAGGTTTTCTGAAAATACCCACACGAAGGAGATCGCAAATGGAAGTCATTCTGTTGGAACGTGTCGCCAAGCTCGGCCAGATGGGCGACGTGGTGAAGGTCAAGGACGGGTTCGCCCGCAATTTCCTGCTGCCGCGCGGCAAGGCGCTGCGCGCCACCAAGGACAATCGCGAGAAGTACGACGGCATGAAGGCCGATCTCGAGGCCCGCAACCTGCAGGCCAAGGGTGAAGCCGCCAAGGTCGCCGAGAAGATCGACGGCAAGAACGTCGTCGTGCTGCGTCAGGCGTCGGAGACCGGCCAGCTGTTCGGCTCGGTGTCGGTGCGCGACATCATGGCCGCGCTCGCCGCCGATGGCGTCAACGTCAACCGCTCGCAGGTGCTGCTCGACATGCCGATCAAGGTGATCGGCCAGCACCCGGTCAGCATCGCCGTGCACCCCGAGGTCGAGGCCGGCATCACCGTGACGGTTGCCCGCAGCGCCGATGAAGCCGCGCGTATCAACCGGGGCGAGGACGTCAACTCCCGCCAGGAGGACCAGGACGCCGCCGCCGAGGCGCTGGCCGCCGCGGGCGAGTTCTTCGATCCGGAAGCCCACCACGACGAGGAAGGCGCGCCGGCTGGCGACACGCAGTAAATCCACCAGGCCTCCCGAGCCTGCCGCAAGCACGACGAACTTGCGAAGCGATCGCATCATCTGTCGCGGCCCCGGTCTGCCCAGACCGGGGCCGCGCCTTTTCGGGGATGCGGCCACCGCGCGATGAACATCGCCGATGTTCGGCCGCGCCGGACCAGAACACGCCGACCGCCCCGCGCACGCACAGCCCCCAACCACGCTCGCCCGGCGGCGCGGCGACAGCTTCCATCGCACGTGACAGCCCACAAACGAACGCGGCGGAGAGGTTTCCCTCTCCGCCGCGTTGGCTGCCGTGATCGGCGTTACTGCTGGGTGGCTGCCGGGGCCGGCGAAGCCGCGGCAGGCGCCGCGGGCTTGGCCTCGGTGTCGGCCGGTCTGGCAGGCGCCTCGGATGCGGCGCTCGCCGGCGCAGTGCTCTCGGTCGCAGCCTTTTCCGAAGAAGTGTTCTCAGGAGTGGTCTTCTCAGGAGCGCTTCTGACCGGCTCCGGCTTGATGTCGGCCGCGGTCGGCGGCGGCACGTTGGCCGGCTCCGGCATCGGCACCCCGGCGTCGATCGCCTTCTCGCTCGCCGCAGGCGCCGCGACCGCCGGCTTGCTCTCGGGCTTGGCCTCCGGCTTCACGTCGGGCTTCGCCGAGGCTTCTGCCGGAGCGGGCGCAGCGGCCGGCTCGGTCTTTGGTTCGACCTTGGGCTCAGTCTTGGGCTCAGTCTTGGCTTCGTCCTTGGCCGGCTCG